>CAVXVV010000001.1:0-92319 GCA_963765195.1 uncultured Candidatus Rokubacteria bacterium
TGCCCGAGACATCGTCGCCATCGACTTCTTCGTGGTCCCCACCCTCACCTTCCACCTGCTCTTCGTCTTCGTGGTCCTGCGGCATCACCGCCGCGAACTCCTCCACGTCAACGTGACTGATCACCCCTCAGCAGTCTGGACGGCGCGGCAGGTGATCGAGGCGTTCCCGGAGGAGACCGCCCGAAATACCTCCTTCGGGATCGAGACTCGATCGACGGCGAGGCCTTCACTCGGTGCCTCAACACCATGGGAATCCGGCCGGTGATCACTGCTCCCAGAGCGCCCTGGCAGAACCCCTTTGCGGAACGAGTGATCGGCTCCATCCGCCGCGAGTGCCTGGACCACTTCCTCATTCTCAATGAGGCCCATCTGCGCCGGCTCCTGCGTGCCTACCTCGCCTACGACAACCCCGTGCGTCCCCATCAAGCCCTCGCGAACAACAGTCCGCAGCCGCGTGAGGTGCAAGCGCCTTTCCCTGGGAGGATCACGACCATCCCGCACGTCGGCGGACTCCACCACCGGTACCAGCGCGTCGCCTGATCACCGTCAGGTGGCGGCTCAGCCTGCGCTCGTGCCCCTTGGGACCGACCATCCGGCCAACCGGTAGCACAGTCGTCTAGCTTAGCGTTCGCGTCGGACTTTCCTCGCGGCCCCCGGATCAGCCCACCATATCGTTCGCCTGACCTCAGACGCTTGCACCAGGCGTCGGCTCGACCTGACGCGGCTGCCGACGAGGTGTCTAACCGAGACAAGAGCAACGCGGCTGCCCACAATCGAGCACTGCCCACAATCGAGCCTTGACGCGGACCCCAAGCGCGTCGCATCGTGTGTACTGCACGGGGGCCGATGTGCGGATCTGTGTCGTGGCAAGTATCCACCGATCCAGGGCGGGGTCAGCGCACAGAGCTACTGGATGTGCCGCTGGCTTGCCGAACAGGGCCATCGGGTGGACGTGGTCACGAACGCCAGTGAGGTCGAGGCGGCGTATCGGATACATCTGGACGAGGACGATGCGCCGTGGCTCGCTCCGCGGTTTCGCGACGGCGCCATCACGGTGTGGCGGACGGAAGCTCCCACCGCCGCTTACCGACACATTCCCGCCGGGAATCCCACTGTCACCAAGCTCGCGTCGCTCGCGCTCGAGGCGATCGACGCGCATCGCAGCCAGGTCGTCGTCGGATTCTATCTCGAGCCCTATGCCGTCGCCGCCTACCTGGCTGCGGTGTGGAGAGGGCTCCCCTTGGTGATTCGACACGCTGGCAGCGACGTCGCGCGCCTCCTGGCCCTCCCCCAACTGCGCCCCTGCTACGTAGAGATTCTCAAGGCGGCCGCCATCGTCTGCGCGCGCCCGGCGGCGCGCTCGCGACTCGTTGAGATCGGTGTCCCGGAATCACGAATCCTCGCCGATCCGGGCTTCCTCAGCCCGCGCACCCACTTCCATCCCGACGCCGCCCCGCTCGGCATCGACGCGTTCCTGCGCCGGCTCGGCGATCGTGCGGTCGATCCATCGGCTCCCACGATCGGCCTCTACGGCAAGATGGGGACGGTGAAGGGAACGTTCGATCTCCTCGAGTCACTCGCCCGACTCAAGCGCGAGGGGATGAGCTTCACGCTCCTCGCGATGACCCACGGATCGCCAGAGGACGAGAACCGACTGGAGCAGGCGATCGCCGACGGCCATCTCGAGGCCAACGTCCGTAGGCTGCCGTTCCTTCCCCACTGGCGCGTGCCATCGTTCCTGCGCGCGTGCAGCGTCGTGTGCGTGCTGGAGCGCGGGTTTCCCATCGCGTCGCATGCCCCCGGTACGCCGCTCGAGGTGCTCGCCTGCGGCACGCCGCTCCTCGTCTCGGCGGAGATTGCCCGAAAGCAACCGTGTGCTCCTCGCTTGCTCCATGGCGTCAACGTGCTGATCGTGCACGACCCGTCCGACCATGACGAGCTATCGCGCGTTCTGCGCGGCGCCCTGAGAGATCCGGCCGCGCTGCGCGCGGTCGGACTGCGGGGGATGCGCATCCTCGCCGAGCCCACGACGGCGGCCGAGCAGATCCGTCCCTACGAGGCCCTCCTCTCGACCGCCATCTCGAGGCGCTCGCCTGCGGCCGCATCGACACGGCCCGCACCGAGGCAGCGCGAGGCGCAGCGCCGCGGCGAGGACGACGAGAGGCGATGCTGGGAACTGCTCCAAGATCCGCACCCGGACGTCGCGTGCGCGGATGTCGTCGACGAGCTCTTCTATCGCGCGATCGATCGTGCCGAGCCCGGTCCGGGCTACATACCCGTCCTGGCGAACAACGTCGTGATCAGAGCGTTCTCGCGCGACATGGAGAGCGAGCGAGACGCGACACCGCACGCGTATGCGTTTCAGCACCTGCCGTTCCGCAACCGGAATCGCGTCGTCCACCTCGGGCCCGTACCCTATCTCCTGTCGACCCTGGCGAACGGGAAGCGCTGTCTCGGTGACATCGCGGAGATGATTGGAGGGGAGCACGCCGGCGCCGTCGACAGCGTCTGCGCGGCCGCCCGCGCGCTCTTCGCCGAAGGCATCATCACGTTTTCTGTGTCCTCTCGAGAGTCGGAGTAGAGATGATGGTTACCCATAACCCCCTCCACGGATCCCAGCGTGCGGGATTGCCGCACTGGGCTCTTACCTCAGGGGATGACGCCAAGGCGCCGGAGGGGATAGGGGTGGCAAATGCGCGCCGGGGGCAGCCAGCGGTCGACGAACCGGCGCATCCGCTCCCAGGAGACATGCCCCGTGTGACTGCGCCGCGCGAGAGCGCGCTGCCAGAGCCACGCCACCTGGTAGCGAAACATGGCATCGCCGAGCTGTTCATGGGCACCCCGTAGTAGCGGATGTGCCCACCGACGACCGACCGCAGCCACCCCCCCACCTGCGGGATCGGGTCGTGCAGACGTCGCCGCAGCTCGGCTTTCACCTCGCTCAGCTTCGCCTGCAACCTCTTCCGGATCGTCTGCCGCACCACCGTGAACCGCCCATTCCGCTTCTTCCCGCAGATGTGCGTGAAGCCGAGGAAATCGAACGTCTCCGGCTTCCCCTTCCCGGCGCGCCGCCGACGCTCGGCCGCATACGGACCGAACTCCAGCAGCCGCGTCTTCTCGGGGTGCAGCTCCAGGCCAAACTTCGCGAACCGCTCGCGCAGCTCGGCCAGGAACCGCTCGGCCTCCGCCCGGTGCTGAAATCCCACGATGAAGTCGTCCGCATACCGCACGACGACGACATCGCCGTGGGCCTGCGTCTGCCGCCACCGCCGGACCCAGAGATCGAACACGTAGTGCAGGTACACGTTGGCCAGGAGCGGCGAAATGCTGGCCCCCTGCGGCGTGCCCTTCTCACTCCACGTCCGCGTCCCGTCCTCCAGCACGCCGGCGTTGAGCCATTTCTGGATCAGCCGCACGACGCGCTGGTCCGCAATCCGGTGCTCGACGAACTTCACCAGCCATTCGTGGTCGATGGCCTCGAAGAACCCGCGGATGTCGGCATCGAGCACCCAGTTCACCTTCTGCGTCAGGAGCCCGGCGTAGAGCGCATCCAACGCATGATGCGGGTTGCGCCCCGGCCGGAACCGTAGGAGAAGCCGAGGAAGTCGGTCTCGTAGATCGCGTTCAGCACCTCGACCGTCGTGCGCTGGACGAGCTTGTCTTCCAGCGTGGGGATGCCCAGCGGCCGCTGCCGCCCGTCGGCCTTGGCGATGTACGTCCGCTGGACCGGCTTCGCTCGATACGCCCCGCGCGCCAGCCGTCCCGAGAGGTCCGCGGAGGTTCGCCTCGAGGGCCTCCCCGTAGTGCTGC
The DNA here is from genome assembly GCA_963765195.1 of uncultured Candidatus Rokubacteria bacterium. Taxonomy (GTDB): domain Bacteria; phylum Methylomirabilota; class Methylomirabilia; order Rokubacteriales; family DASRDR01; genus DASRDR01. Next base: position 3,811 of record CAVXVV010000001.1, read on the forward strand.
CACGTCTCGCCGTCGATCCCCGGGCGCGGCCTCTCGCTTCAGCGCGTGGTAGGCCGCCCGCAGGTGCTCGACGTCGTAGATGTGGTGCAGGAGCGTCGTGAACCGCACCGTCTTGTCCCGCTCAGCGACTTGCCGTACCCGCTCCAGCGCACTGCGCGCGCCGTCCCGGTCCTGCGCCCGGGGCGCGTTTTGCTGGCTCGGGTTCCCTTTGGCCAGGCCCCTTCCCTCCATCCCCTCCGCCGCCGGTGTCCCCGGCTTTGTTCGGAGACTTCGTCGGTACTACGGGGCTGTCCGACTGCCCGTGGCCGTGCATCATCGGCGTGCGTCCTTGGACTTCCCGACGCGGCCCGCGGCGCCATCCGCCACGGGCGACCAAGGGCTCTCCCGGTTCTCGCGCGAGGTGTGTCCGGGCATGCTCGGGGTCTCTGACCGCGCGGGACTCCGACGCGTCTTGCGATAGCGACGCGCCGGATGTGGCCTTCCGCCTTCCTCCACGGCGTCGGCGTCCCGGAGTGGTTTCTTTCGCGGCTGAATACCCGGCCTGCCCGTTCCCCTGTCAACGCTTCGCGTCCGCCCTCGCGAGCGGCCACGCATGACTCGGGGCCGGTGCGGGTCGCTAGCCCTTCACCGTACGACTCTTTCATTCACTGCACCTCGCCGGTTTAGCCCGGCGCACGGAGGAGCGTCCATGGCCAAGGGCAAGCCGAAGAGAGCGGCAAAACGGACAACCCGCCAGGCAGCCAAGAAGGCGGCCAAGGCGGTCACCCAGCTCCGAAAGACGGTCGGGCTTCCGGCCTCGCCCCTCGCACGCGAAATCAGCGCCAAGATCAAGGAGCTCGCGCGTGACAAGAACGTCCTCGTCCAGTGGGACATCCGCGTGATCCCCTTGTCCGGCACCGTCGAAGCGGTGTGCAATTGCACGTGCTACGCGTGATCGCTTGCTGAACCGCTCGCGCGCGTGCGCGTAGACGGTGTGCGGCATCGTTGCCGTCGTCGGTGATCGACGCGATCAGCGGTGGCTCGCTCCGATGGTCGCCTCGCTGGCGGCGCGCGGCCCCGATGACGAGGGGCTCGTTCGACGTGACTGGTTTGCGCTCGGCATTCGTCGTCTGGCGATCGTTGCCGTTGACGCGGGGCGCCAGCCCGTGTCGACCCCGAGCGGCGACGTCACCCTCGCCTTCAACGGCGAGATCTACGACTACGAAGAGATCGCGCGTGCGCTCCGGCGTGCCGACGGCATCGCGGTGCGGTCCGAGGCGGAGGCACTCCTCGCCCTCTACCTGTCTCGTGGGCTCGATTTCACTCGCCGCTTGAACGGTGACTACGCGATCGTCGTGTGCGACACGCGTGCCCGCGCGTGCCACCTGTTCCGCGATCCGTTTGGGGTCAAGCCGCTCTACTACGCTCCGCTATCGGGCGGCCGCGCCTGGGCGGCCGCGTCGGAGGTCCAAGCGTTCTTCCATCATCCGGGCTTCTCGACCGATTGGGACGAGATCGCGCTGTCCGAACGGCGCGTGTTGGGATTCTGCGCCTCTGATCGCACGAACTTTGCCGCCATCCGCCAGGTCCCTCCGGGCGCGCGCGTCACGCTCGCTGGCTCCGCCATGCCGAGCGGGCGCCCGACCGTGGTCGAGGCAGCGAGCGACCCGGGGGTGGCCGGCGGCGAGATGCTCGATCTCGATTCCATCGACCTGGAGGGGGCGGCGCGTCTCGACGACGCCGTGGCGCGGCGCATCCGGCACAGCGAACGCTTCCCGGTCGTCGTCGCGCTATCCGGCGGGATCGACTCGACGATCATCGCGCGCTGTGCGGCGCGCATGCCCGCCGGACAGGTGGCGTCGTTGACGATCGGTGGCGGTGACGGCGGGAACGACGAGCGCATCGCCGGCACGGTCGCCCGTCGCTTGTCGCTTCCCCATCGCTTCGAACGAGTCGACACCGACGCCATCCTGCGGAGCTATCCCCGGTTGATCTTGGCGCTCGGCGCGCAGGGCGCGGCCTACTCGGCATACTTCATCGGAGCCGCGGTGCGCCGTCGCTGGCCGGGAGCGAAGGTCATGTTGTGCGGCGAGGGCGCGGACGAGCTCTTCCTCGGGTACTGGATGCACGTGCATCCTGCACCGTACACGCAGCGCGTCGTGGACGTGCTCGCGACACTGCCCCCGGAATGGGTCGACCGGTCCCCCCTCCTCCGCATGGTTGCTGCCTGGCCCGCCACATCGCCGCGGCGGGTGCGGGCCAGGCTCAACGCGCTCCTCCGCACGCATCAGCTCGTGAATCGGCACTTGGTTCCGTTCGATCACGGCACGATGGCGCACAGTATCGAGTGTCGCGTCCCGTACCTCGATCGTGAGGTCGCCCGCTGGATCGCGAGTGTCCCGGAGGTGGCACGGACAGCGGGGAACACGGCAAAGGTCGTGCTACGTGTCATCGCATCCGATCTCCTCGAGCCGCTCGGTATCGATCGCGTCGTTCTCGATCGCCAGCCGTCAGCGCTGCCGGCAGCCGTGGGCCTTGCGCGCACGGCTCTCGTCGAGCGGATTGCGCGCCGCTCCGGATCCTCGGGCCTTCCGCGCGGGCGCCTCGCGCGATTCGCGAACACGCCCGAGGAGCTGTTTTGGCTTGCCGCCGTGGAAGCCGTCTTCCTGCGGCATCGCGCGCGGATAGACGGCATGGACTTCGATGCGCTGGAGGCGGAGATCCTCCATGCCGCCGGGTGAGCGGCCCCAAGTCGGCATCGGCTTTCGGGCCGAAGCGTTCGAGGCGATCACGCGACACCTGCATCGGCTCGACGTCCTGGAGGTGACGGTCGAGCACTATGTCTACGGCAGCCGCCGCGTCCGTGGGATGATCGAGGAGCTCGCTCGACGGATCCCGATCGTCACGCATGGCGTGACCCTCTCGCTTGGAACGGCCATCGAGCCGGACCGGGCCTTCCTCCGCCAGGTCGCCGCATTTGTCCGAGGGATCGGCGCGCCCTGGTACAGCGAGCACCTCGCCTTCACGAAGACGCCGGGGCGGGACCTGTCGCAACTTTTGCCCCTCCTGCGTACCCCCGCTATGCTTGACGTGGTGCTCGAGAACCTCGCGGTGGTGAAGAACGAGCTCCCCGTGCCCGTGCTGCTCGAGAACATCGCCTACTACTTCGAGTACGCAGCGTCGGACATGACGGAGGCGGCTTTTCTTCTCCGCGTGCTCCGCGAAGGTGACTGCTCGCTGTTACTCGATCTCGAGAATCTACGGATCAACGCGGCGAACCACCGCTACGACGCTGTGGAGTTCCTCCATGGGTTGCCACGGGGAACGGTGCGAGCGGTCCACCTGGCGGGAGGGACGCTGGTGGACGGCGTCCATATCGACTCGCATGACCGGCCGGTGCCGGCGCAAACCCTCCGTCTGCTCGCCGAGACGCTTCGACTGCAGGAGCCGGGAACGATCGTCCTCGAACGCGATCAGGCGTTTGGCGACATGAGCGCTCTCCTCGACGACATCGCCAAGATTCGACAGCTGCTCGACGACGTCTTCGGCGCATGACGCGCACGGAGCTGCTCACCCTTCAAGCGTCGCTCTTGCGGGCCCTGAGCGCGCCCAGCGAGCATAGGCCCCCGGGCATCGATCCGTCGCGACTCGAGCTGGTGGGCCAGCTCGCGCACGCCAAGCGCCTCGCGAAGGTCGAGGCCGTGCTCCCGCGAACGTGCCGCGCGCTCGGCGCAGCCCTCCCGGCGTTGACGCGAGAGTTTGCCCTGGCGCATACGGCGGAGGACTTCCGAAGCCGCGCGGACGCGCGCGCATTCTATCGATTCCTGCGTCGGCGATTTCGCCGTTGCCGCCTCCCGGTTCCGCACCTGTGGGATCTCGCTTATTGTGAGCTGGCCCTATCCACGGTGTCCGTCGAGCAGGACACTGGCGGTCCTGATTGGCAAAGGACGCCGGGGGTGATGGCCATTCGGCGCGCCGTGGGCGTGCGGCTCCGCGTCTGTGCGTTCAACCTGCGAGATCTCTTTCGAGCAGATGGTGCGGCTCTCGGGTCGGTCGAGGAACGGCGGACCCATGTGGCGATCGTCGCGGATCCACCGGCGGGCGCTCCAGGCATCGTTCAGATCTCCGCGGACATGTTCCGTTTCCTGTGCTCGGTGCGACGATGGTGCGGGCTGGAGCAGATCGGCGATGAGAGCGTGACGAGGCTGCTCGCCGAGTGCGAGCGGTCCGGCCTCATCGAGATCGCGCATCGCCCGGGCAGCGCGGGCGCGCAGCGATGATGGCGCGATGCGGGACTGAGTGACCATGCGGCCATCAAGGCGGATGTGGCCGTCGCTGAGGGGTGTCCTTCGCCAAAACCCCGTCCGGGGCCAAGTCGTTGATCTGTCAGGTCTGATCGGGAGAGAATCTCAGTTCGATGATCACCCTGTCCCTCGCCACAACCGCATCCGACTCGGTTAGCGACGATTCATCGCTGGAACGGTAGGAGGTTGTCTTCAGCGAGCCCAAGGTCGGGCAGTCGGCTGTCTCCAACCAGCACGCCTGCCAGCCTGCCCAGGGGAAAGAGGTGGGCTCCGGGAGGGACGGAGGACGGCCTGACGATGCCGGGCGTGGCGAGCTGGTGAGGCGGACTGGGCGGGTGATGCGAGATCAGGCCGCTTGCCGGACGTAGCGATGATGCAGGCCACCGACTTCGGGAAGCGCCACGACCCTGCCCGCCTCCGGCGGTTCGAGAGGCCTCGCGTCTGGCGCATCCTTGTGCAGCGATAGATGGGTTCGGGCGCGGTGATAGTACGCAAAGTACGCAGTCAGGATGCGACGCAGGTGCAGCTCGCTCAGCACGAGAATGTGATCCAGGCACTCGCGCCGGATCGAGCCGATGAGCCGCTCCGCGAAGGGGTTCTGCCACGGACTGTGGGGCGCGGTCAGGACTTCACCGATTCCCATGCTGTGCCTTCTACTTATTGCGTCTGCCTCGTCAACATTGAACGGTCGGCCGGCCTGATCGATGATGGCCGGCATGATCACCCTGATCCTCCGCGACCCCCTTTGGCTCGCTCCCTCCACGGTCGCGTCTGCGGACGGCTCCCCTTGCGGCCCTTCAAATCTTCGTCGCGCAGATGCTGCCTCGGTCCGTGGGCGATTGAACCCAGCGTGGAGCCACCGCGACACTGGCCGATGAGGTTTCTAACCGGGACAGGAGCACTCTAGGCCCTCCCGCGCCGACCTCCCGCCGCCCTTGCCGACCCGTCAGCACCGCGCTATCGTGCGGGCGCGCCGCTGGCGGCCGGGGGGTGGACCGACGTGACGAGGGGCGGGCGACAGGGGCCGAGACACGTATCTAGCATCGCCTAAGTTCTTAGACTGATCGCCGTGGAAGCGGTTCGCGCCGCCTTGTATCTCACGCACCTCGGTGCAGCCGGCTGGGAGATCACGGACGGGCAGCGCGTGATCCTGCTCGATCCATACCTCTCCCGCCTGCGCATCACCGGTCAGTTCGGGACGTACACGACGCCCACGCTGCCGGGCGACGCTCGGCGAGTGTTCGGCCCCGACGACGACTTGGTGTCCGACACCGCAGCGGTGGACGCTCACGTGAGTCGCGCCGACTTCGTCCTGCACTCGCACTCGCACTTCAATCACACGATCGACATGCCGTACATCGCGAAGAAGACGGGCGCGACCGTCATCGGGACGGAGAGCACGATCAATCTGGCGCGTGCCGGCAGCGTGCCCGAATCGCAGTTGCTCGCCGTGCACGGCGGAGAGGACTGGCAGTTCGATGGCTTCTCGGTGAAGGTGATCCCGAGCCTCCACTCGGCGCTGAACGGCAAGCATTTCTTCGACTCGCGCGTTGTGCCTCGCGACTTCCAAGGCCCCCGTCGGCACGGCACGGACGTCGAGGGCGGGACGCTCGCGTATCTGCTCCGCCTCGCGAACTACGAGATCCTGTGGTTTGGCTCCATGAACTACCTCGAGCGCGAGGTGGCAGGGCTGCGACCCGACGTGGCCATGATCGCCGCCGCCCGCCAGCGCCTCGAGATCTACGACTACACGGGGCGGCTGATGCGCGCGCTCGGCAACCCGCGGATCGTGTTCGCCACACACTGGGACGAACAGTCGGTCCCATTCGGCGCGCCCCAGGACGAGCACCTGCGCGAGGCCAAGGTGTTCGTGCGGGAGGTCAAGGCCACCTCACCGCGCACGCGGGTGATCCTGCCGATGCACTTCGAGCGTCACACATTGCCGCCGAAGGGGCGTGCGTCGAGACTAACCAGACGCCGCTGACGCGGACTGGAGTTGTCTCGGTTCCGGTGCCTTGACCTCTCGGCACAGGCAGAATTGCAGGCGCTGTTGCAGACTGACCGAGTCCGCGTCAACGGCTTCTTCCGTGCGTACCTGGGCCCCATCGCCTGTACGCCCGTGGAGGCCGACGGACGGCGCTTCTACCGCGCCCAGGGGACTGGCGAACGGCCCGGAAATGCTCACACGCTTAGGGTTAACCCAGGCGTTTGATCTCGGTGGTTGCGGGGGCTGGATTCGCAGAATGCTACACGGCCCCAACAACGTATTGGGTTGATCTTATTCCGCAATGACTTACGGCCCGGATGCGCGGGTTCGAGTCCCCGACGGGTTTGGCCCGGCGTTGACGGTGTTCCGCGTCAAGAGCCGTGCGGCGTGATCGTGCTGCGCGCCGCGTAGCGATAGACTCCCCCCCGGGGCGTAGTCGCCAGCTAGCTACTGGCGGCGACGCGGCCGGACCTCGCCGGCCGTCGCCCACGTTTCCCCTTCGAGGCGCTCCATGAGGGAGGACGCGATGGAGATCCAGACGAAGCCGTTGATGACGCTGCGCCTGCGCGTCGGGCCACCGCAGATTGTCGGTAAGACGCCGATCGGCGACCGCCGCATCGTGCCCGTGCTCGACGGCAGTTTCCAGGGAGAGCACCTCTGCGGCAAGGTCGAACCGGGTGGGTCCGACTGGATCCTGGCGAGACCGGACGGCGCCCTCCAGCTCGACGTGCGGCTGACCCTCCGTACCGACGACGACCAACTCATCGGCATGACCTATCGCGGCATCCGCCACGGCCCGGCGGACGTGATCGAGCACGTCAATCGGGGCGAGCCGGTCGATCCGGCCTCGTATTACTTTCGGTCCGTCCCGTTCTTCGAGACCGCCTCGGAGAAATACGGCTGGCTCACACGGATCGTCGCCGTCGCGATCGGCGAGCGCATCGCCGAGGGGCCGATCTACCACATCTTCGAGGTGCTCTAGCCGCCTCTCCACCACGGTCTGCTGCGTCGCGAGCGCGCGGATCATTTCGACGATCGCCGCTGAATAGGTTTCTCGCATCACCGACGTTCACGGTCTACTGTCGCGGTCTCATCGCCGCCGCGGACATCGCGAAACATCGTTGGCGGTACCGCTGCGAAGCTCTTTGGGTTGGATGCGACGAGCCGCCTGAGCGCATGATGTCGTAGCTCCTCACGCGCGGCCGCCCGATCGGGGACACGGCCGATTTCTTGCCGTGGCCCCGGCGGGACCGTGGTAGGTATGACCCTACTTCGATCGTAGTCCGTCCGATCATGCCGGCGTGTGTCATCGCCGTGCGCGTCGGTCTCTTGCCGGAGGAGGCGCCGTGAAGGGTTTGTCCCCGCTCGTCGTGTTGGCCGCTGCGGTGCTCGTCGCGGCGTGTTCGGATGCCAAGTCATTGGTCGGAATCGAAGATACCAGTGGCGCCCAGAACCTCACCATCTCAGCCGAGAGCACGACCGTTCCTCCCGGAGGCTCGACCACGATCCGGTTTCAGGTGACCGACAAGGACGGGCAGCCGGTGAAGGACGGCACGGTGGTCGACGTCACGAGCCTGAAGCTCGGGCGGGTAGAGTCCACGAAGCTCTGGACCCACGATGGAGGCGGGGTGGCGACCATCTATCGCGCCCCGTCCTCACCGGGAGCGGATCGGATTCAGGCCAGGGCAGGCCAGGCGAAGGCGACCCTGAACCTGACGATCGCCGAGCCGCCGCCACCAGCGCCGCCTCCCGCAGATCCGCCGCCACCGAACGAGAGCGAAAGTTAGGCCGTCCGACTATTCGGGCACAGGCGACGGCCCTGCCGGAGCGGGGAGGAGGTTCGCCCCCGGGTCAGGTGTGCTTCCGGAGCTCGAGCCGTCCGATCTGGCGGCGGTGGACCTCGTCGGGCCCATCGGCTGAACGCGAATGCGCCCCCCATGGGGCCCGACCGAGAAGAAGCTATGAAGGGTGCCAACCCCCGAGCGGATTGCGATAGCGTCTCAGTGAGTTGGGGACGAGATCGCACACCGCTCACCACCAGGAGGTTGGCATGCACTACTGTGGGCTGGACGTCTCGCGGAAGTCAACGCACGTGTACATCGAGGACGCGCAGGGCCGTCGGGTGACGCGGGGAATCGTGGCGACGACGCCGACGGGCTTGGCCGGGGCCGTGGAACGCGACACGGCGCGGGGCGTGCGAGTCGCGATCGAAGCGGGCAACCAGACGGCGTGGATTGTCGACCTGCTGCGGGAGCTCGGGGCGAAGGTCCACGTGGTGCACCCGCTCAAGGTGAAGCTCATCGCGGAATCGAAGAAGAAGACAGATCGGATCGATGCGCAGCTCCTCGCGCATCTGTTGCGGATCGGGGGGCTGCCGGAGCCGGTGCACGTGCCCAGTCTCCGGAGCCGCGAGCTTCGGGGACTCCTGGTGGCGCGGCGGCAGTTGGTACACATGCGGACACGGCTGGTGAACGTGGTGCGGGGCCTGGCGCGGCAGCAGCGGATTGAATTGCGGCCGCGGGCGTTGCGGACCCACGGGGGGTGGAGTCAGCTGGCGGCGGCGGAGCTGTCGCCCGCGCTGCGAGAGGTGGTGGTCGCGTACGAGGCGACCGTGCAGGCGGTGGGCACGGCGCTCGGCGCCCTGGACCGGCAACTGGCCCAACGGGCGCGGCGGGATCCGCGGGTCGCGCGACTGGAGACGATGCCCGGCGTTGGGCCGGTCTGCGCGCAGACCCTGGTGGCGGCCGTCGATACCATCGACCGGTTCGCGACCGCCAAGAAACTGGTGGCCTACGCGGGGCTGGCGCCGAGTGTGCGGGCGAGCGGGGAGCGGGTGGAATACGGACGGATCACGAAACAGGGGCGGAGCGAGATTCGCGCGGTCTGGGTTCAGGCCGCGCACGCCGCCCTCGCCGTCAAGGGGGCGGCGGCCGCCCCTCTCCAGCGCTGGTGGACACGGGTGGCCCGGCGGCGGGGCAAGAAGACGGCCGTGGTCGCCTTGGCCCGCAAGCTGCTGACCATCGCGTTCCATCTCTTACAGGACGGAACGACATACGACGCGCGGCGACTGCGCCATGCCGCATAGGTAGTCCAACAGAGTCAGTCGGAGTATGTGAAGGGACGCCGTGAACGGGAGCGCGGGAGTTGGGATACCTCCAGCAGCCGGTGAGCCGGCATTCAAAGCCCTAGCCTTCGAGGCTCTCGAGAAGAATCGGCCACCGCTCTGGTCCAGCTTAGTGGGCCACCGAGCCCGAATAGGAGGATGGACGGTGTATCCCCACCTGCCGCGCGACTACTGGACAGGGCACCCTCCATAGGAGGGGCTTTATGGCGACTACCCTCACGACCCGCGGATGCAGCCGGTCTACGCGCGGCTGGTCGAGATGGGGAAGGTGCTCGTGATCCACGTGGGCACCGGACCCCATACCAACGAGTTCACTGGCCTGACGCGCTTCACGCGGGTCCTCGAAGCGTTCCCGGGGCTTCGGGTGTCGATATGCCACATGGGCGCGTTCGAGACCCGTGCCGCCCTCCAGCTCCTGGGCCGCTACCCGCACCTCCACCTCGACACGACCATGGCGATGACGCGGGCCTCCCTGCCATTCACCGGGATCGACCCCGCGGTCGTCCGGGACGCTGACCTCGTCCGTTACGCCGATCGCATCCTGTTCGGCAGCGATTTCCCGAACCTGCCCTATCCGTACGAGGAGGAGCGTCGCGATCTCTGGGCGCGCGATCTTCCAATGGACGTCTAGCGCCGCATCTTCCGCGACAACGCCCTGAGCTTCTTCGGGGTCAGACTTTGACTTCTAAACATTTCTCGACGCGTCGTGCCAGGAATTGTTTAGAAGTCAAAGTCTGACCCCGCTCCGGGGGTCCAGCGCGTCGCGGATGCCGTCGCCCAGGAGGTTCAGGCCCAGGATCAGCACCGAGAGCGTCGCGGCCGGGCACAGGATCATCCAGGGCGCGTCGCGGAGGAACACGCGAGCGTCGGCCAGGATGTTGCCGAGGCTCGGCGTCGGCGGAACCGCACCGAGCCCGACGAAGCTCAGCGCCGCCTCCCCCAGGATCGCGTAGCCGAAGGTGAAGGTGCCCTGCACGATCACCGGGGCCGCCGCGTTCGGCGTGACGTGGCGCGACAGGATCCGGAGCGGCGGGTTGCCCAGCGCTCGGGCGGCGTCGACGAACTCCCGGCTCCGCACCGCGAGGACGCTGGCGCGCGCCAGGCGGGCGACGCGCGGGGCGTAGGCCACCCCAAGCGCCCCGACCACGTTGACCGTCGAGGGCCCGGCGATCGCCATCACGGAGAGCGCGAGCAGGATCGCCGGAAAGGCCATGAGCGCGTCCATGATGCGCATGATGACCGCGTCGGCTCGCGGCACGAAGCCGGCCACCAGGCCGGGGATCGCGCCGAGGACCCCGGTCACCGCCAGGACCGAGGAGCCGACCAGGAGCGAGAGCCGGATGCCGTGAACGACCCGGGCGAAGAGATCGCGCCCGAAGTCGTCCGTCCCGAACCAGTGGCGCCACGACGGCGCGGTGAGCGTCGCCTGCACGTCGAGCGCGGTGGGGTCGGTCGGGATCACGAGCGGCAGCACGAGGCTGAGCCCGGTCACCACGAGGACGATCACCCCGCCGGTGACGGCGAGCCGGTGACGCGCGAGGCGCCGCCAGCTGGGGCGGCCGGCCGATGGACCGGCGCCCGTCGGCAGGGGCCGCGGCTCAGCCATACCGGATCTGGGGATCGAGGTAGGCGTAGAGCACGTCCACGAGGAGGTTGACGAGGATCACCACCGTGGAGATGAGGAGCAGGCATCCCTGGACGAGCGGGTAGTCGCGTCGCTTCACGGCCATGACCACTAGGTTTCCGAGACCCGGCAGGTTGAAGACCGTCTCCACGACGAATGCGCCCCCGAGCAGGATGACCGCGACGCTGCCCACCACGGTGAGCACGTGGATGAGCGTGTTCCGGAAGGCGTGCCAGCCGACCACCGCCGGCTCGCCTAAGCCCTTCGCGCGCGCCGTGCGCACGTAGTCGGCGGCGAGCGCCTCGAGCATGCTGCTGCGCGTGATCCGGGCGATGAGCGCACCCTGCGGGATCCCGAGGGCGAGCGCCGGGAGGACGAGGTGCTGGAGGAAGGCCACCGGGCTCCGCGACAGTGGCACGTATCCGCTAACCGGGAGCCACTGGAGCGCCACGCCGAACAGCACGATGAGGCCGAGGCCGAGCGCGAAGTCGGGAATGGAGAGGCCGATCACGGCGGTGGCCATCGCGCCCAGGTCGGTGGGGGAGTTCGGGCGCGTCGCGGCCCGAACGCCGAGGGGGACGCCGATCAGCACGGCGCACGTGAGGGCGGTGGCGGTCAGGCTCAAGGTCACGGGCAAGCGGGACAGGATCGCGTCGAGGACCGGCTGCCCGAGGAAGAACGACCGCCCCAGCTCGCCCTCGAGGACCCGCGAGAGCCATAGCATGAACTGGATCGGCAGCGGCCGGTCCAGCCCCATCCGTGCGCGGAGCTCGGCGATGGCCTGGGGGGTGGCTTCCATCCCCAGCAGGACGGTCGCCGGATCTCCCGGGATGAGGCGGATCAGGGCGAACGCGAGCGCGCCCATGATCAGCCAGGCGGGCACCAGCAGCATGAGCCGCCGCGCGACGTAGCGCGCCATCGCGCCCCGCCGCGCGGCCGCTCAGCCGGTCACTTGCTGACGTTCCAGAAGCGCCGCAGGAAGAAGACCTTGTACCCCTTCACGGTCTTGCTGGCGCCGTCCAGCTGGAACATGTCTCCCATCTTGACGAGCGGCACGGTCTCGTAGAACTGCTTCTGCGCCTGGGCATAGGCCTGGGCCCGCTTCTCCGGCTCGCGCTCCCGCACGCCCGCCGCCAGCGCCTTGTCCATCTCGGGGTCGCAGTAGCCGTAAGCCTCGTAGGACGCCCCGCAGCGGAAGAGGTAGTCGAACCCGGTCGGCTCCGGACGGGTCGAGATCCCGTTCGTCGCCATGTCGAAGTTCCCTTCCTTCTGCTGCGCGATCTGGCCCGGCCAGTCGCGTACCACGAGCTCGACCTTGAACCCGATGGCCTCCAGCTGGGGCTGCACGGGCACGGCGGCCCGGTAGAGCCACTCGATGTCGCGGTTGGTGACCAGCGTGATCGGCTTCCCGTCGTAACCGGACTCCTTCAGGAGCCGGCGGGCCAGGTCGACGTTCTTCTGGTTGTAGACCTCCTGACCCATGGTGTTGTGCCAGACCCGCTGCTCGGGGAAGAAGAGGCTGGGCTGCAGCCGGTAGAACGCCGGCTGGTTCCCCGTCACGCCGCGCATGACCGTTTCCATGTCGAGGCCCCGGGAGACCGCCTGCCGGGCCTTCACCTGATTGAAGGGCGCCCGGTTGGCGTTGAGCTGGAGGATCACCTGCGTGAAGGGCTTCAGCACGATGGCGTCGAGCGCCGTCGAGGCGCGGAGGCGCTCGTAGGCGGTCGGCGCCAGGGCCATCGCGTAGTCGAAGTCGCCGCGCTCGAGCCCCGCGAACCGGGTCGCGCTCTCGCCGGTGGAGATGATGTGGACCTCGTCCACGAGGGCCGACCGGTCCCCGCCGAGCCCGGACGCCGGCAGGCGGCGGTCCCGGGTGTAGTCGTCGAAGCGCTTGAGCGTGATCTGCTGGTCGCGCACCCAGGCCGCCAGCTGGAAGGGGCCGGTGCCGACGAGCTGGGGCGGCTGCAGGGGATCCTTCGCCCCCTGCACGAGGTCCTTCGGCATGATCCCGAGGAGGGCCACCGGATTGGCCAGGGCGCCGAGGAACGAGCCCTGCGCCTCCTTCAGCGAGATCCGCACGGTGGCGGGGTCGACGACGGTGACGGCCTGCACGGCCGCGAGGTCGCCGCGCCGGATGCCGACCTGCACGAACCGGTCGATGGAGGCCTTCACGTCGTCGGCCGTGACCGTCCGGCCGTTGTGGAACTTGACCCCCGAGCGCAGCTTGAAGGTGTAGTCGGTCCCGCTGGGGCTCACGGTCCAGCTCTCCGCCAGCTGCGGGATCACCCCGAAGTCCTCGCCGATCGTGACCAGCCCCTCGAAGACGTGAGAGGAGAGCTCGCGGAGGCTGAAGGCGGAGCCCATGTGGGGGTCGAGCCACGGCAGGTTCGTGTCGGTCGCGACGCGCAGGATCTTGGCCTGGGCGAATGCGGGCGTCGCGACGAGCGCGGTCGACCACGCGAGGGCCCAAGCGACTACAAGGAGGGCGAGGGCGCGGATGCGGCGTGACATGCGTTCCTCCTGTCGGGGGTCAGGCTGTGACTTCTCAACAATGTCCCCCGGGGATGCGGAACTGCTTCGAAGTCAACGTCTGACTCCGAGATGGCGGATGACGGCGTCGACGGGCAGGACATCGCCGAGGTCCAGCTCGATGTCGAGCAGATTGACCTCGTGGAAGATCTCGCACCGCTCCCCGACCGCCTCGCGCGGCACGATCACCCGGAAGCTGTCGGTCGCGTCTCGGCACGTCGCGTAGATGCAGTGGCTCGTGCTGAGCCCGGTGACGATCAGCGTATCGACGCCCTGCGCCGTGAGCATCTCGTGCAGGTTCGTGCCCTTGAAGGCCGAGGCGTAGCGCTTGCGGAGCAGGAGCTCGGTCGGCCGGCGCTCGACCCGCGCGTCGATCTCGAGCAGCTTCTCGTCGCCGGGCCCGATGTGGAGCGCGTTCTTCGCGTCGTGCGGGGACAGCGGGGCGGCCGGGTCGTAGGCCCAGGTCGTGAAGACGACGAAGATGCCGGCGCTCCGCGCTGCCGCCAGCACCCGCGCGGTCGCCTCGACGACGGAATCCACGGTGCTCCCGACCGCGGGGCGCGAGGGATCGGTCCAGGCGAGGGCGAGGTCGACGACGACCAGCGCGGGCCGGTGCCCAAAGCCGACCGGGCCGCCCCAGCCCCGGCGGTGGTAGCGATCCCGAAGCGCGGCCAGGTGGGCGTGCAGGGGGCCGCGTAGCTCGTCGGGCAGGCGCAGGTCATCCGCACCGAAGGGAAGCTGCTGGTGGCCGGTCTCGGGCATGGGCACACCTCCTGAGCAGGCATCTTCGCCCAGACGGGGGATAGCGGAAAGGGGCCTGCCGATCCGGCCAGGTCTCACCGCGACCGACCGCGGGACGGGCGCCGCGACGGCCGTCTACGTCGCGACGGTGAGGGATGCCCCGGCGCCCGGACCCAGCACGCCCTGGTGCTCGAGAACCTCGCGCTGCGCCATCAGCTGGCCGTCCTCCAACGGACCGCGCCGCGTCCACGCCTGCGCCCCTCCGACCGGGTGTTCTGGGTCCTGCTCGCCCGTCTGTGGCACGGCTGGGCGGAGGTCGTCGCCATCGTCCAACCAGAGACCGTCATCCGATGGCAGCGGACAGGCTTCAGGCTGTTCTGGACCTGGAAGAGCCGCCGGCCCGGGCCCGGCCACCCCGCCGTCGCCCCGGACGTCCGCGCGCTGATCCGCACCATGGCTCGCGCCAACCCCCTGTGGGGCGCACCCCGAATCCACGGCGAGCTCCAGAAGCTCGGCTTCGAGATCTCACAGGCCACGGTCTCCAAGTACCTGGTCCGCCGTCGAACGCCCCCATCGCAGACGTGGCGCACGTTCCTCGACAACCACAGTGGGAGCCTCGTCTCCGTGGACTTCTTCACCGTGCCCACGGTACTGTTCAAGGTCTTGTTCGTCTTTGTGGTCCTGGTGCACGAGCGGCGACGCGTCGTCCACATCAACGTCACCGACGCCCCCACGGCCCAGTGGACGGCCCAGCAACTCGTGGAGGCGTTCCCCTGGGAGACTGCCCCGCGCTACCTCCTGCGCGACCGCGATGCGGTCTACGGGGTCGTGTTCTCGAGTCGAGCCCAGGCCATGGGGATCCACGAAGTCAAGACGGCGCCTCGGTCGCCTTGGCAGAATCCGTACGTGGAACCCCTCATCGGGACCCGGCGCCGCGAGTGCCTCGACCACGTCGTGGTGCGGAACGACGCGCACCTGCGTCGCCTGCTGCGAAACTACCTCACCGACTACCACGGTTGCCGCACACACCTCTCGCTGGAGAAGGACGCCCCGGAGCCCAGACTGGTGGAGCACCCCGACCAGGGCGGCATTGTCGAGATACCCATGGTCGGAGGTCTGCATCATCGGTACACACGCCAGGCGGCGTACGATCCTTCGGGCCTGCGGGGGTGCCGCCAGGCGAAGCTGCCGGTCAGCCGGTCACCGCGGTTCACCTCGGTCTTCCTACGCCGTGCGTCTGACACTCCACACGGAACACGCTGGTCCACGCGGGATGTTCTTAGGAGCCCTGCTCCAGCCGCCAGACGAACGGCCGCAGCTCTTCCACACACCTGGATGGGTTAAACAGAAGGGACTGCGCGGCTGCTCGACTCCGCGTCCATGATCACGTCATCATCGGCGGCGCGAGCGTCGCTCCCGGCGCGCTTGTTGGTCTAGCCGTGATCCTGCGCCCCCAACCCTGTCTCGGACCTCCTCGTGACGCCCGATATCGGAGGGCTTGTGTTGCTAGCCAATGCGGTTCCCGCAGTAGATATCCGGCGTTAGCCGCGACGCCCCACTCCGCGCAGTCTATTGCCGATAGCCCTGGCGCCAGTCCTCGGTGGCGGGAATCTCATCGGCAGGCCCGGTGCCTCCAGTTGGAAGAGCGCCTCGGGCTCCGGTAGCCCGTGGAGCCGATGATGGCCTAACGTGCGGAAGGCGACGCCGGCTGGGGCCGATGCCTCGACGGCTCGGACCGCGGCGTTCGAGAGAAGGGTCTGGCCGCCGTGGGCGGCAGCGCAAATGCGGGCGGCTGTGTGCACCGGCAGGCCTACGTAGCCGCTATCGGTCAGTGTGGGGCGGCCAGTGTGGATGCCGATCCTCACTCGTACGAGGGCCTCCTGCGGCCAGGTGCGGGACCCGATGCGTCGTTGCATCGCCAGCGCTGCGGCGAGCGCTCCAACTGGCCGCTTGAAGACCGCGAACAGCTCGTCAGCGCGGACGTCGACCTCACGCCCGCCGGACCGCTGCACTGCGCGACGGAGGAGGCGACGTACCTCGCTGAGCAGGTCGGCGTAGCCGTCTCCCAGCCGGCGGAGAAGGCCGGTGGAGTCCTCCATGTCGGTTAGGAGAAACGTGACTTGGCCAGTCGGCAGGTTACGCGCGACGACAGCGCGCGCCTGGGACTCACCTTCTTGCCGCTCGGTCGCGAGCTGGCCGGTGATAAACCCGATCGGCACGATCCCGTGCCTCTTGGCGGCGGTCAGCAGTCGCCTACGTGCGCGCTCCCGCGCCGCGTCGTCCTCGAACTTGACCTGGGTGAAGCGGGCCAGCGCGTTACGTACATGCGGCTCGTCGTGGATCGGCAGGTGTCGCCGGCCCTTCGAGTCCACGTAGGCGAACGCGGTGTGCGGGAGGTGTTTCCGGGCCTTGCCGCTGAGCTGTGCCATCCAATCCTGATGTTATCAGACGTCGCTCAGGACGAACGGCGACGGCTCGAAGCGTGGGCGACGCTAGATTTGCGTCGGACGGGCCAACTGAAACAACGGCGAATGGCCTCCACAAAGGGGCCAGGGGTCCCCGGAGCCTGACGCCTTCGAACGGGTGGCAGCCGCGCTGCCGGCTGAGCTGCAGGATGTTGCCCGATTCGCTTACCTGTCCCGGTGGCGCCGCGGCGAGCTACAGACGCTCGGGTGGCCGGGGCGCCGACGCTGTCGTAGGCCAGGAGCGGCCGGCGCGGGTGACCGGTTGGCTCAGCCCAACCGGTAACGCAGGTGAGTGACGCCGGGCGCCGGCACCGCCCGTACCAACTCGAGCCGCGGCAGATTGCTCCCCAGATTCTCGAACAGTCGCTCCCCTCGGCCGAGGAAGACCGGCACCAGGTTCAGATCCATCTGATCCACCAGCCCCGCGGCCAGGTACTGTTGCGCGACCTTGGCGCCGCCCACCAGGGCAATGTCCGTGCCGCCGGCCGCGGCCCGCGCCTGGCGCCGGGCCGACTCGATCCCATCGGTCACGAACGTAAACGTGGTCCCGCCCTGAAGACGGAGCGGGGCTCGAGCGTGGTGGGTCAGCACGAACACCGGGTGATGGAACGGCGGGTTGTCGCCCCACCAGCCGTCCCACGGCCCGGCCGGGTCCCACGGTCCCGGGTGCCCGCCGAACATGTTCCGGCCCATGATCGTGGCGCCGATGTGGCCCTGGATCTCCTCGAGCACCGTCGAGCTCGCATTGATCTCGCCGCCAGTCATCCCGTGCGGTTTTCGCCAGGCTTCGAGCGGGACGACCCAGTCGTGTAACTGCTCGCCCCCTATTCCCAGGGGGTTCTCGACGGTCTGGTCGGGCCCGGCCACGAACCCGTCCAGCGAGATGGATATGGTAAAGCGCAGTTTGGTCATAGCGTGGCTGGAGCGCGAGCGGCCCGACCTAGTCTGCCTGCAGGAGCTGAAGGCGGAAGAGCGCCAGATCCCGGACGACTGTAAGCTGGGCGACTATCATGCGTTCTGGCATTGCCGGAAGGCGTATTCCGGTGTGGCGCTTCTGGTTCGAAAAGACGGGGCCGCATCCGTTCCGGTATACACTCACCCGCCGTTCGACGTGCAATCGCGCGCGCTTCAGGTACGTGCACTGGCTCCGCGCGGTGACAAGCACTGGATCGATGCCTTGGATAGCGCGGCGACCAGTCGGGCTGCAGCGGCTGGAGGCGTCGTGGAAGTGCTGGAGATTCTGGAGCCGACGATCGGACTTGAACCGATGACCTGTCGATTACGAACCTAGCACGGCACCGGAACCAGCTACGCCTACAGAACCTAACCTAGCGAACTACCTCGCGCCACGGTAGCGTGAAGCTGAACGTCGACCCCTGGCCCACCTGGCTCTGGACCCAGATGCGTCCCGCGTGCAGCTCCACGAACTTCTTGGCCAGCGTCAGCCCGAGCACCGTGCCCTCCTGCGTGCGAGCGTCGTCCCGGCCGACCTGGCGGAACTCCTCGAAGATGGTCGCCTGGTCCTCGGGCGCGATCCCGATCCCCGTGTCGCTGACGGCGATGGTGATGAGGCCCTCGGCCGCCGTGACGGTGACGCCCACCCGGCCCCCCTCCGGGGTGAACTTCACGGCATTGGACGGCATCGCGTGTGCGGTGGCTCAGCCTGGAATCAGAAAATTCCTCATCCGCGGCGCGAGAGACAGGCACGCACGCGCGCCGCAAGCTGCGGGATCGAGAAGGGCTTGGTCAAGTAGTCGGTTGCTCCGAGATCGAAGCCGGCACGAGTGTTGACCTCGTCATCCAGTGCCGTCAACACGAGGACTGGCAGCGCCGCCGTCGCTGGCCTGGAACGAAGCACCTTGAGCACCTCCAAGCCGCCCTGCTTCGGCATGAGCAGATCCAGCACGAGAAGATCGGGTGCCTGCACGTCGATCAACGCGAGTGCCTCCTGGCCGGTGGAAGCTTCGCTTACGATGTGGCCGTCCTGGCTCAGGGCCATGTGCGCGAGGGCACGGAGGTCCGGGTCGTCGTCCACGACCAGAATGTGGCTGCCGCGCGGGGCGTCCCGACCCGGGTGCGGAGCCAGCGGCGTGCTGGACAGTTGCCGGACGCTGTGCGGCTCGACGGCCAGCTCGAGACCCTCGTAGGCGCAGCAAACCCGCACCGCGTAGCCAAGCTGCTCGGCGTATCCGCGGGCGCGCTTCTCGATCGCCTCGACGAAAGCGTCGTCGTGGGTAGGATCGTGGTGGGTGAGAGCGAGTTGACGCACCCCCGCCGCGGCGGCCAGCCCCACGGCATACTCGTAGGTGCTGTGGCCCCAATTCTTTTTGGATGGGTACTCCTCCGGAGTGTACTGGGCATCGTGAATCACCAGGCCGGCGCCGGCCATGAATCGCGCGTGGCGTCGGTCCCCCTCGTGCACGATGGACTCGGCGTGGCTGGACGCGGGGTGGTGGTGCCAGAGCGTTTCGGAGAAGGGCTCGTGGTCGCACAGGTACACAACCGCCGCGCCGTCGGCCTCGACGCGGTAGCCCAGCGTCATCGCCGGATGATGGAGGTACTGCGCGACGATCCGCGCGCCGCCGATCTCGTGCGTTCCTTCGCCGAGTTCTCGGAAGGTGATGGTAGCCGGAAGCTCGCCGAGCTCGACAGGAAAGTAAGTGAACTCCATCTGGCCGGAGAGGACTTCGCGCAGAGAATGTCCGCTCCCTTCTGGACCGCAGACCGTGATCTGGTTCCCCGAAACGAAGAGCGGGGCGAAGAAGGGAAAGCCCTGGATGTGATCCCAGTGCGTGTGGCTGAGCAGGATCGTCGCCGAGATGGGCTTGGGTGTGTGCGCCATGAGCTCCGCGCCGAGCGGGCGGACGCCCGTCCCGCAGTCAAATATGAAACAGGCACCCTCGCTCGTCGTCACTCCCACACACGAGGTGTTACCGCCGAAACGGACGGTGTCCGGACCCGGCGCGGCGATCGACCCCCGGGTGCCCCAGAATCGTACTCGCATGCTCTCTCCAGTGTCAGTTATTCGTACTCCACGTGGAGACCGTCGAGGTATCGGGCGAGCTCCGCGGCCCGCGCGCGAATCTCCTCGGGCTCACGGCGTCCGGCCGCCTGCTCCAGGGATGCGCCGATCTCCGAAATCCGGTTCAAGCCGTAGCCGGCGCCGGATCCCTTCATGTTGTGGCCTCGGATGCGAACGTTTTCGTAATCGGCGTGTTCGAGCGCTGCAGCGATCGCCTCGACGTCCCTCCGTCGGTTCTCCAGGAAGCCGGGAACCAGCTCCGCGAGACTCGAGTCCACCCGGACGCGGACGCGTCCCATGGTGTGCTCTTCGATGGCGTGCAGGAGCGTCGCTTTGCGGATGGGTTTGGTGAGGTGGGCGGTGCAGCCGGCATCGAGGCTCTTTTGCACCTCCTCCGGCAGCGCGTGAGCGGTCAGTGCCAGGATCGGAACCGGCCTGGCGCGGTTCTCGCCTTCCCACTGGCGGATCCTGCGTGTGGCGGAGTAACCGTCCATGACCGGCATCTGGACATCCATGAGTACGACGTCGTATGTGCCGGAGATGCACATCTGCAGGGCGACCTCGCCGTTGCAGGCCAGGTCCACGCTGCACCCGCTGGCTTTCAGGTACGATTGGATCAGCAGCACATTGTCCAGGGAATCCTCAGCCAGGAGGATCCGCAGCCCTCGCGCGCCTTCCAGCACGCCTCCAGGCGCTGCGGGCTCCACCAGAGCGGCCGCGCCGGCGCGGGCCTGCTGGATCGCCTCCAGGAGCTCGGCGCGCTTCACCGGTTTCACAAGGTACGCCGCCACCCCTAGGTCGCGGCTTCGGGCGAAATCCCCGGCACGGTTGTCCGAAGTGAGCATCAGGATGGTCGTCCCGGCCATGGTCGGCTGCTGATGAATCTGCTCGGCCACCTGGAACCCGTCGACGACGGGCATGCGGCAGTCCAGCAACACGAGGGTATAAGGGACAGAGGCCTGCTGTGCCCGCAGCAGCTCCGAAAGCCCCTGCTCGCCCCCGTCCGCTTCCGTCACCACGGCGCCCCAGCGCGAGAGCATCTCCCTGAGGATCAGCCGGTTCGTCGCGTTGTCGTCGATGACCAGGGTCTTCACGTCCTTGAGATCCATCAGCCCGGAGAGGACCCTGAGCGGGGGCTTGCTGCCGACCGCGAACCGAGCCGTGAAGTAGAACGTGCTTCCAGCTCCGATGCTGCTTTCCGCCCAGATCCGCCCCTGCATCAGCTCGACCACCTCCCGCGAGATGGCCAGTCCGAGGCCGCTCCCGCCGAACTTGCGCGTCGTGGAGGTGTCCACCTGGGAGTAGGGGGCAAAGATCAGCTCGCGCGTCTCCTCGGGAACCCCGATCCCGGTGTCGCAGACCGCGAACCGCAGTGCGCCAGCGGCGGCGTCCTCGGGATCACGCTCGACCCGAACAATCACCTCGCCTTGCTCGGTGAACTTGATGGCGTTGCCAATGAGATTGATGAGCACCTGCCGCAGCCGGGCCGGATCGCCGACCAGCGCGGTGGGGACCTCCGGAGCGATGCGGAGCGCCAGCTCGAGCCCCTTCTCGTGGGCGCGAATCGCCATCATTTCGAGCGTCTTGTCGAGGACCTCGCCGAGATCGAAGTCGATGCTCTCGAGCACCAGATGGCCGGACTCCACCTTGGAAAGGTCCAGGATGTCGTTGATCAGGTCCAGGAGCTGGCTCCCCGCCTTCCTGAAGATGCGGACATACTCGCGCTGCTCCGAGGCCAACGAGGTCTCCCACAGCAGGTCCGCCATGCCGATGATGGCGTTCATCGGCGTCCGGATCTCGTGGCTCATGCGGGCGAGGAAATCCGATTTCGCCAGATTGGCTTTTTCCGCCGCGGACCTGGCGCTCTCCAGCTCGACATTTTTCTCCTGCAGAACCTGATCCAAGCGTTTGCGCTCGGTGACATCGCGCGCTGCGGCGAACACGCCCTGCAGCTTCCTATCCCGATCGTAGAAGGTGGTCGCGTTGTAGGACACCACGGTTTCCTTGCCGTCCCTGGCGCGCGCGGTGAGTTCGTAGTTGGTGACCTTCTTTTCGCTCAGCACCAGTTTGATACCGGTCTCGGCCAGCTCCGGATCGGTGAAGTAGTTCTTGAACGGCGCGCCGATCAATTCGTCGCGCGTGCAACCAGTGAGCGCCTCCATCTGCTTGTTGACGTCGGTGATGATGCCGGACGGATCAGTGGTCATCAGCGCGTCGATGTTCGACTCGATGAGAGAGCGCGTGTAGAACTGCTGGTCGCGCAGGCGCTGATCGAGCTGCTTCTGGTCCGCTTCGACCTGCTTGCGTGCAGTATTATCGGTGCCGATCAGCAGATAGCCGATGATGGCGTCCTGCGCGTCGCGCAGCGCCGTGACGGACACCACCGCCGGGAACCGGCTCCCGTCCTTGCGAAAGTAGGTCAGCTCGTAGATGTCCTCGATCCCGCGCGAGGCCTTGAACACCAACGCCTCGAAGCCCGGCGTAATTGTGGTTCCGAGCTCGAGGCTCAACGCCTTGGCGCGCACGATCACTTCCTGCGGATCGGAAATGTCGGCCGGGGTGATCTTGTCCAGCACATCGGCGGCCGCGTAGCCCAGCATGCGCTCCGCACCGACATTGAATAATTGAATGACGCCTTTCTCGTCGGTGGCGATGCTGGAGAAGTTCGCGCTGTTAAAAATCGCGTTTTGCAAGGCCCCCGTCTTGAGCAGAGCTGCTTCGCGCCGGACTTCGGTGATGGCTTCCGCCTTGCCGGCGTCGCCGTCAAGAAAGGCGGAGCTGTGGATTTCCTCGGACATGGGTGCCTCCGTTTAGATCAGAGATGGGGAATTCAATCCCAGCGCAATTCCGGTTCACTCGGTACGACGAGAAGGGCGCCTTGCCGGGATCGTCGCGGCTATAAATCACCGCGATACGGCCGGCCCTCGATAGCATCTGTCGGAGTAACTCAAGCCGCTTGCCGGCGATTTCTGACGAGATGCAGGTGATCCCCCTTGCATCACACGCCAGCATCACGATGGGGATAGTGCTTGTCGCGTCTTCGGCGGCCTTGATCGCCTGGTCGCCATTCACGAAGATCGTATCTCCCCGGAGTCGCACAAGTTCAGCAACGAGTTCTGGCAACCGCTGGAGTTGTCCGCCGTGGTACGGAGCCTGTCAATGAGAACGAGACAGCGGGCTCATGAGATTAGTGTAGGGGATCGCCCCGGTTCAGGGTGAGTTCGTATGGGGCGGCCCCAGTGCCGCTTCCGCCTTCTCCAGCCAGAAGTTCATGCCCATCTCGCGGTACATCGTGGCCGCGGTCGTCAGGTGCTCCTTGGCCTTTGCGCTATCACGGGTACGCCGGTAGAGTTGGCCGAGACCGAGGTGGCAGTGGGCGGCGAGCGGGCGCATGCCGAGGTCGGTGGCCAGCGCGTGCGCGTCACGGTAGTGGGCTTCTGCTTGCGCGACACCGGCCGGATCGCGGTGCGCGGCGATCTCGCCGAGGAGGCGGATCGCATGAGCCCGCACGCCGCGCTCGCCTCGATCACAGGAGACGCGGAGCGCCTCTTGGGCGCGATGGGTTGCATCGTCCGTTCGGCCAGCCAGCAGGTACGTCTCGCTGAGCGAGGTCAGCAACAGCGACCGGTAGATGATAAAGCTGCGAGAGCTCAGGGGCTGGAGCTCGAGACGACGACCCTGGCGCGCGATCTCGCGGCTCAACAGATCGAGGGTGAGGGTGTTCGGTGTCCGCTGTAGAGGACCAGACCCGGGGAGCGTCAAGTGGCGGCTGTGGGGAGGCGGGGCAACCCCTCGGCGGGCATGGAGGTCCGGAGCGCGGGCTACTTGGCGGGGCCATAGTTAGCCGCCAGGTACTCCACGATGGCCTTGGCGTCCGCCTCGCTGATCGGCGCCTTATAGACGCTGATCATCTTCGTGACCACCCCCTGCCACTGCTTGGCGTCACCCCGGGGTTGCATCACGATGTAGTCCGTCGAGTGGCAGAAGCCACAGCCGTTCCGGGTGATCTGGGCGCCGGGCCCGTCCTTGAGCGCGGCGTAACTGTCGTCGGCAGGCAGCGTGATGGCTCGATCCGCGGCTTGGGCAGTGAGCGGAAGGACGAGGCCGATCAGTGCCCAGGCAATCATTCGTCGCATGGAGTCCTCTTTTCGACCACCTGCTCAGCCCGGGGTCTCGCGGAGCGCTAGGCGGCGATTACCTCGACCTGCTCGATCACGTTCCGCAGGTAGCCCGCGGGGTTCCAGAGCGGCTCGTGCCCCTGGGACTCGCCGATCCGGTTGAAGGCTCGGACCATCAAGCGCTGGGGGCCCGGCCGGCTTGGTGTCCACTGGGCACCCCACTCGCGGAACGAGTAGCGCCCGAGATCCGCACCGAGGTCGGCCCGCCGCCAGGTGACGCCATCGTCGGATACGTGCACCTCTTGGATCCCGTACCCCGAGTCGAAGGCAATGCCCTTGAGCGAGACTGGGCGCCCTACCGGCACCTGGGCCCCCGGCGCCGGCAGCGCGATGAAGGAGCGGACCGTCATGCGGTTGATGGGCACGGTTCGCGCGGGAGCCATCCCTGGCTCGACGCACCCGCAAGGCGTGTCGGGGATACGGTACGCGGGCTTCATCCAGAACTCTTCGAAGACGTGGTCGATCACCGTAATGTCGGACAGATGCTTGACCCAGTAGGTCGCGTATGAGCCCGGCACGATCAGCCGGGCGGGAAAGCCGTTCAGCATCGGGAGCGCCTGCCCGTTCATCTCATAGGCGATGAGGACTTCCGGATCCTCCATGACCCGCGTCACGTCGAGACTCTTCACGAAGTCCGGCACGGACGGGTAGGAAGGCTTGTCGAGCCCGTCGAAGGTGACCTGAACCGCCCCCTGGCGTACTCTGGCCATCGCGAGGACATCCTTGAGGCGCGCGCCCGCCCACTGAGCGTTGCCCATCGCGCCGTCGCCCCACTGGCCGCCGAGCACCCGCGGCGAGAAGCGCCCACGGCTGTTGCCCGAGCACTGATTGACGGCGATCACGGCCACCTTCGGGAACTTGCTCCGGAGCTCGTCGAGCGACAGGGCAAGTGGCCGGTCCACAAGCCCGGCGATCCGGAGGCGCCACGTATCGAGATCGATGCTGGTCGGGATCGGGGTGATGTGGTACCTGACGAAGAACGCGTCGTTCGGCGTGATCGCCCGGTCGAAGTACTTCATCGGCGTTTCGAGCTGGGGCGGCCGCGACGTGAGCAGGATCAGGTCCGTCTTCTCCGGATAGCGGACCAGCGGGCGCCCTGCCAGAATCAGGTCGGCCAGCCCCTGCGCGCCGGCCGAGCCTTTTCCGAATGCGAGGGTGCCCAGGCACGCGCCGGCGAAGCCGACCGTGCCGAGGAAGCGCCGACGGCTGACCTGTTCCACGGTGCCTCCTTGTGCTCGGAGCGTCCAGAGGCCTGTACCGGCGAGACTACCCGTCATCATACGGCGCATTGCGATGACACTGTCAAGGCGAGCTTGGCGGCATACTTCGGTCGCCCGTTAAGTGCTCTGCCGCTTCCCACGACGGCCGAGGACAGCTGTGACCTCCTTCTACGGGCCGTGTGCGGGCATGGCATCCCCGCGCGCTATCGCCAAGTGGTGCGGCTGGTGGTGGGCCCCCAGCGTCAGAAGGCCGATGAAGCCGAGGCCGCGCACACGCGCCACGGCCCGCGCGTCAGCCGCGTCACGGGCGGTCACGGTGAGATGCACCCCGCCCGGAATTGGCTCAACCTTCGCGGCTAGCCCCAGCTCCCCCGCATGCGGCCCCACCATCGCTCGGATGGCATGAACAGCTCGCTCGGTTCCGCCAGGGCCAGGCGGCGGCGCCGCGGACGGTGGTCTC
The DNA here is from genome assembly GCA_963765195.1 of uncultured Candidatus Rokubacteria bacterium. Lineage (GTDB taxonomy): Bacteria > Methylomirabilota > Methylomirabilia > Rokubacteriales > DASRDR01 > DASRDR01. The sequence continues at coordinate 29,444 of CAVXVV010000001.1, forward strand.
CCTGCAGGCCCGGCGGAGAAGTCGATAAGATGGGCCGAGAAGTCGATCACTCCGAGGGCGCCCGTCGCTGGAACTCCGCGAGAAGACTGGAGCCGACGATCGGACTTGAACCGATGACCTGTCGATTACGAATACTCCCCTCTGGCGACCTGATCAGGGGCCATCGGGCGAGATCCGCACGCAACTCCGCAAGGTAACGCGCCTCCGGCCCGCCCTTGCCTCCCCGATTTTCAGGGATGGTCCCGCACCCGAGTCGATAAGACGTCGATAAGGTCCTGACGCTACGGACGCGCGGGCGTCGGCCGGCCCGCGTGCCCGGGCTTCCTACTTCAGTGGTATCCCCGACCCATCCTGCACGAAGCAGGGACGTTCTGGGGGGCGCTCCTGCTGATCGTCGGGCGCATCCCCTCGATCCTGACGCCACCTGCGCAGCTCGGGCCCGGCCCGCTGCTGGTGCGTCCGCCATCGCGCCCTGACGGCCCCTCAGGGAATTCCAGGGCGGGTCAATTTCCCTAGGAGAGGCACAGCGCGTTTCTGCTGGACGTTACTAGCTCGCTGAACGCTGACGTAACAGGCACTTAGGGCCTGGCACCCCATTTGCTGCCACGCGTCATATAGGTTGTGGACGTGAACGGCCGGAGTCTCAAACTCTCCATGGAGATCCGCGAAGTGGACCCTGATTCCGCTAGCCGGTGGACGCTTGAGGGCGGACCATCACGATCCTGCTCGGGTTTCGTGATCTGCCCATGAACCGCTACCAACGGCGCTTCGATAACCCTGGACCGCCGACGATCACGAGACTCGTCTTGCGCGATGCGCGCCCTCTGGCGAAAGGGCTTCGCGTCGTCGGCCCCATCTACGTGCCGAAGCCTCAGCCGCCGGAAAAGCCGAAAGGGTAGTCACCACGCACGGCCACCACTGCACTGCGACAATGCACCTCTCACCTCTGGGGGACCCCCAAACATGAAGAAGTGGTTCATCACCCTGGCGCTCGCGACGGCGGAGACGCCATGACGTACCTCATGGTCGAGCGACAGGAGCAGCGCACCGGCATCGAGGGCTACGACGGGCGCCCACTGGTGTGGCGGCGGCGAAGCGAGCGCGACCGGGATCTCTGTGGTCACTACTGTGCGGAGCATGACCATCGGTGGGGACATCGCGATCGGCGCTGTGTCCAGCATGAGGAGACGCCGTGCGGGGAGGCACGGCAGGCGATCATCACGCCGCTTCAGCCGATGCCGGAGCCAGCCACGCTGCTGCTGCTGGGGAGCGGGCTGGCCGGAGCGGGTGTCCTCGGCAGGCGCCGGCATGCAGACCGCTCGCTTCCGGTTTGAGGCGGGCCTGTTCGTCAAGCGTCAAGTACTCCGGACGTTGCGGGAGATGGCGTGGGACGAGGGCGTGGAGTACAGCATGACAGACGACGGCGGCTGGTTGAGCCGCGTGTACTTCGTGACGGCGACTGGCGACAGGGCACAGAACCTGGCACAGCGCTTCATGCACTGGATCAAGGGCGTGACCGGCAGAGAAGCGGGTGACCCATGCCATCGAGGAGCTGGCGAATGAGTGCATCCGGTTGCAGAGGGAGCAGGCGGTGGCGAACGAGACGATCGACTCCTTGACCGCGCGGATCGCCGAGCTGGATACCTCCATCTGAGCATCAGTCGGCAGAGTGCCGGTCGTGCCATGCTCCCCGGTGGAGGCGAATTTCCTACTGTCCCTGTTCCTCGCTCCGCACGAGTACATCTTCCTGTCCTCGGCCCCCGGAACAACGGTGCCGGTCACCCTGTCCCTCGCCAAAACCTCATCCCGCAGCCAAGTGGTTGATCTGTCGGCCCCGTCCGGTCACAATCGCGGCTCGTGATCACCCTTGTGCTCCACCTGCTTCGCCTCCTCCCCTTCCTTGTCGGGAAACGGAAGGGACAGCGGTTCCGGGCCTCATCTCACCGACCTCCCGTCGCCTGAAGTATCTACTCAAGATTGACCCCCTCTGGTTTGATGACCTACACGAACTCCACCAGGGAGGGATCCCATGGTCAAACTGAGCGCGCTGAAGGGCATCCGGGGGCAGTACCGCCTACGCGTCCGGTATCGGCTGCTCGTGCTCGAGAACGCCACCCTCCACGGGCCGACTGCCGCCGCCCGGCGGTACGGGGTCTGTCCGCGCACCGTCTGCCGCTGGCGAAGGCGCTGGCGCGCCGAGGGGCTGGCCGGGCTGACGCCCCGCTACCCCCGGCAGCGGCCGTCCCGGCTGCGCCCGGAGGTCCTCGGGCACATCCACCACGCGCGCGAGACGTTGCACTACGGGGCCGCCCGGACGCGGCTGTGGCTTCTGCGGGTGCATCAGGTCCGGCTCGCCATGGGCACGATCCAACGCGTCTTTCGGGCGCTGGGCCTGCCCTATCTGCGTCGTACGCGGAAACGCGCGCCGCGGCAGCTGAAACTGTTCGAGAAGGCGGAGCCCGGCGAGTCGGTGCCAGGTGGAGTGAAGTTCGTCAGGATCGCGGGGCGCTGGGCGTTCCAGTACACGGCCCTGGACGACTGCACCCGCTTCCGCGTGCTCCGTCTCTACCGCCACCTGCATCGCGGCTCGAGCCTGGCCTTCCTGGCCGAGCTCCGACGGGCCTTTCCCTTTCGGATTCGGCGTCTGCAGTGCGACAACGCTCTATCTGCAAGGGGCTGGTCTGGTGAACGGGCGCAGCATCCCTACAGCGTCTCCGAGAGGCGCGTCGCCCTGTGGCGGCTGTAGCAAGCGTCGGCCCAGCGGTCTTCCGCGCATGAAGCAGACCCCGCTGCCCATAGTCCACACAGGGTCCGCGCCCTCGCGGGGCCGGCCCTCACCGTTCTCAATACAGCGTGGGGTCCCAGCGGAAGGTCCGAGCATTATCTACGGGGTCGCGATCGCCCCAACGGCCCGCATGAGAGGGATCGATCCGCTGGGCAGGGCATGTTCGTGATAGCCGCGATACGGTTGGTTCCGCTTGACTAGTGCATAGGCCACCCGCGCCATCTTTGCGGCGACGGCCGTGAGGGCCTTGCGCCGCACATCGGGATTGCCGGGATCCTGTTTCGTGTACCGCTCGTACTTGTCCCGGAAGGAGTTCTCGGTCATCCGCACGGCGCGCTGGGCCGCCATCCAAAAGGCCATGCGGAGACGGGCGTTGCCCCGCTTTGAGAGCGTCTCCCGGCCGCGGGACTGCCCGGATTGGCGCTTCGCGAGGTCCAAGCCGCAGTACTTCAGGAACTGACGATGATGCGGGAAGCGTCGAAGGTCCCCGCCCTCGGCCAGAATGACCAAGGCGAGGATGGAGGCCACTCCCGGCAAGGAGCAGAGGTGTTGGAAGTCGGCACGTCCCTTCAGGAGGGCATGGGCACGCGCTTCGAGCTCGTCCCGCAGCGTCGCCAGCCGCCGCAACTGCCCGAGTTGAAGGCGAAAGGTCTCGAGGGCCGGCGCATCGAGCGGGACCGGCAAGGCGATGCTCTGGTGCGCGAGTTCGTAGAGCTCCTCCAACTTCGCGCGTTTATTCACCTTACGCCCAACCAGTGCCCAGGCCGCCTGGACAAAGGCCTCTTTGGACAAACCCGCACCGCCTCGGGGGTTGGGAATCGCTCCAGGAAGGTGACGAACCACTCCACCCGGGTGGACTCCCAGTACCGGGCCATCTCCGGGAAGTAGAGGGGGAGGTAGTGGTTCAGCAGACTATCGGCCAGCCGCTTTCGGGCCAGGGTGATCTGATGATAGGTCTTCGCGAGTTCCTGGAGATCGTGATCCCCGGCCAGGAGCGGGTCGTGGTAGTACTGGACGATACCCTGCTTCAGCAGATGCAGGATAACCGTGGCGTCCTTGGGGTCGTTCTTGTCCCAGGAGTTGAACATCGCCTCGCGATAGCGCGCCCCCGCCACGGACGAGACCGACACCACGGGGAAGCCCTCCCGAAGCAGCCGGTAGGCCAGGGTGCGGTGGAGATTGCCGGTCGGCTCCAAGGCGATCCGCACGGGCCCGGACAGCCCCCGCAAGAAGCCCACCAGGCGGTCGTAGTCCTCGATGGTGCTGGCCATCTGGAAACGCTGCCGCTTGCCGTCCGGCTCTTCCACCAGTACCGCATGGAAGCGCTTGCCAATGTCGATCGCCACGAGCCACGTCTCCGCGGTGGTCTGCCCCACAGCCATGGTCGTCTCCTCCTTGGTGCTGGATGTCCAGACCCAAGGATGCGGCGCCCCCGCACTACTGCCCAGCATTCTGCAGGTACTACGGCCAGGAGTTCCCGTTCGAGTTCGCGCTGGCCGTCGAGGCGGCCGGGATCCGCCATCGGTACAGCCGCCCGCGCCGCCCGCAACAGAACGGCAAGGTCGAGCGCAGCCATCGTATCGACCACGAGGAGTTCTGGAGCCGGCAGACCTTCCGCGACTTCGACGCCGCCAGTGTCGCCCTGCGCCAGTGGGAAGCCACCGTACAACACCAGCGCCTCTCGCTCGCGCTGAAGGGGCGAACCCCGGCCGAAAAGTTGGCGGCGACCCTTCCGCCTAACGCCGCCTGATCCACCGTGATCGAACAGCGTCTCCAAACTCGGCGATTCGGGGTCAATCTTGACGAGACCCAGCACCGACCTCCCGTCGCCTTGCCGGGTCCTCCGCCGCGCGCTACACTCCGCTCACCGCAATGACGCGACGCCTGGGCGGACACCAGGCCGTGTGGCGGGGGCAAGAAATGGCGTTTTCACTGCCTACGTTCCGGCGGCTTCATCTGGATCGCGACTAATCGGCGTGGGCGCGCGCGAAGCGGCTCGAGTTTGCTACGAGAACGACATGCGGATCTCGAGAGAGGAGCTCTACGAACAGGTCTGGGCGGACCCCATGACCACTGTGGCCGCCCGTTACGACGTCTCGTTTGTATGGCTTAGACTCGCCGCATGGGACTCTTGACCTTCAGCATCAACGTCACCCTGGACGGCTGCGTCGACCACCAGGAGGGAATCGCCGACGACGAGACACACGCCTTCTTCACCCACCTCATGGACGAGGGCGGGGCGATGCTGTGGGGCCGCGTCACCTACGAGATGATGGAGAGCTACTGGCCGGCGGTCGCCCGCGGCGACGAGGAGGCGCCGCCGGCGATGCGCGAGTGGGCGGTCAAGCTGGAGGCCAAGCCGAAGTACGTGGTGTCGTCGACGCGAAAGGACTTCCCGTGGACCAACAGCCACCACATCGCCGGCGACCTGCGCACGGGCGTGCAGAAGCTCAAGGACGCGACCCCGGCCGGCGTGCTCCTCGGTAGCGGCAAGCTCGCGACCGAGCTGGACCGGCTGGATCTGATCGACGAGTACAAGTTCCTCGTCCACCCCAGGATCGCCGGCCACGGCCCGACCCTGTACCAGAGCGGGCTGCCCAGCACGCGACGGCTCGAGCTGGTCTCGGCGAAGCCGCTCCGCAGCGGCGCGGTCGCCATGCACTACCGGCGCGCGCGCTGACTCTGTTCGGCTTTGCGGTGCTGGTGTGCGATCGCTGCGGGGGCCGGCGGCGGATCCTCGGCGCGGTGACCGACCCCCCTGCGGTGCGGCGGCTCCTCGCGGCGCTGGGGCTGGCGCCCGAGCCGCCGCCGGGGCCCGCCCCCGCCGCCTGATCCACGGTCGATCGCGCCCACCACCGGCGCGGCCGTCCCCGTCTGTTCGTGGACCCAGGCGGGGCGGTTCCGGGCCTCATCTCACCGACCTCCCGTCGCCTTGCCGGGTCCTCCGCCGCGCGCTACACTCCGCCCACCGCAATGACGCGACGCCTGGGCGGACACCAGGCCGTGTGGCGGGGGCAAGAAATGGCGTTTTCACTGCCTACGTTCCGTTTTCACTGCCTACGTTCCGAAGCAGTATTGCGACGTTGCGATCGCCGCCACTTCCGAAGACCGCAACTTCACCTATGCGCCGAAAAAATGGAACGTGCGAAAAGACGCCGCGTACGTCCACTACTGCTCCAACGAAACCATTGGGGGAGTCGAGTACCACTCCATCCCTCACGCAGATGTTCCATTGGTCGCGGATGCCTCGTCGCACTTCCTGTCGCGCCCGCTCGATGTGTCGAAGCTCGGCCTGATCTACGCCGGCGCGCAGAAGAACGCGGGTCCCGCCGGCCTGACCTTCGTCATCGTGCGCGACGACCTCATCGGTCAAGTCGCGAAAGGCACGCCGGGCGTGATGGACTACAAGGCGCAGGCCGATGCGGAGTCGATGCTCAACACGCCGGCCAGCTACTCCATGTATGTGGCCGGCCTGGTGTTCAAGTGGTTGAAGCAGCTCGGCGGGCTGGCGGCGGTCGAGAGGATCAACATCGCGAAAGCGAAGCTGCTGTACGACTACCTGGACCAGAGCCAGTTCTTCCACAACCCGGTGGCGAAGGAAGATCGCTCGAGGATGAACGTGCCGTTCACCCTCAAGGACGCGAAGCTCGACGAGGCCGTCCTGAAGGGCGCGGTCGAGCGCGGCATGGTGCAGCTCAAGGGCCACCGCTCGGTCGGCGGCATGCGCGCGTCGATCTATAACGCGATGCCGATCGAGGGCGTTATAACGCTCGTCGACTACATGCGCGAATTCGAAAAAAAGCATGGCTAAAAGCCGTGCGCAGAAATGCGAGATCCTGGTGATCAACCAGATCGCGCAAGTGGGCCTGAAGCGCTTCCCCGCCGAGAGCTACTCGGTGGTCAAGGAGGCCGAGGACCCGGCTGCGATCCTGGTGCGCTCGCAGGACCTGCACAAGTACGAATTCGGCCCGTCGCTCGCCGCGGTGGGCCGTGCCGGCGCCGGCACCAACAACATCCCGGTGGCGGCGCTCTCCAAGCGCGGCGTGCCGGTGTTCAACGCGCCCGGCGCCAATGCCAACGCGGTGAAGGAACTGGTGCTCGCCGGCATGCTGATCGCGGCGCGAAACCTCGGCCCAGCGCTCGAATTCGTCCGCAGCCTGGGACCCGACAATCTCGAAAAGCGCGTCGAGGACGGCAAGAAGCAGTTCGCCGGGTTCGAGCTGCCCGGCCACACGCTGGGCGTGATCGGCCTCGGCAAGGTCGGCAGCCTGGTGGCCGACTCGGCGATCCGCCTGGGCATGAACGTGCTGGGCTACGACCCGCACATCACCGTCGAGGCGGCGTGGAGCCTGCCGTCGCAGATCAAGCGCGCCACCTCCGTCGACGAGGTCCTCAAGTCGAGCCATTTCGTCAGCCTGCACGTGCCGCTGGTGGAGAAGACGCGGCATCTGGTCAACGCGAAGAACATCGAACACATGCGCCCGGGCGCGGTGCTGCTCAACTTCTCGCGTGAGGCCGTGGTGGACGACGGCGCGGTGAAAAAGGCGCTCGCGAACGGCCGGTTGAAGTGGTACGTCACCGATTTCCCAAGTCCCGGGCTGATCCACGCCGGTGGTGTCATCGCGATGCCGCACCTCGGCGCGTCGACCGGCGAGGCGGAGGACAATTCGGCGGTCATGGTGGTCGACCAGCTCCGGGACTACCTCGAGAACGGCAACCTGCAAAACGCGGTCAACTTCCCCGAGGCGCAGATGCCGCGCGAGGCGCCCTACCGCCTGGCGATCGCCAACGCCAACGTGCCCGACATGCTCGGCAGCATCTCGCACGCGCTCGGCAAGCGGAGGATCAACATCCACAACATGCTGAACAAGTCCCAGGGAGAGATGGCGTACACCATCGTCGATGCCGATACGCCGGTGCCCGCGCAGGTGCTGAAAGAGCTTTCGGAGCTCAACGGGGTATTGGCGGTACGCTATCTGCCTGTCGATGGCTGACGATATCGAAAAGCTGCGCAAGGAAATCGACGCGCTGAACGACGAGCTCGCCGTGCTGGTGCAGCGCCGCGCGGGCCTCGCGCAGCGGATCGGCGCGCTGAAGGGCGGCGCCGGCGCCTATCGCCCCGAGCGCGAGGCCGCGATCCTGCGGCGCGTGGCGAAGACCAATTCCGGGCCGCTCGGCGCGGAGCCGATGCTCGCCGTGTTCCGCGAGATCATCTCGGCGTGTCGCGCGCTCGAGGAGCCGATGCGCGTCGCCTACCTCGGGCCCGCGGGCACGTTCAGCGAGATGGCGGTGCTCGAGCAGTTCGGGCACTCGGTCGAAGCGCTCGCCTGCGTGAGCATCGACGAGGCGTTCCGGCAGGGCGGGTTCCGGGCCTCATCTCACCGACCTCCCGTCGCCTTGCCGGGTCCTCCGCCGCGCGCTACACTCCGCCCACTGCAATGACGCGACGCCTGGGCGGACACCAGGCCGTGTGGCGGGGGCAAGAAATGGCGTTTTCACTGCCTACGTTCTCGGCAAGCTCCTCGTCCGCGTCGGCGAGGATCGGACCCGGCGGTAACCCATGGAAGATCGCTACGGCCTCCCGCTGACCACCGCCAGCCTGCGCGCCGTCGACGCGTACGTCGAAGGCGTCGACCGCCTGCTGTCCGCGCAGCCCGGCGCCGACCGCTGCTTCCAGATGGCGATCAGCGCCGACCCGAACTTCGCGCTCGCGCACGTCGCCCTCGCCCGCACGCAACAGCTCCGCCTGCAGCCGATCGAGGCGCGGGCCACCGCCAGCCGGGCGCGCGCGCTGCTGCGCGGCGTCACCGACCGCGAGCGCGGGCACGTCGAGGCGATCGCCCGCGCGATCGACGGCGATGCCGCCGGCGCGCTGGCGGCGGTGAAGGCGCATTGCGCGGACGTCCCGCGTGACGCGCTCGTCCTGCAGCTGAACTTCGGCGCCTTCGGTCTCATCAGCTTCGCGGGGCGCCGGGAGCACGACGAGGAGATGTACGACTTCTTCCGCCCGTTCGTCGGTGAGTACGACGACGACTGGTGGTTCCGCTTCGCGTGGGCGTGGGCGCACACCGAGTCCGGCCGCCTGGCCGAGGGGCGGCGGCTGATGGAGCAGGCGTTCGCGCTCAATCCCCGCAACGCCAACGCCGTGCACGGCCTCGCGCACGTCTTCTACGAGCAGGGCGACGCGGCGGGCGGCGTGAGGTTCGTGAGCGGCTGGCTGCCCGGCTACGATCGCAGCGCCTCGCTCCACTGCCACCTGAACTGGCACGTCGCGCTGTCCGAGCTCGTCCGCGACGACGTCGCGCGCGCCCGCGCGGCCTTCGAGGCGGGGATCCGGTCACGCGTCGCGACGCTCGCGCCCGCGACCAACGTCCTCACCGACGGCGTCTCGCTCCTCTGGCGCCTGCTCCTCGACGGCGAGGCCGTGCACCCCGACGAGTGGAAGGAGATCGCGACGTTCGCCGAGGAGCGCTTCCCCGCGACGGCGCCGCACTTCCACGAGCTGCACTGCCTGATGGCGTGGGCCGCGGCGGGGATGTGGGACGTGTACGAGCGGCGCCTGGCCACGCTGCGCGAACGGGTCGCGAAGGGCGCGCTGCCTCCGGGCGCCGTCGTCCCCGCGCTGGGCGAGGGCTTCGCGACGTTCCTGCGCGGCGACTACGCCGCCGCCGCGCGCACGATCGAGCCGTTCGTCGACGACATCAGCCGGTGCGGCGGCAGCCACGCCCAGCAGGACGTGTGGGAGGAGACGCTGATCGCCGCGTGGATCCGCGCCGGCGAGCCGGAGAAGGCGCAGCGCGCGCTCGAGCAGCGCCTCGCGCGCCGTCCGTCGCCGCGCGCCAAGCGGTGGCTGGCGCGCGCGAGCGCGGCGTGACCGCGGCCCTCGCCGGCTACCGCGTCCTCGAGCTCGCGGGCCTGGGGGTCGTTCTGGGTCTGGTCTCCGGCTACCACGCCGGCTGGCTCGACAGTGTGATCATGCGGGTGATGGATGGCCTTCTGGCGTCCCCGTCGATCGTCCTGGCGCTCGCCATCACCGCCGCCCTCGGGCCGAGTCTTCGGAACGCGATGATCGCCATCGGCGTCATCGGCATCCCGGGCTTCGCCCGGCTCGTCCGGGGGCAGGTGCTGGCCTTGCGGTCGCAGGAGTTCGTCGAGGCCGCCCGGGCGCTTGGCGCGGGCGACCGGCGCATCGTGGTCCGGCACATCGTCCCCGGCACGGTGGCGGTGGTCGTGATCCACGCGTCCCTTCGCCTGGCGTTCGCGGTCCTGACCGAGGCCGGCCTGTCATTCTTGGGCCTCGGGGCTCAGCCCCCGACCCCGAGCTGGGGCGCCATGCTGAACACGGGGCGCGAGTACCTCGAAATGGCGCCGTGGCTCAGCCTGGCTGTCCCTCGCCAAAACCTCATCCCGCTGTCAACTCGTTGATCTGTCAGCGCCATCCGGCCACAATCGCGGCTCGTGATCACCCTCGTGCTCCACCTGCTTCGGCTCCTCCGGTTCCTCGTCGGCGGCCACCGCCAGCTCGCTGTCCTTCGCCAAAACCCCGTCCGGACGAACAGCGGTTGATCCTTCAGCTCTCAGGGAGTGGTGGGATCGCCTCGAGCCTCGGCCCCCGCGTCCTCCCACCCCGGCCGGCGAGGTCTTCGAGCGGCTCCCGCCCGGCCTGAGGTCCCCCTGATTGTCCGAACTGTCGAGGGGCTGACGGAAGGATCAGAGGGACGGGCGGGACCCTGCCCCGGCCCGGGAACCCGGCTGGCATCTGCCAGGCTGATGGGAGTGGCCTTCAGCCGCGCGGGCGGTGTCCCCCGTCCCTCCCAGCGGCCATCGGCTGGCAGGTGAGCGTATAGGGAAAGGAATCTGACGGGGGGCCGTGGAATTGTCTCCGGGATCGAGGTCCCGGAGACATGGAGACCTACGGTCGCCCTGACGCGCGGACGAGGAGATCGTCGGGCCCGAACGGGTGGGCGCGCTGCTGCGCGTCTGGACCTTCCGGTCAGTAATCCAGTCGGGACAAGTCGATCGATCTCTTGACCCGGTCAGGCCAACTCACAGGCTGTCCGGCGTCAGCCGCAACCGACGTCCCACCGCGTGGAGCCGCCGGTCAAGCGTCCAGACCGGAATGCCGCCGAGCGTGGCCGAGGCGAGCAGGTGAACGTCGATCCACCCGATACCCTGCGCCATGAGCCGATGAGACTCGACGAACTCCAAGACGTCCTGATGCTCGAGCACCGGCGCGTGTGGCAAGGCCGCCAGTAGCGCCAGGATCTCGCCCCTCCGCTTCAGGGCCCCACAGGCGAGTTCGCCGATCACGAAGGGATGAGTCCACACTTCGCCACCGCGCAAGCGATCCGCCAAGAGGTGATTGCCTCGACGGAAGTGATCGACCCAGACAGAGGTGTCGACGAGCACTAAGCTCGGCGTGCGGCCCGGCGGCGGGGAATCGGCTTCAATCGCCGTTCGTGACCGCCGAGCGTGGCCAGGCGTTTTGCGCTCTCGCGGGCGATCAACGCCTCGAGTCCGGCGTGGAGTACGGCGGTTTTCACTTTCAATCCGCTCAAGCGCCGGGCCTCCGTGAGGAGGCGGTCATCGATGTTGAGGGTGGTTCGCATATGCATCAAAGTGCCATCGCGATGCAGATCTGTCAAGAGAGCCGCGGGCCGGTCACTGCTCAGACCTCCGACGCTTCAGGCGAGCGTGACGACCCGGACAGGCTAGTCGGTCGCAGAAGCCTGTTGTCCTTCGCCAAAACCTTGTCCGGATCGCTCAGGACCATCCGGATCCGGTGGCGGCAGCCGCGAGCCGAGCCTGAGACAGGGCGACCGGCATCCTCACACCGCCGACCGTGCACGGAGCCGTCGGATTCGCGATGGATGAGCGAGAGCAGGCAGGCGACGCGGGACCGATCACAGTCACGCACGTTCAGCAGTACAGAAGACCGAGGACGCTGAATTACGCGGCTTCGCGGATGTAGCGGTGGTGAAGGCCGCCGACTTCGGGACGCTGCACGATCTTCCCCGTCACGGGATGCTGAATCGGCCTGAGGTCGGGTGCGTCCTTGTCGAGCGCGAGATGGGTACGCGCCTGATGGTAGTACGCGAAGTAGCGAGTCAGGATGTGGCGAAGGTGTCGTTCGCCGAGAACGCACACGTGATTCAGACACTCGCGCCGGATCGACCCGATGAGCCGCTCCGCGAAGGGGTTCTGCCACGGGCTATGCGGGGCCGTGAGCACCTGTCCCGGTTACAAACTCCATCTCCCTGTGCCACCTGAACTTCCCTCACCGCCTCCACTGCTGATCCGGTAGAGTCTCGGCTCAGACGCTAATGCCTGATGCCGGGGTGCCGCAATGATTCTCGTGATGGGTTTCTGCACCTTCCTGCGCGCCCTCTTCACCGGCGCTGCCGCCATCGCCCTCGAGAACCTCGCGCTCCGCCATCAACTGCTGGTCCTTCAGCGCTCCGTCACCCGACCCCGGCTTGCTCGCTGGGACCGTATCCTCTGGGTCTGGCTGTCAAGCGTCTGGACGGGTTGGCGGGCCAGCCTCGTCGTCGTGCAGCCCGCCACCGTTCTCGCGTGGCACCGCCAAGGCTTCCGGCTCTGTGCCTTCTACTTATTCCGTCTGCCTCGTCAACATTGAACGGTCGGCCGGCCTGATCGATGATGGCCGGCATGCTCACCCTCATCCTTATCGGTCTGCTCCGCGGGATCAGGACCCAGCGCTCCATGGCGCTCGAAAACCTCGCGTTACGGCACCAATTGGCCGTCCTCCAGCGCACCGCGCCGCGTCCGCGGCTGCGAACCGCCGACCGCTTGTTCTGGGTCCTGCTGTCCCGCCTGTGGGCCGGCTGGACGGATGCCATCTCCGTCGTCCAACCCGCCACGGTGATCCGGTGGCATCGGACTGGCTTCAAGCTCTTCTGGGCCTGGAAGAGCCGCCGGAACGGGCCAGGCCGTCCGGCTGTCGCGCCGGAGGTCCGAGCGCTCATCCGACACATGTCTCGCGCCAACCCCCTGTGGGGCGCGCCGCGGATTCACGGGGAGCTTCAGAAGCTAGGCCTCGAGATCTCACAGGCGGCGGTGTCCAAGTATCTGGGCCGCCGGAGCACGCCCCCGTCACAGACCTGGCGCACGTTTCTCGACAACCACCTTCAGACCCTCGTCGCCGTCGACTTCTTCGTCGTCCCCACCGTGATGTTCAAGGTCCTGTTCGTCTTCGTGGTCTTGGCGCACGAGCGGCGGCGCGTCGTCCACATCAACGTCACCGACGCCCCCACCGCCCAATGGACGGCCCAACAACTCGTGGAGGCGTTCCCCTGGGAGACCGCCCCGCGATACCTCCTGCGCGATCGCGATGCGGTGTACGGGATCGCGTTCTCGAGGCGAGCGCAGTCCATGGGAATCCACGAAGTCAAGACGGCGGCTCGGTCGCCTTGGCAGAATCCGTACGTGGATCGTCTCATTGGCACCCTCCGTCGCGAGTGCCTCGACCACGTCGTGGTGCTGAACCAAACCCATCTGCGCCGCCTCCTGCGCGAGTACCTCATCTACTACCACGGGGCCCGCACCCACCTCTCCCTGGCGAAGGACACCCCGGAGCCAAGACGGGTGGAGCGCCTTGACGAAGGCCGGATCGTCGAGACGCCCATGGCCGGCGGCCTCCATCATCGCTACGGTCGGCGAGCGGCGTAAGCTCCTGTCTGCGGGCTGTTCTGCCTACATCGACGGCGCCGGTCGGTACGTGCGCCTGGGTGCGCTGGAACCCACTCCTCGGTGGCTCCGCGCGGAGCCAAGGGGTCCACGCTGGGTGTCCGTCGTATCCCAAGGGCAGCAGCTGGTCCCAAGGTACCTGGATCGACTAAATGGAAGGGACAAGGTGCAACGCGGCGCGTCTCAAGAGCATGCTATGAGTCTGCTGGGAAGGAGTGATGTTCGTGGGCGATCTTCCACATACCATCAACTCTTCGCAGCCCAATCGTCAAACGCAGGCGCGGGCGGTTGTTCTTTGCCTGCTCCGCTTTCGACCCACACCGCAGCAAGGCCGTGGCGAACGCAACCGTGTCGCCAGCCGTGATGTCCAACTTGACGATGTCGAATGTGCCGTTCCCTTCTCTTTGCCATCTGAAAAACGGGGCCCAAGTCCTTCGATAGGCGGATATTCCGCGCACAAACACGGGCGGCGGGACATCAAACATGACCACGTCATCCGTATGGTGCGCGACGACATCGCGGATCTTCTGGGCGCGGACAGCAGACGCCCAGTCCTCGATCACGCGGCGAATTGCAGCTTCCTCTCTCTTTCGGCTGACAACCATGAGGTCACTCCTTGTGCGTCGGGTTAAACGCGGCGAAGGTCCTGCCAATCAGGGCTTGAGGTCGAGCGACGCCTTGAAGGGCGGCTCCATCTCGAAGGGCACGGAGAGGTGCTCGTGCGTGACCGTCCACCTGCCCTCGATCCGACGGAAGCAGACCGTTCCCCGCACCCAGACGTCGGTCTCCTCCCCGGTCGTCCTGGCTCCGCTGATGCGGTTGAGGCTGTGGCAAAAGGCGACCGAATCGCCCACCGTGATGCTCAGGTCGCGAAGCTCGTAGCCGACCGGCCCCCGGAATGTGAGGAACCACTCCGCCAGGCTCTTTCGGAGTGCGTCGGCCCCACGGTATTGCAGCGGGGGCGCGAGATCGAACGACACGATGTCCGGGGCGTAGGACGACATGACCCCGTTAACGTCCTTGGCGCGAACAGCTCTCGTCCAGCCGTCGATGAGCTGACGGATCTCGGTTTCGTCGGTGCTTTTGCCCGGTCGAGTTGCCATCTTGTCCTCCCTTGGTCACCGCGAGGTGGAGCGACTTCATGCCAGGAGCGCGTCGCGGTCACCCCCGGTAGCTGATCCCCCGAGCTTGCCTCGTGGCGACCTCCCTCGCGGAGTAGTCGAACGCTAGGATCTCAGATCGACATGTGCCGCCACGACGAGTTCCTCGCGAGAGTCACACGCCTTTGGCACGGGCACTATCAGATTCTTTCGATCACCCGCCACGCTGGAGGCTGACGCGGGTGCCCTGTCCTGGTCAGAAACCCCATCGGTCCCATCCTCTCGTGTCCCCGACGCACGGTGAGGAAGCGTGACTCGCGCTGGCGTCGCGGGCGGCTCTGATCATGATCCCCGTGGGCAAGGAGCCGACAAAGACGCGAGCCTGGACCGCCACCTGACCCGGGCGGCCGCATGCTGGAACACGCCGCGGAGGCTGAGCCGGCGCCCGACGAGGATCAGGCGACCCGCTGATAGCGATGATGGAGCCCGCCAACCTGCGGAATGGCGATGATCCCGCCACATGGTGGGGGTTCGATGACTCGGGGCTGGGGACTGTTGTTGTCGAGCGATTGGTGTGGTCGCGTGGTGTTGTAGTAGGCACCGTAGGCGCGCAGGAGTCGGCGGAGATGGGCCTCGCTTAGGATGAGAAAATGATCCAGGCACTCGCGGCGAAGGGAGCCGATGACCCGCTCGACAAAAGGGTTCTGCCAGGGCGCGCGCGGGGCGATGCGGACCTCGTGGATCCTCATCCTCTTGATTCGCCGCGCGAACTCCTCGCCGTAGATCGCGTCTCGATCACGAAGCAGGAATCTCGGAGCCGAATCGTCCGGGAACGCCTCGATGATTTGCTGAGCGGTCCAGACTGCCGTGGGGTGGTCCGTGACGTTGATGTGGAGGAGTTCGCGGCGCTCGTGGCGGAGCACCACGAAGACGAACAGGAGGCGAAAGGTCAGGGTTGGCACGAGAAAGAAGTCGACGGCGACGATGTCTCGGGCATGAGTGGCGAGAAAGACCCGCCACGTGGGCGAGGGTCGAGGCGAGGTCCGGTGCATGTACTTGGCGACGGTCAGCTCGACGACCGCGTAGCCGAGCAGGGCGAGTTCCGCTTGGATGCGCCGGTGCCCCCAGGTGGGATTCTCGCGAGCCATGCGCCGGATGAGAGTGCGAAGCTCGGCGTCGAGCCGCGGGCGACCGACCGGGTTCGGTCTGGACTTCCACCGCCAGTAAAGCTGGAAGCCTCGGCGGTGCCACGCCAGAACGGTGGCGGGCCGGACGATGACGAGGGTGGTCCGCCAGCCCGCCCAGAGGCGGGACAACCAGACCCAGAAGATTCGGTCCCAGCGTGATAGGCGTGGTCGGCCCACCGACCGCTGGAGGACCAGGAGTTGATGGCGGAGCGCGAGGTTCTCGAGGGCGATGGTCGTCGACCAAGGAGCCAGGCGCGCAGGAAGGTCCAGAGACCGATCACGACAATCATTGCGGCACCCCGGCATCGGGCGTGGTGTCTGAGCCGAGACTCTACCGGATCATCGGCGGACGCGGCGAGGCAAGTTCAGGCGAGACAAGTAGATGGAGTTTTTGACCGGGACAGCGGATCCTGACGATGCCGGCGCGTGCTAGACTCGCCCCGAGCGAGGCCGAGCAGTCCCGACATCGGGGGACGGAGGTGCCCGCATGGCAAGGTTGCGTCTCGTCGTCTTCTCGGCGCTCTCCGTGCTCGGGATGGGCGTCGCGGACCGGGCCCATGCCGATCTCATGGTCGCCAGCTTCCAAACGGACGAGGTCCTGCGTTACGACGCGACCGGGGCCTTCGTCGAGGCCTTCGTGCCCGCCGCCTCCGGGGGCCTGGACAATCCGCGGGGTCTAACCTTCGGACCCGACGGGCACCTCTACGTCGGGAGCACCGCCACGAACAGCGTGCTCCGCTACAACGGGACCACGGGCGCCTTCATCGACGCGTTCGTCTCGGCCGGCTCGGGAGGGCTCACTTTTCCGTTCGACCTCGCGTTCGGGCCCGACGGGAACCTGTACGTCGCGAGCCCCGCCACCGATCAGGTGCTCCGCTACAACGGGGCCACGGGCGGGTTCATCGACGTCTTCGCCTCGGGCGGGGTGCCGTCCCTCAATACCCCACGGGGGTTGGCGTTCACGGGCGACCACCTGTTCGTGAGCGGCGAAGGTGACCGCGTCTGGCGTTTCGACGCGGCGACGGGCGCGTTCGACGCGTCCCTGAGCGGCTTCGACAACCCGCGAGACATCACCCTGGGTCCCGACGGGAATCTCTACGTCGGGTTCAACGTGTCGAACCTCGTTTCTCGCCGCGCCGGGGCGACGGGTGCGTTCATCGACACGTTCGTCGCCAGCGGGAGCGGCGGTCTCGCGTCGCCCCTGGGGCTCCTGTTCGGCCCCGACGGCGCCCTGTACATCAGCAGCGTGGGCACGGACGAGGTCCTCCGCTACGACGGGGCCACGGGCGCCTTCATCGACACCTTCGTCGGGAGCGGCAGCGGGGGACTGTCGGACCCGCAATACCTGGCGTTCACCCCCGAGCCCGTACCCGAGCCCGCCACGGTCCTGCTCGTCGGGGGCGGCCTCGCAATCATCGCCGGCTGGCGGCGCGGGCGGCGTCGCAAGTCCGTCCGCTGAGTCAAGGCTCCCGGCCCTGTCCCTCGCCAAAACGATGCGCGATTCCGTTGCCGAGGTCCCATGCTGTCGCGACAGTTAAGAAAGTCGGGGGACTGCAGCTTGGGGTCATAGGGCCTCCACGGAAGAGGTGGAGCTGGGGCTCGGACGGTGAGCGGCCTGATGGTGCCGAGCGTGGCGAGCTGATGGGCTGGACTGGCCGGGTGATGCGAGATCAGGCCGCCTGCCGGACGTAGCGATGATGCAGGCCCCCGACTTCGGGAATCTGCACGATGATACCCGCCTCGGGGCCCTCGATGGGCCTCCCGTCTGGCGTATCCTTCTCAAGCGAGAGGTGAGTGCGAGCGCGGTGATAATAGGCGAAGGTTGACGCCAGGGACGGACGTTGGCAAGCCCGAGCCTCGCCGCGAGTGCCCAAATGTCCCGGAGGCCGGTAGCATCGGCACGTTGCGTGCCGGAAACTCCAATTTGGTCGTCGCCAAGACGCATCCCTGCCGGTGCGGCGGTTGACGTCCGGCCAGGGTGCCGAGGGGCTTGCACGCACCTGTCCCCGGAGCGGCACGGTCAACACACATTAACGCGCGCCGGCTTGACATGGTCCCCGAGAGCGTGCTGTTGTCCGAGGAACGGGCCGTGAAGACGGCCGAAGGCGGCCATACAGATGTCGTGGTGTTTCCGCCAACTCGCAGCGGGCGCGGCCATCCTGGCGGTCTCGGGCTGCTCCCACCTGCCCTGGTGGCCCGGTCACGGGTTCAGCTACGGCGTCAGCTCCGCGGTCAAGCCGTCCCGGGCGGAGCTGCCCGGGCTGAGCGGTGGCCCGCCCCGTCCGGTCGCGGCGGTGATCGCGCCGAACGGCCGCCGGCAGGAGTTCGTCGCCAACGAAGTCATCTTCCGAGCGAAGAGCCCCGAGGACCTCCAGGCCTTCCTTGCCCAATACGGCGGGACCGTCTTGCGTGACGGCTCACTATTGCTCATCCCCGGGGCCGAACACCGTCCCAACGCCGCGCAGGCTCGGAGCGGCGACTACCTGATCCGCGTGGACCCGGCGCGGTCGCCGGTCGACGACGTGGGTCCCAACATGACGGCACTCGGCGTGAAGGGCCGGTATCTCTTCGGCTCGGAGGACGGGGTCCGGCTGGCAGCCCTGGTCGCCCGCGAGGCGCGGCGCGGAGCCAGCCCGAACGTGGTCTTCAAGCCGCACATGATCCCCGAGCACCCGGATGGCAGCGGCGGGAACCTCGACGCCGAGACCTGGGGGTGGATGACGGAAGACGACGACCCGGCAATGCCGGGTGACCAGGGGCTCTCGGTGGGCGTGGTCCGGGCCTGGCGCTATCTGCAGTACCACGGGCTGCCCCCGCTGTCCGGGATCTGGCGCCCGCCGATCGTGGCGATCATCGACGACGGGTTCGCCCTCGACCCGGTGACGGGTGTCCCCCTCGACAATAACGTCGACTACTGGCTCTTGATCCAGGCCGACGTGGTCGACCACGACTTCCGGGCCGGCGGCCCCGCGCCCGGGCCTGACCTCGGCCATCGCTGGCACGGGCAGGGGGCCTTCGGCGTCGCCGCCGCCCGGCCGCGGAACCAGTTCGGCGGCGCGGGTACTGGCGGCGTCGTCGCGCGCCCGATGCTCGTGCGAGTGAGCCTCGACGCCTACAGCATCGCCGACGGGATCCGCACGGCGACGATCAACGGCGCCGACGTCATCAGCGTGAGCATCGGCGGCGAGTGCCACGTGGCGTCCTGGGTCTGCGGGATCCCGCCGGACGACATCTACGCGGCGCTCGAACGCGCCGCGCTCCTGGCCGCCTCGTGGGGCTCCATCGTCGTGGCGGCCGCCGGAAACCAGGGCCAGAACCTCGACGACGACGATGAGATCCCCTGCGAGACGGCCACGGTCATCTGCGTCGGCGCCATCGCGCAGGACGGCCAGGCCGCGGGGTACTCGAACTACGGGAGCAGCGTCGACATCTGGGCGCCCGCCGACGTGTTCTCCACGGTGGTACCGGAGACGGCCGGGAACACGGGCGCCGCCGCCCTCCTTGCGTTCAGCGGGACGAGCTCGGCGACCCCGTTCGTGGCCGGCATCGTCGCCCTCATGCGCGCCCTGGATCCGATGCTCTCCACCGAGGCCGCGCGCGAGATCCTGCGCAGCACCACTAATCCGAGCACCGATCCCAAGGTCTCGCCGGGGTACGTGGACGCGTTGCGCGCGGTCCTGCGCGTGCGGGCGAACCAGCCGCCGACCGTGACGCTCGTGCGGCCGCCGCTGGGCGCCTCCGTGCCCTGGCAGGGCGCCTTCTTCCGGGCCCAGGCCCTCGACTGGGAGCCGGGATCGAGTCTGCCGGTCTTCGAGGGCCAGACCCGCGTGACCTTCTCCTCGAGCGTGGACGGCGACATCTGCACCTCGTCGACCGTGATCTACGTGGGCGGCATGCCCGGCTTCAACTGCTCGGCGGGCACCCTCAGCCTGGGCGGCCACACCATCACCGCGACGGCTCACGATCCCTTCGGCGCCGCGGCGACGGCCACCGGGGCGATCACCGTGATCAACCGTCCCCCCGCGCCCGACGTCATTCGGCCGGCGGCGGGCGCGACCTTCTTCAGCCATCAGACGATCCAGTTTGGAGCCTTCGTGCCCGACCCGGACGAGACGATTCCGAACGGGAGCGTGACGTGGGCCTCGAGCATCGACGGACCCCTCGGGGGCGGGTGGTCGATCGCGCGCACGCTCTCGGCGGGCGCGCACACCGTCACCGTCACCGCGGTCGATGGGCTCGGCGCGACCGGCCAGGACAGCGTCGTCGTGACCGTGCTCTCGGGAACGGGCGTGCCGTCCGCGCAGATCCTCGGCCCGCCACCCGGCACGTTCGTCGGCCCCGGGACGATGCTCGCCTTCCAGGGGGTGGGGACGGATCCCGAGGACGGGACGCTCCCGGGGACGAGCCTTCAGTGGTCCTCGGACATCGACGGGACCCTCGGGACCGGGAACACGCTCCAGCGGGTCCTCAGCGGGCCGATCACGCCCTGCAACCCGGAATCCGTGGGCCACACGATCACGCTCCGGGTCACCGACAGCGACGGCCACCAGCTGACCGAATCGATCCTAGTGTGGGTCGGCAACATCTGCTGAACCCCGGGTCGCGCAGCCGACCCCGTCCCCTGTCCCTCGCCACAACCGCCTCCGACTCGGTTCGCGACGATTCATCGGTCGGAGGTTGCGTTCAGCGAGCCCAAGGTCGTCGGCCTTGGCCACCCTGCCCAGGGGAAAGAGGTGGGACTCCGGGAGGAACGGAGGACGGCCTGACGGTGCCGGGCGTGGCGAGCGGGTGAGGCGGACTGGCCGGATGTGAGATCAGGCCGCTTGCCGGACGTAGCGATGATGCAGGCCACCGACTTCGGGAAGCGCCACGACCCGGCCCGCCTCCGGCCGTTCGACGGGCCTGACGTCCGGCGCATCCTTGTCGAGCGCAAGATGCGTGCGAGCCCGATGGTAGTACGAGACGTAGCGCGCCAGGATGCGACGCAGGTGGCGTTCGCTCAGGACGAGGACGTGATCCAGACACTCGCGCCGGATCGAGCCAATGAGCCGTTCCGCGAAGGGGTTCTGCCACGGGCTGGAGGGCGCGGTCAGGACTTCGGCGATTCCCATGCCCTTCACGCGCTGCCGGAACGCGAGACCGTAGACGTGGTCACGATCGCGCAGGAGATAGGATGGCGCAGAGTCGTTCGGGAAGGCGTCCACGATCTGCTGGGCCGTCCAGTGCGCGGTAGGGTGTTCGGTCACGTTGAAGTGGACGACGCGCCGTCGATGGTGGGCGAGCACGACGAGCACAAAGAGCACCCGCAAGCCCGCGGTGGGCACCGTGAAGAAATCGAGGGACACCAGGTCCTGGACGTGGTTGGCGAGGAACGTTCGCCAGGTCTGGGAGGGTCGTGAGGGCCGTTTCGGAATCAGCCGGGAGACGGTGCGCTCGGCCACGTCGATACCGAGCTTCAGGAGCTCACCATGGATTCTCGGGGCGCCCCACAAGGGATTGGTCGCGGCCATCGTTCCGATGAGGGCGGCGGTCTCGGCGCTGATCGGCGGGCGGCCCCCGGTGGGCCGGCCGGAGCGCGTGGTCCAGTGCTCGCGGAAGCGGTGCCGCTGCCATCGGAGGACGGTGTCGGGGGTCACGATCAGGAGGGGCTGCCTCCAAGCAACCCAGACTCTGGCTAGCCAGACCCAGAAGAGGCGATCTGTCCGGCGAAGTTTGGGCCGTGTCGTCGTTCTCTTGTAGACGGCGAGTTGCTGGCGCAAGGCGATGTTCTCCAGGGCGAGCTGGCGGTGGCCGCCGCAGAGGAACGGGAGGAGTCGAAGCAGGTGGAGCAGGAGGGTGATCATCGAGCTGGGATTCTCTCGGATCAGAGCCGACAGATCAACCACTTGGCGGACGGACGGAGTTTTGGCGAAGGACAGGATCCACGAAGTCAAGACGGCGGCTCGGTCGCCTTGGCAGAATCCCTACGTGGAACGTCTCATCGGGCACCTTCCGCCGCGAGTGCCTCGACCACGTCGTCGTGCTGAACGAGCCCCATCTGCGTCGCCTGCTGCGCGCCTACCGCATCTACTACCACGGGGCCCGCACCCACCTCTCCCTGGCGAAGGACGCCCCGGAGCCACGACGGGTGGAGCGTCTTGAACGAAGGCCAGATCGTCGAGACGCCCATGGCCGGCGGCCTCCATCATCGCTACGCTCGGCGAGCAGCGTAAGCTCCTGTCCGCGGGCTGTCCCGCCTACGTGGACGTCGCCGGTCGGTGCGTGCGCCGCGGTGCGCTGGAACCCACTCCTCGGTGGTTCCGCGCGGAGCCAAGGTGGTCCACGCTGGGTGTCCGTCTTATCCCAAGGGCCGCAGCTGGGTCCCAAGGTACCTGGATCGACTAAATGGAAGGGACAGGTCCTCCGCGTCGTCGTCAGCGCCTCAGACCGGGCCGCCGCGCGGACGGTGGGCCTCAATGAACGCTAGCGCGCGCATCAAACCTGGCAAGCCCTTCCCGCAGCCGGGCGTAGAGCTCCGGCAGCCACGGCACGGCGGTCTTGGCGTATCGTGGCGGCGGCTTCTCCCGGAGATCGCGCGGTGCAATGATCACTTCCGTGTTAGAGGGGCCCGTGCGGACCGCCAGCACGAAGAGCTCCTCGATGTCGGGGTTGCCGACGCCGATACACCCCCTGGATAGGTCGTTGCCGTGGATGAAAATATCGCTGCCCAGGTCCCTCCTCCCGTCTTTCCGGGCCTTCAGCCGGTCGAAGTCATTGGGGTAGTTCAGCTTGAGCGAGAGATGATACTTGCTGTTGGGGTTCAACGCGGTGACTCGATAGGTTCCCTCCGGGATCTGCGAATCACCTGCCCTGAGCTTGGGGCCAGTCTCCCCGCTGGCTTGCAAGATGCGGTAGGCACGGACGAAGGCAGGCCCGTTGCTGCTTCCGGCCCACAGCTCCAGACGCCGCTCCTCCTTGAAGGCCAGGAGGTAGACCTTCCCTGGAGGATAAGGGAGGCGTGCCCGCTCGAAGAGCGGCTTGAGCCGGGATTCGGCCGTGGCGCCCACTTGGTCGACAACCTCGGCTACCGTACGCCTCTCGGGGGCGGGCGTCGGGGCGCACGCTCCGATCCACACCACGATCACTAGCAGGAGAAACGTCAGCCTCGTCAGTTGCTGGCGGATCAAGATCGGGCGGTGACCATCCACCTTCGGGCACATCGAGTTCCCTACTTAGAATGTAGGCGACGCAGAGCAGGACCGGCAAGCGCCGTGGCGGCGGGGGGAGATGAAGTATCTGCGTAGGAACGTCGCCCGGGACAGTCGTCCCGGCGACCGCGGGACCTCGGGGCCAGCCTGCCGGGCGTCACTCGGAGCTGCCGACACGATCGCCGCGCCATCCGGCATGGACTTGCAGAATGGCCTGAGACCGTGGCGACGAACTACGCCGCGCGGGTCGGGCATCACGGCCTCTCGGTTCCCTAGGATGCGCGCGGCCGCCTCAAGATCCCGGACAACCATTTCCACGATCCGGTAGGCGCCGGCCTCGGAGATCGTCTGGCGCTGCGAGTCCATGGTGCGACTGAGGGCCGACCTGGCGGCGAACGACGGGCCGCTAAGGCGACTGCCGAACCTTGTAGGGTTCTGCGCGCACGGTCAGAGTAAAACGTCGCGATACGACGTGATCAACACACAGGTGCATCCCGTCTCGCTCCTGACTCGATGATCGACCGCGCCGGCGTCTGCGCGTCGGTACTCCCCCGGACGGTAAGTCGGTCACCGCGCCCCGGATCCGCCGCGGGCCCCCGCAGCGGTCGCACACCAGGAGAAATCGTCCGGTATGCGTCAGCCTCGCAGGCGCGCACCGAGCTGGATACCGAGCGATGCAGCGACCTTCTCCGGAGTGCCGCTAAGGGCGCGCTTCCGGAGAACCTTCTTCCGCAGCGACACGGGCACGGTGATACGACGTCGCCACAGGCGTTCGAGGCTTTTCGCGCACGACACCAATCCGCCGGCGACGGTTACGGTCACGGTCGGTTCCGTCGGAGGATGATCCACGACGCGGCCGGTCCCGCTGGTATAGAAATACCCGCCCTGCCCGTCAGAACAAGCCACAGCCCAGTTGCAGCTTCCATCCGACCAGCAGGTGCATGCGTACCCACAACGGTCGTCGTACTCGACCGTGGACTTGCCACAGGTTGTCTTCCTCAGGGCCATGGCTCCTCCCTATCGAGCGGTCGACAATCTCATCGCATTGAAGGACGGAATCGGCGCAGCCGCGCTTAGCCGCTAATTATCGCGGCACTCAACGAAATGTCAACGGCGAAATCCGTGTTCGTTCAGCCCAGGAGCTACGCGGAACGTAGGAAGCGCTAGCCACGTTTCTCGGCCCCTCGCCCCCGCCCCATCACCTCAGCCCGCTGTCCTTCGCCAAAACTCCATCCGCCGGCCCAAGTGGTTGATCTCTCGGCTCTGATCCGGAGACAATTGCCGTCTTATGATCAGCACGCTGCTCGCCCTGCTCCGACTCTTCCCGTTCCTCTGCGGCGGCCACCGGCAGCTCGCCCTCGAGAATCTCGCCCTGCGCCAGCAGCTCACCGTGTACAGGAGGGTTGTCCTTTCTACTTACTCCGTCCGCCTCGTTAACATTGAACTTCCGGCCGGCGCGATGGATGATGGCCGCCATGCTCACCCTCATCCTTACCGGCCTCCTCCGCGGGATCCGGACCCAGCACGCCCTGGTGCTCGAGAACCTCGCGCTGCGCCATCAGTTGGCCGTCCTCCAACGGACCGCGCCGCGTCCACGCCTGCGACCCTCCGACCGGCTGTTCTGGGTCCTGCTCGCCCGCCTGTGGCACGGCTGGGCGGAGGCCGTCCTGCTCGTCAAACCCGAGACCGTCATCCGGTGGCAGCGGACAGGCTTCAGGCTCTTCTGGACCTGGAAGAGCCGCCGGCCCGGGCCCGGCCGTCCCGCCGTCGCCCCCGAGGTCCGCGCGCTGATCCGCACCATGGCTCGCGCCAATCCCCTGTGGGGCGCACCTCGGATCCACGGCGAACTCCAGAAGCTCGGCCTCGAGATCTCCCAGGCCACGGTCTCCAAGTACCTGGTCCGCCGTCGAACGCCTCCGTCGCAGACTTGGCGCACGTTCCTCGACAACCATATCGGGAGCCTCGTCTCCGTGGACTTCTTCACCGTGCCCACGGTGCTATTCAAGATCTTGTTCGTCTTCGTCGCCCTCTCGCACGACCGGCGACGCGTGGTTCACGTCAACGTCACCGACGCCCCCACCGCTCAGTGGACGGCCCAGCAGATCGTCGAGGCGTTCCCCTGGAACACCGCGCCCCGATACCTGCTGCGCGACCGCGATGCGGTGTACGGGAACGTGTTCTCGAACCGGGTTCGATCCCTAGGGATCCACGAGGTCAAGAGCGCCCCGCAGTCGCCGTGGCAGAATCCCTATGTCGAACGTCTCATCGGGACCCTGCGCCGGGAGTGCCTCGACCACGTGGTGGTGCTGAACGACGCCCAGCTGCGTCGCGTCCTGCACGCCTATCTTGTCTACTACCATTCGGCCCGGACTCACCTGTCCCTCGACAAGGACGCCCCGGAGCCCAGACCGGTGGAGCCTCCCGACCAGGGTCGCATCGTCGAGACGCCTCTCGTCGGCGGCCTGCATCATCGCTACACCCGCCGGGCCGCATAAGCCCGGCCGGCGTGGCATCCCGGCCAGGGCTCACGTCGGCGATCCTGCGGTCCGACTCGCGGCGAGGCCTTCGCCTCTTCTCCAGGCGGTTGGGTCGATCCCCAAGGAGATGTGGAGAACGCAGCACGCGCTCGTCGTTGGGGTCTCAGGCGCCGCGAGCCCCAACGCCCACCGTCCGCGGGCCCTCCATGAACACCCGGATGGTTTATGCAGAAGGGACAGGTCATCCCAGCACGCCTACCTGATCTCCTTCCCCGCTGGCCGTAGTCCTTTGCGACCGGCTCCGCCCTCTTGCGTTCCGCCGCTCTGAACTTGAGGTTCGCCGCCAACTTCACGCTTGACGGCCGTGTTGTCAGGGGTGTATGAGTACCGGCCATCATCGTACTTTTCGCCTCGAGAGCGTTCGGGCGAAACTCGTGGAGGGAATCCCCTGACGACAGCGATCGAATGACGCGCTAACCAACGGCGACGTCTCGAGGAGGGAGAGTTCGATATGAGCACAGTAGCCCTGACCATCGACTACAGCAATGGAGCGCAAAAGCATTTCTCGAGCATTCCCTGGAAGAAGGGGCTGACGATCCTTGGCGCCATTGAGGCGAGCAAGGGGATTCCCCCTAGAGCCGACATCCGCTTCGGATCTGATCGGTCCGGCCACGCTCTCGGACTCGTCATCGACGAGATGCCTCACGGGGATACCGGGGCATCCGAATGGGTTGTCTGGGTCAACGCGAAACCGTTTCAAAGGCGTCTCGGCACGGAGACGAGCTTTAATTTTCACCCGGATGAACGCGAGGACAATCTCCTCAACCCGGGTGATCACGTCTTGATCAAGCTGTCCCTTGCCGCGGAGAAGCCGGCGTGATCGCGCCGGCATCGCGTCACCGCCACGACGGCGCCGAGACGACAAGCCGACGAGCAGCGCAGTCTGTTCGCCTGCTTCCGCGAAGGGACACCCCCAACCTGCTGAGTCTCGATAATTCAACGAACACAGACCGAGAGAGCATCATGGCCCCGCCCCGCAGAGAGGGGAGCTGGTAGACGAGCTGACCATTCACGCTCGGTGAGGCGATCCAGGGCCAGCGGCGGGCGCAGAAGGTAGCGGCAGAGATGCTCGAGCGCTCGAGCTGCTCGCGGGCTCGGGCGTTCGTTCAGTGCGACATTGGCCTGCGGGAGACCTGTGCCTTCTACCTATTCCGTCTGCCTCGTCAACATTGAACGGTCGGCCGGCCATCATCGATCAGGCCGGCCGAAAGTCAACGTTGACCAGGCGGACGGAGTAAATAGAAGGCACAGGTGTCCCCATAGTACCTTGGGTCACCCGACTCGTTCCGATCCAGGTGCTCGAGGTCGACCTGCCGCGGTTCGCTCTCGGCTGGCGGGCCGTCCGACTGATCCTCGACTAGCCTAGCCGCGTAGCGCGGCCATCGGCCGCCATGTCGGCAACGGCTCCGTTCTCAGCAATGGTGCTCGTGCAGTCCCCCATCAGTTCCTCCGAGTCGCCCGCGCCATCGCTATCAGCCAGGCAGGACGAAGAGCGCGAGATGGGACGGGTGCTCCGGGCCATGGTGAATCGTCTGAATCGCGATCTGTCGCCGCGTCTCCGCGCCCAGCGGTTCACCGGTATTCGGGTTCGGGTGGTAGTAGGGAAACAGGCACGAGGTCACGGTGAGCCGCAGCCGGTGGCCCGCCCGGACGACGTGGGCGACATCGGAGAGCTCCAGGTCGAGCGCGTAGATCTCGTGAGGCGACAGAAGCGTCGGGTCGGTCAGGGACTCGCGGAAGGATGCCCGCCGGATGCCGAAGGACAGGAGCACCGAGCGGCCGTCGGGATGGACGTCGGACAGAAGGGCGCCGAAGTCCGTGTCGGGCGCGCTGCTCGCCGCGTGCAGAAGCAGGGTGACGGAGCCCGCCACCTCCAGCGGCGTGGCGATCGGCGACGTCGTGTAGCTGAGGACGTCAGCGCGCGCTTCGAGAAATCGAAGGTCCTCCGCCCGCGGATCGGGAGGCGGCCCGGCGTCGAGTACCGGGATGGCCGGCGTCGGATCGTCCGGGGCGTAGCGATATGTACGGGTGCCGGCCGTCGGGTGGGCGCTGGAGCGGCCGAGTGTCCTCCACAGCCTCGCGTGGTCGACGTCGCCCGATCCGGAGATATCGGCTCGACCGTCCACATCGAGGCTCCCATCGGCGTGGAGAGCGAGCCTCACGAGCCGAGCCTCGCGCGGGGGCCACCCATCGGCGTCTCGCCAGCCGCCGCCGAGCGCGTAGTACCGCACGCGGGGCCACGTCTCCCGAGCACCGGGCCGACCCGCCAGCCAGCGGTCGAACCACTCGAGCCATACCTTGTGAAGATCGAGCGACGCGTCGGGAGCGGCGTCGTGGCTGCCGGGGACGAATTGGCCGGTCTTGCAAGCGCCGCCGTGATTCCACGCGCCCAGGAGCAACGCCTGCCGGTCGGCGGCCGGCGAGCGCGCCAGCATCTCCCGGAAGTGGTGCAGGCTGCCGGGGGCGCAGGGATCGTACCAGCCCGTGATGTGCAGGACCGGCCAGTCAATCTTCTCGTAACCCGTGACCGTGAACTGCTGCCAGTACGCATCCACCGTCGGATGATCGAGGGCTGCCTGCCAGTGCGGATTCGGCTGGCCCAGCTGGGCGTCGAGCTGGCGCAGGTCGCGGGACCGGTGGACGGGACCCCAGTCGGGGATCGAGGACAGCTGGAGGGATCGCCCCGACACGCGGTAGAGCCACTCCATGTAGTCCTCGGCCCAGAAGGCGCCGTATCGGTACGGCCAGTCGCGGCCCCAACGCCCCGGACTCCCCGCCGCGACCATGGTGACGAGGTGCGGCGGGCGGCGCGTGGCCGCCGTCCACTGCACCCACGCCATGTAGGAGCCTCCCAGCATCCCGACACGACCATCGCACCAGGACTGGCGCGCGACCCACTCCACCGTGTCGTAGCCGTCCTCGAAGTCGTCGACCCATGGCGTGAAGACACCGTCGGAGTCACCGCGCCCCCGCACGTCCTGGATGGCCACGGCGTAGCCGTGAGGCGGGAAGTAGCGGCCCCAGGCGACGAAATCGTCCCGTGTGTTGGTGTAGGGCGTCCGGACCAGAATCGCGGGCGCGGGGTGGTCCGCGTCAGGCAGATACAGGTCGACGGACAGCCGAGTCCCGTCCCGCATCGCGGAGCCAACGTCGATGGCAGTGCGCACGACGCCGGGGCCGGCTCTCACCCGGACCGAGCGAGGTCGGGAGCCGCCAGGGTCAACAGGTCATCCTTCCAACCGGAGTGACCGCGCCCATCCAGACCATCCGGAGCCCTGCGAGGCGCGCCACCCGCGGTCGGGATTCCAGCCACGGCGAAGGCCGGGCCGGCGACGAAGTCCTCGCGCCCGCGCGTTCGAGTCCGTAGAGCCGTGTCGACGGACAACGGCCTGATGACATCTTCCACGGCGCTGGCTACGCCGTTTCGGGGACATTGCAATCAGCCTCACTGGCGCCTCACGACCGACAACGTGACGAACGACGCGCGGCTCGCTTCGTGAAATACCCGCTGGTTCGCCTTGACGATCTGATCATCAAGAAAGTTGTTCGCGGCGCCGGAATTCGTGTTGCGGTCGTACCGGGATACCAGCTGCTCATCACTTCGACACGAATGCGGTGCCCCGGCAAGAATCGCACCCCGACCGCGTCGAGGCCGAACTCGAAACGATAGACCTCGCCTGGTTTCAAGAGCTTCGGCGCCTCGAACGACTCGCGGAACCGTGCCCGCAGCGCGCCGTGGCAAAGGAAGCGCGCCGCGCCGTCGGGATGAACGTCGACCAGGCGCACATGCCAGTCGGTGTCGCGCGCCGATGACGAGGCGTAGAGGCAACAGCTGACCGGTCCGACGACATCGAGCGGCTCACGCAGCGGTTCGCTCGTGTAGCAGAGCATGTCGTCACGGATACTGGGTACGCGGTCGTCGACCGGACCGTCACGCAGGTTCCAGAAGGAGCCGACCGGATCGGCCGGGTCGTACGTGTATGCGTCGGCTGGTTCGTGCACAGGCGGCTCCGTTGAAAGCCCGCCATCGCCCTTGAGGCTGTTCGCATACCCCTTCGAATGGAAATAGAACCGCGTCGGTTCGGCTCCGGCAGCGGCCAGTCGTCGGCTTGTCCACCACTCGTTCGCGCCGAGGACAAAAACGTGGACCCGCGGGTCGCGCTTCGATCCCGTTTCGATGCCCTTCAGATGGCGATCGTAGAATCTAACGAGATAGTGGTTGAGGTTGATGATCGCCTCGTCACCGAAATCGAGGCCATTGAGCGCTCGCGTCTCGTTGACCCAGTGCGGCCACGGGCCGATGATCATTTTCTGCGCGTCGCGGATCTGTGCCGTCTTGCCCTGTTGTCGCATCCCGACGAAATTGGTCGGAGCGCCGGGGAAGTTCATGTCCCACCAGCCGGTGACATTGAGCGCCGCGACCGACATCTTCGGCCAGGCATCCTGGTAGGAGCAGGCCTGCCAGAGGTCATCGAGATTCGGATGGCGCATCATCTCGTCCCACCAGTGACACTCCGTCCCGGACCGGCTCGGTAGCGAAGATAGCGGCAACGCATCGAAGTAGGACGGCGGTTCGTTGAAGAGCTCCCCGAAGTCCGAGGACTGGAAGGACCGCCGTCCCATCGCGAGCATCCATTCGCCCATCGGCAACAGAAAGCAGCCGTTGAGAATCGGCTCGTTGAAGAACGCGTCCGGCGGCGACGCGAGCGGGACGATGGCCTTCAGGTGCGGCGGGATCGGCGGCGGCGGCGAACCACTGCGTCTGCCCGACATACGATCGGCCCAGCCATGCCGACGTTACCGCTCGCACCAGTCCTGTGCCGCGACCCACTCGACCGTGTCGTAGCCGTCGGCGCGATCGTCACGATAGGGAAAGAACACGCCGTCCGAGTTGAACCGGCCCCGGGTGTCCTGGATCGCGACGATGTAGCCGCGCTCCGCCAGCTCGACGTGGAACGGCTTCCGCGACCGCGCCTTGTCGTACGGGGTCCGGACCAGAACTACCGGGTACCTCCCCGGTTTCGCCGGCCTGATCAAGTCCATTGCCAGGAGCGTTCCATCGCGCATCGGCGCCAGCAGATTGTGTTGGATTGTGGTTGATGTGGTCGAACGAGGAGAAATGTCACCTCCGGGCAAGACATCGGCGGGAACGGTCTCGGTAGACGACCCTTGCGGCAAACCGTCGTTCATCGCCAGGCTCAGTGTCCCACGGGAACCAAGGACCGGATCTGCCGCCCTGACAAGCGTGTCCGCGGCGCGGGTTCTGACGTGGCTTGACCGACCGCGGTGCAAATCGTGCCGGAACGCGGCCCGACGGCATCTTCCGGGTAGTGCGACTGAGGTTCCCAAGAGAGAAGCGCCGGGTATCCCCGTCTCATCCATGGCGGCAGTAGTCGACCATCCAGGCTTCTTCGACCGAATTGTTGATGATCGGAACGACACGGCTCGCACCGCGCGGCGCCCGCGACCTTGACGCCGCCTCGACGCTCACCCATAATCAACGCTCTACTTCGACCTTGGCATCCCATCGGCTCGTCGGATCGCGGGAGGATGACTATGCGGCATCGAACCGTGACGGCACTCCTCGTCGGCGTCGTCCTGCTCACCTTTGTGCAAACGAGCGTCGCTCAGACCCCGGTGGCAGCCAAGCTTGCCAAAGACCAGACGCTCCGGATGGTCATCCGCGAGCCGACCAGCATGGACCCGAATCTCGCGGGCGACCACTCCATCTGGTACGTCGATCAGATCTTCGAGGGTCTCTACAAGGTCCTCGACGACGGCAAGACCATCTGGCTGGGAGCCAAAAGCCTCGACGTCTCCAAAGACGGGCTGACCTGGACCTTCAAGCTGAATCCCGCCAGCAAGTGGTCGGATGGCACGCCCGTCACGGCGAAGGACTACGAGTTCTCGTGGAAGCGGGCCATCGATCCCAAGCTCGCCTCCGACACCGCGACCTTTTACTCGGCCATCAAGGGCGCCGAGGACTACAGCGCCGGCAAGCTGAAGGACGTGAACGAGGTCGCGATCAAGGCGGTCGACGACACGACGCTCCAGGTGAAGATGGACAAGCCCGCCCCATACTTCCGATCGGTGGCGGGCCTGACCTACCTCTATCCGGTGCCGCGACACGCCGTCGAGAAGTTCGGGGAGAAGTGGACGGAGGCCGGCAACATCGTCAGCAACGGCGTCTTCAAGATGGAGAGCTGGAAGCACGATCAGGAGATGGTCCTGGTCCGAAACGAAGGCTACTGGGGGAAGAAGCCGACCCTCCAGAAGGTCGTATTCCGCATCGCCCCCGCCGGGGAGCTTTGCACCGCCGACTTCCGAGCGTACGAGGCAAACGAGACCGACTTCGCCATGTGCGTCCCAACCCCGGATATCGAGCGCGTGCAGAAGGATCCAGCCCTCGGGAAGCAGCTCACGGCCGAGCTCCTGTCGGCCTCTCAATTCCTCGTCTTCGACGCCGCCCACGCGCCCTGGAACAACGCCAAGGTCCGCCAGGCCCTCAACCTCGCGATCGACCGGGAGAAGGTGACGCAGGTCCTCAGTCGAGGCCTCTTTAAGCCGACCAGGGTCCTCGTGGCGCCCGGCATTCAGGGGCACAAGCCCGCTAACGCGCTCAAGGGCGGGGCCGCCGAGGCCAAGAAGCTCCTGGCCGAGGCGGGGTTCCCCGGCGGCAAGGGCTTCCCGGAGTTCAAGCTCACGGCGCCCGACATCCGCGGGAACCGCATCCTCGCCGAGGTGCTCCAGCAGATGTGGAAGGACACCCTGGGCATCACCACCACCCAGGTCGAGATCATGGAGCCCAAGGCGTTCAGCGCCTGGCGCTCGGGCCGGAAAACCGCGTCGTTCGATGTCTATTCGCGGGGCGGCTGGTGGTCAGACTACGAGGACCCGACGAACTGGTACAACACGCTGATCGAGGAGGACTGGCTCAACACACACTGGAAGAACGAGCAGTTCTCGAAGCTCACCCGCACCGGGGCGAGCGAGCTCGATCAGGCCAAGCGGAAGCAGATGTACGAGGAGGCCGACGCCATTCTCGAGCGGGAGAGCCCGACGGTGGGCCTCTGGTACTTCACCGACTACTGGATGCGGAAGCCCTGGCTCAAGGGCCTCCAGCACACGCGGATCCTCGGGTTCGTCTGGCTCCGCGACGTCACCATCGCGGAGCACTGAGACGACGTACCGATCTCCCCGGGGCTGGCCGGCCCGCCGCCGTGGCGGTCGGCCAGCCTCCGGCAACCGGGGGGATGCCTGACCCGAGCGGCCGAGGAACTGGTCGGCGCCCGTGCCCCTCTTGACCCGCCCGTGAGCCGCGCGCCCGAGCGCGCCGACTGAGCGATCACGATGTGGCTCTACGTCGTCCGGCGGCTGGTCGCGGTCGTGCCGACCCTCCTGCTCGTCTACACCATCGTCTTCTTCCTGATGCGCGCCACCCCCGGCGGGCCCTGGGACGAGGTCGGCTCGCGCCCCGTGTTTCCCGAGGTGCGCGCGAACCTGATGCGGAAGTACCATCTCGACGACCCGCTGTGGAAGCAATACGTCGACTACCTTGGCGGGGCCATCCACGGCGATCTCGGCCCGTCGTACCGCAACCGGGCGCGCACCGTGAGCGAGATCATCGTGGACTTCTTTCCCATCTCCCTCCAGCTCGGCCTGGCCGCCATGGTCCTGGCCCTCGCCGTAGGTATCCCGCTCGGCTTCCTGGCCGCGGTGCGGCAGGACACGCTGGTCGATCGAGGCCTCATGCTGCTCGCCGTCATCGGCATCTCCACGCCCTCCTTCGTGGTGGCGACGCTCCTGATCGTCGTCTTTGCCGTCACCCTCCGATGGGTGCCGACGAGCGGCTGGGAAGGACTGTGGAGCCCGCGGGCCGCGATCCCCGTCTTCGCGCTCGCCCTCGGTCCGCTGGCGGCGATCGCCCGCTACGCCCGGTCGAGCATGCTCGAGGTCATCCGCACGGACTACGTGCGCACCGCGCGAGCCAAGGGTCTCCGCGAGGGGCTGATCGTCCTGCGCCACGCCGCGAAGAACGCCCTCATCCCGGTGGTCACCATCGCGGGGATCCACCTCGCCTTCGTGGTGACGGGGTCGTTCTACGTCGAAGCGGTGGCCGGCGTCCCGGGGCTGGGGCGCTACCTCGTCCAGTCCATCTCGGCCCGGGACTACCCGGTGATCATGGGGACGACTCTCCTGCTCGCCGCCGTCGTGATGACGGTGAACCTCCTCGTGGACCTCATCTACGCCGTTCTCGACCCGCGGATCCGATATGAGTAGGAGCGCGACAGCCCGGAGTCTCTGGCGTGACGCCGGGCGCCGCCTCGTCCGACGGGCCTCCGCGCTCGTGAGTCTCGCCTTCCTGCTCGGACTCCTGGCGATCGCCACGGTGGGGCCCCGATGGCTGGCTCATACGTATGACCGGCAGGACCTCCTCCAGCTTTACGCCCGCCCCTCGGGCGAGCACCTGCTCGGCACGGATCATCTGGGGCGCGACCTCCTCGCGCGGCTCGTCTACGGGGCGCGGATCTCCCTCACCGTCGGGCTGGTGGCCGAGCTGATCATCATCGTCATCGGAACCTTCGTGGGCGCCGTGGCCGGGTACTTCGGGGGCATCGTGGAGTCCCTGATCATGAGGGTCGTCGACGCGCTCTACGCCTTCCCCGACCTCCTCCTCGTCATCATCGTGATGAGCTACGTCAAGGCGCAGCTCGGCGGGCCCGTTGCCGGCTGGCTGGCGCCGGTGGCCGCCACCAATCGAGCCATGGGCGGGCTGCTCGGGGTGTTCATCGCGCTCGGGCTCACCAGCTGGCTCACCACGTGTCGCCTCGTGCGCGGCCAGGTCCTGAGCCTCAAGACGCGGGAGTTCGTGCTCGCATCCCGGGCCCTGGGGGCTCGCGCGGCGCGCGTCATCCCCGTGCACCTTCTCCCCAATACCATGGGGACGATCCTGGTCGCCGCCACCCTCGGGGTGCCCAACGCGATTCTCCTCGAGGCCTCGCTCTCCTTCCTCGGTCTCGGTGTCGATCCCCCGATGCCGAGCTGGGGGCTGATGATCTCCGAGGGCGTGGCCGCCGTGCAGTCGTATCCCCACGTGCTGGTCGCGCCCGCCGTAGCCATCGCGGCCACTCTCCTCGCATTCAACTTCCTGGGCGACGCGCTTCGCGACGCCCTCGACCCGCTCATGCGGCGGGTCTGACGCCAGGAGCGATCCCATGCCGGCCCCGAGCCCTGCCGACGCCCGCCTCCGCCATGCCGACGCGCTGCACCGGGACGCCATCGTAATCGACGGCGCCTGTCCGCTGATCAGCCCCCGCGAGATCAAGCGCTACCTGCCGGCGCTCCGAGCCGGCGGCGTGACCTGCGTGGTCGGAACCGTGGCCTCGATCGAGGGCGCGCGCGCGGCTCTCGGTCAGGTGGCGGCCTGGTACCCGCGTGTGCGCGCCTTTCCCGAGGACCTGGTCCTCGCCACGACAGCAGGCGAGATCGAAGCGGCCCGACGGAGCGGCCGGGTGGCCGTGGTCCTCCAGTTCCAGGGAGGCAACCCGCTCGAGTACGACGTGAATCTGGTCGAGGCCTTCCACCGCCTCGGCGTCCGCATCCTCCAGCTCACCTACAACGCGCGGAATCCCCTGGGCGACGGCTGTACCGAGCGGACCGACATCGGCCTGTCCGATCTCGGGCTCGCCGCCGTGGCCGAGATCAACCGGATGGGCATGCTCCTCGATCTCTCCCACGTGGGGATACGAACGAGCCTGGAGGCGCTGGAGGCATCGCGGGGTCCGGCGATCTTCAGCCACTCCAACGCGCGGGCGATCTGCGACCATCCGCGCAACCTGACGGACGAGCAGCTCCGCCTGGTCGCCAAGAAAGACGGCGTCGTCGGCGTGAACGCCTTCCCGGCCTTCGTCCGGCGGGGCGAGACTCCCACCGTGGAGCATCTGCTCGACCACGTCGACTACCTGGCCCGGGTGATGGGGCCCCGGCACGTCGGGCTGGGCCTGGATTTCGCCACCGAGAACGAGGACGACTACGAGTACTTCGGCTACAAGCCGGAGTTCTATCCCCCGCCGCCCTGGACCTATCCAGCGGGGATCGACGGATTCGCGGCCATTCCCAACGTGACGCGGGGTCTCGTGGAGCGCGGTTACATTGACGAGGACATCCGGGGCATCCTGGGCAGCAATTTCCTGCGGGTCTTCCGCGCCGTGTGGGGCGAATAGTCGCGAAGCCACCTGTCCTTCGCCAAAACTCCATCCGGTGGGCAACTGGTTGATCGATCAGCTCTGATCATGCCGCGGTCGAATACGAGCGGCCGTAGGTCTCCGTGTCTCCATGGCGTCGATCCAGGAGACAATTCCACGGCCTACAGTCGGATCACCTTCGGTACACGCTGACCAGCCCTCCCATGGCCACTGGGAGGGAGGCGGGCCACCGCCCGCACGGCTGAAGGCCACTCCCATCAGCCTGGCAGATGCCAGCCGGATTCCCGGGCCGGGGCAGGGCCTCCGCATCTCGGTCGGGGACCCGCCCGTCCCTCTGATCCTTCCGTTAGCCCCTCGACAGTTCGGACAATCAGGGGGACCTCAGGCCGGGCGGGAGCCGCTCGAAGACCTCGCCGGCCGGGGTGGGCGGACGCGGGGGCCGAGGCTCGAGGCGATCTCACCACTCCGTGAGAGCTGAAGGATCAACCGCTGTTCGTCCGGACGGGGTTTTGGCGAAGGACAGCCGTCTCGAGTTGCGCGCACCAGCCGTGCCCTCGACAACCGGGCCTGCTCGAGCTGAGCTCAGGACGATTCTAGAACCACGCCGGGACTGGCATGAACGTCGAACACCTTTAGCCCTTGACGCCTCTCCGCTTGGACACGCGGCCGGCACGCCGGCGCCCCACGGGCTCAGAACTCGAGAGGTTCGCCACCGTGTTGCGAAGGAGGCGAGCGTCCGCCCAGCGCCTCTGCGCACTTCCGGCAGGATCTCACGTGAGGAGCTATTCCCCACCCACTCCACCGTCGGTCGAGTGTAACATCAGCACGATTCACGACCACCGGAGGAACTCCGAACCGCAATCGAAGGATTGTGGAGGACGAGTGATGAGCTATGACCTGCGCTCCAAACGTGGAACCGCGAAATTGTCTGCAGAAGATGCCGTTCGGTGTACGCGGCTCCGTGAGGAGATCTGGAGCCGAGTCCACGAGATGGCGCTCATCATGGGCCGGACCCTCGGGGAGCGTCCGTTGCCGATTCAGGAGTTCGTGCTCAATGCCGGCGACGGGAAGCGGCCTGAAGGGACGTCCGCGCTCCGGGTGTTGGCGCCGGCAGCGGCTCCCACCGGGAAGGTCGAGATCATAACCTGGGGCTGCGTGTGCCATACGAACAAGGTTTGCTGCGCCGATCCGGATTGTCCGCCGTGCCCGGTGTGACCCGGTCCGCAGCGCTCGGTCCTCGTCATCTCAACGAGCGGGGCTCTCGTCGACGTGGTACGTGTCCAGATCGGCGTTGCCCGTGGCGAGCGGCAAGGACTGATCACCGGCCCGCACACGACGCGAAGGCATGAGGAGCGGGGGTCGAATCCGTCGGGGGTGCCTTTGAAAGAGGCATCTGAGGTGGAGCGAACTGAACGGCCTGCGTCAGTGGCAGCCAGGCACCTCGCGAGAAGGCTGTCGACCCTGTGCCGGTCATCTCTAAGCACGTTGGCCGTGTCAGTCCTCCAGACTAGCGGTATGAAGCCTCCTGTCCCTTCCGTTTAACCCATCCGAAGTGTTCGGAGGACCGGCTGCGGCCGTTCGTCAAGCGCGCTGGGCCTGGGCTCCGAAGGACACCCGCGTGGACCTACCTGTTCCGTGTGGAGTGTCAGACGCTATGCGGAGGAAGACCGAGGCAACCGCACTGCCCGGCCGACCGGCCACTTCAGCGTGGCGGGTACACCCCGTAGGCCGGAAGGATCTTACGCCGCCTGGCGGGTGTGGCGATGATGGAGGCCGCCGACCATCGGCGTCTCGACGTTCCGGCCTTGATCGACGCGCGCCACTGCTCTGGGCTCCGGTGCGTCCTTCTCCAGGAGAGGTGGGTCCGGCAACCGTGGTAGTCGGTGAGGTAGTCTCGCAGCAGGCGACGCAGGTGGGTCTCGTTCAGCACCTGTGCCTTCTATTTACTCCATCCGCCTCGTCAACGTTGAACTGTCAGCCGGCCTGATCGATGGGAGCGGCGCCCATGCTGGAACTGGGGCTACGGGGGCTGACTGCGCCCGACCATCCCTGATCGGTGCTTACCGCCCGCGCAACCTTGCCACTGGTCTCGCGTCCGCGAGCGCGGACCCTGGACGAGCCGGCAGTTCCACCCGACCGTCCTCCGTCAGAGGTGCACGATCACGACGGTGCGGTCGTCCGTCCACGCCTTGGGCGTGCTGCCCTTGACGGAAGCGTAGCGGCCGATCTTCTCGGGGTCGACGCGCTCAACCTCCGCGAAGGCGTCCTCCCACGCGGCCAGGTCAGCTGTGGCCCCAGGGTCGAAGTAGCCGTCGGTGGACAACTCGATGCTGCGGAGCGAGGCACGCGGCCGGTCGAAGACTCGCACCAGCTCCATTGGTACAGGGGAGCCGTCGAGCACTGCGTAGCTGAACGGGCTCGTCGTGTTGTTCTGGTACGCGCCCTGGCCGGCAATTCCTCGGTCCAGCAGCCGTTCGAGGTCACCTGGCACCTGGGGGAAACGGATCCGGCAGCGCTCCAGGCTGGCTTGCCGCAGGGCCCCGAGCCGCGCCGCGTTCAGCCACGGCCGCATCTCGGGGCGCAGGGCGCCGGCGCCGTGGAAGGCGCAGGCGCGGCCCACACCCCGGCAGGCGTCGAGGTCCCCGCCCGCCGCCTGGACGGCACGATAGGCTTCCTGACGCAAGGTCGCCGTCACCTGGTCGAGGCCGGAATCGATGACGACGACCTCGTCGGTGTTGAGTCGGACCGCGCTGTCCCCGATCAGGATGAAGCGGAACGACGAGCCCAGGTCAACCGCCAGCGTCAGGGTTGCGGCGAAACGCCCACCTGGCTCACCGCGCGCCGCACCCGTGATGCCTAGGCGCGCGCCGGCGGCCCGCAGCTCGACCGAGACGCGATCGAGGAGCCGGTTGGCATCGGCCGCCGCTTCGGCCGAATCCAGCAGTAAACGCGTGACCGCCTCCTGCACGATGCGGCTCGCCACCAGGCCAGCGCGCCGCCCGTCGTATCGCCGGCCCTCGATGTCGCTCACGCCGTCGACGACGGCGTAGCCGAGCCCCGGAAGCACGAGGAACTGGTCCTCGTTGGCGCCAGGATCGGCCGGGTCCTTCGCTTGGGTGAACGCTTCGATCCGCATCCCTAGTGACGCCGGCGGCCGGCCCGCCCCTCCCCGCGCTGCTTGCGGCGCGGCAACCATCTGGGTCAGTATTGTGCCAGACGCGAAGGGGTTCAAACCCCGCCCTTAGGACAGGAGAACACACTATGCACACTTCGCTCTTGCGGCTGGCGCTTGCCGCCGTGCTCGGGGCGGCCCTGGTGGCCCCGGCGACGGCGCAGCAGCGCGTCAGCGTCTACACGGCTCATACCGCCAACATTGTCGAGCGCCTGGTGCCCGAGTTCGAGAAGGCCACCGGCATCAAGGTCGACGTCGTGAAGGCCGGCTCCGGCGACATCATCAACCGTGTGCGCGCCGAGGCCGCCAGCCCGAAGTGCGACGTCATCTGGAGCATCGGCGCCGAGCTGCTCGAGGCCAACCAGGATCTCCTCGAGCGGTACGAGCCCAAGGAAGCGGCGATGATCGCCGACGCGTTCAAGACCAATGCCGTGTGGCTACCGTATACGGGCATCGTCAATGTGTTCGTCGTCAACACGAAGAAGCTCAAGCCCGAGGAGTATCCGAAGACGTGGCTGGATCTCGCCCAGCCGCGCTTCAAGAACCTCGTCTCGATGGCCGACATCGAGAAGTCGGGCTCCGCCTACATGCAGCTCAACACCTTCCTGGCGATCTACGGTGACAACGAGGCGGGCTGGAGCAAGTTCAAGACCGTCTTCCTGAACACGGCCGTGTCCACCAGCTCAGGCGCCGTGCCCCGCTTCGTCAACGACGGCGAGGCCGTGGTTGGCGTGACGCTGGAGGACAACGCCTACCTCTACCTCAAGGGCGGCGGGCCGGTCGCCATCGTTTATCCCGAGGACGGCACCTCGGCCATCGCCGACGGGATGGCCCTGGTCAAGCGTGCCCCCAATCCCGCGGCGGGCAAGGCGTTCATCGACTGGTCGCTCAGCGCGCCGGTGCAGCAGTTGGTCGTGCAAGAGCTCGGCCGCCGGCCCATTCGAAAGGACGCCCAGCCGCTGGCGGCCCTCAAGCCGATGGATCAGATCAAGCTGGTCAAGTACGATATCAAGCGCGCGGCTGAGAAGCGGAAGGAATACGTCACTAGGTGGCAGGAGCTCGTGCAGTCCCGCTAGACTCGCTTCCCGTCGTTTGATTGAGCGCGGCGAGGCCTGGGCACCCGGGCCTCGCCACGCTGAACCTGGATCGTGTACCGGCGAGGATGACGTGGCCCGCGTAGATCTCCAGCGCATCAGCAAGAGCTATCCGGGCCTGAAGGTCCTCGACGACATCACTCTCTCGATTCAATCCGGCGAGTTCTTCACGCTCCTCGGTCCCTCCGGCTGCGGCAAGACGACGCTGCTTCGGACGATCGCCGGCTTCAACAAGCAGGACGACGGCCAGGTGCTGGTCGACGGCAGGCGGATCGACGGCGTCCCCGCCCATCGTCGGAACATCGGCATGGTGTATCAGGACTACGCGATCTTTCCCCACCTGAGCGTGGCGGACAACATCGCCTTTGGCCTGGTCATGCGCCGCGTGGCCGGTCGCGAGATCCGCGAGCGCACGGCGCGCGCGCTCGAGCTTGTCCAGCTGGGAGGGCTCGCCGCGCGGCTGCCTCACGAGCTGTCCGGCGGGCAGCAGCAGCGCGTGGCGCTCGCGCGGGCTGTGGTGGTCAACCCGCAGATCCTCCTGATGGACGAGCCACTCTCCAACCTGGACGCCAAGCTCCGCGTCGAGCTGCGGGACGACATCCGCGACCTCCAGCGCTCTTTGGGCATCACGACCATCTACGTGACCCACGACCAGGAGGAGGCTCTGGTGATCTCGGACCGCGTCTGTATCATGCGCGGGGGCCGGATCCATCAGATCGGGACGCCGCAGGATATCTACGCGCGGCCGGCCACGCTGTTCGTGGCTTCGTTCGTAGGCGCGATGAACGTTTTCCCCGACGTGGCCGTGGGCCCTGGCGGCGAGGTCGGCCTCGGCGACGACGCGCCCCGTCGGCCAGCCCTCGCCGGCCGCATGCGTGTGACCCTGGCCATCCGTCCGGAGGACGTCAGCTTCGCCGACCGCCCGGCCGAGGAGCCGGCGATCACGCTGCCCGGCGTGGTGACTAAGGTCACGTTCGCTGGACGCGAGGCCTACTACCGGGTCGAGGCGAAGGGAGGCCGGCAGCTCCTCGCGCACGTGTACCGCCCCCACCAGCGCCCGCTCGCCGCGCCCGGCGAGCGGGTGATGCTCATCCTTCCCCTCGCGCACCTTCATGCCTTCGACACCGACGACGAGGGCCGCATCGAGG
The DNA here is from genome assembly GCA_963765195.1 of uncultured Candidatus Rokubacteria bacterium. Classification (GTDB taxonomy): domain Bacteria; phylum Methylomirabilota; class Methylomirabilia; order Rokubacteriales; family DASRDR01; genus DASRDR01. The sequence continues at coordinate 70,566 of CAVXVV010000001.1, forward strand.
TGCTGGTGTGAGCGTGCGGTGCAGGCCAGACTTCTGGACCATCATCCTGCTCCTTGCCCTCGGCATCGTCGCGATGCTCCTGGTCTGGCCGCTCAGCAGCATCCTCCAGGCGAGCTTCATCGACAACAGGACTGGTTCCGCCACCCTCGGCAACTACGCCCGCGTCCTGGGCCGACCCTTCTTCCAGACGGCGCTCCTGAACAGCCTGATCGTCGGTGCCGGCGGGATGGCCGGCGCCATGCTTCTGGGGGTGCCGCTCGCCGTCCTCACCACGCGCTACGTCATCCGGGGCCGCAACCTTATCGCCACGCTGGCCGTCCTCGCCCTGGTCTCGCCGCCGTTCATCGGCGCCTACGCCTGGATCATGATGCTCGGACGGAACGGCCTCCTCCGCCACGCGCTCGAGCCATGGGGCATCCCGGTCCCCTCGATCTACGGCTTCTTCGGAATCATTCTGGTCTTCAGTCTGAAGTTCTATCCGTTCGTCTTCCTGCTGACGACCAGCAGCCTGCGCACGATGAACCCATCGCTCGAGGAGGCCGCCGAGGGGCTCGGCGCCGCGTCCTGGCAGCGGCTCCGCCGCGTGACCCTGCCGCTGGTCTCTCCCGCGATCAGCGCGGGCGCTCTGCTCACCTTCGTGCTGTCGATCGCCGACTTCGGCACGCCATCGATCGTCGGCGGCCCGGTGCGCGTGCTCGCGACGACGGCCTACAACCTGTTCACCAGCGAAATGACGGGCAACCCCGGGCTGGCCTCCGCTACAAGCGTGCTGCTGATCGCCCTGTCGCTGGCCGCCATTACGCTGCAGCGCTCGTCCGTGCGCCAGCGACAGGTCGCCGCGAGCCTCCTCCGCCGGCCGGTGCCGAGGCCGCTGGGCCCCCTCGCGTCGGCAGGCGCGCACGCCGTCTGCTACGCCATCGTGCTCGCCAGCTCGCTGCCCTCCCTAGTCGTCATCTACACGTCCTTCCGGAGGACCAGCGGTCCGGTCTTTCATCCCGGCTTCGGCCTCGACAGTTACACGCGCATCCTGCGCGAGGTGCCGTACGTCATCGCCAATAGCGCGCTCTATTCGATCGCCTCGGTGACGCTCATCACGATCGTGGGCACTCTGATCGGATACATTCTGGCCAGACGCGAGACGTCGCTGGCCGGGGTGCTCGACGGTGCGCTGATCGTCCCCTACGTTGTGCCTGGCGTGGTGATGGGCCTCGCCTTCGTCGTCACCTTCAACGTGCCGCCGCTCGAGCTGACCGGCTCGGCCACGATCATCGTACTGATGCTGTTCATCCGCCGCCTCCCTTACGCGGTACGCTCCAGCGCTTCGATCCTGCGACAGATCAAGACCAGCCTCGAGGAGGCCGCGGTGTCCCTGGGCGCGTCGCCCGCGCGGGCCTTCGCCCGGATCACGCTGCCGCTCATGCTGCCCGGCATCGTCGCTGGCCTCCTGATGAGCTTCATCACTGCCATCAACGAGCTATCCAGCTCGCTCATCCTCTACGTAGGCCGGACCATGACCATGCCGGTGCGCATCTACTTGTCCGTGCTCGATGGCGAGTTTGGCACCGCCGCGGCCCTGTCGACGATCTTGCTGATCGCGTCGGGCGTAGCCGTCTACGTGGTGTTCTGGGTCTCAGGCCGGAACGAGAACGTCTTCCTCTGACCGCCGCCGACCATCGTGATGCGATTCGCGAGCCCGGCCTTCATCACGTTCGCCGAGCGAGGTCGATCGACGGGGCGTCGATCTCGTCGACCGGCTGGTCCTCGGCTATCTCCGCCTCGCGTGGAAGTGTGATGCCCCTGGACATCGAGCCCTCGGCCTGCCCCGTTGTGCCTGTGCCTTCTACTTACTCCGTCCGCCTGGTCAACGTTGACTTTCGGCCGGCCTGATCGATGATGGCCGGCATGATCACCCTCATCCTCACTGGCCTCCTCCGCGGGGTCAGGACCCAGCGCTCCCTGGTGTTCGAGAACCTCGCGTTACGGCACCAACTGGCCGTCCTCCAGCGCACCGCGCCGCGTCCCCGGCTGCGGCGCTCCGACCGGCTGTTCTGGGTCCTGCTATCCCAACTGTGGAGCGGCTGGACGGATGCCGTCTCCGTCGTCCAACCCGCGACCGTGATCCGGTGGCAGCGGACCGGCTTCAAGCTCGTCTGGACCTGGAAGAGCCGCCGGAACGGACCAGGCCGCCCGGCCGTCGCTCTGGAGGTCCGCGCGCTCATCCGACGGATGTCCAAGGCGAACCCCACCTGGGGTGCGCCGCGGATTCACGGTAGGGTCGAGGGCTGGCGCGGTGCCGGTAGGCTCCCCTTGGCTGTGTCCGCCGTTTCCGGCTGCGTGCCCGTGTAGGTTCGCCATGAGCCCGTCTCCAGCCCCCGCCCGATCGAACGGCGCGAACGGATTTCCCGTACGCCGCTCTCCTGCCGACTTCGCGTCAAGGGTTATGGGACCTATCGTGCTGGGCGCATTTTCACGCACGGCCCCAGGACACCCGGTAGTCGTGAAACAGACCAAGCATCATGTAGAGCCACGCCCTACTCCACCGTTTCCAGCCGAAGCCCCGCCGGCCCCTCGCCCTCATCAGATGGCGCCGCACCCTCCGCTCGACCCAGGTCTTCACGAAGGAAAAACACCGGGCCGCGTTCCCAACTCGGAAGTAGTTCACCCAGCCGCGCAAGATCGGATTGATCACCGCGATCACCCGCCCCACGGGCTGGGATCCCCAGCGCCGGAACTCCTCCCGCAGCTTCTGCAGCAACACCGTCCGCTGCTTCATGGCCGGCATCTGCTGCACCCACCACTTGCCTCGCGTCGAGCGAAGCCGGCGAATGGTGAAGCCCAGGAACCCGAACGCCTCCCCCTGTGTCAGGTCCACGACCCGGCTCTTCGCCTCGTTTACCTTGAGATCGAGCTTAGCGAACTCCTCCCGCAGTCGCCGGACCACCGCCCTCAGCAGCCAGGCCTCTCGCCCGTGGCCGCTCACGAGGATCACCAGTAGAGTAGGACGCTGGCGCGGTGGCGTTCAGGGCGTGCGAGGCCAGGCCGTTTCTCCCCTTTCGGGTGAGTGTCCCCCTCGAGCGGCCCATCGCTCCGTCTCCAACGCCCCCTCATCAAACCGGACGTGACCATTTCGGTCATCCGGCTTTCCGACCGCGTTCACCCGGCGGCATGCGGAAGACCCGCACAACTGCGGCGCCTCCTTGGCCGCCCGATACAGCTTCCTCTGGAGTACTCGCACCTGGTCATGCGTGTGTTGAGCCTTCTCGGCAATCACGCAGTGCCTCCTCCCCGAGAAAGCATCGCGAAAGCAGGGGCCCTTTGCTCCGGGCGCATTACCGCCCTTCGTCGCTCATATGGCCCCCTCCGACTCCCCACCCAGGCGCCCCTCGGAATTTCGGCTTCCGGCCTTATATCCTCGGTCCCCACCGCACGAGCCGGTGGACCTGGCGGGGTCTCAAGCCTTACCCCTCTGTTCTGTCCCTGCATGCTGCCGCCTTCACCCCGGGAGTCTCGACGGGTTCGTCCCCCCGACTCATCCCCCGCCGATACCAGCCTTCGCCTGACGACTGGAGGCTCGGCGACTCCACTCCCAGCTCTCGCAGCTATTGCCGCTGGGTATACGCTGACGGGGCTCATCGGTCGTTCACGGTTGTTGCGGCCTGCAGGTTTGTCTCCGTCCCTGGGCTGCGTACGACCCCACCTCGCGGTGGAGCCTTCGAGGACGTTGTGTCGGTCCTGCTTCGACGGGGCCAGTTGCCCAGCCACGCCTGGACCCAGACTACTCGGGCGCATCGGGGCCTTCCCGAGGCGGGCTCCTTTCATCCCGCTAGAACAGAGGCTTCGGCCTCGCTCGGTCGTCGGCATACCGCGCGTACTCGATGTACGTGTAGATGCCCTTGCGTGTGACCGCCTTTGCCCGCTCCAGCATCCCGTCCACCTCGTGGAGGTAGATGTTCGCCAGGAGCGGGGAGATGACTCCTCCCACGCAATCGCAAACTTTGCCTGGGACCGGGCCGTGCCCTACCAGAGGCTCGTGTACCAAAAACATTGACAGGGATGACATAGATCATAGTACGCTCATGACACATGCACGATCGGCGGCGCGCGCGAGTGGCCCAGTACGCCGAACGCGTGAATCGAGCGCTCGGCCTGTTACGGCGGTTTCCGCCGCCGGCGGTTCTGCGGACGCTGGCCCGCCGGTATCGCGTCTCTCCGCGCCAGGCCCGGCGGTATGTGGAAGCGGCCCAGCAGCATCCCGAGGGAGTACCCGTGCCGGAGCCGACGGTGGTGTTCACGGTGAAGCTGCCGGTCAGTCTGGCGCGGCGGCTCCGGGCACTGGCGCGGACCACCGGCGAGAGCCTCAGCTCGCTCGTCACGCGTGGGCTCGAAGACTGGCTGCATCGGGTGCGGCCCGGACCAGGCGGTGGAGGATAGGCGCGTCGAGCACGACTACGTGTTTGACCGCCTGGGCGGTGAGCGGTTGATCCAGGCGTATCGGCTCTTGGTGTCGGAACGCCGGCGCACCGTGCGGCCCACTCGGCCGCCGGGCAGTGCCGATCCGAGGGGAGGGGCGTCCCGTGAAAACCGCCGCGATCTACGCGCGGGTCTCGTCGGACCGGCAGAAAGAGGAGCAGACGATCACCAGTCAGACCAGCGCCCTGCGCGCGTACGCCGCCGAGCACGGCTATCTGGTTCCTGATGGCTGGGTGTACGAGGACGAGGGCTGGAGTGGCGCGACGCTCGTCCGGCCGGGCTTGGAGCGCGTGCGCGACTTGGCGGCCCAGGGACAAGTCGATGCCCTCCTCGTGTACAGCCCCGATCGGCTCAGCCGCAAGTATGCCTATCAGGTGCTGCTGCTCGAGGAGTTCGCCCGCGCCGGCGTCGACGTGGTGTTCGTGCGGGCGCCGCGGGTCGAGACCCCGAAGAGGTCCTCCTGGTGCAGTTCCAGGGAATGATTGCCGAGTACGAGAAAGCCCAGATCAGCGAGCGCACGCGCCGGGGCAAGCGGCACCGGGCCCGCTGCGGCGTGGTGAATGTGCTGTCGGGCGCTCCGTACGGGTATCGCTACGTCCGCAAGGCGGATGGGGAGCTGGCGCGCTACGAGATCCTCGAGCCGGAGGCGGCGGTCGTGCGGGAAGTGTTCCGCCGCTACACCGAGGAGGCGTCGCCGATTGGCGCCATTACCCGCTGGCTCACGGACCGCGGCATCCCGACGCGAACGGGGAAGCCGCAGTGGGAGCGCAGCACGATCTGGGGCATGCTCCGCAACCCGGCGTATCAGGGGACGGCCTGCTTTCAGAAGACCGCGATGACGCCGCGCGAGCACGTCCGGGTCACCCGGCGGCTACGCCAGCGGGGCGGCGTGCCGGTCCACCCGGCCTCGCTGCGTGATCGCCCGCGCGAGGAGTGGATCGAGATTGCCGTGCCGGCGCTGGTCACGCCGACCCAGTACGCGCTGGCCCAGGCGCGGCTCGCCGAGAATCGTCGCTTCGCGGCGCGCCACACCAAGGTCCCGTCCCTGCTGCAAGGGCTGTTGGTCTGTCGAGCGTGCGGCTACGCGTACTATCGGACTTCGACGCGGACATCGCGGCGGAAGCTCTTCTACTACCGCTGCCTGGGGTCGGACGACTACCGCTATCCCGAGGGGCGCCGCTGTACGAACCGCCCGGTGCGGCAGGATGCGTTGGACGCGCTGGTCTGGGACGAGGTCATCCGCTTGCTGGAGAATCCCTCGCTCGTCCGCCAGGAAATCGATCGCCGGCTGGCGGCGTTGCGCACCGAGCATCCCATCACCGTGAAACGCGAGAGCCTGGTCAAGACGGTGGCCCGGATCCGCGGAGCGATCGCGCGGCTCATCGAGGCGTATCAAGAGGAGCTCCTCTCGCTGGAGGAGTTGCGCACAGCGCATGCCGCCTCTGCGACAGCGGGAGGCGACGGCCGAAGCGCAGTTGGCCGCCTTCGAGGCGGAGCTGACGGACGCCGAGACATACGTGACGCTGGCCCAGAGCCTTGAAGGGTTTCTCGCCAAGCTCCACGAGGCCGCCCAAACCCTCGCGCTCGCCGATCGCCAGCGGGTCGTCAGGCTCATCCTGAAGGAAGTGCAGGTGGGTCCCGACACCCTCGTGCTCAGGCATTCGATCCCTGTTCCTGGGAACCATCCCGATCCGGGTTATCTATTGCGTGGGAGGAGTCACGACCCCACCCTGGGGGACCCCTCGCTTGCCGGATGCCTCTAGCATCAGCTTGAGCAAGTGCAGGATCTCGCCGTCTCGCACCCGGCGCGCCACCTTCGCCAGCAGCCGGTCATGCCGCACGCTGTCGAAGTAGGCCGCCAAATCGACGTCAATCACCTGCGTCTTGCCCCCGAGAATGGCCTTCGCCACCCGTGCCACGGCGTCGTGCGCGTTCCGCTTCGGTCGGTAGCCATACGAGCCGTCGTGAAAGTCCGCCTCGAAGATCGGCTCCACGATGAGTTTGAGCGCCCCTTGCACCACCCGGTCCCGAATCCCCGGAACCCCGAGCACGCGGACTTTCGTCCCCCCGTCCTTCGGAATCTCGACTCTTCGGTTCCGCTGCGGCCGATAGGTGCGCGCGACCAGTTCGTCCCGGAGTTGCGTCAGAAACGCCTCCACGCCCGGCCGCCTCGATCGCCTCAAACGTGACGCCATCCAGCCCCGGCGCCCCGTTGTTCCGCTTGGCGAGGTCGTACGCCGCGCGTAACGTCTCCAGCTTGGCTACCTGGACATACAGGCCCCAGAACCGCCAGTCCTTGTCAGCCTTCGCCTTGACGTACAGCCTCCGCCTCAGGTCCTGCAGACTGATGGACGCCATTGTCAGGTCGCCCCTGCCTTCCGTGTTGTCGGAGGCATTGCCGAACAGCAGGGTCCCTTCGCTCCGCGGGCATTACCCCGCTTCACCGCTACTGCGGACCCCTCCGCCACCCTCTCGCCCTCCGCCCACTTCCCAGGTGCACTGGTTATAGGGCGGATCCGGTCCCGCCGATTTCGCGGCGGAGCGAGGAGGGCTTCTCCAGTTGCTCGACGTGTCCTGGTCACCGTGCCGCCGCTCCCACCCCGCCGGAGGGGCCCCGCCGCGCCAACCAGCGTGCGACGGTCCCTGCTGCCTTCGCGCAGTTCCCAACCGCTCGGCCTCCGGGGCTTTCAGTTTCGGGGCTACCTCTGCGTTCACTCCCGTTGCGGCCCGGGGACTCGCTCACCCTCCTCTCGAGAGCTTCGTCGATGGGCTCCAGAGCATCGGTTTCCCTTTACCCTGCCATCCAAGCTACGGGGCTGCTGGCTCTTGCCCCGGCGGGACTGCCCCCCGCTGAACACGTCAGCGTTACTCTGGACACACGGGAACTGCAGAAGTTGGGCCTCGAGATCTCGCAGGCGACGGTGTCCAAGTACGTGATGCGCCTTCGGAAGCCCCCGTCGCAGACCTGGCGCACCTTCCTGACCAATCACGTCCAGACCCTCGTCTCCGTCGACTTCTTCACCGTGCCCACGGTGACGTTCAAGGTGTTGTTCGTCTTCGTGGTCCTGGCGCATCATCGGCGACGCGTCGTCCATTTCAATGTGACCGACGCCCCCACGGCCCAGTGGACAGGCCAGCAGCTCGTGGAGGCGTTCCCCTGGGAGACTGCCCCGCGCTACCTGCTGCGCGACCGCGATGCGGTCTACGGGGTCGCGTTCTCGAGCCGAGCCCAGGCCCTGGGGATCCACGAAGTCAAGACGGCGCCTCGGTCGCCGTGGCAGAATCCGTACGTGGAACGCCTCATCGGCACCCTGCGCCGCGAGTGCCTCGACCACGTCGTGGTGCTGAACGACGCCCACCTCCGCCGCCTGCTGCGCGACTACCTCGCCTACTACCACAGTGCCCGGACCCACCTCTCCCTGGCCAAGGACGCCCCGGAGCCGAGACCGGTGGAGCGCCTCGACCAAGGCCGGATCGTTGAGACGCCCATGGTCGGCGGCCTCCATCATCGCTACACGCGCCAGGCGGCGTAAGATCCTTCCGGCCTGCGGGGTGTACTCGACACGCTGAAATCGCCGATCGGCCGGTCAGTGCGGTTCGCCTCGATCTTCCTCGCGCCTGCTGTCTGAAACTCCACAGGGAACACGTGGGTCCCCGTTGGGCGTCCTTCGCGAGCGCAAGGCCCGATGCGCGAGACGAACGGCCGCACGGTCCTCCAAACATCTGGATGGGTTAAACGGAAGGGACAGGTGGGGCGTGATCGAGCGCAGGGGTCAGGCGGCAGGGACGGGTCGGCCGGGCGGCGGCTCGGCGGCCAGGCCGAGGCTCTGCGACCCACGTCTCCTGGCGCGCCTTCGATGCCGGGCTCCGGAGCCTGATCGACGGTTTGGCTGCAGCCTTGCCGGACAAGGCTGCCAGCGCTCCGCCATCGGTGAATCGCAAACGGAGCTCGGCGGGATAGCGCCAGCTCGAATCATCAGCAGGCCGGACCTGATGGTTCGGCCCTTGATCGATCGGCGTCAGGCCACGTAACCGCCGTCGATCGTCATGCTGGCACCGGTGACAAAGCCGGATTCCGGCCCGACCAGATAAGCCACCATGGCGGCGATCTCTGCCGTGCTGCCCATGCGCCCGAGCGGGATCAGCGGCTTTACCGCCTCCGCCATGCCGGGCACCGACGTCATGTCGGTCACCGTGGGGCCGGGCTGGACGTTGTTGACCGTAATGCCGCGCGGCGCGAGATCGATCGCCACGCCGCGCACCAGCGAAGCGATGGCACCCTTGGTCATCGAGTAGATGCTCGAGCCCGGGAAGCCGGTTCGCACGGCAGTGTTGCTGCCGATGGTAATGACGCGACCGCCTTGCCCCATGTGGGCAGCGGCAGCCTGGATGGCAACGACCACTCCGCGCACATTGACGGCCAGCATGCGGTCGAGATCTTCCATGCGGTATTCCAGTATGCCGCCGGGGATCAGCACGCCGGCATTGACCACGAGGATGTCGAGGCGACCGAACTGCTGCATGGTTTTCGCCACTGCGTCGCGCAGCTCGACCTCATTACCGCTGTCCGCCCTAATGGCGATGGCGCGCACGCCGCCGGCCGCAATCTGTTGCACCAGTTCATTCGCCTTGTCCGCCGCGGCGGCGTAGGTCAGGGCGATGCCGGCGCCATCTTCCGCCAGGCGCCGCGCGATGCCGGCACCGATGCCGCGCGAGCCACCGACGACCAGCGCGATTTTGTCTTTCAGGGGCTGCAGTGCTTTTGTCATGGGAATGCTCCGTTCTGGAATGAATGGTCAAAAACAGGCGGGCCACGGGATCCTGTGTCCTTGCCCTGGGGGATTAGCGGCGCGTCAGCGCCGCCAAAGAGAACCGTGCGGTCGCCTGCAATGCTTCCGGCTTGACGCCGGCGCGTGCATCGGTCTGAAGGCCCTGCATGAGGGTACCGATAAAACGCACCGACTCGGCGGTGTCTACTCGCGGCGGAATGTCGCCCTGCTGTTTGGCCAGGGTGACGGCTTCCGTCAATGCGCGCACAAGCACCACGCCTGACCTTTCGCGCAGCTTCACCACATCGGGATCATCGCGGCCGAATTCGGCAATGGCGCCGACGCCCATGCAGCCCTTGTGGCGCAGTGATTTGTCGGCGGGGGCGAGGCCTGCCAGCATGGCCTCTATGCCGGCAAGGGCTGTTTTGCCCGAACGCAAGCGCTCGATATGTGCGGCAACGCTTTGTTGCTGGTATTGGGCGAGCGCTTCAAGGTAGAGCGCCCGCTTGTCGCCGAAGCTGTCGTACATGCTCTGGCGCCCGATCTGCATCGCCTCGACCAAGTCGCTGGTCGAGGTGGCGGTAAAGCCCTTCGACCAGAAGACGGACATTGCCCGTTCCAGCACTTCGTCGCGATCGAATTCTCTTGGCCTCACCATGGATGGCACCTTACCTTGTTCTGGACTGATGTGTCAAGAAATATCGGCCGGGGTGGAATCGGGGCCGCCGACGGGTAGAAACCAGGGGAATCCGCTGGCAGCTTGTGCAGCTACACCGTGTTCAGCGGCGGGATGCCCTGGATACAGGTAACCCCGGGAATCGGCACGTTGCCAGTGGGCAGTGCATCGCCCGGGTCACCACTTTGGAAGCGGAACAGCGCGGCGCTCTGATAGCGCCGCCCGTAGTGTCCGAAAACTCCGCCCCGGCTCAGGCTGCGCGGTGGTAGTAGCGCAACAGCCCGCCCAGCCGGTCTCGGCAGCGGACCTGGGTCCCGCCCGCGGCCGCGGCGGCCGGGGTGATCAGCGCATTCCCGAGCCCCTGATGGTTCCGCTCCCCGTGGGAGTGCGCCACGAACTCGTCGAGGGCGCGGAAGAGCCGACCCTCCCCGAAGAGGATCAGGCGGTCGAGACACTCCTCTCGGATCGAGCGCACGAAGCGTTGGGTAGGCGTTGGCATTCGGCGCCCGGACGGGGATCAGCACGATCCGCACCCCGGCGCCTTGGACGATGCGGCGGCAGTCGTCGGTCCACTGGCTGTCGCGATCGCAGATGAGGATCGGGTGGCTCGCCAGGAACCCATCGACCGCATCGGTCAGTCGACGCGCCGCCTGCGCCATGAACCACGCGGCCGGGGTGGGCGTCGAGCCTGCCACGTGAACCCGTCGGCTTCGGAGATCGATCACGAAGAGCATGTAGTAGGTGATCAGCCCTCGAGGGTCCAGACCTCGCTGGTGAAAAAGTCGCCCCCGCGATCGCGCCCCAGTGGGCCCGTATGAACGTCCGCCAGGAGGACGGTCGGCCCGGGGCTGGCGGAATCCCGTTGGCTTTGAGCACCTTGGCGACCGTACTCCTGGCCACGCCGTGGCCCAGGTTCTTGAGCGCCCCCTGGATCCGAGTGTAGCCCCACGCAGGATTCTCCGTGGCCATGCGCAGAATGAGCGACGAGATCTCCTGCATGATCCCGGGACAGCCCGGCCGCTTCGGTGTGAACGTCCACTTCCGGGCGATCAGCTGCCGGTGCCATCGCAGGATCGTGTCGGGGGTCACGATCGTGGCGAGAGAAGGGGGGGAGGGGGGGGGAGGGGGAGTGAGGACACGGTTCTCCTCCACCAGGTACTCGATGACGTGTTGTTGGTGGCGGTTGACCCATCCCGCGAGGGTCACGAGCAGCACCTGCAAGGGGTAGAGATCGGCCGTCATAGGCCGATCCTATCGGGCCTCACCCCGGAACGGATATGGGGTAAGGGCTCGGCCGAATATTCGGACACTACGGGGTCAAGCGGAAGGGACAGGGAGTGGAGACCCGAGCACATGCCCCCCGTGAGCCCTGAGCTGGGAGCTGCGACTCCCCGTCCCGCCGGCCGTGAAGTCTCGATCCGTGATCCTGGTCGATGCGTAGCGCGCTCCCCCAGCCGTCTGACGAGAGCCTCGGAGGGGACGCCTTCCGGGGCTCTCGCGCGTTCCGCCCCAGGCTCGCCGACTCTACGCCGTGCAACTCCACCATGTGACGGGCCGCCGTTGACCTCCGCGCGACCGACGCGCACACTCAGAGCAGTCAGTCAGGAGGAGAGTGTCGTGCCCCTCCGCCCCTCCCCGGATGATCCCGCCTGCCCGTCCTGCCGGAAGCCCATCAAGCACGGCACTCCCGTTGTTCTGAAGTTCGGCCAGACGCTCCACCTCCGGTGCTGGACGCTGATGCTGCGCGGCCAGATGACGGCCCTGGAGCGTAACCGGACCGCACGGGCACGGTCGCGTGCTCGGCAACTTCGTGCCACGGGCGAATCCGACGACCCGTGACGAGGTGGCGCGCGCGCGGATGTACGCTGATGGAAGAGGTGTCCCGAGCCATGCGGGTTCACAAACTGATCGCTCAGCACTCGATCCCCTGGCCCCCGCCAGTCGATACGTCGGTTCGGCCGTTCGAGAACATTCCGATCGCCAGCGAGGTCCGACAGGCCATTCTGGAGAGCGTCTTCTGGCGCGAGGACGACACGCCACCGTGGATTCAGCTGCATCTACAGTTCCACGGGCGGATGATCACGGCCTCCCTCATCTGCCCCCCAGGACAGGAGAAGGTCTACCGGGAGCTGTTCTGGACGCTCCACCGTGCCGCCGGTCGGACGCTGGCTGACATCGAGAACCTCGAAGTCTCCTCGTAGGCCCTGCCCCGCGCTCGGCTGCCCGTCCTGCCCCGTGTCCCTTCTGTTTAACCCATCCAGGTGTTTGGAAGAGCTGCGGCCGTTCGTCAAGCGCCTGGGCCATGGCTCCGAACAACCACCGCGTGGACCCACGTGTTCCGTGTGGAGTGTCAGACGCAAGGCGCACGAAGACCGAGGTGAATCGCCCTGACCGGCCGCCGGCAGCTTCGCCTGGTGGCACCCCCCGCAGGCCCGAGAGGCCGGCGGATGATTGTCGGCGGGCGGGCGCACGTCCGGCGCAGCCTGTACATGGCCACGGTCGCGGCGATCAAGCACAACCCCGTGATCCGAGCGTTCTTTCACCGCCTCGTGGCTGCGGGCCGTCCCGGCAAGGTCGCGGTCATCGCCGCGATGCGGAAGCTCCTCACGATCCTGAATGCCATGCTCCGGGACCGCAGGCCGTGGCAAATCGCTTGACTCGAAGACAGTCGCTCAAGGCTGAAACACGGGTTCGATCCGTCCGGTGAAGGCTGGCGCGTTCAGTGGGAGCTAGGCCCCCCGGGCAAGAGCCCGAGGCCCGTCACCCCTATGGGAGGGCGGAGGTCAAGCGAGGATTGCAGCCGAAGAAGCCCCGTTCTCCGGGGGCCGTTTCGTAGCGAAGATCGTAGCGACGATTCGCTAAGTACTCTGGCACGCAATTTCGGTGACGTATTTCATCGGGCTCATGCGGCGAGGCGGCGAGGTGTGTGGGCGAGCCTCGCCAGGAGGACGGCCAGGTCGCGCCGGGTGAATGTCCACTGGAACGGGGTGGCCGCCTGCGCGTAGTGAGCCTGAAACCGGAGAAGGCGATCCTTGACCGCGGTAAGGCTGGGGAAGTCGTTGGGCGTGAGGACTTGACGTTGGACGATCGAGAAGTAGATCTCGATCTGGTTGAGCCAACTCGCGTGTACGGGGGTGTGCACGAGGACGAGCCGGGGCCACTCGGCCTGGAGTCGTCTCTGCGCACGGTGTGCCTTCTATTTACTCCGTCCGCCTGGTCAACGTTGACTTGCGGCCGGCCTGATCGATGATGGCCGGCATGATCACCCTCATCCTCACCGGTCTCCTCCGCGGGGTCAGGAGCCAGCGCTCCCTGGTGTTCGAGAACCTCGCGTTACGGCACCAACTGGCCGTCCTCCAGCGCACCGCGCCGCGTCCACGCTTGCGGACCGCCGACCGGCTGTTCTGGGTCCTGCTGTCCCGCCTGTGGAGCGGCTGGACGGATGCCGTCTCCGTCGTCCAACCCGCGACCGTGATCCGGTGGCAGCGGACCGGCTTCAAGCTCGTCTGGACCTGGAAGAGCCGCCGGAACGGACCAGGTCGCCCGGCCGTCGCCCTGGAGGTCCGAGCGCTCATCCGACGGATGTCCAAGGCGAACCCCATCTGGGGCGCGCCGCGGATTCACGGGGAGCTCCAGAAACTGGGCGTCGAGATCTCGCAGGCGGCGGTCTCCAAGTACGTCGTCCGCCATCGGAGGCCGCCATCGCAGACCTGGCGCACCTTTCTAACCAATCACGTCCAGACCCTCGTCTCCGTCGACTTCTTCACCGTGCCCACGGTACTGTTCAAGGTCTTGTTCGTCTTCGTGGTCCTGGTGCACGATCGGCGACGCGTCGTCCACATCAACGTCACCGACGCCCCGACGGCCCAGTGGACGGCCCAGCAACTCGTGGAGGCGTTCCCCTGGGAGACGGCCCCGCGCTACCTCCTGCGCGACCGCGATGCGGTCTACGGGGTCGTGTTCTCGAGTCGAGCCCAGGCCATGGGGATCCACGAAGTCAAGACGGCGCCTCGGTCGCCTTGGCAGAATCCGTACGTGGAACGCCTCATCGGGACCCTGCGCCGCGAGTGCCTCGACCACATGGTGGTGTTGAACGAAACCCATCTGTGTCGCCTGCTGCGCGACTATCTCATCTACTACCACAGTGCCCGAACGCACCTCGCCCTGGCCAAGGACGCCCCGGACCCGAGACCGGTGGAGCGCCTTGACGAAGGCCGGATCGTCGAGACCCCCATGGTCGGAGGCCTGCATCATCGCTACACGCGCCAGGCGGCGTAAGATCCGCCCGGCCTGCGGGGGGACCAGCCACGTGGAAGTCGGCGGTCGGCCGGTCAGCGCGGTTCGCCTCGCTCTTCCTCCGCCTGGCGTCTGAAGCTCCACACGGAACACGTGGGTCCACGCGGGATGTTCTTCGGAGCCATCGAACGGCCGCAGCTCTTCCACACACCTGGATGGGTTAAACAGAAGGGACAACCTGGATCGACTAAATGGAAGGGACAGGGACCCAGGTCCGCTGCCGAGACCGGCTGGGCGGGCTATTGCGCTACTACCACCGCGCAGCCTGAGCGGGGGCGGAGTTTTCGGACACTACGGGCCCGGGCCGCTCGACCGACCTGAGGGCATCGGGGACCGCTAGAGCCGCGAGGTCGCGATTCACCGTACCGGCGGCCGGGTGCCCCGTCATGCGCCCGTAACGGATTTGGCCCGGTTGATGCCAGCCGTTGGCCCGACGTTCCGTGCACGTCGGGCCAGGAGCCACGCGAGAGCCAGCGGCGCTCCGTAGCTGCCACCCCGCTCGATGAACTCCCAGATCGGCTCCCCGGCCAGGGGCCGGAGGGCTTCGGTCCCGAGCTTCCAGGCGAAGACGAAGACCAGCAGGCCGCGCCCCGGCCGACGCGAGGACGAGCAGCCCGAGAGCAGCATTCGAACCATCCCGCCCACGGTCGGAGCGGATGGCCCGCGAGCGTAGTCGGGCTGATCCCGATCCCCGCGGCATAGCCGGTCCAGTCCTTGTGCATGGCGAAATCGAAGCCGGCGTGCCCGATCAGCAGCAGTGCGGTCGTCAGCCGGAGAATCCAGCCGATCGCCGCGGCCCGCTCCTGGGTGAGAGGGGGCGCCGGCCGCGTCGAGAACCAGTCGGGCAGTGACCGACCCCCACCGAGCAGGACGAGGAAGGCCAGAGGGGCACCGTAGTTGCCGGCGCGCTCGAGGAGCTCCCAGACACCCTGTCCGGCGAGGGGGCGGAGGCAGGCAGTCTGGAATCCCCAGAACGCCATGTAGAGGACGATCGCGCGAACCGGGTGGAACAGCGTGAGAACGCCCACCGTGATGTCGACGGTTCCGACGATGGGCATGAGCCTCCATGCCCACGCTTCCGGGATGCCGAAAATCCCGAAGTACGGCAGCCACGTGGCCTTGGTGATGATGCCGAAGGCGCCATGGCCGATGAAACAGGCCGCCACGGCCACGCGAAGAATCCAGTGGAGCGGCGTGGTGTCCGGCGCCACCGCCGGCTCGCTAGCTGGGCCAGGCGTCGGCCGGTCGAGGGACCTGCCCCTGTGCATCGTCGCGAGGAAGACATGGCGCGGCCCTCCCGAAGTGCTGGACCGGGAGATGGGTACCGCCGGACGCCTTGCGTGCTTGACAAGGCTCCGGCGGCCTTTCGCCGGCTTCACTTCTTCACAGGCTGGAGATAGAGCGTGGCGGTCCGCTGTCCGACCTTCCGGCCCAGGACGAGCCCGTCCTCACAGGCGCTCCGGAAGTGGATGCCGGCATAGACCCGGGAGTCGGCGCTCTCCCGAGCCGCCTGGGAGAAGCTCGTGAACGATCGGGTGATGCCTTCGAATGGCGTGCCCACTCGTGACCGTGAAGCTGGCCTGGTCGCCGCCGAGGGCACTGGCGAGGGCCACCGCGGCGGCCGCGCTGAAGGTGCTCTGGGTGGACGGATAGTCCGAGACCGCCGGGGTGTTCTGATGGCTGTCCCAGGCCGGGTCGCCGACGGTGGCGTCGTTGCCGTCGTTGTCGCCTTCCCGGATGGCGGTGACCGGGCGCCAGAAATCGTACACGTAGCGGATCTTGAAGCCCGCGATGTAGGCGTCGGCCATCGCGATGTTCATGAGGGCCAGGGCCCGGGCGCTGTCCCGGGCATCGAGGCGGCGCGTGGTGGCCACCGCGCGCGCGATCGTGTTCCAGGCGCCCGGCCCCTCGAACCAGAAGCGCGCGATCTGGGTCTGGTCGTCCGTGCGAGTCGCGCTGACCTTGCCGCCGATATTCTTCACCTCGTTGTAGTCGCGCGCGTAGGTCTCGCTCGTCAATGCCGGAGGCCCCGGAAGCCAGAATTGCGAGGCAGAAAGCAGCGTGAACGGTGTGACATTCGCCCAGCCCGGGTTGGCCAAGGGCGCGTAGCCGCGGGCCAGGTCCGGGTTGGCGATGGGCGGGTTGGCTGGAACAGGGTTCGGATGCGGCTGCCACTTGCCGGGACCCATGCCCGGCGTGTAGGGCGCGTCGCGGAAGGCGCCGTCGTCCTTGCGAAGCGCAAGGATCGCCGCCCCGGCCGCGCGCCCGACCGCCACGCCCTTGTTCCGGGCGGGCCATCGGTGACGCGGGCAATCGAGGCCGCGTAGGCCTGGTCGACCAGGGCGAACGTCGCGCCCTTCTGCGCGGGCGTGCCGTAGCCTCCGATCACCCCGACGAGCACCGTGTGGGCGGCGGCCGCGACCGCGGCATCGGGCGACGCGGCGCGGTCTCCGGGCCCTTCAAAGTAGTAGGCGTCGTAGCGGCGATCGATGGCGTTCAGGGCGTCGTGCACCGCCACCTGCACCATGGCGAGAGTGCGCGTCGACACGATGTTGTTCTGTCCATTTGCCACGATGGCCTTCATCGTCGTCTCGTTCCACTGGACGACCTCGTTGGCGGCGGCCGTCGCGACAGGTGCGACGGCGAACAAACACATCACCAGGCAGGCGGCGGTCAACATCGTCTTACGGGGCCTCGTGGGCTGTGCATCATGGCTCGGTTCTCCTCTCGCTACAGTGACGCATCGGTGAGGATTCCCAAGAGCACCGGGGAAGTGTGTCGAGCCGGCCGACGCGAGGGGACGGCTCGTCCCGACCCGGGAAAGACAGCTAGAACGCCTTCGGGAGGTTGCTAGTGGTCTTCTGCGAGCGGAGGCGGGTCAGAGAGAGCGGGATAACCTACTCGTTGAAGCCCGACCCATTCGCTGACGGCTGAGAGCGTGGACCGCGGAAACCTGACGGTGGAAGGCTCGACCGGATTGACGTGCCGTGCTGCCATCGCGAAGCTCGGCATCGAGATGGTACGACGCGCCGCCGAA
This sequence comes from uncultured Candidatus Rokubacteria bacterium, assembly GCA_963765195.1. GTDB lineage: Bacteria > Methylomirabilota > Methylomirabilia > Rokubacteriales > DASRDR01 > DASRDR01. The sequence goes on from CAVXVV010000001.1 coordinate 87,814, forward strand.
GTACGTTGCGCGGCCGAAACACCCTCGACCGACCGGTCGGGATCGACAGGCCACGCTCCTGGAACGAGCGGGTCCGCGAAGTCGAGGAAAAGACACAGCGCGAAGAAGAGGGTGGGTCCACAAGCTATTCGGATCGCCACCAGCATTTGCAACCTCTTCCGCAGATTGTAATCGGTTGCATGCGTCAAGAAAAGATGCATCGAGCAGGCGCCGGGCTGGCCCCATTGGGCCGGTGTGCCTTCTATTTACTCCATCCGCCTCATCAACGTTGAACTGTCAGCCGGCCTGATGGATGATGGCCGGCATGATCACCCTCATCCTCATCGGTCTCCTCCGTGGTGTCAGGACCCAGCGCTCCTTGGTGTTCGAGAACCTCGCGTTCCGGCACCAACTGGCCGTCCTCCAGCGCACCGCGCGGCGCCCACGCCTGCGGACGGCCGACCGGCTGTTGTGGGTCCTGCTGTCCCGTATGTGGAGCGGCTGGATGGATGCCATCTCCGTCGTCCAACCCGCGACGGTGATCCGGTGGCAGCGGACCGGCTTCAAGCTCGTCTGGACCTGGAAGAGCCGCCGGAACGGACCAGGCCGCCCAGCCGTCTCCCTGAAGGTCCGAGCGCTCATCCGACGGATGTCCACGGCAACCCCATCTGGGGCGCGCCGCGGATTCACGGGGAGCTCCAGAAGCTGGGCATCGAGATTTCCCAGGCAACAGTGTCCAAGTACGTCGTCCGCCATCGGAAGCCGCCATCGCAGACCTGGCGAACCTTTTCGAGAACCACCTTCAGACCTTCGTCTCCGTCGACTTCTTCGTCGTCCCCACCGTGATGTTCAAGGTCCTGTTCGTCTTCGTGGTCCTGGCGCACGAGCGGCGGCGCGTCGTGCATGTCAACGTCACCGACGCCCCCACGGCCCAGTGGACAGCCCAGCAGATCGTGGAGGCATTCCCCTGGGAAACGGCCCCGCGATACCTGCTGCGCGACCGCGATGCGGTGTACGGGGTCGTGTTCTCGAGTCGAGCCCAGGCCATGGGGATCCACGAGGTCAAGCCGCGCCTCGGTCCCGTGGCAAATCCTTACGTCGAACGTCTCATCGGGACCCTGCGCCGCGAGTGCCTCGACCACGTCGTGGTGCTGAACGGACGCATCTCCGTCGCCTGCTGCGTGACTACCTGACCTACTACCACCGCGACCGGACCCACCTCTCACTGGAGAAGGACGCCCCGGAGCCCAGACGGGTGAGCGCCCCGACCAAGGTGGAATCGTCGAGATGCCCATGGTCGGAGGCCTGCATCATCGGTACGCGCGGCTGGCAGCCTAAGACGTACCTGGTTGCTGGGTGTACCGGTTACGCTGAAGTCGGCGGTCGGGCAGAGCTCGCGCCTCCTCCGTTCAGGCTCTGCAACCCGCCAGGAGCAAGTTGGGCTTCCCGGGTGTCCTTCGTAGTAAGACCTGGTGCGCCAGACAGACGACGGCCGCAGCCGGACGTCCGTGTACCTGGATGGGCTAAGTGGAGGGGAGAGGCGATCAGCAGACCATGATAGCGCGCGTCGGGACGCCGGCGATCGTCCCTGACGCATAACCGCCCAGGCCGTTGGTCACCAACCATTCGCGCCTCAAGAGCAGCTCTGCTTCGGCCGGGTTCGCTCCCGACCATGACATACGACGCACCACATCCCCCATGCTGTCCTTCCTCCTACGTTGGAAGTGATATTTTGCCCCCCATGTTGCCGAGGGGCATGCTCCCGTCAGGCGTGCTGTGCCTCTTCCACGGGCGTGGGCCACAGGACAACGGCCGCGTGCCCTGGTATCTGCCAGTTCTGCTCGGTATCAAGCGACGCGGTGCCACCGCCGCCATAGCGCGGGTCCTCGCTGGCCCACAGGGTCTGCCACTCCCGCTCTTCCGGAGGGGCAAGCAACGGCTCCGGAGCCGGAACCAGGGGCAGGTCGAGCCCGAGGTTCACGATCAGCAGCCTGTCGTTGCCGTGCACACCGAAGAAGCGGAGTACGAATGCTTCTGGCCCGAGCACCGCGCCATCCATGCCGCCAGGGCGCTGCGCCGCACGCAAGACGGGGTCCTGGCGTCGCAGGCGGAGCAGGTCGCGGTGCAACGCATAGATCTCTGTGTGGCGCTGGCGCTCAGAGAGGTCGAGTTTCGAGCGCTCGAACGTGCGGGGGTCTTCAGGGTGAGGCAGACCTGCCTGCATCGCCGGGTTGTCCAGGCTACGAAATTGTTTGAGGGATTCGGCACGCCCCTGGCACACCAGCCTGGCGAGTGCCTCTGGGAAATCGGCGAAATAAAAAAACGGGCTTGAGGCCGCAAACTCTTGCCCCTGGAAGAGCATGGGTGTCCCTGGACCGAGGAGTAGCACGGCGGTCAGCGCTTTGTAGCGACCCGGACTGGTCAGCAGGTGACAACGCAGACCGCGCCCAGAGTTGGCAATCTGGTCGTGGTTCTGGAAGAAGGTCACAAACTTCGCCGGCTGCAACCCAAAGGCCGGGGTGCCGCGGCGCTGCTTCTGCCATGTATAGCGCTGTCCCTGGTACAGGTATCCCCACTTGCACGCCGAAATAAACTCCTGGGGGGTGCCCATATAGTCGGTGTAGTAAGCCTCATGGCGCCCGGTCAGCGCGACCATGGCGCTATGGTGAAAGTCGTCGTTCCATAAGGCATCGAGGCCGTAACCCCCTTGTGCTGGCGGTCGGACCAATTTGGTATGCTGCGGTTCGTTCTCCGCCACCAGGAAGGTCGAACGTCCACGGGCTGCTTGCCGCACCCGTCGGGCAACCGCTGCCAGGAGGTGGTCGGACGAGGTGTCGTAGATGTTCTGCGTCGCGTCGAGGCGTAACCCATCGAAGTGAAACTCGTCGATCCAATACCCGGCGTTAGCGAGGAAGAACTCACGGACTGGGCCAGCATGCTCGCCGTCAAAGTTGATGGCTTGGCCCCAGTCGGTGGTATAACGCTCGGTAAAATATTCTGGGGAGAACTGCATGAGGTAGTTCCCGTCCGGTCCAAAGTGGTTGTAGACCACATCGAGGATTACTCCGAGCCCCAGTGCGTGCGCCTGATCGACGAAACGGCGACAATCGTCGGGGGTGCCGTAGAGTTGTGTTGGCGCAAAGAGATTGACACCATCATAGCCCCAGCCGAAGCGGCCAGGGAAGTCTGCCACTGGCATGATCTCGATCAGGGTCATGCCCGCATCCGCCAGCTCCGGTAGTTCGCGGCTGGCAGCCTCCCACGTGCCTTCCGGTGTGAAGGTCCCAAGGTGCATCTCGTAGATGACTTGCCCTTCGAGAGGTACTCCCGGCCAATCGCCATCGCTCCACTGGAAGGTGCCTGGATCGATGACCTGGGAGGGACCAGGCGGCCCGCTTGGCTGAAAACGCGAGACGGGATCCGGATACAGCGCTGGGTCGCCATCGAGACGATAACGGTACAGCGTACCGGCACCTGCCGCAGTGACCAGGGCGGAGAAATAGCCAGGCGCCTCGGCCTCGGGGGCTAATGCCACCGCCAGGGGCAACGCACCGGGTGTATCCTTGGGGCCTCCCTCAAGCATCACTTCCACACGCTGGCAGCGTGAAGCCCAGACCCGAAAATGCACGCCGTCTTCTGGGAACACCTCCGCGCCTACAGGGAGCCGCCGATGGCTCTTGGGATGCACCTTGTGCCTTCCGTTTAACCCATCCCGGTATTCGGAGGACCGGCTGCCGGTCGTTCATCAAGCGAGCTGGGCCTTGGCTCCGAAGGACACCCCGGACCTGTGGAGCCTCAGACGCAAGGCGGAGGCAGACCGAGGAACCGCGTGGACCGGCCGACCGGCGACTTCCGCGTGGCGGGACACCCCGCAGGTCGGAAGGATCTTACGCCGCCTGGCGTGTGTACCGATGATGCAGGCCTCCGACCAAGGGTGTCTCGACGATGCCGCCCTGGTCGAGGTGCTCCACCGGTCTGGGCTCCGGTGTGTCCTTGTCCAGGGCGAGGTGTGTCGGGCACCGTGGTAGTAGGGAGATAGTGGCTCAGCAGCCGACGCAGGTGGGCGTCGTTCAGCACCACGATATGGTCGAGGCACTCGCGGCGGAGGGTGCCGATGAGCCGTTCCACGTACGGATTCTGCCAAGGCGATCGAGGCGCCGTCTTGACGTCGCCGATCCCCATGCCTTGCACTCGGTTCGAGAACTCGACCCCATAGACCCCGTCGCGGTCGCGCAGCAGGTATCGCGGGGCCGTCTCCCAGGGGCACGCCTCCACGAGCTGCTGGCCCGTCCACTGGGCCGTGGGGGCGTCGGTCACATTGACATGGACCACGCGTCTCCGATGATGCGCCAGGATCACGAAGACGAACAACACCTTGAACGTCACCGTGGGCACGGTGAAGAAGTCGACGGAGACGAGGGTCTGGACGTGATTGGTCAGGAAGGTGCGCCAGGTCTGCGACGGGGGCTTCCGGAGGCGCACCATGTACTTGGACACCGTCGCCTGCGAGATCTCGAGGCCTAGTTT
>CAVXVV010000002.1:0-26321 GCA_963765195.1 uncultured Candidatus Rokubacteria bacterium
GGTCAGGGCGAGTCCCACGATCGCCCAGCCGATGACCGCCGCGACGAAGGCGCGCAGTCCGGAGAATGGGTTCTCTTGTACTGTTTCGACAGTTCCCGCAGTACCGGCAACTGCAGCGCCCAGTACCGCGAACCATATATTCCGGGACGTGATGGCTACAGGCACTCGAGACCCTACCTCTTGTTGTCCTCGTCCGACGCGTCTTCCGCGCCTAGCGGCTCATCTCCGGCCAACACGTCTTCCCCGGCCAGCGCCTAGACCCCGCGGCCGACGCGTCTTCCCTCCTTGAAACGGGAGTGGGATCCGGATTGCCCAAAAGTACAACGCAATCATCATCAATAGTCCGACAGCCGCGCCGATGGTCAATCCCCATGCGGCACCGATCAATGAACCTCCGTGCGCTCCGAAGATCACTCCGGTCAGGCTGGCGGTCGTGAAGACCACGTACTGGGCAAATAGGTAACGAGCCCGGTGCAGTCCACGTAACGCGGCGGTGAACGGAATCTGCGGCGGGTATATCGCAGCCTGCAGGGAGACCGGCAACGCGATCGGGGCGATATCGCGGTATTCGCCATCGTTGTACCAGTTGAGCACCGGTTCAGCCAGTGGCACCGCCACGGCAATCGTCAATGCGCCGAGCCCCAGCCCGAGGGCGGCGACCTTGAACGTCAACCGACGGAGTGCGGGCAGGTCACCCGCTGCGGCGAATCGGGAGAACCTGGGCACCATCAGCGCGTTCATCGCGGTAACCAGATTCTGCACGGGCTGCAGGATCGTGATCTGGGCCAGCCGCAGGCCGGCGTAGGCACTCTCGGTGAGGAACTGGGCCACCACGATCGCCACGGTCATGGTCTGGCTCTGGCCGATCAACGCACTGCCGGTGAACCAGCCGGACAGGTGCCGGGTTTCTTTAGCCCAGGCCCCCAGCCGGCCCAGGAACGGGTTGAGGCGCGTGCGGAACAGAAACAATGTCGCGCCGGCCGTCGCGCCGATGCCCCAGGCGACCAGCAGCGTGCCGCCGTCCCGCCAACCGGCGAGCAGGAAGGCGGTGACGGTCACGGCCTGAACGAGCACCCAGGTCACGTCGATGACCAGTGCGTTTTTGTACTCCCGGGCGGCGAGGTAGGTGTGCCGTCCCGTGTCATGTGTCGAGCGGGGCAGGAACGGGATCGCCCAGATCAGATCACCGAACCAGTCGGCGGGGCCGAACGGCCGCAACCCGAACAGCACAACAGCGGCCAGCGAGCCGAGGATCAGGGCCGAGGCGAGCGCGTCCTCCTCGCGTTTACGCCGCTCGGATCCATCGAAGCGCCGAATCGTGCGCCAGCACGGCCTCGCCGATGAACGCCCGGCACACCCCCATCGCGAAGTACAGCGTGGTGATGGCGATGAGTACGGAACCAGCCCGGTCCCTGGGCAGGACCTTTGTGGCGAGCAGGGCATTACCGGCACTGGCCAGGGCGATGACGACCTGGTCGGTGAGGCCGAGCAGAACCCGACGGCGTCCCGATCCCGGCGTTGGCGGCCTCGGCGCCTCCACGACCCTGTGTGCTCACGGACGCCTGGCCTCAGCCCACGCCCGCTGGGCCGACCTGGCCGCGAACACGATGCTGGCCAGGAAAACAAGCCATTGACGGCAGTAAAGGCGAAAACGACCCAGATTGTCCACTGGGGAATGAAGGCCAACACCAGGCCGATCAGAGCGGTGACCGCACCGTAGTCCCGGATCAACTTCACCAGCTTCACCGGCAGGGACTGCGAGGTGATCATGCTGCCGGCGGCGTCACCGGTCTGCATCACCGAAGTGACCAGATTCACAGCCCAGGTACCGGCGAAAACGGCATACACCCACGAAGGAACGTCAGGGGTGTACGCGGCGGCCACCGAACTCACCGCGGCGCACAGTGCGATCTGCAGAGCCACATCGCAGAGGACGTCGACCCGGGCCCCCGCCGGGCTGCCGGTCCCGGTGACCCGGGCCAGTTGACCGTCACCGCAGTCCAGGGCGTACGCGACCTGCCAACAGAGAGCCGGTATCCACGACGATGAGCTCGTCCGCTAGCGCCACCACGCTCTCCAGGCATGCACGCAGCGTGGCAGCTCCATTGCGAACGATCATACCGACGCTCACGTCCGTCGGGCGCGCCATGCAGGGCACGACGAGGCTCGCATGGGCGCCGATCAGCGACCACGCACGGCGGACACGGCGGCGGAGACGACGAACCACACGGCGAAGACACCCGATGCCGCCAGCGTGACGTCGGCGTACCGGGCGCCGGCCGCGCTGTCGTAGAGGTGGGACGCCGCGACGGCAGTCCCGGTCGTCATGATGGCCAGGCCCACGCGGGTCGACGCCTGACGAGATGACGCGGGCGGCTTGCACGACCCAGGTCCACCACTCCCGAAGGCCAGGTCGTCGGTCGGGAAGAAGTCCATGCCATCGTACGCCCTCATCTGGGCGTCGAATCCCGTTCCGTCGGGGTCGACGGCCCGACGGGCCCTCGCCACGATGGACTTCCCTCAGCTCGTCGAGATCCTCCACGGTCGGCTTCGAGGCTTCGACGCGCTCTTGCGGCGAGGAGTCAGTCCTGGGGGTGCGTGGCGCCTGGCTCAATGTCATCTCCTTGTGCGAGCGCTGGTCACCGCCTTCATAGCAACGTCACGGCGGCCTGGGTGAAGCCTTCCGGGTTGCGGCCACGATCCTGTACGGCCGCCGGTACGCGGCGGCGTAGTCACTGAGCGCCCGGTACTCGTGGAACACATCGTCGAACTCGTCGAAGATCACGAGGGTCCCCGGCGGCATCACGGCGTCCATGCGCACCAGACAGTACAGGGTGGACGAGTATAGGTCGCTATCGTTGTGCACGACAAGACGATTCAGGGGCCGGTAGGACTCGAGAAAGCGCGGCAACGATTGCTGGAACCAGCCGGCGACCAGCCGGACCCGCGGATCGTCGATCTCCGGGGGAATCCCTTTCATGTTAAACGCCCCCTTCGGGCCGGCTCGGCTTCCAGTGCGCGGGCAAGCCACGAAACGAGTCGAAGCCGAAGAAGCGGGTGTCCCGGTTCCCGTTCAGCGCACACCACGTGCGCAGGCTGTCGCCCCGGTACACGCCGAACTCGAAGAAGTCGAAGGCCGCCTCGCCGGCCCCGAGGAACACCCGGTTCACGTGGGCGTACAGCTCCGTGCGCGAAGGGAGCGTGGGACCGCTGAACCTCGTCCTTGGCATCCGCTCCCAGCGCTCGTGAAGCGGCGGCCAGCGCGGGAGCGAGCGCCTGGTGACGGATCGCTTCAGCGCGGCGGCGAGCGTCGCCGCCGACTATAGAGACTTATGTGCGGCGTGGGCAGAAACGGCGGGCTTGAGGAGCAAGAGGAGGCGATCCTTCGCCTTAGCCATCGCCCGCATTGACATTCTCTGCATCGTGCGGCCCCGATGCGCCGACCACCCGGATTCACACCGGACCAGCCCGTGTCAAGGGGGCGAGTCGGCCATCGGCGTCCCGATGACCTCTTCATCCTGGCGCGATTCTGCACCGGCGTCGAGCGGTGGTCCCTCGCCATAACCTCGTCCGACTCGGTGGCGGAGCTTCGGAGTCGCCTGACGGGCTCCATCCGAGTGAGGGTTGGTGAAAGAGGCGACCGTGCGCCGGAGGTCTGAGAGGCGGAGACAACGCGGCGGCATGAGCGCGCTCGTGGCCGTTCGTGGTTGCGATTGCTTACGGGACCGGCTGGGACTACGCTGCCCGGCGGAGGTAGCGGTGATGCAGACTGCCGACTTCTGGAACCTCCACGATCGTGCCCGCCTCGGGGGCGCGATAGGCCGAAGGTCGGGTGCATCCTTGTCGGGGGCGAGATGGGTGCGCGCTTGGTGGTAAAAATCGAAGTAACGGGTCAGGATTCGACGCAGGTGTCGTTCGCCGAGGACAAGAACGTGATTGAGACACTCGCGCCGGATCGAGCCAAGCAAGCGCCCGGCGAACGGATTCTGCCCGGGGCTGTGTGGCGCGGTGAGAACCTGATATGGAAGGACCGACCGTCAGCGTGTTCTTCCACGGGTCGGGCTCCGTTCGGAGAATGGTTCCTGAGGGCGCTGACGTCGGTCCCGATGAGGCGGCTTCGACGACGAATCAAGCTGATATACGCGGGTTGCCTGGGGCAGAGCCGCATGACCGTTGTCCTGGTTAAAAACCTGATCGGCCCGACCTTTCCGATCCTCTGACGCGGGATGGGGGGCATGAGCTGTCGGCATCTGGGGCGACGGTGATCAGAGATTGCCACGCGCGACCGCGAAGCCAAGACATGCCACTACTGGCGGGTGGTGAGTGACACCAACGGCCGAGCGTGGGCCGGGCGACCGACCGCGATCAGGCCGCCCGCTGGTAGAGGTGATGGAGCCCACCGACCTGCGGGATGGACACCACGCGCCCGAACTCGGGCGGATGCACCTCGCGTGGCTGGGGACTGTTGTGGTCGAGCGATTGGTGTGGCCGCGCGGTGTTGTAGTAGCCGATGTAGCCGTGTAAGAGCCGGCGGAGATGCGCCTCGTTCAGGATGAGGACATGATCCACGCACTCGCGGCGGATTGAGCCGATCACCCGCTCGACAAACGGATTCTGCCAGGGCGCGTGTGGGGCGATCCGAACCTCTCGAATGCCCATCCGCCGGACTCGCCGCGCGAACTCCTCACCGTAGATCGCGTCTCGATCGCGGAGCAGGAACTTCGGAGCTGAGTCGTCCGGGAACGCCTCGATGATTTGCTGAGCGGTCCAGACTGCCGAGGGGTGGTCCGTGACGTTGATGTGGAGGAGTTCGCGGCGCTCGTGGCGGAGCACCACGAAGACGAACAGGAGGCGGAAGGTCAGGGTTGGCACGAGGAAGAAGTCGACGGCCACGATGTCTCGGACATGCGCGGTCAGAAAAGCGCGCCAGGTTGGGGAGGGCCGAGGTGACGTCCGCTGCATGTACTTGGCAACGGTCAGCTCGGCCACCGTGTAGCCGAGGAGGGCGAGTTCCGCTTGGATGCGCCGGCGGCCCCAGGTGGGATTCTCGCGAGCCATGCGCCGGATGAGATGGCGAACCTCGGGGTCGAGCCTCGGGCGGCCGACCGGGTTGGCCCGGGACCTCCACCGCCAGTAGAGCTGGAAGCCTTGGCGGTGCCAGGCGAGGACGGTGGCGGGTTGCACGATGACGAGGCTGGAGCGCCAGTCGGTCCAGACGCGGGACAGCCAGACCCAGAGGATCCGGTCCCATCGAGACAGATGGGGTCGGACGACGGATCGCTGGAGGACGAGGAGTTGATGGCGGAGTGCGAGGTTCTCGAGGGCGATGGTCGTCGACCCAAGGAGCCAGGCGCGCAGGAAGGTCCAGAGACCGATCACGACAATCATGGCGGCACCCCGGCATCAGGCGTGGCGTCTGAGCCGAGACTCTACCGGATCAGCGGTGGACGCGGCGAGGCAAGTTCAGGCGAGACAAGTAGATGGAGTTCTTGAGCGGTAGATGGAGTTCTTGACCGGGACAAGGGGTCTCCCCACAGGCCCTAGGGCGAACCACGCCCCAGAACCGCCCATCTGGCGCCCGAGGCCGGGTCGGGGTACGGTCGGGGCGCCCGTGCCCCACGGAACGGCCGGGAAGCCCAGCTCCGGCGGCGGCCCGGGGTGCGGCGCCGCGTGATCGTGGCCGGCCGCGAGCCGGAATCGGGAGACGTTCGATATGCACTGTCCCCGGTGCCAGCACGAGAATCGCCCGCAGGCGAAGTTCTGCGACAAATGCGCCAGCCCCGTCGGCGAGGCCAGTGCTTCCACTCGGTCAGACGCGGATACGAAGGGCGAGGTCGAAAGCCTCAGGCACGCGCTGACCGAGGCCGTAGATCAACAGAAGGCCACGGCGGAGCTCCTGCAGACGCGGGACCGCGAGCTTGCGGACGCGCAAGAGCAGCAGACAGCGACGAGCGAGATTCTTCGCGTCATCGCCACCTCGCCGACCGACGTCCAGCCCGTGTTCGCGGCCGTGTTGATGAGCGCCGCCCGTCTGTGCGATGCCCTCGATGCCGCAATCTTCCAGGTCGACGGTGACGGGCTCCGCTTGGTCGCTCACGAGGGGCCGATCCTCTCTCATCCTGTGGGCGAGTTCCCCCTGATTCGTGGAACGACCGTGGGACGTGCGGTACTCGACCGGCGGACGATCCACGTCCCCGATCTGCAGGCCGAGGTCGACGAGTACCCTGACTCCAGTTTCTTTGCGCGATCCTTCGGTGTCCGGACAACGCTGAGCGTTCCTCTGCTCCGCGGGGCCGAGGCCATCGGAGCGATCGCCATCCGGCGGACCGAGGTTCGGCCGTTCACCGATCGGCAAATCGAGCTCCTGCAGACCTTCGCCGCCCAGGCGGTCATCGCCATCGAGAACGTCCGCCTGTTCAACGAGACGAAAGAGTGCGACTCGAGCAGCAGACCGCCACGGGCGAGATCCTGCGGGTCATCGCGAGCTCGCCGACCGATCTGCAGCCGGTCATGGAGGCCGTCGCCGAGAACGCCGCCCGGGTGTGCGGGGCGACGGATTCGTCGATCTTCCGCCTCGAAGGGGAGCACCTGCGCGTGGTGGCGCGGCGCGGGTCGCTACGCCGACCACTGGCGATCGGAGAAACCGTACCCGTCAGTCGCGACACCGTCGGCGGACGGGTTGTGTGCGACCGCCGGACGATCCATGTCGAGGACATCATGGCGTGCCGAGGCGGAGTTCCCGGTATCCGTGTCCCGCATGCGGCAGGCCGGGTCCGACATCCGGACAATGCTGGCGACCCCGCTGCTGCGCGAGGGCACGCCGCTGGGCGTCATCTTCATCAATCGGGGGCCCGAGGTCCATCCCTTCTCGGCCAAGCAGATCGCGCTCCTCGAGACGTTCGCCAACCAGGCGGTCATCGCCATCGAGAACGTCCGTCTGTTCAAGGAGCTGCGAGGCGCGGACGGCCGAGCTGACGCGCTCGGTGGGCGCAGCTCACGGCGCTGGGCGAGGTCGGCCGCGCGGTCAGCTCGACGCTGGACTCGAGACGGTGCTGACACGATCGTCGTCGCGCGCCAGTCAGCTCGCCGGCGCGGACGGCTGCTCCATCTACGAGTACGACGAGGCGTCCGAGCAGTTTCACCTCCGCGGGCCACACGCTACAACTTGCGACGCAGGCCTTCGTGGAGGCCATGTCGGGCGGTCGCCGATCCAGAAGGGCGAAGGGCTGCATGGGACGGGCCGCGGTGACGCGCGAGCCGGTCCAGATCCCCGACATCGCCGACCGAGGGCGCGTACCAGAGCCGCGTCCGCGACACCCTCATCCGGCCGGGCTACCGCGCGCTCCTCGCCGTCCCGCTCGTGCGCGAGGACCAGCTCATCGGCGGTCTGATCGGTCAGCCGAAAGGCGCCGGGCGAGTTCGCGCCCGAGGTCATCGATCTGCTGCAGACCTTCGCCACCCAGTCCGCCCTCGCCATCCAGAACGCCCGGCTCTTCCGGGAGATCGCGGACAAGAGCCGGCAGCTCGAGGCCGCCAGCCGCCACAAGTCGGAGTTCCTCGCCAACATGTCCCACGAGCTCCGGACGCCGCTGAACGCGATCCTCGGCTTCTCGGAGGTGCTGGCCGAGCGGATGTTCGGGGAGGTGAACGAGAAGCAGGCCGAGTACCTGCAGGACATCCTGTCCTCGGGCCGGCATCTCCTCTCCCTGATCAACGACATCCTCGACCTGTCCAAGGTGGAGGCCGGACGGCTCGAGCTGGAGCTGGGGCGGTTCCATCTGCCCACCGCCCTGGACAATGCCCTGACCCTGGTCCGGGAGCGGGCGACGCGGCACGGGATCACGCTCACCCAGACCGTGGACGAGCGGCGTGGGCGACATCGTCGCGGACGAGCGGAAAGTCAAGCAGATCCTGGTGAACCTCCTCTCCAATGCGGTGAAGTTCACCCCGGAGGGCGGCCGGGTCGGCCTCACCGCGACGGCGGCCGACGGCGTCGTCACCATCGCCGTCAGCGACACGGGGGTCGGGATCGCGCCCGAGGATCAGGCGGCCATCTTCGAGGAGTTCCGCCAGGTCGGGCGGGAGGACGCCCGCAAGCAGGAGGGCACGGGGCTCGGGCTGACGCTGGCCAAGAAGTTCGTGGAGCTGCACGGGGGGCGGATCTGGGTCCAGAGCCAGGTGGGCCAGGGGTCGACGTTCAGCTTCACGCTGCCCGTTCGGCTTGACGAAAGGAGCGCGAGCGATCAGGGCGGAGGCGAGCCCCCACGGCCATGACGTGTCCCCGGTGCCAGGCCGAGAACCGCGACGGGCGCGCGGTTCTGCGCAGGAGTGCGGCGCCGCCTCGCGCTCGCCTGCCCGCAGCTGCGGCGTCCGAACTGAGCCGGGCGAGAAGTTCTGCCGCGTGCGGTGCGCCGCACCGGCTCGCCGCCGCGAGCCGTCCGCCGAGCTCGCGATTCGACGTCCCCGCAGTCCTACACCCCCAAGCACCTCGCCGAGAAGATCCTCACCTCCAAGGCCGCCCTCGAGGGCGAGCGCAAGCAGGTCACGGTGCTCTTCGCCGACCTCAAGGGCTCGATGGAGCTCCTCGCCGACCGCGACCCCGAGGAGGCGCGGAAGCTCCTCGACCCCGTCCTCGAGCGGATGATGGAGGCCGTCCACCGCTACGAGGGCACCGTCAACCAGGTCATGGGCGACGGGATCATGGCGCTGTTCGGCGCGCCGCTGGCCCACGAGGACCACGCCGTGCGCGCCTGCTACGCGGCGCTCCGGATGCAGGACTCGGTCAAGCAGTACGCCGAGGACGTGCGACGGGCCGAGGGCGTGCTCGTCCAGATCCGCGTGGGGCTGAACTCGGGCGAGGTGGTCGTCCGCTCGATCGGCAGCGACCTCCACATGGACTACACGGCCGTCGGGCAGACGACCCACCTGGCCGGCCGGATGGAACAGATGGCCGCGCCCGGGTCGATCCTCCTGACGGCCGAGGTGCTCCGGCTGGCCGAGGGCTACGTCGGGGTGAAGCCGCTCGGCCCGATGTCGGTCAAGGGGCTGGCGCGCCCGATCGAGGTCTACGAGGTGACCGGCGCGGGACCGGTCCGGACGCGGCTCCAGGCGGCGGCCGCCCGGGGGTTGACCACGTTCGTCGGGCGGGACGCGCGAGGTGGAGCAGCTTCGCCAGGCGCTCGGGCGCGCGGCCGCCGGGCACGGCCAGGTCGTGGCCATCGTCGGGGAGCCGGGCGTGGGGAAGTCCCGGCTCGTCTGGGAGGTGACGCACTCCCATCGCACGCACGGGCTGGCTCGTCCTCCAGGCCAGCTCGGTCTCGTACGGGCAGGCGACCCCGTATCTGCCCGTGATCGACCTGCTCAAGGCGTACTTCCAGATCGAGGCGCGCGACGACCCGCGACGGATGCGCGAGAAGGTGATGGGCAAGCTCCTCGCGCTCGACCGCAGCCTGGAGCCGAGCCTCCCCGCCTTCCTCGCCTTGCTCGACGTGCCGGTGGAGGACGGGCCGTGGGAGGCGCTCGACCCCCCGCAGCGGCGCCAGCGGACGCTCGAGGCGATCAAGCGGCTCCTGCTCCGCGAGGCGCAGGGGCAGCCCCTGCTCCTCGTGTTCGAGGACCTGCACTGGATCGATTCCGAGACCCAGGCCCTGCTGGACAGTCTCATCGAGGGCCTCCCGACCGCCCGGCGTCCTCCTCCTCGTCAACTACCGCCCCGAATACCAGCACGGCTGGGGGAGCCGGACGTTCTACACCCAGCTCCGGCTCGACCCGTTGCCGCCCGAGGGCGCGGAGGCCCTCCTGCACGCCCTCCTGGGGGACGACGCCACCCTGCGTCCGCTCCCGCCGCTCCTGATCGAGCGGACGGAAGGGAACCCGTTCTTCCTGGAGGAGAGCGTCCGCACGCTGGTCGAGACCAAGGTGTTGATCGGCGAGCGCGGCGCCTACCGCCTGGTGACGGCCCTGCCGAGCATCCAGGTGCCCACGACGGTGCAGGCGATCCTGGCCGCCCGCATCGACCGCCTGCCCGCCGACGAGAAGCGCCTGCTCCAGACCGCGTCCGTCATCGGGACGGACGTGGCGTTCCCCCTGCTCCAGGCGGTGGCCGACCTGCCGGAGGAGGGGCTTCGACGCGGCCTCGCGCACCTCCAGGCCGCCGAGTTCCTCTACGAGACCCGGCTCTTTCCGGACCTCGAGTACACGTTCAAGCACGCGCTCACCCACGAGGTGGCGTACCAGGGGCTGCTCCACGACCGGCAGCGCGCCCTCCACGCCCGCATCACCGAGGCCCTCGAGCGGCTCTCGCCCGAGCGCGTCGCCGAGCAGGCCGAGCGGCTGGCCCATCACGCCCTGCGCGGGGAGCTGTGGGAGAAGGCGGTCGCCTATCTCCGCCAGGCGGGGCTCCGGGCCATGGCGCGGGCCGCCAACCGCGAGGCCATCGCCCACCTGGAGCAGGCGCTCGGGGCCCTCCGCCGCCTCCCCGAGACCCGGGAGACGACCGAGCTGACCATCGACCTCCGCATCGACCTCCGGAACGCGCTCGTCCCGCTCGGCGAGTGGGCGCGCATGGGGGAGCACCTCCACGAGGCGGAGGGGCTCGCCCGGACGCTCGGCGACCCGCACCGGCTCGGGCGGATCGCCACCTTCATGGTGATCCAGTGCCGGATCACGGGCGACTACGACGAGGCCGTCAGATTCGGGCAGGAGGCCCTGAGCCTCGCGCGCACCCTCGGCGATCGCTCGATCGAGGTGGTCGCCACGTCCTTTCTGGGCCTGACGCACGTCGCCCGGGGCGAGTTCAGCGCCGCGGCCACCTTGCTCGAGCGGAACGTCGCGCTCGAGGGCGACCTGCGCGCCGAGCGCTTCGGGGCGGCCGGCATCCAGTCGGCGCTCTCGGGGGCCTACCTCGCCGACGCGCTCTCCGAGCTCGGCCGGTTCGACGAGGCCATCGGACACGCCGAGGCCGCCGTGCGGATCGCGGAAGCGGCCGATCATCCCTTCACGCTGTATCTTCGGGTTGTTCGGTCTCGGGCGCGCCCACCTCCGTCGCGGGGACCTCCCACGCGCGACCCGGGTCCTCGAGCGGGGCCTCGACCTCTGCCGAACGTGGCAGTTCGTCGTCGGGACACCGCTCGTCGCCGCGACCCTCGGCGCCGCCTACGCCCTCGCCGGCCGGGCTGACGAGGCGCTCCCGCTGGTCGCGGGCGCCGTCGAGGAGTTCCGCCGTCGCCCGATTCACACCCGGCCGGCGCTCATTCTTCTGTGCGCGGGGATGACCTCCCTCTCGGCCGGGCGGATCGACGAGGCCGCCAGCCACGCCCGAGAGGCCCTGGCGCTCACCCGCCGGCTGGGGGCTCGGGCCAGCGAGGCCCACGCCCTCTGCCTCGCCGGTGACGTCGCGTCGACCGGCGGCGCCGAGGACGCTGAAGGGTACTACCGCGAGGCGCTGGCCCTCGCCGACGAGCTCGGCATGCGCCCCCTCGTCGCCCACTGCCACCTCGGCCTCGGCAAGCTCTACCGCCGCACCGGCGACCGCGCGAAGGCGGAGGAGCACCTGACGACCGCGACGACGATGTACCGCGAGATGGGCATGACCTTCTGGCTGGAGAAGGCGGAGAGCGGCGACCAGCGAGGTGGACTGATGCGCTGTCCGCGGTGCCAGGCAGGACGCGCCCGCCGACGCGCGCCTTCTGCCCGAAATGCGGGGCGAGGCTGAGCGTCGCGTGCCCGCAATGCGGCGCCGCGAACAGCCCCCGACGAGAAGTTCTGCCGCAAGTGTGGGGCCCGACTGTCGGCGGCGCCGGCCCGGTCGGCACGCTGTCGCCGCCCCCGAGTCCTACACCCCGAGGCACCTCGCCGAGAAGATCCTCACCTCCAAGGCGGCTCTCGAGGGCGAGCGCAAGCAGGTGACCGTCCTCTTCGCCGACCTCAAGGGCTCGATGGAGCTGCTGGCGGACCGCGATCCCGAGGAGGCGCGCAAGCTCCTCGATCCCGTGCTCGAGCGGATGATGGAGGCCGTCCACCGCTACGAGGGGACCGTCAACCAGGTCATGGGCGACGGGATCATGGCCCTCTTCGGCGCGCCCGCTCGCCCACGAGGACCACGCCGTGCGGGCCTGCTACGCCGCGCTCGACATGCAGGCGGCCCTCCGGCGTTTCGCAGAGGACGTCCAGCGAAGCCAGGGTATCCGAGTGGCGATTCGCGTGGGCCTCAACTCCGGCGACGTGGTCGTCCGCGCGATCGGCAGCGATCTCCACATGGACTACACGGCGGTCGGCCAGACGACTCACCTGGCCGCCCGAATGGAACAGCTCGCTCACCCCGGGACCACTTTACTCACTGCCGACACACTTCGGCTCGCGGAGGGCTACGTCGAAGTCAAACCGCTTGGGCCGGTGCCCGTGAAGGGGTTAGCCGCGCCCGTCGAGATCTACGAGGTGGTCAGGGCCGGCCCGGTTCGGTCTCGCCTGCACGCGGCGGCTGCCCGGGGGCTCACGACATTCGTCGGCCGGGGCCGCGAGTTGGAGCAACTCCGAGAAGCGCTCGGCCACGCTGCGAGCGGCCATGGGCAAGTCGTGGCCCTTGTCGGCGAGCCCGGCGTCGGGAAGTCTCGACTCGTGTGGGAGGTGACGCACTCGCACCGCGTCCACGGCTGGTTGGTGTTCCAGGCCGGCTCGGTCTCGTATGGCAAGGCAACGCCATACCTGCCGGTGGTCGACCTGCTCAAGCGCTACTTCGGCATCGAGGATCGGGACAATCCGCGAGCGGTGCGCGAGAAGGTGACGGGGAAGCTTCTGACGCCTGGACCGGACGCAGGAAGCCGGCCTGCCGGCGCTCCTAGGCTTGCTCGATGTCCCGACCGAGGATCCATCCTGGGACGCGCTGGCACCACGACAGCGTCGTCAGCGGACTCTCCTCGCGGTGAAGCAGCTCTTGCTCCGCGAGACCCAGGTCCAGCCACTCCTGGTGATCTTCGAGGATCTCCACTGGATCGACTCCGAGACACAGGCGCTGCTCGACGGGTTCGTCGAGAGCCTCCCAACGGCGCGGCTGTTGCTCCTTGTGAACTACCGGCCCGAGTACCACCACCAGTGGGGAAGCCGGACCTACTACACCCAGCTCCGGCTGGACCCCCTTTCGCCGGAGACCCGGACGAGCTCGTCAGCGCGTTGCTTGGGTCCGATGCCGGCGTCGAGCCGCTCAAGCGAAGGCTGATCGCGCAGACAGAGGGCAACCCGTTCTTCCTAGAGGAGAGCGTGCAGACCCTCGCCGAGACCGAGGTGCTTGTGGGCGAGCGCGGGGCGTACCGGCTGGCTCGGGTACTTCCCGCCAACCAGGTCATCCCCGCCACGGTGCAAGCGATCCTGGCCGCCCGCATCGACCGGCTCGCTCCCGGCGACAAGTCGCTCCTCCAGACCGCGTCGGTGATCGGGAAGGACGTGCCGTTCGCGCTGCTCCAGGGAACGGCCGGACTGGCCGAGGACGAGCTGCGCAGCGGGATCGCCCGCCTCCAGGCCGCCGAGTTCCTCTATGAGACGCGGCTCTTTCCCGAGCTCGAGTACACGTTCAAGCATGCGCTGACCCACGACGTGGCATACGCGAGCCTCCTTCAAGACCGGCGTCGCCATCTCCACGGCGAGATCCTCGCCGCCATTGAGCGCCTTAACGCCGATCGGCTTGTCGAGCACATCGACCGCTTGGGTCATCATGCCCTCCGAGCGGAGCAGTGGGAGACAGCCGCAGACTACCTCCGCCAGGCCGGGCACAAGGCGGTTTCGCGCTCGGCGTTCCAGGAGGCCATCCTGGCGTACGACAACGCCCTGGTGGCCGTTGAGCGCCTCCCTGACACCCGCGTGAGACAGGAGCAGGCGATCGACCTGCGGCTCGACCTGCGTGTGCCGCTGCAGTCGCTCTTGCGGACGAGCCGACTTCTTGAAGGCGACCGCGCAGCCGAATCGATCGCACGGAGCCTCGGCGACGAGCGCCGGCTCGGGCGAATCTCTTCGGGGCTGGCCAACACCCTGTGGATTTTCGGAGACCATGCCGCCGCGATTGTAGCGGCTTTGCAGGCCCTGGAGATCGGGCAGCGGCTCGGTGATGTCGCCGCCCACGCCACCGCCGTGCTGCGGCTGGGTCGCGATTCACCACACGCTCGGCGTATACGACAAGGCGGTGGCCTACCTTCGGCAAGGCGTGCAGTTGACCGGAGGCGAGTGGCTGCGAGAGCGCTTCGGAATGTCCTCGACCGCATCGCTGGTTGCGCGCCACTGGCTCGCCCGGACGCTCGCGGAGTTGGGAGAGTTCTCTGAAGGGTTGACAGTCGCTTACGAGGGTCTAGATATCGCCCTGTCCACGGGCCTCATGGCGGATCTCCCGCCGGCCCTCGCGGCGGTCGGGCACGTCCACCTCCTTCGCGGGGACGCTAGGGAGGCGCTCGCGCCGCTCACGCGCGCCGTCGAGGTCGCAAAGGACACAGAATTCCGGAACTGGGGATCCATCTGCCGCGGCTTACTCGGTTTGCGAGACGTGGAGGCCGGGCGCACAGACGAAGGCGTCGGGCAGTTGGACCGGGTGATTCGCCTCGCCGAGGAACAGGATGAGCGGTGGCTGCAGCCGCTGTTCAAGGGCTGGCTCGGCGAGGCGCATCTCGCTGCCGGAGACTCGGAGTCTGCAAGGCGGCATGCGCAAGTGAGCCTGGAGATGTCGCGTGCCCAGTCCCAGCGTGGGACCGAGGCGTGGGCGTGGCGGTTGCTGGGCGAGATCGCCGCGGTCGCCGATCCGCCGGACCACCAAGCAGCCAAGACGCGATACCAAGAGGCGCTGACGCGGGCGTCCGAACTCGGCATGCGGCCCCTCGTCGCCCACTGCCACCTCGGCCTCGGCAAGCTCTACCGGCGCACGGGCGATGGCGCAAAGGCGCAGGAGCATCTGACGACCGCGGCCACGATGTACCGCGAGATGGGCATGACCTTCTGGCTGGAGAAGGCGGATGCGGAACTGGGTGGAGGCCAGCGATGACGCGCGTGGAGCGACGAGGGTTCATTGTGGGCACCCTCAGTCTCCTCGCCGCGCCGCTCGCCGCCCAGGCACAGCCGGCGGGGAAGGTCTACCGCATCGGGGGCCCTCAATCTCGGCTTCGCCCCGCCTCTCGCAGTCCTCCTCGCTGAGGCCTTCACCGTCGCGCCAAGGCTGCGGTTAGATCGAGGGCGAGACGTCATTGTCGAAGCGCGATGGGCAGGGGAACCCGAACGGCTCCCGGGCCTGGCCGCCGACCTGGTGCAGTTCCAGGTGGACGTTATCGTCGCAGATGGAACCGTGGCCCTCGCCGCCAGCAGGCCACCACCACAATCCCCATCGTCATGCGGCGTCTAACGACCCGGTGAGGGCTGGTCTCGTCGCGAGCCTCGCCCGTCCCGGCGGGAACGTCACGGGGCAGGCGTTCCTCTCAGCAGGACTTGGGCGGGAAGTGGATGGAACTCCTCAAGGAGGCCGTCCCCAGGGTGTCTCGCGGTCGCCGTCCTCTACAACCGGCGAGCGGCGGCCAGGGCCAATTGAAAGCGTCCAAAGCCGCGGCCCAATCTCTGGGCGTGCCCTTTCAGCTCGAAGCTGGAGCGAGATCGCCGACGAGTTCAGCGCCGCGTTCAGCAGGCGCGCACGAATCGCGCGGACGCCCCATCGTCTCGTCGTCGGCATTACCCTTCTATTCACAAACAGAACGCATCCTCGTCGAGGTCGACGACCAGCAGCGCCTGCCGACGATCTACCGTCACAAGGATTTCGTGGTGGGTTCCGGCGGTCTCATGTCCTATGGGCCAAACCTCCAGGACATGTACCGCCGCGCCGCCATCTACGTGGACAAGATCCTCAAAGGCGCGAACCCCGCCGATCTGCCCATCGAACAGCCCACGAAGTTCGAGTTGGTCATCAACCTCAAGACCGCCAAGGCCCTCGGCCTGACGATCCCGCCGGCGGTACTCGCGCGGGCGGATGAGGTAATTCAGTAGATCGACCGGCGCGCGTTCATCGCTGGCAGCCTCGGCCTCCTGGCAGCGCGCTCGCAGCCGACGCGCAGAAGACCAGGAGGTATCACCGAATCGGCTGGCTCTCGATCCACCTCGGCCGCCGAACGGCAGGCTAACTTGAGGCCCTGCGGCCGGGATTGCGCGAGCTCGGTTACGTCGAAGGCCAGAACATCACCGTCGAGGCTCGCTGCGCCGATGGGCGGCTCGAGCGCCTTCCCGGGCTCGCCGCGGAGCTGGTTCGCCTCCCGGTTGACCTCATCGTCTGCCATGGCAACCCCGGCGCTCGAGCCGCCAAGGAAGCGACCAGCACGATCCCGATCGTATTCGTCGGTGTCGCCGTCCCTGATCGCGGGACTCGTCACCAGCCTCGCGCGACCCGGCGGCAACATCACGGGGCTTACCATTCATCGGCACGCGAACTGATCGGAAAAAGGCTGCAACTGCTCAGGGAGACCGATCCGGGGACTCTCTCGCGTCGGGTCTCGTGAATCTACAATCCCCCCATGGGCCAACCTGGAGACCGCGACGGGCGAACGAGGGGCGGCCCAGGCGCTCGGCCTCAGCCTGCGGAGGGTCGAGGGGAGCCCGACGAATTCGAGCGAGTCTTCTCGGCCATGCCGAAAAGCGCCCCGATGGCTCTCCTGTCGAAAACGATAGCATGTTCCTATGACCACCGGAAGCGAGCTCGTGGACCTCGCCGCTGAAGCACCACCTGCCCTCCATGTACGCGTTCAGGGAAAACGTGGAGGCCGGAGGCCTCATGGCCTATGGCGGGAGCATGTCCAGACATCTTTCGCCGCGCCGCCCCTACGTGGACAAGATCCTCAAGGGCGCCAAGCCGGGCGATCTCCCCGTCGAGCAGCCGACGAAGTTCGAGCTCGTCATCAACCTCAAGACCGCGAAGGCCCTCGGCCTGACGATCCCGCCGGCGGTGCTGGCGCGGGCGGATGAGGTCATCCAGTGACGAGAACCCGAGGGATGAACCGAGGGCAGCGTTGATTGTCGGACTCCTCGCTCGGACATCGAACGGAGGATGACGATGCCGCGACTCCCAAAGCTTCAGCGTGAGTGGGGTATCACGGTCGTTCGAGTCGTGATGGGAATCATCACGTTGATCGCCGGCTATCAGAAGCTCGCGGGTGGTGTCGGCACGGTCGCGAGCGGGTTCGAGAAGATCCCGATTCCTCTGCCCTGGCTCTCGGCCGTGTTCATCTCGATTCTAGAGCTGGTGGGGGGTGCGCTCTTGATTGTTGGCCTCGGAGTCCGCTGGCTCGGGCTGGCGTTCGCGATCGAACACGTCGTCACGACCTTCTGGGTACAGCTGCGGCTCCGGGCTGGCCCAACGGTCGTCTCGAACTGATGCTGCTTGCTGGCGGCCTCCTGTTGTTCCTCGCTGGCCCAGGGAAGATGGCCCTCGATGCGGCCTGGAGCGGAAAAGAGCAGCATGAGGGCCATCGCGCGGACGAGTCCTTGCGAGTGACCCCGCCCACGTGGCTCGACGCCCACGGCCGCCGCCGACCGACCCTGGCGTGCTGGACGTGCGGACGGGAAGTCGCGCCGATGCGCTTACGGGCTGACGATCTCCGCCGACAAGGCTGGACGCCGCCCCAGACGCTTCAGATCCCCGACTGGTGCGGCTGCTCCACCGAGTATCTGCCGGTGCCAACCGGCGACGGCTGGTGGTCCCTCGTGCCGATCTGGGAGCCGACGCAGACGCCCAGCCCCCTGCGCCGCTGGGAGCCCGCCGTGCCGTACTGGGCAGCCGAGTCCGGCCCGCAGCCCTGAGCGGCACCCGCCGCTGACGAGTATGCCGCACGAGCGGCTACCCAACCTACCGCGAGTCGTCGTGGCCCGCATCGAGGGCCGGGACACGCTCTACGAGTCGACCTCACGGCCGCGCCGTCCCCCGCGTGGCGTGCCGTCTTTCTTCGGCCACCGCCCGCCCTCACGACCGCCGACCATACCCCCGACATTGGCCGCGTTGCGGTGCACGGACACACGGTGCATTTCCGCGCCGCGCCTCAGCACCGCGGCGACTGGCTGCGTCGGATCGACCAGTGGATCGCCTACGCCAACTCAGTGGTGGAGGAGTGACCGGAGGGAACCAGCAGGCGCCTTCTCCAGCCCGACGTTCACCCGATCGACCAGCAGTCCATCGTGATGACCCGCCGGAGGTCGCCCCCGTGAGCGAACATTGCTGGTATCAGAGGTATCCCTCCGGGGCTCGCCTGTTGTATCCTGCTTGCACGAGCAAGCTGGATGCAGTGGGATGACGCCGGGTGAATCCGGGGTTGCCGCGGAAACGCAGGAGGACTCGATGCCCGAATTGCCGAAGGATCTGCTGGCCGCGATGGCCCGCGGGGCGCTCACCGAGCCCCAGCTCCGTCAGCTGATCGAGCTGGAGGCCCAGGCACTCGGGCTGAGCCTAGAGGACGCGCTGGCTCGGGCCCGGGCCGGGACCCTCCCCAAGAACGTACTGGGCACCGACGTGCAACAGCTGGTCGAGCTCCTGGCGGCCGCCTAGACCCCGACCTGCCTCGTCGACGAGCGGCGCCGCGTGCCGATTGAAGGGGCGACGCTCGAGGGAGTCGTCGAGCGATTCCAGAGCCACCTCAACATGGTGCTCTCGGAGACCGTGACCCCGACTTCAGCTGACATTCTTGACGGTCAGGCGTGGCGTGGGCATCGAGTTTCGTGATGTGACGGGGTATCCGGTCGAGGCGGATTCGCAACCCAGTATGGTCCGCTCCGGCTGGGTCTCAGCCAGGTCTGTACGTCATCGGTCACCGCGGGTCGACACACCCTGCACACCACGGTGTACCGCTACACCCTCACGGCCCAGGGCAGCCTCGAGCCGTTCGTGCGGTGGGAGTACGTGAAGAATCCTCCGGGCACCACGCGCTGGTGCCGCCATCACGTCCAGGGCCCGATGGACCTGCAGGTCGCCCCGGGGCGCGCGATCGGGCTCAATGCCGTGCACCTGCCCACCGGTTTCGTGCCCATCGAGGAGGTGCTCCGGTTCTGCATCGTCGAGCTCGGGGTGCGCCCGCGCACGACCACGTGGCACGACACGCTGAAAGACAGTTACCAACTGTTCAAGGGAGACTTCGCGCCGGGCGGCAGCACCGGCACGCACTAGGCCACCAGTCTCCGCGAACCGCTGTCGTCCACGCCGACCGAATCCCGTCTGTGGCTACACCCCCCTGAGCGCCCCCGAAGGGTCCTCCTACCGCCGCGCCCAGCGAGTCTTGAGTTGCCCGACGAGGTGCGTGAGCTCACCGACGAGAGCCTCGAGCTCGTGGAGGCGCTGGCGGAGGCGCTGGTTCTCACCCTGAAGGTGGGTGACCGCACCCTGGAGCCGGCCCACCGCCTGCTCGCGGGTTTGACGCCACTGGGCGACGCGACACTTGCTGGAGCACGTCCGCGTCGGGGGGCCCTCGGCCACCGGCTCGCCGCAGATCGCACAGGCGTGGGACATGGCGGAGTACGTACGCGATAATACCGCCCATGCCATGATCGGCCGTCTCGGCCCGTACCGGCGCGTCATGAACGCCGGGACACGCGGGCCCCTGTACCCTCCGGGCCGAGACCTTCCTCGTACAGAGCTCCGCACAGGAGACGTGATGGCCCCCCGTCTCGTTCGGCTGTCATCCACCCCGCCGACGCCGATCCTCGAGGCCTGGCGGAGGCTCGTCGGCACCCGCGATCCCGTCGCCGTGTGCCAGTACGCCGTCATCTGCGAGCTCGAGCAGCGTGTGCTCCCGGCGTTTCCCGAACCCGGAGCCGACTACCAGCTGTACGCCCGCGCCCTGACGCGTCCCCTCGTCGAGCAGGCCTTCGCCCAGCTCCAGCACCGCCACCCCGCCGACGCGACCGGGGGCGTCCGGGCCTTGATCCGCGCCCGCCCGGATCAGGCCTATCAGGTCTGCACGGAGGCGATCGCGTGGGTGACCACGCGGTACGCGCTCGACGTGCGCGAACACCCGCACGACCGGCTCGCCAATCGGGCCAGTCGCCTCTACGCGGTGATCGAGAATCGTCGGGAGCGTCCTGGCCGACGTAGCCCTCCCGGAGGCCCCCCGTGCGTCGTCGATTCGCCCGTGCCTACCCGATCCCCGACACCGCGATCGCCTTGAACAAGTCCCCGACGACGGTGCGGCGGCTGATCGCGACGGGACGGCTCCGGGCGCGCCAAGTCCGCGGCCCGGCCGGCACACGCTGGCTCATCACCACCGCGGCGATCCGGAGCTACGAGGAGTGGCGCAACCGGGCGGATACCCAGCGCACCACCACGCGCTGGATGACGCGGTTGCAGCTCCTGGCGAACCTGGCCCCCGAGGGGACGCGGAACCCGGGACGATTCTGAAGCGATATGTGTACGGACTCCCCGACGCGCCGGTGCACCGAGCCACCGTGTCCGTGACGGTGGCGGAATATGGCAGTTCATTCGCCGCCCTCGTTCGGCGCGGCAGAAAGCGCTCCTCTTCGCGAAACTCCTCGGGCGGTGTGGCCTGTCCACCGACGCGGTCGTCTGCCTCCGGGTGGCCTTTACGCTCGACTCCGGGGACATGGAACGGGTACTCCGCACCGTGGTCCAGAGTGTGCGAGTCCCGTCGGGGCTGGGCGACTGGGAGGACCTCCAGGCCGAGGCGTACGTGCACCTGTGGCGGAACGGAGTCCCGGCGCTCGCCCGCGTGCGCAGAACGGACCCCCTTCGCTATCTGCGGCGCATGACCACGACGTTTTACCGGGGGAGGGGGCGGGCCGGAGCGCGAGCCCGGCGACACCTCCAGGCGGCCGACACCCTCGCCGATGTCCGTCGCCTCCGGAGGAGCCGGACGCCCGCGTGACCGACTGACGGCCTCCCCGGCCCTCGCCAGACCCCGGCGTGGAATACCCCCTCCACCCACTGCTCTCTATCTACGCGTCCCGACAACGCATAGCGGTCGTGGCGTTGTCACCGGCGTCTATAGGGGTAGGGGGTGCGCTGTATGGCCACGCGTGCGTCGCTCCGACTCGGCTTCGTTCTGGATCATCACGGCGCGTTGGAGGCCGCCGGCGTCGTGCGCGGCGATGTCGCCGAAGGCGCCCGGTTCCTGGAAGCCCTCAAAGGGCCCTTGGACCGGTTCCTGGAAGAGGCCCGTCGGGAAGCGGCGCGCCTGGCGATCCAACCCCCCGAGACCCCGAGGTCGGGCGCGCGGCGCACGACGCCCGTGGGTACGGCGAACTAACCCCTAGCGCAGCACCGCCCGGGAGCTGATCCCCGGGCGGCGTGCTGCGGAACCGGGACGTGATACTAGAAGTCTACTCCGCCCGTCGCCGCCCTCGCAATCGCCGCCCCGCCACCGCTCTGCGGGACGTGCATCGTTCCGGGGGCCCGGCGGGCGCGATCGATCCCACCGACTCGGCGCCGTTCGATGCGGCGTGTATCCGTCCGGATGCGTACTACGAGGCCCTGGCGCGGATCACGTCGACCTAGGGCCGTGTGCCTCCGGGAGCTCGCCCTGCTGACGCCGCCGGAGCCGGACTCAGCGCGCTGAGCAAGTCCTTACCCGAGCCCGCCCTACCTCCGTACTCGTCATCCACCCCGTGCAGCTCGCCTTTCCCGTTCCACCCACAGACCCCTCCCGCGTGTGAGGCGCCGGGAGAGGGACAACAGGAGCGAACGACCAATGGCGAACATCCCAGCATCCCGAGCCCACGCCCATCGCCCTCCAGGATTTGCCGCCCGTCCGCACGACGGCGAACGGGAGCGAAGAGCACCCCGCCCTCCGAGGCGGAGGCCTGATGCTGGCGGAGCTCGAGGCGTTCCGCGCCGACGCCGAGGCCCGGAGCCCGCCGGACGCGACGAAGCCCCTCCGGCAGCGCCACATCCCGATCAAGCGCCCGGCGTCGGACACGTGGGTGCGGGTGGCGCCCGGGTGGGCGTACCCGGCGTACCTGTACCAGCCGAGCCAAGGGCATGCGGGATCCCTACGTCGTGCATCCCCGGCAGTCGTGCCCTTCCTCGAGGGCAAGGCGAAGCTGGTCGACCTCCGCCAGGCCGTGGACTCCGGACGGCGTCGTGTTCTTCTGGCCGAGCCCGCGGGGCGAGGAGTTCCCGGCCCACATCACCGAGCGGGAGGCCATCCAGGCGGCCGAGCGGACGTGGGTGCGGATGCAATGGAACGCCGGGCACGAAGGCCTTCGACTTCGAAGAGGCGCCCACCGCGCAACCGCTCCCCGAACCCGCGTGGCCGCCCGTCGACGTGAAGATCCTGCTCGGCCGGGCGCTCGAGAAGAAGAAGATCGCGAGCCCGGATCACCCCGTCGTCAAGGCGCTCCTCACGCCCGGAGGGTAGGCCGTGATGCGCCCGATCCAGGACGTGATCGTCTTCGACACGGAGTACACGCCGCGGCGCGGCGCGGTGCCCGAGGCATCTGCCTCGCCGCCCAGAGCGTGACGACGGGCCAAACGTGGGCGTGGTGGCGGGATCAGCTCGCCACCCGCCCGTCCCTGCCGTTCGCGCCCGACGAGGTCCTCCTGGTCGCGTTCAACGGCTTCGGGGACATGGTGGTCTGGCAGGCGGCCGGCTGGCCGGTCGTGCGGTTCGTCGACCTCGCGCTCGAGCTGACCCGGCTCCAGAACGTCGACCGGGCGAAGGGGACGACGCCGCACTGGTGGTCGCTCCGCGAAGCGCTCGCCCACTACGGGCTGCCGGTCCCGGAGAGCCGGCACAAGCGGGAGATGCAGGAGCTCTGCGCCCGGGGCGGTCCGGAGGTCGAGGCGCACCGGGACGCGATCCTCGCCGTACTGCCAGGAGGACGTCGCCCACACGGTGGCGCTGTGGCGCGCGATGGCGGACGAGATCCTCGCGCCGCCGCGACGCCGGCAGGCGATCTACCGCGGGTACGCGTGCAGGCGGAGGCCGACGTGGTTCCGCCGCGGGATCCCCTGGGACGCGGAGCTGTATCACGAGCTCGAGCAGCACTGGGAACCCATGAAGGCCGCGCTCGTGACGGAGATCAACCCCGGCTTCGGCGTCTACACGCCCAAGCGCACGTTCAGCCACGCGGCCTTCAACGGCTGGCTCGCGGCCCACGGATCGCCTGGCCGACGACGAAGACCGGGCCGGACGAGCGTCAAGCTCAAGCGTCTGGAAGGACATGGCCTGCGCCGTCCCGACGGTGAAGCCGCTGGCCGATCTCTACACGATGTTGAACGCGTTCAAGACGTTGAAGGTCCCGGTCGGCCCGGACGGGCGCGTGCGGACGGAGGTGCGGATCTGCGGGACGAAGACCGGGCCGGAACACCGCCTCCACCGCGGAGTACCCGTTCAACCTCGCGCCGTGGCTCCGCCAGCTGCTGCGCCCGGCGCCCGGGCACCGCGCTGGTGTCCTGTGACTACGCGGCCGAGGAGTTCCAGATCGCCGCGGTCGCTCTCGCAGGATCCGGTCATGCTCCAGGCGTACCGCTCGGGCGACCCGTACGTCGCCTTCGCCCGGCACGTGGGCGCGATTCCGCCCGGCGGGCGACAAGACCACGCACCCGGACGTCCGGGCGAAGTACAAGCGCACCGTCTCGCGCGACCAGCTACGGCATGACCGCGAGCGGCCTCGCGCCGTGGCTCCAGATCTCGGAGGCCGAGGCCGACGCGCTCCTGGCCCAGCATCGCGCGGCGTTCAAGGTGTTCTGGGGCTGGGTGACGCGACCGCCCTCCAGGCGAAGCTGTTCCGCCGGATCGAGACCCGCTGGGGCGGGTGGCCGTTGCGGACGCGCCCCTACACGACCATGCGGACGCTCCAGAACTTCCCCATGCAGGCGGGCGGCGCCGACGTCCTGCACGTGGCCAACGCCCTCTGCCTGGTCCGCCAGCTCCCCGTCATCGGCACGATCCACGACTCGATCATGCTGGAGGTGCCGCTCGACGACCTCGAGCCGATCACGACCCTGGCGGTGGCCACCCTGGAGGAGGCGAGCCAGATCGTGCTGGGGACGCCGGTCCGGGTCGACGTGTCGGTGATCCGCGCGCCCGCCCGCTATCGGGACGAGCGGGGCAGGCGATGTGGACGCGGGTGCTCCGGCTCCTGCGGACGTTCTCGACGGCGCCCTGTGTCGAGGCGGCCTGGGCGGAGGAGCTCGAGACGGCGGAGGCGGTCCCGGCATGAGGCCGCCCAACTGGTCCAACAGCTGACGCCATCTGGTCCAACAGCTGATGCCCAAACTGCCCAACAGTGGTGCTAGTAAACTGGTCCAACAGCTGACGCCCATCTGCCCCAACAGGTGGTGCCAGTTCCTAAGTCTTATATCTAGTCTCCTTGTAGTTAGTCTTGTATTGGGTCTCATAAGAGTCTCTTAGAGAACAATAAAAATTTCATCGAGCTTTCCGCGGTAGCGAGGCAGAGGTCGAGGCCGCAACAGCCTAAGCAGACGGCCGTCGGGAGGTGCTCTTGATTACGCAAGCCTGAGGGTCATCTTCTTGATGGTCTGGATCTTGGAGTTGAGGCCTTCCGTGACGGCGTTCGTGATGCTGTGGGCGAAGAAGGTCATGACGTTGGGCGGGTGGGCTGTATCGTCTGCGTGGTCTCGATCAAGGGCGTTAGGCGAGAGTGGGTGCCGAGAGGAGCCTATCGCTGCCAGTGGCGCTCGGCCGTACCGACGGTGGCGGCGCTCCCAGAGCTCGCGCAGGCTTTCTTCGGTCGCCCAGGCGCGGCCTGTCTTGAGCGTCAGGGCCTTGAGCTGGGCGATCAGCGCCGAATGCCGCTCAGGCAGTGTTTCCTTGGCGTAGAGCGACAGGTACTTGGACCTGGTCAGCGGGGCGTCTATGGCCGCGGCCGTGGCGGAAAAAGCGTTCGCGGACGTCGTCGACGGCCCGTTTGATGTGCGTCATGAGGTGACAGCGATTGAGGTTGACCTTGGTTTCGCGTCCGGCAGATGGCCGCGGACGGCCTGGACATAGGGCTCCCACACGTCCAAGGCGATCGCCTCGATGCCGGCGAGCTGCTCAGCCGCCAGGCCGCGGTAGCCTCGAAGGCTGGCCTGGTTACGACCTCGCGAGGATTAGACGGTCGCCCGGTCGACGTCGCAGACCAGCGTGAGGCACCGGTGACCTTGGCGATCGCATTCGTCGGCGCCGAGGTGCGGCGTCACACGCGGCGCTCTGCGCGCTGGCCGCGCGACGGCCCGTCGACGATGTGCCAGGGCCGTCGA
The DNA here is from genome assembly GCA_963765195.1 of uncultured Candidatus Rokubacteria bacterium. Lineage (GTDB taxonomy): Bacteria > Methylomirabilota > Methylomirabilia > Rokubacteriales > DASRDR01 > DASRDR01. The sequence goes on from CAVXVV010000002.1 coordinate 25,211, forward strand.
GCTGATCCGCAGGATCCGGTCGCGCCGCGGATGTTGGTCTCCTGGAGCACGTCGATCGCGAGTTTCAAGAGGGCGGTCAACCGCGCCCGCACCCGCCCACGGCAGGCGGACTTGCCGGACCCCGCGGGTCGCATTGACTGGGGCGGCTGCGCGCGCAAGTAGGTCATGAACTGGCAACTGTCCAGATGCCGCCACACGCGTCCTCGGAGTGGTCATAGAGCCCACAGCGGGGACCCGCAATGGGACACGGCGAGCTATGTCCTCGGCGTGAACGCTACACGTCGACCCGTTGCCCCGGACGTTCCAATCGACCCAGCGGACGTCGACGGCGTCTAGAGGCCGAGCGGATGGCGTTAGATTTCAACATCGCGCATGGCCCGAGCCCTCCTGGAGAGATCTGAGCTAGAGCCATCCTTAAACCACCCGGCACAGGAAACTGGATGAACAGAAAGAGGACCCCCGGCGGCACGGCGAGAGGGTCACGCGTGACTCGCCACTGGCTCGAGGAGTATCGAGCGGTGGATCCCTCTGCCGCGCCTCCCCGTCCGCCTCCCGTCCGACCTGAGCCACGCGATCCATCCCGGCGGCGGCCTCGCCAGACGCAGCCCTTTCTCCGGGGGCCGATCCCCCTGGCGTGGCTGGCCCGCGTCCCCCAGTCCCCGCGCGGCTCCGTCGCCAGCCTGTACGCGAGTCTCGTGGTCTGGTACGTCGCGGGACTTCTGGGCCGGGAGGCGGTCCTGTCGATCTCGCCGCGCCGGCATGGCCGGATGCTCGGGGTCTCGGAGCAGACCGTGCAACGCGGGCTCCGCCAGCTGGAAGCGCAGGGCCTCGTCCAGGTCCATCGGCGCCGGCGGGGCCGGACGCTCGTCACGATCCTCCCGGTGGTCGGCCCGCGTCTTCCGGGATCGCGCCGTCGCGGAGCTCGGTAACGGATGAACCCCGAAGGTCCCGGCGGGACGGGCGCGAGCGCGGACTGCGTGAAGTCCGACTAACCTGGTGTCCCCTCAGCCTGTACCTCGTCGCCGACGAGCGGGCGGCGGCTCAGCTCCACGCCCAGGGCATCGCCCGCGGGCGGATCTACCTCGTCGAGGAGCTCCTGGCGCTGCGCGGC
>CAVXVV010000003.1:0-66613 GCA_963765195.1 uncultured Candidatus Rokubacteria bacterium
GCTTCGCTCCGTCAGGAAGGCCCTTTCCTTCTCCCTCTTTTAGCGTGTCCGATACCTCCGTCCAGTAGCTATTGCTATCTGCGAGGGCGCGCACGACAGCCTCGACCATGAGATCCTCCGGTCCGTCGGCCCGTTGGCCCAAGTAACGGAGGCAACCCGATCCTGTCCCACTCCCGCGCGTACGCGGCCAAGAAACACGCCTTCCTGGCTGCGCGATCGTCCACGGGTTCCCACGCGGCGACGATCCGCAATGGTCCGAGCTCGTCCGGCTGCTCGTAGATGTAGCCGCGCCGGCCCAAGTGGAAACATACCAGTCCCCATTCGCCACTCGCCCGGCTGTCCGGATTGGAACATTTCACAACCCACTCTGTGGTTCGTCGAGATAGCGCAAGAGCACGTCCATGACAACAAGACACCAAAGCCTTCGAGCTCGGCCCTGGCGCTTACCTCCCAATCTGAATCGCCGGAGGCCAGTGCGACGAGCGCCCCTGCGATGGAGGTGTCCTCGCGCGGAAGCAATACCTTTCCGGAAGTCGTGGAGATCTCGCTCGTTTCGATCAGATGGCGATCCAGGGACCCTTGGACATCTGTACGTTGGACGCTTGACCAGGGATCGTCCGCATCGAAGTCATCGCTCGTCTTTCCGCTATCGGTGCTCACTGCCGCCTCCCTGTATTGCCCCTTGCTCCGACCATGGAGACACCACACTCCCTGGTCCCGAGGCGGATGCGATTGATGGCGTCGCCGGCCGCTGCGGTGCTAGGGTGTACAGACGTCGGCGTCGCCGCGAAGATGTCACCGCCGAACAGTCGCTTCAAGAAGGTGCCCATCGCATCGCCTCGAGGCAGGAGCGCCGAAAGAGAACAGGAGGAATCAAGCGACTTGCGAAGCGCGGAGTCGGCGAATTGGCTGCCAGTCTCCGGTGGCCTTCCGGCTGATGAACTACCCGGGCCCCCTGCCCGCCGGGTCCGATCCTTGACCCGGTCGCAACGGCGGCGATGTCCGAGGAACTGCCAACGTGGCTCGCGCAGCATCCTCGCGCGTCGCACCGAGGTGCTCCCGGCCGCTGAGGCGTTCATCGTCGGCGCGCAGCTCGTTCGAGAGCAATCGCGCGGACGAAACCGTCTTCGGTATCAGCGTGGAAGGGTCCGCTATCCGGCACCATGGACCGCCGCCGAGTGCCATGGGGCCTGCACGTGAACACAACGATCTGAAAGGAGCGAGCCTTGTCTCTGAGCAACGCGCGGAACCAGTCCATACGGTCGCCGTCGCTCTGGACGAGCTGATCGTCCAGGACGATGGTCGTAGAGAGGTACTCCCCAAGGGCGATGCGGTACAACGTCGAGAGCTGCTCTCGCGTGCCGACCGAGATCCGATCGGGCTCCCGGCCGCCCCGGGCGCGTGTACGCCTTCTGTGGCGAGGTGGGCGGTCAGCCGCACCCCCTGGTAGCGCTGTTTCGTCAACGCTTGGAAGCGACCCTCGATGGCTGGGGCAAGGGCCTGGCCCAGATTGTTGGCCTGAGCGGCGTCGGCCTCCTTCATCTGCTCGAGCAGAGTCGCCATACCTCATAGTCCTCCTCGATCTCTCGCTCCTCGCGCTCGGCCAGATCCAATGCTTCCAAAGCGTCGCGTAGCCGCTCTCGTGCTACGGCGCCACCGACTTGCTCAAGCGCGCCGTGTGTCCTGGTATCTCTCGGTCGACGTCATCGAAGATCCGTGTGGCGGTCGACAGTGTGTCCCGAGATGCGGCCGGTTCGCCGCCGTGACGCCCGCGTTGGAACCGGAAGAGTGGCATGCCGCGCCGATACCGTGGAGAGGGTCGCCTCTGCCACGCCGAGATCCTGCGCAGGCGCAGTTCCTGCAGATCCGCAAGGTGGCGCATCTCGGAGGCGTGCGTCGGCGGTTGCCGTCGTGACCGCGTCTTGCGCAATGTTGGTGGCCGTCCGCGCCGCATCCACCTGGCGCGCGCACCGGCTACGGCTTCCTCCATCGTCCGCGTGCGTGTCTCGATCGAACGCTCCAAGACGCCGAGCTCCACCGCGATCTTCTCCTGATCCGAGACGGCGGCATGGAGGGACGCTTGGGCCGCGCGCGCCGACTCGGCGATGCCGGATGGGTACTGCCGAACGGCGGCGTCCCGCGTCTGCTTGGCGGTCTCGAGAGTCGCCCGTGCCGCCCGAACACGCTCCTCGGCGACGCTGTGCATCGTGGCCGCCTCTCTCGCCGCGCTCCTCGCCTTCTCCGCCTCCTGCGACGCTTGTTGACGGCGAGCCCTGAGGGCGGTGCCCGGATCCTTGCCCAGCCGGTCGACTCAGCGCGCAGGCTCTCGAGGGACACGTCGCCGAGGGCCGCATGGCAGGCCGCGCCACGGGAGAGAGCCGCAGTCAGCGCGTCTTTCGCGCCGGCGAGAGCCGAGATGTCCCGGCGAACGACATCCAAGGCCCGGTCCATTTCCTTGAGGCTCGCATCCAGCTCCCGCGCCTCCGCCACTCGCGCTTCGAGAACCTCCAGATCAGACGCACCGGCCGCGGCGAGGTGTGGCGCCACCTCACCCGTCCAGCGAGCCTCCAGCCGGCGGACGGTGTCCTGCGCCTCACGGCGCCCCCCTCGCACCCGAACGGTGGCGAGGTCGGCAATGCCGACTTCGACATCACTGGTCGCCTCGATCTCGAATGGCTGCGCGACTACTCCGGGATTGTCCTGAGCCCCATCCTTGCGGACTTGGAGGTTGAGGGGGGCACGAGGGGTCACGGTCACGACGAGGCCGACATTCAACGCTCCGCGGGCACCTGCCAGGTCCGCCGCGAGTTTTCGCATCGGCGCTACGGCTTCTCGCGCGGGGACGATGACGGCGGCACGGCGCTTCGCCGCCGCCACGCGTTTGGCAAGCGTCTCTTGGATCTGCGCCCGAAGGCCGGCCTCCTTGTCCACGCTGGAGCGGCTGTTCACGACCTCGCCGTCTGCGGCTTGCGCTTCCAGGGCGCGTTCAAGCAGGTCATACCGTTGCAGTTGCTCACCGACCGCCTTCTCCATTTCGCCCGCCCGGGACCACTCCTCACGCACCTGGGCGGCCACGGCCTCCAATCTGCCGTGCTCCTCCTCGGCGCGCAGCAGTTCATCGACGCGATTCTGCGCGACGGCGAGTGCATCGATCGCCCTTTGGGCCTCCATGGCCACCTGCTCCGCTGCGGACCTGCGAAGTATGAGATCTTGACGGCGGCGCCTCGGTCTACGTGCCGCCCAGACCGGTCCAGGAGTTCCTGGACGCGCCGACCGAGGAGCGTGCCCGGGCGTACCTGGCGTGGAACCAGCAGCGCCTCGACGCGATCGCTCGCGCCACGGAGGTCATGAAGGCGGTCGCGATCTCCCAGCCGCAGCGAAGCGCGACGTCGCCCGGAAGGACTCCGGGCCTCGCGAGCTGCGCCGCGCCCGCGGAGTCAGGACCGCTCCGTGAGCCTCGATTCCCGGAACCGGGACCTCGCCTCCCCGACCCGGCTCGCCGATCGGCGGCTCCCAGGCCGGGGCCTCACCGTCGTGTACGCCTTCGCGAGTGGTGTCCTTACTCGGCGCGCCAGACGCCGATCGTCACCGCGTGGTCCCGGAGCCGGCCGGACCTGAGCGTCGTGGGCCTCCTGCTCGATTCCCCGCCCGGTGCCGACCGTCAGCTCGACGAGCTTCCGTTCCCCGTTCAAACGGGGAGCCCGGCGCTCCGCGACCAGCTCGGCGTGCGGGGTATCCCACGATCCTGTTCCTCCGCGACGGCGTGCCGATCGAAGCGGTCTCGGGCGTACGCCGGCGAACCGGCTGGAGGCGATGGCCCGTGGCCTCGGCGCGTAGCGTCGTCACGCTGGTCCTGGTCGCGCTCGGCGTGGCCGCTGGGACGGGACCCGCGCAGCGGACCTCTGGGACACCCTCGTGAGCGGCAGCGTCACGGCCACCCAGATCGACGTCACCCGCGGGGACCAGACTGGCCTCACCTGGCGCGGCGGGCCCCAGATCGGGTTGCCGTCCGGAGGCGGCGGGCCGGTGGTCCGCGTCGAGGCGGGCGGGGGCGGCGGCTGTGGGATCACGGACTTCGTGGGCGAGTTCAAGGCGATGTTCAACGCCCAGGCGCTCGAGAGCTACTTCGAGGGGCTCGCCAGCGCCGCCATCGCCTCGGCGCCGCTCGTCCTCCTCTGCTACGCGAGCCCTACCCTCTGCGACGCCTACAAGCACTTCAAGCAGATGGCGAGCGAGGTCCTGAGTCTCCGCGCGGGCGAGTGCCGCGCGGTGGAGCAGGCCGCCGCGAACCTGGGGACGTCCCTCAACCGCCAGCAACAGCTGGCGTGCATCGACGAGCGCATCGCCGCGGGCGACCCGAGCTGGGTCGCCCTGGACGCGTGTAAGGCTCAGAGTCAGACCACGACGCTGGACTACCTCCTCCAGCGCGTCGGTGACTTCGGTGTGGTCCAGAGCGCACTGCAAGCGGTCGGCGCGGACCCCGACACGGCCGCCTTCGCGAAGACGCTCCTCGGAGACGTGCGGTTCGCCGGCGGGCGATGGGCCGCGGAGCCCGCCGGCGCGCAGGCCGCGGAAGGGCTCTGGGGCACGACCTTCGCCTTGTATGTGGAGCGACTGACCGCCGCCGTGGAGACCGTCCGCAGCGGCGGCCGGCTCGGCACGGGGGAGATCGGGGCCATCTCGGTGCCGGGGGTGCCGCTGAGCGAGCCCGTCCTCGCCCGCCTGGCCGTCCTCCCGCCGGCGGACCGGCAGATCGCCGTGCAGAAGCTCGCCACGGCGCTCACCCTCGCGCGCCTCGAGTATCTGATCCAGACCACGGAGGACCAGCTCCGCCAGGCGACCGCGCATCCGAGCCAGACGCAGCAGCGAGCGGCACTGGAGGAGCGCATCGAGGCGCTCCGCCGAGCCCGGGACCGCTTCCGCGCCCTGAAGCAGAACGCCGACGGCCTCACCGAGGTGCTCGGAGCCATCGAGACCGCGGCGCGGGCCCACGAGCGTCGCACCCTGGGGCACACGGCGCCCTTCGGGCCGGCCACCCCGGCGCCCGTGACGACGCCGGGCCGCGGCCCCTGGCTCGGCGGCGGCCTCGAGGGCGCGCCGCCGTGAACCGCGGTCGCGCATGAATGGCGCCGGCTTCTCGCCGACCGATACGATCCTCGGCTACGCGGGCCTCGTCTGGATGGGGCAGCTCCTCGCCGTCCTCCAGGCGCACGGCCTGTACGTCGTCCTCCTGGTCGGCGCGACGCTCTGGGGACTCCTCCAGGTGCTGCGCGGCCGCGCGCGGCTCGCCGACGTCGCAGTCTCCGGGGTCCTCGGCTTCACCCTCCTCCAGGTCTTCGCGGGGAACGGCGTCAGCCTCGCCTTCGCCCGGTCTTTCGCAGAGCAGTCCGGGGCGACCGTGACGCCCGAGGTGGCCGCCCAGACCCCGCCGAGCACGGCCCGGGTGCCGCGGGGCTTCCTGCTGGTCGTCAGCGCGATCCAGGACACCGTGCAGGAGCTGTTGCCGCGGATCAACAGCCAGTTCGTCCGGGAGCCCTTCGCGTTGTTCGCGGCGACGAACTCCCTGATGACCGAGGCCCTCCAGCAGGACCCCGCGCTCCGCGCCCGCACGGCCGACTTCCTGGACCGCTGCTACGCGCCGGCCGTGACTCGCTGGCTCCAGGCGCGCCCCGCCGCAACGGCGGCCGACTTCGCGCGGGTGGACACGCCGCTTTCGGACGAGCTGGTACCGCTCTACGGCCAGATCCTCGTGCCGTCCCCGGACGGGACGGGGGGCGCGATGGTCACCTGCGCGGATCTGTGGACCCCGCTGCGCGGCGATCTCTTCACCTACGCGACCCGGCACGGCGGTGCCTGGTACATGCGGAAGATCGGTCAGGTCTTGAACCTGGTCGGGCTCGGGACCGACGCCTGGCTCCGCAACATGCTGCGGCAGTTCCGCGCCGGCCGGGGGTTCGGCGAAGCGTTCAACAACGTCGGGACCGATAGCGGGGCGCTGGCCGCGGTGGGGAGCGGCGCGGCGAGCCTCCTCGGCTTCGCGTCGAACTGGCTCCGGATCGCGCAGCTCGTCGAGATCGTCCGGTACGCGGCATTCCCCCTGATGGGATACCTCCTGGCGATCCTCTACGTCGCCTTTCCACTCGTCCTGGCGGCGGGCATCCTGCCAGGAGGCGGCGGCCGCCTCGTCACGTACTTCGCGCTCGTCACCTCAGTGAAGGCCTGGCCCCTCGCCTGGGCCGTGGTCGACCAGGTGTACGGGTACCTGCTACCCGCGCTCTGGCCGCTCCTGGATCGGGGGGTGAGCGCTGGCAACCTGATCATCGACAAGCCACCCGCCGCGCTCAACCTCGTCACGGGCCTCATGTACCTGCTCGGTCCCGTCATGCTGACCACCGCCTTCGGGATCGCGGGCCGCTCGCTGGGCCAGGGCCTGTCGTCGTTCACGACCTTCCGCCTGCCGACGAAGATCGGTGGGGTCGGATAGCGATTCGCGCATCGGTGTCGACAGGTCTCTCGTGGGGGAGCGCGGCTGGGCTCAGTGGAGTCCGTGGCCACCTACTGATTAAGAGGTGGTCCCGGGACCGAACTCCTACGCACTCAGGAGAGCTAAGACCACGAATCTTCTGCGCGGCCGCGTGATGGATGTTCGCCTGCGTGCGGTGGAGTTCGGTGGAGTTTGGCACTGGCATGTCACCGAAGATTCCGCCGCCACGCCCACCGAGTCCTGTAACCCACGGGGCCGCCCGTGACCTGGACTCAAATTCGGCGTCCCCGGTTGAGAGTTCAGTCGGGACACGCTCCCCTTCAGGGTGAGTTTCCACGGGGCGACTCCAGCGCCGCTTCCGCCTTCTCCAGCCAGAACGTCATGCCCATCTCGCGATACATCGCGGTCGCCGTTCCCAGGTGCTCCCGGGCCTTGACCGCGTCGCCCGCTCGGCGGGCGAGCTTGCCGAGACCGAGGTGGCAATGGGCGATGAGGGGACGCATGCCGAGCCCCTCGGCGTTCGCCATGGCCTCGCGGTAGCGGCTCTCGGCCGTCTCGGGAGCGGGCGGATCACGGCGCGCCGCGATCTCGCCGAGGAGATGGAGCGCATAGGCCTCGTAGGCGGGCTCTCGCTGGGCGCGCGCCAGCTCGAGGGCCCTCACGGCCCGGTCCGTGGCCTGGTCGACGCGACCCTGGTGAAGATGCGCCTCACCCCACCAGACGACCCAGATCGAGTTGCAGGGCAGGAACTTGATGGCGGCCGCCATGTCGAGCGACTGCTCGAAGAGTGGCAGCGCCTCGTCCACGCGGCCGGCCAGCGCGTACCCCCACGCCAGGAACGACAGCGCCGCCGGCGCCTTGAAGTGAAGTGATCGGAGGAGGGCAACCCCCCGCTCGAGGACCGGGATAGCCGCGGCGAGATCGCCCTGGAGGAGATACGCAAGGCCGGCGTTCACGGACGCCCCGGCGAGGCTCGGTAGATGCTGCGCCTCTTCGGCGATCGCGATCGCGTCCTCGGCGTGCCTGCGGGCCGGCATGAAGTCTCCTTGCCAGGCGAGGCAAAGCACCAGGGGGCCCCGGGACGACACCGACGGAAGCGTCGGGAGGCCGAAGCGCTCGCGGGCCAGATCGCCGCGCAGCAGCGCCACGTTTCGCTCGCAGAGCTCGATGGCCGGGCCATAGTCGGCCTGGTCATGGTACGTCTGGGCCGTCACGTTGGCGGCCACGACCTGGAGCGGCACGTCCCCGAGGTCGGTGGCGATGGCCAGCGCGCGCCCGCCGAAGTCGACGGCCCGCCGGTAGTCGACGGTGGCCCAGGCGTGTTGGGCCAGGAACGCGGTGACCCGCCCGAGGCGCCGCCGATCGTCGAGATCCCGGGCGAGGGCCTCCGCCTCGGAGAGCACCTCGTAGATCCGGGCGTAGTCGCCGGACGGCAGCAGCGAGTTCCTGAGGGCGAGGCGCAGGTCGATCGCCCGCTCCGCCCGTTCCCGACTCTCCGGCAGGTGCTCGAGGACGCCGAGGGCTTGCTCGAGGTGAGCGGCGGCTTCCGGATGGGCGGAGCGCGTCGCGGCCTTGGTGGCCGCCTCGCGGAGATATTGGAGCGCCTTCCCCCATTCTTCCCCTCGCAGGAAGTGGTAGGCGATCACCTCGTAGTGCTCGGCCACCCGGTCGGCGTAGATCTCCTCGATGGCGAGCCCGATCGTCCGGTGCAGCTCCTTCCGCCGCTGGACCAGCAGCGAGTTGTAGGCCACGTCGTGGGTCAGCGCGTGCTTGAACATGTAGGCCAGCTCGGGAAAGAGGCGCCTCTCGTAGATCAGCTCGATGGCCGTGAGCTCACGGAGGAACTCCTCGGCGCGTCCCCGCATATCGGTGATGCGCTCGAGGAGCCGGCGGGTGAACTCCCGGCCTATGACCGAGGCGAGCTGGAGCGTCTTCTTGGACGACTCCTCCAGCCGGTCTATGCGCGCCATGATCACGTCCTGGATCGTGTCTGGCACGAGGACCTCGTCGAGGGGCCTGGCCAGGACGTACCGGTCGTCGATCCGGCGGATCGCTCCGACCTCCTGCAGTGACTTGACCACCTCCTCGATGAAGAACGGGTTGCCCTCGGCCTTCTGGACGATGATCCCCCGCAGGTCGGCCGGCAGCGACTCGGCAGCCAGCACCCCCTCGGCCATCTGGACGCTGTCCTCGCTGGAGAGCGCGTCGAGCGCCAGCCGGGTGTGATAAGTCCGCTCCCCGAACGGCTGGAGGTAGCCGGGGCGATAGGTGAGCACCAGGAGCACCCGGCTCGCGGCGACGCTGTCGGCGACCGAGAGCAAGTAGTCCTGGGTGGCCTTGTCCATCCAGTGGAGATCCTCGAAGACGCAGACCTGGGGGTGGACCTCGCCCGCCCGCATCGTCAGCCGGCTCACGGCGCCGAAGATCTCCCCGCGGCGCTGTGGGGGGTCCATGGCCCCGATGGCGGGATCGCCCGGATCGACCGAGAGCAGATACCTGAGGTGCGGGAGGATCGGCCGGAGGTCCTCGCCGAGGACGAGGACCGACCGCTCGATCTTCTTGATGATGGCCGACTCGCCATCCCCCTCCTCGATCCGGAAGCTGCGCTTCAGGAGATCGATCAGCGGGTGGAACGCGATCGAGCGGCCGAAGGACATGCAGTGGCCCTCGACCCACGTGGCATCCCCGGCGAGCCGGCGACGGAACTCGAGCAGGAGACGCGACTTGCCGATCCCCGGCTCGCCCGCGACGAAGACGATCTGGCCCCGACCGGCTCGCGCTCGCTCGAAGGCGTCGCGGAGGAGCTGGAGCTCCCGCACGCGTCCCACGAAGGGCGTGAGCCCGCGCTCGGCCTCGACCTCGAGGCGCGTCCGGGCCTCCCGGCCCGAGATCAGCTCCCAGGCCGGCACCGGCTCGGCCTTGCCCTTGAGCGGCAGCTCGCCGAGGGACCGCGTGTAGAAGTACCCGTCCACCAGCCGGTGCGTCGGCGCCGAGATCACGATCCGCCCGGGGTCGGCGATCTGCTGGAGACGGGCAGCCACGTTGGTCGTGTCACCCACCGCCGTGTAGTCCATCCGGAGGTCAGTGCCGATGGTGCCGACGACCACGAGGCCCGTGTTGACCCCCTGCCGCACCTGGAAGATGATGCCGCGCCGGCGCTGGAGCTCGTCGCGCAGCTCGTCGAGTCGACGCCGGATCCCCAGCGCGGCGTGGGCCGCGCGGTGAGCGTGATCCTCGTGCGAGATAGGGGCCCCGAACAGCGCCATGATGCCGTCACCGAGGAACTGGTTGACCGTCCCCTCGTAACGGTGGACCTCGTCCAGCATCACCTCGAAGGCCCGGTTCATGAGTCCGTGGACGTCCTCGGGATCGAGCCGCTCGGAGAGCGACGTGAACCCCGAGACGTCGGCGAAGAGCACCGTGACCTGCTTGCGTTCCCCTTCCAGGGCGCTCTTCGAGGTGAGGATCTTCTCAGCGAGATGCTTGGGGGTGTACGTCTCCGGTGAGATGTACCGCGTTTGTGCCGGGACCGGCTCCGTAACAGCGTGAGCGCATTCCGAGCAGAACTTGGCCGCCGGAGAGACCTGAGCGCCGCAGTTCGAGCACGTCCGCGCGAGCAAAGCGGCGCATTCCTCGCAGAACTTCGCCTGGGGGCGATTGTCATGCCGGCACCGGGGACACTGCATACCGGGCCCCTCTCCCTTGGCGGAGCGCGGCCAGGGTAGCACGGCCAAGCCACAGGCCGCCTTGCCCACGGTCTGCACGACCGTCCGCCCACCACTCGTCTGTCGCCGGGCAAGTGCGGGCGAATCTCGTGAGACTTCACATCTGGTCCGGAGCCCGATACTCCGCGACCTTAGAGTGGCCCAAGAGCCACGCTGCTGCTCACGGTGGTAGCAGAGACAAAATCAGGGGGGCCGGTTACCCGGCCCCCCCCTGACTTGTGGTGAGCCGTGAAGGAATCGAACCTTCAACCTACTGATTAAGAGTCCCCGCCGGGGGCGACACACCGGCAGTCACCAACCGCCATCAGCCCGCCAGATCGGAAGTAGTGACGGTCGCTTTCTCTGATACCTCGCCGTGCATTCGGATGAGTTGGAACCATTCTGGAACCGAGGAAGGCTGATTGCACTACACCCTCACCGCGGCTAGTCTCACTCGATCCGCGTACTAGCTGACGCTCCTAGCGCGCCCGTTGCCGCCGATCCTTCCCCTTTCACGCTGGTCGGCGCGTTCCTCAGCCCAATCTGGAGCGCGGCCGGGCTCTTGCCGAGCGGGGAGCCCGTGACTCACCGGCTCTGCTTCCTCCCCGACTGTCCGTCGCCTGTTCGCTGGCTCGGGGGAGAGGCTCCGCGCCCCCTCTGCGCTGACCCCGGGCGCCCTTGCCGGGCCGCTTCGCCGCGTCCTACACTGCGGCCATGCCACTGTGACGACGCGGTCACTGGGCGGGCACCAGGCGTTCCAGGCCGGTGGCGGAGACTTTGCCTGATCACTGACCGTCGAGCGCGGGCCGACCGATGAGGTACACACGAAACACGTGTTTCACAGTGAAAGGAGAACCGTCATGAAGATGTGGAGAGCGTCCTCGAAGTGGGCCATGCTGATGATCGTGTGCGTGGTCGCCGCGCTGGGGCCGGCGTACGCGCAGCTGTCGCCCGGCGATTTCCCCGACGATCCTGACAAGACCATGGCGAGTGCCCATGAGGCCTTCCTCAAGAAGGAAACGACCAAGGCGGCCGAGGACCTCCACAAGGCGGCGGAGTTCGTCAAGAAGGAAGGGGACAAGGTCGGCAAGGATGTCAAGGCGGGGGTCGTGAAGGCCGGTGCCGATCTGGACAAGCTCGGACGTGACGTCAAGGCTGGCACGGTCAAGACCGGGGACGATCTGAAGAAGGCGTTCGCGAAAGTCGATCACGAACTGGCCAAGGCCTGGCACAAGACGGCTGACGAGGCCAAGAAGGCCGGAAAGGACTCGGATGAGGCGCTCAAGAAGGCCGGAGCCGGCCTCGAGGGCGCGGCGAAGTGGTCCGGCACCAAGCTCAAGGAAGGGACCCTCGCGTCCATCGAGGGTCTCAAGAAGGTCGGGCAGGGCACGAAGGTGGGGGCCGAGGATGTCGGGAAGTTCTTCAAGGGCATCGGCGACGGGATCGCGGATGTCGGCCGTCGTATCACGGCGAGTAAGTGACCGTTATCCCCGAACGACGCGAAACTGTGAGCGGGCCAGCGACCGTCATATCGCCCAGGCTCGACAACCCCCGCAACCGAGAAGGAAACCCGAAACCCTCATGAGAGAAACGAATCGGGGGGCGTCGCCGCCCCCCGATCGAATGGTGAGCCGTGAAGGAATCGAACCTTCAACCTACTGATTAAGCGGTGGTGCCGGGACCGAACTCCCCCGCACTCAGGCGAGCTAAGGCCACGAATCGTCTGCGCGGCCACGTGATGGATGTTCGCCTGCGTATGGTGGAGTTCGGTGGAGTTTGGCACCGGTGCGTCACCGAGCTCTCAATGGTGATACGCCGGCAGGGATCGAACCGGGCCGCGCTGGCACGGGCCGCGCTGGCCGGGCCGGCCTGCCGCGCGCTAGAGTCTGGCCACCCTGGGAATCCGCCCGCTGGGCTGACGGCGGGATCGGGGACGGAGTCAGGAAACAGGCTTTGAACCGCTTAGGTTCTGCGGCGTACCATCACGCCGCCCGCCTCTGTGAGCAGGCAGATCTGACTTTCCTTCGTGTGCAGGTCAATGCCAACATAGTCCATGGCTGGCCCCCTCCTCGTTTGCGCCCATGAGCGCGTGCTCTCAGTGGGGCACTGTATGCCACCACGTCGAGCTGGGGGTCAGCCGCCTCTACCCTCTCACCACCACGCCTTCTTTCCAATGGGGGACATACCACTACAGCATGCGTCCGCGGGCGGGCGGCGAGACGGTCCGTACCAGCGCCAAGCTGATGCGCATTCTTCAACGTCAGCCCGATGGATCGTGGAAGATGCACCGCTCGATTTTCACCGCTGATCCACCGATACCTTAGTCAGGTTCGGTGTGTGGCACAAGAGCCCACCGTCGGAGCCTTACGGGCTCACGTTCTTACATGGAGGTCGCGCGTGATCAAAGGATTTCATTCCTTTCTGTCCTCGCAACGGTCGAAACTCAATGCCCAGAGAGTGCGCGAGCTGGGCATTCATTTCAAACGGCAATTTCCCTCCTACGACCGCACGAAGATCGAGTACGAAAACCACCGCGGCACGGTGATGGTCGTCGGGCAGAAGGAATTCGAGGCCCGTCGCGAGCGTCAGCTTTCACTCCGCCGCGGTTTACGGCCGCAGGTTCTGACGCCTCTGACGGGACCTTTGTTCAGCCGGCCGCAGGTCCTGATCGACGGCGCGTTTGAGGGAGGCGGCGCGTTGGGGTTTGCGCACCTCGGGGCGCTGCATGCGTTCGCGCACTGCGGCATCTGGTTCGATCGTGTCGCCGGAACGTCGGCTGGCGCCATCGTCGCGGCCTTTGTCGGCGCCGGGTATCGCGCCGATCTGAATTACACGCCTGACCTGTTGTCACCAGTGGCGACACGACAGGTGGAAATCGGCCGCGATTCGCTCGGCCGTCCAATCACGCGAGCGGAAGGCCTCGAGGCAAACGCCGACCACTCGCTCAACCAAATCCTGTTCGAGGACGACTACCGTCTGCACACCGACTTCGATCGCGTGACGGCAAACGATCTCGAGGACAGTCTGTTGTTCAAGAACCTGGTAGAGCGGCAAGGGATGCTGAACCTGGGATTCAACGCAAGTAGAGATGAGGTGCTCCAGAAGCTGAAAGAGCGCTTTCTCGATGGAAAGGTCGCCGACGACGCCGAGCCGGACGAGGACGTTGCCACCGCCATGCAGGGGATCTTTCGGCTGATGGAGGATGGTGGTCTCTGGAGAGGCACCTACTTGCGAGATTGGATCGAGCGGCACTTGCAGGCAAAGGTCACGGGTCGCAGTGCCGATGGCGGAACGGTCGCGTTTCGCGACTTGCCCATGGACGTGTGCATCGGGTGTGTGGATATCGGGCGGACGGTGGTCGATTCGGTCTTCAGACCGGCGCTCCCAGTGTTCTTCTCCAAGAAGACGTCACCCGAGTATTCGGTCGCCGAAGCCGTGCGTCGCTCGATGAGCCTGCCGTATCTCTTCTACCCACGCCGGATGACGGACGGCCGCGGCTCGCGCGTGCCCGACTACACCGACGGCGACGTGTCGGTCACGTACTCGCAGCATTGGAACCGTTTCCTCCTCGATGGCGGCTTCAAGATCAATCTTCCGGTGTCGGTGTTTCTCGACCGACAGAGCACGTTCATGAGCAATCAGTTCGTCAACGACGAACCGGCGAAGCATGTCGCGATCTTTCTGCTCGACGAGACGGAGGATGCGCCGCCGCGGCCCGATGACGTTCGCTTTGCGCGGCTGCCATCGCCGCTGCGGCAGATCATTCAACAAGCAGGCGACGAGGCGCGCCTTACCCAGGACACGCCGCTCGTGCCCGACAGCGAGGGCATTGGCGATTCGAGTGTGTACGCGTCGGACATTCGCAAACGCAACTATCTGCTGGCCGTCGGGTTGCAGGTGTTGGATTTTGCGTTCGGCACGCGTCAGGCGCTCGAACTCAAGCCGATCTATGCGGCGTTGCCGAAAACGCTCTTCGTCGATATCGGTGTGCGCGATCCAAACTGGGAGACGGGAGACAGCAGGATCAATGCAGGACATTTCGGGATGAGCAAACAGACGAAGCGATGGATTGTGCGCAGCGCGTGGGAGGCTGGACGGCGAGCATTGCAGGAGGTGGCATCGGACGGCATTGACATCGGTATTTCGGACGAGGTGACCGCATACCCATTGAGTGTCGGCATCACTCTCATCTCCCCCACGGTGTATCAGGTCGTCGCCCGCGCTAAAGATGGCGATACGCTGTACATCGACGCTCCCAATCTCCGCGCCAACTCACGAACGGGAGCCGTCGCCACCCAAAACACCTTCCGCCTCGGGAGCCAGTTCGGCGATGTGTACGATGGGCTCGGCGCAACGTGGATCAAGACGGCCAACGCCGACCGCGATGCAACCGAGGCCGACCTGTTGCGATTCACCGTCGCCACACGCTGCCGCGTGCTGTTGCTGATGCCAGTGACTGGGAATCCCGGTTTTCTCGGAGATGGTTGGACGAGGGTGGAGGATCGTGCGGTCCACCTCGAGAACGCCCTTCCGGGCATGCTCGCCTATGGCGTGTGGTTCAAGGATTTTCCGGCTGGGGAAGTGGTCATCGGCGGAATGCGATCGGGCGGCGGGCGGGGGACGCTGCAAAACTACTCAGTGCTCGTGCAGGCACATTGACGAGGTTGCTGCCGGCCTCTCGGAGCGACGGTGAGCGCAGGCGCACCGACCGAAATTCAACGGGTCGGTCCCGGCCATGCTTCCACCGCCTGCCGCCGCCCACCGATGCCGACATCGCGTGGGTCCTCACGCGGCTCCACCGCCGCGTGCGGCGGCTTCTGGCCCGCCGCGGCCGGGGGCCGGACGACGACCCCGGCTGCGGTTCTAAGGAGAAAGTCAGCGGCGGGCGACGAAGACGTATTCCCTGCTGTCGTCGGCGAACGGCTCACGCGCAAAACCCCGTGCAACGCCTCGAGCTCGTTGCGGAGGGCCTGGTCGTAGGGCAGAGACCACTGCTCGTAGGCCGACAGCCGGTCGGAGCGGAGGCAGTATCGGGCCTCACTAGCCCCCATCCACCCGTCAAACCGGGAACGCGTCTTGAGCGCTCCCTCCCGTACGTCGTCGTACATCTCGGTGAGCTGGAACCATCGTGGAACCAAGGGACGCCGAGGGCAGCGGGACGAGTTTCCGGGTCGGCGCGCGCGGTTCCAGGGCCCGGGATGCGCGCATGGGCTGATCGACCGGGGATCGCGCGACGCCAGCCAGTTACTTGTCGATGTTCGAAGCCTTTAGGATGGCAAGCAGCACCACGGCGCCGATAATGCTGATGATCCAGGCGCCCACCGAGCCCACTGCCACGATTCCGAGCGCTCCTACCAGCCAGAACGCGTTGCATTGGGACCCTGCGCCGCGAGTGCCTCGACCACGTCGTGGTCTTGAACGAAACGCAACTGCGTCACCTGGCTGCGAGACTACCTCACCTACTACCACCGTTGCCGGACTCACCTCTCCTTGGAGAAGGACACACCGGAGCCGAGACCGGTGGAGCGCCCCGACCAGGGTGGAATCGTCGAGATGCCCATGGTCGGAGGCCTGCATCATCAGTACACGCGGCGGGCTGCGTAAGATCGTGCCGGCCGGCTGAGTGTACCGGCCGCACTGAAGTTGGCGGTCAGTGGATTCGCCTCGCGGTGCTCGCTCTTCCTCCGCGGTGGGCGTGAAATCCGCACGAACCACGTTGGTCCTGGCTGGGTGTCCTTCGCTGCAGAGGTCCTACGGCGTCAGACGACGGGCCGCCGCCGGTCCTCAGGGTACCTGGATGGGCTAAGTGGAAGGGACAGCCCGAGCGATAGCACCCGCTGCAGGACGAGGCCAGGACCTTCTGTAACGCTCCCTGCAACGGCCACTGAGACGAGTTGTTGACGTCCCGGGACTAGCCTCGACACGGATCCGCAGGATACCGGCCTGACACCAGGGAGGAGTCGATGACCCTTCATCGTCCGGCTCACTCGGGATGAGGCGGGGCGGCTGAGGCCGTGGTGGAGCGGCGCCGGACCGGTGAGAAGGGTCGCGTCGAGGGGCTCGAGGCGATCGCTGGCGTGAACGGCAACTTCAGGACAACAACGTCTCAGTTTCTCACGTTACAACCGCCAGACGGAGGACACGCAGCCATGCGCGAATGGAGAGGAGAGACAGCCATGAGCGTCCACACGGTGATCATCGCTGTGGTTGTGCTCGCTGCGTCCGTCGTGTACCCCGACCCGAGGGACGTGCGGGTGATTATGCGGCAGGGAGCGGCAGCCGGATGTCGCGAGTGAAGTGGTCCGGTCGAGCCGCCCCGGCCGTGCTCGACATCGACGTGACTCACCTCTCCGGATGGTCCGGAGAGCTTCAGTCCTCGTCGGCGAGGTGGTTCATTCCGGCGAGGCGCCACCAGTACCCGTCGGGCCCGGCCCGAGAAGGAGGCTCCATGCTCTCGTTAGTGAGATTTGCCGTTGTAGCGGGCGTCGTCCTGGTCCTCGGCGGAATCGCGACGGCCGGATCGCTGACCACCCCCACCCTGTTCAAGGGGGGGCCTACGAGTAGCCAGAACGTCTGCATCGCCACCAATGTCACCCAGACGCTGACGCTCGAGGTCACCGTACAGATGTTCGGGATCCTCGGCGGGTTCAACGAGCAAACCTGCACCCTGGCCCCCGGAGATCCCGGGGGCTGCCAGACGTTTCTCAATGACGGAGGCTACTGCCGGATAACCGCGGAAGGGACGAAGGCGGCGGTGCTGAACCGGTTCCGGGGTGTGATGATCAACCGGGACACCAATATCCCCTTCACGATCTTCACGGCGGTCGAGGCGCGATGAGCCAACTCAGCGCGCGGGATGCGGGCGCGCCACTCGAGCAGAACCCCAACCTGAACCTAGGTGGCGCAAAGCATGTTTCCGACTCCGGGCCGGCGTCGTCCCAGCCGGCGCCTTGCCCGCCTAGCCTGAGTGTAGCGGAGTGTAGCGCGCGCCGGGCGGGACCGGCGTGTCAGCGTCGTCTGGCTGTCGGAGGTGCCCGGTGGCACGCGACCTCGGGGCCACGGAGGGCGGCCCGAGAACAGAGAACGGTAGCGGGCTGGTGGCGGGAGATTGGCCGCGTTTGATTACGCCGCGCGTCGGACGTAGCGGTGATGCAGGCCGCCCACTTCGGGAATCGGGATGACCGCACCAAGGGCCGGCGGCTCGATCGGCCGTTCGTCGGGTGCATCCTTGTCGAGCGAGAGGTGGGGGCGAGTCCGGGTGATAGTACTCAGATCCCCATGCCTTTCACGCGGTGCCGAAATGGCTGACCACAGGCCGTGTCACGATCACGCAGGAGATAGGCGGGCGCGGCCTCGTCCGGGAAGGCGTTCACGATCTGCTGAGCGGTCCAGTCGGCGGTGGGGTGCTCGGTCACGTTAACGTGGACGATCCGTCGACGATGGTGAGCGAGCACGACGAGAACGAAGAGCACGCGCAAGCCGGCGGTGGGGATCGTGAAGAAGTCGAGGGAGACGAGGTCGCGGGCATGATTGGCAAGGAACGCCGCCACGTCTGGGAAGGTGGGGGGCGCCGCTTCGGGAGCAGCCGGGAGATGGTGCGCTCGGCGACGCTGATCCCCAGCTTCTGCAGCTCGCCGTGGATTCTGGGCGCCCCCCACAAGGGATTCGCCGCCGCCATGCGCGTGATCAAGGCACGGAGTTCGGCGTTCACGGGCGGCCGACCACCTGGTGGGCTGCGCGGACAGGTGGGTCCAATGCTCGCGGAAGCGCCGTCGCTGCCACCGCAGGACGGTGTCGGGAGTCACGATCAGGAGATGTGACCGCCATGCAGTGCAAACCTTGGCCAGGCCGACCCAGAACAGGCCGTCCGGCCTACGAAGTCTGGGCCGGGCAACCGTTCTCCTGTACACGGCGAGCTGCTGACGCAGGGCGAGGTTCTCCAGGGCGAGCTGACGGTGGCCGCCGACCAGGAGGGGCAAGACACGGAGCAGGTGGAGCAGAAGGGTGATCATCGAGCTGAGATAGTCGCCGGATCGAGCGGTCAGATTCAATCACTTGGCTGCCGGACGGGGTTTTGGCGAAGGACAACTCTGCCACCGTCTGTGACTTGCGCAAAAGTCACGAAGAGTGGAGCGAGGCGCGCGCTCCAACGGCCCATCGCGCGTTCGTAGGAGAGGGCATTTGAAAATAGGTCGGCCATCCAATCCTCCCGTCACCTGAGACTCGCTCGCTTTGTGCCGGGAACCGCGGATCCTCTTCCACGGCCTACGACAATCCACCCAGCTCCTCGTTGGCCTTCTCCAGCCAGAAGTTCATGGCCATCTCGCGGTACATCGTCGTTGCGGAGGTCAGGTGATCGTGGGCCTTCGCGGGGTCACCAGCGCGGCGATAGAGCCTGCTAAAGCCGAGGTGGCAGTGGGCGACGAGGGGACGCATGCCCAGCTCGCCCGCTAGCTCCAGGGCCCGCTGAAAGTAGTCGTGAGTCTTCGCAACGCCGTCCAGGGTATCCCGCAACCCGATCTCGCCGGCGAGCCGGAGGGCCCAGGCTTGGTTCCCTCGCTCGCCACGCTCGTGCGCGAGCACGATCGCGGCCGACGCCTGCCGTGCGGCGTCGAACGGGCGGTCGCCCCGCAGATAGGCCTCGCCGAGGTAGGTGATGACGCGCGCCGAGCCGACGTTCCGCATCGTGGCCGCCTGCGCGACGATTCGCTCCAGAGATGAGATGGCCTCGTTCGTCTGTCCCATCAGCGCTTGCGCATAAGCCAGACACGCGCGACTGGCCTGCTGGATGATCCCGAGGTCCCCTAGATCAGAAACCGCGAGCCCGGCCCGCAAAGCCGATGCCGCGTGTGCCAAGTCCCCTCGAAGCAGGTGGACCACGCCGAGGGCGAGATGCGCGTCGATGAGGCCGGTGGGGCGATCGAGCGCGACGGCGATCCGGACCGCCTCGTCGCTCCGCGCGCGTGCCTCCTCGAAGGTGCCTAGTTCGGCGAGAGCCCACGCGAGATAGGTGCGACAGACGATCGACATGGGGCCGGGGAGTCCGAGGTTGGCGCTCGTCAAGTCCCCGGTCAGGACCGCGACGTTGGTGGAGAGATCCTCGACGGCCGCTCGATACTCCCCGAGCGCATACCGCGTCTGGGCCAGGTGAAACGTTGCGAGGATGCGCAACGGCAGGTCTTGTAACTCTGACGCGATCGCGCAGGCACGCTGACCGGCCTCGAGGGCGCCTGGGTGGTTTCCGGCCCGCCAGAGGTGACTCGCCATCAGCGCGAGCACCCGCGCGCGCCCACGCCGATCCCGAAGGCTCTGGGCCAGCGTCTCCGCCCGGCGAAGGTGCGCGAAGAGACGGTCGTGCTCGCCCAGCAGGAAGAGGGAGGAGCGCAGGTCGAACCGCAACTCTAGCTCTCGTGCGAGAGTCTCTCGTGATTCGGGTAGTTGCTCCAGTACCTCCAGCGCCTGCTCGAAAGAGGTCGCGGCATCGCGATGGGCCGCGCGCTTGGCGGCCTCCACGCCGGCTTGGCGAAGGTACCTCACCGCGTGCTCCCGGTCCTCGGCCCGGCGACAGTGGTACCCGAGTGCGGAGTAGTGCGCCGTCAGATCGCCCGAGTGTAGCGCCTCGAGGGCTCTGGCGACCTGGCGGTGGAGCAGCCGCCGTCGCGGCGCGAGCAGCTGGCCGTAGACCACCTCGCGGAGTCGGTCGTGGGTGAAGTCGAACCGCTCTCCTGTCCCGTACAGCACGCGGCGCCGCACAAGCTCCTCCACCGCCGTCGCGGCCTCCGTCTCTTCGACCCCCGCCGCGCGCCAGAGGAGCCGAAAGTCGAAGTCGCGTCCGATCACGGCCGCGACGGCGATCAGCCCTTGACCACTCGCGCTCAGCCGTTCCAGCCGGCCGGCAACGACCTCGCGTACGCGCTGCGGCAGGGCCCATGCGTCCGCGAGCGGACTCGACGCGTCGTGCAGGGCCCGCACGACCTCGACGGCTGTGAAGGGATTCCCTTCGCTGATTCGCCATACTTGCTCTTGGCACCGTCGCGCGGCCGCTTCGCCGCCGCCTGCGCCCGTGAGCACTCTGACTAGGGTATCCGTATCAGGCCGTGAGAGCGGCCCGAGCACCAGCTCGACGAGCCGCTCCTCGCGCCGCATCTCCTGGAAGACCTGGTGCAGAGGGGTCGCCGGCGCCAGCTCCTCTTCGCGGGCGGTTCCCAATGCGAGCACCCGCCGTCCCTCCAGCCGCCGCCCGACGTACGCCACGAGGCGACAGCTCATCTCGTCGGCCCAATGGAGGTCCTCGAGCACCAGCAGGACCGGCTCCCGCGCGGCGAGGTGCCGCAGCAGCTGGTCGATGGCCTCGAATAGCCGTCGCTGGTCAGCCTCGCCATCGGGCTGGGCTCCGGTGTGGACCGACTCCGGGAACAGCCGGCCCAGCTCGGCTCGCCGGGTGGCCCCGAAGCTCTCCAACACCTGCGGGGAGACCGCCCCCCCGGTCCGGAACGCCTCCACCCAGGGGGCGAACGGCAGGATCTGCTCGCTCTCGTACGACCGGCCGAGCAACAGCCGACCTCCCCGCCGCATCGCCTCGCCGACGAGTTCGGCGACGAGGCGGCTCTTGCCGATCCCGGCCTCGCCCAGCACCATCACGGCGTGACCGGCCCCCGCCCAGGCATCCTCCAGAGCGTGGCGGAGCCGGGCCATCTCCACGTGCCGCCCGATGATCGGGGTCTCCACAGGGGCCACGTCCGCCTGGGTGCTCTCGACGGTCGACGGCACCGCCGTCGCAGGGACCACGCGTTGCCGGAGGATCTCCTGGTAGAGCCCCTTGGTCTCGGCCTCCGGCTCGAGCCCCAGATCCCGCTGCAGGACCGTCACACAGTGCTGGTACTGCCGCAGGGCTGCCCCCCTGCGTCCGAGCTCCACGTACAGTCGCATCAGGGTCCGGTGCGTCGGCTCCTGCAGCGGATCGAGGGTAAGGAGCCTGAGCGCCGTCTGGACCGCGGCCTCGGTCGCGCCCGCCCGCCACTGGTGCGCGAGCAGCTTCGCCAGGCCCTCCTGGGCCATCTCGTGCAACCGCTCCCGCTCGCCGAGCAGCCATTCCTCGAAGTCCGGCGCGTCCTTCAGCACCAATCCCGCCAGCAGATCGCCCTGGTATAGGTCGGCCGTCTCCGCCAGGGCGGCCGGCGTGCTCTCCGCTACGCGCCGCTCGAACCGCCCCACGTCCACGTCGACCGTCGCCGGATCCAGGGCGATGGTCGCACCGTCGACCAGGAGGGCCGAGCGTGGCAGGGCTTTCCGGAGGGTGAACAGCGCCTGGCGCAGGCTCGCCCGCGCTTCGGCTTCCGGCAGCTCACCCCAGAGGAGCGCGGCGAGCTTGTCCCGCGGGTGGGCGCTGCCCGGAGGCAGGGCGAGATACGCAAGGAGGGCGTGAGCCTTCCGGCTGGACAAGCTCAGGGGAGGAGCCTCGCCACATCGGGCCTGGAACCCTCCGAGAAGGGTCAGTTCGACCTGCGCCATGCCCGCCCCTGTGACCCGTGCACGAACCATAGCACTTGCAGCAGGGCGAGGCCAGGTCCTTCTGTAACGCTCGCACAACGGCCTCTGAGATGAATTGGTGACGTTGCGGGATGAGACTCGGCACGGATCGCAGGGACACTGTTCTGACACCAGGAGAGGAATCGATGACCCCTACATTGTGCGGCTCACTCGGGATGAGGGCAGGCAGGTGATGGGGGTGATACGCCATGGCGAGAAGGGCCCGTCGAGGGGCTCGGGTTGCGCACCAATGAAGCTCAGCCTCACCACTTCGCAAGGCGTGCCCGTGCTGGTTCGAACCGCCCTGAGGCCGCTGAAGCCATCCAGCACCCGTGTCCTGAGACGCTCCGGCCGCTTCGTCGTCATCGGGGCATCGCGCCGGACTTCCGGGTCGGTTCCAGTGGCCGCGCGCCAGTTGCCTGAGGAACTCTTCGAGCACCGTTGTCATCTCGGATGATGGAGGATGAAGGAGGCTGGGCATGACGGCTGTACTGGCAGTGTGCATCGTGGTGGTCTCGACCTTCCTCTGGCTTCCGGCAGCGCAGGCGTACCCGGGCGAACTGGACACGACCTTCGCCGGCGATGGCATCGCTGACACCGACTCGCCAAGGGGGGTGCCCGCGAAGCCCAGTGTCGCCGTGTATTCGGATGCCAGGACCGTTCTTGGGGCGAGCGCGCGAGACGTCGCCTCCAATCGAAGCGTATTCTCGGTCTGGCGCTTCACGCCGACCGGTGCGTTCGATCCGACGTTTGGCGCGTCCGGCAACGGGCTAGTCGACTTCCCGGGGTTTGATGCCTATCTGGCGGGCGTCGCCGTGCAGCCGGATGGTAAGCTCGTCCTCGCAGGCACGGTCTGCGCGCCGAGAGACCCGCAATCTCCCGAATCGCCAACCAACTGTAATGTGGCGGCGGCGCGATTGCTTCCAACCGGGCGGCTTGATCCCGCGTTCGCATTCGCGGGCAAGATCGTGGTGCCGATGGGCGAGCTCTTGGTCGTCCAAGCCGTGGTCGTCGACCGCTTGGACGCATCCATCCTGATCGCGGGCCGCGCCGTCGACCCGCTCTCGCAGCGTGGGGCATTCGCGCTCCTGCGACTCCGGCCATCGGGCTGGCCGGACCCGAGCTTTGGTACCGATGGGAAGGTCTGGGTGACCGTGAGCGCGGGTGGCCGGAACCACATTCAGGCGGCTGCGAACACGGTCGCCGTACAGGCCACCGGGAAGATCGTGCTCGCGGGTTGGACCACGGGCGGGCCAGGGGGGGAGGATATGGCGCTGGCGCGCGTGAACCGCGATGGCTCACTGGACACGAGCTTCGCCAGCGGCGGCACGACGGTACTCATCTTCGCCCGAGGATCGACCATTGGATCGAGCAGGATTCAAGCAATGGCGCTGCAGGTCAACGATGACATCGTCGTCGGGGGCTATGGGTTCGTGTCGGGTTCTCCTTTCTACAACGGCCCCTTGATCAGGCGCTTGACGAAGGATGGTCTGCTCGACGCCTCGTTCAGTGGTGGCGCGACGGGGATGATCCTGGAGGACCTCAGGGACAGTAACAACTACATTCATGGCGTCGCCATGCAAGCCGACGATAAGATCGTAGTCACGGGCTGGCACTATCGCCAGCCTCCTCCGCCCCAAGGTCCTACTGAGCCTCAATACATCGCCTATCGCCTGCAGCCGGCCGGCGGACTCGACCCCAGCTTCGGCGTCGGTGGCTTCTCGATGATCGATGGCGGCATCGCGTACGCCGTGACGGTCCAACGCCACGGGTGTATCGTCCTCGCTGGTCTGAAGAACTATCCGAACTCACCGCCGGCGGAGTGGCAGGCCGTGGCGATTCGCTTGGTAGGTGATCCGGCACCGAGAAGCTGGCATCCGCCATGCCGCGCGTTGGTTCCGATCCCCGGTCCGGACGTTCACCCCCCCATCCTCCCGCACTGACACGGAGCGCGCCACTTATTGTCGATTGTGGCGTCCCGTTCGAGTGCATGGACGACGCGAACATGCCGCCTGCTGGAGTCTGGCGAGCAGTCAGTGCTGACCCCCTGACCCCTGGAAGGGTCGCCGTGACGAGCGGATCTCCCGCGAACTCGCGAGGCCGATCGTGCGTGATCGACGGCCACCCCGGTTACGCAAGGCGGTCGGCCTGATGTGGCCCCCGTGCGGGTCCAGCGTTGCGGCGTCCACAAGCTACGCAACCTCGAGCGCAAGGCGCCGAAATGTACCGGGGCCATCACGGTCGGGCGGCCGCGGATCCGAGGCAAGAAATGCGGCCAGCCCCTCGGGCGTGAAATCATGATGAGCGACGACATGGATGAGACCCTCTTCGAAGCCTCAGTCCGCGTAGCTCGCGCACGACCTCAGGCTTGCCCTCCGCCTCGCACCAGGCGCAGATCACTCTCACCGGATCAAACCAGGTGCCCAGACCTTTCAATCGAGGTTGACGACATTGAGGTGGCTTTCAGAAAGGTCAGAGAGGCAGGCCTGCCACTTGAATACGGTCCCAGAGCGAACCTGGGGGCGTGCGCCGTTTCTACGTTCGAGATCTACTGGGCAAGCTCGTCAACGTGAAGCAGCATCGGTAAGCGTCCTCAAATCCGGAGGGGAAAAGTCAATGGAGCCGGGAAACGGCGGCAAGCCGAGTTGCCGCGGTTCGACTCGAACGGATCCGCCATGAAGGGGCGGTGCGACGGCGCGGGCTTCATGATCAAGCGATGGGTTACGAGTCAGAACATGCGAGGCTTCCTCGATGCCGCAGAGACAGTGGCACTCGATGGCGGCCAGGGCAGTGTCGGGAAACGCCGGGCAGCGCGTGCACGACAACTCCCTGCGCAACATCGCGACCGATGCAGGCGACACCGCGGACGACACCACCGCGGTACGCTCTCGCCAAGCAATGAGCAGTAGACCCGAAAACATCCATGAGGAGATCGGACCATGTTGTCGAAACTCACGGTTCGAGTCGGGGCAGCCGTTGTCACCAGCCTGGCCGTTCTCGCCCTGGGCCTAGGAGTAGTAGCAGCACCGCCGGCGCATGCCCAACAAATGCCCTGCAAGTTCGGTACTCTCGACCCCTGGCCCGCTCACGGCACGAAGGTGAACGTCAAAATCAATGGCATAGGCCATACGCTTACGTGCGACAACGCTAAGTGGCAAACGGGCACCTTAATCAAGCCCCCCAGGCCCGCGCCGCCCGGCTCGCCGCCCATCCAGCCCCCGCGGCCGCGTTGATGCTGGGCGATATGCGTGACAAGCGGAGAGGGCCAGTCCTAACCTGCGCACCCAGCAGCCGCGTCAGTGGTACTCCCCCTCCCGAAACCCGGGAGAGGAGTCCACGGGAGGAAACTATGTTCTCCAGACTCATGTCTCGTATAGGCGTGTCTCGTATAGGCGCGATCGTTCTCGCCGGCCTCGTGGCGCTGGCTTTGGGACTCGGCGTGTCCGGATCGGCGGCGCCTGCCACACCGTGCACAGTGGGAGAAAGGAACTACCCGAATAACGGCCCGGTGCAGATTTACACCTATGACGCGAACGGTTCCCATGCTACGACGTTCACGTGCAATGACGGCAAGTGGGAGGGGAGTACCAATTAGCTAGCCGCGGGGGCATTCGCCGTCAGAGCCGTGAGGAGAGCGTTTGGGGGCTCTCTACGATTCTCCCCGCTAGGTGTGTCTACGCGGCTCTGTAATGGCAGAACGGAAGGTGGCAGGCTGGCGCCTCTCTAAGTCTTCGTTCCGATGGCCGCTCGACCGGGTCGCGCCGGGCGACGGCTGGTAGAACCTCGGGCCGATCTGGGAGCCACGCGCAGACGCCGATGCCACTGCGACGCTCTGGGCGAGGGATCCGGACGGGTCGTCCGCCGCCGTCTATCACGTGTGCGCGTGTGATCGACGGCGGGATACCGGTGGTCGCTTGGGCTGCGGCCTGGCTGGGCAGGGCCAGGGCTGCGCAGGCTACGAAGATTGCCAGGGCCATCATGAGCTGCTTCATCCTCTCGTCTCCATTGCGTAACGACCAGTTGCTCTCGAGCAGGACCAAGCGAGCCCCGCGAGCTCCAAGCTCAGCTTCGTCACGTCAGCCGTTGCGACTCCTAGACCTTTCGACGCGCATGGACGCCCAAGCCAATCGACCGGGTGTCACTCTTGGTGAGAATCCCTACGACCTCCGGCCCGCCCGACCCGAGCATTTGAGCGAGTCGCCAACACTAGCGTCGGGGCGTCCCGAAAGGATACCGATGTCCCCTTGCCGGAGACATAGGACTTTGGTCGCCTGCGAATCGCTGCCGGTGGGACGGTAAACTCTCGACGGGGACCAACGCCCGAGTTGCCATGCCGTGTGACTTTGCCGCGACTTTGCCCGAACCAACGGCCACCATCGGCCATCAACCGCGCAAACGTGGGAGCGCGACGCTCCGTAACTCATCGAATTCCCTCCCGATAGCACGGCCAGTCAGCCAGCGAGCACTCCTATGCGCTCAAGCGCGCGACTGCTGTCGGAGCGTTTCTGATTTCAGCCGATGCCGACGCAGCCCTTCACAAGATGTGGCAGGAACAGGGGAAGGGTGTGGGCCCCAACAACTGGTTCGGTCTCATCGAATCAGACTATTGACCACCCCCTCGCGACCTCGCCGAAACCGGTCCCCGCGCGCGTACCACCGGACCGGCGCCTACCCGGTCGAGCGGGCGCTGCCCTTCCCGGTCGAGCGCGTGAAGGATCCGCGCGTCCCCGTTGGATGGTCGCCTCATGGCGCATGGCTCCAGAGCCAGACGAGGTCCCGCAGGAAGGGGCCGCCCCACACGGCGATCGACAGCAGCGAACCGAACAGCAGGACCGCATCGACGCTGAGCCATCCCTCGCGCTCCCAGTAGACGTCGCGGAAGGTCAGCCACAGGGCGAACTCGTCCAGTGTCAGCGCCGAGGCCACGCCAAACAACAGCGCGGTGAGCTTCGAGGCCCACGTCCGACCGAGCTCGCTCCCGGTCCCGACCTGCATCAGCCAGAGGTACCCGACCGCCAGCAGAAGCAGGATCCCCCACACGAGATGGTGGATGTGTCCGCTCTTCGTCACGACGTCGTGAAACGGTCCACGCCCCGCGTGAATCGAGTGGGTGATGAACCGGATCACCGCGAAGGCCACGAAGAACGCGATCGAGGCGAGAAACATGCGCTCGTGAGGCCCGCTCTGGAAGTGCGCCGCGTAGAGGTCGCCGGCCGTGCTCGCTCGCGCCGCAGCCTCCAAGGAGCGATCGGCCCGGTGCGACAGCATGCGTGGTACGGTGGCGAAGGCGATCAGGCCGAGGACGAGCGCGAGGAGCCGGAGGCGCCGGTTCGGCACGCCATCATGCTAACGAGTGGGCAGAGGCCAATCAAGGTCGACGCTCGTCCCTGAAGGAGGCTCCCAATGCCCGACCGGCCATCGCTACTCGTCCGGGTGTCGACCTCGCCCCGTCGCTGTGTCTATCTCTTCCTGACGCTGGTCCTACTCATCGTGCTGCTGCCGGCCTTCGACAACTCGAAGGAAGGGCAGCAGTGGTTCTCGATCATCAGTCTTCTGGTCCTCGTCGCATCCCTGATCGCGCTCGGTCGATCCCGCTTCACCGTTCTGGTCGCGCTGCTGCTCGTCGCTCCCGCGCTGCTGCTGTTGTCTTTGTCCGAGGCGACCGGGGATGGCGGGTAAGGCGCGCCAAAGCATGTTTCGTCTCCCGCGACCGGCCTGGAGTGCTGTCCTTCGCCAAAACTCCATCCGGTGGGCAAGTGGTTGATCGATCAGCTCTGATCATGCCGCGATCGAATAGGAGCCCGCCGTAGCTCTCCATGTCTCCATGGTGTCGATCCAGGAGACAATTCCACAGCCCTCGGGCGGAACCGTTTCCCTTCATGCTCACCTGCCCGGTGGCGGAGCGGTCAGGACCGCGGGACGAGTCGGGATAGCCTGAAGTCGGACCATTTCAGAGGTTTCGTTCCACTGGGAGGGGCCGGAACCCCCGACGGGAACCGCCCATCGGGCCGGCCTTTGAGGTCTGTTTCGAGGTGCTCGCCTTGGAACGTCCCCGACCTTGACGCCATCCATCGGCAGCGCCAACGGGGTTCGAATCTCCAACGAGCCACGATACCTTTTGGAAGCAGGAATTCCGCGGGCTTATCCGGGTCGCTTAGCCTCTCCGGCCGGTGCCTGGCCGCTGACGCAAGTCGCGGGCCTGCGGTGACCGATATCAACAAGCCTCGCGTTCGGGGCCGACTGCCGCGCCATCGTCGCCAAGTGGTACGGCTCGTCATACGGCACCTGGCGTTCCCACAGGATGAAGATGATCTTCACCCACTTCGCACCCAAGGCTCGGAGGGCCTCGCGATGGGAGTGACCGCGCGCCCGCTGCGCGTCGTAGTACGCCCGGGCCCACTCGCTCGAGCGCAACGAGAGGAAGGCGACCTGATCCACCACGTACCGGAGGGCCTTGTCGCAGGCGAAGCGGAAGTGGACGACGTGGTGCTTGCCGCTCTTCACCGTCACGGGCACGCTGCCGGCCTGCGCCTGTAGATGGTGAAACGACTCCCACGCCCGGGGGCGTCTCCCAGGCGAGCCCAGAGCGTGGGCGCGGTGACCCCGTGTTCACCGAATGGGAGCGTCCGGATCCACTGGGCCGCCGGCATCGCCGCGAAAAATTCCTCGATCGCCTGCCGGTAGGCCTCGACGACCGTCACCACCGGCTCCAACTCGGTCACCAGGGCGTGCATCAGCCGGGCCTTGGCCCGCACCACGTGGGCCGGCACCGGCAGCTGCGGCCGCTGGAGGATGGCCCAGAGCTCCTGGGTCCGCGCCTCGCTCAGCCGATGGGCGCGCGCCCACCGCTGCCACTGGCGTTCGGTGAGGGCCACCACGGCCGCCGGCGTCGGATAGGCGTGCAGGAAGTCCCGCGCCAGGGCCGTCGTCAACTCGGCCACCTCCAGGGCTCGTGGATAGTACGTCTTGAGCGTGGCCGTCAGCTGGTTGACCAGGCGCGTCTGCTGCCGGATCTGCCGCTGGCAGTCCTCCGTGAGGAGCTTGAGCTCTTGGGCGGATTCCGAGCTTGGTTGCAGGGCCTGCAGGCGCGGGTGATCCGTGCGCAGGAACTCGGCCAGCACCCGGGCGTCAAACGGATCACTCTTTGCCCCACCCTGCCGAAACCGATCCCGCGCCCGGTCCAGCGCCTTGGGATTCACGGGATAGACCACGACGCCATGGTCGAGCAGGAAGTCCACCACCCGCCCCTCGGGCCGCTCAATCGCGGCCCAGCGCTCGGTCCCGTGCGCCCGCCACTCGTCCAGCTCCCGGCCCCACTCGGTCATCCCCTCCGCGGTGTGCGGCACCGTGCGCGCGGTGATCTTCGTCCCGCGCTCATCCACCACCCAGACCGCATGGTCGGGTAGAGCGCTGGCGCGCTCACGGTAGGGTCCGGTGGCGTATCCACGGCTTTCGCCGTGGGCCTCAGTCCGGCTCCCCTGGTGACGTTTCCAGCGCCCCCCCTAAGATTCCGTACAGCGGCTTTTCGCCAGTACGGCTCCAAGCCAAGGTGTGTTGCCATCAGCCATGCCCTTCCCCCAAAGCGTCCGAGCTTAAGCGCCAAGTCCGCATACCCTCGGGCACTTCCCGGTTTGACATGGCCTTCGTCGCTTATGTCCCTCCTGCGGACTCCGCCGGCCCTTACCCGGTACAGGCCCGCCTCAGGCTCACTCAGCAGCGACCACCTTGGCCCACGGGCCCTTTGCTCCGGAAGGGTTATGTTGTCCCTTCCCTCCACGCTATCCGGCCCGATCCGCCAGTCTCGACCGCACCCCCTGACTTCCCAAGAACATTGGTTATACAGGAGGCCTTGCCCGACGACTTGGTCTGGGCTGCGATCGAGACCTTCCCTGCTTTGGGTCAGTGCTCCTTCCACACGTGCCGTCACCTCTACGCCGGGAGGAGAAGCAGGTCCATATCCCCGATGAGTCCCTGCTCCCGTCGCCTTCCTCATCAAACGAGTGAGTCGGCTCCCCCACAATCCCGACCTCGGCTTCTGTCGGGGGGCATTTCGACGCTTCCACCAGTGTTCGCCTTGCTACGGCCCGCGCGGTTGCTCGCCCTCCTGGACCGATCCGACCTGGAGAGACATCGCTCTCCGGCCGCCGAGGACTTTCTACCCAAGCTTTCCCTCGGGAAGGTCGCCCTCCCCGCGAGTCGGGTATCGCTATACGGCACCCGGGGCGGACGCCGTGACCGGACTTTCACCGGTAGGAGCACTGCCGTTACAGGCTGCACCGTCTGATCCGCCCAATCGACGCCGAGGTAGTAGCGCATTCGTCCTCCTCCTTCGGCCGGCGTCGCGGTCGAGGAGCAGGAACGGCGGGGTCGCCTTATACCGGTCCTCCGGGGGACCACTTTCTCTGGATCCTCGAGTGCCGTTCTCTTGCCGACCGGGACAGTCTGGCAGTGAGCCTCCGGGGGCTCGGCACTGTATGGTCCTCTGGTCGGCAAGCTCCTCGCTTCCACGCGTGGCCGCCTATCCCCTCCACCCATCCTCTTCCCTCCTCAGGAGAGAGTTACTCTCCTGGGGCCGGAGTGAGTATAAGGCGCTGTTCGCCGTGTAGTCCTTGGTCGGCACGACGTCGAGGGCGAACTCCCCCTTCAGCTCGGCGAGCGTCTTCTCCTGCGCGCCCCGGCCGGCGATGAAGGCAAAGAGCGCCGGCAGGCTGAGGGTCAGGTTCGTGGCGACGGCGTGAGTACTCGAAATGGCCATCGTCCGGGGTGAAGAGATCGAGCTGGAAATTCGCGGGGACTCCGGTGCCGGACGTGGCGGCGATAGAGCATCACCCGGAGCCGCAGGTTCCATTGATGGACGTCCAGCATCGTCTCGCAGGCGGTGACGTCCGGGGCGACCGGCACCCAGTGGCGCGTCTCGGCCGCCAGGCGCTTCAGCGGCAGCCAGCTCCAGTAGCCGACCTTGATGGCATACCCACAGCCGCGGCCCGCGAGCAGGCGAGAACACATTCCGCTGGAAAAGGCGGCGTCCATGCGGAACTCCAGGACGACACGGCGGCCCAGCCGAGCGCGGAGATCGCGTGATCAGCTCGCGCAGGAAGGCGACCGCCTGCGGTCGAGTCGTGCGACGTTCCCGGGCCGATTCTTCAGCCGGAGGATGTGGCCCGTCTGGGCGAGATGGGCCAGCAGCGGAGAGTAGCTCGGGTCCTTCCGATGATGGGGGTTAAAGCCCCGGAAGGCCCAGCCGACGGTCGCGCCGGTGCAGACCACCGTGCCATCGACGTCGATCGTCAGGCGCGGCAGCGCGAGCCGCGTGATCGCGTCGGTCACGAGGTCGTGATTCAGCTGGCTCAGTGCGGTCAGCGTTGTCCGGGTGAACTGCCGGAGCCAGTTGCCGATGGTGCGCGCCGTCGGGACGCGCGCCAACCCGCAGAACCGGCGCACCAGCGGATCGCCGGCGACGTACCGCAGATGCTCGGGCCGGCGACCGCCGACGTAGAGCAGCGCCAGGACCAGCAGGCTGAGCCGGCCGCTGCCGTAATCGCTTCCCAGCCCGCTCAGCGCCCGGCGCAGCCGACCTGGCAGATCGACGCGCTGCAGATACCGACGCAGGAGTTCCAGCCCACCGTACGACGTGAGCGCTTGTGGGACGAACTCGATGGGCAGATCCCGCTTGACCACCCGGCGCAGGCTCGCTACGCTCAACCGCATCAGAGGGGCCTCCAGTGTGTAGGGATGAACAGTTGGCCCGTTCTCCCTTAAGAGCGCACTGGATGTCCCTCTGATTCATTTCCGCCGCCTCAAGATGCTCCGGCTATTCGGATGGGCTAGTTTTACGGTGTGGTGGTTCCCGAGGCCGATTCGATCCCTAGGCCAGGGAGTCCTGGGGCGTGATCACGGGTGCTGACCAGGTCGTCGATCAGCTCATCGAACATTGGCAGCCGGTGCTCTCGATGGCCAGCACGGGTTCGAATCCCCGACGGGATTTGCCCATCGGGGGCCGCCTTCGTCGTGGAGGGCCGCGCCGCATGACCCGCAGCTACATTAGACCTCACACCTCGTGGGGCGTTCGCGACCAAGGGCGCCAAACCATCTGCCCGTAGCCTCGGGGGCTTTGGGGAGCGCCCGGCTCGAAGATCCGCAGACCCGTCAACCCAGGATGCCCGCGATGACGGTGATCTCGACCAGCAGCTCGGGCTGGTTCAGGGCGGCGACGGTCACGGTGGTCCGCGCCGGCTTGTCGGTGGGGAAGTACTTCGCGTACTCCTCGTTGTAGGCGGTCAGGTTCTCGACCCGGGTCAGGTGGGTCATCGCGCTCAGCACGTTGTCGAGCGAGGTCCCGGCGGCGGCCAGGATCACCTTGATGCGCTCGAGCACGTTCCGGGTCTGCTCCCGAATGTCCCGGCCGAGCTCGCCGGTCACCGGGTGCCGCCCGGTCTGGCCCGCGACGAACACCAGGTTGCCGAACTTCGTGGCCGGCGACAGGTTGGGGTTCGCGACCGCCAGGTCGACCCTCACGATCTCTTTCCGGGGCATGGGTGTCCCTCAGGTCAGATCGATGATCTCGATCCAGTTCGGGTTCCGGCCCATCGGGTACTCCCGGAGCTTGCCGAGCTGGCCGCTGGTCGGGTCGATCGCGTAGCTCGACATCGCGTGGGAATGCTGGCCCACGGCCAGCAGGTAACGTCCGGATGGATCGATGGCGAACCCCCGCGGCTCCTGCTCAGTCGGCACGCTGCCGATAGGCGTGAGGGTGCCGCGGGCCGGGTCGATGCGGAAGGCCGCCAGCGTGCTCGAGGTGCGCTCCGAGGCGTAGAGGAATCGGCCGTCAGAGGTGACATGGAGGTCGGCGGCCGCCGGCTCGCCCTGGAACCCGGGAGGCAGCGCACTGACCGACTGCTTCGCCGTGAGCCGGCCGCTCCCGGCGTCGTAGTCGAACACGTAGACGGCGGCGTCGAGCTCGCCGATGACGTAGACGAGCGTGCCCCCGGGATGGAAGCGGACGTGGCGAGGCCCGGCCCCGGCCTTCACCTCGGTGGCCGGCGGCGTCGCCGGGGCCAGGATGCCGGCGGCCGCGTCGAACGTGAACATGCTGATCCGATCGTTGCCCAGCGTGGGCACCAGCACGTGGCGGTTTGCCGCGTCGACGAGGATGGAGTGCGCGTTGGGATAACCGGGCAGGATCTGGGTCGGCGGCTGCACGGTGCCCGGCGGCCCGACCGGGTTCACCGTGACCCTGTGCCCGGGGTACGACGCGCCCAGGAGGAAGCGGCCGGTGCGGTCGAGGGCGATGTAGGCCAGGCTGTCGGCGAGCGGACCGCTGGCGACGTGCCGGAGGCGGCCGCTCGCGGGGTCGATGGCGAACCCGGCCGCGACCTTCGGCTCGCCCCGCGTGCCCACGTAGAGCACGCGGCGGTCGGGGCTCACCGCCATCGGCGTCGAGCCGCCGGGCTTCTCGATGCCCGGGATCGACACCGTCTCCACGACGGTCAGGTCGCCGTTCCGGCGGTCGAGCTGGAGCACGATGATCTCGTTGCTCTCGGCGTTCCCGACATAGACGACCGTGGCGGCGCTCGCGGCCGGAGCCATCAGGCCGCAGTATACGAAGAAGCCCACCGCGAGCAATCCCGGCTCCCCTCACCCGGCGCGCGCTCGCCGCCATCGTCAGCGACCGCGGCCCTGCCGACTTGGTCCGGCGTCATGGACCGGCGCGTTAGGCAGCACGGCAAATGCGCCGGCATCTCCTCGTCGGGCGGATCAGGTTTACGCCGCAGGCCGACGGGACCGTCGAGTTGGCCGTTGATCGCGGGAACCGTGTTCGCGGGGCTGAGTAATGCGCTGGTGTCCCGGAGCGGACTCATCCCCTTTACCCAAGTCTCGCAATCTCGACGCCGGCAAGCCGGATTGCGTAGACTGTGGGGCCTGACCCCCTTTCAGGAGGCGACGATGGCGCAGGCGAGCACGATGAGCTACGAGGTCGTCGAGGGCTGGGAGCAGCTGCCCGCCGGCTGGGAGCACCGGGACGTGGCCGGGGTCGCCGTCGACGCGGAGAGCCGCGTCTACCTGATCTGCCGCGGCGAGCACCCGATTATCGTCTACGACAGCCAGGGGAACTTCATTCGCTCCTGGGGCGAGGGCGACTTCACCCTGCGGACGCATGGCATCACGGTCGGCCCCGACGGGACCGTCTACGCCACCGATGACGGCAACCACACGGTGCGCCAGTTCACTCCCGGCGGGAAGCTGCTGATGACGCTGGGAACGCTGAACACCCCCTCTGACACCGGGTACGACGGCAAGAGCACGGTCACCGCAACCAGGCCCGGAGGGCCCTTCAATCGCCCGACCAACATGGCGATCGGACCCCGGGGCGACGTCTACGTCTCCGACGGCTACGGGAACTGCCGGGTCCACCGCTTCTCGCCCACCGGCGAGCTGAAGCGCTCGTGGGGGGTGGCCGGCCAGGGCCCCGGCGAGTTCTTCCTGCCCCACGGCATCGCGGTGGCGGCAGACGGGCGCGTGTTCGTCTGCGACCGGGAGAACGACCGCATCCAGATCTTCAGTCCCGACGGCGAGTATCTCGCCGAGTGGACCGACACCCGGCGGCCAACCCACCTCGTGTTCGACGGCCAGGGCCGAGCCTACGTCTCCGAGCTGTGGTGGCAGCCGGGCCAGACCTCACGGCGCTACGGACCGGCCGGGGAGGTCCGCGCGGGCCGCGTCAGCGTCTACGACCGGGAGGGACGCGTGCTCGCGCGCTGGGGCGGGCCGGACCCAGTCGCGGCCGGCAGCTTCGCGGCCCCCCACGGCATCGCCGTGGATTCGAAGAACGACGTATACGTGAGCGAGGTCACCTGGACGTTCGCGGCCAGCCGCGGCCACGTGCCGGCGAGCTGCCATACGTTCCAGAAGTTCGCGCTACGGGGGTAGGCGGCTCGGCGGCGCCGACGGCAATCCCGCCCAGGATCAGCACGATCGCCGCGACGAGCGACGGGGTCAGCGCCTCGCCGAGCCACAGGGTCGCCACGACGACGCCAACGACCGGGGTCGCCAGCAGCCCCAGCGCCGTGACGATCGCCGGCAGGTCCCGGCTGGCCATCGCCGTCGCCCAGTACGCCAGGGCGGTGCCGGGGATCGCCGCGAAGAGCAGCAGCGCGACGAAGCGGCCGGTCCACTCGGCGCCCGGCGGACCCGTCGGAGCGCCAGCGGCGTGAAGAGGGTCGTTGCCAGCAGCATCTCCCACGGCACAGATCGAACGGGGTCGACTGCCAGGCGTGACCGCGGATGTGCAGGATGCTCGCGGCCCACAGGAAGGCGGCGAGCACGATGGCGCCGTTGCCCAGGAGCGCGTCCCGGTCGGTCAAGTCGAACGCGAGGGGATTGAACAGGACGGTGAGGCCAAGGAGGCCGACGGCCACCCCCCCGAGCCGCCGGAGCGTGAGCCGCTCGCCCAGGAAGAGGCGGGCGCCCGGGATGACCCAGAGCGGCGTGGTGTACGCCAGCACCACAGAGCGCCCGGTGGGGACCAGCCGCAAACCCCAGGCGGCCAGCAGCCCGAAGCCCACGATGTGGAGCAGGGTGATGCTCAGCAGCACCGGCAGGTCGGCGCGCGGTGGCGCCGCCAGCCGGCCGCGGGCAACCGCGACGGCGAACAGCACGGCGGTGGCGATGGCCGAGCGCAGGGCCATCAGCCAGAGGGGCGGCAGGCTCTCGAGGAGGAGTTTGTTCACGGGCCACGTCAGGCCCCAGGCGAGGACGACCGCGACCAGGAAGATCATGGGCTGATAGAATCACACACGATGAGCGCGGCCAGCACGCGAGTCCCTGCCCCGCGGCTCCGCGCGCAGATCGTGAGCGTCCTGCGCGCCTGGTCAATGGCGGAAGCGCACGCGCAGACGACGGCCGAGATGATGGTGGAGACCGACCTGCGCGGGGTGGACTCCCACGGCATCTCGATGCTGCCCACCTACGATCGCGAACGCCGCGCCGGCCGGCTGAACATGCGGCCGGTCTTCCGGACCGTGCGCGAGGGACCGGCGTTCGCGCTGATCGACGGCGACGCGACGCTCGGTCATCCGGTGGCCGTCCAGGCCATGAATCTCGCCGTCGACAAGTGCCGGGCGAGCGGCGTGGCGGTGGTATCGGTGTTCAACTCGCACCACTTCGGGGCGGCAGGCTGCTACGCGCGGATCGCCTCCGACCGCGGGGTGATCGGCCTGGTCACCGCGTCCACCCGCGGCGTGACGCTGGTGCCGACGTTCGCCGCCGAGCCGGTGCTGGGCACCAATCCGCTGGCCTTCGCGGCGCCGGCCGGCCGCAACGCCCCCTTCCTGCTGGACATGGCGACGACCACGGTCGCCGCCGGCCAGGTCAAGGTGCACCGGCTGAACCACCGCGCGCTGCCGGCCGGCTGGGTCGTCGACGCGGAGGGGCGGACGGTGACCGACGCCGACGCGGCGTTCGGCTACGTCTTCGACCGGCCGGAGGGCGGGATCACGCCGCTCGGCGGCTCGCGGGAGGGCGGCGGCCACAAGGGCTACGGGCTGGCGATGATGGTCCACATCCTGGCCGGCACCCTGAGCGGCGCCTCGTTCTCGCCGATCCGCAATCGCACGCAGAAGCCCTTCGAGCCGCACAACATCGGCCACTTCTTCCTCGCCATCGATCCGCGCGCCTTCCGGGCGGAGGGCGCGTTCGAGGACGACCTCGACCAGGTGATCGACGTCCTCCACGGGGCCCGCCGGGCCGACCCCGCCCAGCCGGTGCTGGTGGCCGGGGACCCCGAACTGACAACGCGGGCGGAGCGGCTTCGGGACGGGGTGCCGGTCCCTGAGGACCTGCTGGTGCAGTTACAGGAGGTGGCCGGCGGCGCCGGGGTGCCGTTCGTGCTGACGGGAGGCGACCGATGAACGACAACGCGTGCGGTACAGGTCCTCCCGGCTCGGCAGCTCCCGCCCGAGGGATGCCAGCTTGGCCTCGACGCTCGTGCGCGCATCCTCATCGACGTCCCAGGTCGTCGTAGCACCGGCGCGCCATGCGGCCGATGAGCTGGTAGGCGGCGGCAAAGCCCGGCGTGCCGTCCGCGAGGGTGTCGGGGACGTCGAAGGTGTAGGCGGTCAGGATGCACAGCGGCCGGTCCCCCTTGAAGAGGATGCCGGCATCGTTGTAGCAGCGGTGCCCGGTCCCGGTCTTGTGGGCGACTTTCGTCCCAAGGGGCAGGAGCGAGGGCAGCCGCGTCTTGAGCTTCTGCCAGGAAAGGATGTCGAGGCCCAGCTGACACAGCGCCGGCGCGCACTGGAGGCGTGCGGCCACCGCCGGGTCCTCGGCTCCCCGCAAGATCAGCTCGAGCAGGAGCCCCTGGTCGTTCGGCGTCGTCGTCGTGACCCGGTCGAGCGCGTCGTCGGCGCCGCCCCTCGGCGGGATCCCGTAGCGATGGATCGTTCCGGTCAGGCCGACCGCTTCGGTGTAGCGCTGGACGTTCTCGAGCCCCACCAGGTCGACGACGGCGCCCGTGCAAGTGTTGTCGCTGACGATGATCATCATCACCATCGCGTCCCGCAGCGTGATCCAGAACCCGGGTGTCAGGTGCTGGAACGTGCCCGAGTCGTTGTCCTGGTACCGGGCATCGATGGTCACCTTCTGATCGAGCGCGAGCTTCCCGGCGTGGACCGCCGCCAGCGCGGCCATCATGATCGAGATCTTCCGCGTGCTGGCCGACGGGACGGGCACGCCG
Organism: uncultured Candidatus Rokubacteria bacterium; assembly: GCA_963765195.1. Taxonomy (GTDB): domain Bacteria; phylum Methylomirabilota; class Methylomirabilia; order Rokubacteriales; family DASRDR01; genus DASRDR01. The sequence continues at coordinate 37,448 of CAVXVV010000003.1, forward strand.
CCGAGCCGATGGGCGCTGGCGCCCGTCGCGAGATCCTTCAAGTACCAGCTAGCCTGGACGCTCGCCGCGTCACACATCTCGTCGAGCCGCTTCACGGTCTCACGCATCGACAGCCTCCTCTCTGGGGTCTTCCGAGAGCACCGCGTCCGTGTTGTCGGCGATCGGACCGAGCAGCTGCCTCAGTCGACGACGCCGGACACGATCGCATCGGCGGCGCCCTGCTCGCCGAGCACCTCCGGCGGCGTTGGGCGGCTCATGTCGGACGTCCGGGACGATGGATCACCTCGCGCACGGCGAAGCGACCATGCCGGGCGTCCTCCTCGATGAGGCGCCGCGCGGCCGCGGAGATGCCGGGCTTGTCCATCAGCCCTCGCGGTCACCCTGTCCCTTAAACTGGCTCTCGGCTGCCCCGAAGAGCACGTTGAAGGTCGTCAGGCTTCCGTAGCAGCGGCTGATGTACCCCTGGAGCTCCAGCTTCTCCTCGGGGGCGAGGCTGGGGTGACTGTTGAGCTTCTGCTCCAGCACGCGCAGCCGGTCGCGGATGCCGATGATCTTCTTGAAGAAGATCTCGAGCGGCAGGTCCTTGGCCTGGGTGCCTTCCTTGCCAGGCACGAGTCGCAGGGTCCCCCCGACCCAGCGCTTGCCGAGCTCGAGGTCGACGTCGATCCAGCCATGGTCGCCGAGCACCTCGATCGACGGACTGGACGACAAGGAGACCACCCGGACAGTCAGGGACCAGGGCCACAGTCCCGAGGTCGGACCGTAGTCCGGGGCGCGCGCCTCCCCGATCTCAGAGCGGTCGGCGAGGGGGGTTCCCGCCCGAGTGGTAGCAAAGTGGTAGCAGAAACAGGATCAGGGGGTGCCGGGTGTCCGGCAACCCCCTGATTTTGATGGTGAGCCGTGAAGGAATCGAACCTTCAACCTACTGATTAAGAGTCCCAACCAACCGCTATGCACCCACGCCATCCGCAGCTATCAGCACGTCAGATCAAGGAAGCGCCGTGAGACGACCTGTTCTCGCCTCACGGTGTCTTCGCGTGAGTTGGAACCAACCTGGAACCAGTCTCCTACGCCATACGTACCCACGAGTCGTTTCACCCACGAGACCGTGCCCAGCGAATGGGTTCACCCAATCTCAGCGGGCCGGCACGTAAGCTCGGGGAGCGCACTGCTCATGGACGGTCTACTCCTCTCCCGGGCGCTCGCCCGCAACCAAGTCGCGGAGCTGGGGATGGTCCCAGAGGCTGTCGACGGCAGTGTAGTGCTCGACCTGCCAGGTCGTTCGGGTCAGCCTTGGGTTCCCGAAGTCCGGACCGGATATGCCGCCCTTGCCAATTCAGGGCTATCGGGCTAGGTTGTTCCACAGGTCGCAAGGCGTCGTGCGGACCAAGACGCTGCAGCACGTGGCGCTGTTCGACAAGTGCAGGTCCTTCACCCGCGCGCGTGAGTTCCAAGCTGCGGGGCTGTATCCGTATTTCAAGCCGCTCTCCGATTCCGAAGACACCGTCGTCGTCATCGAAGGAAAGCAGCGGCTCATGATGGGCTGCAACAACTACCTGGGGCTCACGCATCATCCCGAAGTCCTTGCGGCGGCGAAAGCCGCGCTCGAGCGGTACGGTTCGGGGTGCACGGGCAGCCGGTTCCTGAACGGAACGCTGGATCTGCACGAGCAACTCGAGGGCGAACTGGCGGTGTTCTTCGGCAAGGAAGCGTGCCTCGCGTTCTCGACCGGATACCAGGCGAACCTGGGTCTGATTTCGGGGCTCGTGGGTCGTGGCGACATCGTCTTTCTCGACAAACTCGACCACGCCTCGCTCGTGGACGGCGCGAGGATGTCGGACGGGGAGATGGCGCGGTTCAACCACGGCGACCTGGCTGCACTCGAACGCAAGCTCCGGAAGGTCTCCAAGCACACCGGCACGCTGATCGTCGTGGACGGCATCTACTCGATGGAAGGCGACATCGCCGACCTGCCTGGGCTGGTCCGCATTGCCCGCAAGTACGGCGCCGCGCTGGCGGTCGACGATGCCCATTCGGTGGGCGTGCTCGGTCCCAGGGGCGACGGCACCGCGGCCCATTTCGGGATAGTGGACGAGGTGGACCTGATCGTCGGGACGTTCTCGAAGTCGCTGGCCTCGATCGGCGGCTTCGTGGCGGGCACCGAGCCCGTGATTCACTTCCTGCGGCACCACGCGCGCCCACTCATCTTTACCGCCGCTCTACCCCCGGCGAACACGGCGGGCGTGCTGGCCGCCTTGCGCGTCATGCAGCGCGAGCCGGACCGGCGGAAGCATCTCTGGGAGAACACCCGCCGGCTGCAAGAGGGGCTCCGGTCCCTCGGCTTCGACATCGGCCCGACGGAAACGCCGATCGTTCCGGTGCTGGTCGGGCCACTCGTTCAGACATTCCTGTTCTGGCGCCACCTCTTCGATGCCGGCGTCTTCACCAACCCGGTGGTGCCTCCCGCGGTTGCGCCGTCGCGGTGCCGCTTGAGGACCAGTCTGATGGCCACCCACACGCCGGAGCAGATCGATTACGCGCTGGAAGCCTTCGCGCGAATTGGGAAGACCCTGGGGATCATCTGAGCGCGGTTCAGATCCTGTCGGTCGTCGGTAGGCGCGATCGCGCCCGCTTCATCGCCTTTCCGTACGAGCACTACCGGAATGACGCCCTGTGGACGCCGCCGCTGAGGATGGATGTCCGCACACGCCTGTCCCCCACGAAGAACCCTTTCTTCCGACACGCGACAGCCCAGTGCTTCGTCGGGAGATCAAATGGACGGACGGTCGGACGGATTGCGGCCATCAAGAACGACGCCCACAATCGTGAGCACGGTGATCGGGTCGGGTTCTATGGCTTCTTCGAATCGGTGGATGACCAGCGCGTCGCGAACGCGCTCTTCGCCGCCGCCGCCGCCTGGCTCCGCGCCAGAGGATGCGACACGATGCGTGGGCCGATGAGCCCCTCCATCAACGACGAGTGCGGCCTCCTCGTTGATGGATTCGAGACCCCTCCCACGCTCATGATGCCGCACAACCCGCCTTACTACGCGGCACTGCATGACGGCTACGGCCTCCTCAAGGCCAAGGACCTGTGGGTCTACGAGAGCCCCGCTGCCGCCCTTCCCGAGCACATCAAGCGCATCACTCGTGCCGTTCAGCTGGTCGGGCAGCGCCAGGGCATCACCCTTCGTGCCCTCGACATGACACGGTTCGCAGCAGAGGTGGAGATGCTAAAGGGACTCTACAACGCGGCGTGGGAGAAGAACTGGGGCTTCGTGCCGATGACCGACGCGGAGATCGAACACCTCGCAAAGCAGCTGAAGCCCATTGTCGTACCCGACCTCGTGTGCTTTGCCGAGCGTGCGTCCACGGTGATCGGCTTCGCCGTCGCGCTCCCCGACCTGAACCAGGCGCTGCGCCACAACCCCTCCGGCCGCCTCTTTCCCGGCATCCTCAGAGTCCTCTGGCAGGCCCGCAAAGTCTCACGCCTCCGCATTCCCCTGCTCGGCGCCCTCCTCGAACACCGCGGCACCGGCGTGGACGCCCTCATGTACCACTGGATCTGGACCAAAGCCATCGCCCGCGGATACCGCTGGGGCGAAGCGGGGTGGATCCTCGAGGACAATCGGCTGATGAACAACGCCATCGTGCGGCTCGGTTTCCGACGCTACAAGACCTACCGCGTCTACGACAAAGCGCTGTGAACGTCTTCGTGACCGGGGGCACCGGCTTCGTCGGGGCCCATCTGGTCAAGGTGCTGCAGGCCCGCGGTGACCGGGTGACTTGCCTAGTGCGCCGGCCCGAACTCGCGGAGCGGCTCGGCTGGACCGGCGTTCGGCTCGTACGTGGTGATCTCGATGACCTCGCGGCTCTGCGCGAGGGAGGCGCCGGCGCGGATATCGTTTATCACCTGGCGGGTCAGATCGTGGCCCGCGCCCCGAGCGAATTCATGGCCACCAACCGCGACGGGACGGCGAACGTGCTCGCGGCGGCCCAGGAACAGGGCGCGCGGCGGTTTGTGCTCGTCTCCTCGCTCGCGGCCGCCGGGCCGACTGTCCAGGGCCAACCGATCGACGAAAGCCGGACCCCCACCCCGGTCACCGAGTACGGCCGTTCCAAGCTCGCGGCCGAAGCGCTGGTCCGAGCCGTATCCCTGCCGTGGACCATCGTTCGCCCGCCGGTGGTGTACGGCGAATGGGACCGTGCTACGCTCAAGATCTTCCGGCTCGTCAAGCGCGGGGTGGCACTCGTGTTCGGCGACGGGTCGCAGGAGCTGTCGGTCATTCACGCCGAGGACCTCGCACGGGCGCTCGTCGCGGCGGCCAACGGCCCAGCGGCGCAGAGCCGCCTGTACTTCGCGACCCATCCCGCCCCTACGACGAGCCTGGACATGGTACGCGCCTGTGCCCGGGCGCTCGGGACTACGCCCCGAATTGTGCCCGTCCCGGCGCTCGTGGCGCGCGCCGTGCTGTGGACGGTTGGCTCGCTGGCGCATCTCGCCGGCCGCGCTACCCTGCTCTCGGCCGACAAGGCGGAGGAGTATCTGGCGCCGGCCTGGACCTGCCGGGGGAACGCCCTGACGCGCGACACAGGATGGCGGGCCGAGATCGACCTCGAGCTGGGGCTTCACCGCACCGCGGTGTGGTACCAGAAGATGGGCTGGCTGTGAGCGGGAGTCACTTGACCGCCATCGACCTTGCCACGCTCGCTTACGTAGGGCTCGCCACCATCGCGGTATGGCACCCGTTCACGGGCGAGGCCATTGCGGGACGCGCTTCGCTGCTCGCGGTCCACACATTGCTGGTCGCGCTGGTGATACTGGCACCGCGGGCGCGCGCAGCCGGCCCGATCGGCCGCTTCTTGGGCGACTGGTACCCGCTTCTACTGCTCGCCGGGCTGTACGGAGAGGTCCACGTGCTCACGGTCGACGCCGGATTCCGGAATGAGAGGTCGATCCAGCAGCTCGAGGCCTGGATGTTCGGCTCGCAGGTCTCCTACCGCTGGATCCGCGAGCAGCCGCACCGCCTCCTCTCATGGGTCCTGCACACCTGCTACCTCGCCTACTACCCCATCCTTTACGGGTCGCCGCTCGGCCTGTGGCTTGCCGGTCGCCGCGATGCGTCACGCCACACCATCCTCGCGATCATGGTGACGTTCTACCTTTGCTACGCGGCATTCCTGTTCTTCCCGGTCGCCGGCCCGCGCTACGCCTTCCCCACGGCGCACAACGCCGCAACCGAGGTATGGCCGGCGCGTCTCGCCGCATGGCTCCTCGATCACGGCGACTCGTGGGGCGCCGCCTTCCCCTCATCACACGTCGCAGCGGCGGTCGTGGCCACCGGCATGGCCCTGCGGCACTGGCGCCGGTTCGGTTTGGCGCTCCTCCCCTTCACCACCGGCCTGATCCTCGCCACGGTCTACGGGCAGTTTCACTACGCAGTGGACGCGCTGGCCGGACTGGCGGTGGCGGCGCTGGTGCTCACCGTCATGCAGACCGCCGAGGCACGGGCTCCACACCTCGCTCCGGCAGCGAATCTCGCCGGAGAGTCCAGCCGTATCACTTGATCGTGCGCGTGCACGCCGGCGGGGCGTGCCATTCCGTCGACGTTCGGAACGTGCTCATGGACCCAGCCACGCGTCGGCTTCCTGACGGCCCCATCCCACGTCTTCGCCGGGCCGGGCGGAACGCTCCCTGGGAAGGCTGACTGGTCGGCCCGGGTCCGTCCGCCGCCCTATGGTCGAGCTCGCCGAGCACGGTCGCCACACCGATGCCGGGCCCTCGACGGCTTCACGGGGGAAACCATCGGGCCGACTGGCACGCCGTCTCCGAGGGTGAGACGATGGACCGGTGACTGGCCCGCTCCGGAGGCTGGCACGTGACCTGGCGCGCGTGTTCGCGCAGCGGCGGCTGCCGTGGCACCTACTGGCAATCGGACTGACGGTCGTCCTCGTGACGTCCGGTGTCGACGGCTGGGTCGCGGCGACCGCGCGGGGGACCGAGATCCGGACGCTCGCGTTCTTGGCAGGCCGGATCGGGTTCTGGACGCCGGTTGTGGTACCGCTTGCGATGCTGGCGGTTGGCTGGCTTCGTCGCGACGGGCGGCTGACGACGAGCGCGTGGCGCGTCGCCGAGAGCGAGGTGCTCGCCGTCGGGATCTGCGCGGCGTACAAGGCGCTCACCGGGCGGCCGGGCCCGACATCGGTCCACGACGGCGCGTTCGACGACGTGAGCCGGGTGTTCCGCTTCGGGTTCCTGCGCGGAGGTGTGTTCTGGGGCTGGCCGTCGTCGCACGTGATGACGGCCTTCGCAGGGGCAGTCGCGCTGGCGCTGCTCTACCGCGGGAACCGCGGCGTCGCGTGGGTCACGGCGGCCTACGCCGCCTTCATGGCGGCCGGAGTGTCCATCACGTTCCACTGGTTGAGCGACGTCGTGGCCGGCGCGATCATTGGCAGCGTCATCGGCGTCGTGATCGGCGCGGGCGCCGGAGCGGACGCAGCGGCGCCTGCCGGGCGGGCGCCAGGCTGACCCGCTCGTCGCGCGTCTACCTCCGCGTCAGGCGCTCAGGGGAGCGGACGGCCGTGACACCGCCAGCCAGAATGGAGAGGGGACGGTGCGTCTGCTCGGGGGCTCACCTGGAACCAGAATCTGGCACCAAGACCTCGAATCCAACCCAGCCAGGAAGTCCAGGCGCGACCGGTAAGGAGACCGAAGATTCAGAAGGGGCGAGTGGTCTTGGCCCCCTCACCCCGAGTGGTGAGCCGTGAAGGAATCGAACCTTCAACCTACTGATTAAGAGTTCTCCCCGCAGCGAACTGCCCGAACCCAGGAGCACCTATCCGCCTGAGATGATTCACCTCGCCGAGCAGCGATAGGCCGCGTCGATGCTCCTGGTGCGGGATGGTGTGGTAGCAGGGTGGTAGCAGACTCGCGACCGTTGCTCATCGCCGGGTCAAGTCCAGAGACTGCGGGAGATGAACAACGTGAAAAGCGCCTGAGAAAACGCGAGCTGGTAAACAAGTTCGCACCAGGCTACTCCGTCGGTTGTCGGCAGACCCGCCCGGCGAAGCTATGCGAAGTGGTCCCGAGCGGGAATCGGATGCGGGGAGCTACTCGGCCAGCGTCGCCAGAGCAAGAGTTGGTCGCCCGCTATCGGACCAGCCGCCCGCGGAAGGCCGACCCCTCTCCGGCCAGGATCCGGTCCCCCCTAGGCTGAACCGCCGGCCCCGGAGGTACCGGCTCGACGACGAAATCGAAGACGTGCCCGGAACGGCACGGCCTCGATGCAACCCGTCGAACGAGGGGCTGGTCGGCCCGGTGGATCTGGTCGAGCGGGGCGCTGAGGGCCGCCTGGCCGGCCCGAGTCGCAGGGCCCCGGAGGTGGGTTCTCAGGCTAGCGGACCCGGCCGGGGAGGTAGGGCTGCGATGCCAGTGGCGATGGATGTCGCGGGGACGGATAGTGCCTGGACGGTGACCTGTAGTAGGCTGGCCCCCGCCAGCCGGCGGCGAGGGAGGGAAGGGCGATGGGAGCATTGGTGGAGCAATCCGATCGGGTCTTGTTGGTGCGCTTTGCGCAGAAGCAGGAGAAGGGGCGTCGCGCGCTAGACCGCATGGCCGCGAAGCTTCGCCGGCACGTGACGGACGCGGTGAGCCGATCGCCTGCTCTGCTCGCGCATTTGGCTGGTCGCCGCCATCGCGTTCTCGGGGCCGAGCTGCACGTCGAGGAAGGCGGAAAGAGTCTGCTCAAGGCACTCCAATACGCGGAGGTGTCCGTCTACGACTACGACCGCGACGTGCTCGTCTCCGCCATCACCGACGTGAGGTCAGGGAAGGTCGTGCGGGTCGTTGAGCACCCGAGCGCGAAGCCACCGCCCACCCGCGAAGAGGCCGACGAGGCGGCGGCACTGGCGGCGAAGGGGCAGCTCGCCCGCCGATGGCGGGCGCGTCAGGTCGCTGCGACGGTGCTTCCCGCGCGCGAGTCGACGCTGGAGGATCACCCCTGTTACGGCCACCGAGCGTTCACGGTGTACTTCTGGACGCGGGGACCGAAAGCGCGCCGGGTCGCTGGTCCCTACCTGGTCGACCTCTCGCAGCAGCGCGTCGTGCCGCCGGATCAGCGTGGGGCGCCGGTCCAGGGCGCTCGAGAGAGGAAGGGGTAGCCATGGGCTGGGTGTCGTACGCGGATTGGCAGTTCGGATGGGAGCTGCCGTTCACCGGCAGCCTGGCCGGGGAGGCCTGATCGTCGACTGTGCGCTCTACAAGGGACGGCTCGTCTTGCTGCGGGGATCCGCGCCGTTCGCGATCGTGCCCTACCACGACCCGAGCGGACCGTTCTTCAAGGATGGGCTCGGTCCGGCCGGCGGTGGCGTGTCGTTCAAGCCGCTCAAGCCCAACGCCCCCGATCTGGGCGCCTGGAACACCCCTCCCAGCGGGTTCGCGGCAAACGAGACCGAGGCGGTGGTGGTCGAGAAAATCGCCGCCGACGGCATCGAGCCGGCCAAGGCCGTCGTGTGGGCCAAGCTCAACGTCTATAACTACCAGTACATCCACCGGTGGGAGTTCTGCGCCGACGGTCGAATCGAGCCGATGATCGGGGTGGGCGGCGAGCTGCTCGGCTCGCAGTACGGCCCCGGGTCGCCTTACCGTGTCCTGAACCACATTCACAACTTCTACTTCCGGCTCGACTTCGCGCTGGACGGAAGCAGCACGCACGTGGTCGAAGAGATGACCCACACGGGCAACACGGACACGTGGAACACCATCACCAACGAGACCAAGCGCAGCGTGACGCCGTCCCAGTTTACCCGCTGGCGCGTACGCCATCCGAGCAAGACCAACGCGGCCGGGCAACCCGTCTCCTACGAGATCATCCCCGAATCCGTCGATCCTCCCACGGGCATGTACTCGACCGGCGACTTGTGGACGGTGATCAAGAAGAACTTCAGCAGCGAGATGGGGGCCGAGGTCCCGAACTCCGACGGCTACCTCCAGACGGGGTATGGCTCCGGGCAGCCGCTGGCGGGCAACGGGGTGATCCTGTGGCACGTGGTACGCGAGCATCACAAAGTCGAGCCCAACGCGGAGGACAAGATCACGGTGCCATACCACTTCGGCGGATTCACCATTCGGCCGCGCGGGTTCCTCGACACGACACCGCAAGGCCTCTACGCGACCGTACCGGCGTCGCCCTAGCCATCCACCGCGCTCGCGCCACCACGTGGCTTGACACCGCGCGCCGGCACCATCGCGGCACCGGCGTCACGAGCCGGCGCCGACTCTGGCGAGGGGCGGCCCGAGGGGCCGGGGACACGCCCTCTCCGCTCTCGGAGTCCCGCCAACTTCGTGAGCCCCTCGGCAAGGTCGGCCTCGGCTACGATGGCGTATCGACGATAGCTACCCGAACCCAGGAGCACCTATCCCCCTGACATGTCTCACCGGCCGCGTCAGAGAACAGCCGCGTAGGTGCTCCTAGTGCGGGAGGGTTGGCGATCGACGGACTGGACGACAAGGAGACCACCCGGACAGTCAGGGACCAGGGCCACAGTCCCGAGATCGGACCGTAGTCCCGGGAGCCCAACTCCCGATCTCAGAGCGGTCGGCGAGCGGGATGGTAGCAAAGTGGTAGCAGAAACAGGATCAGGGGGTGCCGAGTGCCCGGCAACCCCCTGATTTTGATGGTGAGCCGTGAAGGAATCGAACCTTCAACCTACTGATTAGAGTCCACGTCGGGGTCCACGCACCGCGAGGCATCCGCAGCTATCAGCACGTCAGATCAAGGAAGCGCCGTGAGACGGCCTGTTCTCGCCTCACGGTGCCTTCGCGGGAGTTGGAACCAGCCTGGAACCAGAATCCGACGCCATACGCCCCCCTACGAATCGATTTCGCACACGAGAGCCACCGAGCCGCCCATCGCGGAGCCGCCCGCCGAGCCCGCGTGGATGCGCTACATGCCGATGAGCGTGGCTGAGTTCAGCGCGGCGCGTGTCCGCTCCTGTGTCCCTGAAACGTCTAGTACTACTGTGTCACGAAAGCTAGGGGGTTCGGAGGGTACCATGCCAGCATCGCGGCATGGCCAACACGACCGGATCCCCGCGCCCGCCGATTCCGTGAGTACGTCGAGCGGTTGACCGTGGCCCTGGGACACGCCGATCGCCACGAGCCGATGCGCGCCTACCTCACCGGGCTGTGCCTGCCGGGCGAGCGCAAGAGCATCGAGCCGATGGCCGCCCGAGTCGATCCGCGGCATGTCCGCGCGCGGCACCAGTCGATGCACCACTTTGTGGCCAATGCCCCGTGGGACGGGGGGGCGGTCCTCCGCGTCGCCCGCGACTGGGTGCTGGGGCCGATGGCCCGGCACGGCCCGGTGGCCGCCTGGATCGTGGACGACACCGCGTATCCCAAGAAGGGCCGGCACTCGGTCGGGGTGGCCCGCCAGTACTGCGGCCCCTTGGGCAAACAGGACAATTGCCAGGTCGCCGTGAGCGTGTCGCTCGCGAACGACGCGGTCAGTCTCCCGGTCGCCTATCGGCTGTACCTGCCGGAGAGCTGGGCGCAGGATCGGCGCCGCCGCCGCGCCGCGGGGGTGCCGGACGACCTCGAGTTCCAGCCGAAATGGCAGCTCGCGCTGACCCAGATCCGGGCGCTGCAGGCCGAGGGGGTCCCGCCGGCGCCGGTCGTGGCGGATGCCGGCTACGGGGACACGACCGAGTTTCGGGAGGCGCTGACCGCGGCCGGCCTGGCCTACGTGGTGGGCGTCAAAGGGGAGACGACGGTGTGGCGTCCCGGCCAGGCCCCCCGGCCACCGAAGCGGTCGCGCGGCAGACGAGGGCCGCCCAGCGATCCACGTGCGCCGGACGGCGCAGCATCAGCCGGTGAGCCTCAAGCGCCTGGCGGCCGAACTGCCCGCCTCCGCGTGGCAGACCGTGACGTGGCGCGAGGGCACGCGCGGGGCGATGCGCTCCCGCTTTGCCCGGCTCCGCGTCCGGCCCGCGCATCGCGATGAGAAACGGTCGGAACCCCGCCCGGAGGAGTGGCTGGTGATGGAGTGGCCCGGGGGGAATCGGCGCCCACGAAATATTGGCTCTCGACCCTCCCCGCGCCGACCCCGATCGCCGAGCTCGTCCGCCTCGCCAAGCTCCGCTGGCGGATCGAGCGGGACTATCAAGAGCTCAAGGACGAACTCGGCCTGGATCACTTCGAAGGGCGGGGCTGGCGCGGCTTCCATCATCACGGCGCCCTGTGCATCGCGGCGTATGCCTTCCTCGCGGCCGAACGCGCGACCCTTTCCCCCCCTGAGGCGCTCGCCTTCCTCCGCCCCGCTCGCCTTCCCCAGGGTTTCAAGCCGCGTGGCGCTCCCGGTGCGGCCTGAACGCCATGTGCCCACGTCGATCGCCACGATGTACCAGCGGCTCGCCCGCGCCTTGCTCCACCGTCAGCCCTGTGGCTGGTGTGGTCGCGACCCGCGGGCGCGCCGATGATTCGTGACACAGTAGTACTAGTGTCCTGAGTTAGAGATTCGATGGCAAAAACGCGCAACGCTCGCCAGGATCTCGTCGGCCGTCTTCGCCCACTTGAACGGCTTCGGGCGCTCGTTCGTGATGTCGATGTAGCGACGAATGGCCGCCTCCAGCTCGCGCGTGCTGCGATGAACCCCGCGGCGCAGTTGTTTCTCGGTGAGCGCGGCGAACCACCGTTCGACGAGATTCATCCACGATCCGCTGGTCGGTGTGAAGTGCACATGAAACCGAGGATGTCGAAGCAACCAGCGGTGAATCATCGGGGTCTTGTGTGTGCTCGCGTTGTCGACGACCAGGTGGATGTCGAGCTCCGTCGGCACCGCCGTATCGATGGTCGCCAGGAACTTGCGAAACTCTCGCGCCCGGTGGCGCTGATGAAACTCGCCGATGATTTCGCCACTCTTCGCATCCAGGGCCGCGAAGAGCGTGGTGGTCCCGTGGCGCGTGTAATCGTGGGTGCGCCGTTCGACGTGTCCCGGGCGCATGGGCAACACGGGCTGCGTCCGATCAAGCGCTTGGATCTGGGATTTTTCATCCACACACAGCACCAGCGCTTTGTCGGGCGGGTCGAGATACAGCCCAACGATGTCGCGCACTTTGTCGATGAACAGCGGGTCCTTGGAGAGCTTGAACGTCTCGCTCCGATGCGGGTGCAGCCCGAACGCACGCCAGATCCGACTCACCGCCGTCTGACTGAGCCCACTCCGTTTCGCCATCGCCCGCGTACTCCAGTGCGTGGCGTCCCGTGGCATGCTCTCCAGCGTGAGCGCGATGACGCGTTCCACCTCGGCATCCGTGATCTTGCGCGGTGCCCCGGGCCGCGGCTCGTCCAACAGACCAGGCAGCCGCTTGCGCACAAAGCGATGCCGCCAGCGGCCCACGGTTTGTCGCGTGACCCCGGCGGCCGCGGCGATCTCCCCGTTGGTCTTGCTCGACGCGCACGCCAGCACGAGGCGCGCACGTTGCGCCAGGCCCTGCGCGGTCGTCGGGCGACGAGCCCACTGTTCCAGCGTCAACCGTTCCTCTGCGGTCAGCACGACGGGCGGTGTGGGACGACCAATGCGCATCGACGTCCTCCGTGTTTACACGAAGAACGTCGCGGCGTGCCAGTTTGTTCCATGATCTTCAACTCAGGACACTAGCAGGCTGCGGAAATCTTGGGGCTGAGCATTGACGCACTGGTTCCGGAGACGGTCTGAAGCGGGTCGGGTGGGGCCGATCCTCGAGTCGACCCTCGCATGGGCATCCCACCGACCCGTGTCCGGTCGGTCATGTCGCCGTGGAGGCCCAGGTCAGGGTCCGAATCCGCACCAGGTTGTAGACCGCGAGCGCGAAGGTGAACATCCACCCGACCCGACGAACACCCCGGTGGCGCGTCTCCCGGAGCAGCGCCACCGTTTTCGTCCAGCCGAAGATTTCCTCGACCAGTTTCCACTTGCGCTCGCTGACGGGGTCGCCCGGATGCCGCGTGGTCCGGCTATCGATCGCGCTCCGACGCTGCGTCATGTTCTGGGCCACGTGTGGGGTGACGCCCAGGCCACGGCGGCGCCGAATCGCGAGCGGGAGGTGAGCGAGACCGCGAAGGCAAGCGCCTCCTTGTCATTTCATTTTGACCGTTGTCGATGAGCCGACTCCGCGGCCATTGAGTGGCGCGCGATTCCGACCACCCGACGGCCGGAGGTGTTCGGACTGTTTACGCTCGAGCCGCCGGCTGAGCGAGCACGGCCGCCACCTGCTTCTCGACCACGGTGCCCTTGAAGAAGTCAGGGTTCACCTGGCCCCAGAAGCGCACGGCGTTGGCGAACATGAAGTCCCGAAAGTCGGCCTCGCTGATCAGCCCGTGCTCGACCAGTTCATACGCTTCCGGCACGACCTCCGTCATGTCCGGGACGTCGAAGTGCCCGATGTCCGAGCTGAAGATCGCGTTCAGGCGCGCGCCCATCGGGTTCGTGCGGCGGTCGAACGCCCACGCGTTGATCGGATCGTCGGCCTCGCAGCCGAAGTAGAAGCGCGGGACGAAGAGCTCGCGGATGTCCTCCTTGCGCGCGATCTTGCAACGGAAGTAGTCGTCGAGGTCCTCGATGCCGCCGGTCTGCGTCGAGCTCGAGTCGCCCTCCAGGCCCTCGCCGCGGCGCACCGCCTCCACTACGGCGTCACGACCATACTTCTGCGCGAGCTCGAGCAACGCGGCGCGGTCGAGCCGGGTCGGGTTCGTGCGCTCGAGGGCCTGCCGGTTACGCTTCTCCCAGTGCCCGATGAGATCGGCATAGAGCATGCACGCCCAGCCGACGCCGCCCTCGAGGAAGGCGAAGTTCAGGTCGGGGAAGCGGCGGGTCACCCCGCCGAAGAAGAGCGCCTTGCAAACCGCGTGACCGGCGGACGCGAAGTGACCGATGTGGTTGTAGCAGAAGTTCGATGGCGAGTTCCGGAGGAGGATGGAGCGCGCGCCGTTGTGGAAGCTCGGCGCGATGCGAAGCTCGCGGCACTTCTCCCACACGGGATCATAGTCGTGGTCGCTGTCGATGCCAATGACGTCGTACCATTCGACGAACTTCGAGGCGTCGGGATGCGCCTCAGCGAGGGCGGGGACCGGGCGGCGCATGAGCCCGCCGACCATCATGACCCGGTAGCCGAGCTGCTTCGCGGCGAACTCCAGCTCTTCGAGCGCCTCCTCCGGCGTGTACATCGGGATGATCGCCGCCGGGATCATGCGATCGTCGAGTCCGCGGAACTGATCAGCCGTGAACACGTTGTAGGCGCGACAGATCGCCCGGCGCAGCCTCGTGTCCTGCATGCGATGATACGAGAGCCCGGCCGTCGGATAGACGACGGCGAAATCGATCCCGAGGTCTTCCAGGCGCTCGTGCATGAGCCGCGGGAGCATCGCGGTCGCCCGGTCGAGCACGTTCTCGCAGGGCGACCCCCAAAACGTCTCCTGCCCGACCCGGCGCCGACGGCGCTCGGCGAGAGACATTTTGAGCGAGTTGGGGATGCGCTGGCTGGCGACCTCGAAGGCCTCGGCCGCCGCATCCCCGCCGATGCGCCGGAACTCCTCGCGCATGACCGGCGCGTACTCGAGCCAGTGGCCGTCGGCGTCGATGATCGGGTGGCTCAGGCGGGAGCGGAGCGTCCGGGCCTCAGTCGGGCCGTTGGTGACCATGGCACCCTCCGGTTAAGCGGCAGTCTGGCACAATGATACCCGATTCAGAGTCCGAGTCCGTTCACCACGTATTCCTGAACGGGATCGGGATGAGTTTGCCGAGTCCTGGCGGCTCGATTGGCCGGCAGTTAAGGGCGTCCTTGTCGAGCGAGAGATGAGTGCGGGCCTGGTGATAGTAGGAGAAGTCGCGCGCCAGGATGCGGCGCAGGTGACGTTCGCTCAAGACGAGGACATGAGTCGCGACACGACGCGCCGCGATGTTCCGTGCGAAGTCTTGGGCCGAACGCCGTGAGGGGTTAGGCGCCCGCGCTCACCGAGAGCTCGCCGGTCGCAACGAGCTGGAGCTCGGCCGCCAGCAAGTGTTGCGACGCGCGCCTATACAGCGCCAAGGTGGCGCTAGACTGAGTCTAGCCCGGCAAGGCCCGGTGGCGACGGTGCGCGAATTCGAACGCGCCCAACATGAGGCTGCCGATGACGAAGGGGATCAGGAAATAGATCGTGCGAAACGCGATCAGGGCGCCGATCACGTTGGCCCCCGGCACGAGCGACAGGATCACGGCCTCAATGACCCCGAGCCCGCCCGGCACGTGGCTCACGATCGCCGCGGTGTTGGCCATCACGTAGATGGCGGCCACCGGAAGGAAGCCGATCTCAGCTGAGGCCGAGAGCATCTGGTGCAGGACCGCCGAGACTAAGAGGAAGTCGCAGGTCCCGACCAGGATCTGACCGATGGCGAGCGTGAGCGGTGGCAAGGGCAGGGTGAAGTTGCGGATGCGGATCGGCCGGCGCACGAATGTCGTGAGGGCAAGGTAGGCTGCCAGTAGGATCAGGAGCACGACGCCTGCGGCGATCACCAGGCCGGAGCCCATACCGATCATGCGCGCGACCAGCGGCGGCTGCGTCAGGGCCGCGGTGGCGCCGAGGGTGGTCAGACCAACCAGCACGGTCGCGCCGCAGAACAGGATGATCCGGCCGACGTCGCCGGCCGAGAGGCCCCAGGCGGTGTAAAAGCGATAGCGCACGGCGCCGCTACTGAATGCGGCCAGGCCCAGGGTATGGCCGATCGACAGGCTGATCAGCGAGGCGAGCGCGATCCTCCGATATGGGAGGTCGCCCTTAGTGTAGCGGATGGCTAACGTGTCGTTGGCGGTAAGGCACAAGTAGCTGCCGGCGGTGAAGGCTGCGCCGAGCGCCAGATGGGTCGAAGAAATCGCGCCCAGCGACTGGACAATTTCCTCCAGGCTGTGGCCTCGCAGCGCGCGATAGATCAGGAAAGCGGCCAGACCGAACACCGTCACGCCAATCCAGGGATACAAGCGCTTGAGGGAGGACGATTTGTTGCTCATTTGCCGGCCGGGCTATCCAGCGAGTCTCACTGGGAGGACAGCTGTATATGGGGTGAGAAGGCGGATCGTGCGGGCCACCTCAGCTACGACGCGCGGCGCCGGCGGGCTGGCTGTTTGGCGGACGGGGTCTTCTGATCTGCCTTGGTGGGAGCCGCTTTCGCCAGTCCCTTCCGTTCGAGGCTCGCCTTGAGCGTCGCGACCAGGTCGGCGGTCGGGGGACGGGCCTCCACCTCCAAGCGTTCGATCTCCTGGCCCGCTACCTTCTGCTCAATCGCCTTCAGGAGACGCTTCCGGTACTCGTCCTCATAATTCGCGGGATGGAACTCGGTCGCGGAGAGCTCACTGATCAGGCGCTCGGCGAGCGTCCGCTCCTGGTCGCGGATCTTTGGATCGGCGCCTCGGTCGATCTCGGCCGCGTTGTGGACCTCTGCGGCGAAATAGAGCCGCTGGAGGAGAAGACCGTCCCGGTGTACCCGGATTGCGATCGGGGTCGTCTTGCCGCGCCAGGTAAACGTGCCGACGGCAATCCGGTGTGTCTTCTCGAGTGCCTGGACCAGCACCCGATATCCGCGCTCGCCGTTCTTGCCGGCGCCGAGGTAGTACGTGTTCTCAAAGTAGACCGGGTCGATGGCCCGCTCGGGCACGAACGAATCAATGACGAGCGCGGACGAGGAGGCCTGCTCGAGCGCCTTCAGCTCCTCTGGCTCGAAACGGACGTACTCGTCCTTGGAGGTCTCGTACCCTCGGACCGTCTCTTCCCGTGGAACGGGTCCGTGGATCGGGCACTCGAGACGCATCTGGATCCGGGAGCCGCATTTCGCGTGAAGAAGATGGAAGGCGACGCCCTGGGAGCTGGTGGCGGTGAACAACTGGACGGGAATGGTGGCGAGACCGAGAGAGATGTCGAGATTCTTCAGTGCGCGAGGCATGGTTGTTGGGGTAACCAGAGTGGTTTCGCGGTCGATATGAATCCATTATAGCTCGAGCCAGATAGTCGACTTGGCAGGCGGTCTGGGCGGCGCTCCTCACCTGTTGACGCCTCCATATCGCGAGGCGTAGCATCCCGCCCAAATCCAATCCAGGTCATCCAAGCATCCAAAGAGAGGTCGGTTATGCCCCGCTACGAATTCCTCTGCGAGAAATGCCAGAAGCCGTTCGAGCTGACCATGACCATCTCGGGGCACGAGAAGGGGAACGTTCGGTGTCCTACGTGTAAGAGCACGAGAGTGGTGCCGCAGCTCAGCGGCTTCATGGGGCGGTCCGCGAAGAAGAGCTGACTGTTCTGGAGGTGAAGGCAGGCTCGAGGTGGGACGTGAGCGACGGTATCTAAAGCCAGGCTGGCTTACCAGCCGAGTGTTGAATCCGTTGCTCATGCGGCTCGGCATGATCCCCACCTTGGCGGTGCGTGGCCGGACGAGCGGAGAATGGCGCACGGTTCCCGTCAACGTGCTCGAGCTCGCTGGCCACCGCTATCTCGTCGCACCTCGTGGTGATACCCAGTGGGTTCGGAATCTTCGCGCCACGGACCGAGGCGAGCTTCGCTGGCGTGGCCGCGTCGAGCCCTTTCGCGCGATTGAGATTCCTGATAGCGAGAAGCCGCGCGTGATCGAGGCCTATCTCACCCGCTGGGGTTACCAGGTCAAGGGCTATTTCAACGCGCTACCCGATCCAGCTGACCATCCGGTGTTCCGGATTGAGCGGACGTCGGACGTTGATTCGAAACGTTCCTAGAAGCGGGCGATCCAAGGGGTCGCTGGGGGGATTCAGGCATGGCGACCGAATGGCTTCAGCTCGGCGTAGCCTGCTAGGAATTCCGAGCCCACTTTTAGGAGGAGCAAATGATTTCTGGTGCGCACGTAATTATCTACAGCAAGAACGCCGAAGCGGACCGAGCATTTCTTCGCGATGTCCTCGGATTCAAATCCCTGGATGCTGGTCATGGCTGGCTGATCTTCGCCCTGCCGCAGCAGAAGCTGCATTTCACCCTCGATGAGAACGGTGCCCACGAACTCTATTTCATGTGCGACGATCTGAAGGCCGAGATGGCTTCTCTCGCGAAGAAGAGCGTTAACTGATGAAAATAACGGGCATGAAACGGCGATGAGCATGAATCAAAGGGCTTGGTGCGCTCTTAAGGGAGGATGTCCACGTCACTCCCACACGGAGGCTTTCTGATGAGGTTGACGGTAGCGAGGTTGCGACGCGTCGTCAAGGTGACTGCTATCGAGTTTGTCCGCAGCAGCTGACTCGTACGGCGGTTGGAACTGGTGCGCGGTACTTCGGTTTGATGGGTTGCATCGCGGATTCGCTAAGCGTTCAGCGGCTACGGGCTCGGGAATCTACGGCGAGGGTCGGCTCGTCCTCGGGCGATCGCGCTGTTTGTCGTCGGCGCCGCCGCCTCGAGCATCTGCGCTATCTGGCTCACGATCCGCTGGTGGCGCGACTCGCGGGGCTGGCGCGGATCGTCACGGACCGCACGGTGGTGAACTGGCTCACGCAGTTCACGTAGGAGGCGCTCCAGGGGTTGATCAGCCTCAATAGCGAGCTGCTCTACGAGCAACTGGAACGGCTCGACTGCCGCGGTTGACGATCGACGTGGATGGGACGTGGTCCGGACCGGCAACACGGTGGCGTGGGCCTTCCGCGGCTATAATCCTCACTTCAAGAAGGACCTCAGCTACTACCCTCTGCTGGCGCATCTGGCTCAGACCGGCCACATCCTTTTTTTTTTTTTTTTTTTTTTTTTTTTTTTTTTTTTTTTTTTTTTTTTTTTTTTTTTTTTTTTTTTTTTTTTTTTTTTTTTTTTTTTTTTTTTTTTTTTTTTTTTTTTTTTTTTTTTTTTTTTTTTTTTTTTTTTTTTTTTTTTTTTTTTTTTTTTTTTTTTTTTTTTTTTTTTTTTTTTTTTTTTTTTTTTTTTTTTTTTTTTTTTTTTTTTTTTTTTTTTTTTTTTTTTTTTTTTTTTTTTTTTTTTTTTTTTTTTTTTTTTTTTTTTTTTTTTTTTTTTTTTTTTTTTTTTTTTTTTTTTTTTTTTTTTTTTTTTTTTTTTTTTTTTTTTTTTTTTTTTTTTTTTTTTTTTTTTTTTTTTTTTTTTTTTTTTTTTTTTTTTTTTTTTTTTTTTTTTTTTTTTTTTTTTTTTTTTTAAAAAAAAAAAAAAAAAAAAAAAAAAAAAAAAAAAAAAAAAAAAAAAAAAAAAAAAAAAAAAAAAAAAAAAAAAAAAAAAAAAAAAAAAAAAATTTTCTGGTGCGCACGTAATTATCTACAGCAAGAACGCCGAAGCGGACCGAGCATTTCTTCGCGATGTCCTCGGATTCAAATCCCTGGATGCTGGTCATGGCTGGCTGATCTTCGCCCTGCCGCCAGCAGAAGCTGCATTTCACCCGTCCGATGAGAACGGTGCCCACGAACTCTATTTCATGTGCGACGATCTGAAGGCCGAGATGGCTTCTCTCGCGAAGAAGAGCGTTAAGTGCTCTAAAGTTCAGGAAGCACGATGGGGCTCCATCACGAAGATTCGGCTTCCCGGTGGAGGCGAGGTCGGCCTTTATCAGCCAAAGCATCCTACAGCCTTAAGCCTAAAATAGATCCCTCACCAAATGGAACGCTGCTGCTCCTGGTCAATCGAAGGGATTCGAATATCACTGAATCGTGAGGATGTCTGGTAAGGATAGTCAATCGCGCCCATGCCCCCGTCACGTGGCTGTCATCGGCGCTGCGGGTGGTCTGGGTCAAGGCATCCTCCCCAATATGGTCCATGGCTGGCTCCCCTCTGCTTGCGGCGTTGACCGCGGATCACCCTGTGGGGCAGCGTATGCCACCACGTCGAGTGGGGGTCGGCCACTTCATCCGATCTAGGATCTGCACCAATGTCACGGTCTCGCATGAGAAGCGGGAGTGCCGCTGGGCCTGCTCTTGAGCTTGACGTCAGCCGCGAAGGGTCGGTCCACCGGCCAGCCAACGTAGCGCCCATGGGTGTGGCTGGCCAACCCGCGCGATGTGGCGGTACCGTAGGGGCCAATGGCGATCGCGCCACGCACTGCGTCGGGGCCCCGGACGCTGACCATCGACATTGGGGGCTCGGGACTCAAGGCCTCCGTGCTCGATGCGCGCGGGGCGATGCTGGTCGAACGAGTCCGGGTGCCTACCCCTGTCGGCCGCCCGCCGGCGCTGGTGATCGAGGCGCTGGCGCGCCTGGTCGCGCCACTCCCCGCCTACGACCGGATCTCCATCGGCTTCCCCGGCGTCGTCCGTGACGGGAAGGTGCTCACGGCGCCCAATCTCGGCCACCGGGCCTGGGCCGGCTTCGACCTCGCGCGGGCGCTGAGCCGCCGCCTCGGCAAGCCGACGCGGATCGCCAACGACGCCGACCTGCAGGGGCTGGCCGTCGTGAAGGGGCGGGGCGTGGAGCTGGTGGTCACGCTGGGGACGGGTTTCGGCACGGCGCTCTACTGGGACGGACGTCTGGCGCCCCATCTCGAGGTGGCGCACCACCCCTTCCGCAAGGGGCAGACGTACGAGGAACAGCTCGGCAACGCGGCCCGGAAGCGGATCGGGAATAAGAAGTGGACCCGCCGTCTCGAGCGCGCGATCGAGACGCTCCGCGCGCTGACGAACTTCGACCACCTCTACATCGGCGGTGGCAACGCGTGGAAGCTCCGATTCGACCCCGATCCGGACGTCACCCTCGTCTCTAACGAGGCCGGGATTCGTGGCGGCATCGCGCTGTGGCGCGCCGGCGCCCTCCGAACGGACCCCAGCAAGAGGAGAGCCGGAGCGTGACCTCCCGGGGGGCCGGACACCCCAGGCCGGATACCTGTCCTTCGCCAAACTCCGTCAGGATCGGCGATGATCGGCCGTGACCCGTGAGGAGCGATGGTTGCTCGAGGCCGAGGCGCACACCGCCCACTGGCGCTGGTGGGGGCCGTATCTTTCCGAGCGCCAGTGGGTACCGTTCGCGAAGACTACAGCCCCGGCGGGACCGCCTGGGAGTACGTCCCGCACGACCACGCGCGCTCCCGTGCGTACCACTAGGGCGAAGACGGGCTGGGTGGCATCTCGGACAATCACGAGCGGCTCTGTTTCGCGCTGGCGCTATGGAACGAGCGCGATCCCATCGTCAAGGAGCGCCTGTTCGGGCTGACAGGGCCGCAGGGCAATCACGGCGAGGATGTGAAGGAGTACTACTACCTGGACTGCACGCCGACCTATTCCTACATGAAGTTCCTCTACAAGTACCCTCAGGCGGCCTTTCCGGATGGGCGTCTGGTCGACGAGAACGCGAGGCGGGGCAGGAGCGAGCCAGAGTTCGAGCTACTCGATACCGGGGTCTTCGACGGAGGCCGTTACTTCGATGTCACCGTGGAGTACGCCAAGGCCGGAGTCGACGATGTCCTCGTGCGCGTCACCGCCGACAACCGAGGGCCCGAGTCCGCCCCGCTCCACCAGGGTTCCCCGGCCACCGAGTCATCCTCGTCGCGCGCTCGGCCTCGCGTTGCGTGCGGTTGGGCGGCGCTCGCCCCCGGACGCGCTGTGGTCGCTCGGCGCGGCCCGTGAATTCACGGCAGCGACCCCATGGGAATCGGCAGCTCGCACGGGCGTTCCATCACCTCGCCCGCCTCGGTGAGCAGGCAGATCTGGCTTTCCATCTTGTGCAGATCGATGCCAACATACTCCATGGCTGGCCCCCCCTCGTTGCGCCCATGAGCGCGTGTGCTCTCAGTGGGGCACTGTATGCCACCACGTCGAGCTGGGGGTCAGCCGCTTCATCCCATCTACCCTCGGTCATCGTCTTGAGGCCGGGTCGGTCGCTGGCAGACTGCTCGAGATATGGCACCCGAATGTCACGGTCATCAAGCACCTCGTCGTCGCGGTGGCCTCAGTGTAGTTGACCACGGAGTGTGCGCATGTCCCCACTGATCGATTGTCACGCTCACATCATTCCCGAGCAGGCGCTGCGGCGATTTCCGGACCCGGGCAAGCCGGCCTACGTGACGGCCGAGCCGGTCGCGCTCCAGCGCATGCTCGACGAGCACGACCGCGTCGGGATCACTCACGCCGTCGTCTCCGACTCCTTCTTCATGGAGTCCGCCCGCGACGCCCTGCCGGACTGGTCGTCCGTGGACCGCGCGAAGCTGTTCAACGACGGCATGGTCGAGCTGGTCGGGCGGTACCCCGGGCGGTTCTTCGGGCTGGGCTGCATCGACCCGTTCGGCGACGACGATTCCGCCCGCGAGCTGGAGCGACTGACGAACGATCTCGGGCTATACGGCGTGCTGATCAACCCGTCGCTCGGCGAGGGGTACCTGGACGCGCCAGCGGCCGAGCCGTTCCTGGCGGCGGCCGAGGCGCTTGGCGCGCCGCTCTTCCTTCACCCATCTCGAGACATGCCGGCTCCGGAGGACTCGCGGGAGTTCGCCCTCAACGTCAGCCTGGCCCGGCCGCACCAGACGGCGACCTGTATCGCCCGGATGATCTACGCTGGCACGTTCGATCGCCACCCAGACTTGAGACTGCTGCTAGCGCACGCCGGCGGCACCCTGCCGTTCGTGGCCGGCCGGCTCGACGCCACCTGGCAGGGGTATCGACCCGGCCGCTGGGAGGGGTCAGACGTCCTGACCCGCCCGCCGAGCAGCTACCTCGGTCGGCTCTGCTGCGACACCAACACCTGGTCGGCGCCGGCCCTCCAGCTGGCGATCGAGACGTTCGGGATCGAGCACGTGCTGTTCGGCAACGACCTGCCGCCGGTCTGGGTGCCGCTGGACGGCCCGATCGAGCTGCTGGACGCCATGGACCTGCCCGAGGCCGACCTGGAAGCGATCCGTTGGAAGAATGCCGCCCGCTTCTTCAGGCTCCCGCTCGCCGAGTAGTCAGGGATGGACGAGCCGCCGCCGACCGCCGCTTTGAGCAATCCGAGGTCCGTCCAGGCCGAACTACCGACTGATGCCGGGGAAAAACGAATCGGGGGGCGTCGCCGCCCCCCGATCGAGTGGTGAGCCGTGAAGGAATCGAACCTTCAACCTACTGATTAAGAGGAGGTTGTGGGACCGAACACCCCCGCACACAGGCGATCTAAGCGTACGTATTTCCTGCGCGGCAGCCTGATAGATGTTCGCCTGCGTGTGGTGGAGTTCGGTGGAGTTTGGCACTGGCATGTCACCGAGAGCTGCGCACTCCGCCGGCCCGCGCTGCATCGTAGGCGCCGTAACCGAGCCGCATACCCCACGGCCTGCTCCCGCCCTCGGCCTTGACAGCCTCACGCCTGAGGCGCCGCCGGGGCCTCCCACTGCCCTTGCCCGCTCGACCAGCCGCGCGCTACCTTTCTGGTAGGGAGTTCGATGGACGAGCGGGGCGATCGCGAGGCGGGAGAAGAGAACCGGGAAAGGTGGCTGCCGCCGTCTACGTTCGCTCAAGCCTGTAGCCGGGGTGACAGCTATGAATCGACGGGACCTCATCGGCGGGCTCGCCGTCCTCGGCAGCGCGGCGATCATCCGACCGGCTACGGTGCCCGCCCAGCCTGGGGCTGCCCGCTGGTTGGCTCCGTGAGACCGACGTCCAGCGTCGGCGGGAGACCACCAGAAACGTGGTCCAGAGACAAGGAGGCATCATGCGACGAGTTGGTCTGGGACGTTGGTTCGCGATCGCCGCGATCGGTGTGCTCACCGGCCTCGTGCTGGCCGGCCCGGCCGCCGCCCTCGACGTGGGTCAGAAGGCGCCCGACTTCACGCTCCCGGCGCCCGGCGGCAAGCAGGTCAAGCTCTCCGACCTCACCGCCAAGGGCCCCGTGGTCCTCTACACTTTTATCCAAGCGTTCGCCGGCACCTGAACGAAGGAAATCACGGGCTTCGAGGGCATGCTCGCCCAGTTCGAAGCCCTGAACGCCCAGGTCGTGGGCGTCAGCGCCGATCACGCGGCGACGCTGGAAGCCTTTACCAAGCAGAACAACATCAAGCACCTGCTCCTCTCCGACTTCCGCCGCCAGGTGCTCCCGACGTACGACGCGCTGGTCACCGACGAGAAGAGTCCCATCTATCGCTACGCGAAGCGGACCTACTTCGTGATCGACCGGACCGGAACCGTCCGCTACGTGAAGATCCAGGACAACCCCCTCGATCTCCTGGACCCCGGGGAGGTCCTGAAGGCCTTGAAGGAGAGCGGCGCGTCATGAGCCGCGGCTCCTCACCGGCCTCCTGGCCGCGGCGCTCGTCGCCGCGCCCGCGCTGGCGGCTGGGCCCGACTTCGAGGCACTCCAGATCCAGCCCTACGAGCCCCCGAAGGCGGCACCGGCATTCTCGCTCCCGGATCTCGACGGCAAGGTCAGGGGTCTCGCGGACGCCCGCGGGAAGGTGGTGCTCCTCTTCTTCTGGGCGACGTGGTGACCGGACTGCCGGGAGGAGTTGCCTCCCATCAACCGGCTCTACACGGAGCTCGGGTCACGCGGCCTCGAGGTCCTGCTCGTCAGCTTCCGTGAGGACCCGGGACACGTGAAGCGCGCGGTCCAGGAGCGCGGCTACGTCGCTCCCGTGCTCCTGGACCGGAACGGGGACGTGACCGGCAAGCTCTACGGCGTCTGGGGACCGCCTACCGTCTACCTGATCGATCGACAGGGTCAGCTGGTCGGCCGCGCCGTCGGCCCGCGTGACTGGAGCACGCCGGCGGCGCGCCAGCTCCTGCTGGCGCTGCTCGAGGCGATGCCGTGAGATGGCGGCCCGGCAAGGCGATGTTCCGGCAGGCCGGCGGAGCTCTGCACCGCGTTCCTGGCAGACCAGCCCGCCGGGCGATGGTGCCTCCAAGTGCTCGACTCGAGCCGGGCCGAGCGCCGCCCGGTCGCTGACGACCGCATCCGCCCAGCACCGGCACGGCTTTTTCGCGGCCTTCGGGATCAATCCGGGCGACCCGATGTGGCTGGACGAGAAGGACCGCTGCCGCGCACCGACTCCGGGGGCCCGGGCCTGGCTCACATTCGACGCCGCCGCTCAGGGTGAATTTCTAGGGGACGCGAACCAGAACCTGGAACCAACCCGGCTCGGAGGGTCGCGTCAGCCGGAACGTCAGCGTTGGATGGAGACCCTCAAAATGCAGAAGCGGCGGGGGCTTTGGAGGCCCCCGCCGCGAGTGGTGAGCCGTGAAGGAATCGAACCTTCAACCTACTGATTAAGAGTCAGTTGCTCTACCAATTGAGCTAACGGCTCACGAGCAAGCTAGTGGTACGCCCGAGAGGATTTGAACCTCTGACCTTCGGATCCGGAGTCCGACGCTCTATCCGCTGAGCTACGGGCGCCCAACCCCAAGGGCCAGGCAGATCCGGAAGTGCCGTAACCACGGTCACTTCCAAGCGTGATGCGGATTTTCCCACGCGCTCCAGGTGGGGTCAAGAGGGCGGGCCGTACCGGCCTTCAGGTTTCGGATGGGTCGGCCAGGGCGGCGGCGATGTCCTTCACGCGGTGCGCCGCCGAGTGCCCGTCGAAGTCGCCCGGCCACCCGGCCCCGCGCTCCCGACGGCTGAACCAGGCCGCGGGCGTCCGCGCGAGCGTGCGCAGGACGTCGGCCTGCACCTCCCGGTGCCACGCCAGCACCGCGCGCGGCAGCCGACGCCGCCAGCGCCGGTAGATGAGCTGGTTGATCGCGTTGACGTCGAGGCCTCGCATCTCGGGGAGCCGGCGCTCGCCGCGGATCACGCGCGCGGTGTGCGCCTTCCAGTAGACGATGTGGGCGAGGGCGTCCTTGACCGTCCAGGGCTCCCGCGTGGGCGGGCGGGGGACGCGCCGGCGCCAGTCCGCCGGGCGGAGCCGCTGGACGAGGCGGTCGAGCGCGGCGAACTCGCGGCGGGTCCGGGCGATGACGCTCCGGCGAGTGTGCCGCATTGCGGACCGATCGTACCGCGCGAGGGGAATCCGCGCGAGGGCCGTCGCCGGACGGCCGAGGCTCGACGCATCGATGAAGGTTGGCGGCTGAGGTGCCGCCACGTTAGGATCGCGGGGCCCGAGCCGCACCGGGAGGCGCCCGGGCCGCGTCAGTGGAGCCCGGCGAGACTTTGACCAGGAGGGCGGGGAGTCGATGCGGATCCGGATGGCCGCCACGCTGCTCGGCATGATGCTCATGACCGGCCCGGCCCTGGCCGACGTGACGATCACGGCGACCCAGAAGGGCAAGGGCATGATGGCCAGCCTCATGACCGGCGAGGCGGTCACGCGCATCAAGGGCGGGAAGATGCGCGGCGACAGCTCGGCCGGCGACGCGCCGACCACGACGCTCATCGACCTGGACGCCCAGACGATGGCCGTGCTCAATCACAAGGCCAAGGAGGCAACCGTCACCGACCTCGGCGAGCTCCAGGCCTCCATGGGGAAGATGACCAACAACAACATCAAGGCGACGATCACGCCGACGGGTCGACGCCAGGAAGTCGGAGGGCGGGGCTGCGACGAGTACCAGATGGACATGACCGTCCCCGCCTTCGCCGACCCCTCGTCGCCGATCACGGTCACCACGAGCGGACCCTTCTGCATCGTCAAGGACTCCCCCGGCAAGGCCGACTACGCCGCCTTCTACCTCAAGGCCGCCGAGAAGGGGTTCATCGTCTCCGGGGATCCGCGACAGGCCAAGGCCCAGCCGGGGCAGGCCAAGAGCATGACCGAGCTGTATCGGCAGATGGCGCGGCTCGGCGTGCCGTACCTGATCGAGATGGACTTCAAGATGGGCGGGGAGGGGCCGATGGGAGCGCTGATGGGGAAGCTCGGCTTCGGCTTCACGTCGACCGTGACCCGCGTCTCGGTGGAGCCGATCCCCGACGCCCTGATGGCCGTGCCCGCCGACTACAAGCTGGTCAAGCGGAACTGAGCCCCTCCGTCGCGGCCCCCGTCGTGCGCCCTGGCCCGAGATCGCGCGCCGCCGTGCGCGGGCGGCGGAGTCTCCTCGTCCTCGCGCTAGGCCTGGCGTGGGCCGTTCACGCGGACGCGCAAGCCCCGCCCAGCCGCCTCGCCTTCGATGGACAGATCCTCGTGCTCGCGTGGCAAGGCGGCGCCCCTGGCGAGACCGCGCGGGAGTACATCCCACCCGGCGAGAAGCTCGAGTCCTGGACGAAGCTCGCGTCCATCCGCGAGTACCCGAAGCTCGACGATCCCCGCGCGGTCGCCGCCAACCTCGTGCGCGCTCTCAAGCAGCAGAATCCCGCCGCGCAGAGCGCGATGATCGAGAACCCCGCGACTGGCGAGGTGATCGTCGATTTCGTCACCTGGCCGGCGGACCGGGCGTTCGTGGAGTTCAACATCTTCAAGTACGCGCGGAAGCCGGGCGGGGGGCTGGTCGCCCAGCAGTACGCCCTGCGAGACTACCAGGACACCACCGGGTTCCTGAGAAGCCTGGGGCCCGTGCGCCAGCGCCTCGTCGGGCTCATGGCCAAGGAAGGACTGCGCCCCGCCCCGGAGTGAGCGGCCGGCCGCCGCATCGTCCCGTGCCCGGGCCTTGCCGCTACGGCGGCCACGGCGCGGGATCTGCGGCCAGCGCGTCCGGCTTCGGGCGGGACGAGCAAGCGCCAGCGATACGAGCGGCCCGCCATTCATTCGCGCGGGGACTGGTACGCCCGGCCGGGATAGAGCCTGCGACCTACGGATTCGAAGGCCCTTTTGGCACGAACAGCCACAGCACACGTGGTCGCGGTCCGGCTCAAGGCATCGCCAGGCCCGTCACCCGGACGGCTCCTGGGTGCGCTGGTACACTGAAAGGCGGGGGATGTTCATGCTCCCAATGCTGCGCAACTCCATCCGCTCTGACCGCAAGCTCGAGCTGTGGCGAGCCTCTGCGGCACTCCTGGCACGGCGATGACCCGTCGGGCTCGCTGGCTCGCGGCGATGATCGCCCTCACCCTCGGAGTGGCCTCGGTCGGCCTCACCCTCTGGGTCCACTTCGCCGACAGCCCGAATGTCCGCATGCTTCTGCGGCTCTGTCGGAACCCCGAAGCCCTCCGGGCGGCTCTCCAGGGCTGGGGCGCCTTCGCGCCGCTAGTCTTCATCGGGCTTCAGGGGCTGCAGGTGGTGCTCTCGCCCATTCCCGGAGAGGTCACCGGATTTCTCGGTGGGTTCGTCTTCGGTGAGTGGCGTGGCCTCGGCTACTCAATGGTCGGTCTCACGGCCGGCTCGCTGCTCGCGTTCGGCGTCGGCCGGTGGCTGGGGGCGGCTTTTGTGCAGCGCCTGGTGAGCCCAGCGGCCTGGAAGCGCCTGGGGTTCGTGGTCGAGGCGGAAGGCGCCATCCTGTGCTTCATCCTCTACCTCATCCCGGGACTTCCCAAGGACATCCTGTGTTACCTCTTCGGCCTCAGTCCCATGCCGTTCTGGCTGTTTGCGGTGGCCTCCACCCTCGGACGTCTCCCTGGGACATGGGTTCTCTCGGCGGAGGGCGCGACGACCGCGAGCGGGCACTATGTGGAGATGGCGCTCGTCATGGGGATCGTCGCGGCGCTCGGCGTGCCACTCTACGCAGTCCGGCATCGAATCCTGGCCCGATATAGCCGTCCCCTGGCTCCCTCCGCGCCGCGCCGGGGATGACGTTGCCGCGAGTGGGTACGATCGTGGAGGAATCGAACCTTCGACCTGCGGATCAAGAATCCCGACCCCGCTACCTGAGCCGACCGTAGAGCACCTAACGAGCCCCGGGGCGAGAGCGTCCTGGTGTGTCCTGGTTCGGGGGCGCTGGTGGCCCGTCGGTTGCCAACCCGATGGACCCGAGTCCACCCAGAGCCGCTGCACTCGGCCCGGGCTCGGACTTGTCGGCGACAGCCTCCGGCGGGCCTGGTCAGGGGTGCCCGGCCCCCCGGCTACCGGGGAGGTCAGCCCGGCCCACCTCGGCGATCCTGGTTTCCGCCGGGGGCTTCGGGGTCAGGCCCGTGGAGGCGCTCATCCATGACCTCCTCGAGCTCCAGTATCCGGCCCAGCTGGTCGTGATCTGCGGCCGGAGCGAGGAGCTGAAGGGGCCGCTCGCCGCGGTCCGACCCCTGCACGTGCGCCCCGCGTTGCACCTGGTGGGCCACACGACGGAGATCGACGAGTACATGGCTGCGCCGACCTGGTGGTCGCCAAGCCCGGGGGCTTCACGAGCTCCGAGGCCCTGGCGCGCGGCCTCGCGCTGGTGATCGTCCACCCCACCCCCGGTCGGG
>CAVXVV010000004.1:0-25107 GCA_963765195.1 uncultured Candidatus Rokubacteria bacterium
GTTGCCACAGGAAGGAGCGCCTCAGCTTGCCCGTCTACTCTTTCGCCGACCCACACGTCCCCTTCGGCCACATTGGCATCACTGACTGTCTGATCAACGACACCAGGGCCTCCATTCGGCCTTAGTCTGACACGCGAGGTTTTCGCGCGCCACGAAGTGTCGGTGTGTGAGACAGAGACCCTGATCCGCCCTTGCCTCCCGCTACCATGCTGCTAGGCTGAAATAGAGGGTCACTCAGCGTAAGCGGTACCGCACGATGCTCCCTCAGCCCCTCTAAAAGATTGGATCATTGCTGGAGATTCAGTCACGGAAGGGACCAACCACCAGGGAAGGACAAGGAAGACCATGGTCGTGGTGACCATCGAGCGAAGACGTATCTGAAGGAGTCCGTACTCTCGAAGATCCAGGCTCAGACCCCGGGCGCGAGCGCTGGCTCGCCCAAACGCCGCCGGCAACCTCAGCGTGTTCCCGGACAAGGAAATGGAAGGTGACGATGTCGTAGAGCACGAGGGCGCGATCGTTTGCTCATGGACGGCGCCCTTGCCAGCCGTCTGACAGGCGCCACCATCGACTGCGTCGATTCTGCTGGAAATCGCAGCTCAAGATCAGCCCACCCCACAACAGGTTGAGGGCGGACACGACCGCTCCGGCACGGCTGGCGTTGATGCCGGGTGTTTGGCGGGTGAATGCCCTGAAGCGCTCCGCGCGAATTGACATGAGCCGCGCAGTGGATCAGCCGAATGCACCTCTCGGGGGGTGTCGGATGCCAGACGTCGGGAAACAGCGACCGAATGAGGACGGACGCGGCGACCGGGGGACATGGCCGCGGACATGGTGACAATCCAGCGAGCCGGCGCGGGCTCCGTCGCCGCCCGGGACGTCGTGGACCGCCAGGGTGGGGTGCGCTCCCTCACCGCCCGGGATGTCGTCGTCCGCCAGGGTGGCGTCGGCCGCCTCGAGGCGCAGAAGGTCTCGGTCACGCAAGGCGGCGTGGCCCTGGCCTCGACGCAGGCGCTGGAGGTCACCGCCGGCGGCGTCGGGGGGGCGATCGCCGACAATGCCACACTCCAGCAGAGCTGGGCCCAGGCGGTGGTCGCCCAGGAGTCGGTGACCCTGGACCAAGCGGCCGCCGGGCTCGTCGCTTCGAGGACTGTCCGGGCCCGCGACAGCGCCATCGGCCTCGTCCTCGCGCGCGAGTTTCACGGTGATGGCGTCCGCGAACACCCAGCTTTCGGACGAGGTACACGTCCAGTGGGGCCTTGGGACATCGCCACCTCGTAGGCCACCGGCACACCGCCACGTGGGAGAGCGAGTACCAACACGTCGGACTGAATGATGGAGTCATCGTGACCAGACAGATCTCAGACAAGCAGGGCAGTCGCTCGGGTGCCCAGAAGCAGACCGCGTCTCGACACGGCATCGGACCGATGCCGGAACCCAGCCTGTCCCCGGTGCCTTCGGAAAGCAGAGGCAAAGCGTCCCTGCGCGGCGGTCCCGCTCTGCCGGGGGTCCTCGGGGCCGACCCGATCGGAACGCACCAGAGGCGCCGATCGTCAGCATCAACCCGGCGACGGGGGAAGCGCTGGGGAGCTTTGCGGTGCTGCGCGCGGAGGAGGTCGCTGAGCGGCTCGAGCAGGCCGAACGCGCCTTCCGCGAGCACCGTCACATCCCGGTCGCCGACCGGGCACAGACGTTGAAGCGGGTCGCCGACATCCTCGAAGAGAAGCAGGAGGTCTTGGCCCGTCAGATGACGGTCGAGATGGGGAAGCCCATCCGGGCGGCCCTCGAGGAGGTGGTGAAGTGCGCCTTGTGCTGCCGATTCTACGCAGACCATGCCGAAGCATGGCTCGCCGACGAGTCGGTCGTGACCTCGACGGGTTTGAGCTTCATCCGGTACGAGCCGCTGGGCCCCGTGCTGGCGATCATGCCCTGGAACTTCCCGCTCTGGCAGGTCGTGCGTTTCGCCGCGCCGGCCCTGGTCGCGGGCAACGTGGTGCTCCTCAAGCACGCGTCGAACGTGCCGCAGTGCGCACTCGCGATCGAGCAGGTATTCCGGGACGCGGGATTCTCGGACGGCGCCTTCCAGACGCTCTTCATCACCCCGAGCCAGGTGGAGGGGGTACTGGACGATCCCCGGGTCGTCGCGGCGACGCTGACCGGAAGCGAACGCGCGGGGCGCGCGGTGGGCGGCCAAGCAGGGGCCCGGATCAAGAAGACCGTGCTGGAGCTTGGCGGCAGCGACCCTTTCATCGTCATGCCGAGCGCCGACCTGGAGGCCGCCGTGGGGAAGGCCGTGACTGCCCGGATGCAGAACAGCGGGCAATCCTGCGTGGCGGCCAAGCGCTTCATCATCGCCGAGCCCATCGCCGAGCAATTCGAGCGCCGGTTCGTCGAGCGAATCGAGCGTCTCCGGGTCGGCGATCCCCTGGAGCTCTCCACCGAGGTGGGTCCGTTGGCGACCGCGGAGATCCTGGCCACGCTCGAGCGTCAGGTGCAGGAGTCGGTGGCCCGGGGCGCCCGCGTCGTGGTCGGAGGACAGCGGCTCGCCCGGCCTGGGTACTTCTACGCCCCGACCGTGCTGGCGGACGTGCCCGCCGACGCGCCGGCGGCCCGGGAGGAGGTGTTTGGTCCGGTAGCCGCCCTGTTCCGGGCCCGCGACGCGACACATGCGATCGAGATCGCCAACGACACACCCTTCGGGCTCGGCGCGAGCGCCTGGACCCGGGACGCCGAGGAACGCGACCGCTTCGTCGACGAGTTGGAGGCCGGGCTCGTGTTCGTCAACGCAATGGTGGCGTCCGATCCGCGCCTACCCTTCGGCGGCGTCAAGCGTTCGGGCTACGGCCGCGAGTTGGGCCTCGCCGGGCTGCGGGAGTTCGTGAATGTGAAGACCGTGTGGATCGAGGACGCTGGCGTCGCCACGCCTAGCCGGGCGGAGTGAGGAAGGGGTGTGACGATGAGCTGGCAGCCGGCTCCTCCCCGGCCAATTCTCTACATGAACGCCTCCCCGGAGGCGGAGGAGGCCCGCGTGCTCCTCGAGGAGTACGACATCGACTTCGAGACGCGGTCCACCGATGGGCCGGCGGTCACGCTGCGCTGGAACGAGCAGACGTTCACCGACATCTTCGGGATTGCGGACTTCCTCGCCATGACCGGACGGGTAGTGCCGGCGCTCCGAAAGACCGGTCGTCGGCGCCGCGATGAGGCGCCGCCGGGCACGCGGATCCCGCTCGGGTGAAGCAAGATGCTGCCATCAGCGCGTGCTCCTCTGAGTAGTCACCGGCTCGGCGACATCTCGCGGGAGCACCGGCCATCCACGACCGTGCGTCAGGTCAACTCCGGCCCGAGGCGAGAACCGACGAGAAAACGCCGGAATCCGCGCGATCTTCGGGTGGTAGCTCCATATCTGAAAGCGCTGCGCCGATCAAGCGTTCAGTTATGCGCGGGCTACTCCTCCGTCGGCGCGGAGCTCTTCAGGACGGCCTGACAGCATGGCCCTATGATCCTCACGTTCATCCCCGACATCGCGGACCCGTTTCGTCGGAACCATATCTTCGCCGTCTCAGCGGCATGATGGTCATCTCGGGGGATGTCGCAATCAACGGTCGAGCGTCCGGGCGCTCATGGAGCCGCCGCGCTGATCCCCCGTGGACGAAACGGCCCGATGCCGGTCGGTTGTCGATAGGACTCTCCTTTGCTCAACATCCAGTACGTCGCTTCGGCCAGATGCCGGGCCACGGCCCCGATGGCCTTCGCGTGGCCCTTGCGTCGGGCGACGCGTTCATAGAGACGGCTCACGTGGCGGCGCGCCGTGCGCCCCCGCGTCAGACAGATCGCGTTCGCCGCTTCGACGTAGGCCCACTTGAGGTAGCGGTTGACGTCGGGCCGCGAGGGGCCGAATCGGGTCTTCCCCCGCTCGCGTGGACACGCGGGGTGGTCCCCGCATAGCTCGCCAGCTTCTCGGCGGTGGCAAACCGTCTGATGTCCCCCACCTCCAGGGCAATCACCACGGCCAGCGTCAGCCCCACCCCCGGCAGCGTCAGCAGCTGCTGAATCACCAGGGTCGGCTTGAACGTCGTCTGAATCCGCTGCTCGAACGCGCGCACCTGGCCGTCCAGCGCCTCGACTTGCTCGAGCAGTCGCTGGGTCGCATATGCCGTGTGGGGCGGCAGCCGATCGAGGCGCTGCCGCAGGAGGACCCGACCGCGCACGCCGAACAGATCGCTCACCTCGATGTCGTGGAGGGCGTACTTCGCCAAGGTGGCGTGAATCCGATTCTTGAGCTGCGTGCGCTGTCGGACCAGCACCATCCGCGTCCGAGGCAGGTCGAGCTGGTCCCGGAGCTCGCCGGGCGGAATCCAGACCGTGGGCAACGTGCCCGCGCGCTGCAGCCGGTTCAACCCCCGCGCGTCAAGCGTATCCGTCTTGTTGAGCTCCCCCATCATGAGCTTCGCCTTGCGGGCATGCATGAGCTTAGGCACACAGCCCGCCGCCTCAATCTCATCGACGATCCAGTACCAATTGCCGATCGTCTCCACCGCGACCGGAGACCCGTGCTCACACCGCTCGAGAAACTGCTGGAGCGCTCCGCGCTCATGGGGGATCCGTTGTTCCCGGACAAGCCCACCGTCCGGTCGGGCCACCGAGGCCAGCGTGTACCGCTTGTGCGCATCGAACGCGATATACTCCATGTGCTGCGCCTCCTCTCGCGGCTGACGCCGCCGAGTGTTCTCCAACGCCCACGGTATCCTCACCGCGGGCGGAGGCGCAGCGCTTTCATCCCATCAACGGGACCCGCTCACTTTAGGTAGGCCGTCGCCATCCACAATCCCGCGGAGCACCGGGTCGAGCACCCCGGTCCCCCGGAACTCGACCGCCGTCCCGTCGGCCATGGGGGTGAACACCAGGCGTCCCTCCAGGAGCTTGCGCAGCATTTGTCGGGCCTGAACGGGCTGGCCCGCGAGAGCCCCTGCCAATCGGTCAAGCACTCGCGGGCGGTCCGCTCCAACTGGATCCGGTCGAGCTGCCCCACCTGGGTGAGCTGGTCCAGCGCCCTCAGCTCCCCCCGCTGGGTCTCCAACTGGGCCCTCGCGGGCGTCGTCGCTGTCAGCGCTGAACGGGGCCGGCAAGCATGCGTTCGCGTACGCGGCCGCCAAGGGCGGCATGGTGTCGATGAACCGGAGCCTCGCGAACGAGTTCGCGCCGCTCGGCATCCGGGTCAACTGCATCGCACCGGGCGTGGTGAAGACGCCGTTTCACGACCGCTTCAACACGCCCGAGGTGCTCGAGACCGTTCGGAAGTCGCTCCCCCTCCAGCGCCCCGGGACGCCCGACGACATCGCGGGGGTGGCGCTGTTCCTGGCATCGCCGCTGTCCGCGTTCATGACCGGGGAGGTGGTCGAGGCCAACGGCGGCGCGCACATGGGCTGACCGGTCGGAGACTCGGGGCACACCGGTCACGCGGCGTTCCTCATGCTCCGTGAGGGAGGCGGCCAATGACCTCCACGTTTCCGCGGCTGAGCGTCGGTCCCGGTTCTCCGAACCGTCCTGGCCCAGCTCGGCTTCTGAAGCGATTCCCTCGGCACGCGTGACCTGGCTCAGAGTCGGGATCGGGGTCGCGATCAGCCTCGTCCTCCTGGTCTCTCTGCTGTGGACGGTCGATCTGGCGGAAGTCTGGCGCCAGCTTCAGAAGACCCAGTGGGGCTGGACGCTGGTGAGCGCCGCGCTGGCGCCGATCGGGCTCTGGATCCGAGCCCGGCGCTGGAGCTATCTCTTTCCCCCGGGCTCGAAGCCGCCGGCGCTGGTGCCGGCCATGATGATCGGCTACATGGTCAACAACATCCTGCCCCTGCGCGCCGGCGAGATCGTGCGGGTCTACGTGGTGGCGCGCCGCTGGGGGCGAGGGTTCTGGACGGCACTGGCCACCCTGGTGGTCGAGCGCGTCCTCGATAGCCTCGTTCTGATCCTCGTCCTGGGCGTGTTGATCTTCCTGATTCCCGTCCCGGCGACATTGCGATGGGCGGCGACGATCCTCTTAGTGCTGGACGTGATCGCCGTGGCCGTGCTCGCCCTGCTTGCCGTGGCGCCGGCGGCCTGCGAGCGCGTGCTGCGCGGAGCCGCCCGCCGCTGGCCCGGGCTCGCCGACCGGGGCCTGCCAATGTTCCGGCGCTTCGTGGACGGCCTTGACGGGATCCGCACCCCCGGGCACTTGCTCCCACTGGCGCTGTGGACTGTCGTCGTGTGGCTGGCGCCGGCCGCCGCGGCCTGGGCCATCTTCCGAGCGATGGACCTCGACCTGCCATGGATCGCGACCTGGACCGTGCTGGCCTTCGTGGGCGTCGGAATCAGCATCCCCGCGGCGCCCGGCTACGTCGGCGTCTTCCACTACGCGGCCGTCCTCGCGCTCGAGACCTTCGACGTGCCGCGCCCGGCGGCGCTCAGCTATGCCCTCGTGTATCACGCCAGCCAGATCCTGGCCATCACGGCGAGCGGCTGGGTGTTCCTGCTGCGCGAGCACCTGAGCCTGGGCGAGGCCACGCACGTGCGGCCGACGCCGGAGGGTCAGCCCTGAGAATGCAGTGAGGCCGCCCCCGCATTTTTGTCCGAGTTCTGTCCGAGTCGGAGATCAGGGTCGCACCACGCCCGCCAACGGGACCACGGTGGGACCCGCCACTCGCCCAAGTCGTCGAGCGGCGGTGGCGTGGCCGCACCTTATGGATATCGCACGAATCTGGATTCCTGGACAATTCTCGGACATTTCTCAGGAAGCAATGCCGTTTCGCAGACTTACGCAGGGCCATCTGACCACGTATCAGTAGGTCGGGACGCGTGTGCGCCACCGGCACCGCGACGCTGGCGGCGTGTACCGCCGAAGCGAGCTGTTACCGGTCCGGGACCCGGACCCCGGGGCAAATGCCCAGGCGCCGCGTCAAAACGGCATCGCGAGGCACAGCAAGGACGCGCGCGCCTCTGCCTGACGCGGCCCAGCCACTACCTGGCCCTGTTGCAGCACTGCGAAGCGCACTGCGCCGACTGCGAAAGCGCGCGGCAAGGACTGCGAAAGCGCGCTCCCGGATCGCACACGATCTTGCCCGAGACATTGCATGGACGGCCGCTAGATATGTGAAAACAATTGCATATCTCCTGGCCCGTTTATTGAAGTGCCATCTGCAGAAGCTCTTTAATTCACAGACACAGGGGGAAAGTAACTCGACCATGTACAAATGGAGAACGGTCGCCGCCCTCGCCTCGGTCATCTTGGCGCCCGCAGTAAGTGGCGCCGCGCCCCTGCTTGGCGTGTGCTCCGGTCAACTCGAGGACCTTGGGGAATGCACCAAGAGCGCGGAGTTCAACCCCGTCACCAACGTCCTGACGATCATCCTGGAGAACACGAGCCTGGACGCGAACGGTGGCTTTCTGACCGCCGACGCGTTCAACCTGCCGGACGGCATTCAAGTGACCGCCTTCACGGGGGATCCGGTCTTCACCGACTTTACGCTGAGTGCTGGGGACATCAACGTCCAGCCGTTCGGTAGTCGCGAGTTCGTCCTCAGCGCGACCTCTGGGACCTGGGAGGGTGGAGGGAGTCCCAGCGGCGGGATTCCCGTCGGCGATTCGGCGACGTTCATGTTGACGCTCAGCGGAGCCATTGACAACGATGACCTCGTCAGCATCTTCAACAGCGAAGCCATTCGCTTCCGGGGCTTCGTGGATGGGGGGAGTGACAAGGCGGGCGTCACGCCGAACCTCAGCAGCAACCCGACCCTCATCACGCCGGTCCCGGAGCCGGCCACGCTATTTCTTCTGGGCTCCGGCCTCGTGGGAGTCGGGCCGTGGGCTCGGAGGCGCTTCCTTGGGCGAGGCGCCCGCTGAGCCTCGACCCCTATTCTTGCGGTCCAGAGAGCCGGGCGTCGGCGACGCCCGACTCTCTTCATCTCGGCCTTGGTGCGAGGTCGCCCCTCCCGTGCCGGCCGGTCGTCCCTCGCTCACGCGGGCCTCGCTTGGCTCCGTGACGTGCAGTGGCCTGTCGCCAAGGCGGTGCTTGACGGTGAGATATGCGGGGGCACGGGTTCGAACGGTATCCAGTTGGTTCTGGAGGCCCGGGGCCGGCGTGGCGCGGTGACCAGTTTCCTCACGTTCGACGTTCTGGAGGTGGATGGCCGCGATATGCGGGAGCGGTGGGAGGATCGCCGGAAGCGTCTGGAGGACATCGGCGCCGCCCTGGGTGCCGTGACGGCGGTGATCGCCGGGCCAGGTGTCGGCGTGGTCGCCGCTGGACCGCTGGCCGCCGCCTTAGCCGGGGCCGGGGGGAGTGCCCTCACAGGCGGCCTTATCGGAGCCCTCGTGCGACTAGGGATGCCGGAGGACCGGGCGCGGCTCGATGATCAAACCGGACGGCATGGTGATGGGCGTTACCCGCCGGTCAGACGAGGACGCCAGGTTCATTGAGCGCGAGGTGGAGAAACTGGCGGCGGCGGCTGGGGCCGTCGCCCGCCGACGCGGTGATCAGCATCATCCAAACGCTTCGGGGGGTCGGACGGGCGGCGTACCGCGTAGAAACACGGCCGGTCATTCCCCACCACGCCCGCGGAATGACCCCTACCGATGTGTACGGTGCTGAGGACGTCGTCCCGTTCATCATTTGCGGCCGTGTCAGGTCGTGGGATCATCTGAGCCGCGAACTGTGGATTGACCGCACTCCGGTCTTTGTCGTACCCGACGTCACCGTACCCCGTTTGGCCCCCGCGCAGCGTATCTGGGTGCGGGCGTTATGGGCGAGAAGGGAGATGACGTGGATCGCAATGGAGCTGCACGTTGACGCGGTAGGTGCCGCTGCTGGGTCTCGTCAAGATTGACCCCCGGCTGGCGACGACGGGAAAACGGCGCTCCATGTCGGCGGCATCACGAGAGGCTTCAATAGATCATCCACCGGACCCCGGTAGTAGACCTGGGCCCGACACGGACAGGAGGAAGGTATTCATGCGACCCCATCGTTGGATCGTCATGGCGTTGCTCGCCGCGAGCTCGGTGCTCGTTGTCGGGCAGTTGGCCGCGGCCGACGACGCGCAGGTGGCCAGAGGCATCTCCGACCAGTTGAATAGTCAGTGGGCCCCCAATCAGCCCGCCTTCACGCCCGACGGCGTGGCAAGTCAGCGCGGGCCGGACAAGTTCGGCGGGTGGGGCGGGGTCCGGATCGGCGGCGTCATCTCGGTGACTCTTGCCAAGTCCATGCTGGCGGCACCGAACAATACTCTGACCCCTGCAGAGGCCCTTGCCCTGGCCACGCAGCAGGTGATGGACGCGAGAAGGGACAAGGGCTGGGGCCGGGTCGCGCAGGACGTCACGGGGCAGAAGCTCGGGGACTTGATGAAAGGCACCCAGCCGGCGGCCGCAGCGGCGACTGGCCAATCACTGAGTACCGGAAAGAGCCCCAAGGAGCCCGGGCCGTCGTCCGGCAAGGCCATCGGGAAGACTGAGCAGACGGCCAGCAAGACCTTCGATGCGCCGGCTCCTCACTCCACGGGTGTGGCGGTGAGCGGGCCCGGCGTCGGTGGCGGGGTGGGTCGGGGTTCCGGCAAGGATGCTGCGGGCAAAGACGTCGCGGGCAAGGACGCCGCCGGCGGTCCCGGCGGGGGCGGAGGCCATGGCGGTGGACGTGGGGGGGGTGAAGGCCATGGCGGTGGTAATGGGGGCGGCGGTAATGGCGGCGGCGGCAATGGTGGGGGTGGCGGCGGGGGGAAGGGTAAGTAGCGTCCGCTGACCCCGGCTCGATCCGTTGGATTTCACCCCAGGCGTCGGGGCCCCGACGCCTGCCTGGCTTTCCCAGGGCTTCTCTCGGCCCCGCGGGCGGGCGCCCGCGCGGCGCGGGGGCGAGCCGCTCCCCATGCGTCTGCCGGCCGGTGGCGATGTAGGCGTCGATGCCCCGGCGTTCCAGCTGGTGCAAGGTTCTCCTCGGAGCAATAGCCCGCATCCGCCAGCACCTGCGTCGGCCGCTGCTGCCGGGTCCGGCTGATCGCCGTGACCTGCGGCAGCAACTTGTGCCTTCTATTTACTCCGTCCGCCTTGTCAGCGTTGACTTTCGGCCGGTCTGATCGATGATGACCGGCATGATTCCCCTCATCCTCACCGGCCTCCTCCGCATGCTCAGGACCTGCCAGTCCCTAGTGCTCGATGACGATGCCGTCCGATGGCGTCCGGTGATAGCGTCGGGGGCATGGCCTACGAATCCGTAGGTCGCAGGTTCGATCCCTGCCGGCGTATCACCCACTGAGGCTCGGTGACGCACCGGTGCCAAACTCCACCGAACTCCACCACACGCAGGCGAACATCGGTCAGGCGGCTTCGCAGGAAATACGTACGCTTAGATCGTCTGAGTGCGTAGGAGTTCGGCCCCGGAACCACCTCTTAATCAGTAGGTTGAAGGTTCGATTCCTTCACGGCTCACCACTCGATCGGGGGGCGGCGACGCCCCCCGATTCGTTTTTCCGGGCAAGCAGTTGCGGAGACAAACCAAGAGCGGCGTTCGCGCAGACGAACTCTAGCCACTGGGCGCCGCCTCGTGTAGCGACACGGCCACGTGCGGTGGCGCGCGGTGCCCCGGATCTGGCCGGCGTGCGCCTACCGAAACGCGCGCGCGATGTCCCGGATCTGACCGGCGTGCTCCGCCGTGTTCGCGCCGACCCGGCCCGCCAGGAGCTCGACGGACATCGCGCCCAGCTCGGGATGGCGCCCCTGTCGCTGCCACCGGTCGTCGGGAAGCCCGGCGAGCAAGAGGGCGATCTGCTCGTGCTCGATGGTGATTATTCGCCCAAGATCCTCGATGGACTCGTGTCGCGCGAGGTCCTCCCGGCGGAACGTCTCCTCGTCGTAATCGGCGAACAGCGGGTCCCGCTCGCAGAGCAGGCGGCGGAGGCGGAGGCCGTAGACCATCACGACCACGTTCCGCACGTGGATCAGCGTCTCGCGGACCGACCACTCCCCCGCGCGGGGCGGCCGGTCGTGTTGACCGGGCGGAATGGCCCCGACAGCCTCGGCCAGTGCGGCCGGGGTGGAGCGGATCTGCTGGAGAACGGCGCGATGCTCTGGGCTCACGAGGCACCTCCTTCGGTCGAATCGGCCGGCGAGTCGAGGGTAACGTCTCCGGGGCTCCGGGCCAAACAGAGGCTGACATACCAGTCGGCTACAGGTGCGGCCATGGTCGTAGCTCGGGCAGCCCCGAGCGCGCGGCGGTACTTTGGTCTCACTACTTGGACAAGACGTGACCGCCGTGCGAGCTGCCGATTCCCATGGGGTCGCTGCCGTGAATTCACGGGCCGCGCCGAGCGACCACAGCGCGTCCGGGGGCGAGCGCCGCCCAACCGCACGCAACGTGAGGCCGAGCGCGCGACGAGGATGACTCGGTGGCCGGGGAACCCTGGTGGAGCGGGGCGGACTCGGGCCCTCGGTTGTCGGCGGTGACGCGCACGAGGACATCGTCGACTCCGGCCTTGGCGTACTCCACGGTGACATCGAAGTAACGGCCTCCGTCGAAGACCCCGGTATCGAGTAGCTCGAACTCTGGCTCGCTCCTGCCCCGCCTCGCGTTCTCGTCGACCAGACGCCCATACGGAAAGGCCGCCTGAGGGTACTTGTAGAGGAACTTCATGTAGGAAAAGGTCGGCGTGCAGTCCAGGTAGAAGTAGTACTCCTTCACATCCTCGCCGTGATTGCCCTGCGGCCCTGTCAGCCCGAACAGGCGCTCCTTGACGATGGGATCGCGCTCGTTCCATAGCGCCAGCGCGAAACAGAGCCGCTGGTGATTGTCCGAGATGCCACCCAGCCCGTCTTCGCCCCAGCGGTACGCACGGGAGCGCGCGTGGTCGTGCGGGAAGTACTCCCAGGCGGTCCCGCCGGGGCTGTAGTCTTCGCGAACGGTGCCCCACTGGCGCTCGGAAAGATACGGCCCCCACCGGCGCCAGTGGGCGGTGCGCGCCTCGGCCTCGAGCAACCGTCGCTACTCACGGGTCACGGCCATTCGATCATCGCCGATCCTGACGGAGTTTTGGCGAAGGACAGGTATCCGGCCTGGGGTGTCCGGGCCCCCGGGAGGTCACGCTCCGGCTCTCCTCTTGCAGGGGTCGGTTCGGA
This sequence comes from uncultured Candidatus Rokubacteria bacterium, assembly GCA_963765195.1. Lineage (GTDB taxonomy): Bacteria > Methylomirabilota > Methylomirabilia > Rokubacteriales > DASRDR01 > DASRDR01. Next base: position 12,127 of record CAVXVV010000004.1, read on the forward strand.
CGGCGCCGGCGCGCCACAGCGCGATGCCGCCACGAATCCCGGCCTCGTTAGAGACGAGGGTGACGTCCGGATCGGGGTCGAATCGGAGCTTCCGCGCGTTGCCACCGCCGATGTAGAGGTGGTCGAAGTGCGTCAGCGCGCGGAGCGTCTCGATCGCGCGCTCGAGACGGCGGGTCCACTTCTTATTCCCGATCCGCTTCCGGGCAGCGTTGCCGAGCTGTTCCTCGTACGTCTGCCCCTTGCGGAAGGGGTGGTGCGCCACCTCGAGATGGGGCGCCAGACGTCCGTCCCAGTAGAGCGCCGTGCCGAAACCCGTCCCCAGCGTGACCACCAGCTCCACGCCCCGCCCCTTCACGACGGCCAGCCCCTGCAGGTCGGCGTCGTTGGCGATCCGCGTCGGCTTGCCGAGGCGGCGGCTCAGCGCCCGCGCGAGGTCGAAGCCGGCCCAGGCCCGGTGGCCGAGATTGGGCGCCGTGAGCACCTTCCCGTCACGGACGACGCCGGGGAAGCCGATGGAGATCCGGTCGTAGGCGGGGAGTGGCGCGACCAGGCGCGCCAGCGCCTCGATCACCAGCGCCGGCGGGCGGCCGACAGGGGTGGGCACCCGGACTCGTTCGACCAGCATCGCCCCGCGCGCATCGAGCACGGAGGCCTTGAGTCCCGAGCCCCCGACGTCGATGGTCAGCGTCCGGGGCCCCGACGCAGTGCGTGGCGCGATCGCCATTGGCCCCTACGGTACCGCCACATCGCGCGGGTTGGCCAGCGACACCCATGGGCGCTACGTTGGCTGGTCGGTGAACCGACCCTTCGCGGCTGACGTCAAGCTCAAGAGCAGGCCCAGCGGCACTCCCGCTTCTCACGCGAGACCGTGACATTGGTGCAGATCCTAGATCGGATGAAGTGGCCGACCCCCACTCGACGTGGTGGCATACGCTGCCCCACAGGGTGATCCGCGGTCAACGCCGCAAGCAGAGGGGAGCCAGCCATGGACCATATTGGGGAGGATGCCTTGACCCAGACCACCCGCAGCGCCGATGACAGCCACGTGACGGGGGCATGGGCGCGATTGACTATCCTTACCAGACATCCTCACGATTCAGTGATATTCGAATCCCTTCGATTGACCAGGAGCAGCAGCGTTCCATTTGGTGAGGGATCTATTTTAGGCTTAAGGCTGTAGGATGCTTTGGCTGATAAAGGCCGACCTCGCCTCCACCGGGAAGCCGAATCTTCGTGATGGAGCCCCATCGTGCTTCCTGAACTTTAGAGCACTTAACGCTCTTCTTCGCGAGAGAAGCCATCTCGGCCTTCAGATCGTCGCACATGAAATAGAGTTCGTGGGCACCGTTCTCATCGGACGGGTGAAATGCAGCTTCTGCTGGCGGCAGGGCGAAGATCAGCCAGCCATGACCAGCATCCAGGGATTTGAATCCGAGGACATCGCGAAGAAATGCTCGGTCCGCTTCGGCGTTCTTGCTGTAGATAATTACGTGCGCACCAGAAATCATTTGCTCCTCCTAAAAGTGGGCTCGGAATTCCTAGCAGGCTACGCCGAGCTGAAGCCATTCGGTCGCCATGCCTGAATCCCCCAGCGACCCCTTGGATCGCCCGCTTCTAGGAACGTTTCGAATCAACGTCCGACGTCCGCTCAATCCGGAACACCGGATGGTCAGCTGGATCGGGTAGCGCGTTGAAATAGCCCTTGACCTGGTAACCCCAGCGGGTGAGATAGGCCTCGATCACGCGCGGCTTCTCGCTATCAGGAATCTCAATCGCGCGAAAGGGCTCGACGCGGCCACGCCAGCGAAGCTCGCCTCGGTCCGTGGCGCGAAGATTCCGAACCCACTGGGTATCACCACGAGGTGCGACGAGATAGCGGTGGCCAGCGAGCTCGAGCACGTTGACGGGAACCGTGCGCCATTCTCCGCTCGTCCGGCCACGCACCGCCAAGGTGGGGATCATGCCGAGCCGCATGAGCAACGGATTCAACACTCGGCTGGTAAGCCAGCCTGGCTTTAGATACCGTCGCTCACGTCCCACCTCGAGCCTGCCTTCACCTCCAGAACAGTCAGCTCTTCTTCGCGGACCGCCCCATGAAGCCGCTGAGCTGCGGCACCACTCTCGTGCTCTTACACGTAGGACACCGAACGTTCCCCTTCTCGTGCCCCGAGATGGTCATGGTCAGCTCGAACGGCTTCTGGCATTTCTCGCAGAGGAATTCGTAGCGGGGCATAACCGACCTCTCTTTGGATGCTTGGATGACCTGGATTGGATTTGGGCGGGATGCTACGCCTCGCGATATGGAGGCGTCAACAGGTGAGGAGCGCCGCCCAGACCGCCTGCCAAGTCGACTATCTGGCTCGAGCTATAATGGATTCACATCGACCGCGAAACCACTCTGGTTACCCCAACAACCATGCCTCGCGCACTGAAGAATCTCGACATCTCTCTCGGTCTCGCCACCATTCCCGTCCAGTTGTTCACCGCCACCAGCTCCCAGGGCGTCGCCTTCCATCTTCTTCACGCGAAATGCGGCTCCCGGATCCAGATGCGTCTCGAGTGCCCGATCCACGGACCCGTTCCACGGGAAGAGACGGTCCGAGGGTACGAGACCTCCAAGGACGAGTACGTCCGTTTCGAGCCAGAGGAGCTGAAGGCGCTCGAGCAGGCCTCCTCGTCCGCGCTCGTCATTGATTCGTTCGTGCCCGAGCGGGCCATCGACCCGGTCTACTTTGAGAACACGTACTACCTCGGCGCCGGCAAGAACGGCGAGCGCGGATATCGGGTGCTGGTCCAGGCACTCGAGAAGACACACCGGATTGCCGTCGGCACGTTTACCTGGCGCGGCAAGACGACCCCGATCGCAATCCGGGTACACCGGGACGGTCTTCTCCTCCAGCGGCTCTATTTCGCCGCAGAGGTCCACAACGCGGCCGAGATCGACCGAGGCGCCGATCCAAAGATCCGCGACCAGGAGCGGACGCTCGCCGAGCGCCTGATCAGTGAGCTCTCCGCGACCGAGTTCCATCCCGCGAATTATGAGGACGAGTACCGGAAGCGTCTCCTGAAGGCGATTGAGCAGAAGGTAGCGGGCCAGGAGATCGAACGCTTGGAGGTGGAGGCCCGTCCCCCGACCGCCGACCTGGTCGCGACGCTCAAGGCGAGCCTCGAACGGAAGGGACTGGCGAAAGCGGCTCCCACCAAGGCAGATCAGAAGACCCCGTCCGCCAAACAGCCAGCCCGCCGGCGCCGCGCGTCGTAGCTGAGGTGGCCCGCACGATCCGCCTTCTCACCCCATATACAGCTGTCCTCCCAGTGAGACTCGCTGGATAGCCCGGCCGGCAAATGAGCAACAAATCGTCCTCCCTCAAGCGCTTGTATCCCTGGATTGGCGTGACGGTGTTCGGTCTGGCCGTTTTCCTGATCTATCGCGCGCTGCGAGGCCACAGCCTGGAGGAAATTGTCCAGTCGCTGGGCGCGATTTCTTCGACCCATCTGGCGCTCGGCGCAGCCTTCACCGCCGGCAGCTACTTGTGCCTTACCGCCAACGACACGTTAGCCATCCGCTACACTAAGGGCGACCTCCCATATCGGAGGATCGCGCTCGCCTCGCTGATCAGCCTGTCGATCGGCCATACCCTGGGCCTGGCCGCATTCAGTAGCGGCGCCGTGCGCTATCGCTTTTACACCGCCTGGGGCCTCTCGGCCGGCGACGTCGGCCGGATCATCCTGTTCTGCGGCGCGACCGTGCTGGTTGGTCTGACCACCCTCGGCGCCACCGCGGCCCTGACGCAGCCGCCGCTGGTCGCGCGCATGATCGGTATGGGCTCCGGCCTGGTGATCGCCGCAGGCGTCGTGCTCCTGATCCTACTGGCAGCCTACCTTGCCCTCACGACATTCGTGCGCCGGCCGATCCGCATCCGCAACTTCACCCTGCCCTTGCCACCGCTCACGCTCGCCATCGGTCAGATCCTGGTCGGGACCTGCGACTTCCTCTTAGTCTCGGCGGTCCTGCACCAGATGCTCTCGGCCTCAGCTGAGATCGGCTTCCTTCCGGTGGCCGCCATCTACGTGATGGCCAACACCGCGGCGATCGTGAGCCACGTGCCGGGAGGGCTCGGGGTCATTGAGGCCGTGATCCTGTCGCTCGTGCCGGGCGCCAACGTGATCGGCGCCCTGATCGCGTTTCGCACGATCTATTTCCTGATCCCCTTCGTCATCGGCAGCCTCATGTTGGGCGCGTTCGAATTCGCGCACCGTCGCCACCGGGCCTTGCCGGGCTAGACTCAGTCTAGCGCCACCTTGGCGCTGTATAGGCGCGCGTCGCAACACTTGCTGGCGGCCGAGCTCCAGCTCGTTGCGACCGGCGAGCTCTCGGTGACCGCGGGCGCCTAACCCCTCACGGCGTTCGGCCCAAGACTTCGCACGGAACATCGCGGCGCGTCGTGTCGCGACTCATGTCCTCGTCTTGAGCGAACGTCACCTGCGCCGCATCCTGGCGCGCGACTTCTCCTACTATCACCAGGCCCGCACTCATCTCTCGCTCGACAAGGACGCCCTTAACTGCCGGCCAATCGAGCCGCCAGGACTCGGCAAACTCATCCCGATCCCGTTCAGGAATACGTGGTGAACGGACTCGGACTCTGAATCGGGTATCATTGCGCCAGACTGCCGCTTAACCGGAGGGTGCCATGGTCACCAACGGCCCGACTGAGGCCCGGACGCTCCGCTCCCGCCTGAGCCACCCGATCATCGACGCCGACGGCCACTGGCTCGAGTACGCGCCGGTCATGCGCGAGGAGTTCCGGCGCATCGGCGGGGATGCGGCGGCCGAGGCCTTCGAGGTCGCCAGCCAGCGCATCCCCAACTCGCTCAAAATGTCTCTCGCCGAGCGCCGTCGGCGCCGGGTCGGGCAGGAGACGTTCTGGGGGTCGCCCTGCGAGAACGTGCTCGACCGGGCGACCGCGATGCTCCCGCGGCTCATGCACGAGCGCCTGGAAGACCTCGGGATCGATTTCGCCGTCGTCTATCCGACGGCCGGGCTCTCGTATCATCGCATGCAGGACACGAGGCTGCGCCGGGCGATCTGTCGCGCCTACAACGTGTTCACGGCTGATCAGTTCCGCGGACTCGAAGATCGCATGATCCCGGCGGCGATCATCCCGATGTACACGCCGGAGGAGGCGCTCGAAGAGCTGGAGTTCGCCGCGAAGCAGCTCGGCTACCGGGTCATGATGGTCGGCGGGCTCATGCGCCGCCCGGTCCCCGCCCTCGCTGAGGCGCATCCCGACGCCTCGAAGTTCGTCGAATGGTACGACGTCATCGGCATCGACAGCGACCACGACTATGATCCCGTGTGGGAGAAGTGCCGCGAGCTTCGCATCGCGCCGAGCTTCCACAACGGCGCGCGCTCCATCCTCCTCCGGAACTCGCCATCGAACTTCTGCTACAACCACATCGGTCACTTCGCGTCCGCCGGTCACGCGGTTTGCAAGGCGCTCTTCTTCGGCGGGGTGACCCGCCGCTTCCCCGACCTGAACTTCGCCTTCCTCGAGGGCGGCGTCGGCTGGGCGTGCATGCTCTATGCCGATCTCATCGGGCACTGGGAGAAGCGTAACCGGCAGGCCCTCGAGCGCACGAACCCGACCCGGCTCGACCGCGCCGCGTTGCTCGAGCTCGCGCAGAAGTATGGTCGTGACGCCGTAGTGGAGGCGGTGCGCCGCGGCGAGGGCCTGGAGGGCGACTCGAGCTCGACGCAGACCGGCGGCATCGAGGACCTCGACGACTACTTCCGTTGCAAGATCGCGCGCAAGGAGGACATCCGCGAGCTCTTCGTCCCGCGCTTCTACTTCGGCTGCGAGGCCGACGATCCGATCAACGCGTGGGCGTTCGACCGCCGCACGAACCCGATGGGCGCGCGCCTGAACGCGATCTTCAGCTCGGACATCGGGCACTTCGACGTCCCGGACATGACGGAGGTCGTGCCGGAAGCGTATGAACTGGTCGAGCACGGGCTGATCAGCGAGGCCGACTTTCGGGACTTCATGTTCGCCAACGCCGTGCGCTTCTGGGGCCAGGTGAACCCTGACTTCTTCAAGGGCACCGTGGTCGAGAAGCAGGCGGCGACCGTGCTCGCTCAGCCGGCGGCTCGAGCGTAAACAGTCCGAACACCTCCGGCCGTCGGGTGGTCGGAATCGCGCGCCACTCAATGGCCGCGGAGTCGGCTCATCGACAACGGTCAAAGTGAAATGACAAGGAGGCGCTTGCCTTCGCGGTCTCGCTCACCTCCCGCTCGCGATTCGGCGCCGCCGTGGCCTGGGCGTCACCCCACACGTGGCCCAGAACATGACGCAGCGTCGGAGCGCGATCGATGGCCGGACCACGCGGCATCCGGGCGACCCCGTCAGCCAGCGCAAGTGGAAACTGGTCGAGGAAATCTTCGGCTGGACGAAGACGGTGGCGCTGCTCCGGAAGACGCGCCACCGGGGTGTTCGTCGGGTCGGGTGGATGTTCACCTTCGCGCTCGCGAAGCCCCCGCCGCTTCTGCATTTTGAGGGTCTCCATCCAACGCTGACGTTCCGGCTGACGCGACCCTCCGAGCCGGGTTGGTTCCAGGTTCTGGTTCGCGTCCCCTAGAAATTCACCCTGAGCGGCGGCGTCGAATGTGAGCCAGGCCCGGGCCCCCGGAGTCGGTGCGCGGCAGCGGTCCTTCTCGTCCAGCCACATCGGGTCGCCCGGATTGATCCCGAAGGCCGCGAAAAAGCCGTGCCGGTGCTGGGCGGATGCGGTCGTCAGCGACCGGGCGGCGCTCGGCCCGGCTCGAGTCGAGCACTTGGAGGCACCATCGCCCGGCGGGCTGGTCTGCCAGGAACGCGGTGCAGAGCTCCGCCGGCCTGCCGGAACATCGCCTTGCCGGGCCGCCATCTCACGGCATCGCCTCGAGCAGCGCCAGCAGGAGCTGGCGCGCCGCCGGCGTGCTCCAGTCACGCGGGCCGACGGCGCGGCCGACCAGCTGACCCTGTCGATCGATCAGGTAGACGGTAGGCGGTCCCCAGACGCCGTAGAGCTTGCCGGTCACGTCCCCGTTCCGGTCCAGGAGCACGGGAGCGACGTAGCCGCGCTCCTGGACCGCGCGCTTCACGTGTCCCGGGTCCTCACGGAAGCTGACGAGCAGGACCTCGAGGCCGCGTGACCCGAGCTCCGTGTAGAGCCGGTTGATGGAGGCAACTCCTCCCGGCAGTCCGGTCACCACGTCGCCCAGAAGAAGAGGAGCACCACCTTCCCGCGGGCGTCCGCGAGACTCCTGACCTTGCCGTCGAGATCCGGGAGCGAGAACGCCGGTGCCGCCTTCGGGGGCTCGTAGGGCTGGATCTGGAGTGCCTCGAAGTCGGGCCCAGCCGCCAGCGCGGGCGCGGCGACGAGCGCCGCGGCCAGGAGGCCGGTGAGGAGCCGGCGGCTCATGACGCGCCGCTCTCCTTCAAGGCCTTCAGGACCTCCCCGGGGTCCAGGAGATCGAGGGGGTTGTCCTGGATCTTCACGTAGCGGACGGTTCCGGTCCGGTCGATCACGAAGTAGGTCCGCTTCGCGTAGCGATAGATGGGACTCTTCTCGTCGGTGACCAGCGCGTCGTACGTCGGGAGCACCTGGCGGCGGAAGTCGGAGAGGAGCAGGTGCTTGATGTTGTTCTGCTTGGTAAAGGCTTCCAGCGTCGCCGCGTGATCGGCGCTGACGCCCACGACCTGGGCGTTCAGGGCTTCGAACTGGGCGAGCATGCCCTCGAAGCCCGTGATTTCCTTCGTTCAGGTGCCGGCGAACGCTTGGATAAAAGTGTAGAGGACCACGGGGCCCTTGGCGGTGAGGTCGGAGAGCTTGACCTGCTTGCCGCCGGGCGCCGGGAGCGTGAAGTCGGGCGCCTTCTGACCCACGTCGAGGGCGGCGGCCGGGCCGGCCAGCACGAGGCCGGTGAGCACACCGATCGCGGCGATCGCGAACCAACGTCCCAGACCAACTCGTCGCATGATGCCTCCTTGTCTCTGGACCACGTTTCTGGTGGTCTCCCGCCGACGCTGGACGTCGGTCTCACGGAGCCAACCAGCGGCAGCCCCAGGCTGGGCGGGCACCGTAGCCGGTCGGATGATCGCCGCGCTGCCGAGGACGGCGAGCCCGCCGATGAGGTCCCGTCGATTCATAGCTGTCACCCCGGCTAGCAGGCTTGAGCGAACGTAGACGGCGGCAGCCACCTTTCCCGGTTCTCTTCTCCCGCCCCGCGATCGCCCGCTCTCCATCGAACTCCCTACCAGAAAGGTAGCGCGCGGCTGGTCGAGCGGGCAAGGGCAGTGGGAGGCCCCGGCGGCGCCTCAGGCGTGAGGCTGTCAAGGCCGAGGGCGGGAGCAGGCCGTGGGGTATGCGGCTCGGTTACGGCGCCTACGATGCAGCGCGGGCCGGCGGAGTGCGCAGCTCTCGGTGACATGCCAGTGCCAAACTCCACCGAACTCCACCACACGCAGGCGAACATCTATCAGGCTGCCGCGCAGGAAATACGTACGCTTAGATCGCCTGTGTGCGGGGGTGTTCGGTCCCACAACCTCCTCTTAATCAGTAGGTTGAAGGTTCGATTCCTTCACGGCTCACCAAATAACCCGAGGGGTTACGGCCCCTCGGGTTTCTGGCTTTTTGGCCTAGTGTCCTGTCCCTGAAGAAAGCGGAACAAATGGCGGCCCTTGCGCGTTTGCTCTACAAGGGGGAGCGCATGCGTACAGGGCGACCGAAGGCCCCGCTCGTGTTGACGGAGGCGGAGCGCGAGAGCTTGGAATCGCTGGCGACCCGAGCCCGGACGCGACCGCACCTGGCGCGGCGGGCGCGGATCATCTTGCTGTGTGGCGAGGGGCTGGCCAGCACCGTGGTCGCGCGGAGACTGCACACGCGGGCGCAAACCATCGGGAAGTGGCGGGGCCGCTTTGTCCGCGACCGGCTCGACGGTCTGTACGATGAACCCCGCCCGGGGGCGCCGCGGACGATTGCCGACGCGGACGTCGAACGCGTGGTGATCCGCACCCTGGAGACCACGCCGCGCGGCGAGACCCACTGGAGCCTGCGCGGGATGGCGAACGCGACGGGCCTGAGCCGCATGACGATCAGCCGCATCTGGCACGCGTTCGGCCTGCAACCGCATCGGACCGAGACGTTCAAGTTGTCGCCCGATCCGCTCCTGATCGAGAAGGTGCGGGACATTGTGGGTCTCTACCTGAATCCGCCCGAGCATGCCGTCGTGCTGTGCGTCGACGAGAAGGCGCAGATCCAGGCGCTGGACCGCACGCAACCGCTGCTGCCCATGCGACCGGGGCAGATCGAGCGTCGGACGCACGACTACACGCGCCACGGGACGACCTCGCTGTTCGCGGCGCTCGATGTCAAGACGAGCCAGGTCATCGGACAGCTCCATCGACGTCATCGCTCCATCGAGTTCCGAAAGTTCCTCGACGCGATCGACGCCGCCGTGCCCATCGGGCTGGCCGTCCACCTCATCCTGGACAACTACGGCACGCACAAGACGCCCCTGATCCAACGCTGGATGGCCAAGCGCCCACGGTTCCACGTGCACTTCACGCCCACCTACGGGTCGTGGTTGAACCTGGTCGAGCGGTGGTTCGCCGACCTGACGACCAAGCAAGTCCGGCGCGGTGTGCATCGCAGCGTGGCCGAGCTCGAGGCCGCGATCCGCACCTACATTGACGCCCATAACGCCGAGACCAAACCCTTCATCTGGACCAAGACCGCCGACCAGATCCTCGCCAGCATCGCCCGCTTCGCCCGGCGCACCGTCGATGATCACCCCACTGAAGTTATGGCGCGAACCACGGGGACAGGACACTAGCAATCATCCGGCAATCGCGCGCCGATGGCGGCGTGCCCCTTCCGGCTCGATGCTGGGCCGAGGGGCGGGCGCCCTGCTAGCCTACGTCGATGAGTCGGGATCCAGCGGGTTCACCGGCTCGACTACGTTATTCACATTGAGATGTGTGCTGGTCGAGAGCACGCGCTGGCCGGTTCGCGGGCGACGGCACCGTGAGCCCCGTCATGGCCAGCACGGCGGCGGGGTCGCAACACGTGTGGTGTCCCCGACGGGATTCGAACCCGTGTTTCCGCGCCGCCTCCGTCGCCCGCTTCAAAATCAGGGAGTTGCGGCACAGCGGCCGTCGGATGCCGGTAGGGGATGGAAATTCTGGCCGCGTTTCCAGGCTGCCGCGGGCTTCACCGCTTGAGGGTGATCCCGAGCTCTGCCCGGTCGGCGGCGCCGGCTGATATGCCCTCTTGACGTAACTTGTACTTCTCCACCCTCATCGTGCCGGTCTTGGGCAGATCCTTGCGCACGACAAGGTACCCCGGGACCATGAAGTACGCCATATTCGCGTTGCAGAACTCGAAGAGATCTTTCGGATCGATCGAGAGCGTAGGAGACATAAAGGCCCTTCTCGGTCGTTCGGCAATCCTGCCCAGGGGGCATCCTCGGTCGTGAACCGCCAGTTGACCGGCCCGCCGAGGGCGTTCCGCTCGGCCTCCCAGGCCGCGACCTCGCGCTCGAGCGTCTCGCGGTCGGGGATGCGCCGGTCGAGGCACTGGCCGCTCAGCGTGCTCAGCTCGATCTCGGCGACGTTCAGCCAGCTGCCGTGCTTGGGCGTGTAGTGGATCTCCAGCTTGTCGGCGATCCGCTTGGCCTCGGCGGGCGGGAACGCCTCGTAGAGCGAGGCCGGCGTGTGGGTGTTCAGGTTGTCCATCACCAGCACGATCCGCTCGGCGTCCGGGTAGTGCACGTCGACCAGGTCCTTGATGACGTGCGCCCAGTCGACCTTGGTCCGCCGCTCGGTCACCGTCGACGTGCCGCCGGCCCCGGAGCGGCTCGCGACCAGGAACAGGTTGGCGACGCCGTCCCGCTCGTACTCGTAGTCGTACCGCGCTCGGCGCGGCCCGGCGCGGCGGGCGGCGGGGGCGGGCCTCGGCCAAGCAGTTGCTTGCTGGCCTCGTCGAGGCAGACCTGCGGCCGCGTCGGGTCGTACGGGCGGCTGTAGACGTCCAGCACGTCCTCCATGCGCCAGACGAACTCGCCGCTCTGCTCGGGCGGGATGCACCAGCGCTTCGTGAGCCACGGCTTGAGCTCGTTCTTCTTGAGCACCTGGCGGACCGTCTCGTACGAGACGCCGTCGACGTACCGCAGCTCGACCAGCTGGTCGGCCAGCAGCCGCAGCGTCCAGCGTCGCCGCCCGACCGGTGGCGGCGTGCAGGCCAGCGCGACCAGGTGCGCCTCCTGCTCGCCGTCCAGCTTCCGCCGTACTCCCGGCGCGGCGGTCGGCGGCGGAGCGCCGCCTCCAGCCCGTGCTCGGCGAACCGCTTGCGGACCCGCTCGACGGTCGAGCGGCTCACGTCCAGGGCCGCGGCGATGGCGGCGTCGGTCCAGCCGGGCCGTGCGGCCCTCGTCGGCCTTGAGCAGGATGCGGGCGTGGGTCAATTCTCGGGCGGGGCCCCGGCCCGTGGCCACCCGCTGACCGAGCGCCGCCCGTTCGCGCCTCGGTCAGGGTGACCGGAGTACTTGTTCATGCCCGAGCATGCCCGGGCGATGGGGATCGGCGCGCGGTATGCGAAGCGCCTCAGGGCCGCGGCACGCGACCGGGCGTATACTGCGTCGCGCGACCTCGCGCTTCAGGGCGAGCAGGGAGGTGTCGGCCGTGGCGAGCATGCTGTCGAGCTTCCGCGTCATGGTGGAGCCCCAGGAGGGCGGGACCTACGAGGAGATGCTGGCCCTGGCGCGGCGGGCCGAAGCGCTCGGGTTCGGCGGCTTCTTCCGCTCCGATCACTACATCCGATGAACGTCCCGCCCGAGTCCGACTCGACCGAGTGCTGGGCGGTCCTGGCCGGCCTGGCCCGCGACACCAAGCGCGATCCGCCTCGGCACGATGGTCAGCCCGATGACGTTCCGCCACCCCAGCGAGTTCGCCAAGATCGTGGCGACCGTCGACCAGATGAGCGGCGGGCGGATCGAGGTCGGCATGGGGGCGGCTGGTTCGAGCAGGAGCACGTGGCGTACGGTATCCCCTTCCCGGACGCCCGGCGGCGGCTGGACTCCTGGAGGAGTCGCTCGAGATCTGCACCCGGCTCTGGGGGGACGGCGTCGGCCACAGCTACGAGGGCGGCTCTTCAGTTCAAGGATGCGCCCGGCTACCCCAAGCCGGCCCAGCGCCCGCACCCGCCGATCATCATCGGCGGCGGCGGCCCGAAGCGCACCCCGGCCCTGGCCGCCCGCTTCGCCGACGAGTTCAACGTCTTCGGCGCGCCGCACCTCGGACTTCGTCGGTGATCGGCGGCGTCTTCTCCGCCAGGCGGCAGCGTGTGCTCGACGCATGCCGGCAGATCGGCCGCGATCCGGCGACGGTGTGCTTCTCCTGGGCCGGCCCGACCATCGTCGGGACTGACGAACGGGATGTTCGCCGTCGCAGCCAGCGGCGACTGGACTACACCAACCAGAGCGACGAGGTCGACGGCTGGATCGCCGCATGCGCTCGTACGGCATGCTCGTCGGGACGGTCGACCAGGTCGCCGAGCAGATCAAGGCGCTGCGGCAGGCCGGCTGCTCGCGCTGGTACTTCCAACTCGCGCCGGTCGAAGACGACGGGATGCTGGAGATCATCGCCGGCGAGCTAGCGCCGAAGTGCGCTTGAGAACCGCACGCTCATGGCATGGTCGGCTGGCGGTTCGTCCCCGAGATTTCCCGGATCACGCCCAGGCGGCCCCACTCGTCAATCCAGGGCTGACAGGGCACTAGCGACCATGAACGAGCTCGAAGCGATCGTCCGCGACCTGGCCGGCCTGTCGCCGGCTGCCGTCTCCCTGCGCCCGGCGCCGCGCCCGTGCCGCGCCCTTGACACTGCCCGGGCCGGGGCCGCGGCGCCGCATCGGGGCGGAGCGGGCTTGGTCCGCCAGCCCCCCTGG
>CAVXVV010000005.1:0-9378 GCA_963765195.1 uncultured Candidatus Rokubacteria bacterium
AAACACCTCCCCCCGCCGACGCAGCTCGGCCAACGAGTAGCGTCCCCACGGCTCCAGATCGTCGTGGACGTGCCCGAGAAAGGGCTCCATCGGGGCCACGGGCTGGGCGCGCTCGATCCACCGGCTGATCCAGCAGTGGCGCGGCGCGTTCAGTTTCCACCTCATACGCGAGCCCCTCGTCCTGGAGCACCTCCCGCAGGAGGGCGGGGGTGAGGTCCCGCGGCGCCCCCCGGCGGATCACGAAAAAGAGCGCCCCCGCGCCCAGCGTGGCGAGGCGCCCCTCGGGGCCGAGGCGTCGGCGAAGGGCCTGGCCGGCGCGGTCGAGCGCGCCGAGCATCGGCCAGACGGTGTCGGCGACCGGCACCGGCGCGATTCCCGATACCGGCGGTTGTGCTTGTCCTCCACGATGAGCCAGCCCCGACCGCGGAGGGCGGCCCGATCCACGAGCGGGTCGCGGCGGGGCCGCATGGCCGTGGCCCAGAGCAGCGCGAGGTAGACATACACGGTGTAGAGATTGTGGCCGCCGTCCACCCCGACCTCGTCCGGAGCCCGCGCCCAGGCATCGAGCCGAGCGCCCAGCGCCTCGAAGAAGGGGCGGACCCGGTCCAGGCGAGGGACCAGCCACGAGCCGACGCGGCCGGTGGGCGCTCGCCCGGCCGGCTCGGCATGGGTCAGCCACGCGGGTGGGATGCCCGGCCAGTGCGCGAGAATCAGCTCCTGGATCCGGCGGTGGGCCTGCGCGTAGCGCTCCGCCAGCTCCGGGGCGGCGACGTTGGTATAGAACGTCGTCGACCGGAGTGACATCGGGAACCGGTTCGCGATGAACGCCCCGAGCACCGGTTCCAAGTCCGCCCAGGTGTACAGCGCGGCGAACGTGCGCCGGAGACTGGCCGGGGTCACCCGCGCCGAGATGGCCTGAAGCTGTGCCTTCTATTTACTCCGTCCGCCTCGTCAACGTTGACTTTCGGCCGGCCTGATCGATGATGGCCGGCATGATCACCCTCATCCTCATCGGCCTCGTCCGCGGAGTCAGGACCCAGCGCTTCCTGGTGTTCGAGAACCTCGCGTTACGGCACCAACTGGCCGTCCTCCAGCGCACCGCGCAGCGTCCACGCTTGCGGACGGCCGACCGGTTGTTCTGGGTCCTACTCGCCCGCCTGTGGCACGGCTGGGCGGAGGCCGTCCTGCTCGTCAAACCCGAGACCGTCATCCGGTGGCAGCGGACAGGCTTCAGGCTGTTCTGGACCTGGAAGAGCCGCCGGCCCGGGCCCGGCCGCCCCGCCGTCGCCCCCGAGTTCCGTGCGCTGATCCGCACCATGGCTCGCGCCAACCCCCTGTGGGGCGCACCCCGGATCCACGGCGAACTCCAGAAGCTCGGCCTCGAGATCTCCCAGGCCACGGTCTCCAAGTACCTGGTCCGCCGTCGAACGCCTCCGTCGCAGACTTGGCGCACGTTCCTCGCCAACCACGTCGGGACGCTGGTCTCTGTGGACTTCTTCGTCGTGCCCACGGTGCTCTTCAAGGTCTTGTTCGTCTTCGTCGTCCTGGCGCATGACCGGCGACGCGTCGTCCACGTCAACGTAACCGATACCCCGACCGCCCAGTGGACGGCCCAGCAACTCGTCGAGGCGTTCCCGTGGGACACCGTGCCCCGATACCTGCTTCGCGACCGCGATGCGGTGTACGGGGCAGTGTTCTCGAGCCGGGTTCGATCCTTGGGGATCCACGAGGTCAAGATCGCCCCGCGGTCCCCGTGGCAGAATCCCTATGTCGAGCGCCTCATCGGGACCCTGCGCCGCGAGTGCCTCGACCACGTGGTCGTGCTGAACGAGAGCCACCTGCGTCGCCTGCTGCACGCGTATCTTGGCTACTACCACGGTGCCCGGACTCACCTGTCCCTCGACAAGGATGCCCCGGACCCGAGACCGGTGGAGCGCCTCGACCAAGGCAGGATCGTTGAGACGCCCATGGTCGGCGGCCTCCACCATCGCTACACTCGCCAGGCGGCGTAAGATCCTTCCGGCCTGCGGGGGTGTACCCGACACGCTGAAATCGCTGATCGGCCGGTCAGTGCGGTTCGCCTCGATCTTCCTCGGCCTGCTGTCTAAACTCCATAGGGAACACGTGGGTCCCCGTTGGGTGTCCTTCGCGGCGCGGACCCGGGGACCCGGTGCGCGAGACGAACGGCCGCAGGTCCTCCAAACATCTGGATGGGTTAAACGGAAGCGACACCCCAGGGAGACTCCCGGCACGACCTTAGCCGCCTACACGGAGGAGTGGCTGGCGCGGCGGGAGGATCTGAAGATCGGATCCGCTGACCTCTACGCACGCGTCCTGCGAACACACTGGCTGCCGATCCTGGGATCGAAGATGCTTCGGACAATCCGCCGAGAGGAGGTTGTGAGTGCTCTCGCGGCGATGCGGCGATCGGGCGCGAAGCTGAAGACGAGAGCATTGCGACTCGACGTGCTGCGCTCGTGTTTAAATAGTGCCATCGAAGATGGACTACTCAGCGCCAACCCAGCCGCACGGGCGGGGCGCTTCCTCCAGCCGGCGCCCGCGGAGCGCCGTCGAGAAATCGAACTCTCCGTGTTCACCGCAGAGGAACTGCGGCGGGTCGTGGACACCGCGCGAGCCCAATTCCCCCGAGAGGTACACATCCTGGTACTCACCCTCGCGCGGACCGGGCTCCGGCCAGGCGAAGGGCGCTGCCTCCAGATCAGCGACGTAGATCTCAAGGCACGGCAAATCTGGGTGCGTCGCACTGAAGGCCGCCGGGCCCGAAAGCACGGTGTCGCTCGCTTCAACGCGCCGAAGAGTCACCAGATTCGGCGGGTGGATATGAGCGACCAACTCGTCGTCGAGATGAGGGAGTACTTGGCACGTCGGGCGGCGCAAAGATCGTCCGGCCACTGGCTCTTCCCTTCCCCTCCTCAGACCAGCGTGACAGGGCACGAACGACGGCCCTGGCCAGGTGCGGATAATGTCCAGGTGGAAGCCCACCAGCGCCGGTCAGGCTGGGATCAGCCTGACGAGCCGATCGGGCACGGCACATTCTCGAACGTCTGGCGGCGGTTGCTCGAGCGTGCAGGAGTGAACCACCGAAAACCGCACGCTTTGAGACACACTTACGCGACGCGTTTGATCGCGGAGGCCGTCGAGCACGGCCAAGACGGGGAAGCTATTCTTCACTACGTCAGCAAACAACTGGGCCATTCGAGCATCAAAATCACGGTGGACTACTATGGGCACTTGGTACCGAGCCGGCGGCGCGTGATTGTGAACCGGCTGGATGACGAGACACCGATGGCGACGCAATCCGCAGAAAATCCGCAGAAGCCGATGGTCGAAAGGCCGGAATCGGAGGGGGGCAAGTGACGGAAAAGGTCGTAACGGTCTACAGTTCCCCCACCTGACGCCCCTGCAAGCACGGAATGAGTATGAGCGTCGCGCCTTCCCCTCTGCCCTGCCCCCGACCGGGGCCGGTTTCCATCGCGCGCCTCACCCCGGACAGCGCCCGGCGGCGACGTCCAGCTTGGGAATTTCCTTACGGCCCTCTCACAAAATGTCACTCCTTATCAGAATTCATCACTTACACCTGCGGCCCCGACCTCCGGATCTCACGCCTTGTCATTCCTTCTCACGCAATTTGGGCAGCATCTTGGGCAGCATGCGCCTGGCGCTGCGTCACACGGCGGGTCGCCGCGCGAACCACACCGATGATCCCACCATACCCTCGGATCAGGGCCTCGATCCGGAGGCAGCGGCGCGCCTGAGGCTCGCCGGCTGTAATAAGCGGAAGGGACAACCGGCGCTCGTAGTAGTCCTGGCCGCGGTCGACGTATTCGGTGCCGAATCGGAGCATACGGTAGATGGCTCTTCCGGGTTTCGTGTGGGTCGGAGACCCAAATCCTGCAGGCGCGAGGCTGGGGATCGCGGCCGGCTGACGGGGGGCCGGGACGGGCCGCGGTGGATGGCTTCGGCCAGGCGGGGGTGCCCAGGCCGCGGAGATCTGATGCACATCGACCAGGGCGGGGGCCCGACTGGGCCGCCAAGGGCTCCTGGCGGCCTGTCCGGACTTGGCGCCGGTCCACCCTCGAAGGGGCATCGTTCACCCACACAGGATCCGGAAGAGCCTCAATTCTTAACCAGTATCGAGAGCCAGTCGCCGACGTTCCCCTGCTTTTCGTGACCGGTCGCACCAGGGCGAAGGGTGACCGGGTCATGGGCAGAGTTCTACCGCCCGTCCCACGACCGCCGACTCGAGCCCGGCGCGCGTACGATGTGCCGGTCACGCTCCACGACGCCGTGTAGCCGGCTTCCGTCGGGTCGGCGCCCTCAGCCGCCGACCCCGCGATCGAGCGCGTTCCCCTGCCTCGTCCGGGGCGAGGCGCCGCTTCGCTAGTCCTTATACTTCGCCCAGATGTCGACCAGCTTCTTCCGCGCCTCGTCGGCCGCCTTCTCCGGCTCCCAGTTCTCCACGAGGACCCGAGCCGCCATATCCGGCAGCACGTAGGTGTTCGTGGCCTCGCCGAAGCCGGCGTGCGGGGGGCCGGAGTAGGAGATGAGCTGGCCGGTCTGGGCTAGCTTGTTGTACTCGGCATAGATGCCGGTGTTCCATAGCGGATCCTTGGCGATGTCCTTGTAGACCGGCAGCCAGCGGCCCGTCAGCGCCTTGATGAACGTCTCGTAGCGCTTCGGCTGCATCGTGTAGGCGAGGCACGCCTTGGCCTCCTTGGGGAACTTGGTCTGCTTGAACACGCCGAAGCACCACGCGTCCACCACGCTCTTGCCCGGGCTCGGGTAGAGCTTCGTCCGCTTGGCCAGATCCGGCTTCTCCTGCAGGAGCCACGACATGACGCTGGCGGGGTTGTGAATGAAGACCGCCTGCTCCGACTGGAAGGCCTTGTTGTTGCCGGTGTCATCCCAGTTGATCGCGCCCTGGGGGATGATCTTGTCGTCCTTGTACCACTTCTTCATCAGCTGGAGGGTTTTGGCCACCGGCCCGACCTGGAAGTCCAGGCTGCCGTCATCGTTCTCCATCTTGCCGCCCATCTCCCACAGGACCGGCATGAAGTTGTCCTCGAAGTCGCCGCCGCTCCGGCCGACGGCCATGCCGTACCCGACGAGCTGAGGCGGCTTCTGGAGCTTCTTCGCCACCTCGCCGAGCTCGACCCACGTCTTCGGGAACTGCTTAATGCCCGCCGCGTCCAGAAGATCCTGGCGGGCGTGGATGGGCCAGGGGTTCATCACGGTGGGCACCGACCAGTACTTCCCCTTGTGCTTGACCGTCATGAGCGCCGCATCGAACATGCCCCCGCCGAGCTTCGTGAGGGGCTCGACCACGTCGGTGACGTCCAGCAGGCTGCCCTTGCCCCGGTAGTAGGCCGTGTCCGCGTCGTACAGGAAAGAGATGTCTGGCGGAGTGCCCGCCTCGAGGGCCGCGGGCAGCTTCTCAATCAGGGTGTTGTAGGCCATGATCTGGAAGTCGACGTCCACGTTGTGCTCTTTCCCGTAGCTCTCGTACAGGCCCTTGATGGCGGCATCGGCCTGCTTCGTGAAGCTCGACTGGGTCCAGACGGTCAGCTTAGCCTTGCCGGTCTGCGCTGACGCCGCGGGTGCGGCCGCCAGGGTCCCGCCGGCCACCACCAGCTTGACGAACTGCCGACGACCGAGTCCGTTCTCTCGAGGTTCCGACATGGGAGTCTCCTCCTTCCACTGCGTTTGACGACCTCTCGACTCGCCCCCGGGCGGCCTCATTATAGCGTCCTGGCCGCGAGTAGGCGGGCCCACGCGCGCGCGCTACGCCTTCACGCCACCCATGGTCAGGCCGCCGACGACCCAGCGCTGGGCCACGAGGTACAGGATCACCGGCGGCAGCGACATGAGAATGGCCCCCGCGAACATCTTCCCCCAGAAGTAGACGTCCTCGCCCACGAACGAGGCGATCCCCGCCGTCACCGTCTGATCGACCGGATTGGTGACGAGCACGATCGCGTAGAGGAACTCGTTCCACGACAGCGTGAAGGAGAACAGCGTGGTGACCACCAGCGCGGGCGTCGCGAGCGGCAGCGTGATCCGCAAGAGCGCCCCCACGTGGCTGCACCCGTCCACCATGGCGGCCTCTTCGAGCTCGACCGGCAACGTCTTGAAGTAGCCGATGAGGAGCCAGGTGCAGAAGGGCACGGTGAAGGTCAGGTACGCGAGCAGGAGTGAATTGGTGTTGCCGACGAGGCCGAGCGTCTGGACGAGACTGAACAGGGGGATGAACAGCACCGAGGCCGGCACCAGGTAGCTCCAGATCAGGACGCGCGCAATGAGCTGACGCCCCCGGAACTTCAGGCGGGTGATCGCGTACGCGGCGGTGCAGCCCACAACTGCCGACACGAGGGTCGTGATCGTCGAGACGTAGAAGCTGTTCCGAAGTTGCCGCAGAAACGGCGAGTCCCAGAAGAGCTCCTGGAAGTGCGCAAGGGTGATCGGATTGGGGAAGAGGCTCAGCACTGGGCTATAGAGCTTCTCGTTGGTCGAGAACGCGGTGACGAGGATCCAGTAGATCGGCGCCAGGGACCAGAACAGCATGATCGCCAGGGGCACCACGATCAAGAAGGCCTTCACGGGATTGATCTTCGATCTGCGACGCATCCTCTCACTCCTGGGTCTGCAGCATGCGGCGGGTGAGAAAGAAGATCAGGACCAGGAACAGGGGGAAGAAGCTCAGCGCCACCGCCGCGCCCATCCCCAGCGCCTTGGCGCCGATGGCCTGAGAATACGCCATCATGGGGAACGTCTCGGTAGCATGGCCCGGACCGCCCTTCGTCAGGACATACACCCACTGCAACTCGGTGGCGGTCCAGATGGCGGAGAGCAGAGTCGTGATGATGATGACGTTGCTCAAGCCGGGAAGCGTGACGTGGAAGAAGCACTGGATGGCGTTGGCGCCGTCGATCTTCGCCGCTTCGTACAGCTCGGCCGGAATCACCGCCAGCCCGGCCAGGAAATTCATCGTGTAGAAGGGCGTGCCCTCCCACAGCACGGCGGCAACGATCATCCAGATGGCGAGCTTCGGATCGCCCAGCCAGACGACGTAGCGTTCGATGATCCCCAGCTGGCCGAGCACCATGTTGAGCACGCCATTCATGTCGTCGAGGATCCACCGCCAGCTGAAGCCCGACACGACGATGGGAATGGTCCACGGAAAGAACAGCAGCGCTCGCCACAGGTTACGGTACTTGATCCGTTCGTTCAGGATGAGGGCCAGCATCAGGCCCGCAAGGAACTTGAGGCCGACCCCCACGACCATGACGATTAGCGTGTTTCGGATCACCTGATAGAAGGTGGGGCTGCGCCACAGCGTGAGAAAGTTCTGGACGCCGACGAAGGTGCCGGGCGCGCCGATCGGCTTGTTCTGGAGGCTGAGGTAGATGGCGTAGAGGAACGGATAGGCGATCAGGCCCACCAGGACGGCAATCGCCGGCAGCAATAGCAGGTAGCCGAGGACCCAGTCCCGGCCCATCACGTCCCGCGGCCGACGACGCGACACCGCGATCATCCCCGGCACGGCCGGGCGGCGGGCGGCGAGCCGGCCAGACCGCGCGGGCTTGACGCGGGACAAGGAGCCTCGTGGCCGGGCCGGGTCGACATCACACACCACCACACAGCCGCGCCGCACTGCGCACGATCGTGGCAAAGACTGGCCGAACGTCGGTGGGCGAACTGCCGATGACGCGCAGCATTTCGCCTGTCGCTTCCTCCTGCTTCAGCGCCGCCAAACGCTTCTCAAGGTTGCCGACCCGAGAGCCTTCGGTCTTCGGCGACGTACGGGCGACAGGGAGCTTGGCTTCGACCTTGGCCTTCGCGGGCCTTGCACCCTTCGCACCACGAGGCAATTGGCTCTCCTTGCCGGTCACCGACGTGACGGACCGCGCAGAGATCGACCACAGGCTAAGCGAAGGCGGCCGCGTGGGCAAGGTTAGGCATGGCTCGGGATTCGATGATCCCGCCGAGCGCCCAGGTCTTGGCATCGACCCTAGGCGCTCGGGTCTAGTGTCATAGACCTGGTCACCCTTCCAGAGTCCGGAGTCCACAATCCTCAAAACCGAGTCGAGGAATTCGCGCCCGCTCTCCTCCAAGTCGCCGCCTAGGGCAAACGCTAGGCTGCGGACCCGGATGTCCCCCAACCGCACTGACCGGCCGACCGGCCACTTCAGCGTGGCGGGTACACCCCGTAGGCCGGAAGGATTTTACGCCGCCTGGCGGGTGTAGCGATGATGGAGGCCGCCGACCAAGGGCGTCTCGACGATCCGGCCTTGATCGACGCGCTCCACTGCTCTGGGCTCCGGTGCGTCCTTCTCCAGCGAGAGGTGCGTTCGGCAACCGTGGTAGTAGGTGAGGTAGTTTCGCAGCAGGCGACGCAGGTGCGCGTCGTTCAGCACCACGACGTGGTCGAGACACTCGCGGCGGAGGGTGCCGATGAGCCGTTCCACGTACGGATTCTGCCAAGGCGACCGAGGCGCCGTCTTGACTTCGTGGATCCCCATGGCCTGGGCTCGGCTCGAGAACACGACCCCGTAGAACCGCATCACGGTCGCGCAGGAGGTATCGCGGGGCAGTCTCCCAGGGGAACGCCTCCACGAGTTGCTGGGCCGTCCACTGGGCGGTGGGGGCGTCGGTGACGTTGATGTGGACGACGCGTCGCCGATCGTGCGCCAGGACCACGAAGACGAACAACACCTTGAACATCACGGTCGGTACGACGAAGAAGTCCACGGAGACGAGGTTCCCCAGGTGGTTGTCGAGAAAGGTTCGCCAGGTCTGCGATGGCGGCCTCCGATGGCGGACGACGTACTTGGAGACCGCCGCCTGCGAGATCTCGACGCCCAGCTTCTGCAGCTCCCCGTGAATCCGCGGCGCACCCCAGAGGGGATTCGCCTTGGACATCCGTCGGATGAGCGCTCGGACCTCCGGGGCGACGGCCGGGCGGCCTGGTCCGTTCCGGCGGCTCTTCCAGGTCCAGACGAGCTTGAAGCCGGACCGCTGCCATCGGATCACGGTGGCGGGTTGGACGACGGAGACGGCATCCGTCCAGCCGCTCCACAGGCGGGACAGCAGGACCCAGAGCAGCCGGACGGCGATCGGAGCCGGGGACGCGGCGCGGTGCGCTGGAGGACGGCTAGTTGCGTGCCGTAAGGCAAGGGTCTCGAACACCAGGGGCTGGCGGGTCCTGAGCCTGCGGAGGAGGCCAGTGAGGATGAGGGTCGAACATGTCGGCCATCATCGATCAGGCCGACCGAAGTCAACGTGACCAGGTGGACGAGGTAGATCGAAGGCACAGGGCATCGTCCGTCGACCTGCCGACCTGATGATGGCCGGATGGAC
>CAVXVV010000006.1:0-157770 GCA_963765195.1 uncultured Candidatus Rokubacteria bacterium
GCCCAGTTGGTTGCTGACGTAGTGAAGAATAGCTTCCCCGTCTTGGCCGTGCTCGACGGCCTCCGCGATCAAACGCGTCGCGTAAGTGTGTCTTAAAGCGTGCGGTTTTCGGTGGTTCACTCCTGCACGCTGGAGCAACCGCCGCCAGACGTTCGAGAATGTGCCGTGCCCGATCGGCTCGTCAGGTTGATGCCAGCCTGACCGGCGCTGGTGGGCTTCCACCTGGACACTATCCGTACCTGGCCAGGGCCGTCGTTCGTGCCCCGCCACGCTGGTCTGAGGAGGGGAAGGGAAGAAGAGCCAATGACCGGACGATCTTTGCGCCGTCCGACCCGCCAAGTACTTCGTCATCTCGACGACGAGCTGGTCGCTCATATCCACCCGCCGAATCTGGTGACTCTTTGGCGCGTCGAAGCGAGCGACACGGTGGCCCAGTGCGTCGTCGGCCTCGTGCCACCGGACGGCGGCCAGGTGCGACTCGGTGGAGGCCCACTGGCGGCCCAGGCGCGCCAGCGACCCTCGGAGCGCGGCGGGAGATCCAGATGGCGTTCCAGCACCGGGATTCCTCGCTGAACCCGGTCGCACTACCGTGCTCGAGGCCGTCGGCCGGCCGCTCCGGCGGTTCCGCCGGGGGATCCGGCGCGGTGACCGGCGCTCACGAGAAGCGTCGCAGCGGATCCTGGCGCTGGTGAACCTCGGTCGCCCACTACCTCCACCGGTATCCGCAGCCAGCTGTCGGGAGGCGAGAAGCAGCGGGTCGCGATCGCCCGGGCGATCGCCGGGGGAGCCGCGGGTGGTGGTCTGCGACGAGCCGGTGTCGGCCCTGGACGTCTCGGTGCAGGCGACCGTGCTGAGTCTCCTGCGGCGGCTCCAGCGCGATGGCCGGCTACGCCTACGTGTTCATCTCGCACGATCTCAGCGTGGTGCGTCACCTGGCGCACCGGGTGGCGGCGATGTACCGGCGGCCAGATCGTTGAGCAGGGAGCGACGGAGGAGGTGTTCGCACCGCCTTACCACCCGTACACGGAGGCGCTTCTGTCCGCGATCCCGGTGCCTGATCCCACCGTCGCGGAGGCGCGGTTCCGCCTGGAGGACGCGCTTGACGCCACGGCGATCCGCGCCGAGGGCTGCCGGTTCGCCCCCCGCGGTGCCCGCGACGCGTGGGTTCCGTGTGCGACACGCAGCTGCCCCCGGTCGCCGAGGGACGTCGGGGCACGTGATCCGCTGCCACATCCCGGTCGCGGAGCTATGGACGCTGCAGAGCGTGTCAATCGGAAGCTGAGATGCCCACTCAGCGCGTCTTCCCGCCACGCATCGGCTGGCACTGCGAGCACTGCCGGTTCGGAGCCGCCGTGGGGCGATAGGAGTCCCGGCGGGTTGATGGTGACCATTCAGACGGCACTGAATCAGACGAGCTGGCGCGGTGCTGTACGACTGATGGCGTGATCTGCTACGGTGGACACGCGCGGAGAATCCCCAGCCAAGGAGCGACGATGCTCTACGAGTTCCGCACGTATCGACTGAAGCCCCGCAGTCTCGCCGAGGTGGAGCAGCGCTTCGGTGAAGCCTATGAGCACAGGCGAAAGTACTCCGAGCTGCGCGGCTTTTTGGCACACGGAGATCGGCCCGCTGAACGAGGTTGTCCACGTGTGGCCCTACCCAGACCTCGAGACCCGGGCGCGCGTGCGCGCGGCCGCGACCAAGGATGCGCATTGGCCGCCCAAGATCCAGGATGCGATCGTGGCGATGCAGTCCGAGATTCTCATTCCCTTTCCCCTTCTCGCCGGGACTGCCGTCCGGGAAGCACGGCCCGTATTACGAGCTGCGGTACTACACCATCCGGGCGGGCACATTGCCGGATCTTGTCGAGCGCTGGGCATCGCGAATCGAGGCGCGGACCCAACTCTCCCCGCTGGCCTTAGCGGGCCACGTCGAGCTTGGTGAAGCAAACCGGTAGATTCACATCTGGCCGTACCGGAGTTTGGACGAACGGGCGGCGATCCGCAAACGAGCTTCGGAGACGAAGGTATGGCCGGCGCCCGGCGGGGGGGACACCGTCCTGACGCAAGCCGGCAAGATACGCGTGCCGGCAGCCTTTTCGCCGGCGCAGTGATGGGATTGCGGGCGATCGATCGCGAGAACGGCACTCGCTGGGATCCCCGCGCCCTGGTGTGCGGGGTTCTCGTCCTCGGGATGGAACCGTGACCGCTGAAGCGGTGTCCCGGTATCCGCAGGCCGTCAGCCGCTCACCTCGCTGGTGGCCGCTCAGCGGCCGCGCCGTGTGCTACGTGGTCGTGTTCTTGGTGACACTCGCATTGGTCGTGGCCCCTCTGGTCATGCTCCTGCTGACCAGCCTGAATCTGGGACCGATTGCTGAACCGGGGCTCGGGCCTCCGTGGCTCAACTACACCAGGGCCTGGACGAGCTCGAGCACCTACGCGACCCTCGCCAACACGTCGTATTCGCCCTGGGCGCCACCAGCGTGGCGGTCGTACTCGGGGTGTTCTTCGCGTTCATGGTCGAGCGCACAGACATGCCGTTCCGGACCTTTGCGTACGTCGCGATCACCTCGACCCTGGCCATGCCCGGGATGCTTTACGGTATCGCGTGGGTGCTCCTACTCAGCCCTCGGATCGGCTTGTTCAACCTCGCCCTCCTGTGGCTGTTCGGCAAGGAGCACGGACTCCTGACCGCCTGGGCTCGCGTGGGCTTGACCGTGCCCCCGATTCAGCCGTACAGCATCATCGGGATGATGGTCGTCGAAGGGCTGCGGGGGGTCGGGCTGGTGTTCCTGATCACGGTTGGCCTGTTCCGCAACATGGATCCCGCGCTGGAGGAAGCGGCGGCGGTCTCCGGCGCGCCCACCCGCCGGGTCATCTCGCGCGTCACCCTGCGGCTCATGTCGCCTGGGATCCTGGCCGCCGCCGTGTATATCTTCAGTCAGACGCTCGACGCCTTCGAGATCCCGGCGGTCCTGGGCTTGCCGTCGGGCGTCTTCGTGCTCTCGACCAAGATCTTTCTGCTGGTGAAGAACGAGGAGCATGGCCTGGCGAGCGCGCTCGGGGTGTGCTTCGTCCTGATCGCGGCTGTGCTGGTCGTGTGGTACGGGCGCCTGACCCGTCGGATCGAGCGATTCACGACCGTCACCGGCCGAGGGTTTCGACCCAAGCCGCTACGGCTCGGACGATTCCGCTACGTGGGGCTCGCGCTGGTGTGCGGATACTTCGCGCTGGTAGTTCTGGCGCCGTTCCTGGTGCTCGTCTGGGCCAGTCTCCTGCCGTTCTACCAAGTTCCGTCGGCAGCGATGGTGTCGCGGGTCAGCCTGAAGGCATACCAGTATGTCTTCACGGATCCGTGGGGCGTGACGGCCCTGACGAACACGCTGATCCTGGTCGTCGCGGTGCCGGCAACCGCGATGATCCTGGCCGACGTTCATCTCGTGGTTCGCGATCAAGAGCGGCATGCCGGGGCGCCGTCTCCTGGACGTTCTGGCGTTCCTGCCCGCAGGTGTCGCCCAGTATCATCACGGCGCTGGCGTTCATCTACCTGTTCCTGACCATGCCGCTGAAGCTGATCCCGGTGTACGGGACGATCTGGATCATCGTGATCGCGATGGTCAGCAACGTGCTGCCCTACGGGTCGCGGACCATGCACGGCGCCGTGCTCCAGATTCACAAGGAGCTCGAGGAAGCGGCGCTGACGGGGGGCGTCACATGGGGCAGGGCGTTCCGGCACATCATCGTGCCATTGCTGTTCCCGGCGATGGTGTCGGGGTGGGTGTTCATCGCGATGGCGGCGATTCGGTACGTCACGCTGCCGCTGCTGCTCTACTCGCCGAACAGCCGCGTGGTATCCCTCCTGATGTGGGACAACTGGCAGGGGGGCGAGATCGGAAAGGCGGCGGCCACGGGCGTCGTGCTGATGGTGGCGATCGGCGCAGTGACGCTCGCTGGGCGCCTCGCCGACCAGCGACGAGCGGGGCGGCTGGCGACGGGCTAGAGCGGAGGCAACCTCAGACAGGGGAGGGCAGCCACATGAGTCGGACACGATCGACGTCAATTCCTCAAGGGTCTCGCGTTGGTCTCGGGTGGCGCGGTCGTTCGGGTCGCACGCTGGAGCAACGCGCGGGTCGGCGGCAGGACCATGGCCCCAGGCGGTGGTCAGCGACTCGTCGAGCAGTGGTACCAGGGAGCCAAGAAGGAAGGCAAGGTCGTGTGGTGGGACGCCTGGGACAAGGACATCGCCGAGAAGACTGCGGCGGCCTTCATGAAGGAGTATCCGGGCGTGACGCTTGAGGCGTTCCTCGGCACCGACGACGACACGAAGCTCCGAGCTCTGGCGGAGGGCCGGTCCGGGCGGGTGACGTTCGACGTCATCGTCACCAGCAGTGGGAACTACTTCGATTACAAGAAGGCGGGGCTGGTGACAGACAACTCTGACGTGCTGGACGCGATCGGTGTGCCCAAGGATCTGCGTTACGAGGGGACCTATGACCCGACCTATTTCGTGTACGGGGCGGCCTACAATCCGAATCTCGTGAAGGCGTCGGAGCTGCCCCGCACGTGGGAGGGGTTCCTCGATCCGAAGTGGAAGGGCAAGCTGGCGGTGGAGAGCCGACTCAAGCTATTCGTGTTCGCGACGCCCTTCTGGGGGGGCGAAGAGAAGGTGATCGCCTACCTCAAGCGGCTACGGAGCCAGGACCCACGATTCGTGAAGGGGGACATTGCGGCGAACAAACTTCTGGTCGCCGGTGAGTTTCCCGTCCTGCTTCCAGCCTACCTGACCAACTATCCGCGCTATGTGCCGCAGGGGGCGCCGTGGGGATACGTCCCGCTCGAAGAGGTGTACGCGACGGGCGGGGTCCGGGCTACACCGGCCACCCCAGGCCCCTCATCCCAATGCCGGCAAGCTGTTCCTCTACTGGTTCCTCGGGCCCAGAGGGTCAGGCCATCATGGATGAGCGGTTTACGGGGAACCCGCTCCCGGGCTCCGGGACTGGGCCCGCGAAGTTCCTCGAGCAGCACAAGATCTCGGCCAAGCTGGTGCCGCTGAAGTACGTGGAGGAGATCCGTCCCTACACGCGCAAGTACTCCGAGGCGATTGGGCTGCCGATCGAGTGATCGGACGCGCCGGAGAGGATCCGGCATGGCGTAGCCGGTCCAGCGATACCAGGGGAATCTCGATCCGAGAGGCGCTGACGCCGTGATGACACTGGACGAATTGCTGGTGGAGAGGCGGGCGGCGCTTCTCCTCGTCGACATGCAGAACGACTTTTGCCACGAGGCCGGGGCCGTGGCGGCCCGGGGCGGCGACGTCAGCCTGGTGCAGGCCATGGCGCCCACGCTTCGGGACTTCCTGGGCTGCGCGCGGGAGGCTGGACTGCCGATCATCCACATTCGGACGCATCACAGTCCCTGGACCAACTCGGCGTCCTGGGTCACACGCCACCGGAGCCGGAAAGTCGTGCAGTGCTTTCCGGGATCCTGGGGAGCGGAGTTCTATGAGGGATGCGAACCGCGCAGCGACGAGGCCTGGACGCCGGGTGGTCACGAATATGTGGTCACAAAGCACCGGTACAGCGCGTTTATCGACACAGACCTCGATCTAGTGCTGCGTTCCCAGGGGATCCAGACCCTCATCGTCGGCGGGACCACGACGGACACCTGCGTAGAGTCGACCGCGCGAGATGGCTTCATGAACGATTACGCGATCGTCCTCCTCGCCGACTGCACGGCGGCCGCTTCGAAGGAGGTGCACGAGGCCTCGGGGGAACCATCCGCCGAAGCTTCGGGACGGTCACCACCTCCGCCGAAGTGGTGTCCGTATGGCGCCGGATCGGACGACTGCGTGAGGTGGTTACGACGGATGCGGTTGCACCGAGGACGCGGGTGGACGCGCCTCACGCGCGTCGCGTGGCACCGATGAGCGAGGCGCGCTCAAAAAGGAGGTGCTGCTGGAGGACGAACGCGGCCGTGGGTTTGCCGCCGTGGTGCGGTATGGACCGTATCTCTTCGTGTCCGGTTCCGACGGTTGTCGCGATCTTCAGACTGAGCGGATCGTGCCGGAGCTGGTGTGGCAGGCGGTGCCGCAGTGTCGGAACTCCTACGGGCGCATTCAGCGTCGCCTCGAGCGCGCGGGTATCGGCGGATGCGCGGTCTGGATCCAAAACTTCACCAGCGGCCAGGAGTGGCGTCTTCAGCGGATGGCACTCTGGCCGGAGTACTTCGGGCCGGCCGAGCATGGGCTGGCCGTGAGCTTCGGGGCCCAGAGCAAGATGGCCGGGATCAACATGATCACGACGGCGGTCATGGGCGTGACGCCCGATGTGGTCCGGACGGCCGTCGTCCCTCAGCCTGTCCCGGGCCGCGCGGCCAGGGTCGTGCGCGCGGACCCGTTCGTCTACGTCATCGGCGTGGGAGGCACTACGCATCCGGAGACCAGGGACCACGCCCCCGAGGAGGGTCCCGAGGCCTTCACGGTCCAGCTTGAGTACGCCTGGGCGTGGTTGCGATCGCACCTGGGCCATGCCGGCCTTGAGCCTCTGGATTTCGTGCGGGTCGACGGTTGCATTCGCGATATCAACCGCGAGGCGAGCTACTACGACGGAGGCCGTGAGCATCTTCAGGGGCGGCTTCCCCTCGCCATGCATGTCGTCGGAGTCCCGCTTGGCGGCCGGGCGGAGCACGAGATGGGTGGGATCGCTCTCGGGCGGGGCCAGTCGAAGGACGTGGCGTGGTGGCCGGAGCGGCCGGACGTCGCCCAAGCGGTGCGTGCCGGTGGGCTAGTGTTCGCATCCGGCTGTTCGGGTCTCGAGGACGCACGGACGGGCCGCCTGAAGCCGGAACTCTATGGCGATCGAGCCGGTCAGGTCCGCCAGGCGTTCCGCCGGCTCGGAGCGTCCCTGGCGCGATTCGGGGTGGGGCTCGATAGGGTGCTCCGTCTGGACGTCTTCCTCCGCGACATCTACTTCGAAGAACAGTTCCTCCAGATCGCCAGAGACCTTCTCGGGCGG
Source organism: uncultured Candidatus Rokubacteria bacterium (assembly GCA_963765195.1). Lineage (GTDB taxonomy): Bacteria > Methylomirabilota > Methylomirabilia > Rokubacteriales > DASRDR01 > DASRDR01. The sequence goes on from CAVXVV010000006.1 coordinate 7,013, forward strand.
GAGCCGCCGGCCATCACGGTGGTCGGCGCCGAGCTGGCCCACGGCGCTGAGGTGGAGCTCACGGCGATCGCGGGGCGCCTGATCTCTACGCGGATGGCTCCTCTAGTCCGGCCGAGTTCGACTTAGCGGCGATGCTGCGGGTGGACGATCTCCGCCTGGCCTATCGGTCCGAGCGCGGGCTCGTCGAGGCTGTCGCCGGGGTCAGCTTCACTGTGCCCCAGGGGGCCTTCTACACCCTGCTCGGGCCATCGGGTTGTGGGAAGACCAGCACGCTTCGCTGCATCGCAGGGCTGGAGCTCCCAACGGACGGAACCATCGAGATCGGCGACGCCGTCGTCTTCTCGAGCACACGCCGCATGGTCCTGCCGTCCCATCGACGAGACATCGGCATGGTGTTTCAGTCCTATGCCATCTGGCCTCACCTGACGGTCTTCGAGAACGTCGCCTTCCCCTTGCGGCACGGGCGACAGCGGCTGCCCCGAGGGGTCATTCGCGACAAGGTCGTGCAGGCGCTCGATCTGGTTGGGCTCGGCGCGCTGGCGGAGCGGCCGGCCCCCCTTCTGTCCGGCGGGCAGCAACAGCGCGTGGCACTGGCCCGCGCCCTGGTGCGGGAGCCTTCGGTTCTCCTGCTGGACGAGCCCTTGTGCAATCTCGACAGCAAGCTGCGCGAGAGCATGCGCTATCACATCAAGGAGCTCGTGCGTCGCCTCAAGATCACCACGCTCTACGTCACGCACGATCAGCTGGAGGCCCTGACGATGTCCGACACCGTCGCGCTGATGCGCGAGGGGCGAATCGTCCAGTCGGGTTCGCCCCGCGACGTGTATCTGAGACCGGGCGATGCCTTCGTAGCCGGCTTCCTCGGCCGGACGAACCTCCTCGACGGACGGGTAGGGCGGCGCAGCGGTGAGGACGGAGAGGGCTCCATTGAGACCCCGTGGGGCGTGATGCGGAGCATGCTGCCACCGTGGGCCTCCGAGGGGACGTCGGTGCGGGTCGGCTTTCGCCCCGAGTACACGACCCTGTCGCAGGGTGCTCCGGACGGTCTGTGCAACATCCTCCGGGGGACCGTGGCCGCAGTCGCCTTTGCCGGCCAGACCGTGGAGTATAAGATCGACCTGGGAGGACTGCTCATCGATGCGTGTGGGGAGCCATTCGCGACCCACTTGCTGGGCGGGCCGGTGTTCATCGGTGTGGCCCCCGAGCGCTGCTACGTCCTGCCTGCCGAGGTTGGAGGCACCGTGGGATCGGCTGAGCTCGAGGTCGCAAACCCGTCTGGGCAGGTAGTGGACACACCGCAGGCAGCCGGTCGAGGATGAGCGAGGTCCGATCAACACGGATGTTCATCAGGCATCTCGGGAGCTCTCGCCATGACTGAGTATCGGTACATCTCGGCGGACAACCATGTCGACCTGCGATGGTTACCGCGAACCCTGTGGCAGGATCGCCTTCCGCAGCGATTGAAAGCCGCCGCGCCGACAGGTGATGGAAACCCCGGACGGGTCAGTGTGGGCATGGGAAGGGCGCCCACGGGGCGAGGCGGCCGATGGGGGCAGCAACCGTCGGATCCGCGAGCGGACCTTTGACGTGAAGGGGATTGAGACGCCCGAGGGATCCCTGCCCCCTGTTGACCCCGCGTTGGTCCTGGATCACTTCGATCGGGCGGGCATCTACGCCGGGGTCTTCTACGGTGACACGCGAAAGTGGTCGGTCAGCGATCCCGAGCTGCGGCTAGAGATGTACCGCGCCTACAACGACTTCCTGCTCGACTTCAATGAGCACGCGCCCAACCGGCTCGTCGCCTTGCCGGCCCTGCCGAGCATGCATCCAGAGGCATGTGCCGAGGAACTGCACCGCGTCGTCAAGCGCGGCGCGCGCGGGATCGAGTTCAGCGTGTTCGACGCGACACCCGCCCTGTGGGACCCAGTCTGGGAGCGCGTGTGGAGCGCCGCCGCCGACCTGGGGGTGCCGGTCTGCTGCCACATTGGTGACAAGTCCGGCGCTGCCTACCCCCCGAACGAGTACGGGCGATCCCGGGCGCACTTCGCCGTGGTGCCGTTCGTGGCCGCCCCCGCCATTGCGCAGTTCATCTTCAGCGGCGTGCTGGAGCGCCACCCGACCCTGCACGTCTCCTTTGCGGAGTGCCGGGTCGGTTGGATCCCGTTCCTGGTCAGTTGGATGGATCGTCAGGTCCGCGAGCGAGCGCCGGACCCCACCGTGCACCTCCGTCGGCTGCCGAGCGAGTACTTCGCCCAGCAGATGACCGTGACGTTCGAGGACGATCTGATCGGGGCTCGTCTGGTGCCGATGGACTGGGCGTACCTCCGCGACAGCGCGATGTGGGGCGCTGACTATCCACACACGCAGGGGCTGTGGTCGAATCTGGGCCCCGTGATGGCCGAGATGTTCGGCACGGTGGATGCGCGGTTCGCGGAGGAGGTTGTGTACCGTCGCGCCGCGAGGATTTTTCGGCTGACCGTTCCAGATCCAGCAAACTCTCACGACGCGAGCGTGAAGGGAACCAGTCGGAGGTAGGAGTCGGTCCTTCCCTCGGTTGTCTTCGAAGGCCGACGGCCGTTCGCGGTGTCTTCTCGCTGCGCGTCGTCTGGCACTGTCAGGAGTGCCCGGTCATCCGATGAGCGTCGTCGCGATGTCTTGGGCCGCATGCGGTCGGGCGAGGCTCGTGGCCCTCGCCCGCATTGCCGTCAGTCGCGCCGGATCGTCGAGCAGCCGATCGATCTTCCAGGCGAGGACCGGGAGGTTGTTGCACCGGATCGCCGCGCCGGCCTCGAGGAGGTGATCGCCGTTCCGTTCCTCCTGAAGGCCCAGGACTGGATCTCGCTCATCGCGGGCCCGCCAGCGTCGCAGACTGCGGGGGTGGATGCCCAAGACATCGGCGGCCTTGAGCCAGGTCCACGTGCCGGCCACTGCGCGCATGATCCCCTGCTGATACGTCATCGCCCGCTCCACGGCGGCCGCCGGGAACTCCATGAACACCTCCTTGGCTGTTCATGGGTGTCCGGTCCCCGCCCGAAAAGCGGACACTTCATGTGCTCTCGGGAGCGGACAGATTATGTGCTCCCTACACAGATCCGATGCGGGGTCTTGACAGCCCGGTATTGATGACCTAGCGTTGACCGCGCTGTGGCTGCAGGTGAGGCGCGCTATCTTCAGGTGGCCGACGCCCGTCCCAGCAAGTTCAGGCGCTCGCCGCCAATTCCCTCCCTCTGTGCGAAGGCAGTGAGCGAAGTGGTTCCGCGTCAGCCGCGTGACGGTCCGCAGCGCCCTGGGGACTCCTCGAGCATCTCGAGACCGTGCTCATGTACAAGGTCCCGAGAGAGTGCTGAGGTGCTGATGGAGGCGATGAGCGGCGGCAGCGGGATGATCGTGTACCAGGACGGGTATCTTCGCGGCGTGCGGAAGATCTGTGGCCGGCACGGGATCGCCCTCGTCTTCGACGAGGTCATGACCGGTTCGGCCGGCCCGGCGCCTGGTTCGCCTGCCAGCGCTGGAACGTGCTGCCGGACATGATCACGTTCGCTAAGGGCGTGACGTCGGGCTACGTGCCGCTCGGCGGCGTACTCGTTTCGGAGCGGATCGCGCGCCATTTTGACAACAACGTCCTCTGGGCGGACCTGACCCGGCCAGCCCCTGGCGTGCGCGGCTGGCTGCGCCAACCTGGGCTCGTCGATCGGGCGCGCCGGCTCGAGAGAGCGCTCGCGCGCGGCACGTACCTCATGGCGCGCTATAACGCCTTCTTCGTCGCGCCGCCGTTCGTGGTAGCCGAAGACGAGATCGAGGAAGGCGTTCGGGGTGTCGACGGAGCGCTCGACGACATCGGGGCGTAAGAGGGTGCCGCGGGAGGCGAGCGACGCAAGGCCGAGAGGAAGCGCGGGCAACACCGACATCCAGACCGACGGAAAGGGGGGCGCGACGCAATGGGCGCAATGAGTGCATGGAAAGGTAGGATGTTCGCCACTCTGGCAGCGCTGGCGATTGTCGGCCTCATGCTCGGGCCCGACAGGACCGGCTGGAGCGCCGCCGAGCCGATCAAGATCGGCTGGGTGGGACCCCTGTCGCCTCCGGGCGGCTACGAGGACGGCAAGTTGATGCTCGACGCGTCGAAACTTGCCGAGGAGGAGATCAACGCGGCGGGCGGGGTGCTCGGCCGGCCGATCAAGGTCATTGAGGCCGACACGCGCGGCAAGCCCGAGGAGGGCACCGCGGCCGCAGAGCGGCTGATCACCCAGGAAAAGGTCGTGGCCATCTTCGGCGAGTTCCACAGCGGCGTGTTCCTGGCCGAGATGGAAGTCGCGCACCGGAATGGCGTCCCGATCATGGCGGTGGACGTCTGGGCCAACAAGATCACCGCCAAGGGCTATCCCGAGGTGTTCCGCGTGGCGCCTACCCAGGCGATCATCGCCAACCGCTACGCCGACTGGATCGCGGCCGCCGGCTTCAAGAATGTGCTCGTGATGTACGAGAAGACGGACGGCGGAGAGGGCCATCGCGACGTGTTGCTCGCGGGCTTGAAGCGGCACGGCGTGAAATACGACGTCGTCGGCGTGGACCTGAACCAGACTGAGTTCACGGCGCAGCTGCAGCGGCTGCTGGCGCACGAGCCGCCGTACGACCTCCTCGCCGCCGCGTACAGCGAGGCGGGCCTCTACCCGCTGGTGAGCCAGGCGAAGACGATCGGCTTCGCACCCACGGCCAAGACAGGGATGTACAACTCCGGCGGCCCGGCGACCACCGAGGCGTTCTGGAAGAACGTGAAGGAGGCCGGCGTGGGCCTGGTGACGGAAAACCCGGGGCTGCCCAAGGCGAAGTGGAACGACAAGACCAAGGCGTTCGTCGCGGCGTTCGAAAAGAAGTTCAAGACGTCGACCACGCCGCAGTCGATGGAAAGCTACGACGCGCTGTACATCCTGGTGGACGCGATCAAGCGCGCTGGCAGCACCGACGGCAAGGCCCTCATCAGCGCGCTCGAGACCTCGAAGTGGGTCGGCACGCGGGGGCAGTACGCGTTCTCGACGAGCCACGACCCGGACTGGGCGTACCATCAGTTCGTCGAGGCGCCGCTCTACCTGCTCCAGTACGACAAGGTGGGGCAGAAGCCGGAAGACGCGCCGGTGATCTGGCCGAAGAATCTGGCGACCGTGCCCTACGTGTACAAGAAGCCCCAGTGACAGCCGTCGCCGCGTAACGGGCCGACGGCCACGGCGGGGGAAGGCCGGGCAGCCACGCGACCTTCTCCCGTTCCGTTCATGCCCGCCGGCGGGACCTGATCGATGGACTACCTGCTCGTCCAGGCGACCAACGGCCTCGTCATCGGCATCATCTACGCGCTGGTCGCCGTCGGCGTCACGCTCATCTTTTCCATTCTGAAGATCGTCAATTTCGCGCACGGCGACCTGTACATGCTCGGCGGCTACACCGCGTACTACGCGATCACGCTCGCCGGGATCTCGCCGTTCGCTGCGATATTCATCGCGATGGCCGTCGTCTTCGGCGTCGGCGTCGTGCTGGAACGGCTCCTGCTCACGCCGCTCTACAGCGAGCGGACGGAGCGCAAGGACGAGTACGGCATCATCGTCACGTTCGGCCTTGCGTTCTTTCTGCGCAACATGGCCATCCTCGTGTTCGGGGTGTTCCCGCTCAAACCGCCGTCGTTTCTCGAGGGCGTGCAGCGGGTCGGGGCGCTGGTGGTGACGAACGACCGGCTCTTTGCGGGCATCGCCGGCCTGCTGCTGATCGGGGCGCTCCTGTACTTCATGAACGGCACGATCTGGGGACAGGCGCTGGACGCCGTCAGCCAGTCGCGCGACTCCGCGTCGATCGTCGGCATCAACCCGCGCCACTTCAACACGCTCGCCTATGCGGTCGGGGTGGCCCTCGCGGCGGCTGCCGGCGCGCTCATCGGGCCGATCTACTCGCTGTCGCCCGACATGGGGGTGCTGCCCAACGTCCAGTCGTACGTGATCGTGATCCTCGGCGGCATGGGCTCGGTCCTCGGCAGCATTCTCGCCGGCATCGTGCTGGGTGAATCGCAGGCGCTCTTCACGGCGTTCGTGCCCGACATCACGCGGGCGCTGTCGTATTCGAACGCCTTCAGCATGTTCGTGCTCGTGGTCCTGCTGATAGTGCGGCCGACCGGTATCTTCGGTCGGCGCCACTTGCGGATGGAGTAGGACCGTGCGGGGACTGCCGACCGTCGTTCTGCTCGCCGCTGCCGGGTTCGTGCTGGCGTACGCGCACACGTTGAACTCGTACTGGATGCACGTGGCCATTATTGCGATGTTCTACGGGATCCTGACCGCGAGCTGGTCGCTGCTCGCCGGCTACGCCGGCCTGTTCTCCCTGGGGCACATGGCGTTTGCCTCGGTGGGTGGGTATTCGTCCGCGCTGCTCGTGCAGTGGTCCGGAATTCCCGTTCCGCTCGGGATGGCGGTGGGGGTGGCCGTGTGCTGCGTCCTCGGCGGGTGGATCGGCTGGGTCTGTCTGCGCATGACCGGCCCGTACCTGGCGATCTTCACGCTGGCGTTCTCGGAGATCGTGCGCATCACCGTCTCGACCGAGGATCAGGTGACCCGCGGCATGACGGGCCTGCACACCGTCCCGTTGTTCAGCAGCGCGTCGCGTCTGCCGTATTTCTACACGGCGTTCGGTCTCATGGCCGGGTCGCTCGCGCTCATGGGCTTCCTGCTGCATTCCCGCTGGGGCTTGTTCCTCCGGGCGATTCGCGAGGACGAACAGGCCGCGGCGGCGTCCGGGGTGGCCGTCGCCCGCTTTCGTATTCTCGTGTTCGCGATCGCGAGCGGGTTCGCCGGACTGGCCGGAACGTTCTTCGCGCACTACAACGTCGTGCTGACTCCGGACATCGGCGACCTTGACCGGATGGCCATCGTCGTCGTCATGGCCGTGCTCGGCGGCATGGAGCGGATCCCCACGGCGGTGGGCGGCGCCTTTTGCGTGGAGTTCCTGCTCGAGTACCTGCGCGCGTTCGGCATCTGGCGTATGGTGATCTTCGGGATCCTCCTGCTGCTGACGATGCGCTTCGCCCGCAACGGTCTGCTGACGCCGCTCTGGCTGCGGTTCGTGCGGCTCGGCGAGGTGCGCACCGCGCACCCGATGCTGCGGGACGTGCCCCACGAGGCCGGCCAGGAGGAGGCCAACGGATGAACGGCCTGCCTGCGCGGGATGCTGACGGTGCCATCGTCGGGGGTAGTGCGCTCGTCAAGCGCTTCGGCGGTATTGCCGCGACGGACTGCGTCGATTTCTCGGTCGCCGAGGGCGATCTCGTCGGGCTGATCGGCCCGAACGGCTCCGGCAAGACGACACTCATCAACCTGCTGACAGGCCATCTCACCCCCGAGGCGGGCGACGTCGTCGTGCGGGGCCGCCGCATGACCGCGCGGCCGCCCCACGAGTTCGCCGCCCTCGGCGTGGCGCGGACGTTTCAGCTGACCCAGCTGTTCGGCCGGATGACGGTGCTGGAGAACATGCTGGTGCCGGGCCTCACGCGGCCGGGCTCGACGCGGGAGTCCGCGACGGCCCAGGCGCGGAAGTACCTCTCGTTCCTGAACCTCATCCACCTCGAAGGCCTGCAGGCGAAGAACCTCTCCGGCGGCCAGCAGAAGCTCCTCGAGCTCGGGCGCGCGCTCATGCTCGAACCGTCCGTGCTGTTCCTCGACGAGCCGTTCGCCGGCGTGCACCCGCGCCTGCGGGACCAGCTCATTAAGCGGATCCTGGAGCTGCACGCCTCGGGGCGCACGTTCGTGGTCGTAGACCACGACATGGAGTCGATCCAGCGGGTCGCGCTTAGGCTCGTCGTGATGGCGCGGGGCTGCAAGATCGCCGACGGTCCGCCCGCCGCCGTGCGGGCGAACCCGTCCGTGCTGGCCGCCTACTCGGGGCTGTAAGATGACGCAGACCCCCTGCCTCGCCGCGCGCGGCCTCGTCGCTGGCTACCTGCCGGGCGTCAGCATCCTCCGGGGCGTCTCGGTGGCGGCCGAGCGGGGGCACATCCGCTGCCTCCTCGGCCCCAACGGCACCGGCAAATCGACGCTGCTCAAGGTGCTGTACGGCTTTCTGCCGGCCTCCGAGGGCGAGATCATGCTCGACGGCCGTTCGATCAGAGGAGTGATGCCGCACCGCATGGGCGACTGCGGCATGGCGTACCTGCCCCAGCGGCCGAGCGTCTTCCCCTACCTCACGGTGGAGTGGAATCTGCGGCTCGGGGCCTGGCGCTACCGGCGCGATCGCACGCGCGTGAACGCGCTCGTCGACCAGGCCCTGGAGCACTTCTCGGTGCTTGCGGAGAAGCGTCAGCAGCCCGCCGGCACGCTGAGCGGCGGACAGCAGCGGCAACTGGAGATCGCCCGCAGTCTCATGTCCGATCCCACCGTGTTTCTGATCGACGAACCCACGGCCGGCATCGAGCCGCGTGTCGCCACGATGATCTACGGCTTCATCAAGGACCTCGCCGCCCGGGGCAAGGCCGTTTTACTGGTCGATCAGAACATCAAGCGGGCGCTCGAGATCGCGGACTATGTGTACGTGATGCGGACGGGAACGGTGCTGTCCGAGGGCTCGCGGGATACCTACGGCGGAGACACGGAAGCGCTGGTCGCCCGCTGGCTGTATGAAAGCGGGAACGTGGGCGCTGCAACGCAGGGTTTCCGGGCACTTCCCTGAGCCGCCGGGTGCCTGGCGGGCAGAGTCCCAGGCTGGCTAGGGTGTAGCGCGCCCCACGGGGATCGGCAACGGTGGCCGGCGCGGGCCGGAGCGGGGCCCCGAGTCGGCGGCGGCCTCCGTGCGAGCGCTGTCTTCGCCACTGCAGCCCACGTCGCGAGCTGGCCCGGCCTGTGCCCGGGCAACAATAAGGGCGCGGGGAAGCACAAGTGCGGCCAGACCCGCAGGGGCAACCGCTGGCTCCGAACCGCTCTGTCTGAAGCGGCACTGGGCGCCGTGCACAACGCGCGTCCCCTCAGATCAACGCGATCGGGAGACTGGCTGTCGGCGAGGAGCGCCCCGGCGGCGGCATTCGGGAGGTCGTCGTGCCGTAGCGGCAACCGCCTGTCCTTCGCCAAAACCTTGTCCGGATTGCTTAGGACCATCCGGATCCGCGGGCGGCAGCCGCGAGCCGAGCCTGAGACAGGGCGACCGGCACCCTCACACCGCCGACCGTGCACGGAGCCCTCGGATTCGCGATGGATGAGCGAGAGCAGGCAGGCGACGCTGGACCGATCACAGTCACGCACGTTCAGCCGTACAGAAGACCGAGGACGCTGAATTACGCGGCGTGGCGGATGTAGCGGTGGTAAAGGCCGCCGACTTCGGGACGCTGCACGATCTTCCCCGTCGCAGGACGCTGAATCGGCCTGAGGTCGGGTGCGTCCTTGTCGAGCGCGAGATGTGTACGCGCCTGATGGTAATACGCGAAGTAGCGAGTCAGGATGTGGCGGAGGTGTCGCTCGCCGAGAACGAACACGTGATCCAGGCACTCGCGCCGGATCGAGCCGATGAGCCGCTCCGCGAAGGGGTTCTGCCACGGGCAGGAGGGCGCGCTCAGGACTTCACCGATTCCCATGCCCTTCACGCGTTGCCGGAATGCATGACCGTAGACCTGGTCGCGATCGCGGAGGAGGTAGGACGGCGCGGTGTTGTCCGGGAAGGCGTCCACGATCTGCTGGGCCGTCCAGTGTGCGGTGGGGTGCTCGGTGACGTTGAAGTGGACGACGCGCCGGCGATGGTGAGCGAGCACGACGAGGACGAAGAGCACCCGCAAGCGCGCGGTGGGGACCGTGAAGAAATCGAGGGAGACCAGGTCCCGGACGTGATTGGTCAGGAACGTGCGCCAGGTCTGCGAGGGAGGCATACGGCGCTTCGGCACCAGCCGGGAGACGGTGCGCTCGGCCACGTGGATGCCGAGCTTCAGGAGCTCACCGTGGATCCTCGGGGCACCCCAGAGGGGATTGGCCGCGGCCATCTTCCCGACCAGAGCCTTGAGCTCCGCGTTGACCGGCGGACGGCCGACGGTGGGCCGCCCGGAGAGCTTGGTCCAGTGCTCGCGGAAGCGGCGCCGCTGCCACCGCAGGACGGTGTCGGGAGTCACGATCAGGAGGGGCTGCCTCCACCCCGCCCAGACCCTGGCCAGCCACACCCAGAAGAGGCGATCAGTCCGGCGAAGTTTGGGCCGTGTCGTCGTTCTCTTGTAGACGGCGAGTTGCTGGCGCAAGGCGAGGTTCTCCAGGGCGAGCTGGCGGTGGCCGCCGCAGAGGAACGGGAGGAGTCGAAGCAGACTTTCTCTGGTTCATGTCAAGCGATTTTTCTCGGGCGCTGCCGCAGCTGCTGCCGCGCCATCGTCGCCAAGTGGTACTGCTCGTCATACGGCACCCGGCGTTCCCACAGGACGAAGATGATCTTCACCCACTTCGCGCCCAATGCCCGAAGCGCCTCGTGATGCGAGTGGCCCCGCGCCCGCTGCTCGTCGTAGTACGCCCGGGCCCACTCACTCGAGCGCAGCGAGAGGAAGGCCACCTGATCGACCACGTACCGCAACATCTTGTCGCAGGCGAAGCGGAAGTGGACGACCCGCTGCTTGCCGCTCCGCACGGTCACGGGCACGGTGCCGGCCTGCGCCTGCAGGTGCTGAAACGACTCCCACCGCCCGGGGGCGTCCCCCAGGCGGGCCCAGAGCGTGGGCGCGGTGACCCCATGGTCACCGATCGGGAGCGTCCGGATCCACTGCGCCGCCGGCATGGCCGCGAAAAAATCCTCGACCGCCTGCCGGTACTCCCCGACGGCCGCCACCACCGGCCCGAGCTGGGTCAGCAGGGTCTGCATCAACCGGGCCTTGGCCCGCACCACGTGGGCCGGCACTGGCAACTGCGGCCGCTGGAGGACGGCCCAGAGCTCCTGGGTCCGCGCCTCGCTCAGCCGATGGGCGCGCGCCCACCGCTGCCACTGGCGTTCGGTGAGGCCGGCCACGGCGGCCGGCGTCGGATAGGCCTGCAGGAACTCTCGCGCCAGCGCCGTCGTCAGCTCGGCCACCTCCAGGGCTCGCGGATAGTACGCCTTGAGCGTGGCCGTCAGCTGGTTGACCAGGCGCGTCTGCTGGCGGACCTGCCGCTGGCAGTCCTCCGTGAGGAGCTTGAGTTCCTGGGCCGCCTCCGAGCTCGGCTGCAAGGCTCGCAGGTGCGCGTGATCCGTGCGGAGGAACTCGGCCAGCACCCGGGCGTCAAACGGATCACTCTTCGCCCCGCTCTGCCGAAACCGATCCCGGGCCCGGTCCAGCGCCTTGGGGTTCACCGGGTAGACCACGACGCCATGGTCGAGCAGGAAATCCACCACCCGGCCGTCGGGCCGCTCAATCGCCGCCCAGAGCTCGAGCTCTTGCGCCCGCCACTCGTCCAGCTCCCGGCCCCACTCGCTCAAGCCCTCCGCGGTGTGCGGCACCGTGCGCGCGGTGAGCTTCGTCCCGCGCTCATCCACCACCCAGACCGCATGCGTCTGATCCGCCCAATCGACTCCGAGGTAGTAGCGCATTCGCCCTCCTCCTTCTTCTGGCGTCGCGGCCGCGGAGCAGGAACGGCGGGTTGGCCTTATACCGGTCCTCCGAGGGACCACTTTCTCTGGAACCTCCACTGCCGTTCTCTTGCCGACCGGGACAGTCTGCTTCCAAGCCTCCGGGGGCTGGGTGGAGCACGGTCCTCTGGTCAGCAAGCTCCTGGCCGTCATGCGTGGCCGCCTATGCGTCCACCCACACTCTTCCCTCCTCAGGAGAGAGTTACTCTCCTGGAGGTCGGACTGAGTATAAGGTGGAGCAGGAGGGTGATCATCGAGCTGGGATTCTCTCGGATTCGAGCCGACAGATCAACCACTTGGCGGACGGACGGAGTTTTGGCGAAGGACAACCCGCCGCAGCTCCGGGCGCGGCTCATCGAGCTGGCCCGGTCGGGGCACTCGCCCGAGGAGTTGGACCGGTTCCACGCCTGACGGCTACCAGCACGCTTTAACCCGGACCTTCACTAGGCCGTTTAGGGCTTTGCATCGTCAGGAACGGGGGATGCGGCCGATGCAGGAGCGGCTCCCTGAAGCCCTTCCTGGTTCGTGCGGGATGGGTCGGGGACACGCCTAGCCCGAGAGGTCTAGTTTTAGCAACCCTCACGCGGGCGTGCCTCACGCGGCCAGGCGATCGCGGAACTCGTGAGTAAACAGTGCGTGTCCCGTTGGAGCCACCACCGCTTAGGTTGACCGTCCCGCTCGGGGACAGGTGCGCGCGGCGTAGTCGTCTCCGAGGTCTCAGGCCAGTCTGTAAGTCCCTGTCGGACGGCGCAGCGATCGTGCCGTCCGCGGCCTCGGGTGACGCAGGGCGGGCACCTGAACGGCCATCGGGTGCCGGGTCGGTTTGTGTTGCCACGACTCATTGACCTGGCGTATCACCGCGAGGCGCGGAGCGAGCTCCGAGAGCATGCGCCCGGGCCGGGTCAGCGCGAGGACCCGGCTGATGAACCCCAACGCAGTCCCCGTCAGCACCCGCCAGCCGTGCTGCCACGGCAGGGCGCGGATGACCGCGATGCAGCCGGTCCGGGTCCGCATCAAGGCGTCGCGGACGGTAAGCCGAGCCCGGACATGTCGCTGGGCGTCGGACACCCGATGCGCCGCGCGGTACACTCCCACCCGCCAGGCCTCGGCCAGCGCGCACGCATCGCGCCGATCGGTCTTGATCGTCGGTGTCCGAGTCACATACATCGGGGCGAAGTTCGGGGCGGCGACGATGATCTCGTGGCCGAACCATTCCAGACGGCCTACCACCCACTCGCTCTCGGTTCAGGCCTCGAGGAGAATGCGGGTCCGCGGCCGGTCCCCGAGCACAGCCGCGAGCCGTTCGGGGGTCGTGCGGATCCGTGGCTCGCTCAACTCGCCCGACGCGCCCACGATGCAGAGCTGACTTTCCTTCGTGTGCACGTCGATGCCAAAGTGATCCATGGCTGGCCCCCGTCCTCCTGCGGCGTTGACCGGGGTTCACCCTGTGGGGCAGCATATGCCACCACGTTGAGTGGGGTCGGCGACTTCATCCGATCTACGCTGTCGAGGTCAGCGGCAGCCCATGGCGGGCTTGTCGGACGATTCTCGGACCGATGAAACGGGTCGCTGCCGACCCCGGGTCGGCGGGGGGCCGTCGGGATTCGCTCACCATCGAGCTCGACCGGCTCAGGCGATCCGCATACGATCGCAGTGTGTGAACGATGCCAAACAGCCGAGTCCGTGGCCGACGATCCAGGGTCTGGAGGAGCCGCGATGACGCCTAGTGAGAGGCCGGAGCGGTGGGGCCATCTCTCGACGGCAGGCCTGCGATGTCTGGCGGCGAGCGCGATGATTGGCGTCACCCTGATCGGTGGGGTCGGAGGGCGGTCGGCGAACGGGCAGGCGCCGCGACCGGGAGGGGCGCTGGTCCTCACCCAGTGGGAGGATCCCCCTCACGGCTTCGCCATCCACGAGACTTCGACCATCTCGACGCTGTGGCCGGCCATGCCCTGCTTCAACAATCTGGTCCTCTTCGATCCGCTCCGGAGCGTCGAGACGGAGGACAGCATCATCGGCGAGCTCGCCGAGCGCTGGGCGTGGCGTGACGACTACCGGATGCTTGTCTTCTCCCTCCGCAAGGGCGTCCGGTGGCACGACGGGCGCGCCTTCTCCTCTCGCGACGTCAAGGCAACCTTCGACCTCGTGCGAGAGGCCCCCGAGACTCCGGCTCGACTCCGCATAAACCCGCGCAAGGACTGGTACGCGAACGTCCTAGCGGTGGAGGCTCCCGACCCCCACACGGTGGTCTTCCAGCTCCGGCGGCCCCAGCCATCATTGTTGTCGATGTTAGCGACCGGCTACGGCGCCGTCTACGCGGCGCATGTGCCGCCAGAGCGCTACCGCACGGAGTGCGTCGGCACGGGCCCGTTCCGCCTGCGGGAGTGGCGGCGCGGCAGCTTCATCGACTATGTGCGCAACGTGGACTACTTCGTCAGGGATCGCCCGTACCTGGACAGCCTGCGCTACCTAGTCATCGCCGACCCACGCACACGGCTGGCCGCGCTCCAGACCGGGCAGGTGGATGCCGCCTTCCCGACCGAGTGGAGCCGGGGGCTGGCCGAGGAGTTGACGCGTGCGGCGCCGCGCCTGACCGTGACCGTGGCGAGTGCCAATGTGTACGACAACCTCGTGTTCAACGTGACGCGCCCGCCGTTCAACGATCCGCGGACGCGGCGCGCCTTGAGCCATGCCGTCGATCGCCGGGCGCTCGTCGCCGCCGTTCACCACGGCGGAGCCGTCCTGGGCGCGGCGATGGCGCCTCCACCCCACGGAATCTGGGGGCTGGCCGAGCCGGATCTTGCCGCCTGGCCCGGTTACGGCCGGCCCGAGGACGACAAAGCCACCGCCCGGAGGCTCCTCGCCGAGGCCGGCTTCGACTCGGGCCGCCCGCTGCGGGTCGAGATGGTCACCCGGAACATCCCGGGATACCTCGAACTGTCCGCCTTCGTCATCAGTGAGCTGAGGAAGGTTGGCGTGGAGGCGACGCTCCGCTCTCTCGAGTCCGGACAGCTCGGGCCCCCTCCTCACGCGCGGCGAGTTCCAGATGGCGGTCAATCTGACCGGGCTGGCGGTCGACGACCCGGACGCGAACCTCTACGAGAACTTCAGCTGCGGATCCCCCCGCAACTACGGGCACCACTGTAGTGACGTCCTCACCCGGCTCATCGAGGAGCAGTCTCGGGAGCGGGACGGCGCGCGGCGCTTGGCCCTCGTCCATGCTGCCCAGCGGAGGATCGAGGAGGAGGGGGCCCGCGCCATCCTGGCCTGGCGGCTCACGTACTACGCCGCCTGGCCGCACGTCAGGAATCTCGTCCCGCACCAGTCCGCGTACAACTGGGGTCGGATGCAGGAGGTCTGGCGCGACCGGTAACCGCCCGCGCTCAGTTCGCGAGCGAGGCGCCTCGACCGTCAGACCGCGCAGGCCAGCTCGCGCTCCGCGCGCTCATGCCAGAGCGGCATGTCCATCTCGCGGAACAGCCGGGCGGCCTGTCGGAGGTGCCCGATCTGGGCGCGGGTGCCGAGACGCCCCAGGCCGAGATGGCCATGCGCGACCAGCGGTCGCATGCCGAGCTGACCCGCGAGGTCGACGACGTTCTGGAACAGGGCGATGGCGTTTTCCTCGGCCCGGGGCCCCGACCGGGCTGCCACCTCTCCGAGGAGCCGGAGTGCGTAGGCCTCGAAGCCGCGCAGCCCCTCCGCTCGGGCGAAGTCGAGCGCCTCCTCCCCCGCGCGGCGCGCCTCCTCCGCCCGGCCGAGAGCGAGCTCAGCTTCGCCAAGGAAGACGAGCGTGCGGGCCCGGCTTCCCTGTCCCCGAGCCAGGGCCTCAGTGAGGAGCGGGACGGCTTCCTCGGCCCGGCCCGCGAGCGTCAGCGCGGCGCCAAGGAAGCCGGCCGTTCCGGTGAAGAACAGGGGGATCCGCCGCGTGTGGATCACCTCGAGGGCTCGCTCGAGCATGGAGATGGCATGGTCGGCGTCCCCGCGGCGGAGGTGCACGTAGCCGAGGCCCCGCCAGGTCGCCAGGAGAGGAATCGGGTCGTCGACGTCCTCTGCGAGGGCCAGCGCCGATTTCCCCGCCACCAGGGCCTCGGCGAAATCGCCCAGTTCAGCCAGCGAGATGGCCAGGTATGCCCGGCTGTCGATGCTCCCCAACATCCGGACGCGGTCGGTGAGGTGCGGTTGCAGCCTACCCGCGCTGAGCAGTGGTCGCCCGCTCTCGCCGGCGGCCCGGGCGCTCTCCTCGAAGTGCCGGATCGCCCGCCGGTGGTCCCCCACCATGGCGTAGGCCTGTCCCACGTGGAAGCCGGCAGCGACCCCGAGCCAGGGCTCCCGCCGGACCGCGGCGATGGCCAGCGCGCGCCGGCCGGTTTCGATGGCCTGCGCGAAGGCCCCCTTCAGATGCAGGGTCGCCACCAGGCCGGACAGCGTCCGGGCCAGACGAGGCTCGTCGCGGAGGGCGGTCGCCAGCGTCTCAGCCCGACACAGCTCCGCGAGGCTGCGCTCCTTTTCGTTGAGCGCGATGAAGGAGTCGTGGAGGGCGAGCCGTAAGTCAATGGCCGCTTCATGGGCGCCTTGACCCTCAGGGCGGTGCGCCAGGGCGCTCAGGGCCCGCTCGAGCCATGTTACGGCCTCGCGGTGCGCGGAGCGCGATGCCGACTGGCGTCCGGCGGCCCAGCAGTAACTTACCGCCTTGTCCCACATCTCGGCCCGCGTCGCGTGATCGGCCAGACGCTCGACCTCGGCCTCGAGCCGTCCCGCATGGAGGGTTTCGATGGCGGTGACGATCCGCCCGTGGAGTTCTCGGCACTCGTCGGGAGCCAGGCTCAGGTAGGCCACGTCGCGTGTGAGCGCGTGCCGGAGCCGCCGGAGCGGTTCCCGTCCCGGGCGTGCCTGGACGAGAAGCTCCGCTGCCTGAAGGTTCCGGAATGCGGCGAGGAGGGCGTCCTCCTCCAGGGCGGTGGCCGCCGCGATCAGCGAGGTCGGCGCCTGCCGTCCGATGGCCGCCAGCGCCTGGAGGACAGCCCGCTCCCTGGGCCGAAGCCGGTCGACCCGGGCGCGTAGCACGGCCTGAACAGTGGCGGGCACCGCATCCGCGGCCGAGAGCGCATCCCGTCGCGCCGCCACCGCCAGCTCCTCGAGGAAGAATGGGTTTCCCTCGGCCCGACCGACGATGGCGCCGACCAGCGTCTCGTCGCTGCGCTCCGCGCCGAGCGCGGCGCGGGCGAGCACGACGCTCGCCTGACGGTCCAGGGGAGGCAGCGGCACCTGGGTGGCGTAGGAGCGATCGAGCCACGGCGGATGGCTTCCTGGCCGGTAGGTCGCCACGAACAGGACTCGGCGCGCCGCCAGGGACTCCGCCAGCATCGTAAAGAATTCCTCCGACGTCGGGTCTCGCCAGTGGACATCCTCGACGGCGATCACTACGACGCGGTCACGCTCGGTCTCGGCGAGCACGCGCTCGAGCACCTCGAAGGTGCGAACCTTCAGGGTCTCGGTGCTAAGCCCGTCCGGCCAGCCAGCGCCAGGGTCGAGACCTAGGAGCGCGGCGAGGTACGGCAGGCCCTCGGAGGCGCCGGTTCCGGTCTCTGCCAGAACGGAGCCGACCCTCTCCAGAATGGCGCGAGGCGATTCCGTGTCCGCGACTCCGCAGCGCTCCCGAAGAAGGTCCAGGACTGGAAGGTACGGCGTGGAGCCGCCGTAGGACATGCAGTGACCTTGCAGCCACTCACCCCCGGCGCCTCCGATCTGCGCCCGCAACTCGTGCAGCAGGCGTGACTTCCCGACGCCCGGCTCGCCCACCAGGCCGACCACCTGACCCTGCCCGGCGGCGGCGCGCTCGACGAGACTCTGCAAAACCGATAGCTCTCGAGCCCGTCCGACGAACGGGCTCAGGCCCTGGGGCGTGCTCCCGGGGCGCGTCGGCTTCGGCCGGACCACGTGGTAGGCGGTCCCGCCGGACCCGGCCTCATCTTCCACCCGCCTGAGCTTGAAGCGCCGCTCGATGAGCCGGGCGGCCGCCTCGCTGAGCGCGATCCCCAGGGGTCCCGCGCGATCGGTCAAGGCCTCCAGCGTGATCCAGGCCGCCATCCGGTCCGCCGGAGCCATACCCATGGGGTCCCTCCCGAGCGCGACCAGGCAGGGCGCCACGTGGATCCCGACCGAGACCGGAGCGTATCCCTCGGCGGCCGACGGCGGGGGCACAGTCTGGTGCATCGCCAGGGCGGCCTGCACCGCGCGGCGTGGCCCATCCTCGATCCCCTCCGGCCCGAACGCCGCCACGATGCTGCTGGGCGTGATCTCCTCGATCCGACCGCCTCGGATCGACACCTGTTCGATCAAGCGCTCGATCGTGGGGGCGAGCCGGGAGGGTGGCTCGCCGGGGGCCGGCGCGAACGCCGCTCGCAGAAGCGCAACCGACCGGTGCTCCCAGCGGAGAGGTGGGCGTGATCCGACACGGGCGGCAAGGGCTCCCCGGGGGCCCCTGTGCCCGTCGGCGGCCGATTCCTGGACGAGCCCAAGCTTCCTGATCCGGTACCTGAGGGTATTCCGCGGTACCTCGAGCCGCGCGGCCGCCCGGGAGATGTTCCAGGCCGCTTCACCCAGGGCTGCGAGGACCTGAGCCCGTTCGAGCGGCGCGGCCGGCTGACGGCGGGCAGGTCGCTTCGCCTCGGGCAGCCGGGGGAGGTCGAGGGCCAGCGCGGTGACGAGCGAATCGTCCCCCAGCAAAGCCACGCGTTCCATACGGTTCGCCAGTTCGCGCACATTACCGGGCCAGGCGTATGTGTTTAGCGCGGCCCGCGCATCGTCAGCGAGGCGTCGGTGCTCAATCCCGTGCTCGGAGGCGATCTGGGTCAAGAAGTGCTCGGACAGCAGGACGATGTCGCCGTCGCGCTCCCGGAGCGGCGGGATGCGGACGATGACCGCCGACAGCCGGTGATACAGGTCCGGCCGGAAGCGCCGCTCCCCTACCAGACGCGCCAGATCCTCGCCGGTCGCGCTCACGATCCAGGCATCGAACGGCTCCTGGCGTGTGCTCCCGAGGCGCCGGACCTGCCGCTCGTCGAGAGCCTTCAGGATCTTGGCCTGGAGCGGAAACGGCAGCGCTCCGATCTCATCGAGGAACAGCACCCCGCCGGTGGCCGCCTGGCAGAGCCCGGGCTTGTCGTATCGCGCGTCGGTGAACGCGCCGCGGACGAAGCCGAACAGCTCGGCCTCCAGGAGCGTTTCGGGGATCGCCGCGCAGTTCACGTCGACAAACGGACCGCCACGCCGGGGTCCAGCTTGGTGGAGAGCGCGGACCAGGTGCCCCTTGCCCACCCCGGTCTCTCCCAGGACAAGGAGGGCAGGCCAACGCGGCATCCTGGCCAGGCGGGAAAGCAGCCGGACGACCTGCTCGCGGAGCGCGACCATCCCGGGACTGTCGCCGATGAGGCCGGCGAGCGGGTCCATCGTAGCGGCATCCTAGGCCGGGCTGCGGGTGGGGGTCAATCGCCTGGTGGTGGCTTCGTCAGTGGCCAAGCGGTGTCGAACCGTCGGCGGACCCGCCTGATCGCCCCATAAGTCCGCGATTCTGCGCGCTATCGATTCGGTATGCCGATTGCTCTATCGGACGATCAGCGCGTCAGGGCCGCGGGCGCCCCGCACGCGTCTGAGGCCAGTTGGCCGTCCTAAAGGCGCCCGTGCGCACGGGAGCAGTCTTGCGTCGGGTGTGCGTATCCGGCTTGGCCGGTGCGCCTGATGGTCATGCGAGTTGCTGGGAGGCGCCCCTCGCGGTGGGCGTCGGTCCGTGGGGACGGCCTTTCCAGCGGAGGAGGTGGCTCCATGAAGACCCCTGGTGACTTTCCCGGGACGCACCCAAACCGAATGAGGATGGGCGCGTGGCTCCTGGCTTGGGCTGCTCCTCAGCATCTATTACGGCACCTGGAGGTTGTCCTGAACATCCGTCTTGCCGGCGGCCGACGCGTCGGTGACCAAGTGGCGTGCATGCGCGCTGGGACTCTCGCTCCTGTCGGTCGTGACCGTGCCGGGACCGGCCAACGCGGACGTTGTGACTGACTGGAACGAGATCACCGAGGCGGTTGCACCGCGCTTCGGCGGCCCACAGCCGCAATCACGCGTTCAAGCCATCGTCCAGATCGCCGTCCACGATGCGCTCAACGCCATCAGGCCGCGCTATGCCCGCTACACAGGGCCCGATCTCGCCGCACCCAGTGCCTCGCCCGACGCGGCGGTCGCAGCGGCGGCGAGTCAGACCCTGTTGGAGCTGTTGGCCCCGCTGCCGGACTCGCCGGCGAAGCAGGCCGCGATCGCCACCATCGAGGCCGCCTTCGACGCGACCGTCGGCCCCGGACCGTACGACGCCGCCACGCAGGCGGGCATCGATGCGGGCGTGGCGGCGGCCGAGGCGATCCTGGCCTTGCGCGAGGCCGACGGCTCGGCCACGCCGCATCTACCCTACACGCTCGGCCCCGCGCCCGGCGTCTACCAACCCACGCCGAACCCGGAATTTCCGGCCGTGATCACGCCTTCCTTCGCCGGCTGGGCGCACGTCACGCCGTTCACCCTCCGCCATGGCGCCCAGTTCGAGGTCAAACCCGGCGTCATCTTCGACCTGACCAGCATGACCTATGCCCGCGAGTACAACGAGGTCAAGCAGGTCGGCGACGCGCGCGTGCGCGGCGCCACGCCCGATTCCGAGGAGAGCGACATCGCGCGCTTCTGGCCGGGCGGTGGCTCGAACTGGAACCGGACCGCACGCGTGATCGTGAACGGCCGGGGCCTGGACCGCTGGCAGCACGCTCGCCTGTTCGCACTGCTGAACATTGCCCAGGCCGATGCCTTGATCGCCAACCAGACCTGGAAGTACACCTACAACTTCTGGCGGCCGGTGACCGCGATCCGCTGGGCCGACGATGGCAATCCGGATACTGTCAGTGATCCAATCTGGCGCCCCTTCCTGGTGACTCCGCCCTACCCGGACTACCCCTGCGCCCTGCCCACAGCTACCGGCGCCGCCACCGAGGTGCTGCGCCAGTTCTTCGGTACCGACCATATCGCCTTCAGCCGCACCTTCGACGCGCCGGGCGTCCCACTGCCAGACCCGATGACGCCGCTGCCGGGCAAGACGATTACCCGCAGCTTCAACTCGCTGTCCGAAGCGGCCGCCGAGTCGCAGGATGCCCGCGTGTATGCCGGCATCCACTTCCGCGAGGGCTGTAAGGCCGGTGCGCGCCAAGGCAGGCAGATCGCCCGCTTCGTGGTCCAGCACGAACTGCGGCCCTTGAAAGGCAAGTAGGAACTGTGGACATTCAGTACCTCGACGGCAAACTCATCCTGAAGCCGCTAACCCTCGGCCGGGCGTGACCGGCCCGCGGAGATTCGAGGGCGCGCAAAACTCAACGGCCTCCTGGAAGGTCAGGAGGCCGTTTTGCAGTACGTTGGTTGCGGGGGGCGCTTTGGATGCTAGGCGCAATCCTGCACCCCTGTCCCTCCCACTTACTCCGTCCGTCTCGTCAGCATAGAAGCTCCGGCCGGCCTGATCGATGATGGCCGGTATGATTACCCTCATCCTCACCGGCCTCCTCCGTGGGGTCAGGACCCACTGAGCGCTGGTGCTCGAGAACCTCGCGTTGCGGCACCAGCTGGCCGTCCTCCAGCGCACCGCGCGGCGCCCACACCTGCGACCCTCCGACCGGGTGTTCTGGGTCCTGCTCTCTCGTCTTTGGCGCAGCTGGGCCAATGCCGTCTCCATCGTCCAGCCCGAGACGGTCCTCCGCTGGCATCGGACTGGTTTCAGCTCTTCTGGACTTGGAAGAGCCGCCGGCACGGGCCCGGCCGCCCGGCCGTCGCCCCGGAGGTGCGAGCGCTGATCCGCACCATGGCTCGCGCCAACCTGTCCCTTCTGTTTAAGCCATCCAGGTGTGCGGAAGAGTTGCGGCCGTTCGTCAAGCGGCTGCGCCATGGCTTCGAAGAACATCCTGCGTGGACCAACGTGGTCCGTGTGGAGTGTCAGACGCAAGGCGCAGAAAGACCGAGGTGAGCCGCGCTGACCGGCAGCTCTTTGCCTGGCGCCCCCCACGCAGGCCCGAAGGATCCTACGCCGCCTGGCGGGTATAGCGATGATGGAGACCGTCGACCATGGGCGTCTCGACGATCCGGCCTTGCTCGAGGCGCTCGACCAATCTTGGCTCCGGCGCATCCTTGTCCAGCGAGAGGTGTGTTCTGGCGCGGTGATAGTAGATAAGGTATTGGCTCAGCAGGCGACGTAGATGGGTTTCGTTCAGCACGACGACGTGGTCGAGGCACTCGCGGCGGAGGGTGCCGATGAGACGTTCCACGTACGGATTCTGCCACGGGGACCGAGGCGCGGCCTTCACTTCGCGGATCCCCAGGGCTTGGACTCGGCTGGAGAACACGGCCCCGTAAATCGCATCGCGGTCGCGCAGGAGATATCGCGGGGCGGTGTCCCAGGGGAACGCCTCCACGATCTGCTGGGCCGTCCATGCGGCCGTTGGGGTATCGGTCACGTTACAATGGACCACGCGTCTCCGGTGGTGCGCCAGGACTACGAAGACGAACAAGATCTTGAACGTCACCGTGGGCACGGTGAAGAAGTCCACGGAGGCCAGGCTCCGGAAGTGGTTGTCGAGGAACGTGCGCCAGGTCTGCGACGGGGGCCTTTTCGGACGAACCACGTACTTCGACACCGTCGCCTGGGAAATCTCGATGCCCACCTTCTGCAGCTCCCCGTGAATCCGCGGCGCGCCCCACAGGGGGTTCGCGCGAGACATTTGTCGGATGAGCGCTCGGACCTCCGGCGCGACGGCCGGACGGCCCGGCCCGTTCCGGCCGCTCTTCCAGGCCCAGAAGAGCTGGAAGGCGCTCCGCTGCCACCGGATCACGGTGGCGGGTTGGACGACGGAGACGGCATCCGTCAAGCCGCTCCACAGGTGGGACAGCAGGACCCAGAACAGGCGGTCGGAGCGCCGCAGGCGGGGACGCGGCGCGGTGCGCCGGAGGACGGCCCGTTGGTGCCGCAACGCCAGATTTTCGAGCACCAGGGCGCGGCGGTCCTGAGCACGCGAAGGAGGCCTGTGAGGAGGAGGGTGATCATGCCGGTCATCATCGATCAGGCCGGCCGACGGTTCAATGCAGACGAGACGGACGGAGTAAGTAGAAGGCACAGCCAGACGCCGGCCGAGAAACTGGCGGCCGTGCGACCCCCGACCGCCGCGTGATGCTGTCTCAAATAAAATGCTGTCTCCCGTCGTCGCTGACCGGGTCAATCTTGACCAGACCCAACAAGCCTCTGCTCCGGCTGTTGCTGGTCCGGCTCGGAACGCGCTACACTTCGTGCGACCGGCGCCCGTCTTGGGAGAGGTGCTCGGGAGATGTACATGGCAGCGCGTGAGCTCTCCGCTACCTCCGGGGGAGACCGGAGCCCGCCCCGGCTTGTGCCCGTAGCACCCCGCCGTCGTGTCGAGCAGCGACCCCATCGCGACCGCGTCGGATTATCGGCCCGGACTCCGACTGTTCCTCGTTCCGGGAGCTTGAGCGGGGCCTGAAACATGAGCCGTGTGAGCCGGCGCGTGCTGCTCGCGCGGCTCCTGACACTCGGGAGCGGTGGACTCCTGGGCCTTTCACCAAGACCCGCTGACGCCGAGCCGCCACCCGAGACTCCGCGGATCAGACTGGTAGGCAGTCGCGCCCTCTGCTTCGCGCCGCAGTTCGTGGCGGAGGAGCTCCTACACGCCGAGGGTTTCAGCGACGTCCAGTACATCCTCTCGGAGCCGAGCGCGGAGATCCTGGCCGCCGGCGACGGGGACCTCAGCCTCGGCCTCGGCGCGAACTTCATCCTTCGCATCGCTGCCGGGAAGCCGGTCGTGATTGTAGCGGGGGGTCACGTCGGCTGCTACGAGCTGTTCGGCACGAGCCGGATCCGTTCGATCAAGAATCTGAAAGGGCGTGTCCTGGCCGTGCCGTCTCTCGGAAGCGGCCCCCACGTGTTCCTGTCGATGATGCTCGCGCATGTGGGACTCGATCCCCGGAAAGACGTCCAGTGGATCACCGTTCCTGCCGGCGAGGCTATGCGACTCCTCGCCCAAGAGAAGGTCGATGCGTTCCTGGGCTTCCCGCCGGAGCCACAGGAACTCCGGGCGCAGGGAATCGGCCACGTTCTCCTCAACACGACGACAGACCGGCCGTGGGCCCAGTACTTCTGCTGCATGATCGGCGGCAACCGGGAATTCGTTCGGCGACACCCGGTGGCGACCAAGCGGGCCCTCCGCGCCATGCTGAAGGCCGCGGACATGTGCGCGCTCGAGCCGGACCGGGCGACCCGGATACTGGTCGACCGGGGATTCACCCAGGAACCGAAGCTCACCCGCCAGATGCTGGCGGACATTCCGTACCGGCGGTGGCGCGAATTCAACCCGGAGGACGCGGTGCGGTTCTACGCCCTGAGACTCCAGGAGGCCGGCATGATCCGGTCGAGTCCGCAGAAGATCCTCGCCCAGGGCACCGACTGGCGGTTCCTCACCGAGCTCAAGCGGGAGCTGAAGGGGTAAGGGAGGTGGCCATGGACATCCAACGGGATCCACGACGACATGACCGATGGAGCCGGCGCTGGTTCCTGCATGGTCTCTCCTTGGCGGGAACAGCCGGGCTCGTCGGCGCTCCCCGGCGCGGCTACGCCGAGCCACCTCCGGAGACAACGCGGCTCCGCCTGTCCCAGATCGCGGGGATCTGCATCGCGCCGCAGTATGTGGCCGACGAGCTGCTGCGTGCCGAAGGATTCTCGGACATCCAGTACGTGCAGATCGAGGCAACGAATCCGTACCCTGCCTTCGCGGCGGGGAACATCGACGTCAGCATGGCGTTCGTCGCGCCGTTCCTTCTCCAGCTAGACACCGGTGCCCCTGTCGTTCTGCTCGGTGGGGTCCACGTCGGCTGCTTCGAGCTGTTCGGGACCGAGCGCGTTCGTGCTATCCGGGACCTCAAGGGGCGAAGTGTCGGGGTACCGGCTCTGGGGTCTCCGCACTACCTGTTTCTCGCGAGTATGGCGTCCTACGTAGGCCTCGATCCCCGGAAGGACATCACGTGGCTGAGCCATCCCCCGGGGGAATCGGCGCAGAGGCTCCGTGAAGGCAAGATTGATGCGCTGATGGGCTTCCCGCCGGTCCCCCAGGAGCTCCGTGCGAAGGGAATCGGCCACGTAGTCGTCAACAGCGCGGTGGACCGGCCGTGGTCCCAGTACTTCTGTTGTGTCCTTGCCGCCAATCGGGAGTTCGCCCGCCGGCACCCCGTCGCCACCAAGCGTGCCTTACGCGCGATCCTGAAGGCGACGGATATCTGCGCGGTCGAGCCGGAGCGGGCGGCCCGGCTCATCGTGGACCGCGGGTTCACGCAGGACTACGGCTATGCTCTCCAGACGATGAAGGAGATTCCCTACAACCGGTGGCGGCAGTACGACCCCGAGGACACGGTGCGCTTCTACGCGCTCCGGCTCCACGAGGCGGGCATGATCAAGTCGCCTCCCCAGAAGCTCATCGCTCAGGGGACCGACTGGCGGTTTCTCAACGAGCTCCGCCGGGAGCTCAAAGGGTAGACGAGGCCGCCGGGCACCCGGTTGCGAGATGGGAGGATGGTATGGCCACTCGACGTGACACGTGGGGGCGGCGCGAATTTCTGGGTGGAATGGCGGGCGCGGCGGGATACCTGAGCCTCGAACGTCGGGCCGGGGCCCAGCCGCCGCCCGAGACGACACGACTCCGCGTTGCCCAGAGTCCCGCCATCTGCTTTGCCGCGAAGTACGTCGCGTCAGACGGGCTCTTTCAGGCAGAAGGGTTCCCAGAGGTCCAGTACGTCAAGGCGCCGGGGAACGCGTACGAGCCGCTGGTCTCAGGCGAGGCTGACCTTGCGGCGGCGGATGCACCGAGCCTCATTGTGGCCCTCGACAAGGGGCTGCCCATCGTCCTTCTGATGGGGTTGCACATCGGCTGCTACGAGCTGTTCGGCTCCGGCAAGGTCAGCTCCATCCGAGACCTGGGCGGCAAGAAGATCGCGGTGGTCTGGCTCAACAGCTCCGGGCATCTCATGCTGTCCATCATGCTTGCCTATGTCGGAATCGATCCCAATAAAGACGTTCACTGGGTCACCCCGGGACCTGGGTCACGAAATCCGACCGATGAGGCCATGCAACTCCTGGCCGATGGGAAGGTGGACGCCTATATCGGCTTCCCCCCGGAGCCTCAAGAGCTGCGCGCGCGGAAGATCGGACGGGTGTTGATCAGCACCACCCTGGATCGGCCCTGGTCCGGGTACTTCTGCTGCTTCGTCGCGGCGCGGAGGGACTTCGTCCTGAAGCATCCGGTGGCGACCAAGCGAGCCCTCCGCGCGATTGTCAAAGCGGCCGCCGTGTGCGCGCTCGAACCCGAGCGCGCCGCTCGGTTCCTTGTAGACCGCGGCTTCACGCCAGGCTACGACGCGGCTGTGCAGACACTCAAGGAGCTGCCCTACGGCAGATGGCGAGACTACAACCCGGCGGATGGGCTGCGCTTTTACGCCCTCCGGCTCCACGAGGCGGCGATCATCAAGTCGAGCCCGCAGAAACTCCTTGCCCAGGGGACCGACTGGCGGTTTCTCAACGAGCTGAAGAAGGAGCTGAAGGGATGAAACGGCGCGAGTTCCTGACCAGGACGAGCCTCGGAGGAGCGGCGACGCTGCTCGGCGTCCGTCCGACGCCGGCCGGTGCGGAGCCGCCGCCCGAGACCTCGAGGCTTAGGATGGTCCAGATTCCCAGCATCTGTCAGAACCCTCAGTACGTGGCGGAAGAATTCCTTCGGAGTGAAGGGTTCACGGATGTGCAGTATGTCAAGAAGGAGAGCACCGAGGGGATCGAGCAAGCCTTGGCCTCCGGCGAGGCGGACCTCAACGGACACTTTGCTGCCCCCCTGCTCCTCCGGTTGGAAGCGGGCGATCCCATTCTCATCCTGGCCGGCGAGCATGTTGGGTGCTTCGAGCTGTTCGGTACGCACCGGATCCGAACGATTCGCGATCTTCGGGGCAAGACGGTGGCGGTGCCGGCGTTCGATTCCAGTCGGTACGTCTTCTTCGCCAGCATGGTGGCGTACGTGGGCCTCGACCCGCGAAAAGACATCAACTTCGTGACCCATCCTGGACCCGAATCGATCCGGCTTCTGGCCGAAGGGACGATCGATGCGTACCTGGGCTTCCCGCCGGAGCCCCAGGAGCTTCGTGAGAAGAAGGTCGGCCACGTGCTGGTCAACAGCGCGGTGGACCGCCCGTGGTCACAGTATTTCTGCTGTATGCTGGCCGGGAACCGAGAGTTCGTCAGGAAGCACCCGGTGGCCACGAAGCGGGCCCTCCGAGCGATTCTGAAGGCGGCTGATCTCTGCGCCCTCGAGCCCGAACGCGTTGCCCGCTTCATCGTGGACAAGGGGTTCACCGAACGCTACGAGTACGCGCTCGAGACCCTGAAGGGACTTCCCTATGGAAAGTGGCGCGGGTTCGACGCGGAAGACACGCTGCGGTTCTACGCCCTCCGCCTTCGCGAAGTCGGGATGATCAAATCCAGCCCCCAGAAGCTTCTCGCCCAGGGCACCGACTGGCGGTTCCTCAACGAGCTGAAGCGGGAGCTCAAAGGATAGGGAATGAGGAACGGTCTCGCACGGCCGGGGCGAGCACGGTCCGGCGAGGCGGCGCCCCTCGTGAGGCGGCGACGTTCGGCGCGCGTCGCTGCGGTGGTGGCCCTCGCGCTCCTCGTCTGGCCGGCCGCCGGCGGCGCTCACAAGGCCAAGGAAGGCGGGCGGCTCGCGAAGATCGGCCCGGCGCCCGAGTTCACGCTGACGACGACCGAGGGCGGCCGGCTCTCGCTGAGCGACCCGGGGGAAGGTCGTGGCGGTGACCTTCATCTACGCCACGTGTACCGACGCGTGTCCGCTGCTCACCGCCAAGATGGCGGAGATGCAGAAGCGCCTGGGTCCCGACTTCGGCTCGAAGGTCCGGTTCGTGTCGATCACCGTGGATCCCGAGCGCGACACCCCCCAGGTCCTCGCGCAGTATGCCCGGAATCACGGCGCGAATCCCGCGGGCTGGGCGTTCCTGACCGGCACCCCGGCCGAGATCCGGGAGGTCGGGCGGCGATACGGGATCTTCGCCAAGAAGACCGAGCGGGGCGACGTCGATCACACTTTCCTGACCTCGATCGTCGACCAGCGGGGGACCCTCCGCGTCCAATACCTTGGCATCCGCTTCGATCCCGACGAGTTCCTGCGGGATGTGCGGAGCCTCCTGCGGGAGGCGAAGGCCCCGTGATCGACTGGCTCCCCAGGCTGGTCGCCCGCCTGCCGCTGGCCGTTCACGGCAAGCTCCTCCTCGCCTTCCTGGCGATCGTCGGGCTGCTGATCGTGGTGGGCGCGGTGGGCCTCCAGGTGCTGAGTGGGGTCAATCGGCGGGCGGAGGACATGGTGAAGCTCCAGCGGAAGATCGCCGCCTACCGGCAGCTCCAGCACGACACCACCAGCCAGCTCTACAGCGTGTCCTCGGCGCTCCTCGTCCCCGACGACCGGACCCTCGAGGCGACCCTCCGCCAGCTCAACCAGTTCGGCTACGACCTCGACCGGCTTGCCTTCGTCGCCCAGGACGAGGTCGAGCTGTTCGGGCGTGTCCGCGAGGACTACGAGGAGTTCATCAAGGTTGTCACCCAGGTGATCGAGCTGATCCGGAAGGGGAAGGCGGCCGAGGGGCGCGAGCTGCAGCTCAGCCGGGCCAGCCCGCTGGCCGACCGGCTCGAGCGCCTGACGAACGAGCTGGTGAACAAGGCGGAGGCCGACATGGTCGGGGGCATCGAGGCCAGCCATGAGGCCTATGTGACCTCGCAACGGGTCGTGGTCGGCTTCGCCGTGGGGAGCGTTCTCCTCGCCTTGGTTCTCGGCTACGCCATCTCGTGGTCCCTGGTTGGACCCGTGAAGCAAATGGACCTCCGGCTCCGCGAGATCGCAGGGGGAGACTTCGGGAAGCGGGTGGAGGTCGTGAACCGGGACGAGCTGGGCGCGTTGGCGGCGAATCTCAACCGGATGAGCGACGACCTCGGCCGCCTCTACCGCCAGCTCGCCGCGGCCAACCAGCACAAGTCCGAGTTCCTGGCCAACATGTCCCACGAGCTCAGGACGCCGCTGAACGCGATTATCGGGTTCTCGGAAGTGCTGGCCGAGCGGATGTTCGGGGAGGTCAACGAGAAGCAGGCCGAGTACCTGCAAGACATCCTGTCCTCGGGCCGGCACCTCCTGTCCCTGATCAACGACATTCTCGACCTGTCCAAGGTCGAGGCGGGACGGATGGAGCTGGAGCTCAGCTGCTTCGACCTGTCGGCGGCGCTCGACAACGCGGTGACGCTCATGCGAGAGCGGGCGACCCGTCACGCGATCCGGCTCGATGTCCTCGTGGACCCGGCGGTGGGCGCGGTCGTCGCCGACGAGCGGAAGGTCAAGCAGATCCTGCTGAATCTCCTCTCCAATGCCGTGAAGTTCACGCCGGACGGTGGGCATGTCGGCGTCACGGCGAGCCCGGCGCCGGTCGCCGCCGAGCCGCCCGGGACCGTGGAGATTGCGGTCACCGACACCGGGATCGGCATCGCGTCCGAGGATCTGGCCACGGTCTTCCAGGAATTCCGGCAGGTTGGGAGCGCCGTGGAACGACCCGAAGGTACGGGGCTCGGACTCACCCTCACGAAAAAATTCGTGGAGCTGCATGGCGGTCGAATTTGGGTCACGAGTGAGGTGGGCAAGGGCTCAACCTTTACCTTCACACTGCCGGGACGACTTTTGTTAGAAGCCTCGCTAGCGTGAGAGCCCGCGATGCCGTGGCGATGGCCTCGGCCCAGCGCTCCTGCTCGACTTCCAGAAGTGCGAATTGCTCGAGCGCTGGCACGTGGTCAGGATCGCGTCGGAGAACCATCTCGAAGGTTGCCCGCGCATCCTCGGCGAGCCCGAGCGCCTTGTAGGCAATGCCGAGGTGGGACAGCGAGATCACGTCGTCTGGGTACGGGCAGATGGTCGTCGCCCCCGCGTGCCCGGGGGCGTCATCGGCGCGACGACGAGGGAACGGGCGGAGGTGGGTCAGCAGTGAGGGGCCCACAGTGGTCTCCTCTCGCGCGGGCGCTGGTTAGCGCGCGCGGATTAAAATCGAACGAAGCCTGCAGAACAACTACAGCAGCTTTGATGCCAGACGTTTGAGGGCCTCAACCGCTTGGATTCTGCCCCCTGACGCTCGGGGCAGCGGTTCTCCGCGGATCCCGCCAAGCGAAGGGAGGAGAATTGCCCTACGGCATGGAAACCCTTCGGGGACTACGGCCGCGGCTTCACCGGTGCGCGCCCCTCGCCATGAGGCGGCTCTTGAGCGCCCCGACCAGTCGCTCGCGCTCGCCCATGCCGGGCGGAGGGCGGTCTTTTTGACCCCGAGCCGGGCGAGCGTGGCGGCCGTCGCCTCGGCGCGCGTCCGCCGCCAGCGGGCGGTCCGAAGGGTGATGCTTAATGCGTGCGCGCCGTCCACGGGGGCGGCGCTGCCGACCGGCCCCGCACGTCCACCGTCTCGATGACGGCGCCCGTGGCCGGATCAATCCGCCGGACGGGGCCATGTCCAGGGTTCCGGGCCTTGCGGCGCAGAATGGCCTCGGCGAGTGGTTGATCGGTCATGCCGCCTCCTCGTCCAGGCGCAGCCGCGTCAGCAGGCGCAGCCGCGTCAGCAGGCGCACCTTGTCGAAGCCGTCTTCGGATACCCATCGCCGCCGCTCGTCGTCCTAGACGATCTCGGCCACGTTGCCGGCGATGTCGGTCATCGTCACCATGTAGCGCGCGCCATCATCAGCGAAGCTCGAACCGGGGGCCTCCCATGCCTCCCGCGTAAGCCTGTTACAGCCAGTGCTGGTGCCGAGGTCGAGGGCGAGGAGCGACGCGTTCAGAGAAGCCACGCTCGAGCCCTGGCTACGATCGCGGTGATGAGGGTGGGCGCGACTTCGATGCGGCCGACCGGTTCGCGCGGGCAGGTCGGCGCCCCGCAGGGACTGGCGTCGTGGCGCACGCAAGGCGAGATGCGGCAGGTCCACCGGCGGTCGTGTGTGGGGCAGTAGTGCTCGTGCATCAGCCTGGGGGATCGCCCACCCGATGAGCGCGAACAGCGCCGCGTAGATCTGCGGCATCAGGGCTCCAGGTCGTCGAAGAAGTCGCGGGGCGGCTCAAGGGGGGCTCGAGACGGGTGCCGCAGTCCAGGCACCGGGGCATCCCCCCCTCATCGGCGAGCACGCGATATGTCAGACCGCAGGCGAGGCACCGCTCAGCGGTCGCTGGGATCGGACGAACATCGGGACTCATCGACCTACCACGGTCCTTCCGAGAAGATGCGGCGCACCTTTCCCACTCGTGACACATGCCCCATCTCGGAACACAAGCGAGCCAATTCCTCGTCGGGGCGGTTCTGATCGTTGCGCTTGCGGGCGTAGATCGCGGCGATCATCGGACTGGGTCCTTCACGGGGCTGGTTATTGGGAACGGGCGCGAATCCAA
The DNA here is from genome assembly GCA_963765195.1 of uncultured Candidatus Rokubacteria bacterium. Lineage (GTDB taxonomy): Bacteria > Methylomirabilota > Methylomirabilia > Rokubacteriales > DASRDR01 > DASRDR01. The sequence goes on from CAVXVV010000006.1 coordinate 38,182, forward strand.
TTCCGCCGGAAGACAGAACATCGTGTCTGACCCCGCGCTATTGAACAGCGCCGCCTTCCCTAAGGTTTTGCTCACGAATCCGGTAGCATCCCGCCCCTTCGAGAGGGCGAACAGATCCTTTAGGGCCACAATGCATGCAGCCCGCTCCTCGGATGCGGCGTAGAGGGTCCACTTGTTGTCAATGCCGCTCATCATCGAGACGCTCCACAACACCCAGGCGCTAAGGAGAAGGGTAGGTTTCATGCACCTGACCCTATCTGGGCTGGTCAACGTCCGAGACTCGACGGGGGGGGGTCATTATCCGTACACCTCGCGCCGATGGCCGACGCGGAGGATCAGCACGAGCAGGGCCATCACGCGCTGACTCGGGCCGTCTTGTTTCGGCGCCGCTGGAAGCGTCGGCCGCTCGGGCAGGCCACACACGGGCGGTAGATCCACGGCTTGACCGGATCGCGGTAGATCATCCCTCCGTGACACTGCGGGCAGGGGCGGCGCTCGAAGTCGAGGATCGCGATGCCCGTCTCTTGGATGAGGATCACGATCAGCCCCATGATGAGCAGACTTGTCGTGATAACGAGAACGATCACAGTTCCTCCCGCTTCAGCCGGAGCCCGACAAGGCAGAGTGTGTCCACGGCGCAGGCCGTCCAGTGCCGGCGGTCTTCCTCGTACGCGCGCTCCAGCCCGGCTCCTTGCGGGGCCGGGCCGGAAACGCGAATCACTGCCCGGTCAGACCTTCTTGACGTTCGCGGCCTGGAGGCCCTTCGGGCCTTGCGTGACCTCGAACTCGACGCGGTCACCCTCGGCCAGGCTGCGGAAGCCGCTGCCCTGGATGGCCGAATAGTGGACGAACACGTCCTGTCCGTCCTCCTGGGTAATGAACCCGTACCCCTTCGCGTCGTTGAACCACTTCACTACTCCCTGCGCCATGCTTCCTACTCCTCTTTGCTAGACTGGCCCCCGCTGGTGGGAGGCGAGGTAGGGACAGCAGATTTGATGCCAGCCGCCCGGTGGGCCGCAAGGCAGCGGATTCGCTGCACACCTGTCGTCAAGCCCCGTGCACCGGCTTACACAAGGTCCAGCGATCGAGGAGGCAAGTTTCCCCCCGACATGCAAAATTCCGCGCGTGGGTGGTGCCTCGAATGCGCGGCTACCCGCAACGGTTGGCGACGGGGGTGTCGGGTAACCGGGCAGTCAGCGGCCGCGTCGTGGAGGGACGCTATCCCGTCAGACAGATTTCCGCTTGAGCTGCCCGACCAGGCGCTCGAACTCGGCGACCCGCTGGCACAGGGCGGCGGTCTCGGTGAAAAGCTGGGTGACCGTGGTGGCCGTCTCATGTGCGCGCGTCCGCCGACAGCGGGCGATGCGGCACCGAGCGAGCAGACCCGGGGGCTTGCAGGATCTGCTCCGGTTCACCGTGGTAGAGGGCCGCCGACCCCGAGTGCTTGTGATCGACGATGACCCCAGCGTGCCCGAGGTCGTCTGCTACCTCTTCCAGGACTCCGGGTACGAGTGTGAAACGGCGGCCGACGGCCCGAGGGGTCTGGCGCGTTTCGATGAAGGGGGCTGGGACCTCGTGCTCACGGACCTGGGGATGCCGGAGATGAGCCGCTGGGAAGTCGTCGGCCCCGAACTACGCCCATCGTCCGGATCACGAGGCTCATTGGCCCCGAAGTCATTCGACGCAGCGGTGAGCTGGGCCTGCTGGTCGTCCCGAAGCCCTTCCGCTCGGAGGTACTGCGGGCGGCCGTGGCGAGGGCGTTGGAGGCGAATTCGTCTTCCCAGCAGGGCAGCCTCTCCTCCCCGGGTTGAGCCGTTTCCGGCTGGGATGCCGGTTCTGGCCCGAAGGCGAGGCATCGCCGGAGACTGGGCTCGCGCCGAGAAGAGAGATGCTAGCGAGTCCACCCTCGGCGCGAGTGGCGTTACAGCGCCGCCTTCGTCTGTCCGGGCGACTGAGGGCCGGCCAGCGCAAGAGGCAGAAGGGCGGGACGTATCGATGCGACCGCCTTCAGCGGTGCGGGGCGCCGACGCCGGTCGGCCGATGGGGCCGGTGGCAATCGACGCAGCGTGACACCCTTCGCCTTGAGCTGGGCCACGGCCGTGTCAGGCGCCAGAATCGCCAGCCGTAGCGGCGTGAGCTGCTCCAGGAGACGGGCCTTCTCCACCGCGAGGGCGTGCTGCTGGTCCGAGATGTCGGTCAGCCGGCGTTGAATGGCCGTGATCAGCGCGTCGGTCGTCATGCGAGCCTCCTGCGCCTGGTGCCCCGGCGCCGAGTGCCGTTCCGTCCCTCGTCGATGGAGCGGCGGGCTGCCGTCAACAGTGCGTCGAGCGCGGCGGTCGGCGCTCGAAACGGGCTGTACAGGACCACGGTCCCTTGGAACTGGGGGCCGCCCACGACGCATCGCCCAGTCCACCGCCCAAGGTCGTCGACATCGGTCTCGGCCTGGAGGGTATGACCGCAATAGGTCGCCGTGGCGGTCACCTTGCCCCCAGCATGGTTGTTGTTGTCGGCCAGGAGAGCAAACCGTATGCCTGCTCGACGCCTGTGCGGCCGTGCGATATACACGAGAGTTGGCGAGAGGGGCCGCACGGGATTGAGGCGATTCCCCCAGGCAAAAATCCGTCGGTCGGGAAACGTTCCACTCTTGCCCGCCGGCGGTGGGGCGAACGCGACGGCTCTGTAGACTTGGTTTCCCGGGTCACACAACGCTGCACGGAGGGAGGGCTAGAGGTGGGAGACGTGCCTGTGCCTCGCATGGCCCCGGGAACTGAAGGTCTAGGTTCGTCCAGGAACTGCTCGTGGAGCCCGACAAGCACCTAGTTCATAGCCGGGACCGTGCCGGTACGACTACGCCTCAGTCGCAGCGCGGCCCAGGTACCCGACACGGCGATTCACGTTTGAGGCGCCCGTGAGGCAAGGACTGGTGTTCAGCGGAATACTGGGCCTGGCCACTCAGCCACCGGACATGCCCCTGTTGTTCACGTCGGTTTCAGCCGGCTGATCCCGGCTCGATACCATCCGCGTTCGCTCGAGGCACGCTCGTGTTCCTGCCGCCGACGCAGCATTCGGAGGCGATCCGTGACGATATCAGAGTAGGCGGTACGCTTGAAATGGATGAGGTGAGGTCCAGCATCACGCGGTCATCTCATGCCATTTCGCCAGCGGGGTGGTTGGTCCCCACCCTGTTCGTCACGGAGGCGCTCTGGAGCCGATCGCCAGCGCTTGTCGCGCCGACTCCCGCTCCGGCAATCGTGCGATGAATATGCCCGTGGCTCGGCCTGGTCCGCCGACCCGGCCATGGCTAAGGCCTGGTTCGCCGAGAGGCCGTGCCGTCCGCCTTGCGCATCTTGGCCGCCGCGTAACTGGCGAAGTGCATCTTCTTCAGCTCGGCCGGGGACATGGCCACGGACAGGTTCTGCGCGTCGTCCTCGAGCTCGGCGACGAGCGCCCGCATCTCCGCGTCGCGGCCGGCGTAGCGGCGGATCCGCTTGGCCACGCCGTTCAACGCCGCCTGGGCGGCAGGGAAATTGCCCGCCCGATTGAGCGCCGTGGCCTCCTGTCGGGCGCGAGCCGCGAAGACGCGGGCCACGGCGCGGTCGACTTCGGCGTTGCGCTCCTGCCGATCGTTGGTCTTGCCGTCGGCGTACTCCCAGTCGAGGGAGGCCGATGCCCCGTCCGCCACGGAATCGCGCGCGGAGAGCGACACGACCGCGCCGGTCTCGCGCCCGATCTCGCCCAGCGGGAAGTTCAGCCGCAACACGACCTGGACCACCTGCTCCGCGACCAGCGACCCGAGATGGACCACCGTCCGGCCGCCACGCTGCGCGAACGAGAACGGACTCAACGACTCCACGACGACCGCGTCAGGCGTCGTGACCTCCACCGTGACGTCGCGCGCGACCACGTCCAGGGCCTCGCCGACCTCGCTGGTGATGTAGTCCGCGATCGCCCGCGCGTCGGCGATGTAGTAGAAGTTGCCGCCCCCGGCCCTGGCCATCGCCTCCAGGAGCACCTCGTCGAAGTCGGCGCCCACGCCGAAGGTCGTCGTCTGCACGCCGCGCGCCCGGAGCTCGGCGGCGTGCGCGGCCAATGCATCGCGATCGGTGATGCCCACGTTGGCCAGGCCGTCGGTCAGCAGCAGCGTCCGGTTGACGCCGTCGCTCGCGAGATGCATCGCCACCTGCTCGCAGCCTCGGAGCCAGCCTTCGCCGAGATTGGTCTGGTTGCGCGCGTCGATTCGGCTGATCGCGCGGATGGCGTCCTGTCGAGCGTCGGCGGTCGCGCGCGTCGAACGCACCACGACATCGATCACGTCGTCGTAGACCACGACCGAGAAGCGATCGTCGGCCTGGAGGCGGCCGATGGACTGCTCGACGGCCTGCTTGGCGAGGGCGATCTTCTCGCCCGACATGGAGCCCGAGCGATCCAGCACAAACGCCAGGTTCACGGGCGGTCGACGGCGTGCGCCATCCGTCTCCGTCTCGCGGGCGTGGGGCGCCGTGATCTCGGCCAAGATGAAGCGGTTGCTGCGGTCGGTCGATCGGATGTAGCGGCGATCGGTGCTCGCCTTCAGTTCAAGCGTGGGACCGGGCATCTCATTCCTCCTCGAAGAGCTGGCGCGCGATGGCGATCAGTCGCTCGACGCTGTCCCTTCTGTTTAACCATCGCGGCTCCTCCTGGGGACGAAGGGCGGTTGGCGGTCGGGCGCACCGCTCCTCACTCAGGGAGGACACTGATCCCGAGCAGAACGTTGCCAAGGATCGTGAGTCCAAACACCGGGTGGGCGGGAGGGAAGGGAAGCGTTGGTCGCGAGGGACCCCTCCGCCGTCGACGTCAGTGTGGCCGGTGACACCCGTCGGCCGGGGCCTATGCGGCCCGGCGGCTGTACCGGTGATGGAGGCCGCCGACCAGGGGCGTCTCGACGATCCGGCCTTGATCGAGGCGCTCCACCGCTCTGGGCTTCGGGGCGTCCTTGTCCAGGGAGAGGTGTGTTCGGGCGCGGTGGTAGTAGAGGAGGTAGTCGCGCAGCAGGCGACGCAGGTGGGTCGCGTTGAGCACCACGACGTGATCGAGGCACTCACGGCGCAAGGTGCCGATGAGGCGTTCGACATAGGGATTCTGCCACGGGGCACGCGGCGCGATCTTCACCTCGAGGATCCCCAGGGCTTGGACTTGGCGCGAGAACACGGCCCCGTAGATCGCATCGCGATCGCGCAGCACGTATCGCGGGGCGGTGTCCCACGGGAATGCCTCCACGAGTTGCTGGGCCGTCCACCGAGCGGTGGGGGCGTCGGTGACGTTGACATGGACGACACGTCGCCGGTGATGCGCCAGGACGACGAAGACAAACAAGACCTTGAACAGTACCGTGGGCACGGTGAAGAAGTCCACGGAGACGAGGCTCCCAATGTGGTTGTCGAGGAACGTCCGCCACGTCTGCGATGGCGGCGTTCGACGGCGGACCAGGTACTTGGAGACTGTGGCCTGCGAGATCTCGAGGCCGAGCTTCTGGAGCTCGCCGTGGATCCGGGGTGCGCCCCACAGGGGGTTGGCGCGAGCCATCGTGCGGATGAGCGCGCGGATGTCCGGGTCGACGGCCCGACGGCCCGGCCCGTTCCGGCGGCTCTTCCAGACCCAGAACACCTTGAAGGCGGTACGTTGCCACCGGATCACAGTGGCGGGTTGGACGACGGAGATGGCATCCGTCCAGCCGGCCCACAGGCTGGATAGTAGGACCCAGAACAGGCGGTCGGAGCGCCGCAGGCGTGGATGCGGCGCAGTGCGCCGGAGGACGGCCAGTTGGTGCCGCAACGCGAGGTTCTCGAGCACCAGGGAGCGCTGGCTCCGGACACCACGGAGGAGGCCGATCAGGATGAGGGTGATCATGCCGGCCATCATCGATCAGGCCGGTCGAAAGTCAACGTTGACAAGGCGGACCGAGTAAATAGAAGGCACAGGCGCCATACGCTCTGCCAGAACGCGCCGGGGGTCACTGGATGACCCTCAGAGTCCGGGAACAGCCATGGAGGCACGGTGCCGCCCCGGACCACCGCCTCGGCCTCCCGGAGTGTCAGGTGCCCCTGTAGGACGCGGCAGAGCTGCTGACTCATATCCACTCGCCGGAAGCGGTTGCTCTTGGGGGCGAGGGTCGGCCACGCTGACCGACTGGCGACCGCATCTCAACTGGATGCGTTCCGGCGCCATGGGTCGTGAATTCGCGCACATGCATCCCGACGAGAGGGATTGACCCTGCCCGCGCGCGGGTGTACAGGGAAAGCGACGGGGCGCGGATCCCGTCCCGTCGTGGCGCACACCAGTTGTAAAGGGGGTGCGATATAGAGAATACGCCGCCGGGCTCGAAGGCCGCGTCGAGCGGGGTCTGCTAGCGGCCGCGATCGGCGCGCAGGTCTGATGGACAATAGCTCCGGCGTATGTCGGAGCCGCGCGGCCGGAGCGTCGCGCACATGAAACAAGGGGGTTGCCGCGGGCGGACGCTGTGCCGCTCGCGGCCCCCCGCCCGCGACATCTCTGCGGTGGGACTACTTGGTTGAACTCTGGCACCACGCCTCGCGCGGAACCTCCGATGTGCTTGGCCCCCGCAGAGACCTCGGGCAAAGGAGGACGTCATGTACCGCAACATCCTACTTGCCGCAGCGCTCCAGCAGTGGGACCGCTACAGCGTCCACGCGCTTGCCGCGCGGGACGTAGCCGCTGCCCTGACTGGTCCAGGTGGACATCTGCATGTCCTGAGCGTGTACGAGTACCTGTCGGGGCGAATCCCGGCCTCGAACCTTCCCGCCGAGATGGCCGCGAGGATTCGCGAGCAGGAGACGGAGCAGACGGATCGTCTCATGAAGGAGAAGATGAACGAATATGTCGCGCCGCTCATGAATCGGGGAGCTACCATCTCACCGATCTTCCGGGTTGGGAGCCCTCGGCACCTAATCGTCGAGGTCGCCTCCGAGATCGAGGCTGATCTCGTCGTCATCGGTAGCCACAGCAAGCGCGGAATCCTGGACATCGCGCTGGGGGGGACGGCGCACCACGTGAGCACGCACGCGCCCTGCATGGTCTTGATGGTCGCTCCGAAGAAGAAGTAGCCGGCCCGGGGGGGCGCGGCAGCCCCGGGCGTCCGGCGCTCGGGCTGATCCTGGCTAGCGGCGGGCGGCGGACGTGCCGCGGGGGCTCCGGCAGATCACCTCCGCCGCCTGCCTCCTCGCTCCGCGCCGCCTCGACGGGGGCGAACTCGGGCGAGACGTGGGTGAGGACGGCCCCCGCGGGCGCCGCTTCCACCAAGCCGCGCTGTTGCTGTTCAGTGCGTTCTTCGGGTTCTTCACGATCGTCGTGATCTTGCAGCGCGTCTTCGCGTCAAGATCGGCTGACGGGTGGGAGCGTCTCGCCACGCGGTGGGCGAGCCGCGCGGCGAGCGGTCTCGGCGGAGCAGGCTAGCGATGGTCCACGGCGCCGCCAACCCGGTTATCTATGCCATGTCCATTTTCCTGATCACCGGGTTCTGAAACCCGCGCCTCATGTTGCCTGTGTTCTGACCGGCTTCTAGGGTTGTTACCCAACCGTCGCCTATTTCGGCCGCCGCCAGCTTCCGCGGGACGCCTCGACCTTGCCCTCCACCGCCACGCCATTCGCCCCGCGGCTATCCAGAGCCGCACGAGCCCGTCATGCTAGCCTCGCCGTGTGGAGGTACGGGCGATGACGGGAAGGGGAAGCACCGGTCTCGGACGACGCTTGGAAGCTATGGCGCGCGCAATCACGCGATTCACCGGAAGCGCGAGGGGCTTCGGCCTCGCGCTGGCGACTATCGCGGTGTGGGGCATGACCGGCCCCGTGTTTCACTTCTCCGACACGTGGCAACTCGTGATCAACACCGGGACGACGGTCGTGACCTTTCTGATGGTGTTTCTCATCCAGCGATCCCAGAATAAGGAGTCGCTGGCCGTCCAGTTGAAGCTGAACGAGATCGTGGCCGCACTCGACGGGGCGAGCAACCGGATGGTCAACGTCGAGGATCTCTCCGAGAAGGAACTGGATGTGCTCCACCGTCACTACGCTCGGCTGGCGGCGATGGCCAAGCGGGATGTCGACCTGATGCAGTCTCATTCGGTCGATGAGGCAGCTATTCGGCATGAGATGAAGCATGGCCGGAAGAAGGGCGGACGCACGACGTAGAGGGCGCCTCGGGTCGGCGCCGGGAACCCTTCCGGGCTTCAATCGTGGCTGAATATGCCGGGTCGAGGAAAGTTCTCGGTTGTACTAGCCGCGGCGGTAATGCCTCGGCTTGTTCGTGTGGTACCGTTCGGGAGCGGTTTGGTGGGGGCGTTTACAGCCTCCGCCGGCTCGGCACGGTGTTTCTGCCGAGTTCTGCACTGTGACGACTGGCCGCCATTGGTCGTCCGCATCTTCCCGGATCCTCCCCAGATGCGGGACCGGTCCAGCGGCTTCGGTGAGCCATCAGAGCCCACTGAGACGAGAGTTGCGGCCCTGGCGCTTCAGCCGGCCCTGACCCCCGCCGTCGCCTCCTGGGCGTCGAGCTGGTCGACCGCGGTCCGGTTGGCGCCCGGGCGAGGTGGAGTAGTCGAGGCCGATTGACTGGTAGACCGTGGGACCGCGGTATACTGGAAGCCTCGAATCACGCCCGGATCGGCCGCAAGGCGATTGAGCTGTGCGGTACCCGCCTCCCCGTGGGACGAGCCACGTATTCATTTCCCCCGGGGTGAGGTGTCTTCATGACGAACGTCGATCCCGAACTTACTCGGCAGCGATTCACGCTCCACGGCCCGGTCCGGATCTTGGACCTTGCGGAGCGGCGGCTGAGCCTCGGCGAACGTAATCTCTGGCTGGCGCCGGACGTCCCCACCAGCGACCTCGAACTCGGCACGGAGGTTGTGGCGAAGGGCTACAAGGAAGAGCGTGGATGGATCGTGGACCTCATCACGATCACCAGCGTCGTGGCCGCGAGGCGCCGGCCGATCTCACTTCGGAGCTCGCCACCTCGCTACTAGCCGCAAGGGACGCCCCTTCTGGGCGGACGTCGGGACGATGGAAACTACGTCGGGCGGCCTGGCACTCGGTCCGGAGGACAACGGCCCAGACTCGGTCCCAAGATGACCAGCCAGTCCACGCTCGGCTGCCAGTCGGTCACGGTGGCCGACTCGCCGCAGAAGGGACAGACGGCTCCGGTCGATGGCCGCGTCGGACGAAGACGTTCCATACACCACGAGCGGGCCCGAGCGGATGCCTTTGGAGGACAGCAGAACGGATCGCGGCGACCTGGCGATGCCTGGCTGCGATAGTCAACCAGGTGCCGGACTCGCGAGAGGCACCGGGCGGACTATGAGGCGCGTGACGAGGTGAGCCGAGTGGTCGGTGTCGCGATGGCCGGACATCAGGACCTGCCGGTCCCGCGCCAGCCCGACCACCGAGACCTCGGCGTCCACGGTGAAGGTCCTGGTGCCCATCGTCACCTCCCGTGAGACCGAATCCCAGGCGTCGATGATGCCGGCCACGGCGAAGCTTCCGTGCTGGTGAACCGCCGTGGGCGCTCGCCAATGCACGGAGGGACTGCTCCAAGGGTCCGGCGGTATCGGTCGCACCACGCGGGCGGTCGTGCCTGCCGCGCGGAGCCGCCGGGTGTCCTCCATCAGAGCGCGGGACCAGGCACGGAGGCGTCGAGCCTCGACCACTACGCGCTCGAGCAGGGACGGGTCGTACGCCATCGGGACACCTCGCCGGTTAGGCGCGTGGCTCGTGCAGCACGAGGACCGGATACCGCCGACCTGAAGTGCCCCGGCGGCCGACCCGAGCGTGTCCCGAGAGTCCTACCGTATCATCTTTCCTCGGCGCCTCCCATCTGGGGACCCCTCGGACACTGGCCGCGAGGGGGTACATGGTCGATTGACGAGTGAGTGGCGCCTAGAAGCCCCGCCGACGAGCACGACGGGCCCGCTTCACCCGGCTGGTCGGGTGGGCCTTCGTGGCCCGCCCCGCCAACCTTTCCGGATTAGACTGAATCCGTGAAGGCGTCCGCGCCGCTGACCGACAGACGCCGGCCCGGGCGGGAGCGGACGGACCGCCGGGGCCTCGTGTGGACGGCGGTCGCCGCCGTTCTGGTGATCTGGTGGGTCGCCCATCCTCTCGCCACGGGCCTGTTCCTCGGCGCCTTGATGGGGTTCGCGCTGGAACCGCTGTTCGACGCGCTCCGTCGGCGGATTGGCCGCCGGCAACTCGCCGCGATCGTCACCGTCGCGATCGCCGTCCTGAGCATCGTGGGCGCGCTCGCGGGGTTCGTGTCCCTGTTCGTCGCGCGGGGCGTCGCGCTCGCGGGCACGCTGGCCGCCGCCCTCGGCCCCGGCGGGTCCCTCGAGCCGTGGGTCCGGTGGGTGACCGAGGGACTCGGCCAGCTGGGATTCTCCACCGAGAATCTCACTGACCGGCTGCGAGACGCCGCCACCGGCATCGCGTCGCAGTCGGCCTCCTTCGCCGCTGCCGGCTTCTCGGCGACCGCGACCACGCTTCTCGGCTTCTTCTTCGCGCTCCTCGCCATGCACGCCACGCTGCTCCACTGGAGCTCGGCGGTCGGGAGGCTCGAGACCCTGCTTCCGCTCCAGCCCGAGCACACGCGCGCGCTGCTGGCCGCCTTCCGGCGGGCCGGGCGCGCGACGCTCCTCGGCACCGTGGTCACCGGCCTGGCCCAGGGGGCGCTGGCCGGGATCGGCTACTGGGCGACCGGCGTGCCGGAGCCGGTGTTCTTCGGCATCGCCACCGCCATCGCCTCCGTCGTGCCCGCGGTGGGCACTCTCCTCGTGTGGGTTCCGGCTGGCGTCTACTTGCTGATGTCGGGCAACATCGCGTGGGGTGTCGTGGAGCTGATCTGGGGGCTGCTCGTCGTGGTCGGATTCAGCGACTACGTGATCCGGCCGCGCCTGGTCGGAGACGAGGACATGCCGCTGCTCCTGACGTTCATCGCCCTCTTCGGGGGTCTCGAGGTCCTCGGCGTGATCGGCCTGCTCGTGGGCCCGGTACTGATGTCGGTCGCGCTCGTCGCGCTGCGGCTCTACGACCGCGAGAAGCGAGCGATGTCCGAAGCGGCCGCGTCCTGAGCCCGGGGCGCCGGCGGCCGCGTCGCGCGAGGGCCGGATCAGCGCGGCCGCGCCGGCGTCTGAGTGGCCAGGAACTCGAGGTGTTCCTGAACGTGCTGCTGAACGCCGTGGACGCAATGCCGTCGGGCGGGACGGTCGCCCTCGGGGTCCGCGCGTGCGATCTGGACGATATCGCGGGTGACTCTCTCGACTCGCTTCACCGCCGCGTCCGATCCCGCGTCGGGCTGCCGCGCCCGCGCCGTCCGGCTCCCCTGTCAAGCCATCTAAGAAAGATACCGAGGGGTGAATCGTCGAGCCATCTAACATGTAACCCTCGGGACTCGAGCCTGGGGCCGGCGTAGGTAGTTGGCGAAGGTGAAGTCCGGGATGTTCGGTGGTCGTCCGGGACGCGGCGTCCTCGGCGTCGGGACTGGGGCCGGCATCACCGCCGTTCGTGTGGGGTCGGTCGCCCGGCCCGGCGTGGCCAAGTCTACGAGCGCCTCGATCTTGCGATCGATCGTCTCGGCCAGGGCGAAGGGATCGAGCTGATCCCGCAGCCGCACCAGCGCCGCCACGGTCTGAGGATCCGCCTCGGGACACGGCTGGACCCGTTCGAGCGGCGTGCGCGGCACATCGTAGTGGCGACGCAGGCGGGCGCCCACGCGCTCCTTGGTCACCAGCTTCACCGACGGCAAGAAGAGGTTGTGGAAGAGCCGCAGCTCGTGCTGATACAGCGCGTTCAAGGCGGCCACCGCGGGGGGCGTGTCATACCGCCAGTAGCCCACGAGCTTGCGGACGTGCGTCCAGTTCTTCTGCTCGATGTGGGCGTTGTCATCCTTCTTGTACGGGCGCCCGCGCGTGAACTGGATCTCCTGGGCCTGACAGTACCGATAGAGATGGTTGTTGATGAACTCGGAGCCGTTGTCCGAGTCGATCCCCCGGAGGCGGAAGGGGAGGACCTGTCGAATCTCCTCCAGGGCCGTCTGGACGCGGGCTTCGCTGCGACCGAGGACGGCGCGGGTTTCCACCCAGGTCGTGTGGATGTCGGTCACGTTCAGCGAATGGGCGAACTCGCCATCGGCCCGGTGGCCGGCGTGGGCCACCAGGTCGAGCTCGGTGAAGCCGGGGGCGGTCACGTCCCAGTGGTCGGTCTTCAGCGGGATGTGGTGCTTGAGGAGGGTCCCGGGCTTGGTCCGGCCATAGCGGCGCGTCGTGAGCTGCCGCTTGGTCGCCGCGAGGCGCCGGTCGATCTGGCGCGGACTGATGGCGCGGAGTTGCTGGCACACGGTGGCGGACAGCCGGAGGCGCCGGCGCGCCCAGGGCAACCAGAGGGGCAGCAGCGCCTTCAGCCGCACGGACCAGGGATACCCGGCGGCCTCCCAGATCGTGGTCAACGCCTGGATCATCGCCAGCCCGTACGTGCTGGAGCGCCGCCGGCGACGGGGCCGCTCGGGGCCCGGTGGCGGCCCGTTGAGAAGCCGCAGCGCGTACTTACGCTGGTAGCCCGTGGTCTCACAGAACTCATCGAGGATCCTCCCCCGCTCGACCCGGGCCGCGCCCCGGTAGCGCGGGTAGACAGCCGTGAGGACCTCCCACCGCGCACGGCGACTCATCATGTAACCCTCCTCCGGCCACGGGGCCCTCGAGGGTTACTTTCCAGATGGCGCGTCTCTTTCCGCTCGGTAACATTTTAGATGGCGCGATACGGCTCCTTGATCTCCTTCGCGGAAGTCGAGTACGCTGAATACACCACTTCCTAACGAACACGGGGGACCCATCGATGGAGCACCGGCTGCTCGGGCACGGCGCATTGAGGGTGTCGGCGATCGGCCTCGGCTGCATGTCGATGTCGGGCACGTACGGCAAGAGCGACGACGCGGCCTCGATCGCGGTGATCCACCGAGCCCTCGATCTGGGCGTCGACTTCCTGGACTCCTCCGACATGTACGGCTGGGGGCACAACGAGGAGCTCCTCAGACGCGCCCTCGCGGGCCGCCGCCACGGCGTCGTCCTCGCCACCAAGTTCGGCCAGGTGCGGAGCCCAGACGGCGGCGGCAACCTGGTGGATGGGAGCGCCGCCTACGTCCGGAGCGCCTGCGAGGCCAGCCTCAAGCGACTCGGCGTGGAGACGATCGACCTCTACTACCAGCACCGGGTGGATCCGAAGGTCCCGATCGAGGAGACGGTGGGCGCGATGGCGCGTCTCCGCGAGGAGGGCAAGATCCGGGCGCTCGGGCTCTGCGAGACGGCGCCGTCCACGCTTCGCCGGGCGCACGCCGTCCATCCGATCGCCGCGCTCCAGATGGAGTACTCGCTCCTGTACCGGCAGCCCGCGGAGGACGCGCTCGCGACGTGCCGGGAGCTCGGCGTCGCCTTCGTCGCGTACTCACCGCTCGGCCGGAGCATGCTGACCGGTCACGTCGAGCGTCCCGATGACATTCCCGCGGACGACCGGCGCCGCCAGCATCCGAGGTTCCAGGGAGCGAACCTCGACCACAATGCGCGGCTCGTGAAGCGCCTGCGCGAGATCGCGCGTGGCAAGGGCGTGGCCCCCGCCCAGCTCGCCCTCGCGTGGCTCCTGGCCCGGGGCCAGGACATCGTCCCGATCCCCGGCACGAAGCAGGTCGACCGACTCGAGGAGAACGTCGGCGCCGCTCGGGTCCGGCTGGACCCCGCCGACCTCCGCCAGATCGAGGAAGCGATGCCCCCGGGCGCTGGCGCGGGCACCCGGTACCCGGAGCCCCAGATGAAGGGGGTCTACATCTGAGGTCCGGCGGAAGCCCGGCGTAACGTGGCGGCCGGCTCAGGTGGGAACGGATCCGGAGAAGCTGCGGTGAGCCGGGCCGCTTCCGCGGCGGCATCCCCGGCGTCGGGGTGGCCGCTGCGGGCCGAGCACGTCGCGATGGGCGCGGCCGCCCTCGCGCTCGTCGTCCTGGTCGCCCTGCCGCTCGTTTCCCTGGTCGTGGCGAGCGTCACCCACGAGGGCCGCTTCACGCTGGACCACCTGTCGGGAGGCGATGTCCCGCCGCCTCTACGTCCAGGCGCTCAAGAACTCGCTGGTCCTCGGCGCGTGGACCGCGCTGCTGAGCGTCGCCATCGGGCTGCCGATGGCCTGGGCGGTGAGCCGCACCGACGTGCCGGCCAAGCCGTTCATCCACGCGACCGCGACGATCGCGTACCTCACGCCGCCCTACCTCACCGCGATCGCCTTCGTGAACCTCCTGAGCCCCAACGCCGGACTCGTCAACCGCTGGCTGCGGGACGTGCTCGGGCTGCCGCAGCTCACGTTCAACATTCACTCCATGGCCGGGCTGGTCCTGGTGACGGTGCTTCACACCTTCCCGTTCGTGTACCTCCTGGCGGCCAGCGCGCTCCAATCGGTCGATGCCTCGATGGAGGAATCGGCCCGGATCCTCGGAGCCGGACGCTGGCGGACCGCCCGGGCGGTCACGCTTCCGCTGGTGGCTCCGGCGGTCCTGGCCGGCGCCCTGGTGGCTTTCGTCAACGCCATCGCCCTCTTCGGCTCGCAGGCGATCATCGGGCTGCCCGGGCGCATCTTCACGCTGCCGACGCGGATCTACGCGCTCTTCGACCACCCGCCGCGCTACGGGCTGGCGTCCGCGCTGTCGCTGATCTTCGTCGCGATCACGGTGGTGGCGCTGGCGCTCCAGCGCCGGTACCTGGCCCGGCGGTCGTACGTCACCCTCGGCGGCAAGGGCCACCGGCCTCAGGTCATCCCGCTGGGCGGGGCGCGCTGGGGGGCGCTCGCATTCTGCGCCGCAGTCTTCGTGGTGGCCGTGCTCGCCCCCTACGTCACGCTGCTCGCGGTCTCGCTGAGCCGATCGTGGGGGCTCGACTTCTGGCAGAACCTGACGCTCCAGCACTATCGCTTCATCCTCCTCGAGTACGACGTCACGCGGCGGGCGATCGTGAACAGCCTCGTGCTGGCGGCGGCGGCCGCGACGCTGACCGTCCTGCTCGGCAGCGTGATCGCGTGGGGGGATCTCCGGACGCGGCTCCCCGGCCGGAAGCTGCTCGACTACGTCTCGCTCGTGCCGCTCGGGCTGCCGGGGATCGTCATGGCGGTCGCGCTGATCCAGTTCTGGCTCCGGGTGCCGGTGCCCATCTACGGCACACTGCTGATCATCCTGCTGGCCTACAGCGCCCGCTACGTCCCGCTTGCCGTGCGATCGGCCAACGCCGCGTTCCGCCAGGTAGACCCCTCGCTCGAGGAGACCGCACGGGTGACCGGCGCAGGATGGCTCCGCACGTTCGGGAGCATCACGCTGCCGCTCGCGCGCCCCGGGCTCGTCGCCGGGTGGCTCCTCGTGTTCGTGCCGGCGATCCAGGAGCTGAGCGCCTCGGTCCTGCTCTTCAGCTCGGGCTCGATGACGCTGGCGGTGGCCGTCTACAACCTCTACGAGACCGGGTATCTCGGCCCGGTCGCCGCGCTCGCCATCGTGACCATGGTGATCATCGGCGCCGCGATCTGGCTCGCCGAGCGGCTGGGCCGCGCCGGCGCTCGTCTCGAGCGACCGGGCGTGGTGCACTAGGGCGCACGATGGCCGGCATCTCGATCGACGGCGTGTCGAAGCGGTACGACGGCGTGGTGGCCGTGCGCGACCTGAGCCTCGAGATCCGGGACCGCGAGTTCCTGACGCTGCTGGGCCCGAGCGGCTGCGGCAAGACCACGCTCCTCCGGCTCATCGCGGGCTTCCTCACGCCCGACGCCGGGACCATCCGAGTGGACGGCCGGACCATCTCCTCGACGGAGGCCGTCGTCCCGCCGGAGCGGCGAGGGATGGGCATGGTGTTCCAGAACTACGCGATCTGGCCCCACAAGACGGTGTACCAGAACGTCTCGTTCGGTCTGGAGGTCCGGCGGGTGCCACGGGCGGACGTCCGGGCGCGAGTCGCCCGCGTGCTCGAGCTGGTGAACCTCGCCGGTCTCGAGGGGCGCTTCCCGGGCGAGCTGTCGGGAGGCCAGCAGCAGCGGGTGGCGCTGGCCCGGAGCCTGGTGGTCGAGCCCCGGATCCTTCTCCTGGACGAGCCCCTGTCGAACCTCGATGCGAAGCTCCGCGAGCGGATGCGCTGGGAGCTGAAGGACCTCCAGCGACGGACCGGCATCACCTTCGTGTACGTCACCCACGATCAGGCGGAGGCGATGGCGCTCTCCGACCGGATCGCCGTTCTCCAGGGCGGCGTGCTGCTCCAGACCGGCTCGCCCCGTGAGGTCTACGCGCGACCCGCCAGCCGCGAGGTGGCGGACTTCATGGGCCTGGTAAACCTCTTGCCCGGGCGGGTCGTCCGCGCGGACGCCGGCGAGGGCCTGATCTCGGTGGCGGGCGGCGAGCCCGTTCCGGTCGCGCTGGGCGGCGCGCTCCCGGCGGGCGCGGCCGTGCAGGTGGCGATCCGGCCCGAGAGCCTCCGGCTGACGGGGGATGGCGCGAGCTCCGGGGACGCGCCGGTGGGGATCCTTCGAGGCAAGGTCGCGGACCTCACGTTTCTCGGCAACCTCGTCGACTGCCACGTCCTGCTGGACGACGGGACGAACGTCCGGATCCAGGTCGACCCGAGCTCGTCCCTCCAGGTCGGCCAGGCGCTGCGGATCGGCTTCGACCCGCGCGCCTGCATCGTCTTCGACGCTTGACCTCGTGGGCGCGGACCCTCGGGGAGAAAGGAGTCGCGTGATGACCGCCGAGCCGTCGGTGCTCGGGCGCGAGCACTGGACCACGAAGGGGTCGGTGCGCCTGTTCCTCTGGGAGAAGCCCGCCGCGGGATCGGCCGAGCCTCGAGGGACGATCCTGTTCGTGCACGGGTCCTCGATGGGGTCCCAGCCGACGTTCGATCTCCAGGTTCCGGGCCGGCCCGACTCGTCGGCGATGGACCACTTCGCGCGTCTGGGCTACGACACCTGGTGCGTCGACATGGAGGGCTACGGGCGATCGGACAAGCACCGGGACATCAACTCCGACATCGCGACCGGTGCCGACGACCTGGCGGCGGCGACGGACTACATCGCCCGCACGAGCGGCGTGAAGGCGTATCTCACGTACGGCATCTCCTCGGGCGCCCTTCGCGCGGCGCTGTTCGCTCAGCGCCACCCCGACCGCGTCCGGCGTCTGGCGCTCGACGCCTTCGTCTGGACCGGGGAGGGAAGCCCGACGCTGGCGGATCGCCGCAAGCGCCTGCCGGAGTTCCGCGCGAAGAACCGCCGGCCGATCGACCGGGCGTTCGTGCGCAGCATCTTCACGCGCGATCATCCCGGGACCGCCGACGACGACGTCATCGAGGCGTTCGCGGACGCCATCCTCGCCCTCGACGACTCGGTGCCGACCGGCACCTACGTGGACATGTGCGCGAACCTGCCGGTGGTCGATCCCGCCCTGATCACGGTGCCGACGATCATCATGCGAGGCCAGTACGACGGCATCGCGGGGCTGGACGATCTCCTCGAGTTCTTCCGGCGGCTTCCGAATCCCGACAAGCAGTTCGCGATCATGCCGGGGATCGCCCACGCGAGCTTCCACCAGAAGAACTTCCGCATCGCGTACCACATTCTCGAAGCGTTCTTCACCCAGCCGCCCCCGATCTACCGCGGGGCCTGAGGGAGGGAGTCATGCGCGCGACACGACCATGGTTGGCTGCGATGGCCGCGCTCCTGCTCGCGACCGGGGCGGCGGCCCAGACGGCCGGGTTCACCCCGGATGCCGTCGACATGGCCGCCGCCAAGCGGGAAGGAGTGGTCAGCTGGTACACCTCGACGCCCATCGTCGCCGCCCAGAAGGTCGCCAACCTGTTCCAGGCGGAGACGGGCATCAAGGTGGAGCTCTTCCGCTCCGGCGGCTCGGCGGTGCTCCGGCGGTTCATGCAGGAGATCGACGCCAAGCGCGTCCTGGCGGACGTCCTCACCGTGTCCGACACCGCCGAGGTGAACGGGCTCGCCAAGCGTGACCTGCTGGTCCCGTTCCGTCCCAAGAACTTCGACAAGATCCCAGACGCGGTGAAGGACCCGAAGGGCCTGCACATCGCGCAGCGCGTGAACCTGGCCGCCATCATCATGCGCACCGACAAGGGCCTGGAGGCTCCCAAGAACTGGCTCGACCTGACCGACCCGAAGTACAAGGGCGTGCTGGTCATGCCGGATCCCTCTTACACCGCGATCCAGCTCATGGTGGTCGGCACCCTGTCGCGGAAGTACGGATGGGAGTTCTATCAGAAGCTGCGCGCCAACGACGTCATGATCGTGCAGGGGCACCAGCAGGTCTCGGAGGTGCTGACCCGGGGCGAGCGGCTGATGGCCGCCGAGGGTGCCGATCAGTACGCGTGGGTCGACCGGAAGGCCGGGCACCAGATCCGGACCGTCATCCCGGCGGACGGGGCGTTCGCGGTCGCGGCGCCGACCGCGGTGATCAAGGGCTCGCCCCACCCGAACGCCGCGAAGGCGTTCGCCGAGTTCATGATCAGCGACTCGGTCCAGAAGCTCTTCCCCGACGAGGGCATCTACGCGGCGCGCGTCGACGTGCCGCCGCCGCCGGGCAATCCGCCGCTCAGTCAGGTGAAGCTGTGGCCGATCGACTACGACGCGATCGAGAAGGAGACGAAGGACCTGAAGGACCGCTTCAACGAGATCTTCCAGTAGGGGAGCGGCGCGTCGGCGATCTCCGCGGCGTGGCGCCCGGGCGGGGCGGGCCGGCGGGCGGCGCCGGCCCGGAGGAAGCGTCTCTCCGCGGCTAGCTCATGCCGGGCACGAACGCGTCGCGCCCGCGCTGATACGTGGGCTGCCGCTGCGCGGCGTTGCGGTTCACCAGCGGCCGGAGATAGAGGGGGCTCCGCAGGCTCCGGACCTCGTGCTCGACCGTGAAGAGCACCCGGCCGCTGTCCGGGTCGACGATGTTCTCGAAGCGGTACTGGTACCAGCTGCTCTCTTCCGTGACGAGCTCCCGCTCGGCGAGCCAGCGATGCGGGCCCGAGAAGTTCGCGATGTAGATCTGCACGTGGTGCCCGTCGTAGGGCGGGATGGAATCGGCAGTCTCCCGGAAGAGCAGCTCCTGCTGTGGCCCGACCGTGACCCGCGCCGTCGTCCCCCCGCCGTTCCGGCTCACGCTCGCCGGCGCGCCGAGCGCCTCCCGGTAGAAGCGCGCGATCCCGTCCGCCGTGCCCTGCTCGACCGAGAACTCGACGTACGGCATGCCGAGCGTCATGTCCGCGAAAGCCGGCCCCGGAGGGTGGCAGCGGATGACGTTCCCCCAGGGGGAGACCACGCGGAGGTGCTTGTCCTCGACCGAGTAGGCGAACTGCGTGCCCGCGAGCTGACCCTTGACCATGGCCAGCCGGCCGGGCAGCTCGTCGAAGTCCGGGATCACGAGCCCGACGTCGCCGCGCACGACCTGGGCCGGCCCCGTCGGGAGGTGGAACTGCTGCTGGCCGATGTTGACCCACATGTTGGTGAGGCCGACCATCAGGTAGGGATCGCGCGTCAGGCCCAGCCCCACCACGTAGAACAGGGTGGCGAGCTGCTGGTCGGGAACCTTGACGTTGACGTGCTCCAACGCCACGATGTTGCCCACGTCCTGGGTGGCCCGGTCGTGCTTCTGATCCGCCATGGCTCTGCCTCCCGCGCTGGACCTGCTCTCAGTCGCCAAGCTTAGCGCGGTCCTCCGGTCGGGACAACGTTGTCGAAGGCGCTCCCGCGTGACGTGGACCGCTCCCGCGGCGGCCTAGCCGCCGAGGAAGTCGCGGACGATCCGCGCGACGGCGTCGGGCTGCTCGGCCTGGGGCGCATGCCCGGCCTGGTCCACCGTCGCCACGCGCGCGCCGGCGATGCGCCGGGCGAACTCCTCGGCGTACACCGGCGGGACGATCCGGTCCTCCTTGCCCCAGACGAGCAGGGTGGGGACCCGGATGCGGTGGATTCGCTTCTTCAGCCCCTTGTCCGGGATGGGCCAGAGAAACTTCCCCGTGGCGCCCATGGCCCAATGGAGCCCGACCCGCGCCAGGACCCGCGCATCGGCGTCCGCCGGCTCCGGGAACATGCGGCGCGCCGCCTCGCCAGAGGCATCCCGGAAGACGTGCCCGACGAGGTCCGCGTGGTGCATGACCATCCAGTTGGGAATGGGCGTGTCGTCCCGCCAGAGACCCAGGGGGTCGATCAGCACCAGGCGGCTCACGTACGCCGGGCACGTGGATGCGATCTCGCAGGCCACCATGCCGCCGAAGGAGTGCCCGACGAAGGACGCCTGCGCGAGACCGAGCTCGGACAGGAGCTCGTCGTAGCAGAGGACCAGGTCCCAGAACCCGTCCAGCGCGTAGGCGTCGTCAGGCCGTCCGGGGGACGTGCCGGGATGCTCGGGCGCGTACACGGTGAAGCTCCCGGCCAGGTCGTCGAGCAGCGGATCCCAGGTCGGCCCCCACGGCCCGTGGAGATAGACGAGGGCGGGCCCGTGACCCTTCGCCCGGACGCGCATGTGGACCTGGCCCTGCCAGACAGGGACGGTCTGGACGTTCTCGATCACGAGGCGCTCGCGCCGACCGCCATCGCCGACGGGCTCTCGCGCAGGCTCCGCGGCCACCAGTGATTCACCCAGCCCTCGTCGCGCCACAGGCCGCGCACGTGGGGCAGGACGTCTCTGGCGAGAAGCGAGATGTTCTTCAGGGTCAGCTCGTGGGGCATGGATCCGATGTGCACCAGCAGCATCAGGTTCCCCACGCGAAGGCTCTTCACCACTTCCTCTTCGAGGCGCTGACGGACGGTCGCCGCGCTCCCGGCGATCACGTAGCCGCGCTCCACGAAGTCACGGTAGCGGAGATCCTTGGGATTGTCCGTGCGCCGGATGGGATTGCGCGCGGCGGACAGGAGGCTCCGGTAGTCCTGGTTCCCGGGCGGGGAGAACCACGGGGCCGGGACGTGGAGACACTTGTGGTAGAAGTACTCGACGTGCCGCGCGTACTCGGCCTCGGCGCTGGCGTCCGTCTCCGAGACCGCGACGAGCTGGAGGAACCCGGCCCGGTACGGATTCGGCTCCTTCCCGTGGCGCGCTACCACTTCCCAGTAGCCGTCCATGAGCGCCTTGGCCGGCCTGGCCCCCGAGTAGCTGAGGAAGCAGTAGCAGACGTCGTTCTCGACGGCGAAGTCGAAGGTGCTGACGCTGCCCGAGCCCGGCACCCATACCGGCGGGTGCGGCGTCTGGATCGGGCGCGGCCACAGGTTCACGTTGGCCAGCTGGTAATACCGGCCGTTCCAGGCGAAGATCTCGCGGGCCTGCCAGGCCTTGAGCGTGAGGGCGAACGCTTCCCGATAGCGCTCCCGCTGCTCCAGCGGCGTGATCCCGTAGCACAGGTTGACGTCCATCGGGCTCCCCAGGGGGAGCCCCGCCACCAGCCGGCCGCCGCTGATGCAGTCGAGCATCCCGTACTCCTCGGCGACCCGGATGGGCGGGTTCGACGTGGGGAGGGTCGAGCCCATCTGCACGACGGCGACGTTCATTCCCTGGGTGAGCTTGGCGAGGGCGCTGCCCATGAGGTTGGGGCTGGGCATGAACCCGTACGCGTTCTGGTGATGTTCGTTGGTGCAGATGCCGTCGAACCCGGACCGCGCGGCGTGGAGCAGCTCGTCGAGCGTCCAGTTGTAGTACTGGCCCACGCGGCGCGGGTCGGCGAGCTCCCACCACGGCGGCGTCACCCATACCGACTCGTAGCGACGCTCGAAGTCGGCCGGCAGCTCCCGGTGCGGCATCAGATGGAACGCGCTGATCTTCATGCATCGCCCTCCGTCGCAGCGGGTCCAACGTACGGGCGGCCTCGCGGTCGTGTCAATCCCGGCGGCGGCGCGGCGCGCGCCGGGACGGTTGTCGTCGGCGGCGGCGTCGTCCTATGCTGCCCGCGATGATCGCCATAGCCAGCCGGGGCGCGGGGGAGGGCGTCGGCCCGAGCGCGCGGTCCGGCTCCCACGGATGATGCGGATCGACCTCCACACCCACATCGTCCCCGAGCGCTGGGAGGACTTCGCCGCGCGCTACGGGGGCGGGAAGTGGCCGCGGCTGGTCCACCGCGACGCCTGCCGCGGCACGATCATGACCGGGGACGCCGTCTTCCGGGAGGTCGATGACCGATCGTGGCGGCCGGAGCGGCGCATCGAGGACATGGACCGCCTCGGCGTCGACCGCCAGGCGCTCTCGCCGCCGCCGGTGATGTTCTGCTACTGGGCGGAGGCGCGCGCCGCCCGGGCCTTCGCCCGGATGCAGAACGAGAACGTGGCGGCCATCGTCTCCCGCCATCCGCGGCGGTTCGTCGGGATGGCCACGGTGCCGCTCCAGGACACCGCGCTCGCCATCGAGGAGCTCCAGCACGCCCGGGAGCGGCTCGGACTCTCCGCGGTCGAGATCGGCACGTGTCCCGGCGGTCGCGACTTCGACGACCCGGCCCTTTTCCCCTTCTTCGCCGCGTGCCGAGACCTCGGCGTGGCGGTGTTCGTGCACCCGGCCGCGCCGCTCGTGGGCCAGGAGCGCCTCACGAAGTACTACTTCCCGCTGATCGTCGGAAACCCGCTCGAGACGGCGGTCGCCATCTCCAAGCTGATCTACGGAGGCGTGCTCGAGCGCCTCCCCGATCTGCGAATCTGCTTCGCGCACGGGGGCGGTGCCTTCCCGTTCACGCTCGGACGGCTCGACCACGGCTGGTCGGTCCGGCCAGAGGGCCCGGAATCCATCCCGCGGCGCCCGCGGGAGTACGCGCGGCTCCTCTACTTCGACTCGCTCACGCACAGCCCGTCGAATCTTCGGTTCCTGGTGGCCGAGTTCGGGGCCGAGCAGGTCGTCATGGGGAGCGACTACCCGTTCGACATGGGTAGCTCCGATCCGGTCGCGGCCATCGGCGAGGCCGGACTCGATCCGGCCGCACGGACCCTCGTCGAGGGAGAGACGGCCGCCGCGTTCCTTCGCCTCTGAGCGTCGCGGCGCCGTACGCCGGAGCGGGCGGGCGGTGTTGACCTCGCCTTGACCGCGGGAAGATCGGCGCGAGAATGGAGACATGAGATGGTTGCTCGCCGTCATGGTCATGACGCTCCTGGCGGGTCCTGCCACCGCTCAGCAGGGCGGTCTCTCGGGCGCGATCGAGCGTCAGCGTCAGGACATGAGGACGCAGCAGGGCGAGATTCGACGGGAGACCGAGCGGCAGGGAGGCAACCTCCAGCAGCAGCAGGACCGGAACCTCCAGTTCCAGCTCCTCCAGCGGCAGCAGCCGACGCCTCCGCCCGTCGCGCCCAACTGCCTGCAGATCCGCGGCACGTTCGGCTGCCAGTAGCCCCGTCACCCTAGCCGGCGGCCATCGGCCGCCCGGCCGCGCATTCGATCGGTTCCCGGGCTACGTCTCGAGCAAGGACTCCCAGAACAGCTCTTCGACCGAGAGTCGGCGCGGAGCGAGACCCTGCCGGAACGAGTATTCGGCGAGGGTCTCCACCGTCCTGCGGGTCCGGCGGACCCCGTAAGGGAACGGGTCGTCTCCCATGAGCGCTCGCGTCTCCTCCACCTCCGCCACCAGCCACGGCAGGACGTACGGGAGGACCGCGGTGTCCGCGACGCGGCGATACGCGATGCGCTTGGCCTCGACGAACGCCTCGTAGAGCGCCCCGGGGAGCCACGGGTGCGCGCGCGCCAGCTCCTCCTTCAGGACGACGGTGTGCATGATGGGGAAGATGCCGGTCCTCTCGTAGTAGGCCCGCTCCACGCGGCGGAAGTCCGGGAAGAGCCGGCGCACGCCGGCGCCGGCGCCAGCCGGCCGTCGGGCACCGATGAAGGCGTCGAGCTCACCGGCGGCCAGTAGCTGCCCGAGCGTGCGGTCGCCAGGGACCGTCCGGTGACGGAGCCCGGCCGGGAGCGTCACGTCCACCTCCTTGACCGCCGCGCCCTCGCCACCCTCGACCCACTCGAGATCGCCGGGCGACACGCCGTACTCGTCCTCCAGGATGCCGCGGATCCATACGGCTGCCGTCATGTGGTACTTGGGCACGCCGACCCGCTTCCCGACGAGGTCGCGCGGCTCGCGGATGCCCGCGGCGTCGCGCACGAAGATCGCGGAGTGCCGGAACGCGAAGGACGGGAAGACGGGGATCGCGACCAGGGGCTCGCCGCGGCCGCGCAGCACCGTGTAGGTCGCGAGCGAGAACTCGGCCGCGTCGAAGTCGCGGCGCCGTGCCATCCGGTAGAACATCTCCTCGGGCTCCAGCGACAAGACCTCGAGATCGACGCCCTCCAGGCGGACGGCGCCGGTCCGGAGCGGGAGAGTCCGATCGTAGTCGCCGCAGGCGAGCGTGAGCGCGAGCTTGGCCATCGAGTTGACGGGCCTCGGCTCGATAACCTAGCATGCCCGAGGGATCGACGGAATCGGCGCGGCCAGATGCCCACGCGGACCGAACACTCCGAGCGATGGATGCGAGGACGCTGATCGTTGAGAGGGACGCGTGCGCGCCTCGGACGGCTGGGACTCGTGGTCCTGTGCGTCGGCGCTCTCGCCACGACGAGCGGGACGGCCGGCGAGCCCTACGCAGGCAAGACGGTGCGGATCGTCGTCGGCTACCCGCCGGGCGGCGGCTTCGACACCTACGCGCGGCTGCTCGCCCGCCATCTCCCTCAGCACATTCCGGGCAAGCCGGCCGTCGTCGTGGAGAACATGGCCGGCGCCGCGAGCCTGATCGCCGCCAACTACTCGTACAGGGTCGCCCGTCCCGACGGGCTCACCATCGCCGCGTTCCACGGCAATCAGGTCCTGGGACAGGTCCTGGGGCGGGCGGGTGTGGAGTTCGACGCGCGCCGGTTCGCATGGCTCGGGGCGCCGCTCCGTGAGGTCACCGTGTGCACGATCGCACGGCGACGTGGCATCTCCGGCGTTGGGCCGTGGCTGGCGTCGTCGACCCCCGTCAGACTCGGGAGCACGGGTGTGGGCGGCGCGACGCACGATGCCGCCAGGCTCCTCCAGGCGACCCTGGGGCTGCCGATTCACCTCGTCCGCGGATATCGGGGCACGGCCGAGATCCGGCTCGCGATCGAGTCCGGCGAGGTGGACGGGTTCTGCAGCCTGTGGGACTCCCTGAAGACCGTTTGGCCTGACGGGCTCGAGAGTGGAGCCGCCGTTGCCGTTATCCAGGGCGGTGCTCGACCGTTGCCCGGGCTGCCCGGGGTTCCGGTGGCGGTCGAACTGGCGCGCACCGAGGAGGCCCGTCAGCTGATCCGGGCGGGCCTGATCCTTCCCGGCACGCTGGCACGCGGCTACGCGGTGCCGCCCGATACGCCGCCCGACATCGTGCGGCTCCTGCGCGCCGCGCTCCAGGAGACGCTCCAGGCACCGGAGTTCCTGGCCGACGCGCGCCGGGCCAACCTCGAGGTGGACCCCGTCTCGGGCGAGCAGCTGGAGCAGGTCATTGCCGAGCTGTTCGGCCTGAACGGATCAGTCGTCTCGAAGCTTCGGGAGCTTCTCCGATAGCCGACCTGGCCCACGCCGCCCTCACGGGCCTCGCGCAGGTCCTCGCCTGGCCGACGTTCGGGATCATGCTGATCGGCGTGGCCATCGGCTTCGCCGTCGGCATCCTGCCCGGGCTGGGCGGCCCGACGACCCTCGCGCTCATGCTGCCCTTCGTCCTCAAGATGACGCCCGTCGAGGCGTTCGCCTTCCTCCTGGGAATGCTCTCGGTGACGAACACGACGGGCGACATCACCTCGATCCTCTTCGGCATCCCGGGGGAGCCGACCTCGGCAGCGACGATCGTGGACGGTCACGCCATGGCCAAGCGGGGCGAGGCGGGTCGCGCGCTGGGCGCGGCGATGATGAGCTCCCTCATCGGGGCGATCTTCGGCGCCCTGGTCCTCGGGCTGGCCATCCCGATCGTGCGGCCACTCGTGCTCGCCTTCGGCTCCCCGGAGTTCTTCATGCTGTCCGTGCTCGGGATCACGTTCGTCGCCTCCCTGAGCGGCGGGGCGCTGCTCCGAGGGCTGGTGGCCGGAGGCCTCGGCCTCTGGCTGGCGACGATCGGGCTCGACCCCATGACCGGCACGCAGCGGTACACGTTCGGCCAGCTCTTCCTCTGGGACGGGATCGGCCTGGTACCGGTGACCATCGGCTTCTACGCGATTCCCGAGCTCATCGACCTGGCGGTGCAGCGCTCGAGCATCTCCCAGGTGGACGTGAGCCAGATTGGCGGCGTGTGGCAGGGCGTGCGGGACACGTTCCGCCACTGGTTCCTCGTGCTGCGGTGCAGCGCGATCGGCACGTTCGTCTCGGTGATCCCGGGGCTCGGCGCCGCGACCACGCAGTGGCTGGCCTACGCCCACGCGGTGCAGAGCTCTCCGGATCGCGGCCGCTTCGGGCGGGGCGCCGTGGAGGGTGTCCTCGGACCGGGCGCCGCCAACAACTCGACGCTGGGCGGAAGCCTCGTGACCACCGTCGCCTTCGGCGTGCCGGCCAGCGTGAGCACGGCGATTCTCATGGGCGCGTTCTTCATCCAGGGACTTGTCCCCGGTCCCGCGATGCTGGCGCCCGCTCCCAAGGGCCACCTGGCCGTGACGCTGGCGATGGTGTGGACGATCGTGATCGCCAACGTGGTCACGGTGGCGGCCTGCCTCCTGTTCATGGGCCACCTCGCCCGCATCACACGGATCCGCGGGGCGCTCCTCGTGCCCCTCATACTGACCCTCGTCTACGTCGGCGCCTTCGCCGAGAAGAACGTCTTCGAGGACCTCGGCATCGTGCTCGTGTTCGGCGCGCTGGGGCTCGCGATGGCCCGGCTGGGATGGCCCAGGCCGCCACTCCTCCTGGGCCTGGTCCTGGGGCCGCTGGCGGAGAACCGGCTGTTCCTGGCCACCGACAACTACGGCGCTGCGTGGCTGCTCCGGCCCGGCGTGTTGCTCCTCCTCGTGATCGCGCTCGTCGGCCTGGCGGTCCCCATCCTGCAACGATGGCGTCGGCCGGCGGCCGAGGTGACCCGGGCACGGGAAGCGCGTCGCTTCCGCGTCGATGGGGCGACGGTATTCAGCCTGGCGCTCGTGCTGCTCTTCCTCTGGGCTCTCTGGCAGAGCCGGAAGTTCGGCGTGCGAGCGGGGCTCTTTCCCTGGGCCGTGACGGTGCCGGCCGTCGTCCTGTCGGTCGCCCAGTTCGTCCGCGACCTCACCGGACGCCGGGAGACCGAAGGCGGCGAGGAGCCGCCCGACGGCGCGCCGGATCTCCCGCCGGAAGTGGTCCGGCGCCGCACCCTGGAGATCGCCGCGTGGATCGTCGGGATGTTACTGGCGATCTGGCTGGTGGGCTTCGCGGGCGCCACCCTCGTGATGACGCTCCTCTACCTGAGGCTCGGCGCGGGCGAGCGATGGGTGATCAGCCTCGCGCTGAGCCTCGGCGCATTCCTCTTCGTGTACGGGCTCTTCGAGCGGGGGCTGGGCGTGCCGTTCCCGGCCGGCCGCCTGCTCGTGTGGCTCGGATACGGCTAGCCCGAAAGGAGGGCGCCGATGCCGGACTCGGCCCTCGAGACCCTGCTGGACGACCTCGTGATCGCCAACCGCATCCTCGCGAACGAGGACGTGATCGACGCCTTCGGGCACGTGAGCGTCCGGCACCCGGAGCGGCCGGACCGCTACTTCCTGGCGCGCTCGCGGAGCCCGGAGCTGGTCGAGCGCGGCGACCTCATGGAGTTCGATCTCGAGAACCGGCCGATCGATCAGCGCGGGCGGACGATGTACTCCGAGCGGCCCATCCACGGGTCCACGTACAAGGCGCGGCCCGACGTGATGTCGGTGTGCCACAACCACGCGCGCTCGCTCATTCCGTTCGGGATCACCGGGACGGCGATCCGGCCGGTCCTGCACGTCGCGGGCAGCATCGGCGCCGAGATCCCCGTCTGGGACGTCCGGCACGAGTTCGGCGACACGGACCTCCTGGTGACCACGACGGCCATCGGCGATTCCCTGGCCCGGGCCCTGGGGCCGCACCGCGTCTGCCTCATGCGGGGGCACGGCGCCGTGGTCGCGGCGCACGATCTGAAGGCGACCGTGTTCGTGTCGATCTACCTCATGGTCAACGCGGCGCTGGTCAAGGAGGCGCTGGCGCTGGGCCCGGTGACCTATCTGAGCGAGGGAGAGGTCCGGCTCACCGAGCAGATGAACTTCCGGGCCCGGTCCCAGAACCGAGCGTGGGAGTACTGGGCGCGGCGCGCCGGATTCACCACCACCGTCAACGACTGACGGGCCGCGCGCCCGACCGGCGAGCGCGGCGGATCCGGAGCAGCTTAGTTGTAGAGGATGTCCTTCAGCTTTCCGACCACGGTCGGGTCCAGCGCGAAGAGCTCGCTGACCATTCGCTCGAGATCCTCACCCGTGACGGGGTCGAGCGTGAGCTTGGCCTTCTGCGTCTCGGCGAGGAACGCCGGGTCCTTCAGCGTCTCCTGGAAAGCCCGCCGCAGGACCTGGACCCGCTCCTTCGGCGTTCCGGGCGGGAGGAGGAAGGGCCGGGCGAAGGCGCCGCTGTTCTGGATCCCGATCTGGATCAGCCGGCGCGCCTCGTCGGACTTGGCCAGGTTGATCGCCAGCGGGACGTTGGGGAGATCCGGGAAAGGCCTCCCCGTCGCCTGCAAGATGGGGACGACCTCTCCGGTCTCGAGCGCGTTGCGCCAGGTGGCGCGCATGGACTCCCAGGACCAGCAGCCTCCCGCCACCTCGCCCCCGTCGGCCGCCAGCCGGATCTCGGCGGTGCCCTTGTAGCCGGCGACCAGCTGGATGGGCAGCCCGAGCGCCGCCTTCAGGATGCGCGCCGTGTTGTCCGGCGACGCCCCCGGACCGGTCCCGCCCAGCTTGACGGGGACGGGCGAGGCCGCCCACTTCTCGACGCTCGTGATCCCGCTGGCCTTGGTCATGGCGCAGGCGACGTCCTCCTTGACCGCCGCGCCGATGAACTCGAACTTCCGGGCGTCGAACTCGATGCCGGGCTGGCCCAGGACCTGTCCCAGCATCAGGGCGCCGTTGAACTTCCCCACGGTGAGGCCGTCCGGCTTGGCCACCTTGAAGACGTGGTTGGCGGCGATGAGGCTGCCGGCGCCCGTCATGTTCTCCACGATGAACGTGGGGTTGCCGGGGACGTGCCGGCCGATGTGGCGCGCGACCACTCGCGCGTAGGTGTCGAAGCCGCCGCCGGGAGCGAGGCCCACGATGATCCGGACGGTCTTGCCCTCGTAGAAGGACTGGGCCACGGCCGGTCGGCTGCCGCCGAAGGCCAAGAGCGTGGGGAGCACCGTCAACAGCACGAGCCGCCAATTCCGCATGGTGGCCTCCCGGTGGTGAGGTGCCATCAGGATAGCCCAGCCGGCGTCGAGAGACCATGACGAGGCTCGCGACCCAGTGGGTGCGCGGTGAAACGGGGGAGCCGGCGGTCAGAGGCGCCGGGCGAAGCGGGGATCGAGGAGGTCGCGGAGACCGTCGCCCACCAGGTTCACGGCCAGGACGACGAGCGCCAGGAACGTGCCGGGGAACAGGATCATCCACGGCCCGACCTGGAAGTTGGTGCGCCCCTCCGCCATGATGTTGCCCCACGAGGGGATCTCGGGCGGCGTGCCGGCGCCCAGGAACCCGAGGGCCGCCTCGATCAGGATCGCGACCGCGCAGATGTAGGTGGCCTGCACGGTGAGCGGCGCCAGCGTGTTGGGCAGGAGGTGGCGGAGAAGGATGCGGGGCAGGCCGCTCCCCAGCCCGCGCGTGGCCTCCACGTAGGGCTGCTCGCGGAGCGTCAGGACGATCCCCCGGACCAGACGGACGACCCGCGGGATCTCCGGAATCGCGATGGCCAGGAGCACGCCCCGGACGCTCGCTCGGGTGATGGCGATGATCGCGATCGCGAGGAGGATCGAGGGGATCGCCATCAGCCCGTCCATCAGCCGCATCAGGATCGCGTCGGCCGTGCGCAGGTACCCGGCAACCAGGCCGATGGCCAGCCCGACCGTCGTGGCCAGGAGCGCCACGCTGAACCCGATGACGAGCGAGATCCTGCCCCCGTAGATGGTCCGGCTGTAGACGTCACGGCCGAAGCTGTCGGTGCCGAACCAGAACCGATCGGACGGAGGCCGGAGGCGCTGCGCCGGGCTGAACCGGATCGGGTCCACGGTGCCGAGATGAGGAGCCAGGACCGAGACGAGCGCGATCACGGCGATCAGCGCCAGCCCGAGCGCCACCGTTGGATGGCGGCGCGCGAACGCGAGCAGCCCCTTCCGTGGGCGCTCGCCCGCGGGCGCCCCGGCCTGCCCCGCCGCGGCGTCGACCGTCTCGGTCGCCGACCGTCCCGGTTCGGCCGCGGGCCGCATCCCTGCCGTCATCAGTAGCGGATCCTCGGATCCAGCACCGTGTACACGAGATCGATCACCAGGTTGACCATGACGTAGACCCCGGAGGAGAGCAGGATCACCGCCTGGATGATCGGATAGTCGCGCCGGAGGATGGCGTCGACGGTGAGCCGGCCGATCCCCGGGATCGCGAAGACGCTCTCGGTGATGACCACGCCGCCGATCAGGAGCGTCAGCCCGACCCCGATGATCGTCACGATCGGGATGGAGGCGTTCCGGAGGGCGTGGGTGACCACGACCGTCAAGGTGGAGAGCCCCTTGGCGTGGGCGGTCCGGACGTAGTCCTCCTCCAGCACCTCGAGGAGGCTCGCTCGGGTGATCCGGGCGATCAGCGCCATGTAGATGGATCCGAGCGCCAGGCTGGGCAGGACGATGCTCCGGAGACACGGCCAGAGGCCCTGCGCGAGACTCACGTAGCCCTGGACCGGCAGCCAGCCGAGCCGGATGGCGAAGAAGTAGATGAGGAGGTAGCCGAGGACGAAGACCGGGACCGAGAGGCCGCACACCGAGAGCCCCATGACCACCCGGTCCACCCACGTGCGCGCCCGCCATGCGGCGAGGACGCCGACGGGGACCGCCAGCACGACGGCGATGATCAACGTCGTCACCGACAGGACCAGGGTAGGTTCGAGCCGCTGCCGGATCAGCCTGCTGACGGGGAGCTGGGAGAAGATGGAGGTGCCAAGCTCCCCCTGGAGAATCTGGCCCACCCAGCCCACGAACTGGATGGGGAGCGGCCGGTCGAGACCGAGCTGCTTCCCGATGCGGGCGATGTCCTCGGCGGTCGCGAAATCCCCGGCGATCAGGGTCGCCGGGTCGCCGGGAGCGAGATGCAACAGCAGGAAGACGATCACGGCCACCACCCCCATGACGGGGATGGTGGCCAGGAGTCGCCGGACCAGGTAGGTGCGCAACCCGCTCGGCTAGAGGACTACTTCTTCTCGATGTTCCACAGGACCAGCCGGACGGTGTCCAGCACGCCCGTGACGTTGTTGCGGTAGGCGATCGGCGCGTAGAACTGGCCGACCGGCACGTATGGCACCACCTCGAAGAAGCGCTTTTGGAGCCGCTCCACCACGGCCTTCTGCTGCTGCGGGGTCTGGGCCAGCGGGAACTCGAGCCGGATCTTCTCCAGCTCCTCGTCGCACGGCCAGCCGAACCAGTTCTTGCCGTCGCAGTGCGTCGGCGTCGGCGTGTTGGTGATCGGGTTGCCCATGGCCATGCCGCCGCCCCAGGTGTGGAAGATGTTCCAGCCGCGCGGATTCTTGTCGACCGGGTCCTTCAGGGCGCGGCGGGCGCTCTGGGTTCCCCAGTCGATCGTCTGGAGATCGACGTTCATGCCGATCTCCCGGAGCTTCTGGGCGGTCACCACCGCTTGGGCATGCGCGATCGGCGTGTCCGCCGGATCCAGCAGCACCACCGTCTCGCCCTTGTAGCCGCCCTCCTTCAAGAGCTGCTTGGCCGCCTCGATGTTCTTCTCGCGGGAGTTCGTGGCCCACGCCCCGACCCCCGCGTCGCTCCCGAGCGGCGTGCCGCACATGAAGATCTGCCAGCACGACTTCTCGTACTCGGGGTTGCCGATGATCGCGGCGAGGTAGTCCTTCTGGTCGCCCACCGCGTAGAGGAGCGCCTGGCGATTCTTCACGTTGTTGAACGGCGGGTTCAGGTGATTCGGGCGCAGGACCGCCTGCGTGCCCACGCGGTCGATCACCTTGATGTTGATGTTGCCCGCCTTCTTCATGAGCGGGAGATGGTCCGTCGTCGGGATCTCGATGATGTCCACCTCGCCCTTGATGAGGGCCTGGGTGGCGGTGTTGGCGTCGGGGATCACGATCCACTCGACCCGATCCACCTTCGCGAGCTTGGCCCCGGCGAACCCGTCGGTCGCGTCGGAGCGCGGCTTGTAGAGCGGGTTCTTCTTGTAGACGACCTTGCTTCCCGGGACCCACTCATCCTTGACCATCACGAAGGGCCCCGAGCCGATCGCCTCGGTGATCTGCTTGTCGGAGGGCGTCAGCGCCTCCTTCTCGCGGTGGATGAAGAGCGGGTTCTCGGGCGTGCCCAGGACCTCGAGCACGGGCCCGAAGGGCTTGTCGAGCCGGATCTCGAACGTGAGCGGCCCGGTCGCCACGACATCCTTGGCGAACTGGAGCAGGGTCTTGCCCACCGGCACGCGATCACCCCAGCGCTTGAGCGAGGCCACGGCATCCTTCGCCTGGACCGGGCTCCCGTCGCTGAACTGGAGGCCGTCGCGGAGCTTGAACCGCCAGACGAGCCCGTCGGCGGTCTTCGAGTACGTGTCCACCATCTGCGGCTTGTACTCGAGCTTCGCGTTCGGGGCGAACAGCACGTCGTAGATCATGTAGCCGTGATTCGACGTGATGTTGTTCGTGGTCCAGACGGTGTCGAGGATCTTGAGGTCTGCCTGCGGGACGATGCGGAGCACCGACTCCGCTCCCGCCGAGCTCGCGAGGCCCGCCACCAGGACTCCGGCCAGCGCCGGGCCGAGCAAGCGTCGCCATGCCGCCACGAATGTCCGTCGCATGACTCGTCTCCTTTGTCTGTCGCTCGTGTGTCTCGTCGTCTAGTGCGCCGCCGCCTTCGGAGGCACCCATCGGCCCGCTCTCACCGCCCCCGAGGGAACGAGCCGCCGGGTGCCCTCCACGCGCTCGCCCACCGTGTCCTCGAAGGTGACCGGCCCGTCGCGAAGCTCCATGAGCGTCACGTCCGCCGCCGCCCCCGGCCGGAGCGTGCCCAGCGCGCGGTCGTGGCCGATGACCAGGGCGGGAGCGCCCGTCGTCATGGAGACCACCTCGTCCAGGGAGAGGCCGAGGTGGAGGAACTTCGACATGGTGGTCGCGAGGTCGTACACGGGACCGTCGAGGTTGTAGACGTGGAGGTCGCTGGAGATCGTCCCGGGGCGGAAGCCCTGGGCCAGCGCCCGGCGGGCGACCTGGAAGCTGAACGAGCCCTTGCCGTGGCCCACGTCGAAGAGCACTCCGCGCTCCGCGGCGCGTCGGGTCGCCGGCGTGACCGAGCCGCCGGCGTCGAGGATGCCCTCTTCGCGGCCGTGATAGCAGTGGGTCATCACGTCGCCGGGCCGCAGCTCGGCCAGGATGTCGGCGAGGGGAATGGGCGTTTCTCCCACGTGGACCATGATCGGGAGACGCGCGGCCTCGCCGGCCTCCCGGGCCGTCTTCAGCGCGACCCGGGCGTTCGCCCCCACGAGGTCGCGCGATAGCCGGACCTTGATCCCGCGGATCAGGTCGCGGTGGGCCTCGATCGTTCTGAGAGCGGCCGCTTTGTCGATGTGGCGGACTTCCTCCAGCTCCCCGACGGTCGGCGACACCATGCCCGTCGCGCCGATGTTGAGGAAGGGAACGATCCGCGTGGCGGCCACGTCGATGACGTACCGGCGGAACGCGCCGAACGTGAGCGCCCCGGCCGAGCCGGCATCGACCACCGTCGTCGTGCCGGTGCCGAGACAGTGGGGATCCGGCTCGATTCCGTAGTGGGACGCACCCCAGAACACGTGCACGTGGAGATCGATGAGCCCGGGGAGCACCAGCCGGTCTCGGGCGTCGACGACCTCCTCGCCCGGCCGCGGCGCGAGCCCGTCGCCCAGCTCGAGTATCCGGTCGACGTCCAGTCGGACGTCCCGGCGGACGTGGAGACCCTGGCCCGGGTCGACGACCGTACCGCCGCGGATCAGCATCTCAGCGCCCAGGCCCGGCGATCGAGCGCGGGGCTCGCCGGTGTCATCGCGCGCCGATGATAAGACGAGCGTGGCATGACCCGCAACCGAAGGGGGCCGGATGCTCCCGCGCGCGTGGCTGGCTTGACAAGGCGGGCATCCGGGGGCAGCTTCGCGTGAGCGTGAGCCTCTACCAGGTTCAGAAGGTCCTCTTCGCCGTCAACCGCGACCGACAGGCGCGCACCCGCTTTGTCGACGATCGGGAGCGTCTCCTGGCCGACTACGAGCTGACGGCGGAGGAGCGCCGGGCGCTTCTCGAAGTGGACTTCCACGCGCTCTACCAGATGGGCGTGCACTCGCTCCTGCTGGGCCCGCTGGCCGCCACGCTGGGGCTGAGCTTTCCCGACTACCTGGCGGCGGTCCGCGGGACGAGGGCGTGAGCCTCGTCGGCGCCTTCGTGGCGAGCCACGCGCCCGGCATCACCGGGCGGCCCGCGCTGCCGCCGGCGGCCGAGTCCGAGGCGGTGTACCGCGGGTACCGGGAGCTCCGCGCGCGGCTCGAGGCCGCGCGCCCCGACGTGCTCGTGGTCATCTCGCCCGAGCATTGGGCCAACTTCTTCCTGGATCACATGCCGTCCTTCTGCATCGGCATCGCCGACGAGTTCTGGGGGCCGACGGACGAGGAGTTCGTGAAGATCCCGCGGCGCCGGGTCCCGGGCGACGCGCGCCTGGCCCGGGCCCTGGCCGAGGGGGTGGCGGAGGAGGTGGACCTCTCCTCCTCGGAGGAGCTCCAGTTCGACCACGGGGTCATGGTCCCGCTCCACCTGCTCGGCGCCACGCTTCCGGTCATCCCGATCATCGTCAACTGCCTGGCGGGGCTGCCGGCGCCGCTCCATCGCTGCCACGCGCTCGGGGTCGCGATCCGGCGCACGGTGGACCGGTGGCCGGAGCGCGTGGCGATTCTCGGGACGGGCGGGCTGTCGCACTGGCCGGCCATGCCGGAGTCGGGGCGGATCGGCCTCGACTTCGACCGCCGCTTCCTCGACGCCTTCCTGGGCGGCCGCCTCGACGCCTTCCTTCGCTACCCGCGAGAAGCGCTGGAGGCGGAGGCGGGGCCGGGCGGCCACGAGATCCGCACGTGGATCGCCGTCGCCGCCGCGGCGGGCGAGGCCCGGCGGTCGCTCCTCGCCTATCAGCCGGTGCC
This sequence comes from uncultured Candidatus Rokubacteria bacterium, assembly GCA_963765195.1. GTDB lineage: Bacteria > Methylomirabilota > Methylomirabilia > Rokubacteriales > DASRDR01 > DASRDR01. Next base: position 73,538 of record CAVXVV010000006.1, read on the forward strand.
GGCCTGGTCCACGGGGTGCGCGGTCGCGGCGCTGGAGCCTCGCTAGGAGCGGACGGACGCCGCGCGCGGCCTCCTTGAAGGCTCCCGTCGCCGCGTGCCCGGGACGCGTCTCCCTCGCGGGGAGTGCGTGATGGGACCCTTCGGCATCGGGCAGGCGGTCAAGCGATTCGAGGACGGCCGCCTCGTCCGCGGCGGCGGCCGATTCCACGACGACGTCAACCTGCCCGGGCAGGTCCACGCCGTCGTCGTGCGGTCGATCCACGCCCACGCGAGGATCCGGAGCCTCGACATCTCCGAGGCCCTGAGGGCGCCGGGCGTCCTGGCCGTCTTCACGGGTGAGGACTTCGCCCGGGCCGGGCTCGGCGCCACGCGGACGACGCTCGCGCGCACGCGGCCGGACGGCTCGCCCATGTTCGCTCCCGCCCATCCGGTGCTGGTCCGGGACCGGGTGCGGTGCGTGGGCGATCCCGTCGCCTTCGTGGTTGGCGAGACCCTGGCCCAGGCCGAGGATGCCGCCGAGCTCGTCCGGATCCACTACGAGCCGCTGCCCTCGGTGACGGCCACCGACGAGGCCTCCCGGCCGGGCGCGCCCGCGGTCTGGGACGAGTGCCCTGACAACGTCTCGAACGTCTTCGAGGCCGGGGACCGCGCGGCCGTCGACGCGGCGTTCGCGCGAGCCGCGCATGTCGTGACCCGCCGCTACGTCGTCACCCGGGTGCACGCCCAGTACATGGAGCCGCGCGGCGCCCTCGGCGTCTACGACCCCGGCGAGGATCGCTACACGCTCCATGCGGACGTCCAGTACCCGCATCGGGTCCGCCAGGTGCTGGCCGGTAGCATCTTCCGCGTCCCCGAGCAGCGCGTCCGGGTCGTCGCGGGCGACATCGGCGGCGCCTTCGGCACCAAGGGCTGGCAGTATCCCGAGCACAGGCTGGTCCTGTGGGCGGCGCGGAAGCTCGGCCGGCCCGTGAAGTGGCGGTGCGAGCGGCGCGAGGCGATCATGGCCGACGAGCACGCGCGAGACGTCATCAGCGAGGCCGCCCTGGCCCTCGATGCCGCCGGCCGGTTCCTGGGTCTCCGCGTCCGCACCGTCGCCAACGTCGGCGCCTACGTGTCGTCGGACCGGAACCTCATGGCGACGTTCATGAACATCGCCACCGTCGTCGGTGTCTACACGATCCCGGCCGCCCACGTCCACGTCACCTGCGTCCTGGCGAACGTGAATCCGACCGCGCCCTATCGCGGCGCCGGCCGGCCGGAGTCGACCTACGTGATCGAGCGGCTGGTCGACGACGCGGCCCGGGAGCTCGGGCGGGACCGGGTGGCGCTCCGCCGGCTGAACCTCATCCCGGCCTCGGCGATGCCGTACCGGACGGCGCTCAAGGTGACCTACGACAGCGGACAGTTCGAGCGGGGCATGGACAAGGCCGTCCAGATGGCCGACGTCACGGGATTCCCGGACCGCCGCGAGGCGTCGCGCCGCCGCGGGAAGCTCCGTGGACTCGGCGTGGTGAACGCCATCGAGCGGGCCGCGTCGCCTCAGCCCGAGTTCGCCGAGATCCGCTTCGATGCCAGCGGCGGCGCGACGCTCCTGATGGGCACGAAGAGCCAGGGGCAGGGCCACGAGACGGCCTTCAAGCAGGTGCTCCACGAGCGCCTGGGGCTCGATCCGCAGGCGGTCCGCTACGTCGACGGAGACACCGACCAGGTCGCGTTCGGCACGGGGACCTTCGGGTCACGGTCGGCGGCGATCGGCGGCTCGGCGCTGTGGCTCGCGGCTGACAAGGTCATCGCCAAGGGCCGACGAATCGCCGCGCACCTTCTGGAGGCCGCGGAGGCCGACATCGTATTCGCGGACGGCCGGTTCCGCGTCACCGGGACGGATCGAGGCGTGACGGTGCCGGAGGTCGCCCGCGCGGCCTTCCAGCCGGCCCAGCTGCCGGCCGGTGTGGAGCCCGGTCTCTACGAGACGGCGACGTTCGTGCCGAAACACGACACCTGGCCGAACGGCTGCCACGTCTGCGAGGTCGAGGTCGATCCGGACACGGGCGCCGTCGCAGGTCGTCGCGTACGTGGTGGTCGACGATGTCGGGACGGTCGTCAACCCGCTCACCCTGGAGGGCCAGATCCATGGCGGCGTGGCCCAGGGGGCGGGGCAGGCGCTGATGGAAGAGGTGGTCTACGACCGGCAGTCCGGCCAGCTCCTGACCGCATCCTTCATGGAGTACGCGATGCCGCGGGCCGACACGCTGCCCGATCTGGTCATCGGCAGCAACCCGGTGCCCACCGCGGCCAATCTGCTGGGCGCCAAGGGGGCGGGGGAGGCAGGGACGGTCGGCGCCCTGCCGGCCGTGATGAACGCGGTGATGGACGCGCTCGCGCCGCTCGGGGTCCGCCATCTCGACATGCCTGCCACGCCCGAGCGCGTGTGGCAGGCGATCCGCGAGGCCCGAGCCCCCGCCTGAGAGGTCTCAGCCGCGCCTTGCCGAGGCGGCGGCCACCGCGCAGCAGGGCTCGCCGCCCGGGCTTCCGCCGCGTCTCAGTCGAGCCCGGGTGCGAACGCGAGCACGCGGGCTGGCGTCTCGACGAGCATCGTGTGGATGTCCTGCTCGCGGATGCCGCGCAGACGCATCCGGGGCACGATGTTCTGGAGGATGTGCCCGTAGCCGCACCCGCCGTAGCGCACGAGGTGGGTCTTGGCGGCCGTGTCCTGGGCGAGGACGAGCTGCCGTCCGTGCCCCTCGCTGATCAGCCACGCGAGGAGACGCAGGCGCTCCGCGTCGTTGATCATGTCGATGCTCGGGGAGTGCTTGTAGTAGGAGTGCTCGCGCCCGAAGAGGTCGAACTCCAGGATGCAGCCCGACTCCGCCAGCTTCTTCATGTTGGCGCGCTGGATCAGCGTCCGCTCGATGTGGCCGATGATCGTGCGCGGGAGGTCGGCGTCGACGTCGCGGAGCACCTCGACGATCTCGAAGGGGGCCCCCTCGTCTCGTCCCGGGTGGATGAGCAAGGGCGCGCCGGTCCGTCGCTGGGCGCGGCCTGACGCCCGCAGGACCTTCCGCTCGTTCGGTGTCAGCGGCCAGGAGCAGCCCACCTCTCCGATGACGCCGGCCCGCACGCCGGACTGCCCGACCCCGTCGCGGATGTCGCGCACGATCTCGTCCGCGATGGACTCTTCGGATCGAGCGTCCATGTCGGCAGGGTGGGCGGCGCCCACGTAGTACGAGGCGCCCATGACGATGTTGAGACCGGTCGCCCGGGCGATCTGCCGGAGACCCTGGGGATCCCGCCCGATCCCGATGCTGGTCGCCTCCACGATGGTGTCGCCGCCCGCGCGCTTGAAGAGGGTCGTCTCCGCGATCGCGGTCTCGATGTCGAGCAGCCGGCTGTTGTCGAGGTTCGTCTGGCCGCCGAAGTTGATGCTCCCGAGCAGATCCATGGTCACGGGGGCGTAGAACTTGGCGCGCCGGCTCGCCTCGACGGGCACCTTCTGGAGGCCGGAGAGGTCCGCGAGGAGGTGCTCGTGGGTGCTGGTCACCCCGAGGCGATCGCTGGCGACGGGCCCCAGAACGGTCTGAATCATGCCGGCCAGATGTTGGCCGGGATGCTCCCGGCCGGCCTTGCTAGTCATGGTCCCTCCTGACCTCCGAGGTGTGGCTGGTTCGTCCGGACGTGACTGGGATCCTCACCGCTCGCTGGCCTGGCTCGGCAACCTCCTCGGCGACAGCAGGCTTCGAAGCGCCGCCCCGACGCCGGGCCGGCCCCCTGTGGCGCCACGGAGCTCGGGTCCGCGGGCCAGGATGCCCTGGAGCGCGTCGGCGACCATCTGCGACGCCAGGGCGATCAGGAAGATCGCGCTACCCGCCGCGAGCGAAAGCCAGGGAGCCTCGAGAATGAACGAATAGCCCTCGCGCAGCATGCGACCCCAGGACAGCGCGGGCGGCGGGACGCCCAGCCCCAGGAAGCTCAAGCTGGCCTCGGTCAGGATGGCGGTGCCGATCCCGAACGACGACTGGACCAGCAGCACATCGCTCAGGTTCGGCAGCAAGTGCCGCCACATCACACGATACCGCGCGGCCCCGAGGGCTTGCGCCGCCGTCACGAAATCCCGGGTGGCGAGGGTCAGCACCTCTCCGCGCACGAGGAAGGCGAAGGTGGGGATGAAGGTGACGGCCAGCGCGCCGATGACGTTCCAGAGGCTCGCGCCGAGGAACGCCGTGATGGTCAAGGCGAGCACCAGCGAGGGGAAGACCAGAAGGGCGTCCATGCCGCGCATGAGCACGCCGGCCGCCCGGCCGGGCACCAGGCCCGCCACGAGCCCGACCGTCGTTCCGGCCGCCATGCCGGCGGCCACCGAGAGCAGACCGACGACCATGGAGATGCGAGCGCCGCCGATGATCTGGCTGAACACGTCTCGGCCGAGAGGATCGGTGCCGAGCAGATGCTGGGCGCTCGGGCTGGCGAGCGTGTCCCGGGGGTTGTACCGCAGGGGATCGTAAGGCGCGAGCTGGCGCCCGAAGGCCGCGCAGAGCAGCGCCAGCCCGACGATGAGCATTCCGATCCAGATCGGCGCGGCGCGACCTACTGATACCGCACCCGCGGGTCGACGACCGCGTAGGCGATCTCGATGAGGAAGTTGATCGTGAACACGCCGACCGTGGTGAGGACGATGATTCCCTGAACGACCGGGAAGTCCCGGCCGAGGATGGAGTCGACCAGCAGGATCCCCACTCCGGGGAGCGCGAAGATCGTCTCCGTCACGACGGCGCCTCCGAAGAGTCGCGACATGCTCACCGCGAGGATGCTCAGGACCGGCAGGACGGAGTTGCGCAGCGCATGGAGTCCCACGACGCGCAGCTCTCGCAGGCCCTTGGCGCGGGCCGTGCGGACATAGTCGGTGTTGAGCGCCTCCAGCATCTTGGCGCGGACCAGGCGTGTCAGGTTGCAGAGGAAGGCCGCGCTGAGGGTCACGGTCGGGAGCAGCATGGCGCGGACGTGCCCCCACGGGTCATCCACCAGCGAGACGCTGCCGGACGACGGGAGGATCCGGAGGTGGAGCGCGAACAGCAGGATCAGGAGGATGGCGATCCAGAAGTTCGGCATCGCCGTGCCGAAGGCCGTCATGAGGGACACGACGCCGTCCACCCACGTGTGCGGGCGGACGGCGGTCCACGTTCCCAGCACCAGGGCCAGTACCACGGCCAGCAGCAGCGACAGGAAGGCGAGCTCGAGGCTCAGCGGGATGCGGGTCGTGATGGCCGAGAGCACCGGCTGACCCGTGCGGAACGAGCGTCCCCAGTCGCCGTGGGTGAGCCGGCCCAGCCAGTCCAGGTACTGGACGTGGACGGGCCGGTTGAGGCCGAGGTCCTGACGGAGTCGCGCGATTGTGTCCGGATCGGCGTCGCGACCCAGCATGGCGACCACGGGGTCCCCGAACACCGCCTGCATCAGGACGAAGATGAGGGCGGTCAGGAAGAGGATGGAGAAGCCCATCGCCGCGGTGCGGCGGAGGATCAAGACCCACACGCGCGCCTCCGCACCGCCGCGGCGCTCGCGGGGCGGGGGAGTTCTCCCCGCCGCCCCGCCGTCGCCATCGGGGCCGCTACTTCTCGAGCCAGAGGTCGCGGAAGCGCGGGATGAGGTCCGGGATCCAGCTCCAGTTCTGGACCTTCCGGCCCATGACGGCGAACTCCGCCGTGTAGTTCAGGAACACGTAGGGCACGTCGTCGGTGATCAGCCGGTCCGCTTGGTAGTACAGGGGCCGCCGGCGCTCCACCTCGTAGATCGCGGACGCCTGGTCCAGCAGCTCGTCGACCTTGGGATTGCTGTACCCGGTCGTGTTCGCGTTCCCCTTGCTGTGGAACAGGATGTACAGGAGCCCGTTCGGATCCGCCCGCTGGGCCCAGCGGGTATGGGTCCAGTTCGTCTTCTTCTGCACGATGCGCGAGTAGGCGTCGGCCGGATTGACCGGCTCGACGTCCAGCGACACGTTGATCTTCTGGAGCTGGGCCTGCAGGAGCTCCGTCTGCCGGATCCACTGCGGTGTGTTCTCGACCACGAACTTCGCCCGGAACCCGTTGGGGTGGCCCGCCTCGGCGAGCTTCTTCTTGGCCAGCTCCAGGTCGAGCTGGATGCCCTGGAAGGCCGGGTCCGACCACCACAGGCCGGGGCTGACCGGCCCCCGGGCGGCCTCTCCGAAGCCTCGGAGCAGCACGTCCCGGATCTCGTTCCGGTCGATCGCCAGCGCGATCGCCTGCCGGAGGGCCTTGTTGTTGAAGGGCGGCTCGTCGACGCGCCACTGGAGCGCCGTCCACCGGGCCGCCGGCTTCATCTCGGAGATCCGCAGCGATGCCTCGTTGCGGATGCCGGGGATGTCCTTCGCGTCGACGTCGGTGGCGATGTCGACCTCTCCCGTCCGGACCATGGTGAGCCGGACGGTCGGGTCCGGGACGACCCGGAAGATCACCCGGTCGAGATGCGGCTTGCCCTTCTCCCAGTAGTCCGGAAACCGCTCCAGCGTGACCTGCGAGTCCCGCACCCACTCCACGAACTTGAAGGGGCCGGTGCCGACCGGGCGCTGGCCAAAGTCCTGGCCCATCTGCTTGGCCGCGGTCGGCGACACGATGAAGCCGGGGCGCTCGGCGAGGGCCGCGAGCAGCGGAGCGAACGGCTTCTTCAGGTCGATCGCGACCGTGTTCGGGTCGACGACCGTCACCGACGCGATCGCCGGCTCGAGCGGGGCCCGCTGCGGCGACTTGTTCTGGGGATCGAGGATGCGCTCGATGTTCCACTTCACCGCCTCGGCGTTGAAGTCGGTGCCGTCGTGGAACTTCACCCCGCGCTGGAGCTGGAACGTCACCCGCTTCCCGTCCGGGGACACCTGCCACGCGCGCGCCAGCTCGGGGACCACGTTGAACCCCTTGTCGAGGGCGACGAGCGTGTTGAAGACCATGTAGCACACGTACCGTTCGGAGAACTCGACCGAGTAGTGCGGGTCGAGTGTCTTGGCGGCCGGTATCCAGCCTATTCGGAGCGTGCCTCCTCGCGCGGGCGCCTGCGCCGCCGCAGTCCCCGCGAGGAGCGGTGAACGTCACGATCGCGGCCAGGAGCACGAGACCGAACCGGCACGCGGTCGCCTTCCCGGACAATCGTCGCTCTCGCCTCATCTCAGTCGACCCTCACAGGGCCGGCGGCGCGCCAGGCCGGTCGAGCGGACTCGACCCGTGCCGGCGCCGCCGGATGGCGGTGTATGGCCTCGTTGCGCCGCAGCAAGCAGGAGCCGGCGATCGGCCCCGCACGCCGTCGTGGGGGCGCGGTGCCTCGAGCCCGCTAGCGGCCGGCGGCGTCGAGCTGATCGAATACCTCCTTGGCGGCCCGAAATCCGGCGTGCGCGGCCGGCTGCCCCGCGTAGAACGCGAGCTGGAGGATGATCTCGACGATCTGCTCTCGGGTGAGCCCGACGTTCAGCCCCCCGCGGATGTGGGCCTTCAGCTCGGGCTCACGTCCGAGCGCCGTCAGCGCGGCGATCGTGATCATGCTGCGGTGGGGGAGCTCCAGGCCGGGACGGCTCCAGACCTGGCCGAACAGGACCTCGTCGCTGATGCGACCGAGGTCCGGCGCCAGCTCCTGGGTCGGGCTCTTGGCGCCGCTCTGCGGCGCGCCGAACACGCGGCGGCGAAGCGCCTGTCCTGCGGCGCGATACTCCTCGAGCGTGGCCATTGCTCATCTCCTCCCGGGAACGCGGAGCCCGCTCACGGGCGGGACTCGGCGGCAGCCGGCTTCCGGTTGTGACGCTCGTGCCATCGGAGCTCGCGCATGCGCTCGGCGAGGTCCTGCCGGATGCGCGCCCGATCCTCATCGTGCCATCGCCGGAACAGGGCGACCACCGGACGGCCGCAGTCGGGGCAGCCGGTGTCGGAAACCAGCCGGAGCCGGCCGTCGTTGTCGATCGACCCGTCGGCGTGCGCGCGGACCTTCGGGGTCGCGGAGAAGTCGAAGATGTAGCTCTGTCGACGGCGGCCGTTGGCCGACGCGCGATCGAAGTGCTCGATCCACTCCGAGCCTTCCCACGTGACCCAGCCGTCCGGGAGGCCGTCGGTGTCGATCAGGAGCGGCGGCTCGCCGGCGCGGCGAGGGGCGTCCTGCGAGCGGCCCACCAGCGGCCGAGGTCGCCGCGATGGCCGATCGTCCGCGAAGTGCGGGAGCACACGCTCCGCGAAGAGCTCGAGAGAGCGCAGGATCTCGGCCTGGGGCTGACCGACGTCCATGTACACGACGAACCCGTCGCCGCCCAGCGCCTCGTACTGGCGGATCTGCTCCACGCACGTCTCGGCATCGCCGATGATGCTCCGTGAGATGAGCTCCTCGGTGGACATCTGATAGCCCGCCGGCAGCGGCCGCAGCTCGGTGTCCGCGTTGACGGTCGGCGCCGAGTCCTGGTGAAGGTGCCACTGGGCGACGTGGTTCTTCCAGATGTAGTCGGCCGCCCGGAGGGACTCCGCCCTGCTCGTCGTCACCAGCACCTCGCGCTGCAGGCGCAGCGGCGGGCGGGGGACGCCCAGATCCTCGCAGATCGCGCTGAAGAGCCGCACCTGTCCCTGGAGCCGCGTGACCGGCTCGCGCTGCGCCGTCATCATGACGCCGATGCCGTACTCGGCGGCGAAGCGCATGCTGTCGGGGGTGCGGGCCGCGATCCAGGTCGGCGGGCACGGCTTCTGGTAGCACGTCGGAACCGCCGTTACGGGATCGAACTGGAAATACTTTCCCCGATACGAATAGTTCGGCTGCCCCCACACCCCGAGGATGACCTCGAGCGCCTCCTGCTGGCGTCCGGCGGCCTCGGCCTCTTCGGTCGCGAGGCGGGCGTACTCGTACTTGAAGCCGCCTCGCCCGAACCCGATGTCGAGCCGGCCCTGGGTGAGCTGGTCGGCCAGCGCCACCTGCTCCGCGACGATCAGCGGGTGGTAGTACGGGGTGATGATCACCGCGGTCCCGAGGCGGGCGCGCACGCGGTGCGCCATGTCCACGACGCTCAGGAGCGGGGCGGGCGAGCAGAGGTTGTTGGTGAAGTGGTGCTCGGGGAACCAGATGGTTTCCATGCCCATCTGGTCCGCCAGCTTGATCTGCTCGAGCCCGTCCGCGTAGACCTGCTCGACCGGCTCGGACGAGTCGGTGCGCCGGTACGTCACGAAGTAGTCGAACCTCATGGACTCATCCTCCTGCGCTGCGCGGCGCGCGAGGCCACCTCGGGCTTCGCGGCCGCGAGATTCACCGGGTGACCGGCAGCATCCGGTCGAGGGTGCTGGCTCGAGCCTTGTCCAGATGCATCCGCATGACCTGCTCCGCCTGGTCGGGATCTCGCGCTCGGAGCGCCGCGACCAGCTCCGCATGCTCCTTCCAGGTCTCTTCCAGGCGCGGCCGCGTGGATGGCCAGAGCAGTCGCGCCCGGTGCACCTGTCCCTGCAGCTGGCCGATGAGGGCCTGGAGGCGGAGGTTCCGAACGCACTCGATGATGATGCGATGGAACTCGGCGTTCGCGTCGAGCGATTCTCTGGCCGATCGCGTGCCCTGGCCGGCGGCCTCGACCTCGACGAGCCGATCGAGCACGTCCAGCTCGGTGTCGTCGATGGTCTCGGCCGCGACGCGGGCCGCCATGCACTCGAGCGGGGTCCGGATCTGGTAGATCTCCAGGATGTCGTCGATCCGCAGCTGGGAGACGAAGCTTCCGCGCTGGGGGATGACGGTGATCAGCCCCTCGGCGGCCAGCAGGCCGAACGCCTCGCGCACCGGCGTCCGACTCAGGCCGAGCCGGGCGGCCACGTCGGCCTCGGTGATCCGCTCCAGGGGACGGAGGGTTCCCGCCAGGATGGCCTCCTTGATGCGCTGGTAGGCGGAGGCCCGGCGCCCCGTCCCGCCCTGAGGGCGGCGGAGGCTCTGAGCGAAGCTGTTCCCCGCCGAGCCAGCCACGGTCGAGCGCCTCACCCCAGTCGGTCCCAGAGCGAGCGTCGCTCGGCGATGTCGCCGAGGGGCCAGGGGAGGGGCCGGCCGTCGTCGAGCAGCTGTCCGCCACTGGCGACGAGTCGCCCCCGCTGGAACACGTGCTCCACCTGACGGACGTCGCTGATGCTCCGGCTGGGATCGCCTCGAACGACGACCAGGTCCGCCACCTTGCCGGGCTCGATGGTGCCGACCTCCTGCGCGATTCCGATCGCCGCCGCCGCGCCCCGTGTGCCGGCCTCGATCGCCTCGAGCGGAGTCCAGCCGGCGCCGACCAGGAGCTCGAGCTCCACGTGGACCGCCTCGTCGAAGCGAGCGAGCGCCGCTCCGGCATCCGTGCCCACCACGACCCTGACTCCCTCCTCGCGCAGACGCCGGGCGTTCTGCTGCCGCACGGGAATCGGCACCATGCCCTCGCGAAGCCCCACCTTGGCCCCCGCCGCCTTGGCCTGAGACGCCCGGAAGCTCGCCGCGAGCGTCGGGGCCGCCGTGATGCCCTGCTGCGCCATGGCGCGCGCCAGCCGGTCGTCGAAGCCCCACTGACCGGGCGCCACCTCCATCCTCGCATGCTCGATGCCGTTGACGCCCGCCTCCACCGCGCGCCGCATGCCGTCGACGCCGCGCGCGTGGACCGTCACCCGGCGGCCCGCGGCACCGGCGACCCTCACGACCTCGCGGAGCTCCGCCACCGAGAACTGCGCCTGGAGAGGGTCCGAGGTCTCGGTCATGTTGCCGCCCGTGCCCATGACCTTGATGGCGTCGACCCCCTGCTCGATGAGCTCCTCCGCCAGGCGCGAGACCCCGTCGACGCCGCGGGCCACTCCGCCGAGGAAGTGGCAGTGCCCGCCGGGCGAGGTGATCGGTCGGCCCACCGCCAGGACGCGCGGTCCCGGCAGCACGCCGGAGCGAATCGCGTCGCGGAGCTCGAGCGTGATGCGACCCCGGGCACCGAGGTCGCGCACGGTCGTCACTCCAGCCAGGAGGGCCGCGCGCGCGTTGGCCGCGCCCGTCAACCCAAGGCGTAGGTCGCTGTCTTCCTGGAGTTGCTTGAAGGGGATCGGGCTCGCACTGAAGGTGAGATGGACGTGAGAGTCCACGAGGCCCGGGAGGAGGGTGCAGCCCGGGTACGACAGCCGCCGCGCCGCCTCGGGAAGCCCCTCGTCGCCTCGACCGGCGGCACCCACCGCGACGATGCGCTCGCCTTCGACTGCGACGAATGCGCGCTCCAGCGGGGAATGGCCCGTGCCATCCACCAAGCGGTCAACCACGAGGAGGACCCTGTCGGTCTCGGCCATCGGATCGGCTTGCCAGTCCCCTTGGCGCGCGTCACATCACCCTGATCACGCCCGAATGGCACTTGTATACAGTCGGGCATTATGCGATCGAGCCTGGGGCTGTCAAGCGGACCGGCCCCGTTCAATCCGATACGCCCATCTGCCAGGGTCAGGAATCGGCGTCGACTCAGGTCGGCACGGCTCTCCTAGATCTGAGGCCAGTGTTGCCTCGGGGAACGTCGAGAGACTTGGACACTCGCGATGCACGTGCAGGGCATTCCTTGACAAGCTCGAACACGCGAACTTATCCTGGCGTTGGTATTGATATTTTTGCCATAGGGGGGCTGTTCGTTCATGCCGGGTGAGCTGAGGAAGGATCCAGCGACCGGGAAGTGGGTGCTCGTCCGGCCCCGTGCGGCTCACGGCGGGGAGACCCATCGTGACGTGTGTCCCTTCTGCCCGGGCAACGAGCATCTCACGCCCACCGAGATCGCGGCCTACCGCCCGCCCGCGGGAGGGGGCCTGAGCGACTGGGAGGTCCGGGTCATTCCCGAGCGGGATCCTTACTTCTTCCTCGAGGAGGATCTGGTCCGCGAGGGGATCGGGATGTTCGACCGGATCTCGGCGCGGGGGGCCAGTGAGATCGTCGTGGAGAGCCCCCACCACGACATGACGCTCCAGGACGCCGACGAGGTCCAGCTCGAGCGGATCCTCTGGATGTACCGGGACCGCGTCAAGGACCTGAAGCGGGACTTGAAGATCCGGAACGTGGTGGTGACCCGGCGGTACGGGAAGCCCGGCTCCGTGATCCGGCACCCCTACAGCCGGATCCTGGGGGCGCCAATCGTCTTCGACGACCTCCGGACCGAGCTCACCCAGGCGCGGGAATACTACGCCTACAAGCGCCGCTGCGTGTTCTGCGACATGATCCGTGAGGAGACCGTGTCCGGGGACCGGCTGCTCCAGGCGACGTCGCATTTTGCGGCCGTCGTGCCGTATGCGGCCCGGGTGCCCTTCGAGCTGCGAGTGCTCCCGCGCCGCCACGAGAGCGCGTTCGAGGCCATCACGCCGGACGAGGTGGCGGATCTCGCGCGCGTTCTGAAGAGGCTGACCGGCCTTCTCGTCAAGGCGATCGGCGACCCCTCGTACCGCCTCACCCTCCACACCGCACCGAACCTGTCGGTGAAGATCGTGCAGGGGGAGTGGGACACCATCGAGCGGGACTACCACTGGCACCTGGAAATCCTGGTCTACCCGGAGCGGGCCATGTGGGTCGCCGGGATCGCCGTGACCGACATGCTTCCGGAGGAGGCGGCCCGCATTCTTCGCGAGGCCGGCTCGCTGGAGCCCTCGGGGGGCTGAGTCGCGGGGCGACCCCGACGAGGGCCCCGTGACGCCGTCAAGTGTCGGCAGCGTCAAACGGGTGACGCTGCGACCGCGCCAATCCGGACCTGGTTGGCTAATCTGGCGTTGGCTAATCTGGCGTGATTTCAGGCGGTTCAGGCCTTGACAGGCCCAGGTGTGGATGGCATCCTTATATCCGACCGAAACGGTCGGCGACCGGGAGGGTCGGTGCTAAGGTTCAGCAAGAAGTCGGAGTACGGGCTGATGGCGGTGCACTACATCGCCTTCCATCAGCAGGACGGGGTGGTCAACAGCAAGCGGATCGCGGAGGACCTCGGCATCCCGGCGGAGCTCCTGGCGAAGATTCTCCAGCGGCTCAGCAAGGGAAAGCTGATCGCGAGCGTCAACGGGCCCAAGGGGGGCTACGTCCTCGCTCGGGAGCCGAGCAACATCCGCGTGAGCGAGGTGCTCCGCGCCATCGAGGGTCCGCTGGGACTGGTGAACTGCTACCGCACGATGCAGTGTCCGCAGCTCGAGCGCTGCAACATCCGGCGCCCGGTGCTGGCGATCCAGAGCGGGATAGAGCGCTTTCTGGAGACGATGACCCTGGAGACGATGAATACCATGAACGAGCCCGCGCCCGTCGCGTCGAGGCTCGTCGCAGCGCGACACTGAGGAGACGGCGCATGGCGGTGAGGTTCCCGATCTTCATGGACAGCAACTCAACGACGCCCGTCGATCCTCGGGTGCTCGAGGCGATGATCCCGTACTTCACGGAGAAGTTCGGGCACCCCGGCAGCCGCAACCACTCGTTCGGGTGGGAGGCGGAGGGGGGCATGGAGCGGGCCCGCGAGCAGCTGGCCCGGCTGATCGGCGCGCGCGATCCCAAGGAGCTCGTCTGGACCTCGGGCGGGACCGAGGCGGACAACCTCGCGATCAAGGGTGTCGTCGAGATGTACCGGGAGAAGGGAAACCACATCGTCACCACCGTGACGGAGCAGCGGGCGGTCCTCGACCCCTGCCGGCGCCTCGAGAAGCAGGGGCTGGCCCAGGTGACCTACCTGCCGGTGGACGCGATGGGCGTGGTCGATCCCGATGCGGTGCGGAAGGCGATCACGGACAAGACGATCCTCGTCTCGATCATGCTGGCCAACAACGAGATCGGGACGATCCAGGCGATCCAGGAGCTCAGCAAGGTCGCGAAGGAGCGAGGCGTCCTCTTCCACACCGATGCGACCGAGGCGGTCGGCAAGATCCCGGTCGACGTCGAGAAGATGGGCATCGACCTCCTGTCCTGCACGGCGCACAAGATCTACGGCCCCAAGGGGATCGGGGCGCTGTTCGTGCGCCGGCGCAATCCGCGGGTCCGCCTGGCGCCCATGATCGACGGCGGCGGCCACGAGCGAGGCGCGCGCTCCGGCACGGTGCCGGTGGCCCTGGCGGTGGGCTTCGGCCGGGCCGCCGAGATCTGCCGCGAGGTCATGACCGAGGAGGCGGCGCGGCTGTCCCAGATGCGCGACCGGCTGCAGGACCGCATCCTCTCGTCCGTCGACGAGTCGTACCTGAACGGCCATCCGGAGCGCCGGCTGCCCCACACCCTCAACATCTCGTTTGCCTACGTCGAGGGCGAGTCGATCCTCATGGGGCTGAACAAGGAAGTCGCGCTGTCGTCCGGGTCGGCCTGCACCTCGTCCACCCTCGAGCCGTCGTACGTGATCCAGGCGCTCGGCGTGGGCGCCGACCTCGCGCACTCCTCGATCCGCTATGGACTGCACCGGTTCACGACCGAGGAGGAAGTGGATTTCGTCGGCGATCGCTCCATCGAAGTGGTGAAGAAGCTCCGCGAGATGTCCCCGCTCTACGAGCTCGCGAAGGAAGGCGTGGACCTCAAGTCCATCCAGTGGAAGGCCGAGTAAAGGAGAACGCCGCCCATGGCCTACAGCGACAAGGTGATCGATCACTACAGCAACCCCCGGAACGTCGGGTCCTTCAGCAAGGACACCGAGGGCCTGGGGACGGGGCTCGTCGGCGCGCCCGAGTGCGGCGACGTGATGAAGCTGCAGATCAAGGTCAACCTGGACACCGGCGTCATCGAGGACGCCAAGTTCAAGACCTTCGGCTGCGGCTCCGCGATCGCGAGCTCGAGCCTCGCCACCGAGTGGCTCAAGGGCAAGAGCGTCGACGACGCGCTCAAGATCAAGAACACGGACATCGTGAACGAGCTGAAGCTGCCCCCCGTCAAGATCCACTGCTCGGTCCTCGCCGAGGATGCGATCAAGGCGGCCATCCGCGACTTCCAGGAGAAGTGGGCGGAGAAGCAGGCGGTGGCGGCCGAGGCCCAGAAGTAGGACGAGCAAGGAGGACGGACGACCATGGCGGTCTCGATGACGCCGGTGGCGACCAACCGGGTCAAGGAGCTCATGGCGACCCAGAAGGTCGACAACGCATTCCTTCGCATGGGGGTGCGGGGCGGCGGGTGCTCGGGCATGACCTACGACCTCCAGTTCGACAACGAGCTGCGGAAGCACGACAAGCAGTTCGAGGTCGATGGAGTGAAGGTGGTCGTGGACGTCAAGAGCTACCTCTACCTGAACGGAACGACGCTCGACTACGTGACCCAGGGGCTGACCGGCGGGTTCACCTTCGTCAACCCCAACGCGAAGTCGAGCTGCGGCTGCGGCACGTCGTTCACGGCCTGAGTTTTTCACGCGGGGGCGGGGCAAGCGGCATCCCGACCTGACTCGAGGCGGAGCGGGCAGTGATTCTGACCGGGCCTCCTCCGAGGCCCGGTCGGCGTTTGGGGGACTGGTTGGCGACAGAAGTGGATGAGCGACGAAGAGCCACCTGCGCGGGCTGCGGCGCGGCCGCGGTCGAGGGGCCGATCTGCCCAGCGTGCGGCCGGATCCGGCCGTTCCCGGAGGGGAGCGATCACTGGGCGGTGCTCGGGCTGGAGCGCCGGCTCGGCCTGGATCGGGCCGACCTCGAGCGGCGCTTTCACGGGCTGAACCGGCGCCTGCACCCGGACTACTTCCGGCTGCGGTCCCCGGAGGAGCAGACGATCAGCCTCGAGGCCTCCGCCGCCGTGAATGCGGCCTACCGGACGCTCCGCGACCCGGTGAGCCGCGTGGAGTACCTCCTGGAGCTCGAGGGGATGGGCCTGGGGTCGGCGGGCCAGGCGAAGCCGCCGGCCGACCTCTTCGAGGAGATCATGGAGCTGCAGGAAGCGCGGATGGAGCTCGCGACGGCGGACCCGGACGAGGCGCCCGCCCTCCGCGCCCGCCTGGAGAACGCCAAGGCGGAGCTCGAGGCGCGCCGGACCGGAGCCGAGCAGGAGCTGACGGCGACCTTTCCCGCGTGGGACGCGGGGGACGAGGCGACCCGGCGGCGGCTCCTCGGCGAGATGCGGGACGTCCTCGCGACACGCGCATATCTCAGGACGGTCTTGCGCGACCTCGGCGCCGCGCTGGCCGGCCAGACAGAGAGAGGACACACGCACTGATGAAGGATCTGACGATCGGCGTGGCCCCGGGAGCTCGGGCCGACGCGGCCACTGCGAAGGATCTGGTGGTCGGGATCGACCTCGGGACCACGAACAGCCTGGTCGCCTACATGGACCGGGGCGGGCCGCAGGTGATCCGGGACGCGGAGGGCCGCGGACTCGTGCCCTCGGTGGTGGCCTTCGGACCGACGGGCTCGGTCGTGGGTGACGCGGCGCGCCGGATGCTCGTGCGCAACGCCGAGCGCGCGGTGTACTCGGTCAAGCGGTTCATGGGGAAGGGCTTCGAGGACGTCCGCGAAGAGCTGCGGTACTTCCCGTTCCACGTCACGCCGAGCGAGGAGATCGTCCGGATCCGGATCGGCGAGCGCGAGCTCACGCCGCCCGAGGTCTCGGCGCTCATCCTGCGCGAGCTGCGCGTGCGGGCGGAGCGGCACCTCGGCCGCCCCGTCGAGAAGGCAGTCATCACCGTCCCGGCGTACTTCAACGACGCCCAGCGGCAGGCCACGAAGGACGCGGGTAGGATCGCCGGCCTGGACGTGCTCCGGATCGTCAACGAGCCGACCGCGGCCTGCCTCGCGTACGGGCTCCAGCGGCGGAAGGAAGGTCTGATCGCCGTCTACGACCTGGGCGGGGGGACGTTCGACGTCTCGATCCTGAAGATCAAGGACGGCATCTTCGAGGTGCTCGCGACGAACGGGGACACGCACCTCGGCGGGGACGACTTCGACCGCGCCCTGCTCGACCTGGTGGTGGACGAGCTCCGCACAAAGCACGGCGTCGACGTCACTGGCGAGGCGGACACGCTCCAGGAGATCCGTCTCGGCGTCGAGGCCGCGCGGATCCTTCTGTCGAGCGAGGAGCGGACCGTCTTCTCCCTGCCGCTGCCGCAGCACGGGCTGACCTACCGTCGGGAGCTGGCGCGAGCCGAGCTCGAGTCGGTGATCGACCCGATCGTGTCGCGGACGCTGGGCCCCGCCCGCGCGGCCATCGCCGACTCGGGCCTGGCCCTCGAGGCGATCGACGAGGTCGTCCTGGTGGGTGGCGCCACGCGGACGCCGCTGGTGCGGCGGCGGGTGGAGGAGCTCTTCGGGCGGGTGCCGCATTCCGAGCTGAACCCCGACGAGGTCGTGGCCCTGGGCGCCGCCGTCCAGGCCGACATCCTCGCCGGAGGGACGACGCACATGCTGCTCCTCGACGTCACCCCGCTGTCGCTCGGCATCGAGACGCTGGGCGGCGCGGTGAGCGTCCTGATCCCCCGGAACACGACGATCCCGACCTCCGCCAACGAGGGGTTCACGACCTCGGTCGACGGGCAGTCGGTCGTGGACATGCACGTGGTGCAGGGGGAGCGGGATCTCGCGAAGGACAACCGCAGCCTGGCCCGCTTCGACCTCCGGGGCATCCCGCCCATGCCGGCGGGACTGCCGCGCATCGAGGTGACCTTCCTGATCGACGCGAACGGCATCCTCAGCGTGACCGCCAAGGAGACCCGGAGCGGGACGCAGGCGTCGGTGGAGGTCCGCCCCACCTACGGGCTGAGCGAGGCCGAGGTCGATCGGATGATCGACGAGTCGCTCGAGCACGCGGAGGCCGACGTCCGGGCGCGCGGGCTCATCGACGCCCGGAACGAGGCCGACACCGTGCTGCGCGCGACGGAGAAGGCGCTGGTGCAGGGCGCGGAGTTCCTCGGGACCGAGGAAGCGGCGCGCATTCGCGAGGCCGTGGCCGCGCTCGCGCACGCCCGGCACGGCGAGGACGCGGGGGCGATCCGGGCGGCGACGGATCGCGTCAACCACGAGACCCAGCAGCTTGCCGAGCGCCTGATGGACTCGGCGCTGCGGGAGAGTCTCCGGGAGCGGCGGGTGGCCGACCTTCCGGCGGGGGAGGCGCGCTGACGATGGCCCGATACCGGGTCACGTTCAAGCCCGCCAACGTCACCGTCGAGGTCGACGACAAGGACTTCCCGTACGGCGACCACGGGAAGCCCGGGTCGCTCCTCGACATCGCGCTTCACCACGGCATCCGGCTGGACCACAACTGCGGCGGCAACTGCGCCTGCACGACGTGCCACGTCGTCGTCCGGGAGGGTGAGGAGAACCTCTCCCCCATGGAGTCGGACGAGGAGGATCGCCTGGACACCGCGACGGGGCTGACCCTCCACTCGCGGCTGGGTTGCCAGGCGATCGTGCAGGGCGACGTGGTCGTCGACGTCGTGGAGTGACGAGGGACCATGGCGATCACGTGGCAGGACACCGAGGACATCGCGATCGCGCTCGCCGAGCGGTATCCCGACACCGATCCCTTGACGGTGCGGTTCACGGACCTCCATCGGTGGGTCACCGAGCTGCCCGGGTTCTCCGACGACCCGAAGGCGTCGACGGAGGGGAAGCTCGAGGCCATCCAGATGGCCTGGCTCGAGGAGTTCCGCGCGAACCAGTGAGGGCGGGACGCCTACCAGGTGACGACGGAATCGGCCGCGAAGACGAGATCGAGCAGCTGGGCGGAGCCGATCGTGCCCGGCCCGAGGTCGGAATGACCGTCCTGCAGGCGGTAGACCTGGCCGGGCAGCGGCGTCGCGAGCCGGACGGCGTCCTGCATCAGGACGACCGAGAGCTGCACGTCGGGCTGGCTCGCCTGCGCGCGGATCACGGCGAGCGCCGTGGCGTTTCCGGGATCCTTGACGATGTGCAGGATGCGCGGCACGGCCGTCTAGAAGAAGAGCGCCCGGCGGCTGCCGGCGAGCAGACCGGCGAGCTCCGCGCCGTCGATCGGCACGAGCTCCAGACCGAGCGGGTTCCAGTCGTCCCCGGATCGCATGGCGCTCCGCTCGACGTGGAAGGCCTGCCCGAGCTTCTTCAGCGTGCCCAGGTGGCGGTGGAGATCCTCCCCGTCCACGTAGTCCTCCACCTCGGCGTCGAGAATCTTCGCGCCCGCGCCGAGGAGCGCGATGGCCACCTCGTTCTCCCCCGCGAGGATGCCGAGGGCGATCCGCACGGCCTCGTTCGCGCGGTGGGACGTCTCGGGATCCACCGAGACCGCGACCAGGACGGGGCTGTCGGTCTCGGTCATGGGGTCATGCCGATGGCTGTCGGGCGGGCATCAGTTGAGCGCGATGAAGCGCTCGGTTCCGTTGATGAGATCGGTGAGGACGACCAGTCCGCAGTAGGTGGCCTTCTCCGTGATGGGCAGGCGGCGCCGCTGGCAGCCGTAGGCGCACACGAAGAGCTTCGCGCCGCGGCGGCCGAGCTCGAGCACCCGCTCGTCGTCGATGTTGCGCACCCCGTCATCGACCAGGTAGAGGTACAGGTCCACCCCGCGATCCAGGGCCGCGCGAGCGAGACCGAGACCGGTCTCGAGGTTGGGGTGCCGCGGGTCCGTGGAGAGGAGCATCCCGAGCTTGCGGCCGCGCAGATTCTGACTCGCGACCTCGCCGCTCATTTCGCGTCAACGCTAGCATCCGGTCGGTACGCTGTCAACGCGTGGAGCCCTTCGACGGCGCTCTCGCGCGGGCGCGCCGGCCGCATCACGAGGTGAGGAACGTCATGCGACGCGTCTATCTCGACCACAATGCCTCCACGCCCGTCCACCCCGACGTCCTGGCGGCGATGATGCCCTACTTCTCCGAGCGCTTCGGCAACGCCTCCAGCATCCACGGCTTCGGACGGGAAGCTCGGGACGGCATCGACGTGGCGCGCGAGAAGATCGCGAGCTTCCTCGGCGTGACGCCGGAGGAGATCGTGTTCACGTCCGGCGGCACCGAGTCGGACAACCTGGCCGTCAAGGGCGTCGCGGGCGCCAAGCCGGGCGGCCACATCGTCACGACGGTCGTCGAGCACCACGCCCTCCTCCGTACCTGTCAGGCGCTGGAGAAGATCGGCCATCCCGTGACCTACCTGCCGGTCGACGGGCAGGGACTGATCGATCCCGACGACGTGCGGCACGCCCTCCGGCCCGACACGATCCTGATCTCGATCCAGACGGCGAACAGCGAGAGCGGCACCCTGATGCCGATCCAGGAGATCGGGAAGATCGCGGCCGAGCGCGGCATCCCGTTCCACGCCGACGGCGTCCAGACCTTCGGCAAGCTCCCGCTCTCGCCCCGCGAGACCGGGCTCACCCTCATGTCGATGTCGGCGCACAAGATCTACGGCCCCAAGGGCATCGGCGCGCTCTACATCGCGAAGGGGACCCGCATGGTGTCCGTCCAGCACGGGGGCGACCACGAGCGCCGGCGGCGGGCCGGCACCGAGCACGTGCCCGGCATCGTCGGGTTCGGCAAGGCCGTCGAGCTCCGGACGCGGTACATGGCGGAGGAGGAGGTCCGGGTGACGGCCCTGCGCGACCGGCTGTGGGACGGGGTGCGAGGGGCGGTGCCGGACGTCCGGCTGAACGGCCATCCCACGCGGCGCCTGCCCGGCACGCTGAACATGAGCTTTCACGGGATCGAGGCGGAGTCCATCATCCTGGGGCTCGATCTCAAGGGCATCGCGGTGTCGGCGGGCTCGGCGTGCACGTCCGGGAGCCTCGAGCCCTCGTACGTGATCACGGCCATGGGCGTTCCGGTCGACTGGGCGCTCGGTGCCGTTCGGACCTCGCTCGGGGCGGGCACGACGGTCGAGGACATCGGCTACGTCCTGGAGGTCCTCCCGGCGGTGGTTCAGCGGATCCGGGCCATGTCGCCCGCGGGAGCGGCCTGACCGACCAGGGCGGAAGGGGTTCCGGGAGGCGAGGCATGCTTGAGGCATTCCGGCGAGACGTGACGGCGGCGATGGAGCGCGACCCGGCGGCGCGAAGCCGGCTGGAGATCGTGCTCTGTTACCCCGGCGTCCACGCTCTCGCCTTCCATCGGCTGGCGCACCGGCTGTGGAGCGCGGGATGGTGGGTCACGGCGCGGTTCGTGTCCCATGTGTCGAGATTCTTCACGGGGATCGAGATACACCCGGGCGCGCGCATCGGGTCCGGCGTGTTCATCGACCACGGCATGGGAGTCGTGATCGGCGAGACGGCGGAGGTCGGCGACGACGTGACCCTGTACCAGGGCGTGACGCTCGGCGGCACCAGTCTCAAGCGCGAGAAGCGCCATCCCACCCTGGAACGCAACGTCGTCGTGGGCACCGGCGCTGCGGTGATGGGCGCCCTCCGGGTGGGCGAGGGGGCCCGCATCGGCGCGGGCTCGGTCGTCGTGACCGAGGTCCCGCCGAACTCCGTCGTGGTCGGCGTCCCCGGCAAGGTGATCTACCGGGACGGGAAGCGCGTGGCCCCGAGCGTCGATCTCGAGCACGCCGATCTGCCGGACCCCCTCACCAAGGCGATCGAGCAGATGCTCGATCGCATCCACGCGCTGGAGTCGGAGGTCCAGAGACTTCGCCGCGCGGTGGACCAGCCCGTGGAGCCCGACGCGCGTCCCTGACCCGGACTCCTCGACGTGCCGGGAGACCAGGGTGGAGGGCGCCGCCGGTCGGTGACGGTCGGCCGCGCGGCGAGCGGGCGCGAGGCGCCGCGCTCTCGCGCGATCCTCCACGTCGACATGGACGCCTTCTACGCGTCCGTCGAGCAGCGGGACCGGCCCGAGCTCCGCGGGCGGCCCGTGGTGGTCGGCGCCGATCCTCGCGGGCGCGGCGTGGTTTCCGCGGCATCCTACGAGGCGCGCCGGTTCGGGATCCACTCGGCGATGCCCATCGGCCGCGCCTACCGGCTGTGCCCGACCGCCGCCTTCCTCCCGGTCGACATGGACAAGTACGCGCGGGAGTCGGAGCGGATCATGGCGATCCTCGTCGACTTCACGCCGCTGGTCGAGCCGCTGTCGCTGGACGAGGCGTTCCTCGACGTCACCGCGTCCCACGCGCTCCACGGCACCGGCGTGGAGATCGCGCGGCGTATCAAGGCGCGCATCCGGACCGAGGTGGGCCTGAACGCCTCCGCCGGGGTCGCCCCGAACAAGTTCGTGGCGAAGATCGCCTCCGACCTCGAGAAGCCCGACGGGCTGGTCGAGGTCGGCCCCGGCCAGGAAGCGGCCTTCCTGCGCGACCTCCCGCTGAGACGCCTGTGGGGCGTGGGGCCGGCGGCGGAGCGCGAGCTGTCGAGCCTCGGCGCGCGCACGATCGGAGACCTCGTCCGGCTGGGCCGGAGTCGCCTCGAGGCCCGACTCGGCGCCGCCTCCGGCGCGCACCTCTTCGAGCTCGCGCAGGGGATCGACGACCGTCCGGTGGTGCCGTGGCACGACCCGAAGTCGATCGGCGCGGAGGAGACGTTCGGCCGCGACACGCGCGACGTCGGCCGGCTCCGCGCGACGCTCCTCGCCCAGGCGGACCGCGTCGCGGCCGAGCTGCGCGCGGCCGGGCTGCGGGGACGCACGGTCACCCTGAAGCTCCGGTTCGCGGACTTCCACACGATCACGCGGCGAGGGACCGGGGAGGCCCCCACCTCGGACGGTGGCGAGATCTTCCGGCGCGTCTGGGCCGCGTTCTCGAAGGTCCCTCGGCCGCAAGCCATCCGGCTGATCGGCCTGTCCGTGTCGGGCTTCGCCAGCGCGTCGGACCCCCAGCAGCTTCCGCTCCTCGGCCAGCCGGACCGCACGGACCGGCTGGGCCGGGTGACCGACGAGGTCCGCTCCCGGTTCGGGCCCGGGGCCCTGGTCCGCGGCAGCCTGCTCGAACCGCGGCGGAAGCGAGCCAGACCGCTCGCCCGCGGGTGATCCGCCTCCGAACGGCCGACCCCGACCGTCGCGCGCCGCGCCAGCGGTGGCGGCGGGCGCGTGAGGACGCTCCAAGAAGTGGCCTTTCCAGCCCGTTTGAGCGCGAGCTGGCGACGTTGCCCGTGGGACCGTGGGCGCGATAGAATCGGGGCCATGGAGCGGCCGATTGCCTACGACAAGCTCGCGCGGGAGGACCGCTTCGTCCGCATGCGCGCCCGCCGGGTCGGGGAGATCCGGGCCGAGCAGGGCCTGCCGCGGATGCCCGACCTCTCGTCGACGGAGTCGATCCGGGAGCGGGTACACGGGATCCTCGTCGGCGAGCTCCAGGCGATGGAGGGCGCGGGCCGCACGGTGTACGACTTCCCCGACGCGCCGTGGGAGTTCACCATGGACATGGCGCGCCAGACCTGGGACGAGTCGCGCCACGTCGAGGTGTTCAGCCGGCTCCTGGAGCATCTGGGCGGCTACATCGGGGAGTTTCCCGAGACCACGATCCTCTGGCGGTGCGCCTGCGCCGAGGATGCCGCCGCACGCGTGGCGGGCGTCAACCGCGGGCTCGAGGGTCTCGCGTGTGACGTGTTCGTCCAGCTCGTGGAGATCGCCCGACGCCTGCCCGACCCGACGATCGCGCAGTCGGTCGACTACGTGCTCGCCGACGAGATCACCCACGTCCGCATGGGCTCCTACTGGCTCAACAAGCTGACCGAGGGGGATCCCGAGCGTCGCCGGCGCGCCGTCGAGTTCCAGGAGTCCATCGACGACCGGTTCAACCTGGGCGGGATGCGCCGCGCGGGACCCGCGGACCAGGTGCCGATCGCGATCGCGACCGAGTACCGGAAGCTCGCCGGTTTCACCGACGAAGAGATCGACCGGCTCGTCAAGAGCACGCAGCGCAGTCCCGTCTACTAGCCCGTGACCGGCCCGACGCCCTCGTCCGCGGACCAGCCCGGCCAGGAGCTGGCCGGGCACCTGGGCGTCGAGGCGACCGCCCGAAGAGTGCGCCACTATCGGTATGCCGAGGAGCGGCTCATGCGCGTGATGGCCGGATGGATCGCGCTGACGCCGGAGCTTCCCGCGAAGCTGCTCCTCGGCCGCCAGGTGTGGGACTGCGCGCAGCACGCCGACCAGTGGGGGAAGCGGCTGCCCGAGCTGCGCGCGCCGGCGCAGGTCTCCGAGCCGTCGGGCCCCGAGTTCGTGGGCTTCCTGGACGCCCTGGAGAGCCGCGAGGCGTGGGCGGAGACGATCGAGCGGCTGACCGGCGTGTACCGGGTCCTGAAGCCTCATCTCATCGACGTCTACGCCGCCCATCTGGCTCGGGTGAATCCCGTCTACGAGCCGCCGACCCGGCGGATCCTGGAGCGATGTCTCGCCGACGAGCGGCGCCACGTGACCGACGGCGTGGCCGTGCTGGACGCCCTCACGCGGGAGCCGCGCGCCCGCGAGCGGATGCTGGCCTGGGAGCGAGAGCTCCGCGCCCGGCTGGAGACCTCGGGCGGGGTCGCGGGGAGCCCGGCGTGACCGACGCGCGGGCAAGCGGAGGCGCCGAGCCGGAGCGCGCGGCGCGGAGTCACGCCGAGCACGTCGTCGGCCGGGATCCGCGCGCCCGCGAGGACCTCGCGCCGGGGGCCGAGCTGACGCCGCCCGATCTCGTGGACTGGTTGCTCAGTCACCCCTTCCGTGGGTTCGAGCTGGTCGCCCATGCCCGGATCGGCGCCCACCACGTCTTCAAGACCAAGTTCGTCGGGCCGACGACGCTGGTGGTGCAGGCGCGATGGGCTGCTGAGGCCGGCGGTCCCTGGCGAATCCGCGAGGCAGAGGTGGCCCGCGTCGAGGGCCGTCCCGACGGGGCTCCCGGCCCCGCATCTCGCCCCGGGGAGGTCTGATCCTGTTCGGCACGGTGCTGGTCGCCAACCGCGGCGAGATCGCGCTCCGGATCATCCGCGCCTGCCGGAAGCTCGGGATCCGCTCGGTCGCCGTGTACTCGGACGCGGACGCCGGAGCGCTCCACGTCCGGGCGGCTGATCAGGCGGTGCCGATCGGGCCCGCGCCGGCGCGCGAGAGCTACCTCTCGATCGAGCGGGTGGTGGGCGCCGCCCGCGAGGCCGGGGCCGATGCCGTCCATCCCGGATACGGATTCCTGTCCGAGAACTGGCGCTTCGCCGAAGCGTGCCGGAAGGCCGGTCTCACGTTCGTCGGGCCTCCGCCCGAGGTCCTGCGGACGATGGGCCAGAAGACCGAAGCGCGCCGGATGGTCGCCCGGGTCGGGGTCCCGGTGCTGCCCGGGTCGGACGGACCCGTCGCGAGCGCCGCGGCGGCCCGGGAGGTCGCGGACGCCATCGGCTATCCGGTGATGCTGAAGGCCGCGGCCGGCGGGGGCGGGATCGGCATGGCGCTCGTGTCCTCGCCGGAGCGCCTCGACGCGGCGTTCGCCGCCGCCGAGCGGCGCGCGGGCTCCGCGTTCGGCGACGCCGCGGTCTACGTCGAGCGGGCCATCGAGCGGCCCCGGCACGTCGAGGTGCAGGTGCTCGCGGACGATCACGGTGCGCTGCTCCACCTCTTCGAGCGCGATTGCTCGATCCAGCGCCGGCACCAGAAGCTCGTCGAGGAGTCGCCCGCGCCGCGGCTCGGTTCCGAGCTCCGGGCCGGCCTCCACGCGGCGGGGGTCCGCGTGGCGGCGGCGGCCGGATACCGGAACGCGGGGACCGTCGAGTTCCTGGTGGACGGGGATCGCTTCTACTTCCTCGAGATGAACACGCGGCTCCAGGTGGAGCATCCCGTGACGGAGGAGGTCGTGGGCCGCGACCTGGTCGAGGCTCAGTTCCGGATCGCGGCCGGCGAGCGGCTCGGGTGGAGCCAGGGCGACATCGTGGAGCGGGGCGCGGCCGTCGAGTGCCGCATCTACGCGGAAGATCCGGACCGGAGCTTCATGCCGTCCCCGGGAACCGTCACGGCCCTCGAGCTGCCCGAGGGGCCCGGGATCCGCCACGAATGCGGCGTGGAGCCGGGCAGCGCGGTCACCGTTCACTACGATCCGCTGCTCGCGAAGATCATCGCGAGCGGGCGGGATCGCGACCAGGCGCTGGACCGGCTGGCGGACGCGCTGGAGCGCTACCGCGTCGACGGCGTGAAGACGACGCTGCCTCTTCACCGGCGGATTGTGGCGAGCCCGGCGTTCCGGGCCGGCGCGGTGCACACGCGATTTCTCGAGGGAGGGCTCTAGAGCGATGGCCGAGGACGTGCGCGCCCACATCACGGGCGTGGTATTTCAGATCGTCGCCGGCGCGGGCAGCAAGGTGGAGGCCGGCGACCCTATCCTGATCCTGGAATCGATGAAGATGGAGATCCCGGTCGAGGCCCCGCGCTCCGGCACCGTGCGGGAGGTCCGGGTGGGCGAGGGGGAGACCGTCCAGGAGGGCGACGTCGTCGCGACGCTCGACTGAAAAGGAAACCGGCCGGCCAGTCGCGTGACTGGCCGGCCGGCGTTACGGCCGGACGGGGTCCGCCCCCGCCTAGTTCTCGACGAAGCTCCGGAGCCCGCGGGCGCGGAGCGGCGAGCGCAGCTTCCGGAGAGCCTTGGCCTCGATCTGGCGGATCCGCTCGCGCGTCACGTCGAAGCGCTGCCCCACCTCTTCGAGGGTGTGCTCGCCCTCCTCCCCGATGCCGAACCGGAGCCGCAGGATCTGCGCCTCCTTCTCGGACAGGCCCGACAGCGCCCGCTCCACCTGCGACGTCAGGTCATCCGACAGCAGCGAGTCGACGGGCGACGGGGTGCGCTTGTCCTCGAGGAAGTCGCCGAGATCGGAATCCTCCCCGATCGGCGTCTCCAGCGAGAGCGGCTTCTTGCACGACTCCAGGATCAGCCGCACCTTGCGGAGCGGCAGCTCGCACCGCTTGGCAAGCTCCTCCGGCGTGGGCTCCCGGCCGAGCTCCTGGTAGAGACCCCGGTTCACCCGCGCCAGCCGGTTCAGCGTCTCGATCATGTGCACGGGGATCCGGATCGTCCGCGCGTGATCCGCGATCGCCCGCGTGATCGCCTGGCGGATCCACCAGGTCGCGTAGGTCGAGAACTTGAACCCGCGACGATACTTGAACCGGTCCACGGCCTTCATGAGGCCGATGTTGCCCTCCTGGATGAGGTCCAGGAGCGGCATGTCGTGGTTCAGGTACCGCTTGGCGATCGAGACGACGAGCCGGAGGTTCGCCTCCATCAGGGCCTTCTTCGCGTGGCGAACCTCGAACTCTCCCGCGTCCAGATCCCGAGTCACGCCCACCGCGCGCTTGGCCGGCAGACCGACCTCCGCCTCGATGGCGCGAGCGCGCTTGCGGAGCTCGCTCTTCGCCGCCTTGTCCACGGCGGCCTCGATCTGCTTCTGGAGCCCGGCCAGCTCCTGGCCCAGCCCGCGAACGCGCGCGACCCACCGGTCCACGACGATCGGCTTCAGCGGGAGGTCGCCCAGGAGCCGCACGCGGTCCTGGTGGTTCTGGGCGATCCACTCCT
The DNA here is from genome assembly GCA_963765195.1 of uncultured Candidatus Rokubacteria bacterium. Lineage (GTDB taxonomy): Bacteria > Methylomirabilota > Methylomirabilia > Rokubacteriales > DASRDR01 > DASRDR01. Next base: position 100,843 of record CAVXVV010000006.1, read on the forward strand.
GGATCGCCTTGATCGTCGACTCCCGTCGGGCGCGCTTTCGGGATGCCTCGAGCTCGCCCAGCTCCCGGTCGAGTCGGCGGATCTGGGTGAACACGTTCTGGACCCGGCGCAGCTCGGTCTCCGTGAGCTCGGTGCCGTCGAGCGCCTCGAGATACTGGTCAGAGTCCACCTCGCGCCGGCGCAGCCGCTCCGCGAGATCCATGAGCTGCGACCGGACCAGGGGGACCGCCATGATCGCCCGGCGGACCTTCTCCTGGCCTCGCTCGATCTGCTGCCCGAGCCGGACTTCCTGCTCGGAGTTCAGGAGGTGGATGCGGCCGATCTCCCGGAGATAGAGGCGGACCGGGTCCTCCGGGGTAAGGCTCTCCTCGGCCGGTTCCTCCTCCTCCGAACCGCGGTCGTATTCGTCCGGCGGCGCGGCCAGGTTGTCCTCGGGCTCCCCGGTGGCCGGCAGGTCCAGCCCGTGGAGGATCTCCTCCACCTTCTCGGCGGGGACGAGCTCCCCGGGAGTCTGGTTCAGTCCCTCCTCCGGCTTGGCGTGTCGACCCCTGGACACGACCACCGTGGAGGCACGGTCAGTTCCGCTACCACGCTGAAGCATCGCTCACCTTCCCTCTGTACCCTCGGGCGCCCTCAAAACTCCTCTGTACTCCGTCGCACGCCACTATGAGACGGACGAGGCGCCCGGAAAGTTTCCATCACCGCATCTTTTTCTGTTCTTTCCACCTTCGTTAATGTGACGGCCCACAACTATCGATGGATTCGACAGAAAGCATCTGATCTGGCGACAGGCTGACGCCGTGGCGGCTCGACTCACCCCTCATAAGTGCAAACCTCCGGCCGGGTGCCGGGGGTCCCATCTGCGGTCAGACCGGTGTGCTAGGATGCCGCGGTAGCCCATGCGTGCGGAGATCGTGAGTGTCGGCTCGGAGCTTCTCCTGGGCCAGATTGTCGACACGAACGCCGCCCACATCGCCCGCCAGCTGGCCGCCCTCGGCCTGGATCTGTTCCACAAGACCACGGTGGGCGACAACCTCGGCCGGGTGGCGGCGGCCCTGGAGACGGCCCTCGAGCGGGCCGACGTCGTGTTCACCACCGGGGGGCTGGGACCGACCGAGGACGACGTCACCCGGGAGGCGGTCGCCGTGGCGACCGGCCGCGAGCTCGAGTTCCACCAGGACCTCCTGGACCAGATCGAGGCGTTCTTTCGAGCTCGCGGGCTGCCGCTGTCCCCCTCGAACCGGAAGCAGGCCTACATTCCGCGGGGGGCCATTCCGATGCCGAATCCGGTCGGCACGGCGCCCTGCTTCATCGTCGAGGAGGGCGAGCGCACCCTGATCGTGCTTCCGGGCGTGCCCCGCGAGATGGAGTACCTGCTCCGCACGGCCGCCCTGCCACACATCCGCGCGCGCTACGGACTGCGGGCGGCCATCGTGTCCCGCCTGGTGCGCGTGGCGGGGCTCGGCGAGAGCCGCGTCGGCGAGCTCCTGGCGGACCTGATGGCCAAGGGCGCCAACCCGACGATCGGCACCATGGCGCATCCGGGGCAGGTCGACGTCCGCATCGCGGCCAAGGCGGTGGACGAGGCGACGGCGCGCGCCCTGATCGCACCGGTGGAGGCGGAGATCTGCGCGCGGCTCGGCGACACCGTCTTCGGGATGGACGCGGAGAGCCTGGAGGGTGCGGTCGCCGCCCGGCTGGCGGAGCAGGGACGGACCCTCGCGCTGCTCGAGGTGGGCACGGGTGGGCTCGTCTCGGAGCGGCTCACCAGCGTGCACGGGATGGCGGACCGGCTCGAGTCGCTGGTCATCAGTCTGGAGGGCGCGCGGCGCCGCCTCGGCGCTCCGTCGGAGTCGGCCGCCGACCTGGCCGAGGCGGTGCGGCTCTGGGCCGACGCCGACGTCGGCGCGGCGCTCCTGATGGAGGGCGCCGAGGACGGGGGACCGAACCCGGTCTATCCCACCCGGATCGGCGTCGCGACGGCGAAGGGGGCCACCGAAGCCAGACACCGGCCAGGCGGGGACTTGCGTCAGGTGCGGCTCCGCGCGGTGGTCCTGACGCTGGACGCTCTTCGCCGCGCGCTGGCCGTTCCGGGCTGACCGGCGCCCCCGCCGCGTGGCCGGCCCGGTCGGCGTCGAGGAGGCGATCGGTCACCTGCGGCCGGGCATGCGCGTCCTGCTGCCGCCGGGCTGCGGGGAGCCCACACCCCTGATCGACGAGGTCGTGCGCCAGGCGGAGCGTCTCCGCCCGCTCACCCTCATGGGCGGCCTTCATCTCGGCGGGCATCCGTTCTGCGCGCCGGAGCACGACGGGCGCCTCCGCTGGGTGACCTTCCACGCCATGCCGGGCCTTCGCGACGCGCTCGCGCGAGGGCAGGCGGAGTTCGTACCGCTACGCTACTTCGACACCCCGTGGGCCTTCGGGCCGTCCGGCCCCTGGGCGGCCGACGCGATCCTCGTGCAGACGGCTCCGCCGGACGAGGGCGGGCGGCTGTCCCTCGGCGTGTCGACCAGCTACCCCTTGCCGGTGGCCCGCGCCGCGCCCCTCGTGATCGCCGAGGTCAACCGGCGGATGCCGCGGACCAGAGGGGACAGCACGATCGAGCTCGACCGCGTCGCGGCGTGGGTCGAGACCGACCGGCCGCTGGTCCCGTACGCGGCGCCCGCGATCGGAGAGGTGGAGCGCCGGATCGCCGCCCACGTCGCGGAGATCGTGCCGGACGGCGCCACCATCCAGGTCGGCATCGGCGCGACGCCCGAGGCGGTCGTCGCGGGGCTCGGCGGCCACCGCGATCTCGGCGTCCACTCCGCGCTGTTCGACGCGATGCTGCCGCTCCTCCAGCGCGGCGTCATCACCGGAGCGCGCAACCGACGGCACCCCGGACGCCTGGACATCGGCGAGATCATGGGGACCGACCCCTTGTTCGAGTGGGTTCACGAGAACCCGCAGGTGCACATGGAGGGGTCGACCACGATCCACGATCCGAGGGTGGTGGCCGGGCTCGAGCGGTTCGTCTCGATCAACTCCGCGATCGAGATCGACCTCACCGGGCAGGTGAACGCGGAAGCGCTCGGCGGCCGTCAGGTGGCGGGGATCGGGGGCCAGTTCGACTTCGTGGCGGGCGCGGCCCTCGGCGGGCACCGCTCGGTGATCGCGCTGCCATCGACCGGCCGGCGCGGAGACGTGTCCCGCATAGTCGCCCGCCTCGGGGCGGGGACCCCGGTGACGACGCCGCGCCATCTCGTCGACTGCGTCGTGACCGAGTTCGGCCGCGCCGAGCTGCGCGGGCTGACCGACAGCCAGCGCGCCCGCGAGCTCATCCGGCTCTCGCACCCGAGGTTCCGCGAGGACCTCGAGCGCGAGTGGCGCGCCGGCCGTCAGGCCTTCTGATGCTTTCGGATGCCCTCGAAGATCTCCTCGTTCGTCGGGAAGCGGTAGGTCTCGTCCTTCGAGTAGATGCGAGTGCCGTCGAGCACGACGTCGAAGACGCCGCTGTGCCCGCCCTGCAGACTAGCGGTGACGCCGAATTCCTTCTTGATGGCGGCCTGCAAACTGGAGGCCTGTGGGTAGTAGTCTCATTCGGTGCAGTAGGTGATCTGGATGTTCACTGGCCCCTCCTTTCCGCCCCCATTGTCGGTTCACGGGGAACGCGTTGATGATAGCAGACGCCGCTGGACGGCCGTCAATCGGGCGGGCGGGCCGACGAGGGCCGCGCTCCGGCGAGGGCACGGACCGGACGGGCTCGTGCTGAGCCATTCCAGGCTCGTGGGTTTCGTGGCGACGGCGAAGCCGGCCGAGGCCAGATCGTTCTATCAGGGCGTTCTCGGGCTCGCGCTGGTCGAGGAAGGCCCGTTCGCCCTGGTGTTCGACGCGCGGAGACGGGCTTCGACGACGGGCGTGCGCGGTTCAGGATCGGGCAGGGGATCTGGACCTCGCCCGACGGGTCCCGCGTGGCATGGTTCAGGGACCCGGATGGCAACACGTTGTCGCTCACCGAGCGGGGGGAGGGGTAGTGGCCAGGGTCTGCGTGATCGGAAGCTCCAACCTGGACTTCACGGTCTCCGTTCCGCGTCTGCCGGGGGTCGGGGAGACCGTCTCGGGGGGCACGCTGGTGACCTCGCCCGGCGGGAAGGGGGCGAACCAGGCCGTGGCCGCGCGCCGGCTGGGCGCCGACGTGGCGTTCGTCACCCTGCTCGGGACCGACCCGATGGGCGACCGGCTCGCGCTGGCGCTCGCCGAGGCCCGCCTGCCCGCCGAGCCGATCGCGCGCACGACCGACGCGCCCACCGGCGTCGCGCTGATCTCCGTGGACCCCGAGGGGCGCAATCAGATCGCCGTCGCGCCGGGAGCCAACCACCGGCTCACGCCAGAGCGGGTCCGGAGCCACCTGCATCTCATGGAGCGCGCGGACGTCGTGCTCCTCCAGCTCGAGACCCCGATCGAGACCGTCCGCTGGGCCCTCGGGGAAGCCCGCCGTCTCGGCAAGCGAACCGTGCTCAACCCCGCGCCGGCGCGGGTGCTGCCGCTTCCGGCCGATCTCCTGGCGCTGGTAGACTACCTGACGCCCAACGAGATCGAGGCGGGCCTGCTCACGGATCGCGAGGTCCGGAGCGCAACGGACGCGGAGGCGGCGGGCCGGGCGCTCGTCGCGCGGGGAGTGGGGACGGTGGTGGTGACGCTGGGCGCGGCCGGCGCGATCGCGGTGGGGGCCGGCGGCGCCGTGGGCGTGCCGGGGTTCCCGGTGGACGCGATCGACACGGTCGGTGCCGGTGACGCGTTCAGCGGTGGGCTGGCGGCCTGCCTGGCCGCCGGCGCCCCGATCGCGGACGCCCTCCACGTGGCCAGCGCGGCGGGTGGGCTCACCTGCACGCGGCGCGGCGCCGTGGACGCGATGCCCACGAGCCAGGAGGTCGTCGCCCTGATGAAGCAGCATGGCCGCATGCCGAGCGGAGCCTGGCTGAGGGGGCTCAGCGGTTGAAGCGCGACACCGCGCGCGTCCACTTCGCCTGGGTGGTCCTGGGCGGCACGGCGGTCGCGCTGCTCGCCGCCTCCGGCGTCCGCAGCGCGTTCGGCGTCTTCATCAAGCCGATGGAGGCCGTGGCCGCGGCGGCCGGCGGCTAGGTCGAGCGAGGTTCGCATGGCACCGGAGACGCGAACGGTCCTGACCGCGTGCATCGACGGAATCGCCACGCTCACGCTGAACCGCCCCGAGGTGCGCAACGCGCTCGACATGGCGATGCGGCGGGAGCTCGAGGAAGCGCTGACGGCCCTTGCCGGGGACGGGCAGGTGCGGGTCCTCGTCGTGCGCGGCGCCGGCGAGCACTTCTGCGCGGGCGGCGACGTCAAGTTCATGCGGGACAACCCCATGACGGCCGCGGAGGGCCAGACGCGCGTGGAGGCCATCAACCGCGCGATCCTGGCGCTGGCGCGCTTCCGGACGCCCACGATCGCCATGGTCGACGGGGCCGCCGCGGGCGCCGGCTGCAATCTCGCCCTGGCGTGCGACCTCGTCATCGCGTCGGATCGCGCGCGCTTCGGCGAGATGTTCGCCCGGATCGGCCTGATCCCGGACGCCGGCGGCACCTACTTTCTCCCGCGACGGGTCGGGCTGGCGCGCGCGAAGGAGCTCGTCTTCACGGGCGACATCATCGACGCGCGCGAGGCGGATCGGATCGGGCTCGTCAACCGCGTCGTGCCCGCCGGCGACCTCGAGCGCGAAACCCTGGCGCTGGCCCGCCGGATCGCCGACGGTCCGCCCCAGGTGCTGGCGGCCGCGAAGGGGCTGCTCGACCGCGCGCCGGGCCTCGACCTCGAGTCGGCGCTTCACTGGGAGGCCCTGACGCAGGGGCGGATGATCGCGGGCGCCGATCATCGCGAGGGCCTCCGGGCCTTCTTCGAGAAGCGGCCGCCGCGGTTCACCGGCGAGTAGCAATCAGGCCGAAGTTCCCGCGGTGAAAGGGATTCCGAATCCTTGACAGCGTTCGAGAGCGGGTAGTAGGCTGGCGGCGTTCGCAACCCTCCGATCGCGAAAGGCAGCCATGCGCAAGGCGAAGATCATCGGGACGGGTATGGCAGTGCCCGACTGCGTGGTGGACAACCACCTGCTGGCGCGCTGCTTCACGACGTCCGACGAGTGGATCACCCAGCGCACCGGCATCAAGGAGCGCCGGGTCCTGCCGAGCACGTACCGGTTCCTCCTGAAGCTCGCAGAGGCGCCGGACAAGAACGCCTGCATCCGCGAGGTCTACGAGCGGGGAGTCGACGGCGATATCGACTCCGAGATGACGCCGGCCGATCTCGGCCGCGAGGCGTCGGAGATGGCGCTCAAGAACGCGGGGCTCGGGATCGACGACATCGACTTCATCATCGTCACCACCACGATCCCGGAGTACGCATACCCGCACACCGGCGCCGTCATGTCGGCCAAGTTCGGCCTCTCGTCGACGCCGGTGCTGAACCTCCAGCAGGGCTGCTCCGGCTTCGTCTACGCCCTGGCGGTCGCCGACGCGTTCATCCGGATCGGCACCTACCAGCGAGTGCTGGTGGTCGGCGCCGAGGCGCTGTCCACCATGCTCGAGTTCTCCGACCGCGGCCGCGACATGGCGGTCCTCTTCGCGGACGGCGCGGGGGCGGTGGTGCTCCAGTCGGTCGACGCGAGCTCCCGGAGCGGCTTCATCTCCCACCATCTCCACCAGGACGGTCTGGTCCTGGACAAGCTCGTCGGGGAGATCTACGGCTCCTCGACCTACCCGATCGTGTCGAAGAAGAAGATCGACGAGGGGCGGGCGCGCCCGACGATGAACGGGCGCGCGATCTTCTCGCAGGCCGTGCGGCGCTTCAAGGAAGTCATGCGGGAGGCGCTCACCGCCAACGACCTCACCCCCGATGACGTCGACTTCTTCCTGTTCCACCAGGCCAACCAGCGGATCCTGGACGCGATCGCCGACTACGCCAAGATTCCCGAGCACAAGATGTTCAACAACGTGCACAAGTACGGGAACACGTCGGCGGCCTCGGTGCCCATCTGCATCCACGAGGCGTACACGGCGGGGCGGGTCCGGGAAGGCGACCTCGTGCTGACCGCGGCCTTCGGCGCGGGCTTCGCCTGGGGGGCCTCGCTCTTCCGCTGGTAGCGGCTAGGCCCTGACGGCTCGCCGCGCGCCCGCGCGGCCGGTCACGGCGTGGTGGCCGGCGGATTCGTCGTTGGCGGCGGCGTGGTCGTCGCGCCGGTGCAGGTCCGGCGGCTCGGCTCGGCCGCTCCCGAGAAGAGGACCGTGACCGCGCCCTCCGCCTCGACCGACTCACCTCGACCGTCCCGCCCGCTGAACCTGAACTCCGCCAGCGCGGCCGTGCCCGTGAGGCCCTTGGCCCCGGCCGGCACCACGACGACGGCGAAGGTGGCCGTGTTGGCTGCTGACGTATCGTCCCGATGCTGACGGTACCGGCGGGAACGAGCACGGCGGTCCCGAAGGTGAACGTGCGGCCGTTCACCCGTGAGCGTGTACGACCGGATGGTGACGTTGTCCAGCGCGTTCGGCGTGGTGATGCGTCGGGTTCTTCGCATTGTTCCGCAAGATGACGCACGCGTTCGTCGTCGTGACCTGGCTGGTGGACGAGGTGACGCTCGACGTGATCTGCGCCCTGGGTGACGAAGAAGCCGTCGACGCTCAGGAAGACGAACGCGCTTCCGCTCTGTCCCGAGCCGCCCTCGCAGGCGCCCAGGAGGATCGCGAGGCCCAGCACCGTGACGACGTGGCGGAGCCCGGCCAGCCGGGGGAGTTGGATCGACAGCCGACGCGTCCACGGCTGGCTCATGGCTTCGCCGGCTCCGTCTCCGGCCGGAGGATGTTCGGGTGAGTTCGGAGGTCGCGCTCGAGGCCCGGACGCTGGCCGCGGACCTGCTGGAGGATCTCCTGGCCTTCGCTCGGATCTCCGATCACGCGCGGAGTGATCAGCAGGAGGAGCTCGGTGCGCTCGATGCGGTCGACCGTGGCGCCGAACAGGAAGCCGATGACCGGAATCTTCGACAGGTAGGGGATGCCCTGCTTCGTGCTGGTCCGCCGGCTCCGGATGAGGCCGCCCAGCACCAGCGTCTGATTGTCGCGGAGCACCACCGACGTCTCCGCCTCCCGCTTGATGATGTCGGGCGAGAGGCTCGGGGGCCGCGGATCGCCGACGTCGTTGACCGTCTGCTTCACGTCCAGCGCGACCACCCGCTTGTCGCTGATGCGGGGCGTGACGGTCAGGATGATGCCGGCGTCGCGGTACTCGACGCTCTGGGTCAGGACCTGCGAGGGCACCTGCTGCTGCTGCACGACCTGGCCGACCCCCGTCGACGCCGCGACCTGCTGCTGCGTCACGATGGGCACGGAGTTCGACACGTTGATGACGGCCTTCTTGTTCTCCGAGGTCATGATCGTCGGGCTCGACAGCACGGTGAGCTGGCCGTAGTTGGCGTAGAGGTTCAGCATGCCGAGGAAGCGGTCGGTCTCGAACAGGAGGAAGCTCAGGCCCGCGGTGGCCGGCGCCCCCGCGAGGGCCCCGATGCCGCTGAGCGTCGGGGCGGTCGCGCCGCCGGGCAGGGGCGAGAGCGGGCCAACGTCCAACCGCGAGACGGAGCCGACGTTGTACGGCGTGCCGTTGATCGAGACGTCGCGCTGCGTGCGGAGCGTCCACTCGAGACCCAGGCGGTTCTCGTCGTTCAGACCGACCTCGGCGACCAGCACCTCGATGAGGACCTGCTTCGGGGTGCGGTCGAGCTTCCGGATCGTGTCCTCGATGAGCGGCCAGTTGCGAGGGAACGTCGTGACGATCAGCGCGTTGTTCGGCTCGTCGGCGACGACCTTGACCTGCCCCTCCACGACGCTCGGCTCGATGTCGCCGCCCGTGGCGACCACGCTGACGACGGGCGAGGGCGGCGCGGGGGTTGGGGGGCCGCCCGTTCCCTGAACGGATCCCGCGTCACGCTGGGGCCGGGTCGCCCCTTCGCCTGGCTTCCCGAAGATTTCGGTCAGAGTGGCCGCGAGCTCCTTGGCCTTGACGTTCTCCACGTAGTAGACGAAGACGCGCTTGTTGGCCTGCGTGTCCACGTCGAGCTGGGCCGCCAGCTTGGCCGCGAGCTCGACCTCGGCGCGCCGTCCGGACACCAACAGCGCGTTGGTCCGCTTGTCGGCGATGATCAGGGGCGGCCGCTCTCCGGAGTCTCCCCCGCCGGGCGCGCTGGGCACCGCGGGTGCCGCGCCGGGGCGCGGCGGCGCCGGGGGCGCCGGCACCGGCACGGCGACCGACGGGGTGCGGGCGCGCCGGCCACTGAAGAACTCATTGAGCATCCGCCCCAGCTCCACCGCGTCGGCGAACCGGACCGGGATCAACCGGAGCTCGTCGGTCGCGACCTCCACGTCGAGCACGCTCAGGATCTGTAGGATGCGGGCCACGTTGGCGGCGGTGTCGGTGACGATCAGGAGGCTGCCCTGGACCACCAGGTTGCCCCCCTGGACGAATGGCCGCAGCGTCGCCGCGACGCGGTCCGCCGGGGCGTACTGGAGCGGGACGATCTGCGTGATCACCTCGTCGTCACGCCGGGTGGGGTCCGCCTGGGCGCCGATGACGGTGGGAAGCGGCCGCTCGCGCGCCGCGGTCGTCGGCAGGATCTTGTAGAGATTCCCCGAGCGCACGGCCGTCACGCCGTTGACCTCGAGCACCGCGAGGAGGACGTTGAAGACCTCGTCCTCCGGGATGCGTCCCGAAGTCTGGATCGTGACCTTCTTCCCGGCGACGCCGGGCCCGATCGTGTAGTTGAACCCCGCGATCTCGCTCGCCGCCTGGATGACGGCCTCGATGTCGGCATTGTCGAAGTTGAGAACGATCTGCCGGCCGGGCCGGGGCGGGGTGATCGGACGACCGGGCGCCGCCTGGGCCGCCTGACCCCGTCCGGGAGTCGTCAGGCTGGGGGGGGCGCCGAGCGGCGGGGGCGCGGGGGAAGCCGGCGCAGGCGGGGTCTGGCCGGTCGCCGCTTCGGGCCGCGGCGGCGCGCCGGGCTGGCCGACCGGCGCCTCAGCGGGCGCCGGTGCTGCCGGCGACTGTGGCGCGGGCGCCGGCTCCTTCGCGCTCGACCGGGGCTGGGGCCCGGTGGCTCCCGAGCCGGCGCACCCGCCAAGGACGGCGAGGAGGCCTACGACCGCGACCCGGCGAAGCGCGACCGTCTCGATCATTCCTCCTCAGGCGGTGATTCTTGTCCTTCCGAGCTCGGCGGCGGAGCGGGAACCGGCGTGGGCACCCTCGGCCGTCCGGGGGACCGGATCCCGCCTATGGGAGGCGCCGGCCCCGGAGGCCTCGTCGGCGTCGGCCGGACCACGCTACCAGCTTCCGGCGATTGTACGCCGGATTGTACGCCGGACGGAGGCGTGGGTTGACGAGGTTTTGCGGGGTCGTTGAGGAGCACCTCGAAGGTCTCGCCGCCGCGGCGCAGCACGACCCGATCGGCCTTGATCTGCTCGAGACGCGCGTCGCCGACGAGATCCCCGACGGAGTACGAGAACACCTTGCGCCGCTGCACGTCCTCGAGATACGCGCGGCCGCGGCCCTCGGCGAGAATCACGACGCCGTAGAGCCGCGGCTTCGGCGCGGGCGGCGCGGCCGGAGTGAGCCCGGCGCTGCCGCGCGGGGGCTCCGGGGCGGTTTCGGTCCGCGTCGGGCTGAAGAGGTTCCGCTCGGCGACGACGTTGAACGCCGTGAGCGGAGGTCCCGGCGCGACCGCGGCGGGCGGCGCCGCCACCTCGGCCGATGCCGAGGAGGAGGGCTCGGCCGGGGGCGCCGGCGCGCGGGCGGTCCACGCCTCGTAGAGCCGCGCTCCGAGGAATGCCGCGACCACCAGGAGAAGCGCGTCGGCGAGCAGGAGCAGGCGCCGCTTCACGACTCAGCCCCCGGTCCGCGGCGCCGGAGCGGCATTCGGCGGGCGAGGGGCGCCCGACCCGAGCGATCCCGGGATGAACCCGCTCAGCGAGATCGTCGCCGACAGGTCGCGGCTCGCGCCGGTCGCGGGCGCTCGCACCTTCAGGTCGGTCATGGCGACCAGGATCGGCGCTTCCTCGAGCTGATGGAGAAACGAGATGAGACCGCGGATCGGGCCGGTGAGCGTCATCTCCACGGGCACCTCGGCGTAGCCCCCGCGGTCCACCGAGGCGAGGATCCGCTCGCTCCGGACCTCGATGCCGGCTTCCTGCGCCGTCGTCTTGACGAGCTTCTGGAGCTCGGACGCGGCCACTGGCGCCTTGTCCCCGGCCAGGAGGCGTTGGCGGCGCCGATCGATCTCCGCGCGGAGCTCGGCCAGCTCCTTCCCGTACGCGTCCGACCGCGCGACCAGGCGCTCCTGGCGCGCGAGGAGACCGCGGCGGGCCACGACCAGCTCGCGCGTCGCGGCGTGCGCCTCGACCAGGGGCTCGACCACGTACACGTATCCCGCCACGCCGATCGCGATCAGACCGGCAACGATCAGGAGAAGGCGCTCGCGGGGACGAAGAGCGGGCATCTAGCGCGCTTCTCCACGCCGCTCCCAGGCGGCGCGGAGCCGGAACTGCTCGCGGTCCCGGCCCTTCGTCACCGGCGAGGTGAACTCCACGCGCTCGAGGGAGGGGGAGGCCTCGAGCAGCGGGATGAGCTGCGAGGCGGCGTTGGCGAACCCACCCAGCTCGAGTCCGTTGCGATCGACGGTAAAGTTCGTCAGCCACGCGTCGCCCGGGATCGTGTCGGTGAGCTCGCGGAGGACCGGCAGCGGGTGGAGCCCCCGCTCCTCGAACTCCCGGAGGGTCGCAAGCTCGCGCCGTGCGCGCTCGACGTCGGCCAGGCGGCGCTCGCCCCGCTGCACCTCCGGCGCGAGCCGCGCGATCCTGGCGTCCAGCGCCGCCAGGGCGCGCCGCTCCCTCACGAAGCTGACCGTCGGGATCGCGGCGCCGATCGCCAGGGTGAAGAGGGCGACCGCCGCCGTGGCGGCCATCGGCCAGGGGAACGGGCGCGGGCGAAGGTCGTCGGGCAGGAGGTTGGCGGGCCGGGCCTTCCGATCACCGCGCTGGAGCGCGACGGCGAGGGCCGGCAGGCTCACGTCCTCGGCCACCGACAGGCCGGCCGGCGGGTCGATTCCGAAACGAACCGGGAGCGCCTCCACCTCGAGAGCCGGCGGCGGAAGGCCCTCGAACACGATCTCCGCGATCTCGCCCCGCTCGCTCTCGGGCAGGGCCGCCAGCGTGCGGCGGATCTCGGCCTCGAGCGCGCGCCCGCGGTCCGGAGCGTCCGGCACCGGGAAGGCCCGGCTCGCCACGATCCGGCCCTGGACGACCACGGCGAGCTCCGCGTCGCTCGCATCGAGCCACAGCACGATGCGCCCGCGTCCGGCATGACCGGCCACCAGACGGGCGAGGCTGTGGATCCCGACGCCGACGAACCGCGGCGTGAGGCCGGCATCTCCCAGGATCTGGCGGATACGCTCCTGGCTCCGGCGCTCGACCGCCACGAGCAGCACGCGCAGGGGTCGCCCCGCCTCGCTCGACAGGACCTCGAAGTCGAACAGCGCCTCGCCGGGCGGGAAGGGAAGATGGCGCTCCAGCTCGAACCCGACCATCTGGCGAACATCCGCGCCGGGGACCGGCGGCAGCTCGACGGCCTTCGCGACCACCGCGCGACGCGGGAGAGCCACCCGAGCGTGGCGCCCGCGGACCCCCGCTTCCTGGAGCTGGCGGCGGATCGCTGCCGCCGTGTCCTCGTCGGCCGGCACGCTGAACGCCGTGAGCAAGCGCGGCTTGCCCAGTCGCTCGCGGAGAGCGACCACGTCGACCTGGCCGTCCCGGAGCGCGAGCCCGACGAGGTCGCTCATCGTGCCGCCTTGCCGACCGGCTGGTTGGCGGCGCTGGCGCCGGCCCCGGATCCCGCCGGGGCTCGCGCGACTTCCGACCATCGCCAGGACCGGAGTACTGGCTCTGCTTGTCCCGTCGCGGTCTGGCGCTCGACCACGGCGGTGAGGACGCGGCCGGCCGGCACCGGGCCGCCGGCCCAGGCCTCGATGCGGAACGTATCGGAGGCCGTCCGCTGGTTGCCGCGCCGCAGCGCCGGCGGGAGTGTGGTCAGATCGACGTACGGGCGGCGCGCGATGAGGAGATCCACCTCGGCCTGAGCGAGACCCAGTAGGGCGCGCAGCACGACGGGGCTCGCGGTGTTCACGTTGATCGCGCCGGTGCCGAAGACGGTCAGGAACTCCGCCAGACCGGGGGACTTGTCACGGCCGTAGAGGATGGCCCGGGTGACCCCGCGCACCTGCAGGAGCTCGTCCACGCTGTCGAAGTCGGCGTTCTTCGAGCGGTAGGGCGGGGTCAGCCCGAGGTAGTAGTCGCTCTCCGCGCCGTTCAGCCGGTGCTCCTCGTTCGGGTCGCGCCAGTCCTGGATGGAGTCGACGATGACGTCCCGCTCGATCTTCTCGACGTCGAGCTCCTGGAGCAGGCGATCCAGGATGTCCCGACGGACGAGCCGGTTGAGGTTCATCCGCGCGTTCTCGTCGGTCACCCGGTACGACAGCCGCCCCGGGCCGAGCAGCACGTCCAGGCGCTCGGGCGGAGCGGGCGTGCCGATCCGGGACCGGCGGAAGACAAGCGCGCCGCTCAGGTCGAGCTCGTGGTCGATGGCCTCCGGCAGGATCTCCGCGAGGGCGCGCTGATACGCCGCCTGGGCGAGCCATGTCTCTGACAGGGCGGAGCGGAAGTTGAGCGCCGTCACCGCCTCGAGCCGCATCGCCTGGGCGAACTCCGCGACGATCGTGAGCAGGAGGCCGAGCAGGAGGAGCACCACGATCAGCGCGACGCCCCTCTCGCCGCGGACGCCCGTCGACCGGACGGCTGTCGTCACTGCGCCTGCTTTCCCATCGGCAGCATCACCACCAGCGCCGGCGTCGTTCGGGGGAGCCCGGCGACGGCGAGCTCCACCCGCACCGCGGTCGGCAGACCACCTGCCTCGCGGGCGTCCCACTTATCCTGCCAGACCCCGTCCTCGTCCCGGTAGGCGAGGGTGAAGCGGGTGACCGACCGTGACAGCACCCGCTCGGGCCCCGGCGCGAACGGCTCGTCGGAGGGCACCAGCCGCTCGATGAGCCGGAGCGTGTCCTGGCCCTTGCGTCCGAGGACGACCGCGTGAAAGGGCGCGATCGGCGCGTCCAGCGTCAGAGGCGGCGTGCTCGTCACGAAGCGCAGCTCCTCGGGCTCTCCTTCGAAGAGGACGACGCGCTCGGGGCTCAGCCCCGAGCGGCCGCGGTAGGCCGACGCCCCGGCGAGGGTCTCGCTCACGAGCTCGACCAGCGCGCGGTTCTCCTGCTGGAGGTCGGCGCGCCGCTGTCCGGATTCCCAGGCGCGGAGGCCGACGCGCAGGGCGGCGGTGGCCAGGACGACGATCACCGCAAGGATCGACACGGCGAGGATGACCTCGAGGAGGGTGAAGCCGCGGCTGTCGCGACGGACCCGCGCTCCGCCGGCGTCCCGGCTCATGGGGTGGCCTGCCAGACGCGCAGCGTGACCAGCTCGAACCGGCGGCCTTGCCCCCACTGGACCTCCACGCTCACCCGCGCGAGCCGCAGGCGCACGGTCTCCGGCGTCTCGAGCTGGGCAGGAAGGAGCGCCGGGTCGAGCGTCACTCGACGGATCCAGCGGTACGGGCCCTCGACGCCGTCGACCGCGCCTTCGGTGAGGGGGCCGGGCTCGATCTCGGCGAGCTTCGCGCTCGCGAGGAGCGCCGCGTCGGCGTGATCGCCGGCGGTCCGGGCGAGCCGAAGGCCGCCGCCGAAGAGCTGGAGAACGGCCACGACGGTGGTGGCCAGGACGACCAGCGCCACGAGGACCTCGAGAAGCGTGAAACCCTCGTCTCGCGCGAGACGACCCGCGGATCGGCTCATGCGCGGGGGCTCAGGAAGCGGGAGGCGCAATGGCCACCCGTCCGGTCACGCCGTGCACCTCGATGACGAGACGGCGGCCCCCTGGCGCCTCCACGACCCACCGCGCGTCCCGGACCAGCCCGCGCGGAGAGAACGTGAGGGCATCGCCGCCCTCGGGGGCCTGCACGCTGAACCGCTCGGGGAGCTCGACCCGGCGCAGGGGCTCGGCGGTCCCGTCCCACGCCAGGGTGGCGCTGCGGTGGCCTGTCTCGAGGACGACCCGGGTCGGCCGGCGGTGCGTGACGGCCTGGAGCCGGGCTTCACGAAGGAGCGATGCCACCCGGCCGGCTTGCGTCGCGGAGCTGGAGACCCTCGCTGCCGCGGCGGATCGACGGCAGGGCGAAGGCCGTCACGACCGCCAGCACCGCGATCACGACCACGAGCTCCAGGAGGGTGACGCCGCGCGCATCGCGCCAGGGAGGAACGCCGCTCACTGGGTCTTGCCTTCGCCCCAGCTCGTCACGTCGCGGGCCTCCCCGTCGCCACCCGCGGCGCCGTCCGAGCCGAGCGACGAGAGATCGTACTCGCCATGCTCGCCGGGGGCCTTGTACTGGTAGGGGTTGCCCCACGGGTCCCGGGGGATGTCCTTCTTGAGGTACGGCCCTTCCCAGCCGGACGCGTTGCCCGGGCTCTGCTGGAGCGCCTGGAGCCCCTCCTGGGAATTGGGGTACCGCCCGACATCGAGCTTGAACTGATCGAGCGCGGCTCCGAGGAGCTCGATCTGCACCCGGGCCGCCGCCTGGCGCGACTGGCCCACGCGTCCGAAGAGGCGCGGTCCCACCAGGCCGGCGAGGACACCCAGGATGATGACGACGATCAGGAGCTCGATCAGGGTGAAGCCGGCCTGGTCGAGGGCGCGGCGACCCCGCCGGGGGCGCGCGGGCACGGCGGCGCGCGCGGGATCTTGTGGTCGCGGAATTGGCATCGGGAACCTCACAGGGGCAGCTCGTTGACGCTCAGGATCGCGAGCAGGATGGCGAGGACGATCGTCAGCACGAGCGCACCGAGCACGACGATGATGGCAGGCTCGAGGGTCGCCACCAGGCGCCGGACCGCGACGCGCACCTCGCGCTCGTACGTGCCGGCGACCCGCCCGAGCATGTCGTCGAGACGGCCGGTCTCCTCGCCCACGCGGACCATGTGGACGACCAGGGACGGGAAGGCGCGCGTCTCCGCCATGGGCCGGGCCAGTCCCTCGCCGCGCTTCACGCCGCCGTGGACGGCGACGAGGGCGTTGGCGATGACGCGGTTCTGGGCGCCCTCCCGGGCGACGTCGAGCGCGCCGAGGAGCGGCACGCCCGACGAGAGGAGGGTGCCGAGCGTCCGGATGGCGCGGCCGACCTCGACCTTCCGGACCACGTCGCCCGCGATCGGGAGCGAGAGGAGCCCCGCGTCCATCTGCAGCCGGCCGGCCTCGGACCGGGCCACCGCCTGCCACACGACGGCGATCGCGAGCACGCCCGCCGCCAGCGCCCACCAGTACGTCACGAAGACGTCGCTCAGGCCCAGGACGAGGCGCGTGGGCAGGGGCAGCGTCTGGCCGAGGTCCGCCAGGATGACCGCGAAGCGCGGGAGGACGAAGGTCAGGAGGAAGATGACCGCGCCGGTGCCCACGACGAAGAGGAGCGCCGGGTAGATCAGGGCCGAGACGACGGCCTCGCGGAGCTCGCGCGCTCCCTCGAGGTGCTCGGCCAGCCGGCGGAGCGCGATCTCGAGCACCCCGCCGCGCTCGCCGGCGCGGACCGTGTTGACGTAGAGACGCGAGAACGGCCGCGGCTGATGGCGCGCCAGCGCGTCGGCGAGCGTCGACCCGGACCGGACGCTCTGCGTCACGTCCTGCACGATGTGCCGCAGGCGGCGGCCTGCGGAGACGTCGCCCAGGACGACCAGGGCCCGCTCGAGCGGGAGACCGGACTCGACCAGGGTGGCCAGCTGCTGCGTGAAGTCGAGGATCTCGCGGGAGGGCACCCGGGCGCGCGCCGAGCAGGCGCCGTCCCGACCGACCTTTCTCGTCGGTCACCTCGACGCGCAGCGGGTAGTAGTCCTCGCGATGCAGGCGCTCGACGACGGCGTTGGCGTCGAACGCCTCCATCACGCCGTCGACGGTCCGTCCGGCCCGGTCGGCCGCCCGGTAGGCGAAGACTGGCACTACGCCTCCATGTCCTCGACCGTCACCCGGAGGACCTCCTCCACGGTCGTGACGCCGAGGCAGCACTTGTTCCAGCCGTCCTGGCGGAGGCTCGTCATGCCGGCCGCCATCGCGCGCTGTCGGATCTCGTGCCCGGGAGTCTTCCGGAGGGCGAGGCTCCGCATCTCCTCGGACATCAGCCATGAACTCGTAGATCCCGGTGCGGCCCCGGTATCCCGTGCCGCGGCACTCGTCGCAGCCGGCGCCGCGGGACAGCTTCGCGCCGGCGGGGATGCGGTCGATGCCGAGGGCGCGGAGCTCGTTCAGCTCGGGCTGGTGAGGCGCCCGGCAGCTCGTGCAGATCATGCGGACGAGGCGCTGGGCGAGGACACCCTCCAGCACGGACGCGATCAGGTACGGCTCCACTCCCATGTCGAGGAGCCGGGTGACCGCGCCCGGAGCGTCGTTCGTGTGGAGGGTCGAGAAGACCAGGTGACCGGTCAGCGCGGCGTGGATGCCGATATCGGCCGTCTCGAGATCGCGGATCTCGCCGACCATGATCACGTCGGGGTCCTGGCGCACGATGTGCCGGAGGCCCGCGGCGAACGTCAGCCCGATCTTCGGCTTGACGTGGATCTGGTTGACGCCGCGCAGCTGGTACTCGACCGGGTCCTCGATGGTGATGATCTTCTTGCCGGGAGAGTTGATCTTGTCGAGGGCGGCGTAGAGCGTCGTGGTCTTCCCGGAGCCGGTCGGCCCCGTGACCAGCAGCATCCCGTGGGGCAGGCCGATGATGCGCTCGATCGACCGGCGGTTCCGTTCCTCGAAGCCGAGGTAGTCGAGCGGCATGAGGATCGCCGCCCGGTCCAGGATCCGCATGACGACGCTCTCGCCGTGGAGCGTGGGGAGGGTGGACACGCGGAGGTCGAGCCGCCGCCCCTCGAGCCCCATGCGGATGCGGCCGTCCTGCGGCAGGCGCCGCTCGGCGATGTTGAGCTCGGCCATGATCTTGATCCGCGAGGTGATCGCGGCCCTGAGGCGCTTCGGCGGCGTCTCGGCGTCGAACAGCACGCCGTCGATCCGGTAGCGGACGCGGAGCGAGTCCTCGAACGGCTCGATGTGGATGTCCGAGGCGTTCGCCTTGATCGCGTTCTCGATCAGGAGATTGACCAGGCGGACCACGGGAGCGTCGAACGCCATGTCGCGGAGCGACGTGAGGTCCTCGCTGCCCGCGTCGTCCCCGCGGTCCTCGTCCCCCATCGTCTCGATGACCTTCTGGACCGCGGTCGAGCCGGCGCCGAAGTACCGCTCGATCGCTTCGACGATCGTCGTCTCCGTGGCCACGGCCAGGCGCACGTCCATCCCCAGCGCCCCGCGCAGATCGTCCACCACGGTGGGGTCGGTCGGGTTCGCGCAGGCTACCACCAGGACGCCGTCCTCGACGGAGAGGGGACAGAAGCGGTACTGGCGCATGTACTGGGGCGAAAGACGCTGGAGGAACGGCGGGGTCGAGGGGAACTCGTCACGCCCGACGTAGGCGATCTCGAGGTGGCGGGCCAGTGCCTGGCCCACCTCCTCCGCGCTCGAGAGGCCCAGGCGGACCAGCGTGTCGGGCAAGTGCTCGCCCGTCGACTGACGATGCGCCTCGGCTCGCGCCAACTCGGCGTCCGAGAGGAGGCCCGTCGCGGTCAGCCATTGTCCGAAGGACGGGGCATGGCGGGAATCCATGGCTCGAGCCGAATTCGCGTCGGCAATTCGGTACGTTACCGGAGAGGACATGGGTCGGCAAGCAATGTTTCCCTTGACAGCCCGAAGCGCTGTATTGCAACGTATTTGCAATGCTGCCGTCAGGGAGGGCCCGGCGTGTCGCCGCGTGACCTGTCGCTGATCCTGGGGGCGGTCGCGGGCCTGGCGGACGTCGTGGGGGGCGCGCTCGTGGCCGGGCGCCGCCACTGGGACCGGACCTTCCTCCAGTACTTCCTGGCACTGGGCGCCGGGTTCATGCTCGCCGTCGCGTTCCTCCGGATGGTGCCCGAGAGCCTCGAGAAGGGGAGCCATCTCTACCTCTACGTGCTCATCGGCTACTTCGTGGTGCATCTCACCGAGCACACGCTAACCCCGCACTTTCACTTCGGTGAGGAGGTGCACCACGACGCCCTGGTCCACCCGTCGGTGGGGTATCTCGGCCTGGCCGGGCTCTGCATCCACACGTTCTTCGACGGTGTCGCGATCGCGTCGGGGTTCCTGGTGAGCCGGCCGCTCGGCTTCGTCCTGTTCGGGGCGGTGCTCCTCCACAAGCTGCCCGAGGGCTTCGCCGTCGGGTCCCTCATGCTGGCGTCCGGCGCGTCGCGGCGGCGCGGCGATCGGCGCCTCGGCCGTGCTCGGCCTCGCCACCATCGCCGGCGTCGTGTTCATGAACGTCTTCACCGGGGTCGTCGGACAGGCGCTGGCCCTTTCGGCGGGCGTCACCATCTACGTCGCGGCGTCCGACCTGATTCCCGAGGTCAACAAGGAGCGGAGCTGGGGAGTCGCCCTGGCCGTCTTCGGCGGGGTCCTCCTCTACTACGTCGCGGAGTCCGCCCTGGAGGCCGCTGGCCTCCACGGTCACTGACGGCGACCCCGGCGCGCCCCATGCGCGTGCGGGTCGAGTCGATCTCCAAGGTCTACTCCGCGCCGTCCGGGCGCCAGCTCGTGGCCCTGGACGACGTCTCGCTGGACATCGGCTCCGGCGAGTTCGTGACGATCCTCGGCCCCTCGGGCTGCGGGAAGTCCACCCTCCTCCAGGTGGTGGCGGGGCTCGAGGCGCCGACCCGGGGCCGCGTGGTTTTCGACTCGCCGCCGCCGGGCGCGGCGCTCACCGCCGTCGTGTTCCAGGAGCACGCCCTCTTCCCGTGGCGGACGGTGCGGGAGAACGTGACGTTCGGCCTCGAGGTCCGGGGCGTGCCCGCGGCCGAGCGCCTCGCCGCGTCCCGGCGGCTCCTCGCGCTGGTCGGGCTCGAGGCGTTCGCCGACCGGTACCCTCACCATCTCTCCGGAGGCATGCGGCAGCGCGTGGCGATCGCGCGGGCGCTGGCGGTCGAGCCCGCGCTGCTCCTGATGGACGAGCCGTTCTCCGCCCTGGACGCGCAGAGTCGTGCCCTCCTTCAGCTCGAGCTCCTGAACCTCTGGGAGCGGACGCGGCGGTCGATCCTGTACGTCACGCATCAGATCCAGGAGGCGGTGCTGCTGGGCGATCGCGTGGTGGTGATGACGCGCCGCCCCGGTCGCATCCTCGCCGTGCGCCCGGTGCCGCTGCCGCGGCCCAGGGACGAGCGCACGATGCTCGACCCCGCGTTCGTGGCCCTGGTCGACGAGTGCTGGCAGCTGATCAAGCAGGACGCGCGGGAGGCGATGGCGGATGCCCCGTGACGGGGACGCGCCCGTCGTCTACGAGAGCCTCCCGCCGCGCCGCGAGGCGCCCGCCTGGCTGCTCGGCGGCGCCGCGCTCGCGCTGCTGATCTTCGCGTGGGAGGCGGTCGCCCGGCTCGGCTGGGTGCCGGCGCTGTTCCTGCCGGCGCCGACGGCCGTGCTCGCCGAGGCGGGCCGGATGGCGCGGAGCGGCGAGCTGTGGCGGCACGTCGGCGCCTCCCTCGGGCGCGTGGCGGCGGGATTCGGGCTCGGCGCGGCCGCGGGCACGGCGCTGGGGATCCTGCTCGGATCGTCCCGCGCGCTGTGGGCGGTCGGGAATCCCCTCATCGCCGCCACCTATCCGATCCCGAAGATCGCGCTCCTGCCCCTCATCATCCTGTGGCTCGGGATCGGTGAGACGCCGAAGGTGGTCATGATCGCGCTCGGCGTCTTCTTCCCGGTCGTCATCAACGCCCACGCGGGCGTGCGTGGAACGGATCCGCTCATGGTGAAGGCGGCGAAGAGCCTCGGCGCCGGACCCCGGCAGGTGATCTTCAAGGTGGTGCTGCCGTCGGCGCTCCCGACGATCCTCGCGGGCTATCGCCTCGGCGCGGGCATCGCGCTGCTCCTCGTAGTCTCGGCCGAGATGATCAACGCCACGACCGGGATCGGTTTCCTGATCCTCAACTCGGGCGACCTGATGCTCACCGGGAAGCTCATGGTGGGCCTCGCCACGCTGTCGCTCCTCGGGCTCGCCAGCACATGGGCCCTGCGAGCCCTGGAGGCGTGGCTGGCGCCGTGGAAGGAGGAGGGACGTGGATAGGTCAGCCGCTCGGCCTCGATCGGCCGTGTGCTAGTCTCCGTTGGAGCGGTGCGTGCCCGTGAACCGTGATTGCTCGGCCGGGAGCGAGCGCCCCGGACCTCGGAGGGACGCGACATGACAGCGATCCTGGTGCTCCACGGCCCGAATCTGAACCTGCTCGGCCAGCGCGAGCCCGGCGTGTACGGGACGACGACCCTGGCGGACGTCGACGCGGCGGTCACGGCGCACGCGGCGTCGCGGGGCGTTCGAGTGGAGTGCCGTCAGTCGAATCACGAGGGCGCGCTGATCGACGCGATCCACGGGGCCGCCGGGCTGGGCTTCTCGGCAATCGTGATCAACCCCGGCGCGCTGACGCACTACTCGTACGCGCTCCGGGACGCCCTCGCGGCCGTGGCGCTGCCGGCGGTCGAGGTCCACCTCTCCAATGTCCACGCCCGGGAACCGTTCCGGCACCGCTCGGTCACGGCCGGGGCCTGCCGGGGCCAGATCGCGGGCTTCGGGGTGCGGAGCTACACCCTGGGGCTGGACGCGGCGCTGGGATGCCTCGCGGGACGGTGAGGTGAATGATCGGGCGCGCCACGGAGTCTGACGAGGTGACGGGCGTCCGGATTCCTCGGCGGTGGGCGGCGGGACACCTTCCGGCCCGGCGTCCCGCCGGGTCGGCCTCGTGAGCGAAGACGACCGCGAGGCAGTCCGGCGGGTCCAGGCCGGCGACACGGAGGCGTTCGAGCCCCTGGTCGAGAAGTACAAGCGGAAGGTGTTCCGGCTGGCCTACCAGGTGCTCCGGGACCAGGAGGAAGCGCTGGATGTCGCCCAGGAGGCCTTCGTCAAGGCGTTCCGCGCCTTGCCGGCCTTCAAGGGGGACTCGGCGTTCTACACCTGGCTGTTCCGCATCACGATGAACGTCGCCCTCGACCGCAAGCGGCAGCGGGCGACCCGCGCGAAGTCACTCGGGGCGGAGGACGTGCCGCCCGAGGAGTGGGAGCGCACCGCGACGTCGACCGACCCCGACCCGGAGGACGTCGCGACCGGCGCGGAGCGCCGCGAGCGCATCCGGAAGGGGCTCGATTCCTTGTCAGAGCATCACCGTGCCATTATCATTTTGAGCGACATTGAAGGCCTTCAGTACCGCGAGATCGCCGAGGTGCTCGGCATTCCGATGGGGACCGTGATGTCCCGGCTGCACCACGCCCGCAAGCGGCTTCGCGAGGTGCTCGGCCCCGGATTCGCCCTCATCGTCGCCGCGCTCGTGGGCCTCCTCGTCGCGGCGTCCCCCGCGCGCGCCCAAACGCCGCCGCTGCCGCCGCCCGGAATCCTGCCGCCGCCGACCGCGTCGCCCGGGCCGCAAGCGCAGCAGGTCTGCGTCTACGCCCTGGTGGTGTACGCGTCGAATCCGCCTGGCGGAGTCGCGCGCCCGGGCGGGCCGCCCGCCGGACCGCCCGGCGTGCCGCCGACGGGGCTCGCGCCCACCCCCGATCTCGCCAACCCTGCGCCGCCGCCGGCCGGCGTGCCGCCGACGGCGCTCCAGAGCGGATGCGGCGAGCCGGTCCGGCTCCAGCTCTGGGTGCCGAAGCTCCAGAACGTGTTCCAGTACTCGCAGTACGAGCCGGTCAGCGCCATCGAGACGCGGATGCCCGTGGGCATGCTCCAGCGCTTCGCGCTCCCGGGCGGGCGCGAGATGGAGATCCAGCCTCTCGCCGTGCGCCGGACGATCGTGCGGATCCTGGTGCGCGTCAAGCGCGGAGCGGTCGGCGAGATCGCGACGGTCATGGACGTGCCGCCGCGCCGCCCCGCGCTGATCGGCGGCCTCCCGCATCAGAGCGGCGTGCTGATCATCGCGATCCGCTCCCGCGAAGAGTAGCCGACGGCCGTCCGCGCGGGGGTCGCGGACCCCCGTGCTACCATGCCGGGCGTGAGCGAGCGGCGCCTCCGCGACGAGATCGCGCGCGTCCAGCAGGGGCACGTCAAGTACCGGGACAAGCTCCGGGCGGAGGGCAAGCTCTTCGTCCGCGACCGCCTCAGCCTTCTCCTCGATCCCGGCACGGAGTTCCAGGAGGACTGGCTCCTCGCGCGCTCCGCGGAGCCCGAGACGCCCGCCGACGGCGTCGTCACCGGCGTGGGGACGGTGCTCGGCCGGCCGGTCTGCGTGATGGCCAACGACTTCACCGTGAAGGCCGGCTCGTGGGGCGAGAAGACCGTCCAGAAGATCGTCCGGATCCAGGAGAAGGCGGCGCGCCTCCGGATCCCCCTCGTCTATCTCGTGGACGCGGCGGGCGCGCGCATCTCGGAGCAGATCCGCATCTTCCCAGGCCGTCTCCACGCCGGCCGCATCTTCTACGACGAGGTGCAGCTGTCGGGCGTGGTGCCGCAGGTCTGCATCCTGTTCGGGCCCTCGCCGGCCGGCTCCGCGTACCTGCCCGCGCTCACCGACGTCGTGATCATGGTCGAAGGCAAGGCCTCGATGTACGTCGGCTCGCCCCGCATGGTCGAGATGGCGATCGGCGAGAAGATCGACCACGAGGCCCTCGGCGGCGCGCGGATGCACTGCGAGGAGTCGGGATGCGGGGACGTGCTGGCCGCCTCCGACGAGGACGCGATCGCCGCGGCGCGGCGCTACCTCGCCTACATGCCCCAGAGCCATCGCGACCGCGTGGCCGACGCTCCTCCGCGGGATCCGGACCCCGGGCGCGCGATCGACGACATCGTGCCCTACGACCAGCGGAAGTACTTCGACATGCACGAGGTCATCCGGGCGCTCGTGGACGCGGGCTCGTGGTTCGAGATGAAGGCGCTGTTCGCCCGGGAGATCATCACGGGATTCGCGCGGCTCGCGGGACGCGCGGTGGGCATCGTCGCCAACCAGCCGAAGGTCAAGGGCGGCGTGCTCTTCGTCGACTCCTCCGACAAGGCGGCGCGGTTCATCTGGCTCTGCAATGCGTACAACGTGCCCCTCGTGTACCTCTCGGACGTCTCGGGATTCATGGTGGGCTCGAAGGTCGAGCGGGCGGGCATCATCCGGCACGGCGCCAAGATGATCTTCGCCACCTCGCAGGCGACCGTCCCCAAGATCTGCGTCGTCGTCCGGAAGTGCTACGGAGCCGGCCTCTACGCGATGTGTGGCCAGGCGTTCGAGCCGGACGCGGTGCTGGCGCTGCCCCAGGCCCAGATCGCGATCATGGGCCCGGAGCCCGCGGTCAACGCCGTCTACTACAACCGCATCATGGAGCTGGAGGGCGAGGCGCGCGAGGCGTTCGTGCGCGAGCGGCGCGAGGAGTTCCAGAAGGACATCGACGTGTTCCGGCTCGCCTCGGAGATGCTGGTCGACGCCGTGGTTCCCCCGTCGGAGCTCCGCGGCGAGCTGATCAAGCGGCTCGGCTACGCGAGCACGAAGCAGCACCGATTCCCGCCGCGTCGCAACGGCGTCTATCCCGTCTAGCCCTCGATGACCCACCGGGCGGTTCACGCGACCACCCGGGCCGTTCCCCGTCCGTGAACCCCTTCGCTGGCGCGCTGGTCGCCTTCCGCTACCTGACGATCCTGCCGCTCCCGCGGAGCCGCGTCGCCGGCGACCTCGGCCGGGCGGCCGGCTGGTTCCCGGTGGTCGGTGTGGCGCTCGGCGCGTGTCTGGCCCTCGCGTCGCTCGCGGTCGACCGCGTCGTGCCGCCCGGCGTCGGCGCCATGCTGCTGGTCGCGCTGTGGGCGGCGCTGACCGGAGGCCTGCACCTCGACGGGCTCGCCGACGCGTGCGACGGGCTCGGCGGAGGTTGGTCGCGGGAGCGCGCCCTCGCGATCATGAAGGACACGCGCAGCGGCCCGTACGGCGTGACGGCGATCGTCCTCGTCCTGGGCCTGAAGGCCGCGGTGCTGGCGAGCCTCCCCGAGGGTCTGGCCTGGCGGGCGCTGGTCCTGGCCCCCGCCGTCGCCCGCGCGGGTCCGCTCCTCCTCGCCGCGATTGCGGGACCGGCTCGCCCGGAGGGCGCCGGTCACGCATTCTCGACCGGCGTGCGCTGGCCGGCCATCGCGGCGGGCTGGCTCGTCGCGGCGCTGGTCTCGGTCGCGACGCTCGGCGCGTGGGGCGCGCTGGCGCTCGGCGTCACCGCAGCGCTGGCGTCGGTCTGGGCCCTCTATCTCCGCCGTCGGCTCGGAGGGTTCACCGGTGACACGCTCGGGGCGCTGGTCGAGGTGAGCGAGGCCGGCCTGCTCACGCTCGCGGTGAGCCTCGACTTCGTGGAGCTCCTCTGATGGCGTCGACCTGGTTGTATCTCGCCCGTCACGGGGAGGTGCTCCACGCGGCCGAGGGGCGCTTCTTCGGCCACACCGACATCGCGCTCTCGCCGGTGGGCGAGGCCCAGGTGACCGCGCTCGGCGAGAGCCTCTCCGAGGAGCCCATCGAGGCGGTGTACGCGAGCGACCTGCTGCGCGCGAGGGCCTCGGCGGCGCCACTCGCGGCCGCCCGAGGGACGAGCGTCATCGCCGTGCCGCCGCTGCGCGAGATGGCCATGGGACGCTGGGAGGGACTGACGTTCGCCGAGATCCGCGCCCGTGAGCCGGAGCTCTGCGCGCGGTGGCTCGCCGACCCGTTCGCGATGCCGTTCCCGGACGGCGAGGGGCTGCCGGATCTCCAGGCCCGTGCCTTGCCCGCCCTCCGGAGCGTGGTCGAGCGTCACGCGGGGCAGCGCATCGCCGTCGTCGCTCACGGAGGGACCAACCGCGTCATCCTCGCGGAGGCCCTCGGCTTGCCGCTCGGCAACATCTTTCGACTCGCCCAGGACTACGCGGCCTGGAGCCTCATCGAGTACCGGGACCACGACGCGATCGTCCACATCCTGAATCAGCGGCCCGCCGGCGCGCCGGTCGCGCCGTCCGTCGAGTCGAGGCTGCCCGGAAGACGAGACGCGTGATGGAGACGATCCGCGTCGACAAGTGGCTCTGGGCGGCGCGCTTCTACAAGACGCGCAGCCTGGCGCACGCCGCGTGCGAGGGCGGCAAGGTCGACGTCAACGGCCAGGCCGCCAAGCCGTCCCGAGCGCTCCGCGCGGGCGACCGCATCCACCTGACGATGGGGGAGTGGCGCCGCGAGCTGGTCGTGACCGCCCTGTCGGAGCGGCGCGGCCCGGCGACGGAGGCCCGCACCCTCTACGACGATCTCTCGCCGCCGCCGCCCCCGCGGGCCGTCCGGCCGCCCAGGGCCGTGTTCCGCACGCCCGGGCTCGGCCGGCCGACCAAGCGCGAGCGGCGGCTCCACGACCGCTTGCGCGGCTCCTGACGGCGCGCGAGGTGGTGCGGTCTCGCCCTCGGTCTGATACCGTGGGGAACCGGGAATGACCCCGATCAATCGCGTGAGAGGAGCACCTGATGGCTCGTGAGGCGCGGCAGGATGGCGTGACGGCGGAGCTGAGCGGGTTCGCCTGGGGCCCCGACCGATTCAACCCGCGCGTCCGCGCGACCTCGCCCATGCCCAGGGCGGGGGCGGTCGCCGGCCGACGTCATCTCGCTGGCCTACGGCATGCCCGACCCGGCGCTGTTCCCGACGGCCGGCCTCGCTGCCGCCGCCCAGGAGGCGCTCGGCGACCCCGCCCGGTACGCCGTGGCGCTCCAGTACGGGAACGTCGGCGGCAATCCGCTCCTCCTGGCGGAGCTCGGCCGGAAGCTGGAGGGAGAGGAGGGGCGCCCCGTCACCCCCGGGACCCTCGTCATGACCAACGGCTCCTCCCAGGCGATCGCGCTCGTCGTGCAGGCGCTGGCGGCCCCGGGCGACGTGTGCCTCAGCGAGGCGCCGACCTTCCTCGGCACGATCCACCACATCCGCTTCCAGGGCGTGCGGACCGTGCCCGTGTCGCTCGACGACGACGGGATCGATGTCGAGGGACTGGAGCGGGAGATCCAGCGGCTCGAGGCCGCCGGGACCCCGCCGCGATTCATC
This sequence comes from uncultured Candidatus Rokubacteria bacterium, assembly GCA_963765195.1. Lineage (GTDB taxonomy): Bacteria > Methylomirabilota > Methylomirabilia > Rokubacteriales > DASRDR01 > DASRDR01. The sequence continues at coordinate 128,066 of CAVXVV010000006.1, forward strand.
TACACGATCCCGACGTTCAACAATCCCGCCGGGACGTCGATGACACTCGAGCGGCGCCGCGCGTTGCTCGACATCGCGGCGCGCCACGGCGTGCCCATCATCGAGGACGACGCGTACCGCGATCTCCGGTTCGAGGGCGAGCCGGTGCCGACGCTCCACGCGCTCGACCGGGACGGCCTGGTGATCCGGCTGGGCACCTTCTCGAAGATCGTCGCCCCCGGCGTGCGCCTGGGCTTCGTGCTCGCGGACGCCGCGGTGACGGAGCGGGTGCTCGCGTTCAAGGCCGAGGGCAGCACGAACGGCTTCGCGTCGATGGTGGTCGGGACGTTCATGAAGACGGGCGGCCTCGCCGCGCACATCCAGACGCTCCGGGCAGCCTATCGCGAGCGGCGCGACGCCATGTACGAGGCGCTCGCGCGCGAGATGCCGGCCGGGGTCACGTGGACCCGGACCCAGGGCGGGTTCTTCCTCTGGCTCACCGTGCCGGCGCGGGCGGACATGGGCAAGGTGAACGCGAAGGCCGCCGAGGAGCGCATCGTCGCCCTGGCCGGAACCGAGTGCTTCCCGGACGGCCGCGGCACGCACAACCTCCGCCTCGCGTTCAGTTTGCAACCGCCCGAGAAGATCGCCGAGGGCATCCGCCGGCTCGGCCGGGCCATCCGCGCGGGGCTCTGAGCCGAACTGGTCCAGCGCGATGTGCTCCGGCAGGTCGAGGCCGGCCTCGCCTCGATCGGGGCCCGCGGCGTCCTCCTAAGGGGATCCCGCTCGCGCTGAGGGCTCGGGAGACTGAGGATCCGGTGCCGCCGCGCGCCGGAGGCCTCCGCCAGGCGTGGCGGCACTTCCGCCAGTACCGGCGCGCCGTCGCCCGCGCGGCCGCCGACGAGGACTGAGCCGCCCCGCGACGACGCGCCGGGCGGGGGAGCTTCAGGGGCCGGGCTGTCCCTGCTTCTCGTGCCAGCGGGCGATCGCCTCGCCCGTCGTGAACCAGACCCCCGGGAACCCCCGGATGTAGGCCACCAGCTCCTCGAGCAGCATGATCCGCGAGGCGCGCCCGATCACGAAGGGGTGGCAGGTCAGCACGAAGCAGCCGTTCTCCCGGTAGATCCCCGCGAACTCGCGGCTCCACAGGTCGAACACGCGCGCCGGGTCGGCGATGACGTTGCCGGCCCCGTAGACGTGGCGGAAGAGCGGCGCGTCGTCGAGGATCCACTGCACCGGGACCTCGATCAGCGGGCCGTGGCTCGTCTCCAGCATGTAGGGCACGTCGTCGCCCATGAGCGAGCTGTCGTAGAGGAAGCCGTGCGCCTTCAGGATGTCCGGCGTCCTCACGTTCACGTCCCAGGACGGCGAGCGGTAGCCGGCCGGCCGCACGCCGAGCTGGTCGGCGAGGATCCGCAGCTGGGCGCGCATGACCGCCTCCTCCTGCGCCGCGTCGAGGCCGTCCACCGCCTCGTGGACGTTGCCGTGCGCGCCGATCTCGTGCCCCGCGTCCCGGATCCGGAGGGCCTGCGGGCGGTGGTTCTCCACCGTCCAGCCGGGAATGAAGAACGTCGCCGGGAGCCGCAGCTGGTCGAGCATACGGAGGATCCGGTCCACTCCCACGCGCGGCCCGAAGCGCCGCTCCTCGAGCCCTGCCAGGCTTCGCTTGGACTTGTCCGGCTCCCGGAAGAGGAACCCGGACTCCGCGTCGAAGTCGAACGACAGCACCACCGCGCACTGCTGGCCGTCCGGCCACCGGTATCGCATCGGGATCTCCTATCCGCCCATGAAGGCGCCGCCGTTGACGTGGATGGTCTGGCCGGTGATCCGCCCGGAGTCCTCGGCCGCGAGGAACACGGCCACGCGGGCGATCTCCTCGGGCGTGGCCATCCGGCCGCCCAGCGGGATCTGGCGGCCCATCTCGACCAGCTCCGCCTCCGTGTTGCCGTACCGCGGCTGCGCGGTGTCCGTGAGCCCCGGCGCGATGGCGTTGACGCGGATCCGATGGGGCGCCAGGGCGAGCGCCATGGCGCGCGTGAGCCCCATGACCCCTGCCTTGCTCGCCGAGTAGTGGACGCCGAGCGGCGCCCCGCGCATCGCGACCGACCCCAGGTTCACGATGGCCCCGCCGCGCCCCGCCTCGACCATCCGCCGCGCCGCGGCCTGCGCGCAGAGGAAGCTGCCCTTGAGGTTGACGTCGATGACATGGTCCCAGTCCGACTCCGTCATCGCGAGGAACTCGACGCGCGGGAAGACCCCGGCATTGTTGACGAGGATGGTCGGCGCTCCCAGCTCACTCGCCACCCTGGCCACCATGGCATCGGCATCGCGGGCTCGCGAGACGTCGCCCTGCGCGAGGCACGCGCGGCGCCCGGCCCCGCGCACCTTCGCGACGACCTCGTCGGCGGCGGTGCGATCGTCCAGGTAGTTGACGGCGACGTCGGCGCCATCCTGCGCGAGCGCCACCGCGATGGCACGGCCGATCCCTTGCTGGGCGCCCGTGACGAGCGCGACCTGACCGGCGAGACGCATGAGCCCCTCCGTCCCGCGAGCGATGCTCGCAGCCCGACGCGTACAGTACCGCAAGGCTCTCCGTGGGAGAAGCCGTGGAAGGCGCGGCGGCACCCATGCACCCGCGTTGCCCCGTGGATCTCGGCCCGGCTATGCTACGCGCGTTCGAACAAGAGGTGCAGCAGGATGGACGAGCGGAACGATGATTCGTAAGCGCGGCGGCTCCCTGTGTGTCGCGCGTGGTATCGGATCGAGAGGGGAGTGAGGAGGAAACGCGATGCGACCTCGCCACGGTGAAGCACACCGCACGGCACGCGTCGGCTGGCTTCGCGCTGCGGTCCTCGGTGCCAACGACGGGATCGTGTCGACGGCCAGCCTGGTCCTCGGAGTGGCCGCCACTCACGCGGGCGCGTCGAGCGTGCTGGTCGCGGGCACGGCGGGCCTCGTCGCCGGCGCGATGTCCATGGCCGCTGGCGAGTACGTCTCGGTCAGCTCGCAGGCCGACACCGAGCACGCGGACCTGAGGCGCGAGGAGGGCGAGCTGGCATCGGACCCCGACGCGGAGCTCGCCGAGCTGGCGGCGATCTACGTCGGTCGGGGCCTGGAACCAGAGCTGGCTCAACAGGTGGCCGCTCAGCTGATGGCGCACGATGCGCTGGGAAGCCATGCGCGCGACGAGCTCGGTATCTGGGACACCCTTCGCGCGCGCCCCCTGCAGGCCGCTCTCGCCTCGGCCGCCAGCTTCGCCGTGGGGGCGGCGGCGCCGCTGATTGCCGTGGCCGTCAGCCCGGCGACCACGCTTCTCCCGGCGGTTGGCGGCACCTCGCTCGTGCTGCTGGGCGGACTCGGATGGCTCGCCGCCCGGGTCGGCGGCGCCCCATCGTGGACCGCCGCGATCCGCGTGGTGTTCTGGGGCGCCCTCGCGATGGCGGTGACCGCCGCGGTCGGCGCGCTCTTCGGGACGATCGTATGAGCGAATCGCCGCGCGGGCGGCCGAGTTCCGTCCGAGGGCCGGCGCATGCTATCGTCGGCCTCGGGGAGGGAACCATGGCCGATCCGAGCTGGTCCAAGCACGTCGCGGACGTGCTGCGACGGAACGACATCCACTTCTTCGCCACGGTCCCCGACTACATCGTCTCGCAGGTGCTGGAGCATCTGTGGGCCGATCCGGCGTGCACGGTCGTCACTGCCACGCGAGAAGAGGAAGCGCTCGGCATCCTGTCCGGGGCCTGGCTCGGCGGCCGGCGTGGCGCCCTCCTCATGCAGAACAGCGGGCTCGGCAACTGCATCAACACGCTGGGCTCTCTGAACGTCGCTTCCCAGCTTCCCGCCGTGCTGGTGATCAGCCACCGGGGTGATCTTGGCGAGTTCAACCCGGCTCAGGTCCCGATGGGCCAGGCGACGCCCCGCATCCTCGAGGCCCTGGGAATCCGGTACGTCATGCCGCGGTCCATCGCCGACCTGGAGTCCCAGGCCGACGGCCTCGTCAAGCTGGGCTACACGCAGGCGCTACCGGTGGCGTTCGTGCTGACCCCCGAGCTGACCGGCGGGAAGTCGGGCTGAGGGCGACCATGGACCGCGCGACCGCGACCCGGATGCTCGTGAGCCGGCTCTCCGACGACGACGTCGTCGTCTCGAACCTGGGGCAGGCGACCCAGGACCTCCAGCGGGCCAGCGATCGCCCGCTCAACTGCTACACGTTCGGCTCGATGGGTCAGTGCTCGTCGATCGGGCTGGGGATCGCGCTCGCCCGGCGCGACGTCCGCGTCGTCTGCCTCGACGGGGACGGATCCCTCCTCATGAACCTGGGGTCGCTCTGCACCATCGCGACGCTCCAGCCCGGGAACTACGCCCTGGTGATCTGGGACAACCAGGTCCACATGACCACCGGCGGCCAGCCGACGGCCACCGCCCACCGATCGAGCCTCGCCCACATGGCGCGGGGCGCGGGGATCGAGAAGGTGATCGAGCCGCGCGACGAAGCCGAGCTGGGCCATGCCTTCGACCGCATCCTGTCCGAGGAAGGGCCCTTCGTGGTTCCCGTGAAGATCCGGGTGGGCCGGTCGGAGGGTGGTCTCTCGCGCGACGTGATCGGGTCCGCGCGGCGGTTCCGTCAGGCGCTCGCCGCCGTGCCCGCGGTTCGTTGAGCCGACGCCCGGGAGCTTTCGCGTAGACCCGGCCGGGCCGGCCTCCGCGGCGCTCCGTCGCGCGCAGTGGCGGGTGCTCCTGGCGACGAGCGCCTGCTACCTCGTCTATTACACCGGACGTCAGAACCTCGGCTGGGCGATCCCCGGCGTCCGCGCCGAGCTCGGGCTGAGCGCCACCGAGATTGGCTGGATCAGCGGCGCCGGTCTCATCGTCCACGGCGCCTCTCAGGTCGTGAGCGGCCACTTCGCGGACCGGGCCGGCGGGCGCCGCCTGATCGCCCTGGGCGCGATTGCCTCTTGCGCGCTGAACTGGGCGGGGAGCTTCGCGCGCGGCTTCTGGACGCTCGCGATTCCGTGGGCGTTGAACGGCTGTGCGCAGTCGCTGGGCTTCGCCCCGGCGAGCCGGCTCCTCGCGGCGTGGTGGGCTCCGGGTGAGCGCGGCCGGGCGTACGGCCTGCTCAACGGCGCCGCCGGTCTCTCCTCGGTCATCACCTACACGACGGCGGCGCTGGTGATCGCCTGGCTGTCGTGGCGCTGGGTGCTCCGTCTTCCCGTGCTTCTGCTGCTCCTCGGCGCGGCGGTGGTCTGGTGCTTCGCCCGCGATCGGCCGGAGGACCTGGGCTTCCCGCCGCTCGCCGGCCCCGGCGCGGCCGGGTCTCGACCCGCCCCCACCAGCGACATCCGTGAGCCGGACGTCTCGTTCGGTACGCGCGTCCGCGAGGCCCTCCGGAACCGCGCGTTCGTGCTGGCCTCGGTCGGGTTCGGCTTCGCCAACTGGGCGCGGCTCGGGCTCCTCGTGTGGGCGCCGTCGCATCTCCTCGGGACCGGGACGGCGGCGAAGGCCTCCTGGATCTCGCTGGCCTTGCCCCTGGGCATGGCGCTCGGTGCGTTCGTGGGCGGGTACACGGTCGATCGCTTCTTCGCGGGCAACCATCCCCGCATGATCGTGCTCTCGCTCCTGCTGGCGGCCGGCGTGACCCTGGGGCTCCTGGTGACCCCGCCGGACGCCCGGAGCCTCGCGCTGCTGTTCGCCGCCGGGCTCCTCATCTTCAGCCCGTTTCCGTCGTTCACGGTGCTGGGCGCGGAGCTCTTGGGCCCGCAGGCCGTCGGCGCAGGCGTCGGATTCATGAACGGGTTCGGCTACGGCACGGCGGCGCTCGGCGATGTCGTGATGGGAACGGTGATCGACGCCACCGGCCGCACCGGCGCGGTCTTCGCGGTGGCCGCGGGGGCGTGCGTCCTCGGGGCGGCGGCCACGGCGCTCGCCGGCGCCGCGGCGCGCCGCGCGCGCTGAGGGGCCCGAAGATCGGCCGTCGTGCTACGATACGCCCCGCTCGCCTCCGGCAGACGGCCGGAATCGCTAGCGACGGCTGACACTTCCTCGCGAGGAGCACAAGATGAGCAGCCCGGTGGATCCGAACGACGTCATGATGACCGGTGAGAACTCCTTCGTCCGCCTGAGCCACGACGGCGGCAAGACCCTGGCCGACCGCTGGAGCCACTGGCGCGTGCTGTGGTGCCCCGCGGGCCCCGGGCACGTCCTCCTGGCCCAGGCCGAGCTGACCGGGGGCAAGCCTCGCATCTACAGCGACAACATCGCGATGACCCGCTGGCTCCAGAGGGCGATCGAGTCGATGCTGTTTCCGCCGACGGCGGAGCTGTCGATCCCGGTGATCGAGGCGTCATTCGAGCGCAGCGGGGATCCCCGCGCGGTCGCGACGGAGCGCATCGTCTCTGCCAGCGACGAGATCGTGATGACCTGGTACGACTTCAACGATCCGTTCGTCCTCACGATGGCGCCGGGAACCGCGAACCGGCCGATCGGCGTGTTCAGCACGTTCTTCCCGGCCCGGGCCGCACAGGTGTCGCTCAACGGGCAGGTCGCGGCCGGCAGCGTCTGGCCGGAGACGCGCGGCGACCGGCAGTCGTCGAGCGCGTGCCTCGCCTGGTCGGAGACCTGGGTCAAGCCGAAGGCGTAGGCGCCGCGCGAGGAGCGCCGGCGCGGATCGTCCAGGCCACGGGGAGGACGCCATGAGGCTCGCCCGGCTCCCGGTCCTAGCCACCCTCACTCTGGCCCTCCTCGCCGCGCCGCTCGCGGCCGAGGCGCAGCCCGCGGTGAGGAAATAACAAAGGTTCCTGGAGACATTGGCCCCCGAGACGACGTGACCCGAGGTCGGGGGCGCACTCTGTCGATCCTCGCCGCGGCCGGCCGCTCGCCCCGCACCCCTTTGAGCGGGATCTTCCGCCACGGACGGCCATTGATGACGACGGCGGTGCGCAACATGCGCCATCGGTGGCATGCCACGAGCGGAGAGGAGATCTCGCGCGCGTCGACGCCTTGTCGGAGGTGATAGCGCGTGCTAGCCTCGCCGATATCTGACGGAACGTGCGCGCATCGTCCATCAGGAAAAAGAGGAGCGGCCATGGAGCGCAGCGCCCGCGTGAGGAACGTCCTCGTTGCCATCGCGCTCACGATTTCGGTCGTCGGGACGGCCATCGGGGCTTCCGCTCAACCGGTCTCCCTGACCATCTGGGACATTTCGGTCTCCGAGGCATATACGAAGTGGTGGAAGGCATATGTGGACCGCTTCAATCAGAAGCAGTCGCGGATCCAGGTGCGTTACGAGACCTTCGATACCGAGCCATACAAGACGAAGCTGCGGTCGGCCCTCGTGGCCGGCACCGCCGCCGACGTCTTCTTCTTCTTCCCGGGCGCGGAGACGACCATCGCATTTCGCGAGGGGCGAATCCGAGCCATGGACGATGTGCTGGACAAGGCGAAGCTGACTCCCCAGGCGGTGAGCCGCTGCTCGGTGGGTCAGCAGCTCGTCTGCCTTCCGCTGTTCCTGGCGCCGAGCGTCGTCTACTACAACAAGCAGCTCTTCGCGAAGGCCGGCGTCGACCCGGCGAAGTGGGCCGATCCACGGCGGCCGACGTGGGCGGAGTTCCTCGCGACGTCCGAGGCGCTGAAGAAGGCGCGGATCGTTCCGATCGCCGCCGGGAACAAGGATAAGTGGCCGCTGATGCACTGGTACTGGGCGCTGCAGAACCGCTACGGCGGAACGCGCGCGCTCGACGCCGCGATCTTCGGTACCGGGGGCGGGAAGTACGAGTCGCCGAGCTTCGTCAAAGCAGGTGAGCTCACCCGCGACATCGTGCAGCGCGGTTATCTCTCGCCGGGCTTCAACGGGGTCGGCGGCGTCGAGAAGTACACGATGTTCACCCGGGGTCAGGCCGCGATGACCTACATGGGTCCGTGGATGCTGGCGCGGGTCCAGGAGGCGGCCGCCGAGGGGTTCGAGTACGGAGTATTCCACTTCCCGTCGGTCACGGATGGCGATCCCGATAGCCAGACGGACATCATGGCCGGCGTGGACGCGTACTTCGTCGCGGCGACGACCAAGCATCCCGACGCAGTCCGGGAGTTCCTCGCAGGTTTCCTGGAGGACGAGACGGCCACGTCGTTCATGGTGGACACCAAGAACATCTCCGTGGTGCAGGGGGTCGTCCAGCGCGTGGCCAGCCGGAACGACCCCGCCACCCGGGGCGTCCTCTCCCTGGCGGAGGAGCTCGGGCGTGCCCGCCACAGCTATCAGTGGTGGGACTGGCTGCTTCCCCCGAAGGTGTCGGAGGAGATGCTGAGCCTCTCGCAGTCCCTGTCGCTCGGCGAGGTCTCCCCGGCGGACTTCGCGAAGCGTCTCGACAAGGCCGCCGGTCGGTGAGCGGGAGGGCGTCGGCAGGGTAGTCCGGAGCGATGCGCTGCCGTCGGTGACCGCGCCGAGCCGGAGGGACCCGGCTCGCCGTCGGTGGACTCGTAGCCCGGAGGTCCGGGGCTGGATGCTGAACGCGCCGGCCCTCGCGGTCTTCGGGACGTTCTTCCTCGCCCCGGCAGCCGTCGGCCTCTGGTTCTCGTTTCACGAGTGGGACGGAGTCTCCCGGTCGGCCGCGTTCGTCGGCCTGTCCAACTACGGCACCCTCTTCACCACCGACCGCTTCTGGGGCGCGTTCCGCGTCAACATGCTGGTCGCCGTCCTGTCCTTGGCCATGCAGATGCCGCTCGCGCTCGGCCTGGCCCTGGCGCTCTCTCGCCGGGGCCGCCTGATGCGCCTCTACCGGAGCGCGATCTTTGCCCCGCAGGTGCTGTCGGTGGCGGCCGTGGCCCTGACCTGGAACCTCGTCTACGATCCTTCCCAGGGCTTCCTCAACCGCCTGCTGGAGGCGGTCGGTCTGGGACCGGTGGAAATCGCGTGGCTCGGGGATCCCCGCTTCGCGCTCGTCAGCGTCCTCGTGGCGACGACGTGGTTCTACTTCGGGCTCCACATGCTCCTGTTCATGGCGGGCCTGGCCGCCATCCCGCCCGAGTACTTCGACGTGGCGCGCATCGAAACGGTCCGCTGGCACCAGAAGCTCCGTCACGTCACGCTGCCACTCCTGCGCGAGCAGGTGCTGATCTCCTTCACCCTCATCGTATCCGGATCGTTCGGCCACTTGCTCGGACTGTTCTTCCTGATGACGGACGGCGGCCCGGCGGGCCGAACCGAGCTACTCGGGCTCTACATGACGAAGGTCGCGTTTCGCGGCAGCCAATACGGTCTTGGCAGCGCGGTCAGCGTCCTGATGCTCGTCCTCGTGCTCGCGATCGTCATCTGGCCGATTCTGCGCGTGGGCCGCGAGCGCCTCGAGTTCGGGCTCTGATGCGTCGCCCGGCGCTCCGATCCGCCTCCGAGGCGACGTCTCGGCACGCCGCCGTCGCGACGGCCCGCCATGCCCTCCTGTTCGTCGCCAGCCTCGTGACCCTGGGGCCGCTCCTCTGGATCGTGACACTGGCGCTCCGTCCGCAGCGCGAGTTCCTGAATGACCCGTTCGGGCTTCCGCGCCGCCTGTATCTCGACAACTTCGTCACGATCTTCACCAACGAGCGCATGGTCCAGTTCTTCTACAACAGCATCGTGACGACGGCGGGCGCGGTCCTGCTGGTCGCCACCGCGAGCACGCTGGCCGGGTATGCCCTGGCGCGCATCTCCTTCCGCGGAAGCCGCTTCCTCCTGATGCTGTACTTGATCGGGGAGACGATCCCCGTGTTCGTGGTGCTGATCCCGCTCTTCATACTCATCCAGCTCCTAGGGCTGTCCGGGAGTCGGTGGTCGCTCATCCTGACCTACGGCGCCATGAACATGGGTATCTCGGTGTTCTTCATGCGCGGCTTCTTCCGGACGATCCCGACCGAGATGGAGGACGCGGCTCGAATCGAGGGTTGCGGCGTCTTCCGGCTCATCCGGCACGTGCTCCTACCGCTTGTGCGGCCGGGCCTGCTGGTCGTGTTGATCTTCAACTTCATAAGCCTCTGGAACGAGTACTACCTGGCCTCGATCCTGTTGCCGAGTCAGGAGCTGTTCACGCTGCCCGCGGGCCTGGCCGCGAGCTTCAGCACCGTGTACGCCACCAACTGGCCCGCGATGGCGGCGGGGATCGTCCTGTCCGTCCTGCCCGTGCTGACGATGTTCGTGCTGGCGCAGGACCGGATCGTGGATGGCTGGACCGTGAGCGGGAAGTAGTAGACGGGAAAACCGGGGAGAAGGCATGGCGACCGAGACAGGACGCGAGAAGCGAGCACCCTCCGTGCGAGACCGGGCCGTATGGGTGGGCAACCGGCGCGTGTCGCTGGTGAGCGGCGAGATCCACTATTGGCGGCTCGATCCGAGCGTCTGGCCTCGCGTGCTCGCCGCCGCGCGGGAGCTCGGGCTGCGCACAGTCGCGAGCTACGTCCAGTGGCACTTCCACGAGGTGCTTCCGGGGGAGTTTGACTTCACGGGGACGACCGATCCACGGCGGAACCTGGTCGCCTACCTCGATCTCGTCCGGGACTCCGGACTCGACCTCATCATCCGGCCCGGTCCGTACACGTTCGCGGAGTGGGACAACTACGGCGTGCCTGACTACGTCGCGGGGGTCCACCGTCTGCACCCGGAGTTCCGTGATGCCGCCGGCCGATACCTCGCGGCGGTGTGCCAGGTGCTGCGTCCCTACCTGGTCACCCAAGGCGGTCCGATCTTCCTCCTCCAGGCGGACAACATGTTCGACCTGGGACAGCACCGCTACGAGGGTCAGCTCGGCCTATGGGGCGGCCGGGGCGTGTTCCAGGACTACCTGAAAGGCCGCCATGGGAGTCTCGAGGCCCTGAACCGGGCATGGGGGACGTCGTACCGCGACTTCGACGATGTGATGGCCACGACGATGGAGTCGGGCTCGCCCCGCTCGCACGCGGCCTTCGTGGACTTCGTACGGTTCCGGACGTGGTTTGCCCGAAGCGCGGCCGAGTGGACCGTGGGCGAGTACCGGCGCCACGGGATCGACGTGCCGATCTACTCGAACGCCACCGAGGACCAGGACCCTGCAGAGATGATGCGGACGATGGACTTCCTGGGCGTGAACCACTACCCGACGCGGGACTACGGCATGATCCCGCACGAGCACCAGCGGCTCCTCGAGCACGTGCGGGCGATGGCCAGCGTGTCACCCGTCCCGTACGTGGCCGAGATGGAATCGGGGATCTGGCACGGCTATCACTACACGAAGGGGATCCCGTATCCGGAGCACTACCGCTTCGCCCTCCTGACCGTCCTGGCCGCGGGCGCCGCCGGGTGGAACTGGTACATGCTGCACGACCGCGACAACTGGTACATGAGCGTCCTGAACGACAAGGGGCGGAAGCGGCTCGAGGTCTGGAGCGTGTTCTCGCGGTTCGTCGAGCTCGAGCGGCAGCTCGAGCCGTTCGCCTGGTCACCGTGCGCGGAGACCGGGATCACTCACGACCGGCCGCATCTCGGACGCGGCGTCCGCGCCGCGGAGTACGAGGACCGCGGCGACGTATGGCGCGCCCTCTACGAGGCGGGCATCGACTACCGGGTCTGGCACCTCGGAGCTCGGTCCGCGCCACCGAAGGTCCTGTTCTACGGCGGCGGTGACCTGATCGACCCGGACGTCGAGGATGCGCTCCGGCGATACGTCGAGGGCGGGGGCCGCCTGGTCATGCTCCAGCGCGCGCCCGTGGTCCACAAGGACGGCCGGGAGTGGAACGCGCTCGGCATCCCCCAGCCCGACGGCGTCGACTCGCAGGGCTACATGAACACGTTCTACAAGGACTACGAGGTGCGGATCGGCGGCCACACGGCCCGTGTCGAGGTGCCGGAGCGCGTGTACGTCTACGCCAAGGTGGACGGGGAGCCGATCATCGCCGCTCGTGTGATCCCGCGCAGCGCGGTCAACGACAACGTCCTGGAGGAATATCGCTTTCTGGTCGGGCTGGGTGGGGGAGACGTGCCCTGTGTCGGGTTCCACCAGCGCCGGGGCCAGGGCTCGGTGACCGTCCTGGGCACGCCGGCGTCCCCCGAGCTGATCGTCACCCTCCACGCGTTCCTGGGCGTCCCGATTCCGGCCCGACCGCTGACGCCCGGTGTCCACGCGATCCTGTCGCGGAAGGGAGACGAGCGCTACCTGATCGTGCTCAACACCGGCTGGGAGGACAAGAGCGCCACCGTCGTGCTGGATCCGTCCGCGCTGCCTGGGATCCGGTTCGCCGCCCACGACGTCCTGGACGACCGGGCCGTGCCGGTCGGCGCGTACCCGGACGGCGGGTTCGCGCTCTCCGTGGCCCTCCGCAGGCGCAGCGGCACCTTGGTGGCGTTGCGTCAGATCTGACGACTGGACAGTCCCCGCTGCGCCAAGGCCGGTGCAAGCGCTTCGGCTTCACGCGCGGCGTCCGGGCCTGCGGTGCCCCGGCGCGTGCCCGGTCTTCCTATCCGCTTCGCGTGAGGACGGCCACAGACGGGCGATCAGCAGCCGAACACGTGGATGGTGGCATCGCGCGCCCGCGAGTCTACGCCGTGTCGGGGTGGGGGAGCCGGGCGCGGCGGACGCGCACCTGCACGTCCGCCACCACGCCTCGCTCGAGCGAGATCTCGACCTCCTGATCCTCGAGCTCCCAGTCGCTCACGCTCGAGAGGAGCCAGAGGAGCCGCCGCTCGCGCTTCGGCACGACCCGGCGCCCCCGGTAGACGAGGGTCTCATGCTCCGGCGCGCCGAGCCGCTCCCGCTGCTCGAGGGTGTCCTCGCCGCAGAGCGCGAGCACTTCGGCGCGCGTCGTTCGGCCCGGGACGATCCGGGCCAGCGTGTCGCGTGACAGGAAGGTACCCTCCGCCCGGCCGGTGGCCGCGGCGCCCCCGCCGAAGCGCAGGTGGGCCGACATGCGGCGACCCAGCCCGCGGGCGACGCGCTCGATGAGCGGCCCGGTCGCCCGTCCGAGCACGAAGAACGCGAGCGGGATGAGGACCGGCGCCCACGCCTGGAGCCCCGACGCGTAGCCGAACTGCACGGACAGGGTCTGCGGCGTCACCCCCTCCGAGGTGTCGAGGAAGACGGACACGATCTCGCTGCTCGATTTCCCGTCGGCCGGCTCGCGGGCCGCCGTGCGGGGGAAGATGTCGTCGATCCGGAGGCTGCTTCGGGTCGGAGAAACGGGCCAGGAGCTGGGACGGCTCGCTGGCGAGCTGGAGAGCCCGCGTGCGGTTCTCTAGATAGAGCGGGAAGATCGCCGGGTCCCGGACGTCGTTGAAGCTCAGTGAGAGCACGTGGCGCTTGCCCCGGATGATCTCTTCCGCCCAGCTCGCGGGCTTGGGCCGGATGGCGCCGTCCAGCAAGAGGCGCAGCTTCACGAGACGGACGCGGTTCACGAGATCCGGGGTCCACGGGATCCGGACGATGGACGCCGTGGGCTGGACGCCCAGCGTCTCGAGGCCGACGTGGCGGAACGACACGAACGGCGCGGCGCCGATCCGGCGGTCGGTCACCTTCGAATCGGGAGGCGGATAAAGGTCCTCGACGTACAGCGGGAGCTGGCCCCGGCCGGTGATCGTGAAGCCGCGGCTCCGGAGGTATTCCCCGAGCCGCCCGTCCTCCGCCGTCCGCTCCTCACCCTGGAGCGCGGCCGGCCACAGGAGATAGAGGTCCTGCTCGAGACCGAGGGCGCTCCGGGTGGGAGGCACGGCGAGGCTCCAGAGGATGTCGATCGCCACCGGACCGAGCTCGGGCCCGACGCTCGCGCGAATGAACAGAGGGCCGATCTCGAACTCGGGGTTCGGGCGCGTCGCCAGGAAGATCTGGGCGCCGGCCGGCGCGGCCCCGAGCGCGATCGCCGCGATCAGGAGGAGCGGCGCCAGGACGGCGCGCACGAGCCGCCGGCGGTGGCCAGCGGTCGCCACGCGTCCACGCCCTCGGGCTCGCGCCATCATCCGCCGAGGGCCGGCCGGACCTCTCGCGCGAGGACGTCGATCTCCTCGAGGATCGCCGGGTACGTGGTCAGCGAGACGTCGAGCGCCACGTGGGTGACGCCGAGCGCCGCGAATCCCCGGAGCGCATCGATGACCTGCCGGGTCGAGCCGTGGATCGCGGGGCGGCCCCGGAGGTATCCCATGTCGGAGCCGGGTCGGTGGATCTCGTCGAGCCAGAAGGGGATCCGGAGGGAGAGCACCGGATCACCCTGGCGGCCGGCCTCGGCCCAGAACCGCCGTACGGCGTCGGCGCCCTGGCGGAAGGCCTCCGGCGTGGCGGCCGTCGAGTGCCAGCCGTCGCCGTAGCGCGCCACGCGGCGGTAGGCGCCCTCGCTCGCGCCTCCGATCCAGATCGGAGGTCGCGGTCGCTGGAGCGGCATCGGCGAGGCAACCAGGCCGTGGAGGCGGTGGCGCTTCGTGTCGATCTCGGGCTCGCGCGCTGTCCACACCTTCTGGAAGAGCTCCAGGGCCTCGTCGGTCAGACTGCCGCGCTCCCTGAACGGCACGCCGAGCGCCGCGAACTCGCCCTCCATCCATCCCACGCCGGCGCCGAAGATGAGACGGCCGCCGGAGAGCACGTCCACGCTCGCGAGGAGCTTGGCGACCGGCAGCGGCGACCGGTAGGGCAGGATGATCACGCTCGTGCCGAGCAGGATCCGCTCGGTGACGCCGGCCAGCCACGGAAGGACCGCCAGGGGATCGAGCATCTCCTCCCGATACGCGATGTAGACATCCTTCGGGACGATGACGTGGTCGGTGACCCAGATGGAGTCGAATCCGAGGGTGTCCGCGCGCCGGGCCACCTCGAGGAGGCGACCTGTCTCGAGGGGGCGGCCGAAGTGGGGGAGACAGAGCCCGATCTGCATGACATGTCCTCGTGTCGGGGGCAGAACCGAACGCGGCCGAGCGGGTGGCCCGGCGCCCGCCCAGTATAGCGGCTTCCTGATTGCCTCGCGGTGGACCTGCCGTTACCATGGGGGCTCGCCAGGAGGGAGTAGATCATGGGTGTGCGGGTCGGCATCGTCGGCGTGAGCGGGTACGGCGGGAGCGAGCTGCTGCGGCTCTCCGTGGGCCATCCGGCTTTCGAGGTGGTCTACGCGAGCGGCGAGAGCACGGCGGGCCAGAGGCTCGCCCGGCAGTTCCCGGCGCTGTCCGGACACCCGACGGGGGACCTCGTCATCCAGCCGTTCGTACCCGACGAGATCCAGGGCGTGGACGTCCTCTTCGCCTCACTGCCCACCGGCAAGTCGAAGGAGCCGCTCGCGCGCGTGCCGCGCGAGGTGAAGATCGTCGACGTGGGCGGCGATCACCGGTTCGTCGACGGCTGGACCTACGGGCTCACCGAGCTCCCCGGCACGCGTGCCGCGGTCGCCCAGTCCTCGCGCGTCGCGGACCCCGGCTGCTATCCGGCGGCGGCGCTCCTGGCGCTGGCGCCGCTCGTGGCCAGCGGGCTGGTCGAGCCGGAAGGAATCGTGATCGACGCCAAGACCGGCGTGAGCGGCGCGGGCCGCGGAGGCGGGACGAGCGCGTTCGGGTACGCCGAGACGAACGAGGACGTCCTTGCCTACGGGCTGGCCGACCACCCGCACGCCCCGGAGATGCAGGAGGCACTGACGCGCCTCGGCAGTCGCCGGGCCACGCTTGCCTTCACGCCGCACCTCGTCCCGATGACGCGGGGGATCCTCGCGACCTGCTACGCCCGCCCGAGCGGCGCCGCGACCGTGGCGCAGCTGGAGGAGGCTGCCCGGTCGATGTACGCCGACGAGCCGTTCGTCCGTGTCGTGCCGGTCGAGGGCGGCCGGAGCCCGCGGACCAAGTGGACGACCGGGTCGAACGTCACCTTCGTCGCCTACACGATCAACCGGCAGACCGGTCTCGTCCTGGCCATCGGCGCGCTGGACAACCTCGGCAAGGGCGCGGCCGGCCAGGCGGTCCAGAACGCGAATCTGATGACCGGGCAGCCCGAGACGGCGGGCCTCACCGGCCTCCCGCTCTGGCCGTAGGGGCAGCCCGCGGACCCCGTCCCGAATCCGCTGGCCTGCCGACCCGGGCGCTCGCCCCGGGCGCGGCCGGGCCGGATCGCCCGCCGGCCAAAGTGTGGGTGGTCCGCTGGCATCGTCGACTACGCTGACCCGGGATGCTGATCGCGGTCACCTTCCTGGGCTCCCTCGCGTGGAGCTTCGTGTTCGTCGCGCTGCCCTTCCAGGTCGAGCGGCTGAGCACCTCCGGCCCCGCCGGCACGCTCGCGTGGACCGGCTGGATCCTCGGCGTCGCGTCGCTGGGAGCGGTGGTGACGGGTCCGTTCTGGGCGCGCTACGGAGAGCGAACGGACCCGAAGGCGGTCTGCGTGATCGTGCAGACGCTCCAGGGCCTGGGGTTCGTGGCCACGGCCATGGCCCGCTCGGTGCTCCAGCTGCTCTTCGCGCGGCTCGTGCTGGGCACCGTCGGCTCCTTCTCCACGCTGGCGTTCGTCATCGCCGGCCGGGAGACGGACGTGACGGTGATGCGGCGTCGACTCGGCGCGATCCAGACCGCGCTGGTGATCGGCACGCTGGTGGGCCCGCTGCCGGGTGCGGTCGCGGCCGCGCGCCTGGGGTTCCGGCTCACGTACCTGATCGGCGCGCTGGTGCTGGTGGCCTCGGCGTCGCTCCTCCAGTGGGGCATGCCGAGCCCGCCGCCGGCCTCGCGCGAGGCGGCCGAGCGCCCGAGGATGCCGGCCCACACGATGGCGATCGTCGCGACGCTCGTCCTCGTCGCCTCCTCGCAGGAGACGTTCATGGCGGCCATCCTCCCGAGCGTCCTGCCGGGGCTGGGCGTCTCGCTCGACGACGTGGTCGAGGCGGGAGGTCTCCTGATCTTCGTCGCCGGGGTCGGCGGCCGCCATCGGCGGGCTGGTGGCGCCGATCCTCGCCGAGCAGATCCCGGAGCGGCGACTCCTGTTGGGTCTGCTCGTCACCTCGTCCGTCGTCCTCGTGCTCCTCGGCGGCACCCGCTCGTTGTGGGCGTTCACCGTGCTGCGCGGGATCCAGTGCCTCGCGATCGCGCCGTTCTTCCCGCTGGTCGTCGCGCAGGTCGCCCGCCGCGCCGACGCGCACGCGATCGGCATGATCAACGCCGCGCGCGTGGGCTCGGGCTTCGTGGGGCCCCTGGTGGCGACGACGGTGCTCACCGCGGGCTCCCCGGCGCTCGTCTACTTCCTGCTCGGGGGCGCGGGGATCGCCACCGCGCTCCTCCTCCGGCGACGGTAGCGAGGGCTAGCTGGCGCTCCGCTCGGCGCCGGACCCGTGGCCGGTCCGGCGCTGCGGTCTTCTCCTCAGCCGGCGAGCGCCGGCTTCCGGGCGACCCAGGGGCGCGCGGCCTCGATCTGCGCCGACAGCCGGAAGAGGGTCGCCTCGTCGCCAAATCGCGCCACGAGCTGGATCGCGAGCGGCAAGCCTCGCGGCGCCCCCGCCGTCTCGACCTGACCTACCGGGAGCATGATCGCCGGCTGACCCGTGATGTTGAACCACACGGTGAACGGGGAGAACGTAAATACCCGCCGCCAATACTCGTCCACGTCCTCCAGCATCATGTCGATCCAGCCCAGCTTGACCGCTCCCGGCGTCGCCAGCCCCGGGGTGAGGAGCACGTCGTACTTCTGGTGGAACGCGGCCATCTGGCGCCCGAGGCGGTGGGCGGCCTGGGTCGCCCGCACGTATTCGGGCCCCGAGATCTTCTCGCCCCGCGCCGCCGTGTCGAACGTCACGTTCTCCACCTCGCCGCGGCGCGGCGGGCGGCCCGCCGTCGGATGAGTGCGCACGTTCACCGCGGAGTTGGCGGCCGCGAGCGTCAGGAACGTCGGGACCACCGCGTCCCGGTCGATCTCGGGATCGGCCTCGGAGACGTCGTGGCCGAGGTCCTTGCAGAGCGCGGCGATCTCCCGCACGAGCGCCTGGCACGCGGGGTCGACGGTGCGCGCCGTTGGGCGTGCGCAGCGTCCACGCGATCCGGAGCCGGCCCACGGGCGCGCCCACCTCGGAGAGGAACGGCCGGGCCGGGGCGGGCGCGGTGTACGGGTCGCCTGGCCCCGGGCCCGCGGTCGCGTCGAGGAGGGCCGCGCAGTCGCGGACCGTCAGGGTCACGGCGTGCTCGGTGGAGAGCCCTCCCAGCCCCTCGCCGATGAAGGGCGCCATCGTGTTGCGCGCGCGCGTCGGCTTGAGCCCGACCAGCCCGCAGCAGGCCGCGGGCGCGCGGATGGACCCGAAGCCGTCGCTCGCGTGCGCCATCGGGACGATGCGGGCGCCGGTCGCCGCCGCGGCGCCGCCGCTCGAGCCGCCCGAGATGCGGGTCGGGTCCCAGGGGTTCTTCGTGGCGCCGTAGAGCTGCGGCTCGCAGGTGAGGGAGAGGCCGAGCTCGCACGTGCTGGTGCGCCCGAAGACCACCAGCCCGGCGCGCTTCAGACGCGCGACGTGCTCGCTGTCGGCCGCGGCCGGCGGCGTGTCGGCAAAGAAGCGGGAGCCGCGCATCGTGCGCACGCCCGCCAGCGACGCGGTGAGGTCCTTCAGGAGATAGGGCACGCCGCGGAACGGCCCGTCGGGCAGGCCGTCGGCGATCGCCTTCCTCGCGTAGTCGTAGAGCGGGAGCACGACCGCGTTGATCGTCGGGTTCCGCGCCTCGACCCGCGCGATCGCGGCGTCGAGCAGCTCGGTGGGCGTGACCTTCCGGCGCCGGACGAGGTCCGCGAGCCCAAGGGCGTCGTGCGCTTCGTAATCGGCGAAGCCGGCCATGTATGTCCTCCGGGAGCGGGGAGACGGTGGAATGAGGGCGACGCGTTCTCGCCTGCTATCTCGTCGGCGTCGCCCAGGCGTCCTCGTCGAGCTTCCAGGCCCCACCTTCCTTGACCATCGTCGCCTTGCCCGTGGTCGGCCGACCGTCGCCCGTCTTGGCCTTGAGCTCCAGGACGGCCTTGCTCGCGCCCACCTGCTGATTCGTGACCGCGATGTCGGTGAGCTTCTCCTTGGCGATGCTCATCTTGAGCATCTTGTCGACTTCGGCCTTGGGCGCCTTCTGCAGGAGGCTCTTGTACTCCTGGGAGATGAACGGGAAGAGGGCGTCGGGGGTGGTGGCCTTGCTGGCCGCCTCGAGATACGCCTTGTAGGCGTCGAGCGGCGTTCGACCTTGCGGGGCCGCGGGTGTCGCGGCCAGGCAGGTGACGAGCGTGAGTGCTAGCAGGCCGAGCGCGCTCAACCGGGCAGTTCGCATGTGAGGTCCTCCGATGGGTGTGCCGAGAGCGTAGTCAACTCGGCGCGCGCTGACAAGCGCCGCCCGGGTCGCCGCGGGTTGACGGGTGCGGTGACTCCCGGCGGCCGTGCGTACAATGGAGCGCGGGCGGCCGAGGGGTCTCGGCGGGCTCCTCGCCCCGCGGAGCCATGCGAATCCTGGTGGTCGAGGACGAGCGCAAGGTCGCGAGCTTCGTCCGGCAGGGGCTGGAAGAGGAAGGCTACGCGGTCGACGTCGCCTCCGACGGGACGGTGGCCGTCGATCTGGCCCTCGGCGGGACGGCCTACGATCTCGTCATCCTCGACGTGATGCTGCCGAAGCGCGACGGCTTCGCGGTCCTCCGGACGCTGCGCGAGCACCGCATGACCGCGCCGGTCCTCATGCTGACCGCTCGAGACAGCGTGCCCGATCGGGTCACGGGCCTCGACCAGGGCGCGGACGACTACCTCACCAAGCCGTTCGCGTTCGACGAGCTCCTGGCGCGTGTTCGCGTCCTGCTGCGCCGGAGCAGCGCTCAGCGGGCGCCCGTTCTCCAGCTAGCCGACCTCCGGCTCGATCCCGCGACGCGCCGGGTCACCCGGGGAAGCCGGGAGATCTCGCTGACCGCGCGCGAGTACGCCCTCCTCGAGTACTTCCTCCGCAATGCGGGACGCGTGCTGACCCGCCCGATGCTGGCCGAGCACGTGTGGGGCATCGACTTCGACCCGGAGAGCAACGTCATCGACGTGTACGTCGGGTACCTCCGGCGAAAGGTCGATCTGCCGGGCGAGACGCGCCTCGTCCAGACGGCGAGGGGAGCGGGCTACGTGCTGCGGGCGGAACCGTGAGCCCGCTCGGCCTTCGCGCGCGGCTCGCCCTCTGGTACGGAGGCGTGCTCCTGGTCGTCCTGCTCCTCTTCAGCGGCCTGTCCTACGCGGCGCTCCGCTGGTCTCTCATGAGCGACGTCGACAGCACGCTCCTGGTCGTGGCCCAGGTCGTGCGCGACACGGGGTACCCGCGCGGCCCCGGGCTGACGGGCCCCGAGGCGCAGCTCCGCGAGCTCCTCGGCCCGGACTTCTACGATCGGTTTCTCCGGCTCCTCGATCCCGAGGGCGCGCTCGAGAGCGAGGCGCCGGGCACCACCTCCCGGCCGTTCCCCCTGTCGGAGGAGGCCCGCCGCAATGCCCGGCAGGGGCGTCCGACCTTCGAGACGATGGCCGTTGCCCAGGGCGAGGCGGTGCGCGTCCTGACCATGCCCGTGGTGCGCGGTGGACGCCTCGTCAACCTGATCCAGGTCGGCATTCCTCTCCGCCGGACCCGCGAGGCCCTGAACCGCTACGTGCGGATCCTGCTCGCGCTCGTGCCGCTCGGTCTTGGCCTCGCCATGGTCGGCGGGGCCCTGGTCGCGCGGAGGGCGCTCGCCCCGGTCGGCCTCATGTCGCGGACGGCGCGGCGCATCACGGCGGAGGATCTGGCCGAGCGGATCCCCGCGCGTGGAGTCGGAGACGAGCTCGATCATCTGGCGGAGACGCTCAACGCCATGCTGGCCCGCCTGGAGGCGGCATTCGCGGAGGTGCGCCGCTTCGCGGCGGACGCCGCGCACGAGCTCCGCACGCCCCTCACGGCCCTCCGCGGCGAGCTCGAGGTCGGGCTCCGTGCCAACCGGTCGCCGGCCGAGTACCGGCAGGTGCTCGAGTCGACGCTGGAGAGCGCGGAGCGGCTGGTCCGTCTTGCCGAGGACCTGCTCGCGCTCTCGCGAGCGACGGCCGGCGGCGTCGCGCGGTCCGGGCCCGTGGACGTAGAGGCGCTGGTCATGGGCGCGCTGGACGCCGGGGCGCGGCTGGCGCAGGGGCGCGGCGTGACGGTCCGGCTCGGCGCCATGGCGCCGGCCGTCGTTCAGGGCGACCTGGCCGCCCTCGAGCGGGCACTCCTCAACCTGGTAGACAACGCCGTCCGCTACACGCCGGCCGGCGGGAAGGTGGAGATCTCGACGGCGCCGACGGACGGCTGGGTCGAGATCGCGGTCCAGGATAGCGGCCCCGGCATCGACGCGAGAGACGCGGAGCGCGTGTTCGAGCCGTTCGTCCGGCTCGATGCCGGGCGGGCCCGAGAGCCGGCGGGGTCGGGCTTGGGGCTGGCGATCGCCCGGTCGATCGTGGCGGCGCACGGCGGCACCTTGACGCTTCAGTCGGCCCCGGAGGCGGGCAGCCGGTTCACGATCCGCCTGCCTCGATCGCATGGCTAGACGCGCGCTTCTCGTTGGTCTAGCGCTTCTGTGCGTGCAGCTCGTTAGCGCCGAGCCAGACGTGCCTCTGGCGACGCAGATCGACCGCCGCGAGGTCGATCCCGTGGCGACGACCTCCGGCGGGGCCTTCTCGAGCCTGCGCGTCAGCTGTGACGACGTGCTCGAGTTCCTCGCGAAAGGGAAGGTGGTCTCCGAGTCGCAGTGGCGTCACGAGTACAGCCACGTGGCGTTCGGCGACAGGACGGCGCGCCTGACGCTGCGCGACAGGACCGTGCTCCAGTGGCTGGTGCGGCCCGGCGGCCTCGCCTGCCTGGAGTGGCCGGACGGGCGGCCGGCTCGCCCTCATCGTGAGAGAAATCTAATCCCGTTCTCACCAGGCTCTCATCTTCAGCGTCCATGCTGCCGGCAGATGTGAGCGCGCCGCGGACCACGGCATGGCGCCGGGCCGGTGCACTCGAGTAACGCGCCGACACAAAGAGGAGAGCGTTCGATGAGCACGAATTTACGCCGCCGAGGATGGCTCGCGGTCGGCCTCGCCGTGCTGACGGGGACGGCCCTGGTGGCCATGGCCCCGAAGCTTGGCTTCAGCCGGACCGGGCCCGCTCAGCTCTGGAGCGACGAGCCGCCCAAGGTCTCGAGCCAGACCGTTCCGGCTCCCGACTGGGTGGCCATCGCCAAGACCCTGAAGCCCGCCGTGGTCAACGTCAGCACCAAGCGCATGGAGTCGGGCCCCTCGCTTCCGAAGGGGCTCGATCCGGACGATCCTTTCGCCCAGTTCTTCCGGCAGTTCGAGCGCCGGCCCCACGCGGTGCGGAGCCTCGGCTCCGGGTTCGTCATCCACGCGGACGGCTACATCGTCTCGAACAACCACGTGGTCGACGGCGCGAGCGAGATTCGCGTCCGGCTGTCCGACGGCCGCGAGCTTCCCGCCAAGGTGCTCGGCCGCGATCCCAAGACCGATCTGGCCCTGCTGAAGATCGAGGCGACCGGGCTGCCGACGATCCCGATCGGCGACTCCGCCGCGCTCGAGGTGGGCGCCCCGGTCATGGCCATCGGGAATCCCTTCGGGCTCGAGCAGACCGTGACCACCGGCATCGTGAGCGGCACGGGCCGCGTGATCGGCGGCGGGCCGTACGACGACTTCATCCAGACCGACGCGTCGATCAACCCGGGCAACAGCGGCGGGCCCTTGATCAACGCGCGCGGCCAGGCGATCGGGATCAACGCCGCGATCTTCAGCCAGACCGGAGGCTCCATCGGGATCGGCTTCGCCATCCCGGTCAACCTCGCCAAGCCCGTGCTCACGCAGCTCGCGGACACCGGGCACGTCGTGCGCGGCTGGCTCGGCGTCGGTATCCAACCGGTGACGGCCGAGCTCGCCAAGAGCCTGAAGCTGCCCGACTCCACCGGCGCGCTCGTCTCGAGCGTGACCGACGGCTCGCCGGCTGAAAAGGCCGGTCTGAAGGCCGGCGACGTCATCGTCGAGTTCAACGGCGAGCGGGTGGCCCGTGCCGACCGCCTGCCGAACGCCGTCGCCACCACGCCGGTGGGGCGCGAGGTACCGCTCTCGATCGTCCGCGACGGCAAGCCCCTGAAGCTCACGGCGAAGATCGGGGAACAGGCCGAGACGAAAGCGGCCGCGGCAAAGCCGGAGCACGCTCCGGCGAAGCTCGGTCTCTCCGTCGAGCCGGTGACCCCGCGCCTCGCGCGCGAGCTGAGCCTCAAGGACACGCAGGGCCTCATCGTGCGCGCGGTCGAGGACGACAGCCCGGCCGCCGAGGCCGGCGTCCAGGCCGGTGACGTGATCGTCGAGGTGGACCGGCACCCGGTCCGGAGCCCCGCCGACATGCGTCGCCGGCTCGACGAGCACGCGAAGGGGACGCCGGTGCTGATGCTCGTCCACCGGGGCGAGGGCAGCCTCTTCGTCACCATCGAGGCGTAGTTCTCGCGACTGACCGTCCGGTCGGGTCGGGGCGATCTCGCGCGAGCGGCGCGGGGAGCCCCGGCCCGGCCGATGCTTCGCGTTCCCGGCGCAGGGGGGTAGGATAGCCGCCGGGAGATCGTGTACCCGCGCATGCCTGGCCCGCCGCGCTTCCTCAAGCCCCGCCCGCTCCAGCCCGGCGACCGCGTCGCCGTCGTCGCGCCCGCCGGCCCTCTCGATCGCGAGTCCATGGACGCCGGCCTCCGGATCCTCGCGGGCCGCTACAAGGTCGAGTGGGACCCGGGCCTCCTGAGCCGCACGCGGTATCTCGCCGGAGACGACCGACGACGCGGGCGTGAGCTCGCGGCCGTTCTGGCCGATCCCGAGATCCGCGGCGTCGTCGCCGCGCGCGGCGGATACGGCAGCATGCGCATCCTTTCCGAGGTGTGGCCGATAGCGGGCGGGAAGCCGTCGGCCCCCGGACCGGTCAAGATGCTCGTCGGCTTCTCCGACATCACGGCGCTCCATGCGGCAGTGCAGGCCACGGGGCGCGTGAGCGTGCACGGTCCCGTGGTGACCCAGCTCGGCTCCCAGCCGGCCCCCGTCGTCGAGCGCTTCTTCTCGATCCTGGAGGACGGCACGTCGCCGGCCGCGCCGCTCTGCGGCACGCCGCTCGTCGGAGGCGTCGCCGAGGGTTCGCTCCTCGGGGGGAACCTGTCCCTCCTCACGCGTCTCCTCGGCACGCCGTGGCTGCCGGACCTCGCCGGCGCGGTGCTATTGCTCGAGGACGTCGGCGAGCAGCCGTACCGCATCGACCGCATGTGGACGCACCTGCGGCTGGCCGGCGTCTTCGACCGGCTGGCGGGCGTGGCGCTCGGCGACTTCACCGACTGCGAGACGCCCGGGGCGGACTTCACGCTCCGCGACATCATCGCGGGACTGGCCGGCGAGACGGGTCTCCCGTGCGTCGGCGGCTTCCCGATCGGCCACGGCGCGGTCAACGTGCCCGTCGCCCTCGGCGCCCGGGTGCGCCTCGACGGCGGCGCGGGGACGCTGACGTTCCTGGAACCCGCCGTCGCGGACTGACGTCCATACGGCCGGCGGCATGCGAGCCGAGGCACTCACGATGGAGTTCCGTATCCGGAGCGGGGGAAGGTGACATGAGCGAGACCATTGGCGGCGTCATCCCTCCGATGACGACTCCCTTCAGTGCGGCGGGTGAGATCGATGTCCCCGCCTTCCGCGCGCAGGTGCGCTTCCTTCTCGACCAGGGGGTGCACGGGCTGGCCGTGGGCGGGAGCACCGGCGAGGGTCACACGCTGGACCGGGACGAGCTGCGCCGGGTTGTGGCCGCCGCCGTAGAGGAGTCTGCCGGGCGTGTCCCGGTGGTCGCCGGCATCATCGTCGACAGCACGCGAGACGCGGCCGAACGGGGCCGGGCCGTGCGGGACCTCGGCGTGGCGGCCCTCCAGGTGACGCCGGTGCACTATCTCTTCCGGCCGCACGACGAGGCGATGCTGACGCATTTCCGCGCGATCGTGGACGAGACGGGCCTGCCCGTCATCATCTACAACGTGGTGCCATGGTCGTACCTCTCGCCTCAGCTGCTGGTCAGGATCCTGCGGGAGGTGCCGGGCGTCGTCGGGGTGAAGCAGAGCGCGGGCGACCTGAAGCTCCTGGCCGATCTCCTGGAGACCGCGCCCCGGGGCGCGCGTATCCTCAGCGCGGTGGACGCGCTCCTGTATCCGAGCTTCACGCTGGGCGCCCACGGCGCGATCGCGGCGATCCTGACGGCGGCTCCGCGGGCGTGCGTGTTGCTCTGGCAGGCCGTGGCTCGCGAGGACCACGGGACCGCCCGGCGGCTCCACTCCGCCCTGTTGCGTCTCTGGAACGCGCTGGTGGGCGACAACCTGCCGGCCAACGTGAAGCAGGCGCTCGACCTACAGGGCTGCCCCGGGCTCCATCCGCGAGCGCCCATGCCGGCGGCCTCGGCCGAGCAGCGCCATGCCATCGACCAGGCGCTTCGCGCCCTGGACGCCGAGGTCAAGCGCTCGACCTGACGGGCCGCGGCGGTGGCGGCGTCGTCGCGACGTCCGGTCCACGCGCAGTTGCTTCGCAGGCTACTCGCGCAGCCGGGCTCCTATCCGACCATCGCCGCGGCGGTGGCATCGGGCGGCTTCGAGCTGGCGTACGAAGGCAGTCAACCCCCGGGTGGAGCGCGCGGCCCAGGGCGGTCGGCTGGAGGCCGCATTCGCGCGCTGGGCGGCGCGACTCGCCGGGGCCACGCCCCGGGACGCTACGCGGCGTCGAGCTGCGACAGGACGGCTTGAGCCGTCATCAGATCGAGGTGGCCTCCGCCCGCGTTCTTGAACAGCGTGATGTCCTGGCTCCCGGTCCGGCCCGGCGCGCCCCCGCCGATCAGGTCGTAGAGATCGCCAAGCACGTCTTCCTTCCGGATGGCGCCGCTCGCGATCGGCTGCAGGATGTCACCGACTCCGTGGAAGGCGGACTCCCGGCGGTCGACGAAGATGCGCGCGCGCCGGGCGGCCTCGTCGTCCGCCTCGCGCGTCTCGGGCGTGTAGCCGCCGACGAGATCGAGATGCGTGCCGGGCCGGAGCCATTCGCCCCGTATGAGCGGCGTGCGAGAGCGCGTGGCGGACGTGATCACGTCGGCCTGCCGGATCGCCGCTTCCAGTCCGGTGGTCGCCGTGGCGGCGATGCCGTCCCGGCGCAGGCGATCGGCGAGCGACTCGGCGCGCTCGGGCGTCCGGTTCCAGACCACCACACGCTCGAGCGAGGGCCTCGCGTACCGGTGGGCGCGGATGAGCCATGATGCCATCGCGCCGGCTCCCACCATCACGAGCGTGCGCGGCGTCGGGGGCGCCAGCAGCCGAGCCCCGAGGGCGGAGTCGGCGGCCGTCTTCCACCACGTGATGGCTGTCCCGTCGAGGACCGCCAGCGGGCGCCCGTTGCCGCCGTCGAACAGCACATAGGCGGCCTGCACCGCCGGCAATCCGTTCGCGCTCGTGAGATTGTCGGGAAAGCTCGTGAAGAGCTTGCTGCCGATTGCCCGGCCGCGATCGATGGCCGAGCGCACGAAGTAGTGGCCCTTCTCGTCGCCGAGGCTCAGGTCGCCGGACTCCATCCGGGGTCGGCGATGGGCCGCCTCCATGGCCTGGACGACGGCCGGGAACGTCAGGACGCGATGGATCTCCTCGCCGCTGACGTAGCGCACGGTTCGCCTTCTGTCTCCCGCGGCGCGCTTGCTCCGAAGGCCCGCGCCGACCTGATTGCCGGTTCCGCCGAACGCTTCGCCAAGTTATAGCCAACCGCAACGCAGCACGCCAGGGGGCGGCTCATGGCGCTCGCAAGGCTTCTACGCCGGGGAGGCAAGGATGCGAAGAGAAGCGGCGGCCCGGAAGGGGCCGCCGCGCGGTTCCTCGTGGGGACCTGGCCGCTACTTCTTGGTGTAGGTGATCTCCATCATCTTGAACTCCTTGTCGTCCTTGCCGGGTCCGTAGAGCTCGAAGATCTCGGTCGTCGGGCTCGTCCGGCGAATGGTCATGCGCGCCTTGACCGGGGCCTTCTTGATCGCGTCGTTCCAGGTGCCGATGAAGGTGCACGCCTTCCCCTGGTCGTCGCACGTGCCCTCGCTCACCATGAGGCCCGTGGACATGCTGTCGCTCCACGTGGACCAGTACTTGCCGGTCACGTTGTCGAAGCCGGTCATCCCGTGACCCGTGTAGGGCATCCCCATCATCGAGCTCTTGAACTGCTCGACCAGCACACGCCCGTCGAGGGCCATGGCGCGGGTCGCCGTGCCGGTCTCCTCCATCGCGGGCGTGCCCGGCTGGTGCCAGTGCTTGATCTTGAGGTCGTAGCTGCCGGCGGTGGACTCGAGAGCCTTGTGCGGGGCGCCCGGCGTCCCGGCCTTCATGTACGCTTCCATCTCGGCCTTCTGCTCGGGGGTCATCTCCGGCGCCTTCTGCGTCTGCTGCGCACCCGCGAGGGTGGTGAGCGCCAGGACGGCGATCGCCGCCAGCGAGGTTCGGGCGAGTCTCAGGGTCATCAGGTCCCTCCTCCAAGACAACGTCGGTGTCGGTGTTTCAAACGACCACTTGGATCCCAGCGTATCAGGGTGGCGCGTGGTCGGCCCGCCGTCGGCGAATCAGGCCGGCCCTGACGACGCGACGTGGTGTCGCGCCACGTCGGCATGAACGATGTCCGCAGTCAGGTCGGACCCGGGCCCGTCACCGCGAAACGCCTCGAGGGCGGCCTCCGAGTCCCACTCCTCGTGAACGTTGATCCGGCCGGGCTCGATCGGGTCTGCCGCGACGACGAAGTCCCGGCAGCCCGGCGCCCGGCGAGCCTGCACCATCGCTTCCCGGGACGCTGCGAGGAACGCTTCCCGTCGCCCGGGTGGCACCAAGATCCGGCCTGACACGATGATCATCCGTTCACCTGCCTTCACGGCCTGGAGTTCCTCCCGCCTGGCGGGCAGGAGGTCACTCCCTAGTCGTTCGGCGGAGCCCAGCATCGACATCCGATTCCGCCCGCCGGTCAGGTCACCTGGCCCACCGGGGCAGCTTGTCGGGGCCCATGCCCTGGTCTTACACTCGCCCGGGGTTCGCCGATGGTCGGGACGTCTCGCCAGTGTCGCCCTGTCGTTTGTCGATGCGGGGCGCATGCCCGGCCCCACCCAGCTCGCAGCCTCCCTCCGGATGAATCACCCGGGGGCCGTGTGCGGGCGGGCATGTCGGCTACGCGGCCGCCGGCGGGTGGCTGCGCCCTTCGTCACGGGCGGCGCGGGCTCGACGGGGACGGTCCGTGACGCCGCCCTCCGTCGCGATAACGGGACGCATCCCCCAGCGTGAGGCAGGTCGTGAAGCACACGCGCACCATCGTCACCCACTACGGCGGGCCCGATGTGCTGCAGGCGATCGCGGAGGAGTGTCCCGAGCCGAAGGCCCTCGAGGTGCGGGTGAGAGTACTGGCCGCCGGTGCTCCCCTCGCCCGACCTCATGATGCGCGAGGGCATTCATCCCGAAACGCCCCGGTTGCCCTTCACGCCGGGATGGGATCTGGTCGGGATAGTGGATCGGCTCGGCGACGACGTCTCCGGAATCGAGCCAGGCCAGGTCGTGGCCGCGCTGCCGATCAGCGGCGCATACGCGGAGTTCGTCTGCCTGCCGTCTCGCGAGCTGGTTCCGGTGCCGTCTGGCCTGGACGCCGCCGAGGCGGTCAGTTCGGCGCCGAACTATGTCACGGCATATCAGATGCTGCATCGGCTCGCCAAGGCCAAACCGGGTCAGCGCGCGTTGATTCACGGCGCGGCCGGCGGGGTTGGCTCGGCTCTCGTCGCAGGACTCGGGCGCCTCGCCCGGCTGGAGATGTACGGTACCTGTTCGCCGCGAGGAGTATCGACCGTATCCGACCTGGGCGGTGTCCCGATTGACTATCAGCACCTCGACTTTGTGGAGGAGATTCGTCGACTCACAAGCCAGGGCGTCGACGTGGTGTTTGACGGCATCGGCGGGACTCAACATCCCGGCGCTCCCGCAAGGGGCTTCGCTCTGGCGGGAGGGTTGTGGCCTATGGCCTCACTGGGTCCCTACGGGGGGGACGATTGGCCTCAGGTCGTGGAGGTCGTCGTCATCGCTTTCGCGGAATCGCTATCTTTGCGGTTTACATCGCTGGCGGCTGGCTTCTCCCGGGCCGGAGACGGGTGGTTCCCTACAGTATCCAGTGGCTGAAGCGGCGCCGACCGTCATGGTTTCGGCAGGATCTGACCGCCCTATTCGACCTCCTTCGGCAGGGAATGATCAAGCCGCTGATCGCGCAGCGATTTCCCCTTGCCGAGGCGAGACGCGCGCACGAGCTACTCGGGAAGGGGGGCGTTTCGGGGAAGATCGTCCTGATGTCCACGGAGCGCCAGGCAGGGGATGGCCGATGAACATGCCGGTCTCGCTGGGGGGACCGGCGTCATGGCCCGACCGAGGACACGGGTATGAGGTGGTCCGGCCACATCGCCGGCCGAGCAGTGGAACCCATTCGGAAGCCGACCCCGCGCAGGACGCCTCCAAGCTCGGCTGGAATGTCGATCTCGATCTCCCGGCGAAGCGCGACGTTCGGCGGTGACACTGGTTCTCAGGCACCCGCGACAGGAGCGGCGGAAATGGTGAATCGCGCGACTCACTGGGAGAGGGGTTCGGTCAGGCACGGCAGCAGCGCGTCCGGCGGTTCGCCGAAACGCGACGGAGGGCGCCCCTCCCGGCGTCCATGGGTCGCACCGGGCGGCCTCGTTGTCGGCGCCGTCTTTGGCGTGCTCGGCACGTTCG
>CAVXVV010000007.1:0-22818 GCA_963765195.1 uncultured Candidatus Rokubacteria bacterium
GCCCACCCGCTGATTCGTGACCGCGATGTCGGTGAGCTTCTCCTTGGCGATGCTCATCTTGAGCATCTTGTCGACTTCGGCCTTGGGCGCCTTCTGCAGGAGGCTCTTGTACTCCTGGGAGATGAACGGGAAGAGGGCGTCGGGGGTGGTGGCCTTGCTGGCCGCCTCGAGATACGCCTTGTAGGCGTCGAGCGGCGTTCGACCTTGCGGGGCCGCGGGTGTCGCGGCCAGGCAGGTGACGAGCGTGAGTGCTAGCAGGCCGAGCGCGCTCAACCGGGCAGTTCGCATGTGAGGCCCTCCGATGGGTGTGCCGAGAGCGTAGTCAACTCGGCGCGCGCTGACAAGCGCCGCCCGGGTCGCCGCGGGTTGACGGGTGCGGTGACTCCCGGCGGCCGTGCGTACAATGGAGCGCGGGCGGCCGAGGGGTCTCGGCGGGCTCCTCGCCCCGCGGAGCCATGCGAATCCTGGTGGTCGAGGACGAGCGCAAGGTCGCGAGCTTCGTCCGGCAGGGGCTGGAAGAGGAAGGCTACGCGGTCGACGTCGCCTCCGACGGGACGGTGGCCGTCGATCTGGCCCTCGGCGGGACGGCCTACGATCTCGTCATCCTCGACGTGATGCTGCCGAAGCGCGACGGCTTCGCGGTCCTCCGGACGCTGCGCGAGCACCGCATGACCGCGCCGGTCCTCATGCTGACCGCTCGAGACAGCGTGCCCGATCGGGTCACGGGCCTCGACCAGGGCGCGGACGACTACCTCACCAAGCCGTTCGCGTTCGACGAGCTCCTGGCGCGTGTTCGCGTCCTGCTGCGCCGGAGCAGCGCTCAGCGGGCGCCCGTTCTCCAGCTAGCCGACCTCCGGCTCGATCCCGCGACGCGCCGGGTCACCCGGGGAAGCCGGGAGATCTCGCTGACCGCGCGCGAGTACGCCCTCCTCGAGTACTTCCTCCGCAATGCGGGACGCGTGCTGACCCGCCCGATGCTGGCCGAGCACGTGTGGGGCATCGACTTCGACCCGGAGAGCAACGTCATCGACGTGTACGTCGGGTACCTTCGGCGAAAGGTCGATCTGCCGGGCGAGACGCGCCTCGTCCAGACGGCGAGGGGAGCGGGCTACGTGCTGCGGGCGGAACCGTGAGCCCGCTCGGCCTTCGCGCGCGGCTCGCCCTCTGGTACGGAGGCGTGCTCCTGGTCGTCCTGCTCCTCTTCAGCGGCCTGTCCTACGCGGCGCTCCGCTGGTCTCTCATGAGCGACGTCGACAGCACGCTCCTGGTCGTGGCCCAGGTCGTGCGCGACACGGGGTACCCGCGCGGCCCCGGGCTGACGGGCCCCGAGGCGCAGCTCCGGGAGCTCCTCGGCCCGGACTTCTACGATCGGTTTCTCCGGCTCCTCGATCCCGAGGGCGCGCTCGAGAGCGAGGCGCCGGGCACCACCTCCCGGCCGTTCCCCCTGTCGGAGGAGGCCCGCCGCAATGCCCGGCAGGGGCGTCCGACCTTCGAGACGATGGCCGTTGCCCAGGGCGAGGCGGTGCGCGTCCTGACCATGCCCGTGGTGCGCGGTGGACGCCTCGTCAACCTGATCCAGGTCGGCATTCCTCTCCGCCGGACCCGCGAGGCCCTGAACCGCTACGTGCAGATCCTGCTCGCGCTCGTGCCGCTCGGTCTTGGCCTCGCCATGGTCGGCGGGGCCCTGGTCGCGCGGAGGGCGCTCGCCCCGGTCGGCCTCATGTCACGGACGGCGCGGCGCATCACGGCGGAGGATCTGGCCGAGCGGATCCCCGCGCGTGGAGTCGGAGACGAGCTCGATCATCTGGCGGAGACGCTCAACGCCATGCTGGCCCGCCTGGAGGCGGCATTCGCGGAGGTGCGCCGCTTCGCGGCGGACGCCGCGCACGAGCTCCGCACGCCCCTCACGGCCCTCCGCGGCGAGCTCGAGGTCGGGCTCCGTGCCAACCGGTCGCCGGCCGAGTACCGGCAGGTGCTCGAGTCGACGCTGGAGAGCGCGGAGCGGCTGGTCCGTCTTGCCGAGGACCTGCTCGCGCTCTCGCGAGCGACGGCCGGCGGCGTCGCGCGGTCCGGGCCCGTGGACGTAGAGGCGCTGATCATGGGCGCGCTGGACGCCGGGGCGCGGCTGGCGCAGGGGCGCGGCGTGACGGTCCGGCTCGGCGCCATGGCGCCGGCCGTCGTTCAGGGCGACCTGGCCGCCCTCGAGCGGGCACTCCTCAACCTGGTAGACAACGCCGTCCGCTACACGCCGGCCGGCGGGAAGGTGGAGATCTCGACGGCGCCGACGGACGGCTGGGTCGAGATCGCGGTCCAGGATAGCGGCCCCGGCATCGACGCGAGAGACGCGGAGCGCGTGTTCGAGCCGTTCGTCCGGCTCGATGCCGGGCGGGCCCGAGAGCCGGCGGGGTCGGGCTTGGGGCTGGCGATCGCCCGGTCGATCGTGGCGGCGCACGGCGGCACCTTGACGCTTCAGTCGGCCCCGGAGGCGGGCAGCCGGTTCACGATCCGCCTGCCTCGATCGCATGGCTAGACGCGCGCTTCTCGTTGGTCTAGCGCTTCTGTGCGTGCAGCTCGTTAGCGCCGAGCCAGACGTGCCTCTGGCGACGCAGATCGACCGCCGCGAGGTCGATCCCGTGGCGACGACCTCCGGCGGGGCCTTCTCGAGCCTGCGCGTCAGCTGTGACGACGTGCTCGAGTTCCTCGCGAAAGGGAAGGTGGTCTCCGAGTCGCAGTGGCGTCACGAGTACAGCCACGTGGCGTTCGGCGACAGGACGGCGCGCCTGACGCTGCGCGACAGGACCGTGCTCCAGTGGCTGGTGCGGCCCGGCGGCCTCGCCTGCCTGGAGTGGCCGGACGGGCGCAAGACATACCTCGTGCGCTGCTGCGTGGAGGGGCTCTCCGGCATCGCTCCAGGAGGCACCCGGCCCTGACGCTTCACGCCCGGACGGCCTCGAGCCGGGCGGCGAGCGGGATCGTGGCGGGACGGGCGGCCGGCTCGCCCTCATCGTGAGAGAAATCTAATCCCGTTCTCACCAGGCTCTCATCTTCAGCGTCCATGCTGCCGGCAGATGTGAGCGCGCCGCGGACCACGGCATGGCGCCGGGCCGGTGCACTCGAGTAACGCGCCGACACAAAGAGGAGAGCGTTCGATGAGCACGAATTTACGCCGCCGAGGATGGCTCGCGGTCGGCCTCGCCGTGCTGACGGGGACGGCCCTGGTGGCCATGGCCCCGAAGCTTGGCTTCAGCCGGACCGGGCCCGCTCAGCTCTGGAGCGACGAGCCGCCCAAGGTCTCGAGCCAGACCGTTCCGGCTCCCGACTGGGTGGCCATCGCCAAGACCCTGAAGCCCGCCGTGGTCAACGTCAGCACCAAGCGCATGGAGTCGGGCCCCTCGCTTCCGAAGGGGCTCGATCCGGACGATCCTTTCGCCCAGTTCTTCCGGCAGTTCGAGCGCCGGCCCCACGCGGTGCGGAGCCTCGGCTCCGGGTTCGTCATCCACGCGGACGGCTACATCGTCTCGAACAACCACGTGGTCGACGGCGCGAGCGAGATTCGCGTCCGGCTGTCCGACGGCCGCGAGCTTCCCGCCAAGGTGCTCGGCCGCGATCCCAAGACCGATCTGGCCCTGCTGAAGATCGAGGCGACCGGGCTGCCGACGATCCCGATCGGCGACTCCGCCACGCTCGAGGTGGGCGCCCCGGTCATGGCCATCGGGAATCCCTTCGGGCTCGAGCAGACCGTGACCACCGGCATCGTGAGCGGCACGGGCCGCGTGATCGGCGGCGGGCCGTACGACGACTTCATCCAGACCGACGCGTCGATCAACCCGGGCAACAGCGGCGGGCCCTTGATCAACGCGCGCGGCCAGGCGATCGGGATCAACGCCGCGATCTTCAGCCAGACCGGAGGCTCCATCGGGATCGGCTTCGCCATCCCGGTCAACCTCGCCAAGCCCGTGCTCACGCAGCTCGCGGACACCGGGCACGTCGTGCGCGGCTGGCTCGGCGTCGGTATCCAACCGGTGACGGCCGAGCTCGCCAAGAGCCTGAAGCTGCCCGACTCCACCGGCGCGCTCGTCTCGAGCGTGACCGACGGCTCGCCGGCTGAAAAGGCCGGTCTGAAGGCCGGCGACGTCATCGTCGAGTTCAACGGCGAGCGGGTGGCCCGTGCCGACCGCCTGCCGAACGCCGTCGCCACCACGCCGGTGGGGCGCGAGGTACCGCTCTCGATCGTCCGCGACGGCAAGCCCCTGAAGCTCACGGCGAAGATCGGGGAACAGGCCGAGACGAAAGCGGCCGCGGCAAAGCCGGAGCACGCTCCGGCGAAGCTCGGTCTCTCCGTCGAGCCGGTGACCCCGCGCCTCGCGCGCGAGCTGAGCCTCAAGGACACGCAGGGCCTCATCGTGCGCGCGGTCGAGGACGACAGCCCGGCCGCCGAGGCCGGCGTCCAGGCCGGTGACGTGATCGTCGAGGTGGACCGGCACCCGGTCCGGAGCCCCGCCGACATGCGTCGCCGGCTCGACGAGCACGCGAAGGGGACGCCGGTGCTGATGCTCGTCCACCGGGGCGAGGGCAGCCTCTTCGTCACCATCGAGGCGTAGTTCTCGCGACTGACCGTCCGGTCGGGTCGGGGCGATCTCGCGCGAGCGGCGCGGGGAGCCCCGGCCCGGCCGATGCTTCGCGTTCCCGGCGCAGGGGGGTAGGATAGCCGCCGGGAGATCGTGTACCCGCGCATGCCTGGCCCGCCGCGCTTCCTCAAGCCCCGCCCGCTCCAGCCCGGCGACCGCGTCGCCGTCGTCGC
Organism: uncultured Candidatus Rokubacteria bacterium; assembly: GCA_963765195.1. GTDB lineage: Bacteria > Methylomirabilota > Methylomirabilia > Rokubacteriales > DASRDR01 > DASRDR01. The sequence goes on from CAVXVV010000007.1 coordinate 4,802, forward strand.
GCCCGCCGGCCCTCTCGATCGCGAGTCCATGGACGCCGGCCTCCGGATCCTCGCGGGCCGCTACAAGGTCGAGTGGGACCCGGGCCTCCTGAGCCGCACGCGGTATCTCGCCGGAGACGACCGACGACGCGGGCGTGAGCTCGCGGCCGTTCTGGCCGATCCCGAGATCCGCGGCGTTGTCGCCGCGCGCGGCGGATACGGCAGCATGCGCATCCTTTCCGAGGTGTGGCCGATAGCGGGCGGGAAGCCGTCGGCCCCCGGACCGGTCAAGATGCTCGTCGGCTTCTCCGACATCACGGCGCTCCATGCGGCAGTGCAGGCCACGGGGCGCGTGAGCGTGCACGGCCCCGTGGTGACCCAGCTCGGCTCCCAGCCGGCCCATGTCGTCGAGCGCTTCTTCTCGATCCTGGAGGACGGCACGTCGCCGGCCGCGCCGCTCTGCGGCACGCCGCTCGTCGGAGGCGTCGCCGAGGGTTCGCTCCTCGGGGGGAACCTGTCCCTCCTCACGCGTCTCCTCGGCACGCCGTGGCTGCCGGACCTCGCCGGCGCGGTGCTATTGCTCGAGGACGTCGGCGAGCAGCCGTACCGCATCGACCGCATGTGGACGCACCTGCGGCTGGCCGGCGTCTTCGACCGGCTGGCGGGCGTGGCGCTCGGCGACTTCACCGACTGCGAGACGCCCGGGGCGGACTTCACGCTCCGCGACATCATCGCGGGACTGGCCGGCGAGACGGGTCTCCCGTGCGTCGGCGGCTTCCCGATCGGCCACGGCGCGGTCAACGTGCCCGTCGCCCTCGGCGCCCGGGTGCGCCTCGACGGCGGCGCGGGGACGCTGACGTTCCTGGAACCCGCCGTCGCGGACTGACGTCCATACGGCCGGCGGCATGCCAGCCGAGGCACTCACGATGGAGTTCCGTATCCGGAGCGGGGGGAAGGTGACATGAGCGAGACAATTGGCGGCGTCATCCCTCCGATGACGACTCCCTTCAGTGCGGCGGGTGAGATCGATGTCCCCGCCTTCCGCGCGCAGGTGCGCTTCCTTCTCGACCAGGGGGTGCACGGGCTGGCCGTGGGCGGGAGCACCGGCGAGGGTCACACGCTGGACCGGGACGAGCTGCGCCGGGTTGTGGCCGCCGCCGTAGAGGAGTCTGCCGGGCGTGTCCCGGTGGTCGCCGGCATCATCGTCGACAGCACGCGAGACGCGGCCGAACGGGGCCGGGCCGTGCGGGACCTCGGCGTGGCGGCCCTCCAGGTGACGCCGGTGCACTATCTCTTCCGGCCGCACGACGAGGCGATGCTGACGCATTTCCGCGCGATCGTGGACGAGACGGGCCTGCCCGTCATCATCTACAACGTGGTGCCATGGTCGTACCTCTCGCCTCAGCTGCTGGTCAGGATCCTGCGGGAGGTGCCGGGCGTCGTCGGGGTGAAGCAGAGCGCGGGCGACCTGAAGCTCCTGGCCGATCTCCTGGAGACCGCGCCCCGGGGCGCGCGTATCCTCAGCGCGGTGGACGCGCTCCTGTATCCGAGCTTCACGCTGGGCGCCCACGGCGCGATCGCGGCGATCCTGACGGCGGCTCCGCGGGCGTGCGTGTTGCTCTGGCAGGCCGTGGCTCGCGAGGACCACGGGACCGCCCGGCGGCTCCACTCCGCCCTGTTGCGTCTCTGGAACGCGCTGGTGGGCGACAACCTGCCGGCCAACGTGAAGCAGGCGCTCGACCTACAGGGCTGCCCCGGGCTCCATCCGCGAGCGCCCATGCCGGCGGCCTCGGCCGAGCAGCGCCATGCCATCGACCAGGCGCTTCGCGCCCTGGACCCCGAGGTCAAGCGCTCGACCTGACGGGTCGCGGCGGTGGCCGCGGCGTCGCGACGTCCGGTCCACGCGCAGTTGCTTCGCCAGCTACTCGCGCAGCCGGACTCCTATCTGACCATCGCCGCGGCGGTGGCATCGGGCGGCTTCGAGCTGGCGTACGAAGGCAGCCAGCCCCTCGGGTGGAGCGCGCGGCCCAGGCCGGTCGGCTGGAGGCCGCATTCGCGCGGTGGGCGGCGCGACTCGCCGGGGCCACGCCCCGGGACGCTACGCGGCGTCGAGCTGCGACAGGACGGCTTGAGCCGTCATCAGATCGAGGTGGCCTCCGCCCGCGTTCTTGAACAGCGTGATGTCCTGGCTCCCGGTCCGGCCCGGCGCGCCCCCGCCGATCAGGTCGTAGAGATCGCCAAGCACGTCTTCCTTCCGGATGGCGCCGCTCGCGATCGGCTGCAGGATGTCACCGACTCCGTGGAAGGCGGACTCCCGGCGGTCGACGAAGACGCGCGCCCGCCGGGCGGCCTCGTCGTCCGCCTCGCGTGTCTCGGGCGTGTAGCCGCCGACGAGATCGAGATGGGTGCCGGGCCGGAGCCATTCGCCCCGTATGAGCGGCGTGCGAGAGCGCGTGGCGGACGTGATCACGTCGGCCTGCCGGATCGCCGCTTCCAGTCCGGTGGTCGCCGTGGCGGCGATGCCGTCCCGGCGCAGGCGATCGGCGAGCGACTCGGCGCGCTCGGGCGTCCGGTTCCAGACCACCACACGCTCGAGCGAGGGCCTCGCGTACCGGTGGGCGCGGATGAGCCATGATGCCATCGCGCCGGCTCCCACCATCACGAGCGTGCGCGGCGCCGGGGGCGCCAGCAGCCGAGCCCCGAGGGCGGAGTCGGCGGCCGTCTTCCACCACGTGATGGCTGTCCCGTCGAGGACCGCCAGCGGGCGCCCGTTGCCGCCGTCGAACAGCACATAGGCGGCCTGCACCGCCGGCAATCCGTTCGCGCTCGTGAGATTGTCGGGAAAGCTCGTGAAGAGCTTGCTGCCGATTGCCCGGCCGCGATCGATGGCCGAGCGCACGAAGTAGTGGCCCTTCTCGTCGCCGAGGCTCAGGTCGCCGGACTCCATCCGGGGTCGGCGATGGGCCGCTTCCATGGCCTGGACCACGGCCGGGAACGTCAGGACGCGATGGATCTCCTCGCCGCTGACGTAGCGCACGGTTCGCCTTCTGTCTCCCGCGGCGCGCTTGCTCCGAAGGCCCGCGCCGACCTGATTGCCGGTTCCGCCGAACGTCTTCGCCAAGTTATAGCCAACCACAACGCAGCACGCCAGGGGGCGGCTCATGGCGCTCGCAAGGCTTCTACGCCGGGGAGGCAAGGATGCGAAAGAGACGCGGCGGCCCGGAAGGGGCCGCCGCGCGGTTTCTCGTGGAGGCCCGGCCGCTATTTCTTCGTGTAGGTGATCTCCATCATCCTGAACTCCTTGTCGTCCTTGCCGGGTCCGTAGAGCTCGAAGATCTCGGTCGTCGGGCTCGTCCGGCGAATGGTCATGCGCGCCTTGGCCGGGGCCTTCTTGATCGCGTCGTTCCAGGTGCCGATGAAGGTGCACGCCTTCCCCTGGTCGTCGCACGTGCCCTCGCTCACCATGAGGCCCGTGGACATGCTGTCGCTCCACGTGGACCAGTACTTGCCGGTCACGTTGTCGAAGCCGGTCATCCCGTGACCCGTGTAGGGCATCCCCATCATCGAGCTCTTGAACTGCTCGACCAGCACACGCCCGTCGAGGGCCATGGCGCGGGTCGCCGTGCCGGTCTCCTCCATCGCGGGCGTGCCCGGCTGGTGCCAGTGCTTGATCTTGAGGTCGTAGCTGCCGGCGGTGGACTCGAGAGCCTTGTGCGGGGCGCCCGGCGTCCCGGCCTTCATGTACGCTTCCATCTTGGCCTTCTGCTCGGGGGTCATCTCCGGCGCCTTCTGCGTCTGCTGCGCACCCGCGAGCGTGGTGAACGCCAGGACGGCGATCGCCGCCAGCGAGGTTCGGGCGAGTCTCAGGGTCATCAGGTCCCTCCTCCAAGACAACGTCGGTGTCGGTGTTTCAAACGGCCACTTGGATACCAGCGTATCAGGGTGGCGCGTGGTCGGCCCGCCGTCGGCGTATCAGGCCGGCCCTGACGACGCGACGTGGTGTCGCGCCACGTCTGCGTGAACGATGTCCGCAGTCAGGTCGGACCCGGGCCCGTCCCCGCGAAACGCCTCGAGGGCGGCCTCCGAGTCCCACTCCTCGTGAACGTTGATCCGGCCGGGCTCGATCGGGTCTGCCGCGACGACGAAGTCCCGGCAGCCGGGCGCCCGGCGAGCCTGCACCATCGCTTCCCGGGACGCTGCGAGGAGCGCTTCCCGGCGCCCGGGTGGCACCAAGATCCGGCCTGACACGATGATCATCCGGTCACCTGCCTTCACGGCCTGGAGTTCCTCCCGCCTGGCGGGCAGGAGGTCACTCCCTAGTCGTTCGGCGGAGCCCAGCATCGACATCCGATGCCGCCCGCCGGTCAGGTCACCTGGCCCACCGGGGCAGCTTGTCGGGGCCCATGCCCTGGTCCTACACTCGCCCGGGGTTCGCCGATGGTCGGGATGTCTCGCCTATGTCGCCATGTCGGTTTGTCGATGCCGGGCGCATGCTCGGCCCCGCCCGGCTCGCACCCTCCATCCGGACGAACGACCCGGACGGGCCGCGTGCGGGCGGGCACGGTCGGCTACATGGCCGCCGGCCGGTGGCTGCGCCCGTTCGTCACGAGGCTGGTGCGGGCTCGACCGGGACGGGTCCGCGACGCTGCCCTCCGTCGCGATTAACGGGACGCATCCCCCAGCGTGAGGCAGGTCGTGAAGCACACGCGCACCATCGTCACCCACTACGGCGGGCCCGATGTGCTGCAGGCGATCGCGGAGGAGTGCCCCGAGCCGAAGGCCCTCGAGGTGCGGGTGAGAGTACTGGCCGCCGGTGTCTCCTTGCCCGACCTCATGATGCGCGAGGGCATTCATCCCGAAACGCCCCGGTTGCCCTTCACGCCGGGATGGGATCTGGTCGGGATAGTGGATCGGCTCGGCGACGACGTCTCCGGAATCGAGCCAGGCCAGGTCGTGGCCGCGCTGCCGATCAGCGGCGCATACGCGGAGTTCGTCTGCCTGCCGTCTCGCGAGCTGGTTCCGGTGCCGTCTGGCCTGGACGCCGCCGAGGCGGTCAGTCTCGTGCTGAACTATGTCACGGCATATCAGATGCTGCATCGGTCCGCCAAGGCCAAACCGGGTCAGCGCGCGTTGATTCACGGCGCGGCCGGCGGGGTTGGCTCGGCTCTGTTGCAGCTCGGGCGCCTCGCCCGGCTGGAGATGTACGGTACCTGTTCGTCGCGAGGAGTATCGACCGTATCCGACCTGGGCGGTGTCCCGATTGACTATCAGCACCTCGACTTCGTGGAGGAGATTCGTCGACTCACAAGCCAGGGCGTCGACGTGGTGTTTGACGGCATCGGCGGGACTCACATCTGGCGCTCCCGCAAGGGGCTTCGCTCTGGCGGGAGGGTCGTGGCCTATGGCCTCACTGGGTCCCTACGGGGGGGACGATTGGCCTCAGGTCGTGGAGGTCGTCGTCATCGCTTTCGCGGAATCGCTATCTTTGCGGTTTACATCGCTGGCGGCTGGCTTCTCCCGGGCCGGAGACGGGTGGTTCCCTACAGTATCCAGTGGCTGAAGCGGCGCCGACCGTCATGGTTTCGGCAGGATCTGACCGCCCTATTCGACCTCCTTCGGCAGGGAATGATCAAGCCGCTGATCGCGCAGCGATTTCCCCTTGCCGAGGCGAGACGCGCGCACGAGCTACTCGGGAAGGGGGGCGTTTCGGGGAAGATCGTCCTGATGTCCACGGAGCGCCAGGCAGGGGGTGGCCGATGAACATGCCGGTCTCGCGTGGCGGACGGGCGTCATGGCCCGACCGAGGACACGGGTATGAGGTGGTCCGGCCACATCGCCGGCCGAGCAGTGGAACCCATTCGGAAGCCGACCCCGCGCAGGACGCCTCCAAGCTCGGCTGGAATGTCGATCTCGATCTCCCGGCGAAGCGCGACGTTCGGCGGTGACACTGGTTCTCAGGCACCCGCGACAGGAGCGGCGGAAATGGTGAATCGCGCGACTCACTCGGAGAGGGGTTCGGTCAGGCACGGCAGCAGCGCGTCCGGCGGTTCGCCGAAACGCGACGGAGGGCGCCCCGCCCGGCGTCCATGGGTCGCACCGGGCGGCCTCGTTGTCGGCGCCGTCTTTGGCGTGCTCGGCACGTTCGTGCCGTCCGCCTCGGTTCGCGGTCTCCTGTGGGGCCTGGACGGCGTCGCCCTGATCGTCGCGACGGCGCTGCTCACGATCTACCACTGTCGACGAGGGAACGATGTCATCGCGGCGGGATTTCTCGTCTTCCTCGTGGGCGAGACGCTGGTCCTCTCCGGCGCGGCCGCGGATCTCGTGGCCAGCGGCCCCGTGTTCGGGGCCGGCGTCGCCTTGTGGGCGGCAGCACTGGGCCTCGTCAGCGCGCCGAACGTCATGCCGTCTTGGCTGAGAGCCGTCGCGACAGTCGCGGCGTTGCTGTTCGCGGCCGTGGCGGTGCAGATCTTCATGGGGCGGGCACTGACACCACTGTCCCAGCCGTTGCCATTCTTCGCCTATCCGTTCCTGGCCGCCACTCTGTTCGGGTGGGCCTGGGTCCACTATCGAAACATGGTCTAGCAACACCCTCGAGACAGCGATGCAACTGACGATCCGCCCGCTCACTCCTGATCTCTGGCCAGCTCTGGAAGGCCTGTTCGGCAAGGGCGGTGCCAGCAACGGCTGCTGGTGCATGTACTGGAGGATCGGCAGCGAGTATCGCAAGCGAGAGCGCGTGAAGAACCGGAGCGCGTTCCGACGAATCGTGAAGCGTGGCCCGCCGCCGGGCTTGCTGGCGTTCGCCGGTGAGCTGGCCGTCGGCTGGTGTCAGCTGACGCCACGCGACGACCTGCCGTGGCTCGATCGCACCCAGGCGCTCGGGCGAGTGGATGCCACGCCGGTCTGGTCTATCTCATGCTTCTACGTGCGCCGCGGCTATCGCGGGCAAGGCGTCATGTCGGCGTTGGTCGCGGCGGCGCTGAAGGCCGCCAAGCGCGCGGGCGCGCCCGCCCTCGAGGCGTACCCGGTGGATACGGCCGGACCGGACAGCGCTTCCAACGTGTTCACGGGCACGGCCTCGACGTTCGAGCGCGCCGGGTTCAGGACCGTCGCCTGCCGCCGGCCGTCTCGCCCGATCATGCGCCACGATCTGAAGGGGATTTCATCGTCGTGACCGTGCTCCGAGGGTCAGCATCATGACTCACGGGCCCATGACGTCCCTGCCGCGGTGTTGCTGACCGCACGGCCCGCTGGCGCGCCAGCTCGTTCCTGGTCAAGAGTGGCGTGGGGCCGAGCCTCCTCTCCCTTTGCAGAGGCGCTGAGCGACGTGCTCTACGGCGCCCTCGTAGGCGACCAGGGAGGGCGTGGCCACCGGGAGACCTTCCGCGATGGCCACGCCGTCACCGAGGCAGCGTCAGAGACGGGTCGCTCAGGCCGGCGCCGCCCCCTGCGTGGCAACGTACACCGCGTACAGCGACTGGCTCGCGGCCATGAAGAGGCGATTCCGCTTTGGGCCACCGAAGCAGATGTTTCCGCACACCTCTGGTATCCGGATGCGCCCGATCAGCTGGCCCTCCGGGGTCCACACGGTCACCCCACTGTAGCCGACCGCCTGCCGGGCATTGCTCGAGACCCAGACGTTTCCGTTGACATCACAGCGCAGACCGTCCGGCCCGCACTTGACGCCGTTGATCATGAAGTCACTGAAGACCTTCTGGTTGGAGATCCTGTTGTCGCTCCCCACGTCGAAGACGAACACCTCGCCCTTGCCGCCGGGGCCGGCGTCGCCCGGGCCTCGCCCGGTGCTGGCGACGTACAGCTTCTTGTAGTCCGGTGAGAAGCAGAGCCCGTTCGGGTCCGGGACCTCGTCTTCCTTGATCACGAGATCGAGCCGCCCGCTCGGATCGAGGCGGTAGCAGTTGGTCGGCAACTCGCGCTTCGCCGCCCCGATCTCAGCCGGCTGCCCCGCGCGGTTCCGGAGAAGCCCCTGAGGGTTGCTCGGCCCGCCCGCCGCGTCCGGCGTGCCCTCGTAGAGCTGGCCGCCGTAGGGCGGATCGGTAAACCAGTAGCTGCCGTCCGGATGCGCGACCACGTCGTTGGGGGAGTTCAGCCGCTTCCCCTGGAACGCATCGGCGAGGATGGTGATGGAGCCGTCGTGCTCGTAGCGCACGACCCGGCGCGTGAGGTGCTCACAGGAGAGCTGTCGGCCCTGGAAATCGAACGTGTTGCCGTTGCTGTTGTTCGACGGCAGGCGATAGACGCTGACCTGCCCGGTGTCCTCGAGCCAGCGAAGCTGCCGGTTGTTGGGGATGTCGCTCCAGACGAGGAACCGTCCCACGCCGTTCCAGGCAGGCCCCTCGCTCCACATCGCGCCCGTCCAGAGCCGCTGGATGGGCGTGTTCGCCTGGCGAAGGCTGTTGAACACGGGCTCCACGGTGATGATGTCCGGATCCGAGAAGTACGTGGTTGGCGCCCCGCCCGGGCCGAAGTCCCGGGGCGGCGTCGTCACCGTGGTCGGCGGGTTGACGGGACCCATGGCGGGCGGCGGTGCCTGGGCACGGGCGAGCCCGGGCGCGACGACGGCGGCGCCCGCGAACCCGACGGCGCGCAGGAGCGCCCGGCGCGGCAGCGTGTGCGGGGTGGTCGGATCGGAAGCTTTCGGCATCGCTGGATCCTCCCTGGTCTGGAGTCTGGACCGTGGCTCGCGCGCCCGACGCATTCACCGGGCGGCCGAGCGGTTGCCGACGGGGTCCGAGAATCGTCCGAGGCGGAGATGGCGTCAAGCCGGGGATAGGTGGCGCCTGGGGCAGGGAGTGCCGGCAAGGCCGCGATGACGTGAAGCTCGATCCGCTGGTATCTCCTGGACGGCTGCCAGACATCGGCCACTTCGTGACTCGTAGCCGGCCTTGGGCATCGGCATGTTCCCCGGCGCGAGCGCCCGCTGGCGCGCCAGCCCGTCCCGGGGTAAGTATGTCGTGCGGTCGCTGCCGTCGCCCTTCCCGATGACCGATGATCCGACCGGCCGCCCGGGCAACCGGGCAGGGGGGAGCCCATGGCTCAGCGTCTCGTGACTGCCTGGAGCACTCGGCTCGCGCTCGCAGTTCTCCTCTTCGTCGCTTCGGTGTGGCTCGATTACCGGACGGCCGATGCTCAAGGATCGCCGGCTGGCAGTCCGAAACGCGGGGGTGTTCTCCGCGTGGCCATGATCGGAGAGCCGCCCTCCCTGGATGCTCACATGACCACGGCGACGATCACGCGGGAGATCGGCGCGCAGATCTTCGAGACTCTCTACGCCCTCGACGGGCGCTTCGAGACCGTGCCGCATCTGGCCGAGAGTCACGAGGTGCAGGACGGCGGGAAGCGCTACGTCATCCAGCTCCGGAAGGGCGTCCGGTTCCACAACGGGAAGGAGATGGGGGCGGCCGACGTCGTCGCCTCGCTCAAGCGCTGGGGCGCCGTATCGTCGACGGGCAAGACCATCTTCAAGACGGTCGAGGCCGTCGAGGCCCGAGGCCCCTCGACCGTGGAGATCCGCCTGCGGGAGCCGTCGGTCATCCTCCCCACGGCTCTCGGCGCGATCGGCCCGTTCGCGGCGATCTATCCCAAGGAGGTCATCGACGCGAGCGGCGACGGGCCGCTCAAGGAGTTCGTGGGGACCGGGCCGTTTCGCCTGGCCGAGCACCGGCCTGATCGCCACATCAAGCTGGTCCGCTTCGACGGCTATGCGGCCCGGTCGGAAACGCCCAGCGGGCTCGCCGGCCAGCGGACGGCCTACCTGGACGAGCTCCTGTTCATGCCGGTGCCCGAAGAGGCGACGCGCTACGCCGGGCTCACGTCTGGCGAGTACGGCTTCGCGCAGCAGCTCCGCCCGGATCACTACGAGGGTCTTCGAACCGCCACCGGCGTCGCGCCCATCGTCGTCAAGCCGTACGGCTGGGCGGTTCTCGTCCTGAACTTGAAGCAGGGTCTCCTGACGGACAAGCGGATCCGCCAGGCGATCCAGGCTGCCGTCAACGTGGATCCCGCGATGCTGGTCGCCATGGGCCATCGCGACTTCTACCGGGTGGACCCGGGCCTGTTCTTCCCGGAGCAGGCATGGCACTCGAAGGCGGGCGCGCGCCTCTACGACCAGAAGGATCCGGCAAAGGCGCGCCGGCTGCTCCAGGAGGCCGGCTATCAGGGCCAGCCCGTCCGGTGGATGGTCACCACCGAGTACGAGCACCACTACAAGCCGGCGCTGGCGGTCAAGAGCCAGCTCGAGGAGATCGGCCTCAAGATCGACCTCCAGGTCTCCGACTGGGCCAGCGTGGTCCAGCGGCGCAACAAGCCCGAGCTGTGGGACATCTTCAGCACGGCCGTCGTCTTCGACGCCGAGCCGAGCACCTCGGTCCAGGTCCTGTGCGAGTGGCCCGGCTGGTGGTGCACGCCCGAGAAGGACGGCCTCCTCCAGGCGATGGCACGGGAGCCCGACGCCAAGAAGCGCCTTGCCCTCTGGGAGAAGGTCCAGGTGCTCTTCTACGAGGACGCCGCGCGCATCAAGCTCGGCGACTACTTCCGGATGGATGGCCGGCGCGCCGACGTCCAGGGATACCAGGCCGGCCCGTACATGCGGTTCTGGAACGTCTGGCTCGACCGGAAATAGCCCGCGGAAGACCGGGGGCCGGCCAGACGCCTGACGGAACGAGTGACCGGCGACGAGCGCCGCGGAGTGACACCGCGAGACAGCCCGGCCAGTGCGGACCGGCCTCAGCGGCTTGAGGCCCGTCCGTTCCGGAGGGACTGTCGTCGTGGCCGGAGTCGAGGTGGCCCGGCGCCGCCCGGGGCGCCGGACCGGTTCCGCAACGGAGCCAGGGGCGCCAGGCCGGCGCCCGGAGGTACTGCCATGCGCGGCCAAGCCATCGCACGACGATCTTTTGGACTCGCCATCGCGCTCGGAGTGGCCCTCGGGCTCGGGACGGCGGTGGCCCAGACCGCGGGCCCTCGCGCCGCCGTAGACGCGGCGAACGCCAAGTTCTCAGCGGACTTCGCCAAGGGCGACGCCAACGCGGTCGCGTCGCATTACACCTCCACCGCCTGGGCCTTCCCGCCCAACGGCGAGATCGCGAAGGGGCGCGAGGCGATCACCAAGGTGTGGAAGGGCGCGATGGACGCCGGCATCAAGCAGGTGAAGCTGACCACGGTGGAGGTGGAGGCCCACGGTGACTTCGCTCACGAGGTGGGCACCTACGTCCTGATGGGCGAGGGCGGGAAGCAGCTCGACAGCGGCAAGTACGTCGTCGTCTGGAAAAAGGACGGCGGGCAGTGGAAGCTTCACCGGGACATCTGGAACACCAGCATGCCCGCGCCGAAGTAGGGTCACGGGGCGAGGTGAGGCGGCTGGAACCGGGCGGGAGGATCCCGGGGGCGGACGAGAGGATCCCCGCGTGACCATTCGACTCGACCACGTGATCGTCCCGGCCCGGGACCACCGAGCGTCCGCCGAGCTCCTGGCCACGCTGCTCGGCGTCCCCTGGTCGAAGTCCGGCGTGGGCTCCTTCTGTCCGGTCTACGTGAACGACGGCTTGACTCTGGACTTCGACCAGGCCGACGGCCCCATTCCCACGCAGCACTTCTGCTTTCGCGTGAGCGAGGCCGAGTTCGATCGCATCTTCGAGAGGATCAAGGCGCGCGGCATCGAGTACCGGAGCGGGCCGCACGGCCCGGCGGACATGCGGATCGGCGCCCACAAGGGCGGCCGCATCGTGTACTGGAACGAACCCGACGGGCACGTCTGGGAGGCATTGACGGTGAGCTACGCCCGGCAGCCGGGGCGCGGGAAACGGAAGGGCTCGGGGCGAGCGAGATTGAGTCGGCGGCCGGGTTCGGCGCGGAGCCGCCGCTAGCCCTCGACGATCCTCGGCGCGAGACGAGCCAGGACGCCAGGCTCGGTGTCGGAGACGAGCGCGTAGCCGAGACCGCCCGCGCGCCACAGGACCACGTTGAACCCGCGCGAGGCGAGCTGGGAGGCGTGGATCGTGCCGAGGGGGGCGAGGCCATGCTCAGGCCAGCTGATCCCATCCGCGCGGAACACGAGCAGCGTGATGGCGTGGAGCCGGTAGCGATAGACGAACACAGCGGCCCGTCGATCCAGGAAATAGCCGACCGCCCCGCCCTCGAGTTTGAACTCGGCATCTCCCTCGAAGGCCACGACCGGAGCGAAGTCCAGACGGCCCTCGAACCAGGGTTTGACCTGGTGGATGCCGCCGCGCTGGACCTCGAGCGGCTGCTGGCTCGCGAGGACGCGCAAGTGATCGTTGACCGCCTCCGTGACCAGCGTGGCGCGAGCGTCGAAGGGCGGGACCAAGGCGCGGTAGAGCGGCAGTACTGCCAGGAGCACGGCGGCCAGGGCGAGCGCGGGGACCAAGGATCGACCCCAGCGACGCCACCACGCCGGCGCCGCGGCCGCTGGAGCAGCGGCCCTCGGGGACGCGGGCCACTCGGCTTCCAGCCGGCGCTTGAGGGCGAGGGAGGCCGGATACTGCGGCAGGCCGCGATCCAGGACCTGGGTCAGGGCCCGCTCGGCCGAATCGGCCCGCGCGCACGCGGCGCAGTCGAGGATGTGAGCCCGGAGATCGGCACGGATCTCCGGGGCTAGTCGACCGCGCTGGTCCTCGAGGAGCCGCGCTCGCACGTCCTGACAGTCCATCTCCCCGCCTACTTCGCGTAGTCCGCCAGTAGCTGGCGGAGCGTAGCGCGCGCCCGGGCCAGGCGCGACTTCACCGTGCCCACCGCGCAGCCCATGATCCCGGCGACCTCCGCTTCGGTGAGACCCTCCAGATCGAGGAGCACCACCGCCCGGGCGTCCTCGGACAGTCGCATCAGCGCCTCCTCGATCTCCTGAGCGACGAGGTTCCGGAGCCGGTCCAGGTCGAGGTCCCCGAGCAGCCAGGCGTCGTCGGCCGTCCCCTGGGTGTCAGGATCGACCGTGTCGAGACCTCCGACCGTCGGATCGTTCCGGCGCCGGCGATACATGCTGATGTGCGTGTTGCGCAGGATCCGGAACAGCCAGGCCTTCAAGTTCGTCCCCGGAGCGAACTGACCCGCCGAACGCAGCGCTCGGAGGTAGGTCTCCTGGACCAGGTCCTCTGCATCCGCCGCGTTCCCGGTCAAGTAGCGCGCCAGGTTGTGCAGCGCGTCCACGTATGCGAGGGCCTCACGCCCCAGGGCCACGCCCGGGTCCGCTCGACTTCCGGCAGCCATGGCTTCACTGTAGCAGTCTGGCCTGGCTCCGGAGGGCGCCGCTCCTGCCGTCGTCAGCACCGATCGACGATCCTCTCTCTCGTAAACGCAGGAGCCACCCGTTCGTTCCGTGCCGGCGGTCCGGAAACGCGCGGGAACGATCGAGGTCCGTGCGCGTTGTCGCCATTGAGAGCGGCTACCGCTCGTCGGAAAGGGGAAACTCGATGCTCACTCGGCTCACCGGAATGCTCCTCGCGCTCACGCTTCTCGTCGGCGCGCCCGTCGCGGGCGCCGCCGCGCCGAAGGCGTATGTCGGGCTTTTCAAGGACAACGTTGTCGCCGTCATCGACACGGCCAGCGACCGCGTCATCGGGACGATCCCGGTCCCGCCCGGCCCGCACGGGCTCGTCGTCACTCCGGACGGCCAGAAGGTCTACGTCTCGAGCGACGGCGCATCGACGGTCAGCGTCATCGACACGGCGAGCGACCGCGTGGTCGGAAGCATCGACGTCGGGGCGACCCCCCACGGTCTTGCGATGTCGCCGGACGGCCGGAAGGTCGTCGTCTCCGGCTTCGGGACGAATCAGGCGCTGGTCATCGACACCGCCACCGACCGCGTGATCGCTCGCATCCCGGTGCCGCAGCCTCACAATGCCGCGATCTCCCCGGACGGCCGCGTCGCTTGGGTGGGCTCGCAAGCCCAAGGCGCCACCGCGCTGGTCGCCGTTGATCTGGACGGCCAGAAGGTCATCGCCACCGTTCCGGTCGACCACACCCCTCGCGCCCTCGACTGGAGCCCCGACGGCACGCGGGTGTACGTCACCACAGCCGGCGTCGCGGCGGTGGAGGTGCTCGACCCGGCCGCCCGTCGAATCGTGGCGGAGATCCCGGTGGGCGCCTCGCCACACCATCCTCTCTTCGCCACGGACGGACGCACCGCGCTGGTGGTTGCGCAGGGGCCGGGGGAGCTCCAGCTGATCGATGTCGCCGCGGCCACGCGGACCGGAGCCGTCGGTGTGGGGACGGCGCCTCACTGGGTGGCCACGACTTCCGACGCGCGAGTTGCCTACGTAACCAACGAGGGATCGAACGACGTGTCCGTCATAGATCTGGACAGACGGCAGATCGCCGCGACGATCGCTGTGGGGAACGGGCCGCGGAAGATCGCTGTCCAGCCCGGACCGGCCGCGCGTGCAGCGGGGTCCGGGGCCGGCCACGCGGCACACACCGCGGAGGCGCCGGGCCGGCCGCTCCGGCTCGGATCCACGACGTTCGCGGACCACGGTACTGCGGACGTGCGGGGGATGGCCCGGGTAGAGGTCGAACTCGACGACTACTACTTCGCGCCGACGTTCCTACGGGGCAATCCCGGGCAGCGCCTGGTCCTCGCCGTCGAGAACGCGTCGTCGACGCTCCATACCGTGACGATTCCCGCTCTTCGGATCGACCGCGACGTGCCACCGAAGGGCAGGGCGGAGCTGACCGTGACCTTCCCCGCGTCCGGGGTCATCCACCTCTTCTGCAAGATTCACGAAGCCCTCGGCATGAACGGAGAGCTTCTGGCCGGCGACGCGGGGCCCCAGCCCGTGACCGCCTCACCGTGAGGCCGGGCACCATCGAGCCTCCGCATTCACGTCGCCGTCCGGTTGAACGGCGCACGGATCCGCGCGATCATCGCTGATGGAGCGCGCGCATGAAGCCGAGGATCACGCTCGTCACGCTCGGCGTCGCCGACCTGGAGCGAGCCGTCCGGTTCTACCGTGACGGCCTCGGCCTGAGCACGCAGGGGATCGTGGGCGCCGAGTTCGAGTACGGCGCGGTCGCGTTCTTCGATCTGGAGGGCGGGCTCCGGCTCGCCCTGTGGCCGCGGGCGAGCATCGCTCGAGACACGGGGATCCCTCCCGGGCAGCCGAACGCGACCGAGTTCACCATCGGGCACAACGTGTCCTCGAGGCGCGAGGTCGACGCGGTCATGGCGCAGGCCGCAGCCGCCGGCGCCGCGATCGTGAAGCCGGCGCACGACACCTTCTGGGGCGGGTACGCCGGCTACTTCCAAGACCCGGACGGACACCTGTGGGAAGTCGCCTGGAATCCGGAGTGGACTGGCCGGGAATGAGGCGGCGCCGACCCCGGCCGGATCGGCCTCTCGTCCCCGTAGCGCCGTCCTTGCACCACATCCAGTAGCCAGCCAGCGAGGAGCATCGTGTCGAGAGTCCGTGTGCAGAGCTTCGGGATCTCGGTCGACGGATACGGGGCCGGACCGCGACAGGACCTCCAGCATCCGCTCGGGGTCAACGGACCCGACCTGATGGAGTGGTTCTTCCCCACGCGCGTGTTCCGGCAGATGCACGGGCAGGGGGACGGCGAGACCGGCGTTGACAACGAGATGGCGGAGCAGGGCTTCGCGGGGGTCGGGGCCTGGATCCTCGGGCGCGACATGTTCGGCCCCATTCGAGGTCCCTGGCCGGACGACAACTGGAAGGGCTGGTGGGGCGACGGCCGCCGTATCGCGCGCCCATCTTCGTCTTAACCCTCCACGCGCGGCGCCGCTCCCGATGGCCGGCGGCACGGAGTTTCGATTCGTCACAGAGGGCATCGAGGCCGCGCTCGCGCAGGCGCGGGCCGCGGCGGCGGGCAGGATGTCCGGGTGGGCGGCGGCGTAGCGACGGTCCGGCGGTATCTCCGCGCCGGCCTGATCGACAGCTCCACCTGGCCATTCGCCCGGTCCTGCTCGGGGCGGAGGAGCATCTCCTGGGCGGCATCGATCTCCGGTCCCTGGGGTACGAATGCGTGAAGCAGGTGCCGGGCGAGCGCGCCACCCACGTCTTCCTGCACCGGCGGAAGTAGTGCGTCGGACATGTCCTCGGGCCGGGTCCGAAAGGCCCGGACCGCAGCGCCGAGCCGGACCGAGCCGCGGGGACGCGACGGCTCCCGCCGGAGCGCGATCCGGCCTTCTCGCGCTCGTCGTGCTGCTGACCACGCTGCCGATGCATGGCGAGGCACAGGCCGTGGCGAAGACCGCGCGGATCGGTTACCTCTCGCCCTCATCGGCAGCCGACGATGCCGTCCAGAGCGAGGCGTTTCGCCAGGGCCTCCGTGCGCTCGGGTACGTCGAGGGTCAGAACATCCTCCTCGAGGCGCGCTACGCGGACAGCCGCCTCGAGCAGCTCCAGGATCTGGCGGACGAGCTCGTCCACCTCAAGGTCGACATGATCGTCGCCGGGCCGACCACGGCCATTCGGGCCGTCCAGCAGGCCACCCGGACCATTCCGATTGTCATGGCCTTCGCCGGTGATCCGGTCGGGGAAGGATTCGCTGTCAGACTAGCCCGCCCTGGAGGCAACATCACCGGGCACTCTGCCGCCGTCGGCGAGATCACGGCGAAGCGTCTGCAGTTCCTCCAGGCGGTGGTTCCCGGCCTCTCGCGCGTCTCCCAGCTGACGACCCCGGAGGCGGCCAGGGCGGCCGTGACCGAGGTCGAGGCCGCCGGTCGGACGCTCGGCGTGCGCGTCACGACGACTTTGTGAAGAGCGCCGGCGAGGTGGATCGGGCCTTCGCCACGCTACACGACGCGCACACGGGCGGCATCGTCGTGGGTCTCGCGCTCCGACCGTACTCGAGGCAGATCGTCCAGCTGGCGCTCCGGAGCGAGCTGCCCACGGTGTCCGGCCCCAGAGAATTCGTCGAGGCGGGAGGCCTCATGGCCTACGGGCCGGACTATCCGATCTCTTTCGCCGCGCCGCGGCCTACGTGGACAGGATCCTCAAGGGCGCGCGGCCCGGCGACCTTCCCGTCGAGCAGCCGACCAAGTTCGAGCTCGTCATCAACCGTGCGTCCAGAGAAAGCTGACGTGTTCAGCGGGAGTCAGCCCCGCCGGGGTAAGAGCCAGAGCCCCGTAACTCGGGTGGCAGGGTGGAGGGAAACCGAGACTCTGAAGCCCACCGACCAAGCCCTCGGAAGGATGGTGAGTGAGTCCCCGGGCCGTAACGAAAGTGAACGCACAGGTGGCCCCGAAATACTTAAGCCCCGGAGGCCGAGCCTCACGGTTGAGAGGCGAAGGCAGCATGGCCCGTCGCACCTGGCTGATGCGGCGGGACGCTCCGGCGGGGTGAGAGCGACGGCACGGTGACGAGGACACGTCGAGCAACTGGAGAAGCCCTCCTCGCCCCACCGCGAAAGCGGCGGAGCCATGTCCAAGCTATAACCAGAGACCCTGGGAAGTGGGCGGACGGCGAGAGGGTGACGGATGGGTCCGTGGTAGCGATGAAGCGGGGTAATGCCCGTGGAGCGAAGGGGCCCTACTGGTGTGACGTCTCCGACAACACGGGAGGCAGGGGTGCCATGACAACAGCGCCCATCAGTCTGCAAGACCTGCAGCGGAGGCTATACGTCAAGGCGAAGGCCGAGAAGGACTGGCAGTTCTGGGGCCTGTTCGTTCACGTGATCAAGTTGGAGACGCTGCACGCGGCGTACGCGATCGCGAAGGAGAACAACGGCGCTCCGGGTATCGACGGGGTGACGTTCGAGGCGATTGAGGCCGCCGGGGTGGAGCCGTTTCTAGCCCAACTGCGGGACGAACTGGTCTCACGCACCTATCGGCCATTGCGGAACCGGCGCGTCGAAATCCCGAAGGGCGACGGGAAGAAGGTCCGGGTCCTCGGCATTCCGGCAATTCGAGATCGCGTGGTCCAAGGGGCGCTCACCCTCATTTTGGAGCCGATCTTCGAAGCTGACTTTCACGACGGGTCGTATGGGTATCGACCGAAGCGGACAGCCCAGCAGGCGGTGGACCGGGTGGCCGAAGCCATTGTGCGAAACAA
>CAVXVV010000008.1:0-39958 GCA_963765195.1 uncultured Candidatus Rokubacteria bacterium
GGCCAAGTCGAAGGCCGGGTGTTGGATCGTTACTTCGAGCTCTCGGCGGTGATCGAGCGGGGAAAGGCAGATCAAGACTATCGATCGGCGATCGCCGCCGCGCGCGAGACCTACGCGATCATGTCGCAGTTCGTCCGGGAGTGTCAGCGTGAGTACGGCAGATTCGACATCAGGACGTCACATGCCGTGCACACGGCGCCGACGCTCATGGCCGTACTGGAGGATCGCGAGGGTATTCGGGAACTTCGCGCCGCGCTGGAAGGCGTGCCTGAGCTCCGCGACTGGTTGCCGTCGGCTGAGCGGGCGGAAGCGGATATCGAACTCGTGGTGGGCATCATGGGTGTGGTGCACCGGGAACCGGGACTCGCGCAGTCCGGGCTCAAAGCCCACCTAGGTGCCGCGGATGGCCGCCGCGTTTCTCAGCTCGCGGCGTGGCTCGAAAAAGCTGGTCGGATCCGACGAGTGAAGAAGGGATCGAGCCACCAGCTCTACCCGACGGTCGCCACCGACGTATCGGCAGATTGATCTTCCGCGCGGCGCCGGGGGTAGGCAGGACGACCCTCGCGTCAACTGTCCGTGTTCTGTCCGTGAATGCCTGCCAACCAGCCGCAACCCGGACCAACCGGGCGCACTACAACCTCCAATTTCCTATGGGGCCAGTTGGGAGGGTTTGGCGCCCGTCGCACCCGCCATTGCCCTCATAACCCAAAGGTCGCTGGTTCAAATCCAGCCCCCGCAATCACACTTGGGCGGCCCCCGGTCGGTACCGCGATGCGCACTGAGACCGGACCCGGCCTTCGCTGGCCGCCGACACCCCACGCAACAAGCCTGATCGCCATCGGAAACGGGGGGTCAAACGGGGGCCAGTCCGCAGTCAAAAGCCATCCCAACGGGTCACAACCCATCACAAGGCTCTCGCGGGACCCGAGGGGACGAAACGCCGCGCCCAGCGCGGAATTCCGGCGTTTGGCGGGCAAAAGAAATGGTGGACAGGGGGAGAATTGAACTCCCGACACCGGGATTTTCAGCCCGCACCCCGTCCCGCCTCCCAAGGGCTCCAGCGGTCAGATTCGGTCGTGAATCGGGCCGGTTAGCCCTCGTCGGGCCGAGCCTCGCGCTGCCCGATTTTGACCGATTCCGCCCTCGGAGAGTGGGTAAGCGAGCAGTAAGCGACCAGCGTCACGCCCGGGCCCTCCTGCGAACCGAAAGACAGGAAAGCCACCGGATTGAGAATCCCAGGGCTGGGCCGAGGGGCGGCCCTACATCGGCCGCAGGGATCCGGGTCTTACGCGGGGAGTCAGCGCGATTGCTCGGCGGTGTTGAGCGCCACGGCGAGGAGCAGCGGGAGTACACTAAACCGCGTCGAGGCGGGGGCCTTGCCACCCCTGCACCTTGAGGGCACCATTGCCGCCGCCTGTGGGCGATCCGGCACCCTCGAACCCGATTGCCTCGGGTTTGCCTAGCTTGCCGCCGGGAACACGATCAGGCGCCGCCTGGGGAGATCCCCCGCCTCGACACCTTCAAGCAGATTTCTACGGTCGCACCGGCGCCGCAGGGCAAGGCTTTTCGGTCGACAGGCGGGCGTAGATCGCGGCGATCATCGCTCGCTTCTAAGGCTCGGGCCCATCTTCGCTAACACGCTCGATCGTGTTGATCCACGCCTCGTCGGGCGGATTACCTTCGACGAAAGCGATGTAGTCTATGTGACTCTGCTCGGGGCCAAGCCACGAGCGAACCAGCGACCGGTCGCGCGGCAGCCTCCGCTTCCCGCTGGTCGAGCAGCTTGAGCGCGACCTGACGACTCCGGGAGCGCGATGACTCACGGATCTCCCGACGCTGGCTGCGATCCCAGTAGGAGATCCACCAGATCGAGTAGCGACGCCCGTGACCGCGACGGCCGAAACAGCCAGCCCATGGGCCGGAACCGTACGGAGGTCCGCGCAACTCGGCAACTATCCGGCAAGCGGTCTCGGCGCCTCACTCGACTGGCAGCGTCCGACGCGACCATGGGATCAGCAATCCCAGGGCTCGGTGGAGCAGGCGGGTCAGACCGACGCCCGCATCCTGCTTCAGACTTTCGACCGCTGCCGACCCGTCACCCGGGCGATGTGGTCGACCAGACGGTTGGCAATGTCCCGAGGTCAGTTTCCTGGAGGTCGCGATTGGGACGAAACTGCCAGAACGTTCCACGGTGTTGAATCCGCTGCGGCGCTGCTCGAACACAAACACCTGTCGGTCGCCGTCCAGCGTGCGCCCCAGGACGATGATGAGCGGGTTGGCGTGAAGATCCCCGACAGCGCGGGCGCCGGCATTGCCCTTTGCGTATTCCATGATCGTCGTGTCGAGACGGAGCACCTTCGCGCCCGGCGGGATGTCCGGCTCACGCGTCGCGACGATCTTGAACAGCTTCGAGTCGCGCAGCACGGGCACGAATTTCTCCCGCAGGACCCCGAGCGCCCACTCCAGCGACTCCGCATCGTCAGGCTTGAGATCCTTCACGTCAGCCCGCGGCTCCGTGAGCAGGAGCGTGTCATAGGCGGCGAAATCGAAGCCTGGCGTCACCCACGTCCAGGCGAGATCCTTGTCCGCGTGCATCGTCACGCCACTGGGGCCGGGCTTGCCCTCGGGGGACTCGGGTGCTGATGCGCATCCGGTTGCCAGAGCAATCAGGACCAGGGCGAGCACGCGCACCATGGCTGTCTCCAGCCGGTCTGGTACTACGGTAGGATGCCTTCGGTTCATTGCTCGGGCTCCTTCACGGGTTCGGCGTGATGGCCGGCCCCCGGCGGCGTTCCCGACCGCGCGGGGGCGTCTTCGCGTCGTCCCTATTGTGGCTCGGAATGGCAGTGGTCGACTCCGCGCCACCCCTCGATCCCCTCCCGGACCGCCAGCGGCACGATGGCCAGGGCGGCCAGCGGGTCTGCCCACCACCACCCGAGGGTCGCGTTGAGCACCAAGCCGGCGAGCGTCGTGAGCGACAACCAGGCACACGTCAGCGTCTCGTAGGCATCCGCACGAAGCGCCCCGCTCTGAGCGCGACGGCGGTCCGAAGCTTCGCCCGCCCGAGCAAGGGCATGACGACCAGAGAGATCGCGGTCAGCACGATCCCGAGCCGACTCTCCTGCGCCTCCCCGCCATAGCCGATGAGCCGCCGGCTTGCGTCCACGATGATGTACGCCGCGAGTCCGAACAGGAGTGCCCCGGCGATCCGCCCGGTGCGTCGTTCCAGCGTTTCGGCACGCTCTTCATCCGCGCGGCCCGTGGCTTCCGCCCACAGCCGCCACCCCACGACCGCGCCGCTCGCGGTCTCCACGAACGAGTCGATGCCGAACCCAATCAGCGCAATCGACGAGGCGAAAAGTCCGGCACTCACCGCGATCACACCCTCGACGACATTCCAGCCCACCGTCGCGACCTCCAGGGCGATGGCCCGACGGAGAAGGTGCGTTCGCGTCGTCATTTCCGACTCGGTTACTCCATCAGCGCCGTCACCGGCACGCTTAGCATCCTCCGATCGCGCGAAGGGACGGTGTGCAGTGTCCCCGCCATTACATCAGGAATGCCCAGACCACGATCCCAAGAAGTAGAATCGCGGCCGTGAACGCGACCCAGCCGAACCATGCGGCCGCCCATCTCCACCACGCCCGCGGCGGCATGATGTCACTCCTCCACCACCGAGTTAGCGTAGGCGATCCAGCGGTCGATTCGACGCAGCCAGTCCCCCGAGATGTCGCGGCGCGGTGCGAAAGTGGACGGTTGCCCCGTGAATCGCAACGCGGCCAATGTCGGGGGTATGGTCGGCGGTCGTGAGAGCCGGGCGGTGGGCAAGAAAAGCGGCACGCCACGCGGGGGATGGCGCGGCCGTTAGGTCGAATTCGTAGAGCGTGTCCCGGCCCTCGATGCGAGCCACGACGACACGCGGGAGGTCGGGTAGCCGCTCCAAAGGCATATTCGTCAGCGGCGGGTGCCGCTCATGGCTGCGGGCCGGGGTCGGCTGCCCAGTACGGCACGGCGGGCTCCCAGCGGCGCAGTGGGCTGGGCGTCTGCGTCGGCTCCCAGATCGGCACGAGGGACCACCAGTCCTTGCCGTCTGGCACCGGCAAGTACTCTGTCGAGCAGCCGCACCAGTCTGGGATCTGAAGCGTCTGGGGCGGCGTCCAGCCCTGCCGGCGGAGATCGGCGGCGCGGAACCGCATCAGTGAGACCTCGCGCCCACACGTCCAGCAGGCGAGCGGCTGGCGGCGGCGGCCGGAGGCGTCGAGCCAGATGGGCGGGACCATGTGGCGCTCTCTTCCTCGTCAGCGGTCGTATGGCTCGGCTGTTCGCGGGCCAGTCCAGAACTCGCGGGATTGGGTCGGTCACTTCCGGCCGCTCTCAGGGTCGGCCCGACCCTCAAAAAGCCCCAGCCCGGGGCGGCCAGCCGGGTGCCACGGCTTCGGAGCCCGGGTGGAAGTACACACCCAACGGGTGTGATTTTCACCCATGACCCGGCCCACCCGTCGCGGAAGTGCCGGAATCCGTGTGCGCGTCTCGCGGCATCGGTCTTGCTGGGGTAGTTCAGGTCCGGGTCTTCTGGAGGCGATGACTGTGACAGGCCCCATCGAGACCGGCGCGGCAACGGGCTTTGACACGGCCGACCCAGTCCCCATTCCGTTCGGGCTGGCCGGCGTCGTCACGTCCTGGAACCCCGTCTCCCGTATGCTCCACATAGGTGGGCAGTGCCTCCACGTCCCGTCCTCCGTCGCCGCCGCGGGGCTGGCGCCCAATGTGAGCGTGACGGTCACCGGGCATCGGCCCGCCGGTGGATCGGCGCCCTGGACGGTGACAGAGGTACGCCCGCACCAGCCGGGGTTCTGAGCTTCACAACCGCGCCGTCCTCGCGGCGCTGCGTCTGATTGCCCTGCCGTCGAGCGACGGGTCGTGTCCCGGGTGCGATGGAAAATGCGGGGCAACCTTCCGGGTTCCTCAGCATGCTCACTACTCGATAACCTCGTCCGCCCGCGCCAGCACCGCCGGCGGGATGGTGAGACCGAGGGCCTTGGCGGTCTTCAGGTTGATCACGAACTCGAACTTGGTGGGTTGCTCGATGGGCAGATCGCCAGGCTTGGCGCCCTTGAGGATCTTGTCCACGTAACCCGCCGTGCGCCGCAACAGGTCCGCGAGATCGGGCGCGTAGCTCATGAGGCAGCCAGCCTCTACCAGTAGTCGGCTCTCGGCCATCGTGGGGAGTCGGTATCTCAGGGCGAGATCCGCGATGCGCTTGCGCTCGAGGAAGAACAGGCCGGTGCCGGACACCATCGTCAGCGACCGTGCTCCCTTTTGCACCATGGTCGCGAGTGCGCGGTCCAGGTCGCCGGGCTCCGATGCCAGGTACGTCTGATACGGGAGCCCTAAGGATTTCGACGCAACCTCAAAGTTCTTGAGTGAGGCAGCGGCCCCCGGCGCGAATCCGGCCGCCGCCGGAGGGTTCGCGAGCACCGCGACCGGTTTGACGTTGGGGAGCGCTTCTTTCAAGATCTCCAGACGCTTGCCGACCAGCTCTTGCCACTGCGACGAAACGCCGGTCATCATTCCACCAGGTCGTGCGAGGCTCACCGCGTATCCGACTCCGACAGGGTCGCCCACGAAACAGAACACGATGGGAATCGTGTGAGTAACCTGGCGCACGGCGTTGACGCGCCCCTCGTCAGGAGCCACGATCACGTCAACGTTGAGCTGAACGAGCTCCGCGGCGAGTGTCGAGTATCGCGCCGGGTCCCCTTGAGCCCATCGCCATTCGACGGCCATGTTCCGGCCGTCCTCCCAGCCGAGGTCTTTCAGCCCCTGCTCGAGCGGCCACGGCCGCGCTCCCGGTACATCGCCGAGGTATCCGACCCGTGGCACCCGTCCGGAGACCTGCGCCTCGGCGGTGAGGGGCGCGGCGAGGAGACCGGCCGCCGTAGCAATGAACGTTCGCCGATCCATCATTGAATCACCTCATCCGCCCGCGCCAGCACCGCCGGCGGGATCGTGAGGCCGAGGGCCTTCGCGGTCTTCAGGTTGATCACGAACTCGAACTTGGTCGGCTGCTCGACAGGCAGGTCGGCGGGCTTGGCACCGCGGAAGATCTTATCGACGTACCCGACCGCGCGGCGAAAGACGTCCTGGATGGTGATTCCATAGGCCATTAGTCCTCCCGCCTCGGCAAATTCCCGCCACGCGCCGATGGACGGAAGGCGGTGCTTCATCGCGAACTCCGCGATGCGGGCGCGGGCCTGCGGGCTGTGAACCATTGTCTCAGCGGGTAGGACCAGCCCGTCCGGCCGAGTCTGCAGTGCGGCTGCGAGTGCTTGATCGATTCGTCCGGCGTCTCGCACATCCACACTGTGGAACTCGACGCCGAGTGTCCTTGCGGCCGCCTGCGTCTCCTGAACGACCCGCACAATCGAGGGATTGCCAAGGTTCGACAGCATCGTGACCCGAGTGAGTCCGGGTAGAACTTCCTTGAGCAGGTCGAGCCGCTTGGGACCCAGGTCACCCAGACCGGACAGCCCCGTGACATTCCCTCCCGGCCGGGCAAGGCTGGCGACGAGGCCGAGGGCCACGGGATTGTTCGTCCCCACCATCACGATCGGGATCGTGCTGGTCGCGTTCTTCAGCGCCTGAACCGCGGCGCTGTTTCCAGCCATGAGCACATCGACTTTCAGCTGAACGAGCTGGACCGCCATCTCGGGGAGACGCTCGATGCCCCCACCCGATCGGTGTTCGATCAGGAAATCCTTGCCCTCTACGTAGCCGAACTCGCGGAGACCGTGGCGGAAGGCTTCCGCCCACTCGGGAGGAATCGGCAGGGGGTGTAACCAGCCAACTCGGTGGACTTTGCCCGGCGCCGGCTGCGTCTCGGCGGCGAGCGGCGCGGCCAAGAGACCCAGGGTGCCAGCGAGGAAGACTCGCCTATCCACTACTCGATGACCTCATCCGCCCGCGCCAGCACCGACGGCGGGATCGTGAGGCCGAGGGCCTTCGCGGTCTTGAGATTGATGACGAGCTCGAACCTGGTAGGCTGTTCCACCGGGATGTCGGTGGGCGGCGCACCCTTGAGAATCTTGTCGACCAACGCCGCCGCTCGGTGCCACTGGGCGCGGAAGCTCAGACCGTAGGACATGAGGCCGCCGATCTCGACGAACTCACGCTCGGGGAACATCGCCGGAAGCCGCGCCCGCGCCACCAGCTCGACAAGCCGCGCCCGTTGGCTGAAGAACACTGGTGAGTTCAGGGTCACGACGCCCTCGACACGCTCGCGCGTCATGGTCGCAAAGGCACCCGGCCACTCCGTCAGGTCTCGCGGTTCCAGCAGCACGAGCCGCACGCTCAGCGGGCCTGCCGCAGCCCTGGTCTCCAGGAGCTGTGGTGTCATCGAGTTGACCGGGTCTGACAGGACGGCGATGGTGGCTGCCCCGGCGACCGTCTCCTTGAGAAGCTGGAGCCGCTTGCCTGCGAGGTCGCTGCCGACGTTGGACAGCCCGGTGAGGTTCCGGCCCGGCCGCGCGAGGCTGGCGACCAACCCGGACGCGACAGGGTCGCTGACCAACGTGAAGACGATCGGGATCGTCGAGGTCGCCGCCCCGGCAGCCTTCGCCGCCAGCGTACCGTCCACGACAATCACGTCGGGCTGAAGCCGCACCAACTCCGTCGCCAGTTCAGGAAGCCGGGCGGCAACGCCAGCCGCGTAGCGTTGCTCGATCATCACGTGCTGCCCCTCAATGTGTCCGAGGTCACGCAGACCCTGTCGGAATGCCTCGATGTCGGCGGGCTGGGGCGAAGCGGCCCGTAGGAAGCCGATCCGGGCGATCTTCCCCGCCGGCTGGGCCTCGGCGCCAAGCGGCGCGGCGAGGAGGGCCAGGATCAGTGTGACCAGCGACACGACTCGCGTCATTGCTCGACTCCACGCAGGTCCGCGTCGGCCTTCTCCAGCCAGAAGGTCATGCCCATCTCGCGGTACAGCGTCGTCGCGGTGGTCAGGTGCTCGGAAGCCTTCGCGGGATCACCCGTGCGCCGGTAGAGCTTGCCCAGGCCGAGGTGGCAGTGGGCGACGAGCGGGCCCATGCCGAGTTCGGAGCTCAGGGTCATGGCAGCGCCGTAGTGCACTTCGGCCGTTGCCATGTCGGGGTGGTCATGATGCGAGGCGACCTCGCCCAGGAGACGGAGGGCCCACGCCTCATGGCCGCGTTCCTTGTGGGTGCGAGCGAGCTCAAGAGCCTGCCGGGCGCCCCGTGTCGCGTCATCGATACGCTCGGCCAGGAGATAGCCTTCGCTAAGCCAGCCGGCCCAGCCGACGCCGAGGCCACCCACGTTCATGCGTTCGGTACTCCGCTCTAGCAGCGGAAGCGCTTCTCCGAGACGTTCGGATAGGGCATACGCATACCCTAACTCCGCCCCGGTGATTGCCAGCCACGGTACGATGTTTGCGTCCTGACAGAGTGCGTGAGCGCGCTCGAGCACCGGAATCGCCTCACCGAGGTCTCCCTTGCTTCGACGCAAACTGCCAAGCACGGTGTACGCCGTGATACGACCGAAGGGCTCACCGACGTGCTCGGCGATCCGAAGTCCTTCCTCGGCCCGGGTCGCGGCGTCGACGAACTTCCCCAGCTGTGCGAGCGACCAGGTCAGATACGTCCGCGACATCACCGAGGGCAGCGTCGGCATCCCGAGCCGCTGACCGCTCAGCGCGCCCTCCAGGGGCGCGAGACTTTGCGTGAGGAGGTCGATCGCGCGCTCGTAGGCGCCCAGGACGTAGTAGATCCAACCCAGGCGAGAGCTCGCCTGAACACTGAGGGCCACGTCATCGAGGCCTTGGGCGAGGTCGAGGCCGCGTTGGCCGAACTCAACGGCGCGCTCATGGTCTCCCAGATGCGAGACTTGGGTCCCGGTATACGTCGCGACCCACGCTCGACGATGGCGATCATTCAGCGCCGTGGCGAGCGTGTCCGCTTCTCGCAGATAGTCGAGGATCCGCTCGAACTGGCCGAGCGGGTAGAGCGCGTTGCGCAGATCGAGGCGGAGATCCACAGCCATCTCGAGCACCTCCCGGCTCTCAGGGCGGTGCTTCAACGCGACCAGCGCCTGCTCGAAGTAGGCGACGGCCTCTCGGTACGCGGAGCGCATGGCGGCCTTAGTGCCGGCCTGCCGAAGGTATGTGACCGCCTTCTCCCACAGGTCGCCCCGAAATGCGTGATGGGCGAGCGGCTCGACGTGCTCGGCCAGCCGGGCGGGGTAGAGCTGTTCGATGGCCGCCACGATCCGGCCGTGCAGGGCCCGTCGTCGATCCTGGAGGAGGCTGCCATAGGTGACGTCGTGGGTCAGCGCGTGCTTGAAGGTGTACTCGAGATCGGGGAAGAGGCTCGTTTCGTACAGGAACTCGGCTGACTGGAGGTGAGCAAGCCCCCGGCGCAGGTCGTCCTCGGGCAGGTCGGCGATGGCCTGGAGGAGCGCGAACGGCACGTCCTTCCCGACGACGGAGGCGGTCTGGAGGAGGCGTTTGTCCTTGGGTGGCAGCCGGTCGATGCGCGCGGCCAGGATGGCCTGCGCCGTCGCCGGAATCTGCCACGCTTCCGGCGCCTTCGCCATCCGATACGCCCCCCGCTCTCCGATCAACACCTCAGTCTCGACAAGGGTCCGCACGCTCTCTTCCAGGAAGAAGGGGTTCCCCTCGGTCCGCGCGATCAACATCGGCGTGAGCGGTGCGAGGGTCCGGTCGTCGCCCAGCAGGGCGTTGAGAAGCTCCTCGGCGCTTTGGGGCGGCAACGGGTCGATCCGGAGCTGGAGATAGTAGGTCTTGCCGCCCCAGGCGTGCTGGTACTCGGGCCGGTAGTTGACGAGGAGCAGGAGGCGGGCGGTAGGGAGGCTCTCGACGAGGCCGTCCAGCAGCGCCTGGGTCTCGCTGTCGATCCAGTGGAGGTCCTCGAAGACCACCAGAAGCGGCTGGACCTGGCTCTCCCGGAGCAGCAGCCGCTTGACCGCCTCGAGCGTGCGCTGCCGGCGCTGCGGCGGATCGAGGGCGTCCCACGCGGCATCCTCCACGGGGACGTCCAGCAGCGCCAGGAGCGGCGTCAGGAGCGGCTCCAGCGCGCGGTCCAGCGTCAGCAGCTTGCCGGCGACGCGCTCGCGGATGGCCCGCGGGTCGTCGCGCTCCTGGATCCGGCAGTACGCCTTCAGGAGATCGATGACGGGCAGGTACGGCGTGGCCTTCCCATAGGAGACCGAGCCGCTCTCGAGCACGAGCCAGCCATGCGTTCGGTGGGACCGCGTGAATTCCCAGGTGAGACGCGACTTGCCTAACCCGGCCTCACCGACGATGGCGACCGCCTGTCCATGCCCCGAAGCCGCCCGCTCAAGCACTTGGCCAAGTTGCTGGAGCTCTCGCTCGCGCCCCACGAAGCGAGTGAGGCCGCGCGCGGCGGCGCTGGCCTGGAACCGGGACCGTGCGGCCACGATCCCGGTGAGCTCGTAGACTGGTGGTGGGGCTTCCAGTCCCTTGACGGGGACCGTGCCGAGCGGCCGGACCTGCACGTAGCCCTCGGCTAACGTCAGCGTGTCGCCCGTGATCAGTGCAGATCCCGGCTTGGCCAGTTGCTCCATCCGGGCCGCCAGATGGGTGGTTTGCCCGACGGCGGTGTAGTCCATGTGGAGGTCACTGCCGATGGCGCGCACGACCACCTCGCCCGAGTTGAGGCCGACACGGATCTGCACCGGCGTGCGACCCTCGCGCTGCATCTCGTCCGCGTAGAGGGTGACCCGCCGCTGCATCCGTAACGCGGCGTAGCAGGCACGGACGGCGTGGTCTTCATGCCCGATCGGCGCGCCGAAGAGGGCCATGATCCCGTCGCCCATGACCTGGTTGACGGTGCCCTCGTAGTAGTGGACCGCCTCCATCATCCGCTCGAGCACGGGATCCAGGAGTTTCCGAGCCTCCTCGGGGTCGCGGTGGGCCAAGAGTTCCATGGAGCCCTTCAGATCGGCGAAGAGTACGGTGACCTGCTTGCGCTCACCCTCGAGGGCGGCCTTCGACGTGAGGATCTTCTCCGCGAGGTGCTTGGGCGTGTAGGACTCAGGGGCGGGGGCCCGCGTGGCGGACTCGCCAGGGGCGGGGGCTCCGCACGAGCCACAGAATCGCTTGCCCGGCCCAAGCTCTCCGCCACACTGCGCGCAGGTCAGGGTGAGGCGGCTGCCGCAGTCCTCGCAGAACCGCAGCCCGTCGCGGTTCTCGGCATGGCACCGGGGACACGTCATGGCCGTGGGGGCTCGCCTCCGCCCGGATCGCTCGCGCCCGTTTGGTCGAGCCGAATGGGCAGCGTGAAACTGAACGTCGACCCCTGGCCTACCTGGCTCTGGACCCAGATTCGCCCTCCGTGCAGCTCCACGAACTTCTTGGCGAGGGTCAGGCCCAGCCCCGTCCCCTCCTGTCTCCGGGCGTCGTCCAAGCCGACCTGACGGAACTCCTCGAAGATCGCCGCCTGGTCCTCGGGCGCGATGCCGACCCCCGTGTCGGTGACGGCGATGGTGAGGCCGCCGTCGGCCGCCGTCGCGCTGAGGCCAACCCGGCCGCCCTCGGGGGTGAACTTCACCGCATTGGAGAGGAGGTTCAGCAGGATCTGCTTGACCTTCCGCTCGTCCGCAACGATGTCGCCCACCCGCTCGTCCACGGTCTGGGTGAGCGTGATCCCGTGTCGCATCGCCCGCCCCCGCACCAGGGTCAGAGCATTGTCCAGGGCGGTCGGCAGATGGAACCGCCCGAGCTCCAGCTCCAGCCGTCCGGCCTCCACCTTGGAGAGGTCGAGGATGTCGTTGATCAGCGAGAGGAGATGCCGGCCCGAGGACAGGATGTCCTGCAGGTACTCGGCCTGCTTCTCGTTCACCTCCCCGAACATCCGCTCGGCCAGCACCTCCGAGAAGCCGAGGATCGCGTTCAGGGGGGTCCGGAGCTCGTGAGACATGTTGGCGAGGAACTCGGACTTGTGGCGGCTCGCGGCTTCGAGCTGCCGGCTCTTGTCCGCGATCTCGCGGAACAGGCGCGCGTTCTGGATGGCCAGGGCTGACTGGCCGGCGAAGGTCTGCAGGAGGTTGACGACCTCTCGGGGAAGAGGCCGGCAGCTTGCCGCCAGACCGTCAGCACGCCGAGGATCCTGCTGTTCTGACAGGAGGGGCACGGCCAGGACCGAGCGATAGCCCAGCTGCAACAGAACCGTCCGGATGCGGATCGCGCTGAACGCTTCCGCGTCGCCGATGTCCGGCAACTGAACCGGCTCGCGGCGAAGGGCCGCCTGGCCCGTCGCCCCCTCGCCGAGGGAGATCGGGGCCGCGCGCAGCACCTCGACGAGCTCCTCTTCCATCCGGTGACTCGCCCGGAGCTGGAACTTCTGAGTGGCGTCGTCATACTCGTAGATCACTCCGCCCGCCGCTCCGGCAAGCTGCACCGCGCGGCTGACGATCGTGGTCAGGACGGTGTGGAGGTCGAGGGTGGAGCTCACTGCCCGGCTGACCTCGCCTAGGGCCTGCAGCTCTTCCACCGACCGCGTCAGGTCTCGCGTCCGAGCCTCGAGCTCCTGGAACAGGCGGACGTTCTCGATCGCGATGACCGCCTGGTTGGCGAACGTCTCGAGGAGCGCGATCTGCTTTTCGGAGAAGGGACGGACCTCGGGTCCCCGGGAGATGGTGATGACGCCCAGCGGTGTGCCCTCGCGCAGCAGCGGTGTCGCCAGCGCCGTCCGGACCGCGGCCCCGGTCTGCCTCAGGCGGGACACGCTGTCTGGGAACTCCGCCTCCGCCGCCATGATGTCCTCGACGTGGATCGTCCGTCGGTTGCCCACAACCTGTCCACTTATGGTGCCGCGACTGACCGGGATGGTGTCGCCAACCGCCAGGGATCGGCGCAGCGATCCATGCCGCGCCACCACGACGCAGGTGCTCCCCTTCGAGACGGAAGATCGAGGAATCTAATGCCCCACACACCCGCGCGGCATTCTCGGCGACGGCCTCCATGACCGGTTGCAGATCGGTCGGTGAGCTTGCAATCACGCGCAGGATGTCAGCCGTGGCCGTCTGCTGTTCCAGCGCCTCTTTCGTCTCATTGAACAGACGGACGTTCTCGATGGCGATCACCGCCTGGTCGGCGAAGGTCTGGAGCACGCGAAATGTAGTTGTCGGCGAACGAGCCTGGATCTGTCCGGTAGATGACGATCGCCCCAATGGGGGCATCCGCGCGGAGGATCGGGACTGCCAGCAGGCCTCGGATGCCTGCCCGTGCCGCGTTGGGCGTGATGTCGGGATCTGAGATAGACGTCGGGGATCTGGACGACCTCGGCGCTCAGGACCGCCCGACCCGCAATTACTGCGCGGCTCGGATGCACCGGAAACTGCCTGCGAACCGCCTCCAAAATTGCCTCGGGAAGCGCTATAGTGCGCGACGAAGCGAAGGAGCTCACCGTCGAAGCTGAACACCGCTCCATACCGCGCCTCACACAAGCGCACCGCGCTCTCTACGATGGCGTCGAACACGGGCTGGACATCGGTCGGCGAGCTTGCGATGACCCGCAGGATCTCGGCCGTCGCCGTCTGCTGCTCGAGCGCCTCCGTGACCTGGGCATGGGCCTTCGTGAGGGCCAGGTTCTTCTCCTTCCAGTTCCGTGAACAGCCGCACATTCTCGATGGCGATGACGGCCTGGTCGGCGAAGGTCTGGAGCAGCGCGATCTGGGTCTCCGAAAACCGCCCGGGCTCGTCCCTCACGACCGTAATCGCCCCGATGGGGTCTCCCGCCCGGATCATCGGTACCGACAGCATGCTGCGCCAGCCGCCACTCAAAGCCAGCTCTCGGCGGTACTCGTGATCGTCCAGGACGTCGGGCAGGTGCACGACGCTTGCTCGTCAGGACCGCGCGGCTCGCTGTCTGGCTTCGATCCGGCTGCATCGGGTAGAGCCGGTGAATCAAGTCCATCGCCTCCGAGCGGACGTTGTACTGCGCAACCCAATGCATCAGTTCGCCATCGAACAGTTGGACGTTGCTCCGCACTGCGGCACACAGGGGCACCGCGGACCGGACGATGGTATCGAAAACCGGCTGCACGTCGGTCGGCGAGCGCGAGATGACTTGGAGAATCTCGGCCGTGGCGGTCTGCTGCTCCAGGGTCTCGCTGATCTGGGCATGGGCGGCGGTGAGCGCGCGATTC
The DNA here is from genome assembly GCA_963765195.1 of uncultured Candidatus Rokubacteria bacterium. GTDB lineage: Bacteria > Methylomirabilota > Methylomirabilia > Rokubacteriales > DASRDR01 > DASRDR01. Next base: position 14,203 of record CAVXVV010000008.1, read on the forward strand.
TTCTCCTGCAACTCGGTGAACAGCCGCACGTTCTCGATCGCGATCACCGCCTGGTCGGCGAAGGTCTGAAGGAGAGCGATCTGCTGGTCGGTGAACGGCTTGACCTCCATCCGGCGGATGACGATCGCCCCGATGGAGCCGCCCTGGCTCAGCAACGGGGTGCTCAGGAAGGTGCGCACGCCACGGGCAGCGGCCGGACTGTCGGGATACTCTGCAGCGACCGCTGCAACGTCATGGATGTGCAAAGTCTGCTGGTCGATCACCGTTCGGCCGCCCGGTGACCGGCGGGAGAGTCGGGACTCGACACGCTCGGCATGTCCCCCGAACACGGCGGCCGGATGGAGCATGTTGTTTTCCACGCGGAGGATCATCGCGTCGTTCGCTTCACAGAGCCGGGCGGCGTTCTCAGCAACCGCCGCCATAACCGGCTGGAGATCGGTCGGCGAGCTCGCGATCACTCGCAGGATCTCGCTCGTGGCCGTCTGCTGCTCGAGCGACTCGGTCACCTGCGCGTGGCCTCCGTGAGAGCCGGTTCTTCTCCTGCAGCTCGGTGAACAGGCGCACGTTCTCGATGGCGATGACGGCCTGGTCGGCGAATGTCGTCGAGGAGCTCGATCTGCTTCTCTGATGAACGGTTGCACTTGCCGTCCGACGGATCATGAAGACGCCGCCGACCGGCTGCCCTCTCGGAACATCGGAACGGCGAGGACGGTCCGGACCTCGGCGCCGCGCTCCCCCTCGGCCCAGCGGTACTCGGGAACTCGGCCATCGGCCGTCGTGTCCTCGACGTGGATCGATGCGGCGCTCGAGGAGCGCCCGGCCCGTCGACCGACTCCCGACTGGGACGGTGAGGGTGTCGCTCCGATCGACCTCGACGAACTCAGGGGACTCCCCGTAGGCGACCGCCATGCGATAGATGATCCCCCTCCTGGCGGTAGATCGAAGCCCTTGTCGGCGCCGCACAGCCGGACCACGCTCTCCGCGACTCGTCCAAGACCGGCTGGAGGTCGAACGTCGAGCTGGCTGATGACCTTTAGGATCTCGCTGGTCGCCGTCTGCTGCTCGAGGGCCTCGGAGAGATCGTGGTTCCGGGCTCTCGAGCTCCGTGAACAGCCGGACGTTCTCGATCGCGATGACCGCCTGATCAGCGAAGGTTTTCAGCAGCTCGATCTGGTTGTCGGAGAACGGCCCGGGCTCGGCACGCACCGATGAGATGACGCCGATGGGAGCGCCCTCCCGCATCACGGGTACCCAGAGGCCGCTTCGAAAGCCGACCGCCCGCGCGTCATCGCTTGGCGTGCGAACTCTGGATCGGCCTCGACGTCGGGGATGTGGACGACCGCGCGTCTGAGGATCGCCCGCCCACTTCCGAGGGCCCGGGTTGGGCGCACCGGGAATGTGCGGCGCACCGACCTCGAGTGCCTTCGGGGGTGACAATTGTGCCGGGCGGCCGAATGAATCAGTTCGCCGTCGAACCGAAACATCCCGGTCCTGTAGCCCTCGCACAGCCGCGCGGCGCTCTGGACCATGACGTCGAAGACGGGCTGGAGGTCGGTCGGTGAGCTCGAGATCACACGCAGGATGTCGGCCGTGGCCGTCTGCGCTCCGAGCGCCTCTTTCGTCTCGTTGAAGAGGCGAACGTTCTCGATGGCGATCACGGCCTGGTCGGCGAAGGTCTGGAGGAGGGCGATCTCCTTGGTCGGTGAACGGCCGTGGACCGCCATCGGGCGGCTCCTCGCCACGGAGATGACACCGACCGCGCTCCCGCTATGTAGCATCGGGACCACAATCCCAGAACGATAGCGGCCCACTCGTGCAAACCGTCGAACGGGTTCGGCGGGGTCGCTCAAAAGATCCGGGTTGTGGATAACCGTCCCCTCGCGGATCGCCCGGGCGGTCAGCGTGTCCGCGGTTGGCGGGACTGGAAATACACAGCGAAACTCCTCCAGCGCCTCGGCGGACATGCCGTGATGCGCCACCAGGTGAATCAAGGTCGCCGTCGAAACGATGCACCACACAATGCATCCCGTCGCAGACGCGGACGGCCCGCTGCGCGATCGCGTCGAAGACCGGCTGCGTGTCGGTTGGCGAGCTCGCGATCACCCGCAGGATCTCGCTTGTGGCGGTCTGCTGCTCCAGCGCCTCCTTCGTCTCGTTGAACAGGCGGACGTTCTCGATGGCAATCACGGCCTGGTCGGCGAAGGTCTGGAGCAGCGCGATCTCCTTCTCGGTGAAGGCCCGCACCTCCCGCCGGTAGAGCGAGATGGCCCCGAGGTAGCGCACGTCGCTCACTAGGGGAACGTTCAGCAGGGTACGCATTCCTTCCTGTTCGACGTTGTTGACCCACACCGGCTCCCGCCGACGGTACGCGCTCGGTCTCCCGCACGTCGAGGATCTGAACCGGCTTCCACGGGCCGCTCGTCCGAAAGAACGGCCGGCCGTGCCGCTGAGGTCCTTGCCAACATGGTCCTGAGCTCGGGGCCGGCACCACGGAGCGACGACGGCCCGGAACGTCTCGTCACCCTCGTAACGCCATAGAGTCCCGAGTTGAGCGCCGCGCAGGGCCATCGCCTTGTCGAGGATCGTCGCGAAGACTGGACCGGCGTCGGTCGGCGAGTCGCTGATCACCTTCAGGATCTCCGCCATGGCGGTCTGCTGCTCGAGCGACTCGGTCAACGCTCGCTTGAGGCGTTCAACCTCGCTCGTCGGATCTGCGTCTGACGGCGCGGTGGGGCTGGCCCCCTTGAAGGGGCTGCCGCATTCCTCACAGAACTTCGCCTGCGGGCGATTCTCGTGCTGGCACCGGGGACAGCGCATACGGAGCGGCTCCCGATTTCGGGTCGTTCGCGGCCAGCCAGGCACAGCGTCACGGCACCCGGGCAGCCACCAGAGCTCGGCTTCCCGGCCGTCCCGTGGGGCACGGGCGCCCCGACCCTACCCCGACCCGGCCTCGGGCGCCAGATGGCGCATCGACTCAAAACTTCGGTTACCAGGGCGCTGGCAGTAGCTCAGAAGTCACGGTTACCAATCCACCCCAGGAGGGACCCGTGACGCGAGCCAGCCTTCGGGAGTACGCCGCGGTCCAGCGTGAGCGGTATCGGCAGGCGACCCGGGCCGAGAAACGCCAGCTCTTGGATGAGGTCGTGGCCGTGGCCGGCATCCACCGCAAGGCGGCGATCCGATTGCTCCGTCGTGCGCCGCGGCCGCGGGCCACGCCAGGGCCGGGCGGCCGTCCGCGAGCCTACGGGCCGGCGGTCGCCGCCGCCGCCGAGGTGCTCTGGCAGGCGAGTGGCCGGATCGGGGCGCATCGGCTCCACCCCTTCGTGCCGGAGTTGCTCGACCGCCTCCTCCGGTGACGGGGAGCTCACCCTGCCCCCGACCGTCGACAAGCTCGTGCGTCAGGCGAGCCGCCCCACGCTCACCCGGCTCCTCCGCGCCGCCCGGGCCCAGTACCCGCCGCGCGGCGCGACCCTCACGCGCCCCGGCCCCGTCTTGAAGCACGAAATCCCGATTCGCACCTTCACCGACTGGACCGACGCCCGGCCCGGCTTCCTCGAGGTCGATCTCGTCGCCCACTGCGGCTCGAAGACCGAGGGCTTCTATCTCTGCACCCTCTGCGCCGTGGACATCCCCACCGCGTGGGTCGAACTGGAGCCCGTCTGGGGGAAGGGGCAGAAGCGCGTCCGGGGGGCCATCCATCGCGTCCGCACGCGCCTGCCCCTACCGCTCCTCGGTCTTGATAGCGACAACGGCTCCGAATTCATCAACCGCGCCCTGCTGACCTATTGCCGCGAGCACCAGATCACCTTCACGCGCAGCCGCCCCTGGAAGAAGAACGACAGTGCCCATGTGGAGCAGAAGAACGGCGCCGTCGTGCGGCCGCTCGTCGGCTATGATCGCTTCACCTCCCACGCCGCCTATGCCCAACTCCAGCGCGTCTACCGCCTGGCCCGTCTGCACGTCAACTTCTTCCAGCCCGTGGAGAAGCTCGTGACCAAGACCCGTCAGGGCGAGCGCACCCACCGGGTCTACGACCGGGCCCAGACGCCGTACCAGCGCCTGTGCGCCACCGGCGTCCTGACGCCCGAGACCCACCGCGAACTCAACGCGCTCTACGACTCGCTCAACCCCCTGCACCTGCGGCGGCAGCTCGAGCGGGAACTGGATCGGCTGTGGGCCCTCGCCGCCCCCGATCCCCAGCGCCTCCCCAGAGAGATCGACCCCGCCACCTCCCTCCCGACCTCGCGTCCTGGAGGCGCCGCGGCGACGCCGTCGGTAACCCTGAGTTTTGAGTCGACGAGAACCGGAGGGTAACCCTGAGTTATGAGCTACGACGGATGGCGCATCGACTCAAAACTTCGGTTCTGCCTATCGGGTTCACTCCGAATGACCCCAGGGGTGGTGTGCGGATCTGCCTCATCTCCGGACGTGGCATCATGACACCTATCGTCGAGCCGGCCACAAGCGCCTGCAGACTGCCTGGACGTGTTCACGTTCCGTTTTTGACCCGCCGCCGGCCGCCAGACTACGATGGCGGGCTTCTAAACGCCCCTGGGCCTCGCAACATACACGGTTCCATGGCCTACCACCGGCTGTATGGTTCGGAGCCAACCCGATAGGCAGTACTTCGGTTACCAGGACGCTGGCAGTACATCAGAAGTCACGGTTACCAATCCACCCCAGGAGGGACCCGTGACGCGAGCCAGCCTTCGGGAGTACGCCCCATTCCAGCGCGAGCGGTATGCAAGCGACCCGGGCCGAGAAACGCCAGCTGCTTGGATGAGGTAGTGGCCGTGACGGCATCCACCGCAAGGCGGCAATCCGATTGCTCCGTCGTGCGCCGCGGCCGCGGGTCACGCCAGGGCCGGGCGGCCGTCCGCGAGCCTACGGGCCGGCGGTCGCCGCCGCCGCCGAGGTGCTCTGGCAGGCGAGTGGCCGGATCGGGGCGCATCGGCTCCACCGTGTCCCTTCCGCTTAACCCATCCAGGTATTCGGAGGACTGGCTGCGGCCGTTCGTCCTTGGCTCCGAAGGACACCCGCGTGGACCAACGTGTTCCGTGTGGAGTCTCAGACGCAAGGCGGAGGAAGACCGAGGCGAACCGCACTGACCGGCCGACCGGCGACTTGAGCGTGGCGGGTACACCCCGCAGCCGGAAGGATCTTACGCCGCCTGGCGTGTGTAGCGATGATGGAGGCCGCCGACCATGGGCGTCTCGACGATCCTGCCTTGGTCGAGGCGCTCCGTCAGTCTCGGCTCCGGGGAGTCCTTCTCCAGTGAGAGGTGGGTCCGGACACGGTGGTAGTAGGCAAGGTAGTCGCGCAGCAGGCGACGCAGGTGGGTCTCGTTGAGCACCACCACGTGGTCGAGACACTCGCGGCGCAGGGTCCCGATGAGGCGTTCCACGTACGGATTCTGCCACGGGGACCGAGGCGCGGCCTTCACTTCGCGGATCCCCAGGGCTTGGACTCGGCTGGAGAACACGACCCCGTAGACCGCATCGCGGTCGCGCAGGAGGTAGCGCGGGGCGGTGTCCCAGGGGAACGCCTCCACGATCTGCTGGGCCGTCCATGCGGCCGTTGGGGTATCGGTCACGTTAAGTGGACCACGCGTCTCCGATGGTGCGCCAGGACCACGAAGACGAACAAGATCTTGAACGTCACCGTGGGCACGGTGAAGAAGTCCACGGAGGCCAGGCTCCGGACGTGGTTGTCGAGGAACGTGCGCCAGGTCTGCGACGGGGGCCTGTTCGGACGGACCACGTACTTGGACACCGTCGCCTGGGAAATCTCGATGCCCAGCTTCTGGAGCTCCCCGTGAATCCGCGGCGCGCCCCAGAGGGGGTTCGCCGTCGGACATCCGTCGGATGAGCGCGCGGACCTCCGGGGCGACGGCCGGGCGGCCGGGCCCGTGCCGGCGGCTCTTCCAGGTCCAGAAGAGCTTGAAGCCGGTCCGCTGCCACCGGATCACGGTCGCGGGTTGGACGACGGAGACGGCATCCGTCCAGCCGCTCCACAGGCGGGACAGCAGGACCCAGAACAGCCGGTCGGCCGTCCGCAGGCGTGGACGCGGCGCGGTGCGCTGGAGGACGGCCAGTTGGTGCCGTAACGCGAGGTTCTCGAACACCAGGGAGCGCTGGGTCCTGACACCGCGGAGGAGGCCGGTAAGGATGAGGGTAATCATGCCGGCCATCATCGATCAGCCCGGCCGAAAGTTCAACGTTGACAGGCGGACGGAGTAAATAGAAGGCACAGCCCGAAAGTGGGCGGTTGTCCGTGCTACCCTGGCCGCGCTCCGGCAAGGGAGGGGCCCGGCATGCAGTGTCCCCGGTGCCAGCACGACAATCGCCCGCAGGCGAAGCTCTGCGAGGAATGCGCCGGCCCCATCACGGGCTCCAGCCCCACCGCGCGGTCAGACGCGGATCCGACGAGCGAGGTCGAAAGCCTCAGGCGAGCGCTGACCGAGGCCGTGGAGCAACAGAAGGCCACGGCGGAACTCCTGCAGACGCGGAACCACCTTGCGGAGGCACACGAGCAGCAAACCGCGACGGGCGAGATCCTGCGGGTGATCTCGAGCTCGCCGACGGACCTGCAGCCCGTCTTCGACGTCATCGTCGAGAGCGCCGTGCGGCTGTGCGCGGCGCGCTTCGGTAGTGTGATGCGATTCGACGGCGAGATGCTCCACCTCATCGCTCACTACAACATGCCCGCCGACGCGCTCGAGTGGCTGCAGCGTCAGTATCCGATGCGTCCGAGCCGTGCCCAGGCGGTGGGACGGGCCATTCTGAGCCGTGCCAGCGCCGAGGTTCCCGATCTGCTCACTGACCCGGAGTATTCGCGCGAGTATGCGGTCCTGAGTGGTTTTCGCAGCATTCTCTCGGTCCCGATACTTCGCGAAGGATTGCCAATCGGTGTGATCACGATCAATCGGGCCGTGCCAGGACATTTCCCCGACAAGCAGGTGGCGCTCCTGGAGACCTTCGCCGACCAGGCCGTGATCGCCATCGAGAACGTGCGCCTGTTCACGGAACTCGAGGCTCGGAACCGCGAGCTGACCGAATCGCTCGAGCAGCAGACGGCGACGGCCGACGTGCTCAAAGTGATCAGCCGCTCGACCTTCGATCTCCAGCCGGTCCTGCAGAGCCTCATAGAGAGCGCGGTGAAACTATGCGGCGCCGACAAGGGCTTCATTGATAGACAGGACGGGGACGTCTATCGCATGACCATGGCCTACGGGGAGTCCCCGGAGTGGATCGAGGTCGTGAAGCGACACCCGGCCCGCCCCGGTCGTGAATCCGCGACAGGGCGCGTCCTCCTCGAGCACCGTGTCATCCACATCCACGACGCCATGGCTGACCCCGAGTACCACTGGGCCGAGGCAGAGAGGGGCACCGAGGTCCGGACGATCCTGGCCGTCCCCATGCTCCGGGAGGCGCGGTCCTCGGCGTCTTCGTGATCCGGCGGACCGCGGTGCGGCCTTTCACCGACAAGCAGATCGAGATGGTGAAACTTTCGCTGATCAGGCGGTCATTGCCATCGAGAACGTCCGCCTGTTCCAGGAGCTCGAGGCGCGGAATCGCGAGCTCAGCGAGGCCTTAGAGCGGGAGACAGCCACCAGCGAGGTCCTGAAGGTGATCAGCCGCTCGACGTTCGATCTGCAGCCCGTGCTGGAGACGCTCGTCGAGAACGCCGCGCGGCTGTGTGGCGCCGAAGGCGGGCTCATCGCCCGAGAAGACGGCGAAGTGTTCAGGATGGTCGCCGAGTACGGTGCCCCTCCTGCGGCCAGTGAGTACTGGCGGCGGAACGTGATTCGACCGGGGCGCGGCTCCATCACGGGGCGCGCGGCGCTCGAGCGCCGGACCGTGCACATCGTCGACGTCGCTGGCCGATCCCGAGTACGGCCTGCACGAGGCGCAGCGAGTCGGCGGCTACCGGTCCGCCCTGTGCGTGCCCATGCTGCGACGGGAGGATCTGATCGGCCTGTTCGTCATGTGGCGAAGCGAGGTGCGCGCGTTTACGGACAAGCAGATCGACCTCGTCACGACCTTCGCCGACCAGGGGGTCATCGCCATCGAGAACGTTCGCCTGCTCCAGGAGCTGCGAGGCGCGGACGGCCGAGCTGGGGCGCTCGGTGGACGAGCTTAGGGCCCTGGGCGACGTGGGCCGGGCGCTCAGCTCGACCCTCGACCTCGAGACCGTGCTCCAGACGATCGTGACCCGCGCGAGCCATCTCGCCGGGACCGACGCCTGCTCCATCTTCGAGTACGACGAGATCGCGCGAGGTGTTCCGGCTGAGAGCGAGCAGCTACCCGGATCCCGAGGAGGGGAAGACCCTGGATGCGATCGGTCGGGCGACGCCGATTCCCAAGGGGCAGGGTGTCGGCGAGCCGCGCGGCGGCGTCGCGGCAGCCCGTCCAGGTCTCCGACATCGCCGTCGAAGCCACCTACGAGAGCCCGATCCGCGGTCCGCTTGTGCAGGCAGGATATCGCGCAATCCTGACCGTGCCACTGCTCCTGGAGGAGCGCGTCATCGGCGCCCTCAGCGTGAGCCGCAAGACACCGGGCGAGTTTGCGCCGGAGATCGTGCGCCTCCTCACGACGTTTGCCACGCAGTCGCGCTTGGCCATCCAGAACGCCCGGCTCTTCCGGGAGATCGCGGACAAGGGCCGGCTGCTCGAGGCGGCCAGCCGCCACAAGTCGGAGTTCCTCGCCAACATGTCCCACGAGCTCCGCACCCCGCTGAACGCGATCCTCGGCTTCTCGGAGGTGCTCGCGGAACGGATGTTCGGGGAGGTGAACGCGAAGCAGGCCGAGTACCTGCAGGACATCCTGTCCTCGGGCCGGCATCTCCTCTCTCTGATCAACGACATCCTCGACCTGTCCAAGGTGGAGGCCGGACGGCTTGAGCTGGAGCTCGGGCGGTTCCATCTGCCCACCGCGCTGGACAATGCGCTGACCCTCGTCCGGGAGCGGGCGACCCGGCACGGGATCGCGCTCACCCAGAGCGTGGACGAGCAGCTGGGCGACATCGTCGCGGACGAGCGGAAGGTGAAGCAGATCCTGCTGAACCTCCTGTCCAATGCGGTGAAGTTCACCCCCGAGGGCGGCCGGGTTGGCCTCAGCGCGACGGCGGCCGAGGGCGTCCTCACCATCGCCGTCACCGACACGGGGGTCGGGATCGCGCCCGAGGATCAGGCGGCGATCTTCGAGGAGTTCCGCCAGGTCGGCCGGGACGACGCCCGCAAGCAGGAGGGCACGGGGCTCGGGCTGACGCTCGCCAAGAAGTTCGTGGAGCTGCACGGGGGGCGGATCTGGGTCCAGAGCCACGTGGGCCAGGGGTCGACGTTCACCTTCACGCTGCCCGTTCGGCTTGACGAAAGGGGCGCGAGCGATCAGGGCGGAGGCGAGCCCCCACGGCCATGACGTGTCCCCGGTGCCAAGCCGAGAACCGCGACGGGCATGAGTTCTGCGCCAAGTGTGCGGCGCCCGCTTGCCGCTGGCGTGCCCATCCTGCGGCGCGCCAATCGCGCCGGGCAACAAGTTCTGCGGCAGTGCGCCGCGCCTCTCGACCGCCATCGGCCGTCACCGCCGAGCGCGCGGTTCGCGTCGCCGCAGACCTACACCCCCAAGCACCTCGCCGAGAAGATCCTGACCTCGAAGGCGGCCCTCGAAGGCGAGCGCAAGCAGGTCACGGTGCTCTTCGCCGACCTCAAGGGGTCCATGGAGCTGCTGGCGGACCGGGACCCCGAGGAGGCCCGGAAGCTCCTCGACCCGGTCCTCGAGCGGATGATGGAGGCCGTCCACCGCTACGAGGGCACCGTCAACCAGGTCATGGGCGACGGGATCATGGCGCTCTTCGGGGCGCCGCTCGCCCACGAGGACCATGCGGTGCGGGCGTGCTACGCGGCGCTGCGGATGCAGGAGGCGCGTCAGGCGATACGCCGAGGAGGTGCGGCGGAGCACGGCGTGACGTGCAGATCCGCGTCGGCCTGAACTCCGGCGAGGTCGTCGTCCGCGCCATCGGCAGCGACCTCCACATGGACTACACGGCCGTCGGCCAGACCACCCACCTGGCCGCGCGGATGGAGCAGCTGGCCAGCCGGGCACGACGCTGCATGACCGCAGCGACCTTGCGCCTGGCCGAGGGGTACGTCGAGGTGAAGCCCCTGGGGCCGGTGCCCGTCAAGGGGCTGGAGCCCCGTCGAGGTGTACGAGCTGGTCGGGGCCGGGCCCGGTGCGCTCGCGGCTCCAGGCCGGCGCCGCGCGCGGGCTCACCCGGTTCGTCGGGCGCGACGGCCGAGCTGGAGCAGCTCCGCCAGGCCCTCGAGCGGCGCCGGCGCAGGGCACGGGCAGGTCGTGGCCGTCGTCGGCGAGCCCGGCGTCGGCAAGTCCCGCCTGTTCTGGGAGTTCACCCACTCGCACCGGATCGACGGCTGGCTCCTGCTCGAGAGCGGCTCCGTCTCGTACGGGAAGGCGACGCCCTACCTGCCGGTCATCGACCTCCTCGCGGCCTACTTTCGAGATCGAGGCGCGCGAAGACGCGCGCGAGATCCGTGAGAAGGTCACGGGCAAGCTCCTCTCCCTGGATCGGGCGCTCGAGTCCACCCTGCCGGCCTTCCTCGCCCTCCTCGACGTGCCGACCGACGACCCCAGTGGCGAGCGCTTGACCCGTCGCAGCGCCGGCAGCGGACCCTCGACGCGCGTCAAGCGGTTGCTCCTGCGAGAGAGCCAGGTCGCAGCCGCTCTGTGCTGGTCTTCGAGGACCTCCAGTGGATCGATGCCGAGACCCAGGCGTCCTCGAAGCCTGGTCGAGAGCCTGCCCACGGCTCGGCTGCTGCTTCTCGTCAACTACCGGCCGGAGTATCAGCACGCCTGGGGCGGCAGGACGTACTACCGCCAGCTCCGGCTCGACCCCTTGCCGCCCGAGAGCGCCGAACGAGTTGCTGGCAGCGCTGCTCGGGGACGACCCGGGCTCTGAGCCGCTCAAGCGTCTGCTGATCGACGCGGACCGAAGGCAATCCCTTCTTCCTCGAGGAAAGCGTGCGGACGCTGGTCGAGACGAAGGTGCTGGCGGGCGAGCGGGCGCCTACCGCCTCGGCGAGGCCATTGAGACGCTTCAGATCCCGGCGACGGCGCAGGCGATCCTCGCGGCGCGCATCGACCGGCTCGGCGCCCGAGGAGAAGCGCCTGCTCCAGACCGCCTCGGTCGTCGGGCAAGGACGTGCCGTTCGCGCTCCTCCGCGCCATCGCGGAGCGAACCGACGAGGATCTCATCGCGGGGCTCAGCCGACCTCCAGAGGGCGGAATTCCTGTACGAAAGCCAGCCTCTTCCCGGATCTCGAGTACACCTTCAAGCACGCGCTCACCCACGAGGTGGCGTACGGAGGGCTCCTCACAGGACCGCCGACGCGCCCTCCACGCACGGATCGTCGAGGCGATCGAGACGCTCTACCCAGAGCGCCTGACCGAGCAGGTCGAGCGGCTGGCCCACCACGCCCTCCGCGGCGAGGTGTGGGAGAAGGCAGCGCGCTACTTCCGGCAGGCGGTCTCAAGGCCGACGGCACGCTCGGCATATGCACGAGGCGGTGAGCGGCATTCGATCAGGCGTTGGCCGTGCTTCGTGGCTCCCGGAGAGCCGATCCACGATCGAGCAAGCCTTTGACACCCTTCTGGAACTTCGATCGGTACTGATTCCGCTCGGTCAAGGCCGTCGCGTTCTGGACACTCTCAGGGAAGCCGAGAGGCTGGCTGAGCGTCTGAATGACGACGGCCGGCGTGGTCAGATCTAGGCGTTCCTCACGCATGCACAGGGGCTGCTGGGCGAGGTCGACGATGCGATTGTCTCAGGCACTCGGGGGCTAAGCATCGCCCGGGCACGGGAAGATGATGAACTCCGTATCCTGACCACCAGCTTTCTGGTTCAAGCGCATCATTATCGCAGCGACTTCGAACAGACCGTGAAACTCGCGCGAGAGAATCTCGCCATGGCGGCACCCAACATCGCGCTCGAGCGGGCCGGCGGTGGTCACGTGTTGGTAGCGGTTCGCGATCGCGCGTTCCTGGTCAGTAGCTTGGCCCATCTGGGTCGATTCGACGAGGCGGCCGCCGATGCCGCCATCGCGATGAGGCTGGCTGTGCCGACGCGCCATGCCCTGACGATCGGCTTAGCGCACTACGGCGCCGAACCCCTACACCTCGTGAGGGGAGACTCGGGCCACGGCGCAGTTGGTCCTCGAAGATCACATCGCCACGGCGCGTACAGGGAATGTTTTCCTTCAACTTCCTGGCGTGATTGCCGCCTCCGCATGGGCGCTCGCTCAACTCGGCGACTTTGAAAGAGCGGCGAACCGACTCAGAGAAGGCGAGCAACTACTTAAAGCGCACGAGGCAAACGGGTTGGCGCTCCATCACGGGTGGGGCTACTACGCACTTGGTCGGGCTGCCCTAATCCTGCATCGGCCAGAGGAGTCGATGCCGCTTGAGTCGTCGCGCACTTAAGCCATCATCGGCTCTAAATGGTTTCGCGGCGTACACCCTGCACCTGCTCGGCGATATCTGGGCGCAACCTGGCCACTTGAAGGCTGACCGCGCGGAGGCGCATTACAGGGAGGCATTGAAGCAAGCCGAGACGCGTCGCATGCGGCCCCTCGTCGCCCACTGCCACCTCGGCCTCGGCAAGCTCTACGGCCGCACGGGGACCGCGCGAAGGCCGCCGAGCATCTGACGACCGCGAGGGCGATGTACCGGGAGATGGAAATGGGCTTCTACTGGAGCAGGCGGAGAAGGCGTAGAGACGCCCGATGAAGACACGACTTGCTTCGGGCGCCCTCGCCATTGCCCTCCTCCTCGCGCCGCTCGCCGTCGAGGCGCAGGGGGCGAAGGTCCTCCGCATCGGCGTCCTGCGAGCAGGCACAGCGCCCGACCCCGGTGTCGAGGGATTTCGACAGGGACTGCGTGAGCTGGGATACGTGGAGGGGCAGAACGTCGTCATCGAGTACCGGTGGGCCGAGGGGAAGCCCGATCGGCTCTCCGCTCTCGCCGCGGAGCTGGTCCGGCTCAAGGTCGACGTGATCGTAACCGGCGGTCAGCAGGCGACACGGGCCGCCGCGAGCGCAACGAGCGCGATCCCCATTGTCACGGGGACCGGCGGAATTCCGGCAACGGATCTAGTCGCCAGCCTTGCCCGGCCGGGTGGCAACGTCACGGGGCTGACGCTGATCAACGCGGAACTCAGCGCCAAGAGGGTGGCGCTGCTCAAGGAGGCCCTCCCCAGCATCTCGCGCGTGGCCGTTCTCAAGAGCGCGCGTAACCCCTCCCACGAGCCCATCTGGAAGGAGACCCAGCGCGCCGCCGCGCTGCTGCACCTCCACCTCCAGCCTGTGGACATGCGAGAGCCCGGCGACCTGGAGGAAGCCTTCGCGGCCATGAAGAGAGCGCGTGCCGAGGCGTTCATCCTCGCGCCAGACGAGTTCTTCTTTGCGCATCGGCGCCGGCTCCTGGAACTCGCCGCGAAGAACCAGCTGCCCGGCGTCGGCGACACCCGAGATTTCGTCGAGGTTGGACTCTTTATGTCGTACGGACCGAGTGTGCCCCAAATGTTTCGGCAGGCTGCCACCTATGTGGACAAGATTCTCAAGGGCGCGAAGCCTGCCGACTTGCCGGTGGAGCAACCCACGCGTTATGACCTGGTGATCAACATCCAAGACCGCGAAGGCCCTCGGCCTGACGATCCCGCCGGCGGTGCTGGCGCGGGCGGATGAGGTCATCCAGTAGATGGACCGCCGAGCCTTCGTCGTCGGCGCCGTCAGCGTCCTCGCCGTACCGCTCGCCGCCCAGGCGCAGCCGACGGGGAAGGTCAGGCCGTACCGAATCGGTGTGCTCCACCCCGCGTTCGGCGAGATAACGCCGGCCGTCCAGGGACTCAAGGCCGGACTCAAGGCGGCCGGGTTGGAGGAGGGCCGCGATGTGGTCTTCGAGATCCGATTCACCCGCGGAGAGGTCCACGCACTGCCCGCCGCCGCGAGTGCGTTGAGCGTCGGGGGTGTTGACCTGATCTTCACCGTTGGCGAAGCTGCAGCGCGGGCCGCCATTGCGGCGACGCCGACAGTACCGATTGTCTTCGTGGGAGTGGGAGACCCGGTGGCGGCGGGGATCGTCAAGGCCGTGGCACATCCGGGGGGCAATGTGACCGGGGTGTCTGGCCTTGAGACGGAGCTCGCTCCCAAGCGTCTCGAGATTTTGAAGGCCCTGGCCCCGACCGTTCGTCATGTCTGGGCTGTTCACCATGTGGACGACCCATCGGCGGCTGCGGCCGCGCGAGGTGCCCAAGAAGCGGCCCCACGTCTGGGAGTGGAGGTGGTCGAACGGTCTGTTCGCACCTGTCCCTTCCATTTAGTCGATCCAGGTACCTTGGGACCGGCTGCGGCCCGTGGTCATGGGCCTCTGATACGACGGACACGCAGCGTGGACCTCCTTGGCCCTCGGTGGACACCCAAAACCGGCCAGTCGTGGACACCTGAAAACCGGCCAGTGAGGTAGCCGCGCCCCAAGACGTTGACGGCGGCGGGGAGGCTGTGGTCTCCCCGCCGACATGACCAACATCTTGGGCGACGACACGCAGCAGCAAGTCCTGGCGTTGGGCCGGCTCGGCTGGCCGCTCCGCCGCATCGAGGCGGCGACGGGCGTCCGGCGCGAGACGGCCAGTGCATACCTGAAGGCGGCCGGGATCCCGGTCCGCCTGCCCCGTCGGCGCCGCCCCCCGGCGCCAAAACCGGCCAGTGAGGTGTCCACCGACTTTGGCGGCCCTCCGGCCGCCCTGGCGGACCTCCGCGGCTGGCCGCCCCCGACGAGCCGAGCCCCGACCGCCAGCGCCTGCGAGCCGTATCGGGAGCTGATCGAGCCGGCCCTCGCCCGGGGCCGCAACGCCATGGCGATCTGGCAGGACCTGGTCGACGACCACGGCTTCCCCGGGCGGTACGCCAGTGTCCGGCGCTTCGTCGTGAAGCTGCGCGGCCGGCGGACGCCTCGAGGCCCACCCGGTGATCGTGACCGCCCCCGGGGAGGAGGGGCAGGTCGATTACGGCGACGGGCCCATGGTGCGCCACCGCGCACTGGGAAGTACCGCCGCACGCGGCTCTTCATCTTCACCCTCGGGCTACAGCCGCAAGAGCGTGCGGCTCCTGACCTTCGAGTCCAGCACCCGGCGCTGGGCCGAACTCCACGAAGAGAGCTTCCGGCGCCTCGGCGGCGCCGTCCGGGTCGTCGTCCTCGACAACTTGCGCGAGGGCGTGCTCACGCCAGACATCTACGACCCGGCGCTGAATCCGCTCTACCGCGACGTGCTCGCCCACTACGGCGCCGTCGCCCTGCCGTGTCGGGTCCGCGATCCCGATCGGAAGGGGAAAGTCGAGTCGGCCGTCGGCCACGCGCAGGCCACGCCGCTCAAGGGTCTCCGCTTCGAAGGCGCTGGAGGCCGCCAAGCCTATCTCGACCGCTGGGAGGCCCGCTGGGCCGACACCCGCATCCACGGCACCACCAAGCGCCAGGTCGCCGCCATGTTCGCCGAGGAGCGACCCGCCCTGCTCCCGCTCCCCGTCGAGCCCTTCCGCTACTACCGCTACGGCACCCGCACCGTCCATCTCGACGGTTGCGTCGAGATCGACCGCGCCTACTACCCCGCGCCGCCCGGCTGGATCGGCCGCGCGGTCGCCGTCCAGTGGGACGGCCGCCAGGTCCGCCTGCTCGATCCGGCCACGGGGCAGCTGCTGCGCGAGCACCGGCCCCAGCGTCCGGGCGGCTATGCGCCGCCGCCCGTGGACCAGCCCTCCCGCACGCCGCCGACCACCCTGGCGCTCCTGGCCCGGGCCACCCGCGCCGGCGCGCGGATCGGCGCCGCTGTGCGACGCGATCCACCGCCGCGACGGTACCCCGGCGTCCGCCGGATCCTCGGCGTCGTGGCCCTGATCAAGAAGTACGGCCCCGCCGTCGTCGACGACGCCTGTGCCGCCGCCCTGGAGTGCGGGGCCACCACCTACCGCTTCGTCCGCCGCTATCTCGAACACCATCCCGCCGCGCCCCTCACGCTCCGCCAGGTCGATCCCTTGATCCGCGAGCTCACCCATTACCGCGCGGTGATCGCGCAGAAGACCCAGGAGGTCCCGACATGACGCTCATCGAACTGCAGCGGGCGCTCCGCCAGCTCCGCTGCTCCGGCATGGCCGCCGGCCTCGAAGGCCGCCTCCTCCAGGCCCAGGCCGAGAAGCTGGCCCCGATCGACTTCCTCTCCACCCTCGTCCAGGACGAGCTGCTCAAGCGCCAGGATCGGCTCCTCGAGCGCCGCCTCAAGCAGGCCGGCTTCCGCGACGCCGGCAAGACCCTCGACACCTTCGATTTCGACTTCAACAAGAAGATGAACCGCGCCCTCGTCTTCGAGCTCGCCACCGGCCGCTTCATCACCCAGCGGGAGGACGGACTCTTCCTCGGCCGGCCCGGCACCGGGAAGAGTCACTTGGCGCAAGCCATCGGCGTCGCCGTCATCCAGCAAGGCCATCGCGTCCTCTATCGCGAGGCCCACGTCCTCCTCGACGAACTCGCCGACGCCCAGCTCGACGGCACCCGCAAGGCCTACCTCGCCCACGTCACGACGATCCCCTGCTGATCATCGACGACCTCGCCATGCGGAAGCTGCCGCAGACCGCCGCCGAGGATCTCCTCGAGATCATCATGCGCCGGTATGAACGGGCCTCGACGCTCCTCACGTCGAACCGTCCCGTCGAGGACTGGGGCAAGCTCCTCGGCGACACCGCCGCCGTCGCCGCCTTCCTGGATCGGCTGCTCCACCACGCCCATGTCCTGACCTGCGGTCCCCGGAGCTGGCGCACCCGCCTCCAGGGCGAGCGGAGCGAGGCATGACCCGGTCGGCCCGGCTCGGCGAGCGTCCCAGCGCCTCCAGGATCGACGATCGCCGGCCGGCCCATATCTCGGCATCCCCTGAAACCGACCATTTTCGGCCAGCCACCACCCCCGCGCCGTCCCCGGCCGGCTTCGCCGCGACACCGCCGGCGGCGGCGCTCTTGCGCACGCTGGCTCCGATGCGGTAGAACCTTCGTGCTTGGGGCGCTCGCCCCACTGGCCGGTTTTGACCCGTCCACGACTGGCCGGTTTTCAGGTGTCCACCGAGGCCTTGGCTTCGCGCGGAGTCACCGAGGAGTGGGTTCCAGTGCACCGAGGCGCACGCACCGACCGGCGCCGTCGATGTAGGCGGAACGGCCCGCAGACAGGAGCTTACGCCGCTCGCCGACCGTAGCGATGATGGAGGCCGCCGACCATCGGCGTCTCGACGATTCGGCCTTCGTCGAGTCGCTCCACCGGTCTTGGCTCCGGGGCGTCCTTCTCCAGGGAGAGGTGGGTGCGGGCCCCGTGGTAGTAGATGAGGTACGCGCTCAGCAGGCGGCGCAGATGGGGTTCGTTCAGCACCACAACGTGGTCGAGGCACTCGCGGCGCAGGGTCCCAATGAGGCGCTCCACGTACGGATTCTGCCAAGGCGACCGAGCCGCCGTCTTGACTTCATGGATCCCCATGGACTGCGCTCGCCTCGAGAACGCGACCCCGTAGACCGTATCGCGATCGCGCAGGAGGTATCGCGGGGCGGTCTCCCAGGGGAACGCCTCCACGAGTTGCTGGGCCGTCCACTGGGCCGTGGGGGCGTCGGTGACGTTGATGTGAAGGACGCGCCGCCGCTCGTGCGCCAGGGCCACGAAGACGAAAAGGACCTTGAACAGCACGGTAGGGACGACGAAGAAGTCGACGGAGACGAGGGTCTGAAGGTGGTTGTCGAGAAACGTGCGCCAGGTCTGTGACGGGGGCTTGCTCCGGCGGCCCAGATACTTGGACACTGCCGCCTGTGAGATCTCGAGGCCCAGCTTCTGGAGCTCCCCGTGAATCCGCGGCGCGCCCCACAGGGGGTTGGCGCGAGCCATGTGTCGGATGAGCGCTCGGACCTCCGGCGCGACGGCCGGACGGCCTGGCCCGGTCCGGCGGCTCTTCCGGGCCCAGAAGAGCTTGAAGCCAGTCCGATGCCACCGGATCACCGTGGCGGGTTGGACGACGGAGATGGCATCCGTCCAGCCGGCCCACAGGCGGGACAGCAGGACCCAGAACAGGCGGTCGGCGGTTCGCAGCCGTGGACGCGGCACGGTGCGCTGGAGGACGACCAGTTGGTGCCGCAACGCAAGGTTCTCGAGCACGAGGGAGCGCTGGGTCCGGACACCACGGAGGAGGCCTATGAGGATCAGGGTGATCATGCCGGCCATCATCGATCAGCCTGGCTGACCGTTCAATGTTGACGAGGCAGACGGAATAAGTAGAAGGCACAGGTCTCCGCCAACTCGGGACGGGTCAAGTGGCGGCGGGGTCTGAGAAAAGCGGTCGGCAGGTCAGTGAGGGGTGCTTCTCCCGCTAACCCCTGCTCGATGTCTCGGCCGCTGTAGAATGTAGCGCGACCGCGGCAGAATGCCGCAGCGTGAACTCCAACTGCACATCGGCCATCGGTTCATGGCGCAGACGGCAAAGAAGAGCTGAGCCTCGTCCGAGCCCCAGGTAGGGCGAGGCCAACCGCGGCACCACGGTTCGAGTGGTGGCTGACGACCCAGTGCAGAGCGAGGCCGACGTCCACCGAGAGTCCAGACAATCTCAAGACCGAAACACGGGTTCGAATCCCGTTGATGGAATGAAAGCGCTGCGCCTCCGCACACCGTGAGGCTACCGTGTGCGTGGTCACACTCGGCGGCGTGAGCCGCGAGAGGAGACTTTCTCTGGTTCACGTCGAGCGAGTTCTTTCTGATACTGCAACGACTGCCGCGTCATCGTCGGCAGGTGGGACTGCTCGTCATACGCGGATGCAGCCCCTCGCTGGGTCAATCCCGCGCCGAACGCGAGCGTGGCGGGCAGGAACTCGGGCTCGGGACATCGACGACATGAACCGGTAGCTCAGCAGACAACGAAGATACGAACGAGGGTACAGTTCCCCCTCACGCCATGTGACAACCCATCACACGCCATCCCAACGGTGCACCGGGCATTGGGGGCACGGATCCCAGCGCCAGATATGAGAATTCGTACGTTTGGCGGAGCTTTGAGGTGGCGCGCCTGGAGGGAATCGAACCCCCGACCCACGGCTTAGAAGGCCGTTGCTCTATCCGACTGAGCTACAGGCGCGCTCAGGAATTCTCGCTACTTGCGGAGCGCCCGTCAAGCGACGCGGTCCGCGTGTCCCCGGATTGCGCATGGCCATACGGGCGGTGGCTGCCTTCAGGTCCTCGGGCGCCGCGATGTAGGTAGCGGTCGAATACGGCCTGCGTCTTGTGCTCGATAGTCTCCACGCCGACGAAGATCGGGACCGACTGGCGGTCGCGCCAATGGACGTCCCGGAAATTCGCCGCGCGGGCCATCGTACGGGGCGCGTCCTGTTCCTCGGCCTTACCGGATACGCCAGATCACTGGGCAACCGCGTGGCGCCCGGCGCGGTGGGAGGACGTGCGTTCCGGGCGGGTCGCTCGGGCATCCCGCGGCTCTCGGCTCTCCACAGACTTCGCGCACAGCTGCTCAGGACGGCCCATAGGACGCGGAGTCTTGGCGAGTTGATTGACGAGCTGTCGGGTGAAACGGGGTCGGATTCATGGAGTCGCTGGTCGTGTACGAGGGCACAGGTTCCAGCGGATGGTCAAGACCACTTCCCCCAGCCATGGAACAGCGGATCGAGCGCCGGCTCCTATAGCCTTCCGCTCGCCCGGACGGGCTCGCGGAGGGGAACCTCAGGGCTTGCAGACCAGTTCGTTGCGGCCGCGCTGGCCAGCGGCGGAGCGCGCCCCAAGGGCGAAGTCGACCGGGCGCCCTGGCAGTCGCCTCGACCTTCCCGGTCGACCGCCCGCGCTGGGCGATGAGTTCGCGGCGGCCATCCGGAGCGCGGCTGCCGACGTAAGAGGCTCCCCGGCGCAGGGACCGTCAGGCCAGGGCGGGCATTCCCGCGGCCTTTCTCGCCGATCGGAGGACGGCCGCCGCGACGAGACCGGGACCCGCCGTCTCCTCGCACGCCGGGGTCGGGGTCCTAAGCCAGTTTCAGCCAGTGGCGAGCCACTGGCTAGCCAGTAGCGCGCCGCATGCCTGGATGCAGGCCCTGTCGACCGATCACATCGATTTGTCGTGCGAAATGGCTCTTGCCGCGAATGGCACAGCCCTTGCCCCTGTTCGCGCCCATGAACGCACACGACGACCGATCGACGATCCGGCGGCCGGGCAAATTCCGCAGCCATCTGTCGCCTGTCACGGGATTGCTGATGGCGATCCTGGCACTGGGCCTCATCCACACCCCCCAGGGGGCAGCCCAGATCCTCCGCGCGCTCCCGGCCCCGCCGGTGGCTCAGCGGGGAGTCGACAGCACGATCCAGGTCCTCACCGACCGCGGTGGCCTGCACGTCGACGTTCGGGAGGCGCGACCGACGGACGTTCTCCAGACGCTCGGGGCCCGGGCCGGTGTGGCGGTGACCGTCGAGGGCGAGCTCCCCGGACGCATCACACGGGTGTTCACCGTGGCTTCTGTGGAGGCCGCCGTGCGGGAGGTGGTCCGCGGATACCAGGCGGTGCTGGTCTTCGAGAACGACCGCGCCATCCGCGTCATCGCGCTCGGGAACGCGCCGGGCGATGGCGCGCCCGCCTCGCCGTCGCCGACCGTGGCCGCCGCGCAGCCCGAGGCCGGCCAGGCGCGCGCCGCCACGGACGAGACCGCGCCAGACGCGGATCCCGACCAGGTGCGGGCCGAGGACGATGCCCCACACCACCGCGGAAGGGCCCTCGGCGATTCGACTCCGGCGGTCCGGAGGCAGGCCACCGGCGATCCCGACCCCGCCGCGCGCCAGGCCGGGGCCCCGGCGCCCGGGCCACGGAACGCGGGTCGTGCGCATGCGGCCCCCGACACGGCGGGCGCAGGCCGCCAGCAGGCATCTCGCGCCGAGTTGATGGAGACGCTCATGCGGGCGATGCGGCCTTCGGCGATCGCGCCCGGCCGGCCTCGACCCGACGGACGGACGCGATGAACGCGCTTGTCCAGTCCACGCCACGTCACCGCACTCACAAGGAGGTCGACATGATCACCCATCGGCACTCTCGCTCCGTCCGGCTCCGAGCGCTCGTCGCCCTGCTGGGCGCCTGTCGGCGCTCCTGCTCGTGGCCGGCGTCGGCCCCGCGCATGCCTCGCACATCTTTTGCGGAGCCATCCTCGGCCCAGGCATCCACGTTCTGGAATCGGACCTGGGCCCGTGCCCGGTCGGCCGTCCGGCCCTGACCCTCAACTCCGCTGTCCTCCTTCTCAACGAGTTCACCGTCCGATGCGCCTCATCGACCGGATCCACGGTGGGGATTTCCGTGCAAGGGAACGAGAGCTGGCTCGGCTTCGTGGAGAACTGCACGTTCGGCGTGCTGCTCGCCGGGGCCGGCGAACACATGGTCTCCACGGTCGTGGCGATCGGGAACTACGACGGCGACGGCTTCAACGTCGCGACCAAGAGCAAGGGTAACAGCCTGATCGGGAACGTGGCCACACAAAATGTCAACGGCTTCACCGTCTGGGGGGTCGACAACTGCCTGACCGGGAACGCCGCCACCGGCAACAGCAACAATGGCTTCTTCGTCGGGGCGACCGGCTCGAAGAACCGGCTCAACAACAACGGCGCGGTCTCCAATGGCGGTGACGGCTTCGACATCGAAGGGAGCAGCAACGTGTTGGCCGGCAACAAGGCCAGTGAGAACGGCGACGACGGATTCGACGTCGCTGGCCAGCAGAACCTGCTCGCCGGGAACATCGCCGATTGGAACTTCGGCGGCGGCCTCGAGGCGGAGGGGTCGAGCAACCTGTTCTACGGAAACGCGGCCAATGTGAACGACGCGGCCGGCTTCGAGGTCTACGGGGGGAAGAACAAGCTCACCGGGAACGTGGCGAGCGCCAACGGAGCCGGAGGCTTCCTCGTGGTCGGAAGCCAGAACGCCTTCACCGGGAATAGGTCCGGCGAGAATGACGGTTTCGGCTTCCAGATCGTCGGAAACAAGAACAGCATCGACGGCAGCTTCGCGATGTCCAACGGCGGGAACGGATTCGAGGGCTACGGTGATCAAAACGCCTTCACGGACGGCATAGTAGGAGGCGACGGTGCGAACGGGATCGTCCTGGCCTTCGGCGCCACCAAGAACTTCGTCGGGCAGAACGCGGTCACCGGCCACCCGGACGGCTACGACCTCAGGGACGAGAATCCGGTCTGCTCCAACGAGTGGTCCAACAACCTGTTCGAGTCGAGCTTCCAGGTCTGCGACTGATGATCAGAGCCGCCGGGATGTCCTGGACCGCATTGCCCGAGAGCCGCTGGGCCACGCGAAGCTGCACGACGACCTGGGGGCTGCGGTCGGGGGCGGCCGATGATCGTCACCCCGTTCCCCGTATTCGGCACCGACACGGAGGCCGATGCGCGCGCCAAGGAAACTGCAAGCCGTGCCCGCCGCGAGCATGGATGGGTGTCGATGAGGCGAGCCAGTCCGTGCTCCGGCCGGCGGTTGCCTCGTGTTCACGTATCCCAGGGGGGTCGAGGCGTTCACGTGGATCCCACGGCCGCACCCTTGGGGATCGCCGACGGCACGTCCGACGGCGTCAGCGACGTGGTCACGACCACAGCCGGTCGCCCTCACCGTCCTGCCCATCGATGACGTCGGGCCCACGTTCCACGTGTGGCGGACGCTCCACGAGATGAGCCCCACGGTGCTCGGGCTCACGAAGTACCACCACACCGAGGCCGAGGCCGAAGCCGAGGCCTTGCTCCCGGTGATGGGACAACCCTGATGGACGCGACGCCGAACCGGTCGAGCGAGTTAACGAACGTCGGTAACGCCGACCGCTCGCCCGCGATCGGCGAGAACTGGAAGCACTCCCATAACGCTCGGATGGTTGCGGTTCGTCGGCGGTCGGTGGCGCGCCGACGAGACGGACGCCGTAGTCTAACGCGGCCGCCAGGAGGCGACGACTTCTTCCAGGAACTCGGTGCGCGCGCGGGCGGACGACCTCGTCCAGTAGTCACGCAGCGCCCCTCAGACCAGCGCTCGGCCTCTGCCGGCCGAGCCAGCCGGTCACCGCTCCAGTGTTCCGGCGGCGGTGACGACCGTGCCCCCGCAGAACGGCACGCGCAGACCGGCGGTGACGCGGGTGCTACGCCCTCGGCCGCCGCCTTGAGGCTTTCGACGATGCGCTCCAAATGGCTCTGGACCACCTCGTCGCTCGGCGAGCCGACGAAGTCGATCTCGGTCACGACCGTCACGCTGAAGGTCCGTCGCATGTCAGTCCTCCCTGCGCGCTACGCCACGCCACTCGGGTGATGGCCCGGCCGGTTGCCGGGGCCGCAGCCGGGTTTCTGGAACCATCACGCCGTTCCCTGGTGCCGTCAATGCGACGCACCACCGCGAGGGCGCGGCCCCCGTCCTACGTGCGGCGCGTCGCATCCCCGAGTGTCGCGCGCTGGAGGCGTTCCTGGCGAGGCCGGTCACACGGGGGGTCGGGACAAGGTGGCGCGCCTGGAGGGAATCGCCCCCCGACCCACGGCTTGTCTCAGTTGAACGGACAGCACACCAAGCCGCCAGAGCTCTGAAGACGGAAGCGACGGCCTCCGCGCGGGCAGAACTCTAGCCAAGAGTTCCTCGTGTCGGAGATCGCTTCCCGTAGGCGGCGCCAGCCGGACTAGTGGTCATCTCCGGCCGGGGAGACGTCGCTCCTTACCGGTGTGGGGGGATGGGCCGGCCCCCCGGTGCGCTAACACCACGCGGGGCGCCTGCCATCTCACCGTCGATCTCGGGGCCACATCGCCCGCTGGTGCGTCTTGCCATCGAAGCGCCCCACGTCGCCGCGCTCATCGAGCGCATCCAGCACGATCTCACCCTTGCCATGCACCGACGTGGTGATCGGGCTGAACCGGGTGCTGGCCGTGGTGTCGCTCATCGGGCTGACCCCATGTGTTCTTGCTCCTAGGCCGCGGTGGACTCAGAATTCTGACCGCGACCATCTCGTGCCCCAGTTCCTGGGACACGAGGTACGCCGCGTAGTCGTCGTACATGACGAGCCCACCGTCATTGTCGCGGTAGACATGCCACACCATCCCTCCGGCCAAGACACGCTGGAGGATGGCGGCATGTAGCGCGGGCTCCTCGCGGAGCGAGGCGCGAACGCGATGGAGGGTGTGCGGGTGATGCACCTGGAGGGACGCCAGCGGAACTGTGGCCTGAACGACTGACACGGTTCCCTGAATCAGCCCGACCTCCAGCGCGACCACACGCTCATCGCGGGGCGAGTTCGGATTGGCCGGTGCCTCGACGTTCTTGCCCGCGGTCCTTCTCGACGGTCGATGCGTGAATCGCTGCTGTTGGCGCCTTCGGCGCATGAGGCACCTTCCTTTCGCTATGGTCATTCCAGCAGCGCCGTCGCTGGCGTCTCGCTGCTGCGGTCAGGACGATTTCGACTGAGCTAGAGGGCGCGGACAGTCTCAATAGTGTACTACAGCGCCTCCGATCTGATGAGCTGCCGGTATTCTGGTTCCGGGAACGCCCACACGGCCAGAACCCTCCCGTGGCCCTGGGCGCTTACCGACAAGCCGTGTCTGGCCGTCGTCTCGTCGTTTGGTGTCGGGAGGACTCGATGAAGTCATATGCGCCTCCCATGATCGGGTGGGACGCCTCCAGCTTCGGGTCGATCTCGACAGCGCCGTCTTCGCGGCTTCGAGACGCTTCGGCGAGTCCCGGATCGCCGGCGGCCGAGATCGGCCAAAAGTGCCGAGCGCCTTGGACGCGGGGCCGGGGCCGAGCGCATCATGGCGCTCACCTGGCAGCAGAGCGGCATCCTCGAGGTCGTGCGCCGCGCGCCGGAGATCACCGCCGCCGGCAAGGTCCTTCCGGTGCTGAGAGCCGCGGGGCGCCGGGAGGGGGAAAGTGGTCGGGGCGAGCCGATTTGAACGGCCGACCTCCTGCTCCCAAGGCAGGCGCGCTACCCGGCTGCGCCACGCCCCGACACCAGCACTATCCGATACTTACCGGACGGTTCGCAAGTCCTCCGCGGGGCGGCCAACGTTTTGCCACCGGTTTCCCCGCGCCTCGAGCCGCCTGGCGAGGGGCGCCCCGTCCTGCCGCACGAGGTTCGGCACATACCAGCGGGAAGTGTTTCACCGCATCGAACGTCCCCAGAAAGAGCTCGCGCTCGATGCTTTCGGCCTTCAGTTGGACCACCTGTCGATTCTTCGACGTATCGCGGAGCCCCGTGTAGTGTCGTCATCGCATTGGCCACACGCGGGCCCGCGCTCGCCCTGCTGCCAGGACGAGCATCGGGACCAACCCGCACGCAGCCGCCCGGGGCCGAATTCCTTCCGATCGTCTCCCGGAATGCTATCGCATGCCGAGACTCCCCGCAGTGGGAAGCCTGAAACTTGGAGAGGATCCGGGCGTCGCAGTTCCGCGGATGTCGCCCGGCGGGGTGTCGGCTCGGTCGCCAAAGGCCGGAGCGAGCTTCTCCGCCCGGTCTGCCATGGTGCGTGTTCGAAGTGAAATCCTTCCGCTGGCATGGCCGTGCGTCCATTCACGGCCCGTCGGTCGGTGCCGCGCCGTGGCTCAAGAGGCCGTTGACGTCCGAGCAGGAATTCGCTTCCTCCAGGAACAGCGAGGATGGGCCTAATCCGGCTCCCTTAG
>CAVXVV010000009.1:0-29859 GCA_963765195.1 uncultured Candidatus Rokubacteria bacterium
AGATCATCGTCCGGAAGGCGTCCAGGCCCGGGTTCTGGAACCCGTTGCAGTTCACGAGGCCCGGCCCCGCTGGCGTCGTCACGCGCACGAGGTTCGGCTCGGGGTGGCCCGGCCTCGGGCCGAGCGTGATGCTCTTCGCCGTCACCGCGCCAAACCCGAGGGCCATCGCCCGCCGGAGGATGCGCGGGTCGTAGTACATCGACGACAGGATTAGCGGACCGGGGAGCCGGACTCCCGCGAGGTCCACGGCGAGCCGCGGGTCGTCGACGGCGAGCGCCCGGAGCGAGCGACCGGTAGCGAGCGGAAGAGCGACTGGCCGATGCGGACCGCCGTGGCCTCGGGGAGCCGGACGAGCAGGCCGCCGTAGACCAAGCGGTAAAGGCCGTCGGCGAACGGGGAGAGCATCGAGCCCGACGAAGGATACAATGGCATGGACGGAGCCGCAACGGCGGCGCCAGTCCCGACTCTCGGCGGTGACCTGCACCGTTGTCAGCAGGGGCTCGCCTTCGAGGGCATTGGTGACGAATGAAATCACGCGAATATGACCATAGGCCGTCCGCCGGGCGGCTCACGGGGCGCCGTGAGTCCTGGCTGCGGTCCGCGGAGCGATCGATGACCGGAATGTGCACTCAACCCACGGATATCCCGCGGTGAGCTCGCAGCGCGCCAGGGAAAGGCGAATCGTCGAGAAGCTGAGAGCCGGCGTCCTGCGCCCCGCGACGCCGCTCGATGCTCCGCGGTCGAGGGCGATCGGGGAGGGCCGCTGCGACGGATGCGATGAGGTGGAGGCGGATTGCCTCGTCGGCGACAAGCCCTGGCATTACCTGTGTGTTCTTTTCTGGCAGGGGCGGAGCGAGAGTGCGTCGGCCAGCCCATCCGGGGACGCCGCCCCGGAGCGGAAGGGGCCCGACCGCCGCGGTGGACCATCGTCGTCCGAGTCGACCGCCCGGCGGTGTACACGATGCTCCGACGAAGCTTCTCGGGATCGTCGTGGGTGTCGGTCGTGGTCGACCGGAGGTTCGGCGAGCGCCGCCGTGGCAGCGGCGCAACGCCGGGCGCCGAGCGCCGCGGAGGGGGTCGTCGGAGCTCGGACCGTCTGCCGACGCAGGTGCCGGACTTCCGGCTGGCGCATCGGGGCGACGGATTCGACGTCTACGAGGCGACCGGCCGGGAGTCGCAGCGCTGCCCGCAGTGCGGCGCCATGGTGAGCGTCGAGATGCCGCGTTTCACGGAGCCGCCGGCTCGCTTGGAGCTCACGGTGCTGCACGAGACCGTTCCGCCGGACCGCGCCCGCCACGTCGTCGACGTGCAATCGTTCACCGCGACGGGCCGCGTGCTCATGGCGTCGCGCCTGTTCGTGCGACACCGCTCGGAGTCGTCGTGATCGGCGGCGCGGCGCGGGGGCGAGCCCTCCGACCGTTGACGCCCGTCGCCCGAGTGGGTAGGATTTCAGTCCTGGACGATTAGCTCAGTTGGCAGAGCACCGGCCTCACATGCCGGGGGTCGCAGGTTCAAGTCCTGCATCGTCCACCACTTCAAACGCCGCTCTCGGAGCGGCGTTTCTTCTTTGTGATGGGGCGGTTTCGGGCCACGGCCTGGACCGCCCGTCACTGTTTCCGGTGTGCCCGACGACGCCCAAAAGTGCCCCCCGATGCCGGGCAATGTAGCGGCGAGCGCCAGCGGGTGGCGGTTGCGCGCGCCCTCGCCCAGGCCCCCAGGATCCTCCTGGCCGATGGTTCACAAGCGTTTATTCGTCAGCGCCGTCACCCGGTCCCGTGGCAGGCGCAGACGCATCCGGCTCGCGGTGTGTCCATTCGGGGGCACGTGCACTGACATGGTGGAATTCCCGGCACACCACGCTCGGGACGCTCACCCCGATAGTTCCTCCAGATAAAAAACGCCGCGACGAGTACGTACCCGATTGCGATTCCAGCAAGCTGCGAGTAGTATGGGTCCAGCAGGATCGAAAGCGTCGTGACTCCCACGCCCACTACCAGCCATGTCCACAGCGCAGCGGATAGAACAGGCCACCCGAGGCATCGCAGGCACCATCCTGTGGCAAGCGCGCTCATGAGGGCGCCGGCGAGAATCGTGACATTGACAAGCCTGCTCAGGTTCAGTAACGGCGCAAGCGCCGCAAGACCGATACTCAACAGAAACCATATCCAGAGCCCCACGGTCAGCACGGCCCGCCCGAGTCGGTATGACTGAGATACGAGCTCAGAAAAAGGAGGGAGAGACGCCGAACCACAGAAACTCGCGGGCGTCCACGTCGGGCTATTCCAGTCGCGCCATCACCGGCACGTTCATTCCAGCAACGTCGCCGGTCGAACATGGAGCGCCTGCGCGATCCGCTGGAGCATCGCGACGGTGGGGCTCGACTGGCCCCGCTCCACCCGCCCCAAGTAGTCGCGGCTGAGGCCCAGTTGCTTGGCTAGCCCGTAGCGGCTCAGTCCCTGGGCCCGCCGCAGCTTCGCGAGGCGCTGTCCGAGTTGCCGGGGGGTCGGGCTCATCGTCTCGTATCGTCCTCTATACAGGACGTAGTGTCAAGGCCAGCCTGACGTTCACTCTCCTCAGCGCTCATCCTCGGTCTCCTCCCTCGCACGGCTTCGGTATCGTCCCGGTGCGTCGGCCTTGGACCTGGGCGTGTGAGGGCCATCGTTCCCCGTCTCGTAGTTAGAGCGCGTTCCCAAGGACGTCATGACGCCGCCGGGGAATCGCGACCGACAGCGCGTCGTCAAGCCGACGCGGTGTCGAGGCCCGCGATGGAAATGGCCTTGTCATCTCAAATCAACCGCCTGGCACTGGCCATGCACGCTCCCTGCATGGGAGGTACGGCGACTAAACTCCATCAAAGAGGCCCGAGCAGCTCTGGGGTCGGAGGGAGCGCGATGAACGTGACCTTGACCACTATGCTGACCTGGACCACCCATACTCCCACACGGGGAGGGTACTACTGGGCTCGTTTACCGGAGACAGATCGCCCGCAGATCGTGTGGATCCACATAGTGAAATGGGTGGGGCATCCTCCGCTGCTCTTGGTCTTTCCGGCTGGCATGGATACTGTGTATCCGTCGAGCCGCGTGATGGCCTGGGCGGGCCCGATCCCAGAACCAGAGGCACCGCTCTAGGACCTCGCAGGGCACGGGTCGGACTCGTGCGCGGGGTCATCTCGCCCGTGAACGCCGCGTGGGGCGTGAGGCCGTGACGTTCGTTCTCGTCTTGCGGATGCCCTTCCTGTGATCCTCCATCGTTGTCTCCCCTCCCAGTGCAGAAACGGGGGGGTGTCCCCCGTTTCTGGCCCCGGTCTCATCGGGCGTCAGCGACCCCAGGTCCCTCCGGCGACGCCGAGTGCGCCCACCGCAGCGCGAGGATCGTGATGCCGTCGGGGGGTGCGGGTGATGGTCGCGACGGTCATCACGGCTGTCGGATGGCGATCCGGCAGCAGCGGTAGACGCTCGCCGTCTTGTGCCCGGAAAGGGCCATGGCGACGGACTGGCTCATTCCGGCGCGGTCCATGTTGCGCATGGCGGATCGCGGGAGATCGTGGAAGAGCGTCCCGGAGACCCCAGCCCCCGTCGCGCGTCGCCAGCGTCTCCGCCACCTGGCGCTTGGTGACCTGGTCGAAGCGCACGACGATCAGCACGCCGAACCAGAGCAGGATGCCGGTAATGAGCCCGAACCCGCAGAATATGACCGCCCAGATCGGCCACTACAGCCGCGCGGCATCACCGCGCCACCCCTTATTCCTCCGGGCGGGGCGGCGGCGACACGGGACCGGCGGACACGGAGGACATGCGGCCGTCCGTCTAGCATCCGCGGGGCTACATCACGGACGGACCGCGGCCGCCTTTAGCCCTCGATCAACGGCCCGGCGCCGGGTAGAGTGGACTGAGCAGGGATTGCAAGCGACCAGGAGCTCGTGACGATGTCGGACCCGACACCAGTCCCCACGCCGTCGGATGCCTCGACCGCTCTGCACGACGAGTTGGCGCACGAGCGCGTCCGTGGCATGCACCGGATCAACCTGCTGCGCCTCTGGGGGGTGTCTGCGTTCTTCGCTCTCTTCCTCGTGCTCGGCGGTCTGCTGCAGCTGCCCGCCTGGACTGGCAATCTCGAGCTGTTCGCCGTCTACTGGGTGATCACTGCGGCGGTGTTCTGGGCGAGCCGCCGCTTCGCGCGCCTGGCCCCGCTCTCCTGCCTCGCCATCGCGCTCGTGGACACGCCGTTCGTGTTCCTCCTGCAGTGGTCGACGTTCCCGACCAGCCCGAGCGTGAGCGGCGTGGCGGGCTTCACCGTAGGCGTCTACGTGCTGTTCGTCATCCTGGCAACCCTGTCGCTCGAGACCCGGTACATCCTGCTGGCCGCGGCGACCGGCGCCGCCTTCGAAGTCCTCCTGCAGCACCTGGCCGGAGTCAGCGTGGGTGCGATGATCTCGACGGTCCTCCTGCTCGGGCTGGCGACGCTGGCGTGCTCCTACGCCCGCGATCGCCTCGTCGGCCTGGCCGGACGGGTCGAGACGGCCGCCCAGCTCGAAGCGGCCAAACGGCGGGCCGAGGACCGGCTGCGTGAGACCATGGGCCTGCTCGGCATCGCCCAGACTCTCGGTGGCGTGACTGAGGTCAACGAGGCGCTCCGCCGCATCTGCCGCGAGCTCGCCCGCCTCACCGGCGCCGAGACGGTGGCCGCGTATCTGGTGGACCGAGAGCGCGCCGAGCTACGGCCGACCGCCGGATATCGCGTCCCCAAGAACATGCTCGAGGGCCTGGCGGCCATGCGGGTGGGGCTCGCGGACGCCCGCTTCGCCCCGGTCCTCGAGAAAGGCGATCTGCTCTGGACCGACAACGTCCCGGAGGACTCCCGCCTCCGACCCTGGAGCGACCAGTTCCCCCACCGATCGGCCATCGCCATCCCCTCGATCGTCGGCGGCCGGGCCTCCGCGGTCTTCTACCTCGTCTGGTGGACGCGCCGCCACTCGTTCGACCGCGCGGAGCTCACACTGGCCCAGGCCATCGGCGAGCAGGTTGGCACGTTCATCCAGAACGCGCAGCTCTACGAGCAGCTCGACGAGAGCCGCCGGCGGTCCGTCCAGGTGGAACGCCTACGGGCGGTGGGCGAGATGGCCGCCGGGGTGGCGCACGACTTCAACAACATCCTCGCCATCATCCTGGGTCGGGCCGAGATCTTGCTGGAGAAGACCTCGGTGCCGGAGGTTCGGCGGCCTCTCGATATCATAGTGAAGGCGGCCCAGGATGGGGCGCGCACCGTTCGGCGCATCAAGGAGTTCACGCGCCAGAGCTCCGATGCGCGCCGCGAGCCGGTGGACCTCTACACCCTGGCGCGCGACGTGGTCGAAATGACCCGGGCCCGCTGGCACGATCAGGCGGAGGCCAGGGGCCTCCGCTACGACGTGTCCGTCGAGGGCGGCGCCGTCCCACCCGCGCTGGGCGACGCGGCCGACCTCCGGGAAGCGCTCACCAATCTCGTCTTCAATGCGCTCGATGCGATGCCGCAGGGCGGGCGTCTCACTCTCCGCACCGTCGTGGACGGGGCGCGGGTTCGGTGCGACGTCCTGGACACGGGCGTGGGAATGACTCCTGACCTCCGCGCGCGCGCCTTCGAGCCCTTCTTCTCGACGAAGACGGAGAAGGGCAGCGGGCTCGGACTCAGCATCGTCTACGGCATCGTCACCCGGCTCGGCGGCGAGATCACGGTGGAGAGCACACCGGGGGTCGGGTCCGCGTTCCGGATCTGGCTGCCGATCGCCGACGAGGTCTCCCCGGCCACGGCGGCGGATCCGTCCGGTCCGTGGGCGGCCCGGGGCGCCCGAATCCTCGTGGTGGACGACGAGCTCGAAGTGCGCCGTGCGCTCGCCGACATGCTGGAGCTGGAGGGACACGTTCCGGTGGAGTGCCCGGACGGCATGGCGGCACTGCGAGCCCTGGAACGGGAGTCCTTCGACCTCGTCCTCACCGACCTCGGCATGCCCGGGCTCGGAGGATGGGGGGTCGCGCGCGCCGTGCGGCAGCGTCATCCGAGCATGCCCGTCGGCCTAATCACCGGATGGGGCGATTCGATCGACGCCACCGATGCGGCGCGCCGCGGAGTCGCCCTCCTTCTCGCCAAGCCATTTCGGAGGCGGGACCTGCACGAGGCGCTCGCCCGAGTCCTTGGCGGCCGGGCGCGGTGAGGACCGGTCAACGCCCAGGGGTCTTGGCCGAGCGTGCGGGGTACCGGCAGCGGACCTCGATTTCTGGCGCCGCCAACGTGACCCAGACTCCCTGGACAAACCTCGCCCATCATCCGGAGTTGTTCTGGCCCGCCCCGGGCAGGGTGATCCTGCCGGGCCAGTGGGCCGGCTAACCGCGTGGCGACGGACCGGCCCACCGAGCCGCTCGGTCGTCAGCATCGCGCCCTCATCGTCGGATCTCCGCCGAGCGCAGGCGGAGCACCGACTGGATCGCCGCATGCGCGTCTACGTGGTCCCGAAGCTCCTCATCATCGACGAGTTCGGCGTCTGGCCCTACGATCGCCTCGCGGCCACCGCGTTCTTCTCGCTGTGATGCGCATTTTTGACACACGACAACGCGCACATCTGGCATCCTCAGTAGGCTTGGTACTCCATCCACTTCTTCATCGTGAAACAGCGCCGGGCGTCAAACGACATGCTTCGAGCGTCACTTGCGGTGTGCCACCGCGTCGATCCGGCCCGAGCGGCAGTGTTCTTGCAAGCTCGGTGAAACCGTCCCCGCACCCCTGGATACGGATTGGCCGAAGCCTCACTATCGCGGCCGCAATTCTGCTTACCGGTCC
Organism: uncultured Candidatus Rokubacteria bacterium; assembly: GCA_963765195.1. Taxonomy (GTDB): domain Bacteria; phylum Methylomirabilota; class Methylomirabilia; order Rokubacteriales; family DASRDR01; genus DASRDR01. The sequence continues at coordinate 6,814 of CAVXVV010000009.1, forward strand.
AGCCCTCGCCTCCGAGCTCACGCTCACGTGGACCGACAACTCCACAAACGAGTCGGGATTCCGCGTCGAACGGAGTCCTATCACGTCGACGACCTACACGCCGATCGCAACCCTGGGTGTGGACGTCACGACATACGTGGACACCACGGTGACGGCCGGACAGGGCTACTGCTATCGTGTCGTGGCCTTCAATAGCGCGGGCTCGTCCAGCTCCACCAACGAGGCCTGTGGCACCGCGCCGAGCGAGTTGCCGACTGCGTACAGGCTGACCGTCGCGCGGAGCGGGGCGGGTTCCGGATAGTCACCGGCGCCGGCGTGAACTGCGGCACCGACTGCTCCGAGTCGGTCACCAGCGGGACCACCGTGCTCCTCACCGCCACGCCCGCCAGTGGGTCCGTCTTCACGGGCTGGAGCGGAGCCTGCGGGGGTACTGGTGCCTGTAGGGTGAGCGTGTCGGCGAACACAGTGGTGGGCGCCGCATTCGACTCGTCCCCATCGACGGCAGTCCCGGAACTCATCACTGGCACGGAGCCGGGATCTCCTCCACGCATCGTCGGCCTGACGGCTACGGGCGATCCGACGACGACGAACTTTCTCGCCTACGGATCGTCGTTCACCGGTGGCGTTTTCGTCGCTCTCGGCCGTCTCGGCCCGCAGGACGACCCCTTGATCGTCACCGGGAGCGGGCCCGGCAGGTCGGCTGAGGTCCGCGCCTTCCGGCGCGACGGCTCCGCCGCCGGCGCGAGCTTCCTTCCCTACGGGAAGAGCTTCAGGGGTGGGGTGCGCATCGCCGTATGCGACGTGGATGGGGACGGGGTCGACGAGATCGTGACGGTCCCTGGCCCAGGTTACCGGCCAAAGGTAACGATCTGGGAACTCGGTGCCAGGCGAGCGACGCGACTCGTGACCTTCAATGCCGGCCCGAACTCATACGCCAAAGGTCTTTTCGTGGCATGCGGAGACTTGGACGGCGACGGCGCGAGCGAGATTGTCATCGGAAACGATCGGGGCTCGACGCCGGAAATCAAGGTGTATCGCATCAGGGGGACTCAGGTCACCCTCCTCGCGAGGGACCTGACCTATGAGCCGTCCTTCACCGGGGGGGTTCGCGTGACCACCGCCGACATCGACGGGGACGGGCTGGCCGAGATCGTCACGGCCCCCGGTGCGGGGCGCGAGTCCTGGGTGCGTGTTCTGAAGATCTCCGGCAACGGTCTGGCGGAGCTCACGTCCTTCGAGGCTGAAGAGCCCGGCTTTGCCGCGGGCCTCTTCATCGCGGGCGGCAAGCGCGACGACCTGGGAGGGGCGGTAGTGGCGACGTCACCCGGGCCTGGCGGGCCCCGGTCACATACGGATCTTTTCCGTCTCCCCGGCCGCCGTCGTCGAGTCAGTGACGGCGACGACGGGACCTTCGGGAGTGACACTCGGCGCCAGCCCGTAGGTCGTCTGCGCCGTCGTCCCCGCAGCCCTCCGTCCTGCACCCACCGTCTCATCCGGACGTTTTCCTGTTCAAGGCGCTGAACCCGGTCAGCCAATGGCCCAAGCTCACCGGGCTGAGTCATGACCATCCCCCTTGTGTTGTGTCTACGGTTCCATGGTGAGCAGCCCGGCGGCGTTCGCGCACCGCGCGGGTACTGATGGCCACGACGACGTAGAGCACGCGCACCGCGGTCGGGTCCCAGCCACGTCACTCGGCGATCCCCCCGCGGACCCCCCGATCAAGCCCCCGGCCGCCGGCGTCCAAGAAGACCCGCTTCCACCCCTCGAGCTCATGCGCAGGCACCTGACTCTCGCGCGAGACGGCGTCCAGCGGCTCGCCCCGGAGCAGACGCAACACCAGCTCCATCTTCCGCTGGGCGCTCCATCGCTCCGGCAGGTCCTCCGGCCCACTCGACCCTGGGGCCTCTTCCCCACCCGGGCGTTCCTCGTGTCGGCTTTTTGCCATCCCAACCTCCTTGGTTCATCGCCATCCCACCATTTGGAACGGCGCTGTCCAAAGAAATCGGGTCCGATATACCCACGTCCTTCCCGTGCCCGCCGCCGCCGACTCCTGACGCCGCTCCTCAGCGCGATCCCGCTCCAGCTCCTTGTCTACCACCTGGCGACGCTCCGCGGCCACGACGTCGACCAGCTCCGGAACCTGGTGAAGTCGGTCACGGTGGAGTAGCTCCGGCCGCGGCGGGCGCCGCGTCCGGCTGTGGCGGCTGTACCTCGCGCTAGTGGGCGAGGGCCGGGCGCGGTGATCCGGACTGCACCCGTGAAGCTGCGTGCCATTTTCCCGGTAGCGTGGTCTAGAGAAACCCCGGGATGGGCGGCCGAGCCGGGGCCCCACTACTTGCTGCGGCTCGTCGCTGGGTAGCGGCTTGGCTACTCGCTGATCCGGGGATTCTCCCGGAGGAGCCAGTCGATGATGGCGCTGGGATCCGCGGCTCGGGGGTTCTCGGGCGCTAGCTGGCGTGGCCGCGCGGGTGGGAGTATGAGTGTGGTTTCCGGCGCCGGCGAAGCTGGCCCGGAGTTCGACGCGGTGCCAGACACCTGCGCTACTCCCGATTGCGCGGATACGGGTGGTTCGGACGCCGCCGCGATCGGCCGGCTGGGGGTTTCGCCCGCGGCTTGTGCTGGCGGCCCACTGGCGGCCGCCGATGGTGTGGGGCGGAACGCTGCAGTAGGGGGCGTCGAACGAGACACCTCGCCCCGCTGTGCTACTCCCGATTGCGCGGATACGGGTGGTTCGGGCGCCGCCGCGATCGGCCGGCTGGGGGTTTCGCTCGCGGCTTGTGCTGGCGGCGCACTGGCGGCCGCCGACGGTGTGGGGCGGAGCGCCGCGGTAGGGGGCGTCGAACGAGACACCTCGCCCCGCTGCGCTACTCCCGATTGCGCGGATACGGGCGGTTCGGGCGCCGCCGCGATCGGCCGGCTAGGGGTTTCGCCCGCGGCCCGCGCTGGCGGTCCACTCGCGGCCACCGACGGCGTGGGGTGGAGCGCCCCGGTAGGGGGCGTCGAACGAGACACCTCACCCCGTTCCGAGCCCGAGTTCGACGGCAGCGCTTCAAGGGGCGAGGCCGATCCGGCGGGGCCCGGGAACGCGTCGACCGCCTGACGGGCCGGGACAGGCGCAACGATTCGCGCGGTCGGGCCTCCGACCAGGTAGGGCCAAGCCAGGAGCGCGCCACCCATGACGAGGATCGGGAGGCCGGCGAGCGCCCAGCGTCGTGTTGGAACAGGCCCGGGGCGAACACGCGGATCTGCCGTCCCGGCCGAGTCGGCGTGGACTGGCTGGGCGGGCGTATTGCGTCGAAAGCGACCCGCGGCGTCCCAGAGCTCATTCAGGATCCACGCCAGGTCGCCCGGTCTTGCTCGAGGATCCGACTCCAGCATGCGCGACAGGAGCCGGTCCACTGACGCCGGAAGTCCCTGGTGCCGAGCGCGAAGCCGGGACTTGAGCGGCCGGCGCTGACGGTCACCCTCCTCGCCGCGCGTCGTCCCGGGGAACGGCGGGGCGCCTGCCAGCAGCTCGTAGAGGAGGAGGCCGAATCGGTAGACGACGCTACGCTCGGTAGGGGAGAGCCCTGCAAGCTCTTCGGGCGAAGCGTAGCGGGGATCCTGCCCGGGGGCCTCTGCGGCCGCGAGCGGCACCTCGAGACCCAGCCTCCGGAGGATCAGCCGGTCCGATCCGCGAAGCCGCACCTGATCGCCCTCGTTCGGGACGATGATGATGTCCTGCGGGGCGACCCGGAGGTCCAGCACGCCGAGATTCAAGACCTCCTCCAGAGCCTCGCCGACCCGTATCGCCAGGACGAGCGCCCGAGCGGGCTCGAGTGGCGCCGCCCGCTTCAGCAACTCGTCGACCGTGGGGCCTTCGAGAAGCTCGGCAACCAGGAAGAGTCGGCCGTCATCCGTGAGGCCACATTCGTAGACCGCCGCGAACGCACTCGGGATCTCCAGCCGCGGCGTACCGCGCGCGCCGGGCCGGCGGAAGCTCTCGATACGGCCCCGGTCGTGTCGGCCGATCTCCTGGAAGACTCCTACCGCAACCGTCCGCCCGGTCTCGATTTCCTCGGCCCGGTACAGGACCTTGACCTGATCGGTCTCGAGAGTCCCCGTCAGGCGGTAGCGGTCATCCAGCACGGTGCCGACGCCCACGGCCAGCGGCAGATGCGGCCGTGCCTCTCGCGTCTGCACCGGCCTCCCGGGCTCGGCAGCGCCGTTAGTGGGGACGGATGCGCGGAGCGCGTCATCCATCGCAGTCGTCCTTTCGGCGTCCAAGCGGACGCCTAGTTGGTGAGTGCCTCCTTGATGGCGTCCATCACGGGGTTCCCGCTGACCGCGCGCTCGGCCGGGGGGCGCACCGGTTTGCCGAGGTACTTGCGGACGCAGTCGTACTGCTCCCAGCCCCGCAATGGGTATTCCAGATCGACTGACTTCCACTTCGGATGGCCGTTGGTGATGAGCCAGTCCATGTTCCGACTCAGGGTCTGGGCGAACCGCCCGACGTAGTCACAGTCGGCGCGCCGAAAGTCGAAGGAGACGAGCACTGCCTTGATCGCGGCGGTCTGCACCGCGGTGGGCTGCCAGCTGTAGGTCTTCGCCGGGATCTCACTCTGCTCGTAAAATTCCAGCACAGTCTTGTTGAGGACGGGCACGAAGGCAAGCCCGTCCGACTCCGAAACCTTCTCGGTGAAGAGCTTCACGGGGTAGCCGGCCACATAGAACATGGCGTCGATCCGGCCCGCCTTCAGCTCCGCGAGGGCCTCGTCCGTGTCGATCAGCACGACCTCGCGAGGGGTGATATCCGCCATCTTGAGCAGGATGCGGGCGGTGAGATAGGTTCCGCTTCCCTCGCGACCGATCGCCACGCGCCGGTCAGCGAGGTCATCGAAGTCAGTGATCCCCTTGCGACCCAGGATGTGGATCTCCTCGTTGTACAAGGGAAAGACGAGCTTCACCTTCCGCGCGATGCGCCGGAGGACGGGGTCGTTCTGGATGCGGAACACGAACGCGAGGACGTCGGACTGGACGATCCCCATCTGCGTGCCCGGTCGCTGATACACGGCGTAGATGTTGTCGACGGATCCCTTCGACGGCTGGACATTGAGCGCCATGGTCGGGGCAGCTTGCTTGAGGAGCTTCTGGATGTCGAGGCCGAACTGGTAGTAGGTGCCGCGCTCCCCGCCGGTGACAAGCCCGAGCTCCACTGGGGCGGCGTCGCCCCTCACTGGGGCGACTGCGGCCATCGTCGCGCCGAGCGCGACTGCTGCGAGAATGGATCGGATGCCCACGGGTCGGTCTCCTTCCCCTGGACTCCGGACTTCGGATATTCAGTCGTCGTCGGAGACCAGTGATCTGTAGATATGGGCAATGGCTGTGCCAAGCACCACTTCGCTAAGGTTGTCGAGCGAATACACCTCGGGCGACTTCGAGACAGCCAGGTCAGTAGGAAGAGAATTGCCCAACTATGCTGCCGGACTTACATATTCGAAGCCGAGAGTGGCGTCCCCACGACCTGTGGTGGGCGCGAGGTCGTCCTGCAGGAGGCGGAAATTAGGATAAAAACGGATAGGTAAGGGTGACTCCCAGGGTGACCTGATTGTCAGGGACCGACTCACCCGTCTCGAACTCCGACTGGCTGAACTGGTAGGCCAGGGATGCCGACAGCCATCTCGTCAGCTGCTACCTGGCGCTGATCCCCGCCACGACCGCGTCTGTCCCCTCGTCGAACGAGCCTCCGATCGGGAAGCCCTTGGTCCAGCTGCCCGAGAGCGCGAACTGGAGGTCGGGATACGGCCGGTAGGCGAGCGCACCCGAGAGGGAGGACGTCTGTTGAGCACCGACCTCCCCCACGACCAGCCCGGTTCCGTAGGAGTACGCCAGCCTCGCCGAGAGCTCCCGTGTCAGGCGATAGTCGACGGAGGCGGTGCCCGTCGCTCCGAGGTCGCCGTCGGTGACCTGGGCCGAGAGCCACATTCGTGGTCAGGCTCGGCGACCATCGGCGCATCCAACCTACTGAGTCTCGCATAATACAGTGACGCAACGATCAAAAAGAGAGGCCGACGTGCGTGAGGAAGGCGCGCGCCAGGGTGGGGCGCCGGCGGACGCGAGCCATGCCGGCCCTGAGGGCGGCGGCCACGTCACCGAGATCGTCGGGGCACAGGTTGGCGAGTTCCTGCCCTTTGATGTTCCCCCAGAGGACCTCAACGGGATTAAGGTCCGGTGCATAACCCGGCAATCGCTCCACCGTCAGCCAGCGGCGCTGGCCGGCGAGGTACGCGCTCATCTCGCGACTCTTGTGTGCCGGCAGACCATCCCAGATCAACACCAGGCGTCGCCGGGGGGCGTGGCGCTTGAGGGCGTTCAGGAAGGCGATGAGCCGCGGGGTGTCATAGCTCCCGGGGCATGTCTGGAAGACGAGCTGACTGCGCCGGCCGTCCCAGCGGAAAGCCAGGGCGGCCGCGACGGAGAGCTTCTTCCAGTTGAACGCGTGGATCAGGACGGGGGTGTCGCCGCGCGGCGCCCACGTGCGCCGGACTGGGGGGCGTTGTGAGACCCCGCTTTCGTCCTGGAAGACGAGCCAGGCGCGCCGGCGGCGAGCGTTTTTTTTACCGCGGGCCAGCGGACGTCGACCCAGTGCCGAATCGCCGCGTCATTCCGTTCCTTCGCCTGCTTGGCGGGCCGCTGGAGCGTCCAGTCGAGCCGACCGAGGATCCGCCACACGTGACCGGGGTGAAAGCGGATCCCCGTCACCCGCTCGATGACCACGGCGACGCGCGGCAGCGTCCAGAGGGTAGTCGTGAAGCCGGCAGCGACGGGCCCGCGGCGCAAGGCGGTCTCGATCGCGGCCAACTGGCGCGGCGCCAGCCGCGGCTTGCGCCCGGCCCGACCGACCGCCTTCAGGCCGGCCCGCCCGCGGGCGCGCCACGCGTGATACCAGCGCATGACGCTCTGGCGACTGACATCGAGCAGCCGCGCGATCGCGCCCTGCGTCTTCTCGCCTCCGGCGAAGAGGCGAGCCGCGCGCTGCCGCCGAAGCTCCAGGGCCTGGAAGTCCCGTCGAGGCACACCATGGGTCGCCATGGCTCCATGGTATGTGAACGACAGGGTAATGTCACTCTATTATGCGAGACTCAGTAGTAGGAGCGAGAACGACTCCTGGTCGGATTCGCCCGAGGACACCGTGTAGCACGAGGCGGCGTTGAGTGATATCGAATCGAGCGATGTCAGCTCGTAGAACACCCCGAGCCCGCCCGAGTTCGAGTAGCTCGTGGGAGTGTCTTCCTGATCGGTCAGGCCGAAGGCATACGTGGCGGTGCCGCTCGTGCGGGCATCGAACTGGTAGCGGGCAGACGCGCTCAGCGTGTACTGCTGGCTCAGCGTGCGCTCGGACTCGGAGGTGGGGAGGACGACCACGGTCTCGGGCGGCCGGCCGACCGATGAGCGACGTCGTGTCGTTGGTCGCACGTAGTAGCTGTTGACAGCCAGCGACAGAGTGGGGCTCGCACGATAGCTGAGGGTCAAGAGGCCCTGCTGATTGTCGCCGAAGTTGTTGAGGTCAGTCGTCTCGGCGTAGTACTGCGCCGAGACGGAATAGGAAGCCAAGACGTTGAAGCGGGGGCTCTGGTACTCGACCGCCAGCCCCGGCGTCAGCTCCGTGATGAAATCAGATACCCGATCGCGTGCCGTGAGGAAGATGTTGTCGTCGAATCGCTCCGCCACTTCTAGCGAGGGCGTCAAGGTCCATGGCCGCGGGCCGGCGATCGCCGGCTGGGGCGCGGTCGGTTGCTGAGCTTCAACGGGCAGCGGGGCGACTGGCCCGAAAAAGGTCACGACGAGCAACGCGAGGGGAGCAACACAGGGTGTGTCACGCCAGCGCCTGTTCCGCGCCGTCTTGTATCATGGCCCGCGCGCCGAATCCACTTTGTGGTCCCGGATCGGGCCTGGCGAGCTGGACTCAGCGGCCTTGACGGGGGAGGTGGCTGGGGCGGGATCAAGCGGCGCCTGCGCGTGCGGAGAAGATGTCCGAGTGGCTAGAGTACCTCGTACCGCCCAGGGTGTCTAGGGTTCGCTCTTCGAGCGCGCGGGTGGGATGCCGCACTCAGCCAGCTTGTTCAGGAGTGTCTTGTAGCTGACCTTCAGCACCCGCGACGCCTCCATCCGGTTCCAGCGGACCCGCTCCAGCACCTCCAGGAGAGCGGCGCGTTCGGCATCGCGCGCCGCCCGTCGCGCCATGACCTTGAGCCCGAGCTCCTCCAGGCCCCCGCCCGGATCGTTCGGGGGGGCCGTTGCAAGCGCCACGCGTTTGGGTGCGCTAGCGTTCCGCCTGAGCGTATCCGAGAGATGTCCCTCATTGCCGACCACGACGAGGCGGCGAACGGCGTTCTCGAGCTCCCGGATGTTACCGGGCCAGCTGTGCTCGGATAGCAGCCGCAGCGTCTCGGCGGAAAGCCGTACTTCGCGCTGGTACTCACGATTGAAGCGTCTCAGGAACAGGTCCACCAGGCATGGAATCGCCTCGCGCCGCTCGCGCAGGGGAGGCACCACGATCTCGACGACGTTGAGCCGGTAGTAGAGGTCCTCCCGGAACTCGCCCTGGCTTATGGCCGTTTCCAGATCGCGGTTGGTCGTCGCGACGATGCGAGCGTCGGTCTGGATCGACTCCCGTCCGCCCAGCCGCGTGAACCGCAGGTCCTGCATCACGTGCAAGAGCTTTGCCTGCAGCTCTCGGGGCAACTCGCCGATCTCGTCGAGGCAGATCGTTCCATGGTGCGCGTACTCGAACTGGCCGGGCTTCTGCCGGAACGCGCCCGTGAACGCGCCACGCTCGTGACCGAACAGCTCCGACTCCAGGAGCGCGGCCGGAAGCGCGGCACAGTTCACCTGCACGTAGGGGCCGTCCGCTCGCGGCGACATCGAGTGGATGGCCCGTGCGACCAGATCCTTGCCGACTCCGCTCTCTCCGCGAATCAGGGCAGTGGCAGTCGTGGGTCCGACCTGGACGATCATCTCCCAGACATCGCGCATCTTCTGGCTGATCGAGAACAGGGCGGCAAACTCGGCCGCCTGGGGCGGAAGAGGCGGTGCAATCCGAGGGACTGAAATGAGGTATCTCCCTTGTCACAGTGCTGGCGGGCTGGCCAACGTAGGCGGGATAGTACCACTTCACTGCGGAAAAAGTCAGCCCCTTCCGTGGTGTGACACCCGCCTGCTGCCGACTGTGCATCGTGGAGCGCAGCTTTGTGGGTAGATCCCTTCAATAGGGAATTCTCTTCACAATTTGACCGATGTTTGACCGATGATCGACCGTTTTCGCGAGGCGCTTCGGAGCGACGTGCGTCCCCGGATGTCCTTAATTGTCCTCACTTTACGGCACGTTTGCCTGCGTGGCATGGGGATTGCCCTCTCTGAGAAAACTTATGGCACATTCGATGGCCGACGTCGCTCGCGGAAAGGCGCTCCTCATCTGTCCCACGCCTGTCTTGCAAGCCGGCCTCTGCCGGATCGTGGAGGCTCACGGTCTCTCCCCGGTTGTCGCGGAATCGCTCGAGCACGGGGAGATGCTCACCGCGTCCCGCGGGCCGTTCTCCCTGACGGTCGTCGATGTCGGGGCTGGGGATGACGACGGACTGGAGGGCCTTCGACGGAGCCGCCAGCGACACGAGGAGCCCGGCCCGGTCGTCGCGCTCGCCCAGCACGATGACCTGGCCTGGAGCTCCAAGACCGAGTTCCTGGGTGCCGAGCAGGTCGTGCTTGCACCGTGGGGCCTCGCGAACGTCCAGGCCGCGATCGTCAAGGTCGTCCTGGGCCGACCTCGCCCGCTGGCCGGGGACAGGGCGGGGTACGACGAGACCGGAGTTTGCCTCCAGCAGGAGGTAGCCCTCTGGCGTAGCGCCAAGATGCGCGACTTGTGGTCGGTGGTTCAACAGGCCGCTGGCGTCGACATCACGGTGCTGATCGGAGGAGAGACGGGCACGGGCAAGGATCTCGTGGCCCGGGCGATCCACCATCTTTCGCCGCGCCGGGACCGTCCCTTCGTCAAGGTCAACTGCGCCGCCGTCCCGGCCGAGCTGCTGGAGAGCGAGCTGTTCGGCCATGAGCGAGGAGCCTTCACCGGCGCCCACCAGCAGCGCGTGGGGAAGTTCGAGGCTGCGGACCGCGGGGTCGTGTTCCTGGACGAGATCGGGGACCTGCACCTGTCGCTCCAGGCCAAGCTCCTGCACGTGCTGCAGGATGGCGCCTTCTGCCGAGTTGGGGGGCGTTCTAGCCTCAAGGTCGACGTACGGATCGTGGCGGCGACGAACCGGGACCTCGAGATCGACGTCGCCGAGGGTCGGTTCCGGGAGGATCTCTACTACCGTCTCAACGTCGTCCAGGTCATCGTGCCGCCGCTGCGGGAGCGGGCGGCGGAGATCCCGTTGCTGGCCGATTATTTCGTCAGGCGTGATGCGCGGCTTTTCGGGCGGGATGGGTTTGCGGTGTCGCCGGGTGCCATGGAGCGACTGATGCGCCACCAGTACCCGGGCAACGTCCGCGAACTGGAGAACATCGTGAAGCGGATGGTCGTGCTCAACGACCCGCTTCTCGAACGCGTGCCCATCGGCTCTCGGAAGGTGCCGGCCGAGGTGCCGTCAATTGGGCCGCTCCCGGTGGCGGATCACGCGGCGCCTCCACATCGGCTCTCCCTGAAGGAGATCCCCCGGGCGAACGACCCGCTTCTCGAGCGCGTGCCGATCGGTTCCCGGAAGGTGCCGGCCGAGACGCCGCCTGCGGAGCGGGTCTCTCTGAAGGAGATCGCCCGGGCGAACGACCCGCTTCTCGAGCGCGTGCCGATCGGTTCCCGGAAGGTGCCGGCCGAGACGCCGTCGACTGGGCCGGTTCCGGTGGCCGATCACGCTTCGCCTCCTTATCGGGTCTCTCTGAAAGAGATCGCGCGGACGGCGGCCCGGGCCGCCGAGCGCGAGGCGATCGCGCGCGTGCTCAAGGAGACACGGTGGAACCGCGTGCGCGCGGCGAAGCTGCTCGGCATCAGCTACCGTGCATTGCTCTACAAGATCAAGGATGTCGGCCTGGCTTCGGAGCGCGCTCCCGGCCGGGTCGTAGCTCGGCAGGAGGTGTCTTGATGAGAGGTCTTTGCGCGATCAGGGTGGTTGCGATTGCTCTCATGGCCTGGACCGGGGCGGCGGCGCAGGAGACGAAGTCGGGCACGAACGGGACGGTCACGCCGGACGACTACCGGATCGGCCCGGAAGGCGTCCTGCAGGTGTTCGTGGGGAAGAAAGAGACCCTGAGCCGCACGGTCTCGGTCCGGCCGGACGGCGGGAAGATGAAGCGCATCCCGTTCAACTTCAACAAGGCGATCTCCGAGGGGTGCGAGCAGGAAAACTTCTACGTGCAGGACGGCGACATCGTCGTGGTGCCGTAGGCGGTAGGCTGGTGACGGTGATGTTGCCGACGGAAGGGCCCAAACCGGGCCGGGGGTGGGAGATCGCCCGCCGGCGGTGGCGGCTTGCCGTGGCGGTCTTCCTGGTGCCCCTATCCGCGACCATCGGGCTGGCGCTCTACCTGCCCGCCGTGTACCGCGCGTCGACGGTCGTGCTCGTCGACCGTCAGCAGGTGCCGGAGGCGTTCGTCCGGTCGACCGTGACCAGCGGGCCGGAGACGCGGCTTCAGACGATCAGCCAGGAGATCCTCAAGCGTGGCCGACTGGAGGAGTTGATCGCGCGCTTCGATCTCTATCGGGGGCTCCGCGATTCCCGATCGATGGAGGCGGCGACGGAGCGCATGCGGCGAGACATCCAGCTCGAGCAGCGTACCGACCCGGTCGTTCGGGGCGGGGCGATCGCCGCGTTCACCGTGAGCTACACGGGGCCGGATCCGGAGACCGTCGCCGCGGTGACGAACACCCTAGCGTCCCTCTACCTGAGCGAGAACAGCCGCGTGCGCGAGCGGGAGGCGTCGGGGACGGCCGATTTCCTCCGGAGAGAGCTGGATGACGTCAAAGGCCGTCTGGAGGACCAGGAAGCTCGGGTGAGCGCCTTCAAGCGGCGCCACATCGGCGAGAACCCGAAGAACATGGACGCGAACCTGGCGGTGCTCGAGCGGCTGACCGCTCAGCTCCGCCTGAACAGCGACAATCAGAACCGCGCCATGGAGCGCCGACATGCTCTGGCGCGCCAAACGGCGGGGAGCGAGGGCATACCGGGCGCGGCGGGCGTGACCGGCTCGGAGCCGGCCGATCCGCTCGGGGTGCAGCTGTCCAAGCTTCACCAGGAGCTGGAAGACCTCCGGACGCGGTTCAGCGACAGGTATCCGGACGTCATCCGCGTGAAGGCGGAGATCGCCGCCCGAGAGGCGCAGATGCAGAGTGCCGCCGGCCGCGCCGTGGAGGGGCCGGCGCCAGCCGCGCCGGAGAGCGTCTCGAACCCCTACGCGGTCAAGCTGCGGCAGGCCATGGTGGAAGCCGAGGCGGAGATCGCTGCCCTGCGGACCGAGGAGCGTCGGCTCCGGGAAGACTTCACGACCTATCAGCGCCGGGTGGAGAACACGCCGCTCAGGGAGCAGGAGTTCCAGGAGCTGTCCCGCGACTACGAGACGACCGGCGAGCAGTATCGAATGCTCTTGAAGCGGTACGAGGAGGCTCAGCTCGCCGAGACCCTCGAGCAACGCCAGAAGGGCGAGCAGTTCCGGATCCTCGAAATGGCACGTCCGCCGAGCGCCCCCTGGGCTCCGAACCGGATGCGATTTTTCCTGATGGGTAGTGCCATGTCCGCCGGTCTCGCGCTCGCGTCGGTGTGGCTGTCGGAGCGACTGGACAAGTCTGTCCACGCCGTGGCGGATCTGCGGGGCCTGGCCGGCGTCCGGGTGGTCGCGCGGATTCCCCGGATCGTGAGCGAAGGAGACGCGGCGCGCAGACGCTGGCGCCTCGTTGCCTGGGCTTGCCTGACGGCGCTCGCGGTGACGGTCACCGCCGGGGCCACGTATGCCACCGCGAAAGGGCACGTCCCGCTCCTGAGCGGCGCCGCCATGTCGCTCTTCCTGGGGCGCTGAACGATGTACCTCGACTTCTACGGGCTCAAAGAGAAGCCGTTCAGCACGACCCCTGACCCGAGGTTTCTCCTCCAGACTCCCACGCACCGCGAAGCGCTGGCGCAGCTGGTCTACGGCGTCCGCGAAGGGACCGGGTTTGCCGTCTTGATCGGGGAGGTCGGCACCGGCAAGACGACGTTGCTCCGAGCGCTCCTCCAGCGGATCGATCCGGAGGTCGCGGTCGCATTCGTCGTGAACCCGACGCTGGGGTTTGACGGGTTGCTCGAATACATCCTCGAGGACCTCGGCATCGGCAAGGGCGGTGACACGACGGCCCAGCGCCTGATGTCGCTCCAGCTGTTCCTGGTCAAGCGCGCCGCGGCTGGGCATCCCACCCTCATCGTCATCGACGAGGCGCAGCATCTGGACCCCCCACCCTGGAACAGATGCGGCTTCTTTCGAATTTCGAGAGCACGTCCCAGAAGCTCCTCCAGATCGTGCTCGCAGGCCAGCCCGAGCTGGGCACGAATCTCACGCTTCCACAGCTTCGCCAGCTCAAGCAGCGGATCGGGCTCCGGTGCACGGTTCGGCCTCTGACAGCCAGCGAGACGGCGGACTACATCCGCACCAGGCTTCGGATCGCCGGGGCACCCAACACGCGCCTCTTCACCGACGGCGCGGTGGCGCGGTTGTGGCGGTACTCGCAGGGCGTTCCCCGCGTGATCAACATCGTGTGCGAGCACAGCTTGTTGATCGGCTATGTCGATCAGGGCCGTCGGATCGACGACCGGGTGGTCGCGGAGGCCATTCGCGCGCTCGAGGCCGAGGATGGGCGAGTGGACGGTCGGAAGTGGGTGGAGTGGATGCGCTCGGGGGCCCGGAGGACGTGGATGGTGAGCGCCGCCGTGGCGGCGGTAGTGGTGGGAACCCTCGGTGGAGCGCTCTGGTACGCCGGCGGATCGGCTGCCCTCGGAGTCACGATGTCGAGCTATGGCGCCCGGGTCACGGAAGTGATCCAGGAGATCGGGGCAATGGTCCGGCCGTGAGCAAGTTCTTCCAGGCGCTGGAGAAGGCGGAGCAGGACCGGGCGCTGCGTCCCGACGTCGGCCGGCGTGTGGAAGCCGAGAGGTCAGGGTGGGAGGCACCCGATTTCACGCTTTCCCCGACGAGATCGGGCAAGACCGCTGTCCGTCGAGAGGTCGCGGCTCGAGAGCAGAAGGCGACAGGTGTCGACGACGAGGGGCTGGAAGAACACCTGGTGAGCCTGCTCAGTCCGTCGAGCTTCGAGGCCGAGCAGTACCGGACCCTGTCCCACGTCGTGGAGCGACTGCGCATGACGAACGCCGTCGCGGTCCTGGGGATCTCGAGCCCGGGAGACGGGGAAGGCAAGACCGTCACCGCCGTCAACCTGGCCGGCGCGCTGGCGCAGGACCTCCGGAACCGGGTGCTTCTTCTGGAGGCAGACCTCCGAAGACCGACGCTCGCCAAATACCTTGGGCTCTCGGACTCGGAGCAGGGTCTCAGTCAGGCCCTCGTTCGTCCCGGCCTCGGGCTCATCGAGGCGGCCACGAGCCTGCGGGGGGCCGGGTTCGATGTGCTCGTAGCCGGACACCCGTCCGCCAACCCCTACGAGACATTGAAGTCGGCGAGGGTCGAGGAGCTGTTCCAGGAGGCCCGCAAGCACTACGACTACGTCATCGTCGACACGCCGCCCCTGGTCGGCATGCCCGAGGTCCGGGTGATCGAGAAGCTCACCGACGGCCTGTTCGTGGTCGTGCGCGCCCACCGCACGTCACGACCGCTTCTCGAAGAGGCGCTGAGGCAGATCGACCTGACGAAGGTTATCGGTGTGGTCTTCAACGAGGACGACCAGCTTCGGTCGGGCCACGGCCGGTACTACGCGCGTCGAAACGGGGGTCACGCATGAAGGTCGTGCTGTTCTGCGCGGGCCCTGCGGGCCCGCGCAGAGACGTCCGGGTTCACCCGGCTCGACCGGTATCTCTCGTTCACCGACCAGGTTAACGAGACGAAGCGCAGGCTGCTCGAGTTCCTGATCGCCGCCCGACGGCGAGGGAAGTCAATCGCTGGCTACGGGGCCCCGGGGAAGGGGAACACCCTCCTGAACTACTGCGGGACCCGCACCGACTTTCTCGACTACACGGTCGACCGGAACCCGTACAAGCACGGCAAGTATCTGCCCGGCACGCACATCCCGATCTTCGCCCCGGAGCGCCTGTTCGAGACCAAGCCGGACTACCTCCTGATCCTGCCGTGGAACCTGAAGGACGAGATCATGGAACAGATGGCGGACGTTCGAGCTTGGGGCGGGCAGTTCGTGGTGCCCATCCCGGACGTGAAGGTCTACTCGTGATCTTCAGCCCTACCGCGCTTCCCGGCGCCTTCGTCATCGAGCCAGAGCGACAGGAGGACGAGCGAGGGTTCTTCGCGAGGACCTGGTGTGCGCGGGAGTTCGAGGCGCACACCCTCGTGACGCGCCTCGCCCAGTGCAGCGTCTCGTACAACAAGCGAAAGGGCACCCTGCGGGGTATGCACTACCAGGCAGCGCCTCACCAGGAGACAAAGCTGATCCGCGCACTGCCGGGGCGATCCATGACGTGATCATCGACCTCCGGCCGGCGTCGCCCACCTTCAACCGGCACTTCGGGGTGACGCTCAGCGCCGAGAACCGGCGGATGCTCTACGTGCCGGTGGGATTCGCGCACGGGTTCCAGACCCTCCTCGACGACACGGAAGTGTTCTTCGGCGCGAGCTGGACGGTGACGCCATCGGCGCCCGTCTATACGAGTGCGTGGCGGATCTGTACCCCTTGTGCCGGAGCATCACCGGCGACGGGACGCGCGAGACGCTCAGACGTCTCGACAAGCATGCGCCGCTCGCCCTCCATGAGGTGCCGACGGGCACCTCCGTGTTCGACTGGACCGTTCCGAGGGAGTGGAACGTCAGAGACGCCTACGTCAAGAACGCGGTCGGCGATCGGGTGATCGACTTCCAGAGCTCTAATCTGCACCTCGTGAGCTACAGCGTTCCCGTCCGCGCACGCATGACGCTGGACCAGCTCCGGCCTCATCTCCACTCGCTTCCGGATCGCCCGGACTGGGTCCCATACCGGACCTCGTACTACGAGGAGACCTGGGGATTGTGCCTGAGTCAGCGACAGCTCGACGCGCTGCCGGACGGCGAGTACGAGGTCCGACTCCTCCCTGGAGGCAGGCCACCTCACCTACGGTGAGTGCTATTTGCCAGGCGAGACGGAGGACGAGGTGCTGATCTCGTGCCACGTGTGCCACCCATCCCCGGTCAACGACAACCTCGCTGGGGCGACGGTGGCCGCGTTCATGGCTGAGCTCCTGGGCGGGCTTCGTCTGCGCCACTCCTACCGGTTCCTGTTCATCCCGGGCACGATCGGCTCGATCGCCTGGCTGGCCCGGACGAGGATCGCGTCGGCCGGATCAAGCACGGCCTGGTGCTCGCATGCCTGGCGGACGCCCGGCGGCCGACCTACAAGCGGAGCCGACGGGGCGACGCCGAGATCGACCGGGTGGTGGCGCATGTGCTCCGGGCCCGCGGAGGTGACCACGAGCTCGTCGACTTCTCGCCGTACGGGTACGACGAGCGGCAGTACTGCTCGCGGGGGTTCGACTTGCCAGTGGAGCGCCTCACCCGCACGCCGCATGGACGCTATCCTGAATACCACACCTCCGCCGACGACCTCGACCTCGTACGCCCTGCCCAGCTCGCCGACTCGCTCCGCCCGTGCCTCGAGATCGTCGAGGTGCTGGAGGCCAACGCGGTCTATCGAAGCGAGAATCCGAAGTGCGAGCCCCAGCTGGGGAAGCGCGGACTTTACCGGAGCACGGGCGGCATGGGCCGAGGCCGGCGTCGACGAGCTCGCGTTGCTCTGGGTGCTGAACATGTCGGACGGGCGCCATTCGCTGCTGGACATCGCCGAGCGCTCCGGGAAACGCGGCCGACCTCCTGATTGGACATGAGCTCCTGACCAGGTCCCTGCCGGCCCGATCATCGCGCCGAGCAGGCCGACGTCGTGACGACGCTCGAGGGCGCGACAGCCCTCGTGACGGGAGCGAGCCGGGGTATCGGGCACGCCGTCGCGCGGGCCCCCGCGGTGCCGGCCATTCGCGATCCGGGTCTGCGTGCCCTTGGGTGGGGCGCTGGTCGCGGATGAGCCGATCGGGCCGGCAGACGTCATCGTCGGGTCCGCTGATTCCGACGGCGCCGGGGTGCTCGACGCGGTCGACCTCGTTCAGAGTGGGATCGCGAGCCGCGTGGCCGTGTTCGCCGATCCTCCTGATTCAATCGACCGAGAGTTCGTTCGTCGTGGGGTTCCGTACGAGGATAGGGCGGCGCGATCAACCCGCCAGTTGCGCTCTCTCGGCGTGACAGCCATCGAAAAGATTCCCATGGCCGGAGGGACCGAGGCTGAGGGTCGGGCCTTGCCCGGTTGGTGCGATCAGCACGGATTCCGGTCGGTCGTGGTGGTCAGCTCTCGGGACCATTCACGACGCCTGCGCCGCCTGCTGGATCGTGCTATGCACGGCCGCCCGATGCGCGTCATGGTGGAGTCGGCGCGCCACTCGCGCTTCGACCCGGATCGCTGGTGGAAGACCCGCGATGGCGTGCGGACCGAGATCATCGAGCTCCAGAAGCTACCCTCGACGTCGTGCGGCATCCGTTCTCCTGAGGACGCCGTCAGCAGGCCCCTCGTCCGGAGAATACCGCGGCCGGCGTCGCGAGCAGGATCTTGATGTCGGTCCAGAGAGAGCGCGTCCGGGCGTAACGAAGGTCCAGGCGCACCATCTCGTCAAACGTCGTGCGGCTTCGCCCAGTCACCTGCCAGAGCCCGGTGATGCCTGGCTGGGCCTCCAGCAGCCGCCGGCGATGCCAGGGCTCGTATTGCTCGAGCTCGTAGGGTAGGGGCGGGCGGGGCCCGACCAGCGACATCTCGCCTCGCAACACGTTCCACAGCTGGGGCAGCTCGTCGAGGCTCGTTTTTCGGAGAATCCGTCCGATCGGCGTGACGCGGGGATCATTGGCGATCTTGAAGAATCCGTTCTGGGCCGGCTCGTGCGCGTGGCCACGGGCCTTGATGAAGGATCTGACGTAGTCCTGATGGATCTTGTGGTCGGCGTTCGACTGCATCGTCCTGAACTTGAGCATCTGGAAGGGCTTCATGTCCTGGCCGATCCGCACCTGCCGGTAGAGCACCGTTCCGCGAGAGGTCAGCTTCACGAGGACGCCGAGGAGGAGGAGAGCAGGGGACAACAGCGCGAGGAGGGTCGAACTGGCCGTGAGATCTAGCGCGCGCTTGACCGGGTCCCGCCGCCCCGCCCGGGATCGACGAGGCTCCAGCGCGACGTGGAGCGGCTCGAATCCGTTCACCGCTCGTGGGGACGCGGGGTAGACGTGGGTCCGAATCGAGAGGCCTCCGGCGGCCTCTGGGGCGAAGCGCTCGGCGAGTTCACGACGGCACCGAGCCTCGATCTGCTCGCAGGCCTCCCGGAAATCGGGCTCGCCAAGGTCGGGGACGACGACCCCGATGAGAGCCTGTGCCTTCACCCAGCCCACGATGTGGGTGTCCTGCGTGGCCGCGACCAGCGCGTCGATGACCGCATTCCAACCCAACGAAGAGCCGTTCCGGTGCCCATTGCTGGAAGGCGGTGCGACCAGCAGGACGCCGAACGGCCGACAGGAACGTTGCGAGCGCTTTCGCTCTCGACTGAGGATACCCCTGAAGACCTCCTCGCTCATGATTGCCAATCGGCCGGAGCGGTCTTCGCGCGGATCCGGCAACTGAGTGCTCATTGACGGCGACCCGGGCGTGCCCTTATCGGGTTGCCGCGACTACCGGAGCAAGGCGGAACTTGCTCGGGATGCTGTCCGGCTCGCGCGAGGACCCATAGACGATCTCGCTGCGGCGCTTGAGCGATTCGGTGGCTGCCTCGAGGATCCTCACGACGCGCAGGCCGGCCCGCCCGTCGTTGAATGGCCTCTGCCCTGACATCACACAGTCGAGGAAGTAGCGGGCCTCGAGCTGCAGGGCCTCTGCGTCCTCGACCCGGGGTGCCCACATGTCTCCGCTCCGGTAGCTCACGAGCAGCTGATAGACGCCTTGCTCGGAGCCGACCTCGACTCCCTTGTCGTAGATCTTGATCTTCTCGGTCGGATCGAGATCGTTCCAGACGACCATTTTTCGCTGTCCCCCGATCAACGTGGTGCGCACCTTCACCGGCGAGAGCCAGTTGACGTTGATGTGGGCGATGATCTTGTTGGGGAAGTACAGCGTGATGTAGGCCATGTCCTCCATGTCGTCCAGGTGTGCTCCACCCGTCGCGACCACGAGCTCGGGCTCGAGGCCGATCAGATAGTCCATGATGGACAGATCATGGGGCGCGAGATCCCAGATGACGTTGACGTCGTGCTGGAAGAGCCCGAGGTTCACGCGGGTCGAATCGTAGTAGTAGAGCGGACCCAGGACACCCCCGTCGATCAGCTCCTTCAGCTTGCGCACGGCGCCGGTGAAGAGGAAGGTGTGATCGACCATGATCTGGAGGTTCTTGCGGTCGGCGAGCTCGATGAGATCCTCCGCCTCGGCCGACGTGACGGTCAAGGGCTTCTCGACGAAGACATGCTTGCCGTTCTCCAGCGCCTTTCGGGCTAGCCCGTAGTGCGTGGATACTGGCGTGACGATCGCGATCGCATCGATCTCCGGGGAGCGGACGAGCTCATCCGGATTCGTCGTGACCTGGACGGATGGATGGCGACCCTGCACCTTGGCGGCCGCCTTGGGGCTCTTGTCGCAGATGGTGACGACCTCGCAGTCGGGCTGGAGCGCGAAGTTGCGCACGACGTTCGGACCCCAGTACCCATAGCCGATGACACCGAGCTTGATCATGTGACGTCTCCGTGGGTCAACCTTGACCGCGTGTGTGGTGATACGCGCTGGCCGCTTGCAGCGCGCCATGCAGGTGCAGGCGTAAACGGATGCGGTTGCCGACCCGCGAGGGCAGGTTCTGGGACAAGACGTGATTCGCCCGTGCGGCGACGTTGTTGGGGGCAACGATGTCCGGTCCATCGGGGAGCTCCGTCAGCACGGCTCCGGCGACGGCTTCCGCCCGGTACCACCCCATGTAGTCGGTCTCGCGGAGACACTGTGCCAGGCCCGCGAAGATCTTGCGGGCGACCAGCGGGTGAAGGAGGACACTCGACCCTCGTACGTCGGGCTTCAAATCCACGAGGAGTAGTGCAAACGGCCGGCCCGACCTCTCGGAGCGTGTGCGCTCGACCGTCAATAGGTACCGGAACACGTCTTCGGTGTAAAACTGTTCCAGTTGACTCTCCCGCCTGATGCCGGGCACCCATCCCTTCGCTACCCTGTCGAGCCGCAACGAACTAGCCTTGGGAATCGGCGAGGCTCAGATCCTGACGACACGGGCACTCGCCGCACTCATGGGAATGACTTGCCGCGTGTCGACGATCAGAGGAGCCTCCCGCGCGATGGTCTCGTAGTCGAAGTCCGGGTGATCCGCGAGGATGACGACGCAGTCGGTTTTCCGGAGCCTCTCCGGCGTGCACTCGACGGCCTTGAACTCGATGTCCCCGGCCTGGAAGGTCGCCACGTGGGGATCGGCGTGCGCGATGAACGCGCGACGACGACGCAACGCTGCGTGACGTCGTGCGCCGGGGATTCTCGCGTATCGCCAACGCCGCGCTTGTACGCCACGCCCAGGATGAGAACCCGCGCGCCCTTGAGGGCGCGCCCGGCGTCGTTGAGCGCCTCCGTCACCAGTTCGACGACGTAGGCGGGCATGCTCCGGTTGATCTCGTCGGCGAGCGCGATGAACCGCGGCTCGTAGCCGTCGGCGCGCATCCGCCACGAGAGGTACAAGGGATCCACCGGGATGCAGTGCCCGCCGGTGTCGGGGCCGGGGTAGAGGGGCATGAACCCGAAGGGCTTGGTCGCGGCGGCATCGATCACGTCACGGCTGTTGACCCCGAGACGCCGGCACATGACGGCGAACTCGTTCGCGAGCGCGATGTCGACGTTTCTGAACACGTTCTTGTAGGGCTTCGCGAGTTCGGCGACCTTGGCGCTTGCCACCTCGACGACACTCACGATGATCTGCCGATAGAGGAGAGCCGCCAGTCGCGCGCACTCGGTCATGATCCCACCGACCACTTTCGTGATGTCTCGAACGCGGAAGGTGGGGTTGCCGGGATCGATGCGCTCCGGGGAGAAGGCGAGGAAGAGATCGACACCCGGCCGGGCGCCGCGCTTCAGGAACATTGGAAGAAGCAAGTCCTCGGTGGTGCCAGGATACGGTGTGCTCTCGAGCACCACGAGCTGACCCGGCCGGAAGCGGCTCACGACTTCGCCGGCGGCCGCCACCACGAACGAGATGTCGGGCTCTCTGGACTTCCGGAGAGGCGTCGGCACGCAGATGAGAACGACGTCCGCGCGCTCCAACGGCGAGAAGTCCGAGGTGGCAACATATCGACCTTCCCGGAGGGCTGCGGCCAGATCGGCACTGGACACGTCGGGACTGTGCGCCTGACCGAGGGTGAGGGCCGCCACCCGATCGGGGTCCATATCCAGTCCCGTCACCCGGAATCCACGGCGAGCGAACGCGAGGGCCAGGGGGAGGCCGACATACCCTTGGCCGATGACGGCGATGGAAGCCGTGTGGTTCTGGATTCGCTTCGCAAGCAGGGCGCCAGTCTTGGTTCCGAAGCCATCGGAACTCCGTGACAGGACATCCAGCTCGTTCGACTCGACGGCACGGGTTTTCATATGGGCAGAGGGAATAGCAATCTGCGCGCCTGAGCTCGTCGCGGGGTGTAAGTGACGGCGGAATGTGGCAAATCCATTGGAGCGCCCAAGGCGAACGCGACTGCACCACGTCGAGCAATGTGGATAGGCCCCTACCGACATGGTGCAAGACTGTGGCTATCACGTCGGCGGACATGGATCGCCCTCACCCGCTCCGCTGGCGCCCGAGGCGACTTGGCCTCGGCCAAAGCAAGGGAGGACCTCTCCATGACGCCATAGATGTGGGTTCTCATGGTGTGCAACGGATTTCATAGAGACGAATCGCCAACATCAACAATTCCAATGTGTTAGTGGGTCAAGCCGACGATGGCTCGGCTCTTGCGTACTATCCGCAGATTGGCTGCAAGTGACCCTCGAGTTGCGAGGGGCGCCTCTCCTCAATCCAGAGGAGATGGCGCGAGCCTGATGTTAGTGAAGCGGATCGGTTGGCCCAGAGCGTGCCGAACCGAAGGGGGCGAAGCCTTGCCAGAAACATGCGCGACTCTTGAGCCCCAGGCTGTCAGAGGGGAGAAGTGGCATGTGCTGTGGACGCGCAGCCACTGCGAGCAGGCGGTGTGCGACCAGCTGACCTCCAAGGGCTTCGAAATGTTCCTGCCGAGGATCGGAGCCTGGTCGAGGCGCGGTGGTCGCCGGTATCTCGCGCAAGTGCCGATGTTCCCGGGGTACGTGTTTGTTCATCACGCGATCGACAAGGCGAGCTACCTCGAGATCTGCAAGTCGAATGGGTTGGTCTCGGTCCTGGGGGAGCGGTGGGACCGTCTCGAGGCCGTGCCCGACACCGAGATTGGGGCCGTCCGGTGGACCCTGGAATCGGCCGGGCCGGTGTATCCCCACGTCTATCTCCGCGAGGGCCAGCGCGTTCGAATCGTCCAGGGACCGATGGCTGGCGTCGAGGGCATCTTTCTCCGCGGGAACCCCAAGAAGGGACTGCTGGTCATCTCGATCGACATGCTGCGCCGCAGCATCGCCACCGAGGTGGACTGTACGCTGGTCGCCGCCGCCTAGCGCTTTCCGGCACGCATTGATCGAGGGAGAACCGAGAAGATGAGCCAGTACTGCTGCATCGCGCCCGACGTCAAGCTCGGCGAGAACGTGAAGCTCGCGAGCTTCGTCAACCTCTACGGCTGCGTGATCGGCAACGAGACCAAGATCGGGACGTTCGT
>CAVXVV010000010.1:0-31400 GCA_963765195.1 uncultured Candidatus Rokubacteria bacterium
ATCTCGGTGTCGGGCACGGCCTCGAGACGGTCCCACCGCTCCCCAGGACCGAGACGAATCCATTCGACTTGCAGATCTCGAGCGTAGCTCGCCTTGTCCATCACGTGACGAACGAACACGTACCCCGGAAACATCGGCACCTGCGCCAGATCCGGTGACCGCCGCGCCTCGACCAGGCTCCGATCTTCGGCAGGAACATTTCGAAACCCCTCGAGGTCAATTGGTCGCATACGGCTTGCTCGCAGTGGCTGCGCGTCCAGAGCACATGCCACTTCTCCCCTCTGACAACCTGAGGATCAAGAGTCGCGCATGTTTCTGGCAAGGCTTCGCCCCCTTCGGTTCGGCACGCTCTCGGCCAACCGATCCGCTTCACTGACATCAGGCTCGCGCCATCTCCTCTGGATCGGGAGAGGCGCCCCTCGCAACTCGAGGGTCACTTGCAGCCAATCTGCGGATAGTACGCAAGAGCCGAGCCATCGTCGGCTTGGCCGCCTAACACATTGGAATTGTTGATGTTGGCGATTCGTCTCTATGTAATCCGTTGCACACCATGAGAAGCCACATCTATGGCGTCATGGAGAGTCCTCCCTTGCTCTGGCCGAGGCCAAGTCGCCTCGGGCCCCAGCGGCGCGGGCGAGGCGACCATGTCCGCCGACGTGATAGCCACGCTCTTGCACCATGTCGGTAGGGGCCTATCCACATTGCTCGACGTGGTGCAGTCGCGTTCGCTTTGGGCGCTCCAATGGATTTGCCAAATTCCGCCGTCACTTACACCCCGCTACGAGGTCAGGCGCGAAGATTGCTATTCCCTCTGCCCATATGAAAACCCGTGCCGTCGAGTCGAACGAGCTGGATCTCCTGTCACGGGGTTCCGATGGCTTCGGAACCAAGAGTGGCGCCCTGCTCGCGGAGCGAATCCAGAACCACACGGCTTCCATCGCCGTCATCGGCCAAGGGTATGTCGGCCTCCCCCTGGCCCTCGAGTTCGCTCGCCGCGGATTCCGGGTGACGGGACTGGATACGGACCCCGATCGGGTGGCGGCCCTCACCCTCGGTCAGGCGCACAGTCCCGACGTGTCCAGTGCCGATCTGGCCGCAGCCCTTCGGGAAGGTCGGTATGTTGCCACCTCGGACTTCTCGACCTTGGAGCGCGCGGACGTCGTTCTCATCTGCGTGCCGACGCCTCTCCGGAAGTCCAGAGAGCCCGACATCTCGTTCGTGGTGGCCGCCGCCGACGAAGTCGCGAGCCGCTTCCGGCCGGGTCAGCTCGTGGTCCTCGAGAGCACAACGTATCCGGGCACCACCGAGGAGTTGCTTCTTCCGATGTTCCTGAAGCGCGGCGCCCGGCCGGGTGTCGATCTCTTCCTCGCCTTCTCCCCGGAGCGCATCGATCCGGGCAACCCCACCTTCCGCGTCCGCGACATCACGAAAGTGGTCGGTGGGATCACTGCCGAGTGCGCGCGTCTGGCGGCTCTCCTCTATCGGCAGATCATCGTGAGTGTCGTCGAGGTGGCGAGCGCCAAGGTCGCCGAACTCGCCAAGCTCTACGAGAACGTGTTCAGAAACGTCAACATCGCGCTCGCGAACGAGTTCGCCGTCATGTGCCGGCGTCTCGGGGTCAACAGCCGTGACGTGATCGATGCCGCCGCGACCAAGCCCTTCGGGTTCATGCCCTTCTACCCGGGCCCCGGCACCGGCGGGCACTGCATCCCGGTGGATCCCTTGTACCTCTCGTGGCGGATGCGCGCCGACGGCTACGAGCCGCGGTTCATCGCGCTCGCCGACGAGATCAACCGGAGCATGCCCGCCTACGTCGTCGAACTGGTGACGGAGGCGCTCAACGACGCCGGGCGCGCCCTCAAGGGCGCGCGGGTTCTCATCCTGGGCGTGGCGTACAAGCGCGGCGTTGGCGACACCCGAGAATCGCCCGCGCACGACGTCATCGCGGCGTTGCGTCGTCGCCGCGCGTTCATCGCGTACGCCGATCCCTACGTGCCGACCTTCCAGGTCGGGGACATCGAGTTCAAGGCCGTCGAGTGCACGCCGGAGAGGCTCCGACAGGCCGACTGCGTGGTGATCCTCGCGGATCACCCGGACTTCGACTACGAGACCATCGTGCGGGAGGCTCCTCTGATCGTCGACACGCGGCAGGTCATTCCCACGAGTGCGGCGGGTGCCCGTGTCGTCAGGATCTGAGCGCTCGCCGATCCCCGGGGCTAGTTCGTTGCGGCTCGACAGGGTAGCGAAGGGATGGGTGCCCGGCATCAGGCGGGAGAGTCAACTGGAACAGGTTTACCCCGAAGACGTGTTCCGGCACCTATTGGCGGTCGAGCGCACGCGCTCCGAGAGGTCGGGCCGGCCGTTCGCACTGCTCCTCGTGGATTTGAAGCCCGACGTACGAGGGTCGAGTGTCCTCCTTCACCCGCTGGTCGCCCGCAAGATCTTCGCGGGCCTGGCACAGTGTCTCCGCGAGACGGACTACATGGGGTGGTACCGGGCGGAAGCCGTCGTCGGAGCCGTGCTGACCGAGCTCCCCGATGGACCGGACGTCGTTGCCCCCAACAACGTCGCCGCACGGGCGAATCACGTCTTGTCCCAGAACCTGCCCTCGCGGGTCGCCAACCGCATCCGTTTACGCCTGCATCTGCATGGCGCGCTGCAAGCGGCCAGCGCGTATCACCACACACGCGGTCAAGGTTGACCCACGGAGACGTCTCATGATCAAGCTCGGTGTCATCGGCTACGGGTACTGGGGTCCGAACGTCGTGCGCAACTTCGCGCTCCAGCCCGACTGCGAGGTCGTCACCATCTGCGACAAGAGCCCCAAGGCGGCCGCCAAGGTGCAGGGTCGCCATCCATCCGTCCAGGTCACGACGAATCCCGATGAGCTCGTCCGCTCCCGGGAGATCGATGCGATCGCGATCGTCACGCCGGTATCGACGCACTACGCGCTGGCCCGGAAGGCGCTGGAGAACGGCAAGCACGTCTTCGTCGAGAAGCCCTTGACCGTGACGTCGGCCGAGGCGGAGGACCTCATCGAGCTCGCCGACCGCAAGAACCTCCAGATCATGGTCGATCACACCTTCCTCTTCACCGGCGCCGTGCGCAAGCTGAAGGAGCTGATCGACGGGGGCGTCCTGGGGCCGCTCTACTACTACGATTCGACCCGCGTGAACCTCGGGCTCTTCCAGCACGACGTCAACGTCATCTGGGATCTCGCGCCCCATGATCTGTCCATCATGGACTATCTGATCGGCCTCGAGCCGGAGCTCGTGGTCGCGACGGGTGGAGCGCATCTGGACGACATGGAGGACATGGCCTACATCACGCTGTACTTCCCCAACAAGATCATCGCCCACATCAACGTCAACTGGCTCTCGCCGGTGAAGGTGCGCACCACGTTGATCGGGGGCCAGCGAAAGATGGTCGTCTGGAACGATCTCGAGCCGACCGAGAAGATCAAGATCTACGACAAGGGAGTCGAGGTCGGCTCCGAGCAAGGCGTCTACCAGCTGCTCGTGAGCTACCGGAGCGGAGACATGTGGGCACCCCGGGTCGAGGACGCAGAGGCCCTGCAGCTCGAGGCCCGCTACTTCCTCGACTGTGTGATGTCAGGGCAGAGGCCATTCAACGACGGGCGGGCCGGCCTGCGCGTCGTGAGGATCCTCGAGGCAGCCACCGAATCGCTGAAGCGCCGCAGCGAGATCGTCTACGGGTCCTCGCGCGACCCGGACATCATCCCGAGCATGCTCCGCGTTGCTCCGGTAGTCGCGGCAACCCGCTGAGGGCGCGCCCGGGTCGCCGTCAATGAGCACTGCAGTTGCCGGATCCGCGCGAAGATCGCTCCGGCCGATTGGCAATCATGAGCGAGGAGGTCTTCAGGGGTATCCTCAGTCGAGAGCGAAAGCGCTCGGACCGCTCCTGTCGGCCGTTCGGCGTCCTGCTGGTGGCACCGCCTGTCTGTCAATGGGCACCGGATCGGCTCTTCGTTGGGTTGGAATGCGGTCATCGACGCGCTGGTCGCGGCCACGCAGGA
The DNA here is from genome assembly GCA_963765195.1 of uncultured Candidatus Rokubacteria bacterium. Lineage (GTDB taxonomy): Bacteria > Methylomirabilota > Methylomirabilia > Rokubacteriales > DASRDR01 > DASRDR01. The sequence goes on from CAVXVV010000010.1 coordinate 4,037, forward strand.
CACCCACGTCGTGGGCTGGGTGAAGGCACAGGCTCTCATCGGGGTCGTCGTCCCCGACCTCGGCGAGCCCGATCTCCGGGAGGCCTGCGAGCAGATCGAGGCTCGGTGCCGTCGTGAGCTCGCCGAGCGCTTCGCCCCAGAGGCCGCCGGAGGCCTCTCGATTCGGGCCCACGTCTACCCCGCATCCCCACGAGCGGTGAACGGGTTCGAGCCGCTCCACGTCGCGCTGGAGCCTCGTCGATCCCGAGCGGGGCGGCGGGACCCGGTCAAGCGCGCGCTAGATGTCACGGCCAGTTCGACCCTCCTCGCGCTGCTGTCCCCTGCTCTCCTCCTCCTCGGCATCCTCGTGAAGCTGACCTCTCGCGGGACGGTGCTCTACCGGCAGGTGCGGATCGGCCAGGACATGAAGCCCTTCCAGATGCTCAAGTTCAGGACGATGCAGTCGAACGCCGACCACAAGATCCATCAGGACTACGTCAGCTCCTTCATCAAGGCCCGTGGCCACGCCCACGAGCCGGCCCAGAACGGATTCTTCAAGATCGCCAACGATCCCCGCGTCACGCCGATCGGACGGATTCTCCGGAAAACGAGCCTCGACGAGCTCCCCCAGCTGTGGAACGTGTTGCGAGGCGAGATGTCGCTGGTCGGGCCCCGCCCGCCCCTACCCTACGAGCTCGAGCAGTACGAGCCCTGGCATCGCCGGCGGCTGCTGGAGGCCCAGCCAGGCATCACCGGGCTCTGGCAGGTGACGGGGCGGAGCCGCACGACGTTTGACGAGATGGTGCGCCTGGACCTTCGTTACGCCCGGACACGCTCTCTCTGGACCGACATCAAGATCCTGCTCGCGACGCCGGCCGCGGTACTCTCCGGACGAGGGGCCTGCTGACGGCGTCCTCAGGAGAGCGGATGCCGCACGACGTCGAGGAGTAGCTTCTGGAGCTCGATGATCTCGGTCCGCACGCCATCTCGGGTCTTCCACCAGCGATCCGGGTCGAAGCTCGAGTGGCGCGCCGACCGCACCATGACGCGCGTCGGGCGGCCGTGCATAGCTCGATCCAGCAGGCGGCGCAGGCGGCGTGAGTGGTCGCGAGAGCTGACCACCACGACCGACCGGAATCCGTGCTGATCGCACCAGCCGGGCAAGACCCGACCCTCAGCCTCGGTCCCTCCGGCCCTGGGAATCTCCTCGATGGCGGTCACGCCGAGGGCGCGTAACTGGCGGCTTGACCGTGCCATCCTATCCTCGTATGGAACGCCACGCCGAATGAACTCGCGGTCGACCGCATCAGGAGGGTCGGCGAAGACGGCCACGCGGCTCGCGATCCCGCTCTGAACGAGGTCGACCGCTTCGAGCACCCCGGCGCCGTTGGAATCAGCGGACACGACGATGACGTCCGCCGGCCCGATCGGCTCATCCGCGACCAGCGCCCACCCAAGGGCACGCAGACCCGGATCGCGAATGGCCGGCACCGCAACGGCGAGGCTCCCTATGAGCGCGACGACAGCCAAGACCCGGATGCATCGCGACCAGCGAGCACTCACGGTTAGATACCTCAGCTGCACGCGGCGCGAGCCCCGGCCGAACGCGCACGAACGAGGTCAGTACGACTTGAGCATCGGCCGGATCCTGATGTCGGTGACCTCCGCGGTCCGCGGCAAGGTGATCGCGGCCAGGACGATATCGGCGATGTCCTCGGGCTGGAGCAGGAGCTTCGGATCGTAGCGCGCGACCCTCCGTCCGGAATAGCTCCGCCTGCCGCGGCGTGGCCGTGCGCCCCGGGTACACGCTGAGGACCCGGACTCCGGCCGCGTTCACCTCCGCCCGCAGGCTCTCGGCCAGCGCCCGGAGCGCGTGCTTGGTGGCGGCGTATGGGCCGACGTTCGCGCGGCTTTCCGTCCCGAGCGTGGAGTTGATGAACACGACCTCCCCCGACGCGCGCTTGAGCAGGGGGAGAAGGCCCTGGGTGAGCAGGAACGGGGCGCGCACGTTCGTGCGGTACTGGCGGTCCAGCTCCCCGACCGGTATCGTCTCCTGAGGGCCGTGGGAAACGACGCCCGCCGCGTGGACGAGCACGTCGAGACGGTCGAGCTGGGAGCTAGCCTCCCTGACCAGCGCGTCGATGCCGGTGTCCGACGCGAGGTCCGTGGGCAGGATCAGGAGCGGTAGCGCGAGGCCGGGGAGCTCGCGCGCGACGCTCCTGAGCGCCTCGGCATCCCGCGCGACGAGGCAGACGCGCGCCCCACGGCGCGCGAGGGCCCGCGCGACGGCGTGCCCGATGCCCCGGCTCGCCCCCGTCACGAGGGCCGTCGCGCCCTCGAGCGTCGTCACGACGTCGGCCTGCTCGGCGCGATGATCGGGCCGGCACGGACCTCGGTCAGGAGCTCATGCCCAACCAGGAGGTCGGCCGCCCGCCGGATCCCGGCGAACGCGTTTCCGGAGCGCTCGGCGATGTCCAGCAGCGAATGGCGCCCGTCCGACATGTTCAGCACCCAGAGCAACGCGAGCTCGTCGACGCCGGCCTCGGCCATGCCGCCCGTGCTCCGGTAAAGTCCGCGCTTCCCCAGCTGGGGCTCGCACTTCGGATTCTCGCTTCGATAGACCGCGTTGGCCTCCAGCACCTCGACGATCTCGAGGCACAGGCGGAGCGAGTCGGCGAGCTGGGCAGGCCGTACGAGGTCGAGGTCGTCGGCGGAGGTGTGGTACTCAGGATATCGTCCATGCGGCGTGCGGGTGAGGCGCCCCACTGGCAAGTCGAACCCCGGCGAGCAGTACTGCCGCTCGTCGTACCCGTACGGCGAGAAGTCGACGAGCTCGTGGTCACCTCCGCGGGCCCGGAGCACGTGCGCCACCACCCGGTCGATCTCGGCGTCGCCCCGTCGGCTCCGCTTGTAGGTCGGCCGCCCGGCGTCCGCCAGGCATGCGAGCACCAGGCCGTGCTTGATCCGGCCGACGCGATCCTCGTTCCGGGCCAGCCAGGCGATCGAGCCGATCGTGCCCGGGATGAACAGGAACCGGTAGGAGTGGCGCAGACGAAGCCCGCCCAGGAGCTCAGCCATGAACGCGGCCACCGTCGCCCCAGCGAGGTTGTCGTTGGCCAGGGATGGGTGGCACACGTGGCACGAGATCAGCACCTCGTCCTCCGTCTCGCCTGGCAGATAGCACTCACCGTAGGTGAGGTGGCCTGCCTCCAGGGAGGAGTCGATGCAGACCTCGTACTCGCCGTCCGGCAGCGCGTCGAGCTGTCGCTGACTCAGGCAGAACCCCCAGGTCTCCTCGTAGTACGAGGTCCGGTATGGGACCCAGTCCGGGCGATCCGGAAGCGAGTGGAGATGAGGCCGGAGCTGGTCCAGCGTCATGCGTGCGCGGACGGGAACGCTGTAGCTCACGAGGTGCAGATTAGAGCGCTGGAAGTCGATCACCCGATCGCCGACCGCGTTCTTGACGTAGGCGTCTCGGACGTTCCACTCCCTCGGAACGGTCCAGTCGAACACGGGGGTGCCCGTCGGCACCTCATGGAGGACGAGCGGCGCATGCTTGTCCAGACGTCTGAGCGTCTCGCGCGTCCCGTCGCCGGTGATGCTCCGGCACAAGGGGTACAGATCCGCCACGCACTCGTATAGACGGGCGCCGATGGCGTCACCGTCCAGCTCGCGCCGAAGCTCCGAGATGTTCACCGGGTGGCGCCCGCCGTCACCCCGAGAAGTCGGGATACTCCCGGTCCCGGCCGCTGATGGTCCGGTCGTCGTCCGGCCAGGCGATTCCGAAGGCGGGATCGTTCCACCGGACACCCCGCGAGTGGTCGGCCGAGTAGTACTCGGAGATCTGATAGAACACTTCCGTGTCGTCGAGGAGGGTCTGGAACCCGTGCGCGAATCCCACCGGCACGTAGAGCATCCGCCGGTTCTCGGCGCTGAGCGTCACCCCGAAGTGCCGTTTGAAGGTGGGCGACGCCGGCCGGAGGTCGATGATCACGTCATGGATCGCCCCGGCAGTGCAGCGGATCAGCTTTGTCTCCTGGTGAGGCGCTGCCTGGTAGTGCATGCCCCGCAGGGTTCCCTTCCGCTTGTTGTACGAGACGCTGCACTGGGCGAGGCGCGTCACGAGGGTGTGCGCCTCGAACTCCCGCGCACACCAGGTCCTCGCGAAGAACCCTCGCTCGTCCTCCCGTCGCTCCGGCTCGATGACGAAGGCGCCGGGAAGCGCGGTAGGGCTGAAGATCACGGGTAGACCTTCACGTCCGGGATGGGCACCACGAACTGCCCGCCCCAAGCTCGAACGTCCGCCATCTGTTCCATGATCTCGTCCTTCAGGTTCCACGGCAGGATCAGGAGGTAGTCCGGCTTGGTCTCGAACAGGCGCTCCGGGGCGAAGATCGGGATGTGCGTGCCGGGCAGATACTTGCCGTGCTTGTACGGGTTCCGGTCGACCGTGTAGTCGAGAAAGTCGGTGCGGATCCCGCAGTAGTTCAGGAGGGTGTTCCCCTTCCCCGGGGCCCCGTAGCCAGCGATTGACTTCCCTCGCCGTCGGGCGCCGATCAGGAACTCGAGCAGCCTGCGCTTCGTCTCGTTAACCTGGTCGGTGAACGAGAGATACCGGTCGAGCCGGGTGAACCCGGACGTCTCCTCGCGGGCCCGCAGGGCCCGCGCCCTCGATTCGACGGGTCGCGAGCCGTCCTCTGAGTGCCGCGCGTAGATCCGGAGAGACCCGCCGTGCGTCGGCAGTTCCTCCACATCGAAGAGAGTGAGGCCGTGGGCCTCGAAGACGCGCTCCACCGTCAGGAACGAGAAGTACGAGAAGTGCTCGTGGTAGATCGTGTCGAACTGGTTCTCTTCCATCAGACGCGCGAGGTGGGGGAACTCCATCGTGATGACGCCCCGCGGCCCGAGCAAGAGCTTCATCCCGGCCACGAACCCGTTCAGATCGCTGACCTGGGCCAGCACGTTGTTCCCGATGATCAGATCGGCCTGCCCGTGGTCCGCCGCGATCGCCGGAGCAGCCTCCCGCCCGAACAGCGCTACCCGGGTCGGCACGCCTCGACGCACGGCGGCGGCCGCGACATTGGCCGCCGGCTCGATGCCGAGCACCGGCACCCCCCTGGCCACGAAGTACTGGAGAAGATAGCCGTCGTTGCTGCCAAGCTCGACCACGCGACTGCGTCCATCGAGACCCAGACGGTCGACGATCATGTCCACGTACAGCCGAGCATGGCGGAGCCAACTGTCCGAGTACGAGGAGAAGTAGGCGTACTCGTCGAAGATGCGGTCTGGCCGAACGTATTCCTGCACCTGCACGAGCAGGCACCGCGCGCAGACCTGTACGTGGAGCGGATAGAACGGCTCCATCTGGTTGAGCTGCTCGGCGGTGAGGTAGCTCTCGCAGAGCGGGGACATCCCCAGGTCGACCACGGTGTGCTCGAGTGATGCTTCGCAGAACCGACAGGCTGCGGCCATGCTCAGGCCACGCTCGCGCCGACGGGGGCAGGTGCCCACCTCAGCGACGCGTCCACCCGGCCCGTGCCGAGGAGCTGCCGGAGGTGGTCGATGCGCTTGTAGCGAGGGCCCTCGTAGTCCCGGAGGGTCAGCCCGACCCGCCGGTAGGCGGCCAGCAGCTCGGCCGCCCCGCGGCGCGCGTTCCACTGGGGCCGGAAGCCGGGGAGGATGCGCGTGATCTTGCCGAAGTCGGCACGGTAGCACCGTGGATCCGGGCCGCCGTCGGCCGCGTACTCGATCTCGGAGCCCGGGACGGCCTCCCGGACGATCTCGGCCAGCTCTCGGATCCGGTAGTTCTCGGAGGAGAGTCCCACGTTGAAGGCCTGGTTGTGGACGCGCTCGCGAGGAGCGTCGAGGACCGCCAGGAAAGCGCGCCCGATGTCCTCGATGTGCACGATGGGACGCCACGGCGTCCCATCGCTCTTGATGTGCACCCGCCCCGTCGTGTACGCCCACGCGACCAGGTTGTTCAGCACGAGGTCGAACCGCAGCCGCGGGGACACACCGTAGGCGGTGGCGTTGCGCAGGAAGACCGGACTGAAGGAAGAGTCCGCCAGCCGGGCCATGTCCCTCTCGACCCGTACCTTCGAGATCGCGTACGGCGTGATCGGCTGGAGCTCGGCGGATTCGTCGACCATCCGCTCACCGGCAGCGCCGTAGTTGCTGCACGAGGAGGAGAAGAGGAACCGCGAGACACCGACCTCTCTTGCGAGACGGGCGAGGCGCACCGACGCCGCGTGGTTGATCTCGTAGGTCAGATCCGGGTTCAGGTCGCCGAGGGGGTCGTTCGACAGGCCCGCCAGGTGGATGACGGCGTCAAAGCCGCTCACATCGGCCGCCTCCACGTCCCGGATGTCCCGCCGGATCTCGGGCACCGGCACCAGACCGTCGCCGAACGTGCAGTGTTCGAAGAGGTCGCTATCGAGACCCACGACTTCGTGCCCGGCCGCCAGTAGCATGGGCGCCATGACCGCGCCAATGTAGCCCTTGTGTCCCGTGAGGAGGATTCGCATGTCTTCGTCCTCGAGCTAGGCCGGGGTCACCCCAGCACCAGCTTCTTCGCGTAAAACGCCTCCGCATAACCGTCCGGAGCGTTCGACTCCATACCCCGCAGGCGCATCAACGCCATGAACAGCTCGCGTGAGAACCAGCGTCGATGGCGCTGGGAAGGGAACTTGTCGAGGAGGTTGTCGATCTTCAGCCCACACGTCTGCTCGTCCAGGTGCACGAAGACGTTCGGAGCTCCAAGATCCCCGTCGTACTTCGGCACCTCGTATTCGAGGATCGTGTGGTTGCGAAAGGTTTGCCAGACGAGGTCGGCGACCAGCCGGTGGTCCTGGTGGAGGTCGCCCCGGTGATGGGTGAAGATCAGGCTTGGATTCACCTGCGCCTTCAAGGCCTCGAAGTATTCCTTCAGCGCGTCTACCTGCGCCGGGAAGTGCCCATCACGGAACCGTTCCACGCTGATGCCACAGTCTGGCACCTCGCGCAGAACGCTCTCTGCGCTCGCCCGCGCCTCCGTCTCGCGCTTGCCGTCGGCACTCAGCACGACCCACGTGACCGCCTTGGGCCGCGCGCGAGCCAGGAGCGAGACCGCCGTGCCCCCGCAGCCGATCTCGATATCGTCGCTGTGGGCACCGACGAAGAGGACCTGGTCCAGGCCCGGCTCGGACTCCCCCAGCTGAAGCCTCAGCATCGGCCACCCAACTCCTTCATGGCCGCGCGACCCGGACGCCGGCCTCGGGCGCCCCGGCAATCCTGAGGGCGTCACCACCTGGTAGCGCTCCGACGTGGTCTTGCCCTCGCCGGCCCGCGCGGCGCCAGACCTCCCACGGCGCCTTGCCCCCGGCGTTCATCTCGTCGAACCGCATCTTGTCCTTGAACGTGTCCATGCACGCCCAAAATCCGGTGTAGGGAAAGGCGAGAAGCTCGCGCGCGGCGATGAGTCGACGGAATGGCTCCTCGACGAGCTCCTCCCCGTTCTCCATGTAGTCGAAGATCTCTCGTCGAAAGGCGAAGAACCCCCCGTTCACCCACAGGCCAGCCCGGCCGATGTGCTCGACGTCCTCGACCTCCCCGCCCCCGTTCACGTTGACGACGTGGAAGGTCTGGGTTGGGCGCACGCACAGAAGGGTCCCCACCTTTCCCGACTCGCGGAAGTGGTCGAGGTACTCCGGCAGAGGAAGATCAGTCAGGCCATCCGCGTAGTTGACCAGGAACGCGCTCTCGCCTTCGAGATGGGCCTCCACCGCCTTGAGGCGCTGCCCCACGTTGACGTTGAGCCCCGTGTCGACGAAGGTGATCCGCCAGTCTTCGATGTCGCGCCCATAGAGCGTGACGTCGCGGCTGCCTCCCGACAGGACGAAGTCGTTGGACACACACTCGTCGTACTTCAGGAAGTACTGCTTGATGACGTCACCCCGGTATCCGAGGCAGAGGATGAAGTCCTTGTGGCCGTAATAGGCGTAGTACTTCATGAGGTGCCACAGGATCGGCCGGGGCCCGATCGGCACCATCGGCTTGGGGACGTCATCCGTGTACTCCCGGAGGCGCAGCCCCAAACCTCCGCAGAACAGCACGACCTTCATGCGTGACCCCCGTTTCGACGCGCGTAGTACCGGCCGTGGCCCGACCGAAGCTGGTCGTCCTCGTTGAAGACCACACCGATAACCTTCGTCGCGTCGATCTGCCTCAGCGCCTCCTCGAGAAGCGGTCGTGACGTGCGGTGGGCGCGCACGACCACGAACAGGCCGTCGATCAGCTTCTCGATCACCCGGACCTCGGGCATGCCCATCAGGGGCGGCGTGTCGACGATGACGTAGTCGTAGTGCTTGCGGGCCTCCTGGAACAGCTCCTCGACCCTCGCCGACTTCAATGTCTCGTAGGGGTTGGCGGACGGGTGTCCGGCTACGAGCACATCGAACCCGGCCCCCCGCAGGCTCGTGGTCGCCTCGATGAGCCCGAGGCCGGGACGAACGAGGGCTTGGCTGAGACCCTGCTCCGAGTCCGAGAGCCCGAGGTATTTGGCGAGCGTCGGTCTTCGGAGGTCTGCCTCCAGAAGAAGCACCCGGTTCCGGAGGTCCTGCGCCAGCGCGCCGGCCAGGTTGACGGCGGTGACGGTCTTGCCTTCCCCGTCCCCCGGGCTCGAGATTCCCAGGACCGCGACGGCGTTCGTCACGCGCAGTCGCTCCACGACGTGGGCCAGGGTCCGGTACTGCTCGGCCTCGAAGCTCGACGGACTGAGCAGGCTCACCAGGTGTTCTTCCAGTCCCTCGACGTCGACACCTGTCGCATTCTGCTCTCGAGACGCGACCTCGCGACGGACAGCGGTCTCGCTCGATCTCGTCGGGGAAAGCGTGAAATCGGGCGCCTCCCACCCTGACCTCTCGGCTTCCACACGCCGGCCGACGTCGGGACGCCGCGCCCGGTCCTGCTCCGCCTGCTCCAGCGCCTGGAAGAACTTGCTCACGGCCGGACCATTGCCCCGATCTCCTGGATCACGTCCGTGACCCGGGCGCCATAGCTCGACATCGTGACTCCGAGGGCAGCCGATCCGCCGGCGTACCAGAGCGCTCCACCGAGGGTTCCCACCACTACCGCCGCCACGGCGGCGCTCACCATCCACGTCCTCCGGGCCCCCGAGCGCATCCACTCCACCCACTTCCGACCGTCCACTCGCCCATCCTCGGCCTCGAGCGCGCGAATGGCCTCCGCGACCACCCGGTCGTCGATCCGACGGCCCTGATCGACATAGCCGATCAACAAGCTGTGCTCGCACACGATGTTGATCACGCGGGGAACGCCCTGCGAGTACCGCCACAACCGGGCCACCGCGCCGTCGGTGAAGAGGCGCGTGTTGGGTGCCCCGGCGATCCGAAGCCTGGTGCGGATGTAGTCCGCCGTCTCGCTGGCTGTCAGAGGCCGAACCGTGCACCGGAGCCCGATCCGCTGCTTGAGCTGGCGAAGCTGTGGAAGCGCGAGATTCGTGCCCAGCTCGGGCTGGCCTGCGAGCACGATCTGGAGGAGCTTCTGGGACGTGCTCTCGAAATTCGAAAGAAGCCGCATCTGTTCCAGCGTGGGGGGGTCCAGATGCTGCGCCTCGTCGATGACGATGAGGGTGGGATGACCAGCAGCGGCGCGCTTGACCAGGAACCGCTGGAGCGACATCAGGCGCTGGGCCGTCGTGTCTCCGCCCTTGCCGATGCCGAGGTCCTCGAGGATGTATTCCAGCAACCCGTCAAACGCCAGCGTCGGGTTCACGACGAATGCGACCGCGACCTCCGGATCGATCCGCTGGAGGAGCGCTCGGAGCAACGTCGTCTTGCCGGTGCCGACCTCCCCGATCAAGACGGCAAACCCGGTCCCTTCGCGGACGCCGTAGACCAGCTGCGCCAGCGCTTCGCGATGCGTGGGAGTCTGGAGGAGAAACCTCGGGTCAGGGGTCGTGCTGAACGGCTTCTCCTTGAGCCCGTAGAAGTCGAGGTACATCGTTCAGCGCCCCAGGAAGAGCGACATGGCGGCGCCGCTCAGGAGCGGGACGTGCCCTTTCGCGGTGGCATACGTGGCCCCGGCGGTGACCATCACCGCGAGCGCCGTCAGGCAAGCCCAGGCCACGAGGCGCCAGCGTCTGCGCGCCGCGTCTCCTTCGCTCACGATCCGGGGAATCCGCGCGACCACCCGAACGCGAACGCCGGCCAGGCCTCGCAGCTCGGCCACGGCGTGGACAGACCTGTCCAGTCGCTCCGACAGCCACACCGACGCGACCGCGAGACCGGCGGACATGGCACTACCCATCAGGAACAATCGCATCCGGTTCGGAGCCCAGGGGGCGCTCGGCGGACGTGCCATTTCGAGGATCCGGAACTGCTCGCCCTTCTGGCGTTGCTCGAGGGTCTCGGCGAGCTGAGCCTCCTCGTACCGCTTCAAGAGCGTTCGATACTGCTCGCCGGTCGTCTCGTAGTCGCGGGACAGCTCCTGGAACTCCTGCTCCCTGAGCGGCGTGTTCTCCACCCGGCGCTGATAGGTCGTGAAGTCTTCCCGAAGCCGACGCTCCTCGGTCCGCAGGGCAGCGATCTCCGCCTCGGCTTCCGCCATGGCCTGCCGCAGCTTGAACGCGTAGGGGTTCGAGACGCTCTCCGGCGCGGCTGGCGCCGGCCCCTCCACGGCGCGGCCGGCGGCACTCTGCATCTGCGCCTCTCGGGCGGCGATCTCCGCCTTCACGCGGATGACGTCCGGATACCTGTCGCTGAACCGCGTCCGGAGGTCTTCCAGCTCCTGGTGAAGCTTGGACAGCTGCACCCCGAGCGGATCGGCCGGCTCCGAGCCGGTCACGCCCGCCGCGCTCGGTATGCCCTCGCTCCCCGCCGTTTGGCGCGCCAGAGCATGTCGGCGCTCCATGGCGCGGTTCTGGTTGTCGCTGTTCAGGCGGAGCTGAGCGGTCAGCCGCTCGAGCACCGCCAGGTTCGCGTCCATGTTCTTCGGGTTCTCGCCGATGTGGCGCCGCTTGAAGGCGCTCACCCGAGCTTCCTGGTCCCCTAGACGGCCTTTGACCTCATCCAGCTCTTTCCGGAGGAAATCGGCCGTCCCCGACGCCTCCCGCTCGCGCACGCGGCTGTTCTCGCTCAGGTAGAGGGACGCCAGGGTGTTCGTCACCGCGGCGACGGTCTCCGGATCCGGCCCCATGTAGCTCACGGTGAACGCGACGATCGCCCCGCCCCGAACGACCGGGTCGGTACGCTGCTCGAGCTGGATGTCTCGCCGCATGCGCTCCGTCGCCGCCTCCATCGATCGGGAATCGCGGAGCCCCCGATAGAGATCGAAGCGCTCGATCAGCTCCTCCAGGCGGCCGCGCTTGAGGATCTCCTGGCTGATCGTCTGAAGCCGTGTCTCCGGCCCGCTGGTCACGGTCGACCGGACGAACGTCTCCGGCACCTGCTGACGGTCGACGAGCACAACCGTCGACGCGCGGTACACGGCGGGCAGGTAGAGCGCCAGCCCGATGGTCGCGGATAGGGGCACCAGGAAGACCGCCACGGCAAGCCGCCACCGCCGGCGGGCGATCCCCCACCCCCGGCCCGGTTCGGGCCCTTCCGTCGGCAACATCACCGTCACCAGCCTGCCGCCTACGGCACCACGACGATGTCGCCGGGCTGCACGTAGAAGTTCTCCTGCTCGCCCCCCTCGGAGATCGCCTTGGGGGTTCTTCCGGGCCGATCCGGTAGATCGTCCGGCGTGACGGTCCCGTTCGCCCCCGGGCCCGACTTCGTCTCCTGTGCGCAAAGACCTCTCATCACGACACCCCCTGCCGAGCTACGACCCGGCCGGGAGCGTGCTCCGAAGCCAGGCCGACATCCTTGATCTTGTAGAGCAATGCACGGTAGCTGATGCCGAGCAGCTTCGCCGCGCGCACGCGGTTCCACCGTGTCTCCTTGAGCACGCGCGCGATCGCCTCGCGCTCGGCGGCCCGGGCCGCCGTTCGCGCGATCTCTTTCAGAGAGACCCGATAAGGAGGCGAAGCGTGATCGGCCACCGGAACCGGCCCAGTCGACGGCGCCACGGCCGGCACCTTCCGGGAACCGATCGGCACGCGCTCGAGAAGCGGGTCGTTCGCCCGGGGGATCTCCTTCCGAGAGACCCGAACCGGAGGCCCCGCGTGATCCGCCACCGGAAGCGGCCCAATGGACGGCGCCTCGGCCGGCACCTTCCGAGAGCCGATGGGCACGCGTTCGAGAAGCGCGTCGTTGAGCACGACCATCCGCTTCACGATGTTCTCCAGCTCGCGGACGTTGCCCGGGTACTGGTGGCGCATCAGTCGCTCCATGGCGCCCGGCGACACCGCAAACCCATCCCGCCCGAAAAGCCGCGCATCACGCCTGACGAAATAATCGGCCAGCAACGGGATCTCCACCGCCCGCTCCCGCAGCGGCGGCACGATGATCTGGACGACGTTGAGACGGTAGTAGAGATCCTCCCGGAACCGACCCTCGGCGACGTCGATCTCGAGGTCCCGGTTCGTCGCCGCCACGATCCGTACGTCAACCTTGAGGCTAGAACGCCCCCCAACTCGGCAGAAGGCGCCATCCTGCAGCACGTGCAGGAGCTTGGCCTGGAGCGACAGGTGCAGGTCCCCGATCTCGTCCAGGAACACGACCCCGCGGTCCGCAGCCTCGAACTTCCCCACGCGCTGCTGGTGGGCGCCGGTGAAGGCTCCTCGCTCGTGGCCGAACAGCTCGCTCTCCAGCAGCTCGGCCGGGACGGCGGCGCAGTTGACCTTGACGAAGGGACGGTCCCGGCGCGGCGAAAGATGGTGGATCGCCCGGGCCACGAGATCCTTGCCCGTGCCCGTCTCTCCTCCGATCAGCACCGTGATGTCGACGCCAGCGGCCTGTTGAACCACCGACCACAGGTCGCGCATCTTGGCGCTACGCCAGAGAGCTACCTCCTGCTGGAGGCAAACTCCGGTCTCGTCGTACCCCGCCCTGTCCCCGGCCAGCGGGCGAGGTCGGCCCAGGACGACCTTGACGATCGCGGCCTGGACGTTCGCGAGGCCCCACGGTGCAAGCACGACCTGCTCGGCACCCAGGAGCTCGGCCTTGGAGCTCCAGGCCAGGTCATCGTGCTGGGCGAGCGCGACGACCGGGCCGGGCTCCTCGTGTCGCTGGCGGCTCCGTCGAAGGCCCTCCAGTCCGTCGTCATCCCCAGCCCCGACATCGACGACCGTCAGGGAGAACGGCCCGCGGGACGCGGTGAGCGTCTCCCCGTGCTCGAGCGATTCCGCGACAACCGGGGAGAGACCGTGAGCCTCCACGATCCGGCAGAGGCCGGCTTGCAAGGCGGGCGTGGGACAGATGAGGAGCGCCTTTCCGCGAGCGACGTCGGCCATCGAATGTGCCATAAGTTTTCTCAGAGAGGGCAATCCTCATGCCACGCAGGCAAACGTGCCGTAAAGTGAGGACAATGAAGGACATCCGGGGACGCACGTCGCTCCGAAGCGCCTCTCGAAAACGGTCGATCATCGGTCAAACATCGGTCAAATTGTGAAGAGAATTCCCTACTGAAGGGATCTACCCACACAGCTGCGTCCCAGTATGCACAGTGGGCAGCAGGCGGGTGTCACACCACGGCAGGGGCTGACTTTTTCCGCACTGAAGTGGTACTATCCCGCCTACGTTAGCAAGCCCGCCAGCACTGTGACAAGGGAGATACCTCATTTCAGTCCCTCGGATTGCACCGCCTCTTCCGCCCCAGGCGGCCGAGTTTGCCGCGCTGTTCTCGTTCAGCAAGAAGATGCGCGATGTCTGGGAGATGATCGTCCAGATCGGACCAACCACCGCCACTGCCCTGATTCGCGGAGAAAGCGGGGTCGGCAAGGATCTGGTCGCACGGGCCATCCACAAGATGTCGCCGCGAGCGGACGGCCCCTACGTGAAGGTGAACTGTGCCGCGCTTCCGGCCGCGCTCCTGGAGTCGGAGCTGTTCGGTCACGAGCGTGGCGCGTTCACGGGCGCGTTCCGGCAGAAGCCCGGCCAGTTCGAGTACGCGCACCATGGAACGATCTGCCTCGACGAGATCGGCGAGTTGCCCCGAGAGCTGCAGGCAAAGCTCTTGCACGTGATGCAGGACCTGCGGTTCACGCGGCTGGGCGGACGGGAGTCGATCCAGACCGACGCTCGCATCGTCGCGACGACCAACCGCGATCTGGAAACGGCCATAAGCCAGGGCGAGTTCCGGGAGGACCTCTACTACCGGCTCAACGTCGTCGAGATCGTGGTGCCTCCCCTGCGCGAGCGGCGCGAGGCGATTCCATGCCTGGTGGACCTGTTCCTGAGACGCTTCAATCGCGAGTACCAGCGGGAAGTACGGCTTTCCGCCGAGACGCTGCGGCTGCTATCCGAGCACAGCTGGCCCGGTAACATCCGGGAGCTCGAGAACGCCGTTCGCCGCCTCGTCGTGGTCGGCAATGAGGGACATCTCTCGGATACGCTCAGGCGGAACGCTAGCGCACCCAAACGCGTGGCGCTGGCAACGGCCCCCCCGAACGATCCGGGCGGGGGCCTGGAGGAGCTCGGGCTCAAAGTCATGGCGCGACGGGCGGCGCGCGATGCCGAACGCGCCGCTCTCCTGGAGGTGCTGGAGCGGGTCCGCTGGAACCGGATGGAGGCGTCGCGGGTGCTGAAGGTCAGCTACAAGACACTCCTGAACAAGCTGGCTGAGTGCGGCATCCCACCCGCGCGCTCGAAGAGCGAACCCTAGACACCCCTGGGCGGTACGAGGTACTGAGCGACGGGCACCGCCTCCGTCGACTATCGCCTGACGCGGGAGCTCTCGGCGAGTCTGGCGTACTCCTCCGGAACCGGGCTGGTCGTGGCGAAGGTCGGTGCTCAACAGACGTCCTCCCTCTCGGGATGCGCTCGCCTACCGGCCGTATCCCGACCTCCAGTTCGCGCTGTCGGGTGAGTCGGTCCCTGACAATCAGGTCACCCTGGGAGTCACCCTTACCTATCCGTTCTTATCCTGATTTCCGCCTCCTGTAGGACGACCTCGCGCCCGCCAGAGGTCGTGGGGACGCCACTCTCGGCTTCGAATATGTAAGTCCGGTAGCATAGTTGGGCAATTCTCTTCCTACTGACCTGGCTGTCTCGAAGTCGCCCGAGGTGTATTCGCTCGACAACGTTAGCGAAGTGGTGCTTGGCACAGCCATTGCCCATATCTACAGATCACTGGTCTCCGACGACGACTGAATATCCGAAGTCCGGAGTCCAGGGGAAGGAGACCGACCCGTGGGCATCCGATCCATTCTCGCAGCACTCGCGCTCAGCGCGACGATGGCCGCAGTCGCCCCAGTGAGGGGCGACGCCGCCCCAGTGGAGCTCGGGCTCGTCACCGGCGGAGAGCGCGGCACCTACTACCAGTTCGGCCTCGACATCCAGAAGCTCCTCAAGCAAGCTGCCCCGACCATGGCGCTCAATGTCCATCCGTCGAAGGGATCCGTCGACAACATCTACGCCGTGTATCAGCGACCGGGCACGCAGATGGGGATCGTCCAGTCCGACGTCCTCGCGTTCGTGTTCCGCATCCAGAACGACCCCGTCCTCCGGCGCATCGCGCGGAAGGTGAAGCTCGTCTTTCCCTTGTACAACGAGGAGATCCACATCCTGGGTCGCAAGGGGATCACGGACTTCGATGACCTCGCTGACCGGCGCGTGGCGATCGGTCGCGAGGGAAGCGGAACCTATCTCACCGCCCGCATCCTGCTCAAGATGGCGGATATCACCCCTCGCGAGGTCGTGCTGATCGACACGGACGAGGCCCTCGCGGAGCTGAAGGCGGGCCGGATCGACGCCATGTTCTATGTGGCCGGCTACCCCGTGAAGCTCTTCACCGAGAAGGTTTCGGAGTCGGACGGGCTCGCCTTCGTGCCCGTCCTCAACAAGACTGTGCTGGAATTTTACGAGCAGAGTGAGATCCCGGCGAAGACCTACAGCTGGCAGCCCACCGCGGTGCAGACCGCCGCGATCAAGGCAGTGCTCGTCTCCTTCGACTTTCGGCGCGCCGACTGTGACTACGTCGGGCGGTTCGCCCAGACCCTGAGTCGGAACATGGACTGGCTCATCACCAACGGCCATCCGAAGTGGAAGTCAGTCGATCTGGAATACCCCTTGCGGGGCTGGGAGCAGTACGACTGCGTCCGCAAGTACCTCGGCAAACCGGTGCGCGCCCCGGCCGAGCGCGCGATCAGCGGGAACCCCGTGATGGACGCCATCAAGGAGGCACTCACCAACTAGGCGTCCGCTTGGACGCCGAAAGGACGACTGCGCCCGATGGATGACGCGCTCCGCGCATCGGTCCCCACTAACGGCGCTGCCGAGCCCGGGAGGCCGGTGCAGACGCGAGAGGCACGGCCGCATCTGCCGCTGGCCGTGGGCGTCGGCACCGTGCTGGATGACCGCTACCGTCTGACGGGGACTCTCGAGACCGATCAGGTCAAGGTCCTGTACCGGGCCGAGGAAATCGAGACCGGGCGGACGGTTGCGGTAGGAGTCTTCCAGGAGATCGGCCGACACGACCGGGGCCGTATCGAGAGCTTCCGCCGGCCCGGCCCGCGCGGTGCGCCGCGGCTGGAGATCCCGAGTGCGTTCGCGGCGGTCTACGAATGTGGCCTCACGGATGACGGCCGACTCTTCCTGGTTGCCGAGCTTCTCGAAGGCCCCACGGTCGACGAGTTGCTGAAGCGGGCGGCGCCACTCGAGCCCGCTCGGGCGCTCGTCCTGGCGATACGGGTCGGCGAGGCTCTGGAGGAGGTCCTGAATCTCGGCGTGCTGGACCTCCGGGTCGCCCCGCAGGACATCATCATCGTCCCGAACGAGGGTGATCAGGTGCGGCTTCGCGGATCGGACCGGCTGATCCTCCGGAGGCTGGGTCTCGAGGTGCCGCTCGCGGCCGCAGAGGCCCCCGGGCAGGATCCCCGCTACGCTTCGCCCGAAGAGCTCGCAGGGCTCTCCCCTACCGAGCGTAGCGTCGTCTACCGATTCGGCCTCCTCCTCTACGAGCTGCTGGCAGGCGCCCCGCCGTTCCCCGGGACGACGCGCGGCGAGGTGGGTGACAGTCAGCGCCGGCCGCTCAAGTCGCGGCTTCGCGCTCGGCACCAGGAACTTCCGGCGTCAGTGGACCGGCTCCTGTCGCGCATGCTGGAGTCGGATCCTCGAGCAAGACCGGGCGACCTGGCGTGGATCCTGAATGAGCTCTGGGACGCCGCGGGTCACTTTCGACGCAATACGCCCGCGTGGCCAGCCCACGCCGACTCGGCCGGGACGGCAGATCCACGTGTTCGCCCCGGGCCTGTTCCAACACGACGCTGGGCGCTCGCCGGCCTCCCGATCCTCGTCATGGGTGGCGCGCTCCTGGCTTGGCCCTACCTGGTCGGAGGCCCGACCGCGCGAATCGTTGCGCCTGTCCCGACCCGTCAGGCGGTCGACGTGTTCCCGGGCCCCGCCGGATCGGCCTCGCCCCTTGAAGCGCTGCCGTCGAACTCGGGCTCGGAACGGGGTGAGGTGTCTCGTTCGACGCCACCTACCGCGGCGCTCCGCCCCACACCGTCGGTGGCCGCCAGTGGGCCGCCAGCACAAGCCGCGGGCGAAACCCCCAGCCGGCCGATCGCGGCGGCGCCCGAACCGGCCGTATCCGCGCAATCGGGAGTAGCGCAGCGCGGTGAGGTGGCTCGTTCGACGCCACCTACCGCGGCGCTCCGCCCCACACCGTCGGCGGCCGCCAGTGGGCCGCCAGCACAAGCCGCGGGCGAAACCCCCAGCCGGCCGATCGCGGCGGCGCCCGAACCGCCCGTATCCGCGCAATCGGGAGTAACGCAGCGCGGTGAGGTGGCTCGTTCGACGCCACCTACCGCAGCGTTCCGCCCCACACCATCGGCGGCCGCCAGTGGGCCGCCACCACAAGCCGCGGGTGACACCCCCAGCCGGCCGATCGCGGCGGCGCCCGAACCGCCCGTATCCGCGCAATCGGGAGTAGCACAGGTGTCTGGCACCGCGTCGAACTCCGGGCCAGCTTCGCCGGCGCCGGAAACCACGCTCATACTCCCACCCGCGCGGCCACGCCAGCTAGCGCCCGAGAACCTCCGAGCCGCGGATCCCAGCGCCATCATCGACTGGCTCTTCCGGGAGAGTCCCCGGATCAGCGAGTAGCCAAGCCGCTACCCAGCGACGAGCCGCAGCAAGTAGTGCGGCCCCGGCTCGGCCGCCCATCCCGGGGTTTCTCTAGACCACGCGACCGGGAAAATGGCACGCAGCTTCACGGGTGCAGTCCGGACCACCGCGCCCGGCCCTCGCCCACTGGCGCGAGGTACCGCCGCCACAGCCGGACGCGGCGCCCGCGGCGGCCGGAGCTACTCCACCGTGACCGGCACCTCGATCACCTTGGCAGAATCCGTACGTGGAACGTCTCATCGGCCCGCTCCGCCACGAGTGCCGCGACCACGTCGTCGTGCTGAACGAAACCTATCTACGTCGCCTGCTGAGCCAATACCATATCTACTATAACCGCGCCAGAAGATCAGCTGACGGCGGGCCGAGAACCGGAGCGTCGAGCGCCTGGCACGCCGGATCGTCGAGATGCCCGGTCGGCGGCCTCATCATCGCTATCCCCCAGGCGGCGTAGGATCCTTGGGCCTGCGGGGGGCATGGCAGAGATCCGGTCAGCGGGTCCTTCGGTCCCGCGGCGTCTACGCTCAACACGGAACACTTCGCCAGCAAGATACGCGACCTGGCCAGCCGCGACGAACGGCCGCAATCTTCGACACCCTGGCATGGCTTACAGAAACGATACTCAGCTATGGCCCGGCTGCAACGCGCGCTCCAGAGGCGGTAGGCCCTCGCCTTCGCGCCCGCAACCCGGATCAGCGAGAAGGATGCTCTCGAGCCAGGCGTAGCACCGACGCCGCGATCTTCCACCACCTGGAGGCAAGACGAAGCGCCGGTCATCGTCAGCGGACTCTGCGTCCATGCTTCGGAACACGTGCTCCCATGCGCCGAGAAACCCGGACAGACGCCCGACCCCAGAGGTAAAGTCCCGGCATTTTGACACGCCGAAAACTCATCCAGTAATGATCAGTCCTTTCCATCGAAATACTTCGTGTTCTCTGGCGCTTGCGTAGTTCGATCATTGGAAAGACATAGGCACCGTCCTTGCTTCTCCGCGAACCGTGCGTCCATTCCCGGACTGTCTCAAATCTGAGAAAGCCCGACCAGAAGATGATATCCGCAGAGCCACGATGTAAGGACATGATTCTCTAGCATTCGGAATCAACGAAACCGGAACGGCTGGCGGGAACGAGATGACGATCCTGCCTGGAACGACGCTGGTTTCGACTCTCCGGGTCCCCGCGCGGGCCGATGTGCGCCTCTGTTATTGGACGCGCTGATGAGCCCCTCGCTCTGGTACCGGCCGATGCCCTCGGCGATCAGACGTCCGTTCCAGTGTCTGGAAACGAACGATGGAGGTAAGCATGCCTCATTGAGCGTCCGCATGAGCTCATCGATGGCGCCAGGCCTAGCAACGTCCCGTCCGGGATCCAGGCGTCGACAACATGCTGCGGTTCCTTCACACGGACCGCCCGGGCACGCATGACACCCTTCCGAACGATGCCGAAGACGATAGTCGAGGATCTCGTCAATATCGTGGTCGCTGGCCACGAAGAACTAGACCCACCATTGTTCGACAAGAACTCGGGTCGTGTCCGGTGATGATGCGCCGGCGTGAGCGGTTGCTGTGCGGGGTCGAGGTGCGCAGCAGCGCTAGGAGCTGGTCTGGTGCGGGTATGAGCGCCCTGCGCCCGGTTCCCACTGGACCGGGACCCTCGGTGAGCCAGGCGGGCGCGAACCTCACGGCGCACTTCCCCTGGAAGGACGTGGCAACCAGAACCTCCGGATTACAGGAGGATCTCGCCCCGCGCCGGGAAGTCTCCGTTGTGGGCTGTCGCGTGGACGCTCGATCAGGCCACCCTCCAGGCGGCACAGATCATCGTCACCCAATGGCGCCGCCGTGACCGGACTCACGCATTCTTCATCCTTAGCGCGCGCCACTCGTCCGTGAACCCCTGGTTTCGATGAGCCATAACGGGTTCGCCGAAACACAGGTCTTTTCATGAGCTAGGAGACGACTGGTGCTACGAAGACTGTTCTGCCGAAGCCTGTCCAACCGGACTGTCATCGCCGCGATGATAGTCTGCAGTGCCATCGTCGCCGCGACTGCTGCGAGCGCAGCCACCCTAACGCTGAACTGGGTGGACAACGCGGATGGCACCGCCATGTTCAAGGTCGAGCGCAAGACAGGGACCACCGGCACGTACACTCTCATCGGGACGACCGGCACCGGCATCGAGACCTATGCGGACTCGACTGTGAGCGTCGGCACCATGTACTGCTACCGTGTCAAAGCCTCGAATGCCTTTGGAGACTCGGGCTACTCGAACGAGGCCTGCGGGTCCGTCGCCGCCAGCTTCGACGTGACCGTTGCCAAGGCCGGCACCGGCTCCGGCACAGTGGTCAGCGCCCCCGCTGGGATCAACTGCGGTAGCGATTGCGTCGGGAGCTATGTCCCGAGCGGGACTGTCACCTTGACAGCAACCCCCGTCGGCGGCTCGTTCTTCAGCGGATGGAGCGGTGGCGGTTGTGCGGGCACCGGTCCTTGTGTCATGGCTGGCAACGCGAAAGTGACCGTGACCGCGACCTTCTCGCTGGACAACACGCTTCCCACGGTCAGCATCACCAATCCGGCCAGCGGATCCTCGGTCTCTGGCTCCGTCAGCGTGGCCGTTAGTGCTGCTGACAACGCGGCCGTCGCCCGCGTCGAGCTATGGGTGGATGGCGCCCTCGTCGCCACCGATACCGCGGCCCCCTGGTCGTTCGCTTGGAACAGCACGGCCAAGCCCAACGGCGCCCATTCCCTGCTCGCCAAGGCCTACGACGCTGCCGGCAACGCCCGCTCCTCCGCGGCGATCAGCGTGACGGTGAACAACGGCCAAGTCGTCTCCGGAGCTCTGACCCTGGCCTTCACTGGCAAAATTCGCGATCGGGTCGGCATGAGCAATGGCGCCCGTGCGCCTGACGGCCTCCTGGATGGCACGTTTCGGGTGACCCTCGGCGGCACCAGCGCCCGCACGGTCACCCGGCTGGAACTCCGGCGCACGGGCGGCGTCTGGGATACGGTGGGGAGCAGCAGCGCGTGGACCCTGGGTGTCGCCACCTCTCTCGACGGCTCTCTCCTGAACACCTCGAGCGATTCTGTCAACTTCACCCTGGCCCCGGGCGGCAGCGCCGTCCTCTTCGCCGCCGATACCGGGAGCCTGTTCGCCTCCGGGTCGGCCTTTACCCTTACCGCCACCTTCAGCGATGGCTCCACCGCCTCGGCCTCCACCACTGTGTTCCCGTAGCGCGTCGTCGCAGAGGTCTTCGTGCAGACGGTCGCGGCCTCGCTGCAGGGCCGCGTGGCCCTTGGCCCGCGAGCCGGGCAGGTGCTCCGGCGCCTCTGCTCGGCCGCCAGCGCTCGGACGACCGCCCCACGGTGTGCCCGGCTCGAAGGCTTCAGTCTGCACGCCGACGGGCGGTGTCCTGCCGAACGGCCGGCTCCGTCACCCGTTGTTCCTGAGATGGCGGTAGGAGCGTGGGCATGGCTCTCCAGCATTCCCGAAAGCACAAGATGATCGGGGGGGTCCGCGGGGGATCGCCGAGTGACGTGGCTGGGACCCGACCGCGGTGCGCGTGCTCTACGTCGTCGTGGCCATCAGTACCCGCGCGGTGCGCGAACGCCGCCGGGCTGCTCACCATGGAACCGTAGACACAACACAGGGGGATGGTCATGACTCAGCCCGGTGAGCTTGGGCCATTGGCTGACCGGGTTCAGCGCCTTGAACAGGAAAACGTCCGGATGAGACGGTGGGTGCAGGACGGAGGGCTGCGGGGACGACGGCGCAGACGACCTACGGGCTGGCGCCGAGTGTCACTCCCGAAGGTCCCGTCGTCGCCTTCACTGACTCGACGACGGCGGCCGGGGAGACGGAAAAGATCCGTATGTGACCGGGACCGCCAGGCCCGGGTGACGTCGCCACTACCGCCCCTCCCAGGTCGTCGCGCTTGCCGCCCGCGATGAAGAGGCCCGCGGCAAAGCCGGGCTCTTCAGCCTCGAAGGACGTGAGTTCCGCCAGACCGTTGCCGGAGATCTTCAGAACACGCACCCAGGACTCGCGCCCCGCACCGGGGGCCGTGATGATCTCGGTCAGCCCGTCCCCGTCGATGTCGGCGGTGGTCACGCGAACCCCCCCGGTGAAGGACGGCTCATAGGTCAGGTCCCTCGCGAGGAGGGTGACCTGGGTCCCCCTGACGCGATACACCTTGATTTCCGGCGTCGAGCCCCGATCGTTTCCGATGACAATCTCGCTCGCGCCGTCGCCGTTCAAGTCCCCGCACGCCACGAAAAAACCTTTGGTGTATGAGTTCGGGCCGGCATTGAAGGTCACGAGTCGCGTCGCTCGCCTGGCACCGAGTTCCCAGATCGTTACCTTCGGCCGGTAACCTGGGCCAGGGACCGTCACGATCTCATCGACCCCGTCCCCATCCACGTCGCATACGGCGATGCGCACCCCACCCCTGAAGCCCTTCCCGTAGGGAAGGAAGCTCGCGCCGGCGGCGGAGCCGTCGCGCCGGAAGGCGCGGACCTCAGCCGACCTGCCGGGCCCGCTCCCGGTGACGATCAAGGGGTCGTCCTGCGGGCCGAGACGGCCGAGAGCGACGAAAACGCCGCCGGTGAACGACGATCCGTAGGCGAGAAAGTTCGTCGTCGTCGGATCGCCCGTAGCCGTCAGGCCGACGATGCGTGGAGGAGATCCCGGCTCCGTGCCAGTGATGAGTTCCGGGACTGCCGTCGATGGGGACGAGTCGAATGCGGCGCCCACCACTGTGTTCGCCGACACGCTCACCCTACAGGCACCAGTACCCCCGCAGGCTCCGCTCCAGCCCGTGAAGACGGACCCACTGGCGGGCGTGGCGGTGAGGAGCACGGGGTCCCGCTGGTGACCGACTCGGAGCAGTCGGTGCCGCAGTTCACGCCGGCGCCGGTGACTATACCGGAACCCGTCCCGCTCCGCGCGACGGTCAGCCTGTACGCAGTCGGCAACTCGCTCAGCGCGGTGCCACAGGCCTCGTTGGTGGAATGGACGAGCCCGCGCTATTGAAGCGCCACGACACGATAGCAGTAGCCCTGTCCGGCCGTCACCGTGGTGTCCACGTATGTCGTGACGTCCACACCCACGGTTGCGATCGGCGTGTAGGTCGTCGACGTGATAGGACTCCGTTCGACGCGGAATCCCGACTCGTTTGTGGAGTTGTCGGTCCACGTCGGCAGTGCACTCGGAGGCGAGGGCTGGACCGGTAAGCAGAATTGCGGCCGCGATAGTGAGGCTTCGGCCAACCCGTATCCAAGGGTGCGGGGACGGTTTCACCGAGCGCGGGCTTGCAAGAACATTGCCGCTCGGGCCGGATCAACGCGGTGGCACACCGCAAGTGACGCTCGAAGCATGTCGTTTGACGCCCGGCGCTGTTTCACGATGAAGAAGTGGATGGAGTACCAAGCCTAGTGAGGATGCCAGATGTGCGCGTTGTCGTGTGTCAAAAATGCGCATCACAGCGAGAAGAACGCGGTGGCCGCGAGGCGATCGTAGGGCCAGACGCCGAACTCGTCGATGACGAGGAGCTTCGGGCACGTCGACGCGCATGCGGTGACCCAGTCGGTGCTCCGCCTGCGCTCGGCGGAGATCCGACGATGAGGGCGCGATGCTGACGACCGAGCGGCTCGGTGGGCCGGTCCGTCGCCACGCGGTTAGCCGGCCCACTGGCCCGGCAGGATCACCCGCTGCCCGGGGTGGGCCAGAACAACTCCGGATGATGGGCGAGGTTGTCCAGGGATTCTGGGTCACGTTGGCGGCGCCACAAATCGAGGTCCGCTGCCGGTACCCCGCACGCTCGGCCAAGACCCCTGGGCGTTGACCGGTCCTCACCGCGCCCGGTCGCCAAGGACTCGGGCGAGCGCCTCGTGCAGGTCCCGCCTCCGAAATGGCTTGGCGAGAAGGAAGTCGACTCCGCGGCGCGCCGCATCGGTGGCGTCGATCGAATCGCCCCATCCGGTGATTAGGCCGACGGGCATGCGCGGATGACGCTGCTGCACGGCGCGGGCGACCTCCCATCCTCCGAGCCCGGGCATGCCGAGGTCGGTGAGGACGAGGTCGAAGGATTCCCGTTCCAGCGCTCGCAGCGCCGCCATGCCGTCCGGGCACTCCACCGGAACGTGTCCCTCCAGCTCCAGCATGTCGGCGAGCGCCCGGCGCACTTCGGGCTCGTCGTCCACCACGAGGATTCGGGCGCCCCGGGCCGCCCGCGGACCGGACGGATCCGCCGCCGTGGCCGGGGAGACCTCGTCGGCGATCGGCAGCCAGATCCGGAACGCGGACCCGACCCCCGGCGTGCTCTCCACCGTGATCTCGCCGCCGAGCCGGGTGACGATGCCGTAGACGATGCTGAGTCCGAGCCCGCTGCCCTTCTCCGTCTTCGTCGAGAAGAAGGGCTCGAAGGCGCGCGCGCGGAGGTCAGGCGTCATTCCCACGCCCGTGTCCAGGACGTCGCACCGAACCCGCGCCCCGTCCACGACGGTGCGGAGAGTCGGCGCCCGCCCTGCGGCATCGCGTCGAGCGCATTGAAGACGAGATTGGTGAGCGCTTCCCGGAGGTCGGCCGCGTCGCCCAGCGCGGGTGGGACGGCGCCGCCCTCGACGGACACGTCGTAGCGGAGGCCTCTGGCCTCCGCCTGATCGTGCCAGCGGGCCCGGGTCATCTCGACCACGTCGCGCGCCAGGGTGTAGAGGTCCACCGGCTCGCGGCGCGCGCCGGAGCTCTGGCGCGTGAACTCCTTGATGCGCCGAACGGTGCGCGCCCCATCCTGGGCCGCCTTCACGATGATGTCGAGAGGCCGCCGAATCTCCGGCACCGAGGTCTTCTCCAGCAAGATCTCGGCCCGACCCAGGATGATGGCGAGGATGTTGTTGAAGTCGTGCGCCACCCCGGCGGCCATCTCGCCCACCGCCCGTAGGCGTTCCGCCTGGACGGACCGCTGGCGGCTCTCGTCGAGCTGCTCGTAGAGCTGCGCGTTCTGGATGAACGTGCCAACCTGCTCGCCGATGGCCTGGGCCAGCGTGAGCTCCGCGCGGTCGAACGAGTGGCGGCGCGTCCACCAGACGAGGTAGAAGACCGCGGAGACCCGGCCGCCGACGATCGAGGGGATCGCGAGGGCCGATCGGTGGGGAAACTGGTCGCTCCAGGGCCGGAGGCGGGAGTCCTCCGGGACGTTGTCGGTCCAGAGCAGATCGCCGTTCTCGAGGACCGGGGCGAAGCGGACGTCCGCGAGCCCCACCCGCATGGCCGCCAGGCCCTCGAGCATGTTCTTGGGGACGTGATATCCGGCGGTCGGCCGTAGCTCGGCGCGCTCCCGGTCCACCAGATACGCGGCCACCGTCTCCGCGCCGGTGAGGCGGGCGAGCTCGCGGCAGATGCGGCGGAGCGCCTCGTTGACCTCCGTCACGCCACCGAGGGTCTGGGCGATGCCGAGCAGGCCCATGGTCTCGCGCAGCCGGTCCTCGGCCCGCCGGCTGGCCGCTTCGAGCTGGGCGGCCGTCTCGACCCGTCCGGCCAGGCCGACGAGGCGATCGCGGGCGTAGGAGCACGCCAGCGTCGTCAGCCCGAGCAGGAGGACCGTCGAGATCATCGCGCCGACGCTGACTCCGGCCAGGTGCTGCAGAAGGACCTCGAAGGCGGCGCCGGTCGCCGCGGCCAGCAGGATGTACCGGGTCTCGAGCGACAGGGTCGCCAGGATGACGAACAGCACGTAGACGCCGACGGTGAAGCCCGCCACGCCGCTCGCGCTCGGGCTGGTCGGGAACGTCGACCACTGCAGGAGGAACACGAACGGCGTGTCCACGAGCGCGATGGCGAGGCAGGAGAGCGGGGCCAGGCGCGCGAAGCGGCGGCTCGCCCAGAACACCGCCACGGTGATCACCCAGTAGACGGCGAACAGCTCGAGATTGCCCGTCCAGGCGGGAAGCTGCAGCAGACCGCCGAGCACGAGGAAGAGCGCGAAGAACGCGGAGACCCCCCAGAGGCGCAGCAGGTTGATCCGGTGCATGCCGCGGACACGCTCGTGCGCCAGCTCGTCGTGCAGAGCGGTCGAGGCGTCCGACTGCGTGGGGACTGGTGTCGGGTCCGGCATGGTCACGGGCTCCTGGTCGCTTGCAATCCCTCCTCAGTCCACTCTACCCGGTGCCGGGCCGTTGATCGAGGGCTAAAGGCGGCCGCGGTCCGTCCGCGATGTAGCCCCGCGGATGCTAGACGGACGGCCGCATGTCCTCCGTGTCCGCCGGTCCCGTGTCGCCGCCGCCCCGCCCGGAGGAATAAGGGGTGGCGCGGTGATGCCGCGCGGCTGTAGTGGCCGATCTGGGCGGTCATATTTTGCGGGTTCGGGCTGATTACCGGCATCCTGCTCTGGTTCGGCGTGCTGATCGTCGTGCGCCTCGACCAGGTCACCAAGCGCCAGGTGGCGGAGACGCTGGCGACGCGCGACGGGGGCTGGGGTCTCCGGGACGCTCTTCCACGATCTCCGGCGATCCGCCATGCGCAACATGGACCGCGCCGGAGTGAGCCAGTCCGTCGCCATGGCCCTTTCCGGGCACAAGACGGCGAGCGTCTACCGCCGCTGCCGGATCGCCATCCGACAGCCGTGATGACCGTCGCGACCATCACCCGCACCCCCCGACGGCATCACGATCCTCGCGCTGCGGTGGGCGACCCTCGGCGTCGCCGGAGGGACCTGAGGTCGCTGACGCCCGATGAGACCGGGGCCAGAAACGGGGGGCACCCCCCGTTTCTGCACTGGGAGGGGAGACAACGATGGAGGATCATCGGAAGGGCATCCGCAAGACGAGAACGAACGTCACTCGCCTCACGCCCCACGCGGCGTTCACGGGCGAGATGACCCCGCGCACGAGTCCGACCCGTGCCCTGCGAGGGCCTAGAGCGGTGCCTCTGGTTCTGGGATCGGGCCCGCCCAGGCCATCACGCGGCTCGACGGATACACAGTATCCATGCCAGCCGGAAAGACCAAGAGCAGCGGAGGATGCCCCACCCACTTCACTATGTGGATCCACACGATCTGCGGGCGATCTGTCTCCGGTAAACGAGCCCAGTCGTACCCTCCCCGTGTGGGAGGATGGGTGGTCCAGGTCAGCATAGTGGTCAAGGTCACGTTCATCGCGCTCCCTCCGACCCCAG
>CAVXVV010000011.1:0-52178 GCA_963765195.1 uncultured Candidatus Rokubacteria bacterium
CACACGGGGCCGCTGTCGAGCAGGGCGGCGACCTCGGAAGGCCATGCCACCCGATCCTTGTCGTCAGCGTAGAGCCCGGTCGGCACGCCGTGGACCAGCACATGACGGATTGTCCCGTACCGGTCGACGATCCGTTGGAGCCGACGCATCTCATCCCGGTAATCGCCCGCGGGGGACGTGGCCGAGTGAACCCAGAAGACCGGCAGGTCGAGCCGGGCCACCGTCTGCCACAGAGGATCGAAGCTCGTCGCGTCCGGGAGCGTGCGGTAGCCGTTCCGGAAGAATCCCGTCATCGTGAAGTAGAGGCCACGCATTCCGAGCCGCTGGACCTGGTCCTCGAGCGCGCGAAGCTCCGCGTCGCGGAAGGCGAATGGCTCGTCGACTTGCGCGAGCCCGACGAACCGCCCCGGCCAGCGCCGGGCCGCCTCCGCGAAGTACTCCGCCAGGTGGCCATAGATGTGGTCGTTCTGGAGAACGGCGACTCCGACGCCCGCGTAGTCCATCTCCACCACCATCACGTCGGGCGGCGCGGACATGTCGTGCATGTGGGGCGGTAGGAACTGGACGTAGTATCGCTCGCCGTTCCGCTCCCAATCGAAACGCCCCGACTGCCCGACGCGGAAGCGCACGTCCGTGACCCGCCCGGCCTCCGAGGGATCGTCGGCTTGCCAGAGGGGGCGCTCCGTCATGAGCGCGTGATCGCGGAGCCGGCGGTAGGGCTGGTTGCCGTGAACGTGCATGGCGCGCTGCTGGTGGGTGAGGTGGTCATCGGCGGTCGGGAAGCCTGACGCGCCGGCCAGGGGCGGGAAGATGTGGGCGTGACAGTCGACGATCGCGAAGTCAGTCATGGACACCTCAGCCGCGATGCCGGGGATCGAGCCGGTCCCTGAGCCCGTCTCCGAAGACGTTGAAGGCGAAGACAAGGAGCGAGATGGCGACACCAGGCGCGACGACGAGGTGGGGCGCGACCTCGATGAACTCGCGGCCTCCGGAGAGCATCGTCCCCCACTCGGGAGCCGGGGGTCGAATGCCGAGGCCGAGGAAACCAAGCGCGGCCCCGAGCAGAACCGCCTGGCCCGCAAGGAGGCTGGTCTCGATGACGAGCGTCGTGGTGGCGTGTGGCAGGACGTGGCGAGCGAGGATGCGCGCGTCGCGCAGTCCGGCGGCCACGGCGGCCTGGACGAACTCCTCCTGGCGGATCTCGAGCACGCGACCCCGGACCAGGCGGGCCAGGGGCGCCACGAAGCTGCTCGTCGTGGCGGCGATCAGCCCGGTCATCCCGGCGCCGGACACGCTGGCGATGGCGATGGCGAGGATGAGGCTCGGAATGGTCAGCAGGAGGTCCGCGAACCCCATGAGCATCGCATCGACGCGCCCGCCCGCGTAGCCCGCGACCAGGCCCAGGGTGGCGCCGAGGAACGCTGCCAGCGCCACGGACACGACGGCGGCTGTGAGCGTGAAGCGTGTCCCCACGACGATGCGTGACAGGAGGTCGCGCCCGATCTGATCGGTCCCCAGCCAGTGCTCGCCGGAAGCCGGCGCGAGTACGCCGAGCAGGTCCTGCTCGTTGGGGCCGTAGGGGGCCACCCACGGTCCGAAGGCCGCGAAGGCGAGGTAGACGAGCAGCAGGCCGCCCCCTACTGCGAGATGGAGCCCGTGCCGGCGCCGGCCGCCGCCGCTCGAGTCAGGCACGGCGGAGCCGGGGATTGATGAGCACGTAGAGCACGTCGACGGCGAGGTTGATCAGGAGAAAACCGAGCACGAACAGGATGGTGATGGCCTGGACCAGCGTGTAGTCGCGGGCGCCGACCGCGTTGACCATCAGGTCGCCCACCCCGGGCCACGCGAACAGCCGCTCCACGACCACGGAGCCGCCCAGGAGGTAGCCCATCTGGAGCCCGATGACCGTCACCGTCGGAATCAGCGCATTCCGGAGGACGTGTCGGGCGACGACCGCCCCGGCGGCGAGGCCTTTCGCGTGAGCTGTGCGGACGTAGTCCTTGGCCAGCTCCTCGAGCATGATCCCGCGGGTCATGCGGGCCACGAGGGCCACCAGGCGCGCGGCGAGCGCGAAGGTCGGCATCACGAGAGAGGCCCAGCCCGTGAAGCCGAAGCTCGGGAGCCAGCCCCGGTCCACCGACAGGGCGACGATCAGCATCAGGCCGAGCCAGAAGTTAGGGATAGCCAGGAGCCCGACGACCACCAGCGACAGCAGATAGTCCGGCCAGCGGTTCTGCCGGACCGCTCCCAGCACCCCTGCCGGCAATCCGAGGAGGACCGTGAGCGCGATGGCCGTGGCCATCAAGAGGAGCGTCGCGGGGAACCGGGCGAGGACGTGAGGCAAGGGGTTCCCGCGAAAGGTCGACGAGTAGCCGAAATCGCCGCGGACGAGGCCAGCGAGCCGCGTCGCGTACTGTTCCGGCAGCGGCCTGTCGAGACCCAGGCGCGCCCGCAGGAGATCGATATCCGCCTGGCTGGCCGTCGCGCCTGCCATGAGCGTCGCCTCGTCGCCCGGCACCATCTTGAAGAGCAGGAAGACGATGGTCAGGACGCCGAGGGCGACCAGCGGGATCCGCGCGAGGCGGATCAGAACGAACGGGAGCGTGCGCTATGCCTCGACGCGCGCCCGCCGGGGGATGGTGAAGACGATCGGCCAGAGCTCCACGCCCTTGACCCCCTTGCGGACCGCGGTGACGTTCTGGTTCACGTGAAGCCACACGTACGGTGCGTCGTCCCACACGATCCTCTGGGCCTCGGCCATCGCCGCCTGCTGCTTGGCCGCATCGGGGTTCGAGTTCGCCTGGGCCAGCAACTCGTCGACCTTCGGGTTCCGGTAGCGTCCCATGTTCCAGACGGTGGGGCGCGCCGCGTCGTCCGCGTTCGACTTGAAGAGCGACTCCAGGTGGTAGAGGCCCGAGGCGTTGGACGGGTTGAACCCGAACACCGCCAGGTCGAAGGTGAGCGCCGCGCGATCCTGCCGGAGCGCGTCGAAGTACGCGCCACGCTCGATCTTGTTGATCGTGACGTCGATCCCGAGCTGCTGGAACGAGCGCTGCGCGATCTCCGCGATGCTGACGTCGCCAGGGAAGAGGCCCTCTGACGCGAGGAGCGTCATCTTCAGCGGCTTTCCGTCGCGCTCGAGCTGGCCTCCCGTGCCGGGCTTGAAGCCGGCCTCGGCGAGGAGCGCCTTGGCCTTCGCGACCGAGTACTCGTACGGGCGCTGTTTCTGGTAGCCCTGGGTGTCGAAGGCCAGTGGCGAGTCCGACGCCTTGGCGAAGCCGAAGAACACGCGCTCGGCGATGGTCTCGACGGGAATCGCGTGGTTGAGGGCCCGTCGCACCCGCACATCGTCGTACGGCGGCCGCGAGAGGTTGATGGCCAGACCCATGGGCCGGAGGCTCGGGCGGACGAGCACGTCGACGTTCGGCTCCTTCCGGAGCCCCGCCACCAGCTGGACCGGGACCGAATCGATGACGTCGACCGAGCCGGTGCGGAGGGCGGCGATGCGCGTGGACGCCTCGAGGATGTACTTGAAGACGAGCCGGCTGGCGGCGGGCTTGCCACCCCAGTAGCCGTCGAACGCCTGCAGCGTCACTTCCTGCCCCGGCGTGAACGCCTCGAGCCGGTAGGGACCGGCGCCGACCGGATTCTGGGCGATCCCCTTCTCCCCGTGCTTCTCGACGGCGGTCGGGGAGACCATGGACCCGGAGCCGTGCGCGAGAGAGTTCAGCAGCTGCGAGAAGGCCGTCTTGGTGCGGATGACGACGGTCTCCTCATCCACGACGTCGGCACTCGCGACGGGATCCCAGAGCGGTCGGTTCGTCGGGTTCCGGCCCTTGTCCATCAGCCGCTCGATGTTGAACTTCACGGCCGAGGCGTTGAACGCGGTCCCGTCGTGAAAGCGCACGTTCTTCCGGAGCCGGAACCGGATGGACTTGAGGTCGGGCGCCGTGTCCCAGCTCTCGGCGAGCTGGGGAACGAACCGGAGGTTCTCGTCGAAGTCCACCAGCCGGTCGTAGAGGCAGTACGCGACCTCGTAGCCGGCCGGATACGTGGCGAACGCCCCCTGGGCCGGATCGAGCACGGTCACGGCGCCGCTCTGCCCGTACGTGAGCGTCCGCGTCGCCGTCGACTGGGCGAGGGCGCGAAGCGTGGAAGCCGAGCGATGAAGGGGACGGTCGCGGTGGCGGACAGGAGCGCGAGAGCGGTCCGTCGATTCATGAGGAACCTCCTCCGTCGGGCGATCAGGGCCGGCCGTCGGGGGCGCCGTCCCCCTCGGTCCACAGATGGCTCCAGGTGAAGATCGCGGGCGCGCCCCCGGTATGGACGAAGACCGCGACATCGTCCCGTGAGAGACGCCCGTCGCGGGCATGCGCGATCAGGGCCGCTGCGCACTTCCCCGTGTAGACAGGATCGAGGACGAGCCCCTCCGTGCGCGCGAACAGCTGGACGGCTTCCTTGCCCTCCGCGCTCGGCCGGCCGTAACCGGGGCCGACGAAGTCATCGAAGTTCACGACATCCTCGGGACGCACGCGCGCGTCGAGGCCGAGCGTGGCCGCCGTCTCGTTGGCGATGGCGGCCGTGCGGGCCGGCACGTCGTACTCGCGGGTCGCCGTGACCCCGTGGACCCGGAAGCCGCCCCAGAGGCACCGGGCCAGCTCGAGGCCGGCCTGCCCTTTGCCCGAGGACGACATGTAGAGGACGGTGGGGGCCGTCCCGGCGGCGCGCAGCTGCTCGATCATCTCCATCGTCGTCTCGAGGTACGCGATCGCGGAGGCGACATCGAACATCGGATTGTCGTTCAGGATGTGCGGACGCTCCCCGCGCTGCCGGCACTCTTCCGCCAGGCGGTCCAGCGTCCGCCGCTGCTCCGCCCGATCCGCGGCGAAGTGGATCTCGGCGCCGAGGAGATAGTCGACGAGGAGGTTCCCCTGGACCTCGCGTGGCCGGGCGCCCTCGAGCACCAGCACGGTCCGGAGGCCCAGGCGG
Source organism: uncultured Candidatus Rokubacteria bacterium (assembly GCA_963765195.1). Lineage (GTDB taxonomy): Bacteria > Methylomirabilota > Methylomirabilia > Rokubacteriales > DASRDR01 > DASRDR01. The sequence continues at coordinate 4,990 of CAVXVV010000011.1, forward strand.
TTACAGGCGCCCACCGTCTGCCGCGCCGAATTCGACTGGAGGTCGAGACCGACGAGCACGACGTCCGGCCGCTCGGCCATCGTGCGCGCCAAACGGAACTCGAGGTTTCGCAGCTTGTTGCCGCCCAGGGCCACCCCCGTGAGGTCGTCTCGCTTCACGAAAATGCGAGGGCCACCGAGCGCCCGCGCGAGGTTCGGCGCCTCGATCATCGGTGTCGGGCGGATCGCGATCGGCACCCGAGGGATCCGTGCGATCCTCGCGCGGACGTCGTCGAAGGTCAGGGGCGTCGCCGCGAGGGCAGACTGGCCGGGCGTGCTCATGCGGGCTCCTCCACCGTGGCCGGCGCCTTCGCGATGCGCGGATTGGCGGGCAGGCGAGTCAGGCGTGCCTCGGTCACGGCCTTCACGATGACCGGAAACTAGCGCAATCCCGAGGGGGGAGTCAACCGACCGGCCCGCCATGGGAGCGTGGCATGGCGGCTGCTCCCTGGGGTCGGTTCGTGGTCTCGATGCCGGCCGGCGCGGCTCCCTAGCCCTTCAGCCCCGTGAGGGCGACCGATTCCATGATGCGCCGGCGGAGGATGATGAACGCGATCAGCATCGGCACGGTGTTGAGCACCGAGGCGGCGCTCAGCAGATGGCGCGGATCGCCTCCGCGTCCTCGATGGCGCCGTAGCGGTCACCTCCGCTCATCGGCCAGCTGCCGAACCCGAGGGCCGACACGGCGAGGCCGGTGCGGCCGAACGCGCTCGCATGACCGGCTCCTCGTGGCTGGAGGAAGGAAGCCTCTCGCCCTCAACGTGAGAGCGACCGACTCCGACGATGCGCGGCGGGATGCCGGGCGCCAGCGACAGCGCCTCGAGGCCTTGACGGCCGCAGCGCAGATCGGCTCGTGAGCCGGTTCGGCGCCAGGATGTCCGCCGCGCCGATGAAAGCCGGCCGGCATCACTGCGGCGTCCTGAGTCGCACGAGCCTCAGCGCAGCGACCGGTCGCGCGAAGCCCTTGAGGGTGAGTGGCCCGAGCTCCTCGGTCTCCGCGAGATCCGACAGCTCGGCGGCGAGCCGCGCCGAAGCGAGGATCTCGCCGCCCTTCGCCTCGCCGCACAGACGCGCGGCGAGGTTGGTCACCGTGCCGATGGCGCCGTAGTCCCACCGACCCTCGAACCCGATCCCCCCGATGGTCGCGAAACCCTTGGCGATGCCGATTCCGAGTCCGAGATCGTACCCGAGACGCCGCCACTTGACGGTCAGCGACGACACCCGCTCCTGCATCTCCATTGCCATGCGAGCGGCCCGTAGACCGGCGTCGGGGACCGGAAGGGGGTCGTTGAAGAAGATCATCATCCCGTCCCCGGTGAAGCGCTCCAGGGTGCCCTCGTGAGCGAGGATGAGCTTGCCCATCTCGGCGTGATAGTCGCGCAGGACCCCCATGACCTCCTCGGGCTCGGCCGTCTCGGCGAACGCGGTGAAGCCGCGGAGATCGAGGAATACCACCGTCACCTCGCGGCGGTGGGTCTTGAGAGGGTCGTCGGCCCCACCACGGATGATGAGCTCGGCGAGGTGCGGGGAGAAGAAGCGCTTGAGGCGGCCGAGGCGGTCGACCATCTCGTACGTCCGCGCATTGTCGATGGCCGTGGCGGCCTGATTGCTGACGATGCGCAACAGGACCTCGTCGAGCTCGTCGAACGCATTGGGCTTGGGGCTCTCCACGGCCAGCACGCCGACCAGCCGGTCCTTGACGAGCAGGGGCAGCGCGAGCTGACTCTGCACGTCCGGCAGACCGGGCAGGGTCACCACGTCGTCTCCGGCCGGCGCCTGCCCCGCCGCCTGCATGCTGGCCCGGATCGCCTGCAGGTATCGGAGGCTGGCGCCGACGTTCCCGACGCGCATGGGTATCCGCCGTTCCGCCACGACGCCGATCACTCCCTCGCCTATCCGGATGCGCGCGGTGGCGGCGGGCTGCGCGTAGCCGCGGGTCGCGGCGACCACGAGCGCGTCACCCGCCGGCTCGGCGAGGAGGAGCATCGAGTGGCGAAACCCGAGGACCCGCTCCATGGCGCCGAGAACGATCTCCAGGACCTCACCGAGGTCGAGGGTGGAGGTGATCTCGGTTGAGATCTGCTGGATGATGCGGACGTCGTTCGTGCGCTTCGCGAGATCGTGATTGAGGCGGTCGATCGTCTCCTGGTTGCGCGCGATCTCCTCGCGGAGGTCGGTCGACTCCGGGTCGTCCGCGCTCATGCGCCGGCCCGTGGAACGGGTCGCGAGGTCAACGGTCTGCTCGCGGGATCTGCGACAGGGGGATCCGCTCGCCGCTGGCCTTCGCGACCGACACCACGCGGAAGATGTCCGCGGCCCTGAGCTTGAAGATGCCCTTCATGCCCGACGAGGGACGCGATGGCCTCGATCTGCATGCTCATGGCGTCGAAGATCGGCCCGCTGGTCTCCGAGTGATCGAAGGCCAGCTCGAGATCCCAGGTCTCGAAGGTTTCCGGGTGGATCAGCCAGACGGCAGCCTGGGGATTCTCCTCGATGTTGCGCTTGGTCTTGTTGAAGAACTGGTGCGAGAGCGCGACGTGGTCAGCATCGACGTAGTACACCTGGGAGATGACGCTGGCATTGGGCGTCCCGTCGGCGGAGCACGTCACGACGTGCGAAGGGATCACCCCTTGCATCGCGGCTTTGATCTCGTCGGGTAGCTTGGCCATCCGGTCGCCGTCCTACGACAGTCGAGTCCCCGCACCGGGGCCGGGGGTCTGGAGGAACACCTCCTCGGCCCTGAAGGTGACGGCGACACTCGGCACGTATGCGAACCCCTGCGTGAGCGCCCAGGCGATCTCCTCGGGAAAGCCGGCTCTTCGGGCATCGGCGAGCCACGCCTTCCGGTATTTCTCTTGCCGGGCAAGATCGTCGGCATCGGTGGGTCGGGTGGCGAGGTAGGTGCCCTTCAGCTGGTACGCCTCGTGCGAGGCCTGAGCGATGCCGAGGGCGACTCGGCCATTGGACTCGAGATGAGGCAGGATGCGCGCGGCCCGGGCAGTCGGGACCAGGACCGTCACAGTCTGGCGGTCCTCGTGGACCAAAGCTCCGACGGCGTAAGTGTGCGCAGGCCGCAGACTTTCGTCCCGGGTCGCGATCTGCACGAACGATGGGCCGGAGAGCATCTCGATGACGCGATCCGGAATCATGCGCCGCTTCCTCCCAATCGAATTGTAACCGAGCGCTGGACGCTTCGCGTCGGCGTGACCGCGGGCGAGTGCGGGAGCGGGGCGGCGCATCCGCCCGAACCGCGCGCGAGCTAGCCCTTCAGGCCCGTGAGGGCGACGGACTCCATGATGCGCCGGCGGAGGATGATGAACGCGATCAGCATCGGCACGGTGTTGAGCACCGAGGCGGCGCTCAGCAGGTGGTACTCCGTCGTGAAGCGGAACTGGAACGTCGAGAGCCCGATCTCCATCAAGAACATGTCCCTCTTCGACGCCATCAGGAGCGGCCAGATGAACGCCGACCACGCCTGGATGAAGGCGAGGATCCCGATGGCGCCGATGGCCGAGGAGCACAGGGGGATGATCACCTGCCAAAAGATGCGCAGCTCCGAGGCGCCGTCGACGCGCGCGGCGTCCAGGAGCTCGTCGGGGATGCCGTGGGCGATGTGCTGGCGCATGAGGAAGATGCCGAAGCTCATGATCAGATAGGGTGCCGCGATGCCCTGGTAGGTGTTGATCCACCCGAACGACTTCATCGTGAGGTAGAGCGGGATCATGTACGTCTCGAACGGGAACATCGCCGAGGCGAGGATCACGAGGAAGAGGAGCTTCTTCCCCGGGAACTGATACTTCCCGAAGATGAACCCGGCGAGCAGCGACGTCCCGATGACCATCAAAGTGGCGCCCACCGAGACCAGGAGGCTGTTGAAGAAGAAGCGGACGAAGGGCGCCGCCTCCATCACCTTGGGGTAGTTCGACCAAGTCCAGTTGATGGGGAACACCCGCGGCGGCCACAGCATCGTCTCGTCGGCCGGCTTGAAGGACGTCCCGACCATCCAGAGGTAAGGGAAGAGCATCACGACGCAGCCGGCGATGAGCACGGCGTGCGTCAGGAGCGGCATGCCGGCCCGCCGCCACCACGTCTCCCGGGCTCGTCGCACGGCCATCGTCCTCACGCTCCCTCGTCGACGCGGATGACCTTGAACTGGACCAGCGTGAGCGCCAGGATGATCAGCGTCAGCACCACCGCCTCCGCCGAGGCGTAGCCCATCTTGAAGAACTGAAAGCCGTTCTGATAGATGTCGGTGACCAGCACGCGCAGCTGTGCGCCCGGCGCCGCCTGGGATCCCTGCGTCATCACGTACACCTGGGTGAACACGTTGTAGGCGTTGATGGTGGACACCACGATCACGAAGAGGAGGATCGGCCGGAGGAGCGGCAGCGTGATCCGCCGGAACATCCGCCAGCCGAAGGCGCCGTCGATCGACGCCGCCTCGTAGAGCGACGCCGGGATGTTCTTCAGCCCGACGAGGAGCAGCACCATGTTGTACCCGAGCACCTTCCAGACGCTCATGATGATGATCGACCAGATGGCGACATCGGGCGACGTCAGCCACCCCACCGGGGAGATGCCGAACCACGACAGGAGGTAGTTCAGGATGCCGATGCGCGCGTCGAAGATCCACTTCCACGCGATCGCCATGGGCACCATCGGCGTGATGACCGGCAGGAAGTAGATGGCCTGGTACGCGGCCGTGAAGCGGAGCTTGCCGGCCAGCAGGACCGCGAGCGCGAGGCCCACGACGACCGACAGCACCACCACCGCCACCGCGAACAGCGTGGTGTTGTAGAGGGCCATCAGGAAGTTCGGATCGTTGAGGAGGTCGCGGTAGTTCGTCAGCCCCACCCAGGGCTTCAGCGGCCGGATGAGGTGCCAGTCGTGGAAGGACAGGTAGAACGTCTTGCCGATCGGCTCGAGCCGCAGGATCCAATAGATGACGAAGATCGGCAGGAGGCCGAGATAGCAGAAGCGGTACTTCGCGAGCGTCAGGCGGTTCAGGCGGAGCGTGGCCGTGGCCTCGACGCGGGCCCCGCCGCCCGGGTCGCAGGCGGCGGGGCGGTCCGCGTCACGAGAGAGGGACGGTCCTAGAGCCTAGTCGGTGCCGTAGAGGCCGGCCTTCTTCAGGAGCTCGTCGCTCTGGGCCGCCATGTCCTTCATGACCTTGGCGATGCCCGCCGGGTTGTCGAGGAGCGACTTGTCGGCGTAGGCGGTGACCAGGCGGTCCGCCATCCGGCTCTCGATCTCGTCCCAGAGCGGGAGGGCGGGCTCGGCGTAGATCTGGCGGGCCTTGTCCCACACGACGAAGGCCTTGTACTGCGGCGTCTCCTTGAGGAGCGGCGCCCAGTCGACATCCTGGCGCAAGGAGAGCCAGCCGACCTCCCTGGTCAGCTTGAGCGCCATCGGCGGGCTCACGAGGAACTGGGCGAAGTCCCAGGCGGCCTCCTGGTTCTTGCCCTTGGAGACGTAGATGCTCCACGGCTGGGTCATGCTGCCCCAGCGCTTGGGTCCCGCGCGGGATCGGAGCGCGTCATGTACTCGACCTTCGGGCCCTTCTCCTTGAGGGTGCCGATGACGTCCGACTCGCGCATGTGCATCGCCGCCTGCTCGCTGACGAAGGCGTTGGTGTCCCGCGGCAGCTTCTGGTCGTCGACCTTGTGCTTGTGGACGGCGTCGATGTAGAACTTCATGGCCGCGCGCCCGGCGTCGTTGTCGTAGTTGTTGTGCCACTTGCCCGACTTGGTCTGGATGAGCGGGTCGCCGCCCATGGCGTAGAGCACGTACCAGAACTTCTCGGCGACGCCGGAGCCCTGGCCCACCAGCCGCAGCGTGATGCCGGCGCGCGTCGGGTTGCCGGCGGCGTCCCGCTTCGTGAGCTTCTGCGCGTAGGTCATGAGCTCGTCGAAGGTCGCCGGCGGCTTGTTGGGATCGAGCCCGGCCTCCTTGAACATCTTCGTGTTGTAGAAGAGCGCCGGCTTCGAGCCTTCCAGGAACGGGACGCCGTAGACCTGGCCCTTCCAGGTGTTGTACTCGACGGTCACCGGGTGGAAGGCGTTGCTCTTGAGGAGCGACATCACCTTCGGGGGGTCCGGCGGCAGGAGGTTCGCGTCGATCAGCGTGAGCGCGATGTTGCGCGAGACGTCGAAGAGATCGGGGCCCGTGTCCGTGGGGATCGCGGCGGCGATCTTCTGCTCCATGCCGCGGAGCTCGCTCGAGAGCGTCTCGAGCTTGAAGCCGGGATTCTTCTTCGCGTACTCCTCGCCGGCCTTCTTGTAGAACTGCTCGATCTCGGGAAAGCCCGTCCAGATGCTGAGGGTCACGGGCGCGGCCACGCTGATGCGCGGGCGCAGCGCGGTCACGCTGGCCGCGCCGGCGAGGCCCGCGCCGGTGCTCTTGAGGAACGATCGCCGGGAGATGCCCGAGGCGGTCTGCTGGGGTTTGGTCGACCGACTGCGCTGTTTCAAGTTTGGCCCTCCCGACTCGTCGCGTTGTGGACACGCGTCCCGTCCGCCCGTCCGGGCGACGTCGGTGTCCCGCACATCAGGCCTCGCTCCGGTCGGGGAGAGGACGCACCGCGGACTGTAGTCCTCGGGGCGTGAGGTGTCAATGCGCCCGCGGGCCGCGGCCCCGCCTCCCGAGTGCTAGAATGGCGTCGCTTCAGGGACGCATCCAGGCCCATTCCAGGAGGAGTTCACCCATGCTCTTGCGCAACAAGGTCGCGGTCGTCACCGGCTCGGGCCGCGGCATCGGCCGGGGCATCGCGCTCCGCTTCGCCCGGGAGGGGGCGCGGGTGGTCGTCAACGACAAGGACGACGACGTGGCCGCGCGGACGGCGAAGGAGATCCGGGAGGCCGGCGGCACGTGCCTCGAGGTCGCCGGCGACGTCAGCGTGGAAGCCGAGGTCGCACGCCTCTTCGACGAGACGCTGCGCGCGTTCGGCACCCTCGACGTCCTCGTCAACAACGCGCAGATGTTCGTCAACAAGGGCGAGAGCGGCGCGTTCCTCACCATGACGAGCGCGGGATGGGACGCCTACGTGCGCGCGAACATGGGGATCCTCTTCTACTGCACCCACCAGGCCGCGCGGATCATGGCCCGGCGCGGCGTGCGCGGCAGCATCATCAACATCAGCAGCAACGGCGCCAATCGCGTCCACCGGAACCTGATCGCGTACGATTCGGTGAAGGGCGCCATCGACACGTTCACCCGGGCGGTCGCCGTGGATCTCGCGCCCTGGGGCATTCGCGTCAACGCGCTCCGCCCCGGCATGATCGCCGTCGACTACTGGGAGGGGCTGTCGGCCGAGGAGAAGACGCGCCGGATCGCCGCGATCCCGATCGGCCGCGAAGGCCGGCCCGCCGACATCGCCTGGGCGGCCGTCTTCCTGGCGGCCGACGACGCCGGGTTCGTCACGGGCCAGAACTTCGAGGTCGACGGCGGCATGCTCACGCCGGGGCGCTCGGCCCAGGCCGAGCTCGGCGTCGTGAACACTCCGGAGAACATCGGCGAGTTCTGACGTTCTCGCCACCCGCCGGACCGCGGGAGGGCAGGGGAGAGGCGGACGTTGACGCGAGCGGAGCTGGCCGCGGTGATGCCTCTCGCCGCGAAGGCGCCCGACGCCGTCGTCGGCGCCCTCGACGCCGCGATGCGCCGGTTCGAGATCGCCACGCCGGCCCGGATGGCGGCGTTCTGCGCCCAGCTCGCGCACGAATCCGGGCAGCTCCAGCGGTGGACCGAGAACCTGAGCTACCGCTGGGAGCGCCTTCGCCAGGTCTTCCCGAAGTACTTCCCGTCGGACGCGGAGGCCCGGCCGTTCGATCGCAAGCCCGAGCGCATTGCCAACCGCGTCTACGCGAACCGGATGGGGAACGGGCCGGAGGCGAGCGGCGACGGCTGGCGCTACCGGGGTCGCGGGCCCATCCAGCTCACCGGGAAGGACAACTACCGCGCGTGCGGGCAGGGGATCGGCGTCGACCTCGTCGACGACCCGGACCTCCTGGTGACGCCGGAGCCGGGGTGTCTCGCGGCCGCGTGGTTCTGGGCCCGGAACGGCCTCAACGCGCTGGCGGACGCCGGGGACTTCGTGACGATCACCCGCCGGATCAACGGCGGGCTGAACGGGCTTGCCGAGCGCCGGGAGTTCTGGGAGCGGGCGAAGGCCGTCTTCGGCGTGCCCGCGGTCGCGGCCGCGGAGGTCGGGGCGCCGGTCGGCGCCCGCCGGCCCGCCCTTCGGCCCAAGCGACGCCGGACCGCGCCGCCGCCGGCGGACCGTCGCGAAGAGCGCCGCGACGGCGTCACGCGCTCCGGCGGCTCGACGTCGCCCGGCGGCGAAGCGCGCCCGGCGCCCCACCCCCGCCGCCAAGCGCTCCATCGGCTCCGTGCGTCGCCGCCGCCCGCCGCCGCGCCGGCGCCGCCGCAGCTCCTGACGGCCCGCCCGGGGCCTAGAAGCCCCGGAGCGACCGGATCCGCACGGGCAGCGTCGCGGGCCCCGACCGCTCGAGAATCCGCGCGAGCGTCCGCTCGACGCCCTGGATCCAGTTGTCGAAGCACCCGTGCACCGAGCGGACGCTGAATGCCGGGAGCTCTTCGATCACGCGCTGCTCCTCCAGCACCGCGGCGCCGCCGGAGATGGCGAGCCAGGTCTTGCGCCAGAAGGCGACGTCCGGATTCGGCTTGCCCGGCGTCGGGGCCCGGAAGATGCCTTCCTTGTCGAGCCGGGGATTCCACGCCGCTTCCATGCCGAGGATCGGCGTCTTGTGAGCGGGCTCGAGCGCCCGCGAGACGAGGTAGAGGAGCGACTTGCCGTACGGTCCCACCGTGTCGTCGAGCTCGTTCGCGTTCGAGAGGACGTCGATCGCGACACGCCGGGGATCGATGACCTTGTTCTGGGCGGCCGGCAGGTAGTACCGGTTCGCGAACGCCACGGTGCACGCCGGCGCGTAGAGCGACACGGTGCGAGCGGCGAGCCGCTGGCTCGCGAGCTGGGGCAGGAACGCGCCGAGCATGATGGCGCCCGCCGAGTGCCCGACCAGGTGGATCTCGAGCCCGGCGTAGTCCTCGGCGAGCCGGGCCAGACAGCGAGCGAGCGTCACCATCCCGCCGTCGCCGTCCGACGCGGCCACGGCGTTCTGCTTCATCTGGTTCCAGACGGGACGCGCCGGGACGACCGCGGTCGCCTCGATCAAGTAGTCCCGGGCCTCCGAGACCGTGTCCACCAACGAGCGGGACTTCCGGTCCTGCGCCTGCCCGACCAGCTCGCCGATCAGGTCGCCGATGATGTTCTCGATCGTGTTGGCCGCCCCCGACTGCCAGGCAACGAACACGGGGTAGATCCCGTTCCGCTCGAACCAGGGGCCCATGACCTGGGCGCGGTCGAAGCCGGCGGCGAGATCGTTGAGCCCGCCGTGCGCGTAGATGACGATGCGCCGCTTGCCGTGCCGGAGCGTCTTCAGCCACGCCTTCGGCAGGCGATAGCAGACGCGCTCGAGGGCGGCGGCCGCGTCGGCGTCCTCGAGCGTGACGTGATCCGGGAGGCCGTCGTTGCCGAGAATCACGGTGTGGTTGACCGCCGTCGGGGTGTCCCACGCGTCCTCCCGGGGGGCCGTCGCCACCACCGCCGCGGTGGCGCCGTTGACCAGGCCGGCGCTGAGATGCGCTTCGCTGGCCGACACGGTGCGCAGGCTCGCCAGCATGATCGCGGGCGCGCGCGCCTCGATGGGCGCCCCCATGACGGCGACCCAGGCGTCGTTCCCGTTCGCCAGCCAGTCGTCGTAGGTGACCCGGGCGAAGCCGTGGAAGCCCCAGTTCTCCCCCACGAGTTCTGCAGGACGAAGCCTTGCGCGTCGTAGCCGACGAGGGCGAAGGCATGGCCGCCGACCGACTCGGCGCCCGCCTTCCACGGGATGGTCGGGATCGCCGTCTTCGCGCTGGCGATGCTGTCCCAGCCCCGGTGCACGTCCGACGACACGTACACCGCCCCGACCTCGTTCACCGCCGCCTGGAGGTCGGTGATCGAATCCTTCATCACCCGGTAGTAGGCGCCGAGCGGCCGCTGCGCGGCGTCAGCGGTCCACGTGGGGTCCGGCGGGAGGAACCGGACGTAGCCGTCCTGGTCGCGGTAGGGCCACAGCGCGTCGGAGCACACGCCGTGGTGGAACCAGCCCTTCATGGCGCCGCGGCAGCTCGACCCGTCGTAGTCCTCCCCGGGCCACTCGTCGTACTTCCGCGCCAGGTGATAGATCATCCGCGTGCTCACGGTCGGCGGCGGCGGCGTCTTCGCGTGCACGGACTGGCGGAACAGGAGGTAGTTGATGACCGCCGCCAGGCCGAAGCCGGTGCAGGCGCCCTCCTCGCCCTGGTCGAGGATCAGCCCTGCTTTCGAGTACCTCGGCAGGTAGGTCTTGATCCAGTCCGGCGGCGGAAACTGCGGTGGGAGCGAGACGAGCGGCGGCTGGTAGATGCGATCCCGGAGGTCCGGTCGATCGGGCCGGGCGTCGAGGGTGACCGTGCGCTTCGAGGTCTTGAGGATCTTGGTCGCCATGCATGCCTCCCATTGCCGCGCGGACGGTTCGGGCATCGTGCGGGCACCCTGCGAGTCTAGTCCCCGCGGCGCGCGGTGTCAGATGGTCTGCCGGCCGGGAAGGGCCCCTGCTAGCAGCGGGGCATGGCGAGCCGGACGGGCGTGATCGGCTGGGCGGCGGGCGTCCTGTCGGCGGTGCTGGGCGCGCTCGCCTTCGGCGCGGTGCTCTGCCTCTGGTTCCCCGCCGTCCTGACGACGCCCGCGCTGCGCGACGTCTATCCGATGGACCTCGTGCGCGCCACGATCAAGTGGGCCCTCGGCGTCGCCTTCGCGCTGGGTGTGCTGAGCGTGCTCCTGAAGCGCGCGGTGGCCGGCGGCCTATGGGATCCACGGCAACCCGGTGCCCGAGGGCTACTGGGCCCAGCTCGCCTTGCCGTTCCGCCGCTCCTCGGCGGCGGGGTAGGGTGGCGGAGTCGGCCGAGGCTCGCGTGAGCTCGCGCGCTGGTGGACGCGACCTCAGCGCAGAGCTTCGAGCCGTGGCCCGCCTCGCGCGCGCCCTCCCGCCCGCGCTCCGGCACCCTCTGACCGTGCCCACGGCTCGCGAGATCCTCGCGCGACGGCTCGCGGGACGCTCGCGCGCGTTCCTCGGGCTGATGCGTGATGCCGTCTACGGCCATGTGCCGAGCGTCTATGGGCACCTCCTCCGGCACGTGGGATGCGAGTACGGTGACCTCGAGCGTCTGGTCCGGCAGGATGACGTGGAGGGGGCCCTCCGGCGGCTCCTCGACGTCGGCGTCCACCTCACGGTCGATGAATCCAAGGGCCGCCGGCCCATCGTTCGGGGGAGTCTGTCGCTTCGCGCGGATCCCGCGGGTCTCGCGAATCCCTTGGCGAGGGGACACGTTCCGGTGAGCAGCAGCGGGAGTCGCGGGACCGGAACCACCGTCCTGATGGACCTCGCCTGCATCCGCGACCATGGCGTGAACACCGCCCTGGCCCTCGAGGCGTTCGGGGGGACGGAGTGGGTCAAGGCCGTGTGGGGAGTGCCCGGCGGCGCCGCGCTCTACCGTATCCTGAAGCTCAGCAGCTTCGGCCGTCGCGTGGCGCGATGGTTCACACAGGTCGACCTCGCGGCGCCCGGCCTCCATCCCCGCTACCGGTGGAGCCATCGCCTCGTCCGCTGGGTGACATCGCCCGGGCGCGCCCCTGCCGGAGCCCGAGCACGCGCCGCTCGACGACCCGTTCCGGTCGCGCGCTGGATGGCGGCCGTCGTCCGGCAGGGCGCGACGCCCTGGATCCGCACGCTGCCCAGTTCCGCCGTGCGGCCTGCCGGGCCGCGGTGGAAGCGGGCGTCGATCTCAGCGGCGCCCACTTCACGGTGTCCGGCGAGCCCGTGAGTGCAGCCAAGGTCGAGGCGATCCGCCGCAGCGGGGCGCAGGTGACGCCGCGATACGGCTCGATGGAGACGGGCCCCATCGGATACGGCTGCCTGGCCCCCGGGGCCCCGGACGACGTGCATCTCTTCCACGACATGCACGCGGTCGTGCAGCCGCCCGGGGATCCCGGCCTCTTCGTGACCTCGCTCGGCCGGTTCACGCCCCTGGTGATGCTGAACCTCTCGCTGGGGGATCAGGCGATCGTCCGTCGGCGCGCGTGCGGCTGCCCCCTCGAGGAGCGGGGATGGACCACGCATCTCCAGGCGATCGTGAGCCGGGAGAAGCTCACTGCAGCCGGGATGACCTTCTACGATTCGGATGTGATCCGCGTGCTGGAGACGGTGCTGCCGGCCCGCTTCGGTGGCGGTCCGACCGACTACCAGTTGGTCGAGGACGAGACGGAGGGCGGCGACCCGCGGATCCGCCTGCTGGTGCATCCTCCGTGGGCCCGATGGATCCGTCGACCGTGGCCGAGACCTTCCTGTCGGCCATCGGGTCGGGCGGTGGAGCCGAGCGGATCATGGGCGCGGTCTGGCGGGATGCGCGTCTCTTGCGGATCGACCGGCGTCCGCCGCTCACGGGCGCGTCCGGCAAGATTCTGCACGTCCACGTCGCGCGGACCGGCGCCCGCTGACGCCGCTGCGGGTATCCATGGCGTGTCCTTGCCTCGCGGGCTCCGGCTGGGCGAAGCCGCTCTACCGGGTCACGCGGGCTGCCCGGTCATTGACCCTCTTCGACGGCCACGCTAGCCTGAGGACAACACTGAAGACGCCGACACACGCGGCGTCGGGCGCCCGCCGGGGGTCTCCCGGCACCGCCCGCCATCGCTTCCGGATAGGAGATCGCGCATGAGCACCGCCACGGTCGCGTCCACGACCTCCCGCCTCACTTCCGCCGAGCGGGCGGCGTACGCGAAGGACGGCATCGTGATTCCAGAGGCTCGGCTGTCGTCCGCCGCGGTCGGCCGGCTGCGCGAGGCGCTGGACCGGCTGATCGCCGACAACCCCGATCGGCGGCCCGAACAGCTGGTGAACGCCCACCTCCGCAAGGGACCGGAGGGAATCCGCGGCAGCGACGTGTTCCTCGACATGGCCCGGGACCCGGCGATCGTGGATCTCGTGGCCGCGCTCGTCGGTCCCGACGTGATCCTGTGGGGCTGCCAGGTGTTCTGCAAGCCCGGCGGCGACGGCATGGAGGTGCCGTGGCACCAGGACGGCCACTACTGGCCCATCCGACCTCTGGCCACGACGACCGCGTGGATCGCGATCGACGACTCCACGACCGAGAACGGCTGCATGCGCGTGATCCCGGGCTCCCACACCCGGGGCCTGCTCCCGCACGGCAAGGCGCCACGGGATCGCGTCGTCCTGGATCTCGAGGTGGATGCGGCCGTCTACGACGAGTCGACTGCCCGCGACGTCGTGCTCGAGGCGGGCCAGCTCTCCCTCCACGACGTCCACCTGATTCACGGCTCGCGCCCGAACCGTTCGCCGCGGCGCCGCGCCGGGCTGGCCATCCGCTACATGCCGGCCACGTCGCACTTCGATCGCACGATCCCGCCGATGACCAGCTACGGGACGGCCGTCATCGACTTCTCGCGGCGCCCGCTCTGGCTGGTCCGCGGCACGGACCGCGCCGGCAACGACTTCGCCGTCGGGCACGGCGCCTGAGACTCCGGCGGCGGGAGCCTGACGGCGCCGGAGGCTCATCGCGACCGTGCCCTCTGTCCGGCGCTCATCGGACCGTGGTAGCCTGGGTCACCCGATTCGCCCTGACGCGCACTCCCGTGCCAGAGGAGGTACGCAGATGACGAAAAGCCCGCGCCTTGCCCTGACAATCCTGCTCATCGCGATCGCCGCCCTGAGCTTTTCCGCCGGCCCGGCCGCCGCACAGGGCCAGACGATCAAGATCGGTCTGCTCTACGACCACACCGGCCCGTTCTCGGCCGCCGGCTCGCTCAACTGCTGGCGTGGCGCCAAGATGATGATCGACCTCATCAACGAGAAGGGCGGCGTCCTCGGCAAGTACAAGATCGTCCAGGTCGACGGCGACAGCCAGTCGAAGACCGAGGCCGCGATCAACGAGGCCGAGCGGCTCCTCAACGTCGAGAAGGTCGACATCCTGGCGGGCGTGTACTCGAGCGCCCACGCGGTGCCGCTCGCCGAGAAGGTCGACAAGCAGAAGAAATTCCTCTGGATCACGACGGCGATCTCCGACGCCGTCGTGAAGGACCGGAACCTCGAGTACACGTTCCGGCCCCAGACGAACAGCGGCCTGTTCGGCGTCGCGTCGGTGCAGTACATCGCCGGCAACGCGCAGGAGAAGTTCAAGAAGACGGCCAAGGATCTCCGGATCGCGATCATCTACGAGGATGGTCCCTACGGCGTCGGCGTGGCCAGCGCCAACGAGGGGGAGGCCAAGCGCCAGGGGATGCAGATCGTCCTGAAGGAAGGCTACTCGGTCAGCGCGCCGGACCTCTCCTCGCTGGTGACGAAGCTGCGCGCCGCTCGTGCGGACGTGCTGTTCCACACCGGCTACAACCCCGACATCAACCTCCTCCTTCGCCAGAGCAAGGAGCAGGGTCTTCGTGTGAAGGCCTACGTCGGGCACGGCGCCGGTCACAGCCAGCTCGACAAGCTGAAGGAGGCGTTCGGGAACGACGTCGAGGGCTTCCATTCGGTCGACCCGCCGGCGTCCCAGCTGATCGACGCCAAGCAGCTGGCGCCCGGCGTTAGCGATCTCACCCAGGAGATGGTCAAGCGCTACAAGACCTTCGAGCCGAACATCCCCGTCGCGGCGATCGCGCCGCACGTCTCGATGGGCTTCAACAACATGTGGATCCTGCTGAACGACGTGCTGCCCCGGGCGATCCAGAAGCACGGAGGCTTCGGCCCGGACGCCCTCGCCAAGGCCGCCCGCGAGACGGACATCCCGGAAGGCGGCACCATGCAGGGTTACGGCGTGAAGTTCCTGGGCGAGGGCAACCCGATGCGGGGCCAGAACGAGCGGGCCATCGCCGCGGTCTACCAGATCGTCGAGGGCCGGTTCCAGCACGTGTGGCCCAAGGTGATCGCGATGAACAACCCGCCGGTGCTCCTGCCGGCGTCCTCCCCGTTTGCCGCGCGCTGACCGATTCGGCGGAGGCCGCGAGGCTCCCGCCGGCGTGCCTGCCCGAAGCCGGGGACGGGGCCTGACCGTCCCGTCCCCGGCGCGTCGCCGCCCGGCATGACCCCGCTGCTCCGGGTCGCCGACGTGACCAAGCAGTTCGGCGGCTTCAGCGCGCTCAGCCGCGTCTCCTTCGAGGTCGCCGAGGGCGAGATCCTGGGGCTGATCGGCCCCAACGGCTCCGGCAAGACGACGATGTTCAACTGCATCTCCGGCGCCCTTCCGCCGACGTCCGGGTCCATCCAGTTCCGCGGCGAGGAGATGGCGGGGCGCACGCCGGACGCCATCTGCCACCGGGGGATCGCGCGGACCTTCCAGATCCCGCGCCCGTTCCGGAAGCTCTCGATCGTCGAGAACGTCGCGGTGGCCGCCCATTTCGGCGCCGCCACCCGCAACACGGTCGACCAGGCCCGCGCGCGCGCCCGCGAGGTGCTGGCCCTGGTGGGGCTGCCGGCGGACGACGGCGCGTCGACGACGCTGCTCGGCGCCGGCGGTCTGAAGAAGCTCGAGCTGGCGCGTGCGCTCGCCACCGGGCCGAAGCTCCTCCTCGCCGACGAGAGCCTGGGCGGCCTCGACGCCCACGAGATGGCGAGCGCCGCCGAGATGCTGAAGCGCGTCCGCGGCGAGCTCGGAGTCACGATCGTCTGGGTCGAGCACATCATGGCGACGCTGATGCGCATCGTGGACCGGGTGGTGGTGCTGGACCACGGGGAGAAGATCGCCGAGGGACGGCCGGCGGACGTGGCCCAGGATCCGCGCGTCGTGGAGGCCTACCTCGGCGAGAAGCTGGTGGTGAGCTGACATGAGCCGGCCCGCCGCGTCCGCTGGCGCTCGCGAGCATGCTGGAGCTCCGCGACGTCACCGCCGGCTACGGCGCATTCACCGCGCTCTGGAACGTAAATCTGCGCGTCCAGGCCGGCGAGGCGGTGGCGGTGGTGGGCCCGAACGGCGCCGGGAAGACCACGCTCATGCGCGCGATCTCGGGGATGATCCCGATCCGCACCGGCGAGCTCGTCTTCGAAGGCGTGTCGGTGGGGGGCCGGCCCGCACACGAGATCGTGGCCCGGGGGATCGCCCACGTGCCGGAGGGGCGCCGCATCTTCCCGGCGCTGAGCGTCGCGGACAACCTCCGGATGGGCGCCTTCCTCCCGGTCGCGCGCAGCCGGTACCAGGAGAGCCTCGCGCGCGTCTTCTCGCTCTTCCCGGTCCTGGCGGAGCGCCGCGCGCAGCGGGCCGGCAGCCTGTCCGGCGGTGAGCAGCAGATGTTGGCCGTGGGCCGGGCCCTCATGTCGTGCCCCCGGCTGATCATCCTGGACGAGCCGTCGATGGGCCTGGCGCCCGTCATGGTGCTCCGGCTCTTCGACCTGATCCAGCGCATCCGCGCCGAGGGCTACACGATCCTCGTCGTGGAGCAGAACGTCCGGCAGGTGCTCAAGATCGTCGACCGCGCGTACCTCCTCGAGGTCGGCCACATCCGGACGGAGGGGGCGGCCGCGGCGCTCGCCCAGGAAGACTTCGTGCGAAAGGCGTACATGGGCCTGTGATCGACCCGATCTTCCTCCTGGAAGCCGCGATCAACGGCATCCTCCTGGGCGGCATCCTCGCGCTCCTGGCGCTCGGGCTGAACCTCATCTTCGGAGTCATCGACATCGTCTGGATCGTCTACGTGGACCTGGTCATGCTCTGCATGTACGTCCTCTACTTCACGAACCAGGTCTACGGCTGGCCGTTCTGGGCCGCCGCGCTGGCCGCGCTCGTGGCCGGCGCCGGGCTCGGCGTGGCGGTGCACCTGCTGGTCATCGCGCCGATCCTCACGAGCCCGCCGATCAACCAGCTGCTCGCCACCGGCGGCCTCCTGTTCTTCATCCAGTCCTTCGCGACCTTCCTCTGGACGACCGATCACCGCAGCGTCCGCTTCTCCCTGCCGAGCTTCGAGGTCGGCGGCATCTTCCTGCCGGCGACGCGCCTGATCCCGTTCGGGATCTCGATCCTGGCGATGCTCGCGCTCTACCTGTTCCTGACCCGCACCTTCATGGGCACCGCGATGCGAGCGGTGGCGCAGGACCGGGAGGCGATGGCGCTGATGGGCGCCGATCCCCGGCGGGTCTACGTCGTGACGTCGGCGGTGGGCGGCCTCATGGCGGGGCTGGCGGGCACGCTGCTCGTCTTCCAGTACTCCGTGCACCCGTTCTTCGGCGGCCAGTTCGGCCCGCTCACGTTCATGATCTGCGTGCTGGGCGGGCTCGGGAACATGGTCGGGGCCTTCGTCGCCTCCTTCGTGATGAGCGAGATCATCTCCATCGCGGGCGTCATCTGGTCGACCGAGATGGGGTACGTCATCGCCTTCGTCGTGTTCATCGTCATGATGTTCGTCCGGCCGGGCGGTATCCTGGCGAGGCGCGAATGAGCCGCGTGATCGGGATCGTGCTGGCGGCGGCTCTCTTGGCCGTCCCGCTGTTCCTCGGGCCGGGCACGGGCCAGTACGTGCTCCACGTCCTGATCCAGATCTTCATCTGGTCGTTCGTGGGGCAGGCCTGGTCGCTCATGGGACGCTTCGGCCTGGTGTCCCTCGGGCACGGGGCGTTCCTCGGGATCGGGGCGTACACCGTCGCCCTCCTGTGGAACTTCTTCCGGCTGACCCCGTGGGTGGGCGCGCCGATCGCCGTGATCCTGACGGGGCTGTTCGCCGCGGTGGTCGCGTACCCGTGCTCCCGGTTCCGGGTCGTGGGGCACTACTTCGCGCTGGTGACGCTGGCGGTGGGGGAGGTGGTGCGGCTCCTGATCATCGCCGAGCGCGACTGGACCGGCGGCTCGCTCGGGCTCACGCTGAAGCCGGCCGGGGCCAGCAGCCTCCTCGCCCTCCAGTTCACCGACCGCCGCGTCTTCTACTACGGCACGCTCGTCCTCTGGGCGGCGGGGCTCTGGGTGTGGTGGCGGCTCGACCGGTCGATGGCGCGGGACGCGATGGAGGCGATCGGGGAGGACGAGACCGCGGCCGCCTCGGTCGGCATCCACGTGACTCGCTTCAAGCTGGGGATCACCGTCCTGTCCGCCGCGCTGACGGCGCTGGGCGGCGTCGCCTACGCCCAGTACATCGCCTACGTGAACCCCGAGACGCTGTCGGGGATCGGCGTCTCGCTGCGCATCGTGTTCGCCGTCGTGCTCGGCGGCATGTACGTGCTCCTGGGCCCGACCGTCGGCGCGGCGCTCACCATCGCGCTGAGCGAGTCGCTGCGGATCGCGTTCGGGCTGAAGCTGATCGGGATGGCCGAGACGATCTACGGGCTCCTGCTGGTCCTCTTCATCATCTTCCTGCCCGCGGGGATCTGGGGAAGCCTGCGCCGGCCGGTCGCGCGGCGCCAGCCACTCGAGCCCGTGAGGCCCGTGGCGTGAGCGGGCGCCGGGCCGCGCTCCGGGCGCTCGTCGAGCGCCGCCAGGGGCTGGTCGTGCCGGGCGCGTACGACGCCGTCTCGGCCCGGCTCGTCGAGCAGGCCGGCTTTCCGGCCGTGTACATGACCGGGTTCGGCGTCTCGGCCTCGCGGCTCGGCTTGCCGGACCTGGGTTTCGCGGGCCTGGCGGAGATGGTCGATCAGGCGCGGAACCTGGCGGCCGCCGTGTCGATCCCGCTGATTGCGGACGCTGACACCGGCTACGGCAGCGCGCTGCAGGTGCGGCGGACGGTGCAGCAGTACGAGGCCGCCGGGGTGGCGGCGCTCCACATCGAGGACCAGGTCGCCCCGAAGCGCTGCGGCCACCTGGCGGGCAAGCAGGTCGTGCCGGCGGAGGAGTTCGTCGGGCGCATCCGGGCGGCCGTCGAGGCGCGCACCGACCCCGATCTGCTCGTCATCGCCCGGACGGACGCCATCGCGGTCACGGGCTTCGACGACGCGGTCGGCCGGGCGGAGGCGGCGGCCCGCGCCGGCGCCGACGTCCTGTTCGTCGAGGCGCCCACCTCGGAGGCGGAGATCGAGGCTCTGCCGCGGCGGCTGGACCGGCCGCTGCTCTTCAACTACGCCCCGAGCGGCCGGTCACCGTTGCCGCCCTTCGCGCGCTTGCGCGCGCTGGGCTACGCGATCGTGATCCTCCCGGTGGATCTCCTGTTCGTCGCGACGCGGGCGATGCAGCGCGCGCTCGCCGATCTCCGCGACCGGGATGCGACGCCCCGGGGCGCCGAGCGCCTCGTCTCGTTCCAGGAGTTCTGCGACCTGATCGGTCTGCCGGAGCAGCTCGGGCTCGGCCAGCGATACTGAGGGGCCCGCGCAAGCCGGCCCGCCCCGTGGTGCCGCCGCTTCCGGTCGGCTCCTCACGTCCGGATCGGCGGCCGCGCCGGCTCGCTGGCCGGTCGCGACCGGGCCTCCCGCAAGGTGCCGAGCACGCCCTTCGGGAAGAAGAACACCACCAGGATGAACAGGACCCCGAAGTAGAGGAGCCACCGGTCCGCGAGCCGCTGAAGGATCTCGGAGCCGGGCGCGAGGGCGGCGCCGAGCGCGCGGAGATCGGGAAGAAGGGTCCGGGCGGTGAGGAGAACGGCGGCGCCGACGATCCCGCCGTACAGCGTCCCGAGGCCGCCGATGATCACCATCAGCAGGACGTCGAGCATGATCGGGACACCGAGGGTGGACTCGGGGTTCACGTACCGGACCCAGACCGCGTAGAGCCCGCCGACCACCGTCGCGACCACGCTCCCGAACGACGACGCGGCCAGCTGGAACACGAACGTCCGGTAGCCGAGCGCCTCCGCCCGGAGCTCGTTGTCCCGGATCGCCTGCAGCGTGCGCCCGAGCGGCGAGTGGACGAACCGGCTCATGACGAGGAACAAGGCGAGGCACGCCGCCAGCACCGCGTAGTAGGTGACGCTCCGCGCGCCTAGCGGGACGCCGAGGAACTGCCCGCCGGCCCAGCTCACCGCGAAGACGCCGGGAAGCCTCGGCGAGAGACCGTCCTCGCCCCCGGTGAGAGGCGTCCACTGCACGGCGAGGATGAGCGCGAATTCCGCGAACGCGAGCGTGATCATCGCGAAGAAGATCGCCTTGACCCGCAGCGAGAAGGCGCCGATCAGGGCCGCGACCGCCGCCGAGACGAGGATCCCGGCCAGGAAGCCCAGGCCAAGGTGGCCATAGGTCACGCCGCCCAGCTTGCCGAGGGCGAGGGCGACGGCGTAGGCCCCGATCCCGAAGTACATGGCGTGCCCGAAGGAGACGATCCCCGTGTACCCGATCACAACGTCGTAGCTCGCCGCGAGCGTCGCGAACAGCGCGATCTTGAGGGCGAGGTCGGTGACCTTGAACGAGGGGGCCACGAGCGGCACCAGGGCGAACGCGGCGAGGATGCCGAGGCGGAGCCAGGCGGTCGGCTGGCGGAGCCGGCCTCGCCGGGCTGCCTCGCGAGCCGCCTGAACCGGTGTCGGGCCGCTCGGGGTCACTTGCCCGCTCCGAAGAGCCCCGTCGGGCGGAGCAGGAGAATCAGGACCATCAGGGCCATGTTGACGCCGATCGCCGCCTTGGGGAGGAGGAAGGCGACGTAGTTGTAGGAGAGCCCGACCAGGAGCGCGCCGACGAGCGAGCCGGTGACGCTCCCGAGCCCGCCGATGATCACCACGATGAAGGCGAAGACGAGCTGCTCGCCGCCCATCGCCGGCCGGACGGACTGGCTGAACATCGCCCACATGAGCCCGCCGACCCCCGCGAGGCCGGAGCCGGCGGCGAACACCCCGGTGAAATAGCGAGAAAGATTGTGGCCCATCACCTGGACCATCTCGCCGTTCTCGACACCGGCCCGGACGATGAGACCCACGCGCGTCCGGTTCAGTACCAGGCGCATGCCGGCGTAGACGAGGAGACCCAGGCCGATGGCGACGACCGGGAACCGCAGGACCACCACATCGGCCACGTCCCACGAGCCCTGAAGCGTGACGGGCACCGGCATCACCTGGTCGTTCGGACCCCACACGATCCGGATCAGCTCCTCGAGGACGATCGTCGCGCCGAGCGTGATGAGGATCTGGAAGAGATGCTGGCCGTAGACGGGCCGGACGATCACCCGCTCCAGCAGGAGACCGAGGGCGGCCGTGACCAGCACGGTGGCCGTCAGCGCGAGGAGGAGGATCAGCAGGTTGGCGCCGACCGACCCGCTCGTCGCCCAGTGGAAGCGCCGGTCCAGCGAGACCGCGATGCTGAAGCCTACGAAGGCGCCCCAGGAGAACAGCGCGCCGTGCGCGAAGTTGAGCACGTCCATCAGTCCGAAGATCAGCGTCAGGCCCGATGCGACGAGGAAGATCAGCATCCCCATGGCCAGACCCGCCACGCTGAGCGTCAAGTAGGTCCGCGGCTCGATGCTCAGGAGCGGCGCCAGGAGGAGCGCGAGGGTCGTCAGGACCAGCAGCCGGGTCTTCGTCACCTGCGTCATGTGGCTCAGACCCCGAGGTACCGGTGCTTGAGCGCCGGGTCACCGACGAGCGCGGCCATCGATCCGGCTGCCACGGTCCGCCCGTCGTCGAGGAGGACGAAGTCGTCGCCGATCGCCTCGGCGAGAGCGAGGTTCTGCTCGACCAGGAGGATCGTCACCTCGCGCTTCATCGTCCGGAGCGCGTCCGTCAGGTGCTCGACGATGATCGGGGCGAGACCCTTCGATGGCTCGTCGATCAGGAGGAGCCGGTTCGGGTTCACGAGGGCGCGGGCGATGGACAGCATCTGCTTCTGCCCGCCGGAGAGCGTGCCCGCTCGGGCGTGGCGGAAGCGCTCGAGGTCCGGGAACAGCGCGAGGACTCGGTGGAGGCGCTCGCGCGAGAGTCGCCATCGTCAGCGAGCCGGGCGACGCGCAGGTTCTCGTCCACCGTGAGGGCCTGGAAGATCCCCTGACCCTCCGGGACGTAGCCGATCCCGAGCCGCGCGACGGCGTACGGGGGCAGGCCGTGCGTCGGACGCCCGTCGAAGCGCACCGAGCCGCGACGAGGGTGGAGGAGGCTCATGACCGTGCGGAGGGTCGTCGTCTTGCCCGCGCCGTTCCGGCCGAGGAGCACGGTCACCCCGTCCGGCCTGACGCGGAGGGAGACGCCCTGGAGGATGTGGTGCTGGCCGATGTAGACGTGGACGTCCTCGAGCTCGAGGAGTGGCGTCATGCGCGAGCAGCCCCGCCCCCGAAGTAGGCGGCCTGGACCTCGGGGTTCCGGGCGATGGCGGAGGGGGTGTCGTCGGCAATGAGCCGGCCGTCCCTCAGCACGGCGATCGTGTCGGAGAGCGTCATCACCATGTCGATCTTGTGCTCGACCAGGAGAATGGCTTCGGTGCGACGCGCGCGGATCCGGTCGATCAGGGCGACGATCGTCGGGACCTCCTCGAGGGACATCCCGGCGGTGGGCTCGTCCAGGAGGAGGAGCGCGGGCTCGAGGGCGAGCAGGATGCCGATCTCGAGCTTGCGCTTCTCGCCATGGGCGAGGGTGCCGGCGGGCGCGGCCCACTTGTTCTCGAGCAGCACGTCGGCCAGGAGCGCGTACGCCCGGTCCTCGAGATCGGGGAAGCTTCGGTAGTCCCTCCAGGCGACGAGCCCGAGACCCCGGCGGGCCTGGACGGCGAGCCGGACGTTCTCGAGGACGGAGAGGGTGGGGAAGACGTTCGTCAGCTGGAAGGAGCGGCCGATCCCGAGCCGGGTCCGCGCGGCGGCGCTCCAGGTCGTGATGTCTCGGCCCTCGAACGCGATCCGGCCCTCGCTCGGCCGGTACTGGCCGCTGAGGAGATTGAAGAACGTCGTCTTCCCGGCGCCATTGGGGCCGATGATCGACTTGAGGGTGCCGCGCGTCACCTCGAGGGACACGTGGTCGACGGCCACGTGTCCACCGAAGCGGATGGTGAGATCCTCGGTCCGAAGGAGTGGGGGCTCGGCCGTCGCGATGGCCTCCGCGGCTCGGCGCTACCGCGTACGAAGGAAGGCGCGCACGGCCGCCCGCACCCGGGGATGCCGGCCCATGAGCACGGTGTAGTGGTTGGTTCCCGGGACTTCGACGAGCTTCGACTTCGGGATCGCCGCGGCCATCGACTGCGCCTCCTCGTGCGTCATGAGGCAGTCGCTCGTCGTCAGGAGACCGTCGGGGGCGCGCAGGATCAGGGTCGGGCAGCGGACCCGGTGGTGGAGGGTCCAGAGCCGCTCGCGCTGGAGGTTGCGCAGCTCCTCCGCGATGGCCGCCGGCGACGCCTTCGGACGCACCGCGCCGGAGGGCAGCGTCTCGACGTCGTAGCGGAAGTAGCCCTCGAGGTAGTCGTTCCAGCGTCCGGCGAACATCGGGAGTCCGCGCATCCGCTCGAGGAAAGCGTCGAACGAGGGAAACTCCGTCCCGAGCCGCGCGATGGCGGGCCCCAAGGAGTCGAGCACTTCGGCCCGGACGTCGAGGCCTCCATCGATGAGGACGAGCCGCCGGACCCGGGCCGGATGGTCCACCGCGAAGCGGAGCGCGATCGTGGCGCCGAGGGAGTGGCCCATCAGGACGACACGCCGGAGGCCGAGACGGTCGAGCAGCGCCGCGAGGTCCCGGCCGTGGGTTGCGAGGCTGTACCCCGTCCCGGGCTTGTCGCTGTCTCCGCGGCCCCGGAGGTCGTAGGCCACCAGGCGGAAGTCCGGCGCCAGAACCTCGGCCATCGATGCCCAGCACCGGTGGTTGGCCGTCAACCCGTGGATGCCGACGACCGGCGTCGCCCCTCGACCCTTTCCGGGCCACTCGTGAACGAGGAGGGCGGCGCCGTCGGCGGCGACGCGGACCACCGTCCCTCCTACCGCTTGTTCTGGATCGGCGGGGCCGTCTCCTGGGGCGAGAGCTCGCGCGTGAGAACCGGCACGAGCCAGGCCACCTCGGGCTTGGCGACGAGCTTGAAGGCGTACATGGCCTGGAGCGCCTGGTGGTCCTCCTTGCGGAAGGTCATCTTCCCCTTGGGCGTGTCGAACTCCATGCCCTCCATCGCCTGGATGAGCTTTTCCGTGTCCGTGCCGCCCGCCTTCTGGATCGCGGTGACCGTCGCCATCGCCGCCGCGAACCCGCCCGCGGTGAAGAAGTCCGGGGGCTCGTTGAAGCGCTTCTGATGCTCGCGGACCAGCCAGTCGTTGACCGGATTCTTCGGGATCTCGTAGTAGTAGTACGCGCCGCCGACCAGGCCCTCGAGATTCTGGGCCTTCATGGCCTTGAGCACGTCGAGGACGTTGCCTCCGGTCGTGAGGGTGATCCCGAACTTGTCCAGCCGATTCGCCACCAGCTGCCCGAACGGCCCGCCCTTCCCGGCCCAGATGACGAAGACGTACTTGGGGCCCGGCTTGTCCTTGAGGGCCCCGATGATCTTCTGGATCGGAGCGGTGAAATCGGTTGCGTCCCGGGGCGTGTACTCCTCGTGGACCACCTTGGCCCCGAGCTTCTCGACGGCGGCCTTGTAGGCGGCGACCCCGTCGCGTCCAAAGGCGTAGTCCTGGGCGATCGTGGCGACCAGCACCCCGGGCTTGGCGACCGCGAGGGCGTTCGAGATCGCGTCCTGCCCGGAGTTCCGGCCGGTCCGGAAGATGTAGCGGTTCCAGTGCTCGCCGGTGATGCTGTCGGCCACGGCCGGCTCGACGATCAGGACCTTCTTGAACTCCTCGGCCACCGGGAGGATCGCGAGGGCCGCCGCGCTCGATGTCGTCCCCACGACGAGGTCGACCTGGTCGTCCCCATAGAGCTTGGTGACCTTCTGCTTCGAGACGTCGGGCTTCAACTGGTCGTCCTCGATCAGGACTTCGATCTTCCGCCCGAGCACGGCGTTGGTGCCGCCCGTCCCGTACTCCAGGCCGAGCTTGAAGCCGTTGACCGCCTGCTTCGCGTAAACCTCGAACGGCCCGGTCAGGCCCTGCACGAGCCCGATCCGGATCGGTGCCTGGGCTCCTCCCGGGCCGGCGGCGAGCACGATCGCCAGGAGGGCGAGGGCGGGAGCGAAGCGGAGGAGGAGGGACCCGTGTCTGCGCATGATGATCTCCCTGCTGGGCAGTTCTTCGGTCCGGCGTGGCGTAGCGGTGATGCTGCCCGGGTCGGCCGCCACCCTATCGTGGATGCCGCGCCGCGTCAAGCGACAGCGCCCTCATCGGGGCCGCGCGTCCAACCCGAAGAGCCCGCTGACGAGGCCGTCGCCCGCCCGGCACCCGTTGACACGGAGGGGCGACTTTGCTTTTTGGACTGTCGTGAGATGCCTTCTCGTCCGTCACGGAACCGCCGCCCCCAGTCCGGACGATCGCGTGCGGCCCCTCACGCCCGCGGGGCGGGCAGAGGTCGAGGCGACGGCGCGCGGTCTTCAGGCCCACGGTGTGCACGTCGCCGAGATCCGGCACTCGGGGCTCGCAAGGGCGCGCGAGACGGCGGAGATCCTGGGCGCGAGCCTCGCGCCCCCGCAGGGGGTCCACGCGACGACGGGGCTTGGCCCGGAGGACGATCCCGCCGTTGCCGCGGCCGAGCTCGAGCTGGCGGCCGCGCCGCTCATGCTGGTGGGGCATCTCCCGCATCTCGCGCGCCTCACCGCGGCGCTGGTCGGCGACGCCGCGACGGAGCGCATCCACTTCGCGCCGGCGACGGCGGTGGCGCTCTGCCGCCGCGGCGACGGCTGGACGCTCGACCTCGTGGTCGCCCCGGGCGGATGAGCATGGCCCGGCCCCACCTCGTCTGCGTCCGATGCGGCGCCGCGACCCCGCTCGGTCCGGCCTTCGAGGGCTGTCTCGCGTGCCCGGGCGGCGAGCCGCGACCCGCGCTCGAAGTCGTCTACGACTACCCGACGCTTGCGGCCGCCGGGACCCTCAAGGCGTGGGCGTCGCGCGCGGGCGGGCTCTGGCGGTTCCGGGAGCTCCTGCCGCCGGCCCCGGACGCGACGATCCTGAGCCTGGCGGAGGGCGGGACGCCGCTGGTCCGGCTGCAGGGCACCGAGGCCCCGCGTATCTGGCTGAAGGACGAGACCCGGAATCCGACCGGCTCCTTCAAGGACCGCCTCCACGCCGTCTCCCTCACGATGGGGCACGCCCTGGGATTCCGGAAGGCCGTCGCGTCGACGACCGGGAACCACGGCACGGCCCTCGCGGCCTACGCCGCGCGTGCCGGCATGGACGCGCTCGTGTTCTGCGATCCGCGGGCGCCGGAGGTCCAGCGGCGGCTGATGCAGCTCTTCGGCGCGCGGGTCGTGGTGCTGGCGGACCGCGGCGGGCATTTGGGCTGGCTGGTCCGGGAGCGAGGCTGGTATCCGTCGTCGGGGATGACGCCCGAGCCGGTGGGCACGCCCTACGGCGTCGAGGGCTACAAGACCATCGGCTACGAGATCTACTTCCAGCTCGGCGGGCGCTTCCCCGACCGGGTGGTCGTGCCGACCTCCGGCGGCGACGCCATCTACGGTCCCTGGAAGGGGTTCCGCGAGCTGCAGCTCCTCGGCGCCGCCGGGGCCTTGCCAAGGATGGTGGCGGCGCAGGCGGCCGGCTGCGATCCGATCGTGCGCGGCTGGCGCGCGGGCGCCACGGCCGTGCCCGTGCACCCGGACCCGCAGACGATCGCGGTCTCCATTGCCGACGAGACCGGCGGCCCGGCCTCGCTCCGGTCGATCGCCGAGTCCGGGGGCGCGGCGGAGGCGGTGCCGGACGCGGCGATCCGAGAGGCGATGCGACGGCTGGCGGGCCAGGGGATCGCGGTCGAGCCGTCCTCGGCGACCGCGGTCGCGGGCGCGCTCGCGCTGGCGGCGCGGGGCGAGCTCGGGCCGGACGAGGACGTCGTGTGCGTCCTGACCGGCGCCGGTGCGAAGTGGCCGGACGCGCTCATGGAAGCGCTCACGCCGAGGGAGCTGTCGGACGCGAGCCCGGACGCGGTCCGCGCGTGGATCGATGCGACGGACGCCTCGCGCGCGCCGGGATCGGTCTGACCTTGACACCCCGGACCGGCTCCGTCAGAGTGCCTTCCGGTAGTTCTGATCGCCTGCACATCCGATGACACGCATCGGCTCGATGCTGCGACGCGGGGCGTGTCGACGAGGGAGAATCTCATGAGCGGAGCGCCCACCTCCCCGATCTCACGCCGTCGCTTCCTGGCGACCACTGCCGCCGTCGGCGGCGGAAGCCTCCTCGGCGCCGGCGGCCTGCGCCCGCGCGCCGCGCGCGCCCAGGGATCCCTCAAGGGCACGAAGCTGACCGTCATCGCGGGCGACTGGTACGTCCCCGAGACGAACAAGATGCTCGACGAGCTCGCCGCGGCCCTGACCCGGGACACCGGCATGGAGGTCAAGATCGAGCGCTTCGCCGGAGAGCAGCAGGTCGCGAAGGTCGCGGCGATCGTGGGGAGCGGGCAGGGCGGCGACATCGCCGTGGTCCGGGACTTCGACGCCTACCTCTACGCCGACAAGCTGATCGACGTGACCGATCTCGCGACCGAGGTGGGCAAGACGTACGGCGGATGGTTCGACGTCGCGCAGCAGGCCTGCGTGGTGAAGGGCCGCTGGAAGGCGATGATGATCGGCCAGGCCCCGGCCGCCTGGAACTACCGCACCGACATGTTCCGCGCGGCCGGCGTCGAGAAGTTCCCGGATACCTTCGACGAGCTCCTGGTCGCGGCCCGGAAGCTCCACGCCAAGGGCACGCCCATCGGGATGACGCTCGGGCACGCCTCGGGGGACGGGCGCTCGACCAACTACCCGGTGCTCTGGGCGTTCGGCGGCAAGGAGTTCGAGGCCGACGGCAAGACGGTGGCCATCAACTCGCCGCAGACCCTGAAGGCGGTCGAGTGGTACACCGAGATCTACAAGGTCATGGACCCCGGCGTCACGGCGTGGCTCGACCCCGACAACAACCAGGCGTTCCTCGCCGGGAAGGTGTCGGCCACCGTCAACGTCAACACGATCTACCTCGCCGCGCGGACCGCGGCGCCGACCGATCCCGCCAAGAAGATGCTGATCGACAACATGGACCACGCCAACTGGCCGGCGGGGCCGGCGGGCCGGTTCGGGCACTACAACATCAACCTGTGGGCGGGCTTCGCCTCCAGCAAGAACCGCGAGGGGCAGCTGGCCTTCCTGCGGGCGTGGCACGACCGGAGCTTCCTGCCGAAGTGGACGAAGGCGGGGCAGTCCTACTTCATCCCGCCGTTCGTCGGCTTCGACAAGGAGGACGTCTGGCCGGACGATCCGAAGCTCAAGATCTTCCGGGAGCTGAACAAGGTGAACCGCCTGGCCGGCTACGCGGGGCCGCCGACGCCCGCCGCGGCCGAGGCCGTCAACAAGTTCGTCCTGGTGGACATGTTCGCCAAGGCCGCGACCGGTCAGCTGAAGCCGGCCGACGCGGTGAAGTGGGCCGAGAAGGAGTACCAGCAGATCGCCCAGAAGCGCCTCGGCTAGGCAGAGCCCGGCCGGCGCCGGCGACGACCCGACCGCTCGCCGGCGCCCGCCTCCAGCGATGGCGCGTCTCTCGGTCCGACGCTGGCTCGACCAGGAGCAGACGCTCG
Organism: uncultured Candidatus Rokubacteria bacterium; assembly: GCA_963765195.1. Lineage (GTDB taxonomy): Bacteria > Methylomirabilota > Methylomirabilia > Rokubacteriales > DASRDR01 > DASRDR01. The sequence goes on from CAVXVV010000011.1 coordinate 33,619, forward strand.
CGTGGCTCCTGGTCGGGCCGCTCGTGCTCCTCCTCCTCGGCCTCGTGGCCTACCCGTTCGGGGTGGCCGTGATGTACGCGCTCTCCGACCGGACTCTCGCCGAGCCGGGACGCTTTGTCGGGCTCGCCAACGTCTGGAACCTCTGGGACAACCAGATCTACCGGCAGACGCTGTGGAACACGATCGTCTACACGATCGGGGCGACGATCCTGAAGCTCGGCGCCGGGCTCGGTCTCGCGCTCGTCCTCAACGAGAAGCTCCCGCTGAAGCGCCTCATCCGGTCCGCCGTCCTCCTGCCGTGGATCGTGCCCACCGTGCTCAGCGCCATGGCCTGGCTCTGGCTCCTGACGCCGAACTTCAGCGTCCTCAACTGGATCCTCGTTCACAGCGGGCTGAGCCAGCGGGGGCTGCCCTGGCTCACCAGCCCCTCCCTCGCGATGTTCTCCGTGATCCTGGTCAACACCTGGCGCGGGATTCCCTTCTTCGCGATCACGCTGCTCGCCGGCCTCCAGACCATTCCCGGTGAGCTGTACGAGGCCTCGGCCATCGACGGCGCGGGGGCCTGGCACCGCTTCCGGTACGTGACGCTCCCGCTGCTCCAGCCGATCCTGCTCATCACCCTCGTGCTGTCCATGATCTGGACGTTCTCGGATTTCCAGGTGGTGTACGGCCTGACCCAGGGCGGGCCCATGAACTCGACGCACGTCCTGGCCACGCTGAGCTACCAGGTCGGGCTGGCCTCGGGCAACATCGGGGAAGGCGCGGCGATCTCCCTCACGATGCTGCCGCTCCTGCTCATCCTGATCGTGTGGCAGATCCGGCACCTCCGTCGCGGAGCCACGGCGTGACCCGCCGCGCGGGCATCGAGCGCGCGCTGTTCGTCTACGCGCCGCTGGGCTTCGCCCTGGTGTTCCTCCTGGGCCCCTTCTACTGGATGGTGATCACCGCGCTCAAGCCGAACTCCGAGCTGTACAACGCCGCGCGCAGCCCGCTCTACGTCGCGACCCCGACCCTCGAGCACTTCGTGTTCCTCTTCACGAAGACGTCGTTCCTCGAGTGGACGAAGAACACGATGATCGTGGCCACGGGAGCGACGGCGGTGGCGCTCCTGCTCGGGGTGCCGGCCGGCTATGCCCTCGCGCGGTTCCGCTTCCGGGGGGCCGGCCTGGTGGGCACCGGGGTCGTCGTCACGTATCTCGTGCCGACCAGCCTGCTCTTCATCCCGATGGTGCAGGTGATGAGCACCATCGGGCTCGTCGACAGCTACTGGGCGCTCGTGGTCGTCTACCCGACCTTCCTCGCGCCGTTCGTCACCTGGCTGATGGCAGGCTACTTCCGCACCATTCCGGGAGAGCTGGAGGAGTGCGCCCGCATCGACGGGGCCAGCCGGCTCGGCGCGCTCTGGCGGATCGCCATCCCGCTCGCCCGGCCGGGCATCGTGTCGGCGGGGATCTTCGCCTTCACGCTGTCCTGGAACGAGTTCATCTACGCGCTCACGCTGGTGACGGCGTCCAGCGAGCGGACGATCCCGGTGGGCGTGCTCGTCCAGCTGACCCGGGCGGACTTCTACTTCTGGGGACCGCTGATGGCGGGCGCCCTGGCGGGCTCCATCCCGGTCGCCCTGATCTACTCTTTCTTCGTGGACCAGTACGCGGCCGGGCTCACCGCGGGGGCCGTCAAGGGCTGATCCCGTCCGGCCGCCGGGCCGCCCGGCCCGCGACCTTCCTCTTCGGCCAGCGTGGGGGCGCTCGCCCCCGAAAATAGGGAGTCCTCCCGATGTCGCCCGCCGCCCCTCCGCCCTAGCGTGGCGGTGCCGCGATCGAGCCAGCGCGCTCGGGCGGCGGAAAGGAGCTACACCGCCATGCTACCCCTGAGAACCCGAGAGGCTCTCGTGAGGCACCGACATCGCATCCTGATCGGACTGTCCGCGCTCGCGCTCGTCTCGTGCTCGTCGACCCACATGGCCACCCACGGCGTCTCCAGCGCGCCGCTCGCCCAGGAGGTGCGCCGCGCCACCGAGCGCTACCAGGACGTCGCGGCGGCGACCGCCGCCGGCTACGCGCCGTTCCTCGGCTGCGTGAGCAGCCCGCAGGACGGCGCCATGGGCATCCACTATGTCAACGGCGACCTGGTCGGGGACGGCAAGCTGGACATGGCGCGCCCCGAAGCGCTCATGTACGAGCAGAAGGGGAGCAAGCTCGAGCTCGTGGGCGTCGAGTACATCGTGATCGCGTCGGCGTGGGACGCGGGCAACAAGACGCCGCCCACGCTGATGGGCCAGCTGTTCCACTACGGCACGAGCCCCAACCGCTACGGCATCCCGGCGTACTACGCGCTCCACGTGTGGGCGTGGAAGGCGAACCCGCACGGCGTGTTCATGGACTGGAACCCCCAGGTGTCCTGCGAGGAGCATCGGGTGAGCCTGCTCCATCGGTGATCCGAGAGGATGACGAGGGGCGCCGGCCCGCGCCGGCGCCCGTGGTCAACCCGCGACTACTTGACGACCAGGCCGGTGGTCCACTGCCCGGACATCACCCGGTAGGGCGACTGCCCGGCGGGCAGCTCGCGCGGCAGCCGGTCGGCGCCGATCGCGAACACGGCGACGTGCCGCCCGATGGGGCCGATCGCGTAGAGATACTTGCCGTCGGGCGAGATCTCGATGTCCTTGGTGTCGGGCGCCATCGTGTCGCGACGCGGGACGGTGCCGAGCAGAGACAGTGTCCCATCGGGCCTGATCGTGAACGCGCTGATGCTGTTGCCGACGAAGTTGCCCGTGTAGAGCGTCGTGCCATCGGGTGAGAGCGCGGTCCAGCAGGCCGCGCCGCCGCCGTTCGGATAGGCGGGCCCCACCGGCTCGAGCGCCGCGGTCGTCGCGTCGACGCTGAAGACCGTCACCGCGCTGCCCCGGAAGTTCGACACGAAGAGCCGCCGGCCGTCGGCGCTCCACGAGTAGCCGACCGTCCCGCTGATCTCCCGCGTGACGAAGGGCGAGCCCGGGCCTTCCTTGAGCCGGCCGTCCGGCTGGACAGCGAAGGTGTGGATGCGTCCGTCGGCCTGGAAGCCGGCGGTCACGGCCAGGACGGCGCCGCTCGGGCTGAACTCGACCTGGGCAGGCCCTTGCCCGGCCGGGAACTCGACGATCGACCCCGGAATGGGCGTGAGGCGGCCCTCGGCGCTCATGCGGAAGCCGGTGACGTTGGGGCTCGCGTTCGGGTTCATGAACGGTATCGCCTGATTCGCCACGTACACGAGGTCGCCATGGGCGGTCACGCTGAGGGGCGTCACGCCGCCCGCCGCGAACGGGGAGCCGTCGACGGGCGTCAGGCGGCCGCCGTCGATCAGGAGGACGGCGATGGTGTTGCTGCCGGGGTTCACCGCGAGCACGTACTTGCCGTGAACGCGCACCGAGCCCTGGGCGTCGAAGTCGCCCCCGGCCGGTACCACGAGGCCGCGTCCGCCCGTGGCGACCGGCGAGCCCGCCGCCTCGGTCAGCGCGCCGTCGTCGTTGCGCGAGAGAACCACGACGGCGTTCTGGATCCCGTCGTTGTTGAGGGTGTAGGCGTAGCCGTTGGATCCCGCGCTGGCCGGCGGGGCCGCGCCGAGTGCTCCGGCGGTGAGCAGCGCCGCGACGAGGAGCGACAGCAGGGTCTTCATGATGGGACTCCTTTCCTGGTCGAGGTGGACTAGGACGTCGCCCGGGGCGTCGGCGCCAGGGGCGCGGTGGCGAAGTTCACGCTGAAGCGCTTGCACCAGATGGTGACCGCGCGAAACCGCTCGAGATCGACCGAGGCCGGCAGCTCGTAGTTCTGGTCACCGATGTTGCCTTTCAGCGGGGCGATCTCGACGAAGCCCGCCCGGGTGACGGTGGCGCTGTCCGCCGCGTCGCTTGCCGCCACCAGGTACACGCGAACGTCCGGTCCGTTGGACGTGTGGAAGTCCGTGAAGCGCAGGACTCGGCGGCCGTCAGCCAGCCGGTGGATCGTCGCCGTGCCCGCGGTCTCGTGGGCCACGCCATGGAAGCGGCCGATGGCCAGCGGTCCAGCGGCGGGTATCGGAGCCGCGGCCGAAGCGGACGAAACACCCTCCGGGGCGCTCTCGTTCACCCGGGCGTCGACCCAGAGCAGCTCGGGGCGGAGCAGCGCCCACGCGAGAGCGCCGGCGGCGAGCAGGATGACGAGTCCGAACCGTGCATACCGTTTCATCGGGGATCCTCCTCGGTTGATGACGTTCACGGTTCGTCGGACACTCCGATCGCGCGGCCGGGTGCGGCGCACCGATCCGACCGGGAAGCGTGTCCAATGGCCAGTGGAGCCAGGTGTAGACTTTGGCCGTGAGCGAGATCGATGACCGGACGCTCCTCGACAAGGCCGTCGCCGGGGATGCCGGGGCGCTCGAGGCGCTGATGACCCGCCACGCGGGGCGCGTCTATCGTCTGGCGTACGGCATCACTCGCAACCCGGCCGACGCCGAGGAGGTCGTCCAGGACGTGTTCCTCACGGTGGTCCGCAAGGGCGGCAGCTTCGAGGGACAGGCGACGCTCGCGACCTGGATGTACCGCGTGACGATGAACGCCGCGCTCAACCGACGGCGCGGCAAGCGCCGCGAGCTCGAGGTGTCGCTGGAGGAGCATCTGCCGACGTACACGGAGGACGGGCACCGCGCCGGCGACCGATCGGATCTCCTGGTCGACTGGTCGAGCACGCCCGAGGAGTGGGTCCTTTCCGGGGAGTCGCGGCGGGTCCTGGAGAACGCGATCGACAGCCTGCCCGACCACTACCGCGCCGTGCTGGTCCTCCGGGACGTCGAGGAGCTGTCCAACGAGGAGGTCGCGTCGATCGTCGGCGATTCGCTGGCGTCGGTGAAGTCGCGTCTGCATCGGGCGCGAATGGCGCTGCGCGAGCAGCTCACCCGGCACTTCGGAGGACGACCGTGACCTGCCAGGAAGTGGTCGCGGTCCTGGCGGATTACCTCGAGGCGACGCTGTCGCCCGATCTCCTCGCCCGGCTCGAGGCACACCTGCAGGACTGCGCGGCGTGCCGCGCCTATCTGGCGACGTACCGGCAGACGAAGTCGCTGGCCGCCGCGGCCAGTCGGGTCGAGATGCCGGAGGAGATGAAGGCCCGGCTGCGGGACTTCCTGCTGCGGGAGCTCCAGGAAGGGCGCTAGGGCAGAGGGCCGCCGAGCACGCGGGCCCGCCGGACCCAGCGCCCGTCTTTCAGGATGCCCGCCCGCCGATCGCGGTCGCCGAGAATGCCGATGTCCGCGAGCGGGTCGCCGTCGACGATCAGGAGATCGGCTGCCTTGCCGGGCTCGACGGTCCCCGTGACGTCGAGGAGATCGAGGAGCTCCGCGGCGCTCCGGGTTGCGGCGACGATGGTGTCGGCGGGGGACAGGCCGCCCTCGACCATCAGGGCGAGCTCCTGGGCGTTCGCGCCGTGCCGATTGAAGGGCGTTCCCGCGTCGGTGCCCATGGCGATCCGCACGCCGGCCCGGACGGCCTTGCGGAAGCTCTCCCGATGGACGTCCAGGACGGCGGAGGCCTTCGTCACCACGTAGTCGGGGATGCCCGCGCTCGTCCCGTGCCGGGCGATCATGGCCGGCGCGACCAGCGTCGGCACCAGGAACGTGCCGCGCCGGCGCATCTCCTCGATCACGTCGTCGTCGAGATAGACGCCGTGCTCGATGGAGTCGATCCCGGCCCGCACGGCGGTCTTGATGCCCGCGTTTCCCTGGGCGTGGGCGATCGCCCGCCGGAACGCCTTGTGCGCCTCGTCGACGCCGGCTGCCAGCTCCGCCTCGGTGAAGGAAGAGGCGCGCGGGTCGACGCCGGGGGTCATCCCGCCGCCGGTGGCCGTGAACTTGATGCAGTCGGCGCCGGCCTTGAGCTGCTCGCGCACCGCGCGCCGCACGTCGTCGGGCCCGTCGGCCTCCCGGCCGATGAACCAGCCATGGCCCCCCGTCATGCAGATGATGGCCCCGGCCGCCCGCATCCGCGGGCCGGGCACGCGACCTCCGGCGATCGCCTCGCGGAGCCGGATGGCCACGCCCGCCCGCGCGCCCACGTCGCGGACGGTGGTGACGCCGCCCTCGAGGGTCTCCCGGGCGTTCGTCGCGGCGGTCCAGGCGAGGTCGGGCACGGGAATCGTCGCGGCCCGCTCGACCTCCTGGGCCTCGCCGGTGAACGTCAGGTGCACGTGGCAGTCGATGAGCCCCGGCAAGAGCGTCCGCCCCTCGAGCTCGATGACCTCGGCGTCGCCGACGGCGACGGAGCCGCCCACGCTCGCGATCCTGCCGCCTTCCAGCACGACGTCGACGCCCGCGCGCGGCGGGGCGCCGGTCCCGTCGACGAGGCGCGCATTGCGGAAGACCGTCCGGCGTGGGGATTCGGGCATCACGGCCTCCCGGGGTCAGCCCGGCTGGTGGCCGGGATCCAGGCCGCGGAGGAAATCGCGCACCAGGCGCAGCCGGGGCACCGCCACGCCCGCCCGCTCGCCGCGCTCGACCAGGTCCGCGAAGACGTCGTCCACCTCGATCGCGCGGCCGGCGCGGAGATCCTGGGTCATCGACGCGAAGCTCTCGACGCCACCGGTGGCCGCGGGCGCCAGGAACGCCTTCTGGCTCAGCGCGGCGACGGTCTCCTCGTCCGGCCGCGTCACGTACGTCCGGATCGGGAAGTTCGTGTAGTCGCCGACCGGGACGCCATGGGCGGCGGCGATGGCCGCCGTCTCGCGGACGAGCCCGAGATATGCGCGGATCAGGTGCGGGTCGCGGAACAGCCGCGGCGTGCTGATCCTGAGCACGGATGTGACGCCGAAGACACCGGCCGCGTTGCAGGCCTTCGACCAGAGGACCGTCCGGATGTCCGGGGGCGCCTCGGCGGGGATCGCTGCCGCGTGGAGCCGGGCGATCGCTTCCGCGACCCGGGGGCTGGGCTCGGCCGTACCCGCGCCGATCTCGCCGAGGAAGGTGCAGCCGAGGCTCGCGACCGCGATCTCGCCCTCGGGGCGCCGCTCGCCGCCGAGGATCGTCACCGCTCCAACGACCATCGCCGCCCCGAAGATCTCGGCGAGGACGTCGTCCTTCGCCATGCCGTTCTGGAGCCCGCCCACCCAGGCGTCGCGATCGTCGGGCGCAGGCCACGCGGCGCGCACGCGCGCGGCCGCCGCCCGGAGATGGTGGCCTTTCGTGGCGAACAGGACGCCCGCGCCGCGGGGCAGGTCGGCCGGATCGTCGGTCACCCCGACCGCGCCCTCGGGCCCGGGCGCGCGCACGACGGGCACGTCGAGCGTCACGACGCCCCGGAGCCGGATCGTGCCCGCGTCCCGGAGCCGGCCGAGCGTTTCCGGCGTGGCCAGGAGCGTGACCGGCTGCCCGCTTCGCGCGAGCAGGCCGGCGAAGGCCTGGCCGAGCGACCCGGCGCCGACGAGGGCCAGCCCGCCGGCCGCCCGCGCGCTACTCGGCACGGAGGTCGCGGACGGCGCGGACGACGGCGTCCACGTCCGGCACCACCGCCTTCTCGAGAGGCGGGCTGTAGGGGACCGGGGTGTGGAGACCGTTGACCCGCCGGATCGGCGCGTCGAGGTCGTCGAACCCCCGATCCGCCACCTGCGCGGCGATCTCGGCGCCGATCCCGCACGGGCCGTAGGACTCGTCGGCGATCAGGAGGCGTCCGGTCTTGTGCACCGACTCGAGGATGGTGTCGAGGTCGAGGGGGGCCAGGGTCCGCGGATCGATGACCTCGACGGAGACCCCCTCGCGGGCCAGGACGTCGGCGGCGGCCAGGGCGCGCTGGACCATGACCGCGACACCGATGACCGTCACGTCCGTTCCCGCGCGCGCGACGGCGGCGCGGCCGAACGGCACCAGGTGCTCGCCGTCCGGCACCGGCCCGCGCGTCTGGAGGAGCGAGCGATGCTCCATGAACACCACGGGGTCGTCGGAGCGGATCGCCGTCTTCAGGAGCCCCTTGGCGTCCGCCGGGGTGGTGGGTACGACGACGCGGAAGCCCGGGATGTTGGTGAAGATCGGATAGTAGCTGCCGGAATGGTGGGTGGCCGCGGAGTGGCCGACACCCACGCAGCCCCGCAGGACGATCGGCATCCGCAGGCGCCCGTCGGACATGTACTGGATCTTGGACGTCTGGTTGAGCAGCTCCCCGAGGGCGTCCAGCGCGAAGTCGAAGAACATGTAGTCGACCACCGGCCGGGCGCCGGTCATCGCCGCGCCGGTGCAGAGGCCGGTGAAACCCCGCTCGGTGATCGGCGTGTCGCGGAGCCGCTCGGCTCCGTGCCGTTCGAAGAGCCCGGTGGTGGTGTTGAAGTTGCCGCCGCGGGCCCCGATCCCCTCGCCGACGACGAAGACGCGCGGGTCCCGCGCCATCTCCTCGCTCAACCCCTCGCGCGCCGCCTCGGTGAACGTGAGCTCGCGCATCACCGAGGGTCCCCCGTCTCCGCGTACACGTGGCGCGTCACGCTCTCGGGATCGGGCCACGGGCTCGCCTCGGCGAACTGGGCGGCCTCCGCCACGAGCGCGGCCACCTCCTGGTCGATCCGGTCCAGGTCCCCGGCCGCCGCCACGCCGCCGTCCAGCAGCCGGCTGCGCCAGCGCGCGAGCGGGCAGCGGGCCTTCCACTGGTCCACCTCGTCCCGCGTCCGGTAGCCAGCGTCGCGCATGCCCTCGGAGTGGGCCCGGGTCCGGTAGGTGAGACATTCGAGCAGCGTCGGTCCGTCCCCGCCTCGCGCCCGACGCACCGCCTCGCCGGCCGCTTCGTGGACCGCGAGGACGTCGTTCCCGTCGACGCGAACGCTCGGGAGGCCGTAGGCGGCGCCGCGGGCCGCCACGTTCGGATTGCCCGCCACCGTCTCGAACGGGACCTCGGTCGCGTAGAGGTTGTTCTCGCAGACGAAGAGGACCGGCAAGCGCCAGATCGCCGCGAGGTTGAGCCCCTCGTGGAAGGCTCCGTTGTTGGCGGCGCCGTCTCCGAAGAACGCCACGCTCACTCGATCGGTGCCGAGGAGTCGATAGGTGTATCCGGCGCCGGTCGCCATGAGGATGCTGGGCCCGACGATCCCGCTCGTTCCCAGGAGCCCGATCTCGGGCGCGAAGAGGTGCATGCTGCCGCCGCGCCCGCGGGAGCAGCCCGTGGCCCGCCCGAACAGCTCGGCCATCAGCTCACGCGGCGGGACGCCCTTCGCCAGGGCGTGGCCGTGACCCCGGTGAGTGCTCAGCACCGTGTCGTCCGGGCGGAGGTGGGCCGACACGCCAGTCGCGACCGCCTCTTCGCCGACGTAGGTGTGGCAGGCGCCCTGGATCAGGCCGGCGGCGTGGGCCTTGGCCAGCCCCTCCTCGGTCCGCCGGATCACCACCATCCCGCGGTAGAGCGCGAGCGCCCGCTCGCGCGTCAGCTCCGGAATCGTCTCGCTCACTGTGGCCATCGAGGTCCTCTCGGCCGGGCCGGGTCAGGTGTCCGTGGGCCAGAGCTTGCTGCCGCCCGCGTTGAGCGCGAGGTTGCCGCCGTCGACGGGCAGGCTGTGGCCGGTGATGAACGAGGCCGCGTCGGACGCCAGGAAGACGACGGCCTTCGCGATGTCCTCGGGCTCGCCGATGCGGTCGAGCGGGATGCCGCGAACGAAGCGCTCCTTCAGCGTCGCCGGGTCGAGCCGCGGATCGGCCAGCATGCGGTCCATCGCCTTCGTCATGACCTGGGCCGGCTGGATCGCGTTGACCCGGATCCGATGCGGGGCCCACTCGACGGCCAGCTCGCGCGTGAGCTGGATGATGCCGGCCTTGGTCACGCTATAGACGAAGTTCCCGCGCCCGAGCGCCGAGCTCCCGGCGATCGAGCTGATGCTCACGATGCTGCCGCCCGCCCCGCGCGCGATCATGCGCCGGCCGGCCTCGCGGGTCGCGAGGAAGGTGCCGTCCAGGTTGACGCCGACAACCTTCCGCCAGTCCTCGAGCGACAGCGCTTCCGGGCGGGAGCGGTGGCCGACACCGACGTTGTTGACCAGGATGTCCACGCGCGCGAACTCGTGATCCAGCGCCGCCATCATGGCCAGGATGTCGTCGGGCTGGCCGAGATCGGCGCGGATCGACACCGCCCGCCGGCCGAGCCCCTGGACCTCCCGTGCCGTCTCCGACGCGCCTGCGTCGTCGATGTCGCTGACGAGCACGTCGGCGCCGGCGTGCGCGAGCGCGAGGGCCACGGCGTGCCCGATGCCGCCGCTGGCGCCCCCGCCGGTCACGAGGGCGACGCGTCCCTCGAGACCGAACCACTCGGCGAGCTTCGTCAGCGGAAGGCTCACTGGTCCACCCAGAGCGCGGGCTGCTCCACGAGACGCTTGATCCGCTGGAGGAAGCGCGCGGCCGGCGCGCCGTCGACGACCCGGTGATCGAAGGTGAGGCTGAGCGCGACCATGTTCCGGGCGGCGATGCGGCCGGCCGCCTCGTCGACCACCACGGCGCGGGCGACGATCCGGCCGACCCCGAGGATCGCGCATTCCGGCAGGTTGATGATCGGCGTGAAGGCGTCGATCTCGTACGCGCCGAGGTTCGAGACCGTGAAGGTGCCGCCGCGGAGCGCGTCCGGCGACACGGTGCCCGCCCGCGCCTGGGCGATGAGCGCCGCCGACTCGGTCGCCAGCGCCCGGAGCGACTTTCCCGGCACGTCGCGCAGCACGCAGGCGAGGAGTCCCCGCGTCGTGTCGACGGCCACGCCGACGTGGATGGCCGCGTGCTGGACGATGCGCTCGCCGTCCAGCGAGGCGTTCAGCGCGGGGTGCTCGCCGAGGGCGACGGCGGCAAGCTTGACGAAGCAGTCGGTGTACGACGGGGGCGCGGCGCCGGCGGCCTGCGCCTCGGCCGCGAGGGCGGCGCGGAGGCGGACCAGCGCGGTGGCATCGGCGTCGGTGGTCAGCGTCACCGGCGCGGTCGTCCGGGCGCTCGCGCTCATCCGCTCGCCGATGAGGCGGCGCACGGCGCTCGGCCGGTCGGCGCCCGCGGCGCGGACGTCCCGCTCCACGATGCGCCCCGTGCGGCCGCTGCCCTTCAAGCGCCCTCCAGTCCACGCGAAGCTCCGCGGCGGCGCGCCGCGCGCGCGGGCTCGCGGTCGGGCCCGCCCCACGAGCGGCCCGGGCGTCCGCCGTCACGGCGACGACGGTTTCGCGGGTGGCAGCGCCGCCCGCCGGCGCCGCGGCGGCGCGGACAGGTCCGGGGGAGGGGAGCGCTTCACCCGGCGCGAGGACGTAGCCGAGCACCGTGCCCACCGGGACCTTGGCCCCGGGCGCCGGCGAGGTGGAGGGAATCCGCAGCACGCCCGCGTCGAAGGACTCCACCTCCACCTGGGCCTTGTCGCTCTCGATGATGCAGACGATGTCGCCGCTCCGGACGGGATCCCCGTCCTGTTTGAGCCACTCGATGAGGGTGCCTTCCTCGCTTGCCCAGCCGAGGCGAGGCATGACGATCTCGTAGGCCATCTCGGCGCTGGATGATACCACGCGGCTCACGGCGCACCTCGCGCGCCCGGCGCCTCGGGCCACGCGATTGCGCCCTCTGGATCGACGGGCTACGATGACTGCGCGCGACGGTCACTGGCGCGATGTATCGGAGGGAGACGGCGACACGATTCGCGCGGCTTCCCGCGCCCATGGGCTCGCGTCACCGCACCTGTGGGCTGACTCGGCCGGACCGTGCCCGGCCACCGACGAGAGGGACGACGACGATGCTGACGAAGGAAGAAGTGGCCAAGATGTCCCGCCCGGAGCGGCTCGAGCGCCTCGGCCGCTTCGGCCACGAGCTGGACTCGGCCATCTCGGATCGGCCCGAGAGCGTGCTCTGCCGCCGTCCGGACGAGAAGAACTGGGCGCCCACGGAGGTGGTGTGCCACCTCCGGGATACCGAGGAGTTCTTCATGATCCGGTTCCAGACCCTGGCGGCGGCCCACGAGCCGCCCCTGGTGCCCGCGGACCCGACGCGGTGGGCCGAGGACCGGCAGTACATCCGCAACGACGCCGCCGAGGCCAGCCGCGCGTTCCGCCAGCGGCGCGAGGAATCCCTCGCCCACCTGCGCGGGCTGGCCGATGCCCAGTGGTCGCGCGCGGGCCTCCATCCGACCTACGGGCGGATGACCGTCGAGGACATCGTGAACCTGATGGTCTGGCACGACGCCAACCACCTCGACCAGCTCCACCGCGCGCTCCGGGGCGACGCCTAGTTCGACGAAGGAGAATCCGATGTCAGATCGATTCGTATCCGGGAACCCGGGTCGTGACGTCCAGCGCGTGGGCACCGCGTGCTTTCTCGGACAGGATCCCCAGAAGATCCACGAGCCGGTCTGGGCGGTCACGGGGAACCTCGGTGACAGCCAGTGCTACCTCGGCGTGACCGAGAAGGTCGAGGCCATCCAGGCAGCGCTCGCCGCCCGCATCCGCAAGGACGACCTGCCAGTACGGCTCATCCCGCCCGCCTACACGCTCGGCGTGTCGGACGGGCAGCTGAACGGGACCGAGCGCATGCGCTACTCGCTGATCGGCCGCGAGCTCGCGAACGACGCGATCGACGCGCACCTGAACGCGAACGACGTGCAGGGGCTGATCGCGGTCGTCGCGTGCGACAAGCCGCCGGTGGGCACGCTGGCGGCCGTCCTGGAGCGCAACGTGCCGGCCGTCTTCCTCTCCGACGGCTCGATCAAGCCCGGCGCCGATCCCGCAAACGGTGAGCGCATCGACCTCGTGACGGCGTTCCAGACCGCGGGGGAGCCCGATCCCGCCCGTCGCACGCAGATCGCGCTCCACGCCTGCCCTGGCCAGGGCAGCTGCGGCGGCATGTTCACGTACAACACCATGCAGACGTTCATCGCCGTCCTCGGCATGGAGCCGCTCCACATGGTCGCGCCGCCCTCCGATGACCCGCGCCGGCTCGCCGAGTTCCCCGGAGAGCTCGTCGATTGCCTCGTCACGATGACGCGGAAGGGGATCACGCCGCGCGCCATCGTCACGCCGACAGCGCTGCGAAACGCGCTGACCGTCGCGATCGCCATGGGCGGCTCGACGAACGTCGCCCTTCACAGCGTCGAGATCGCGCGCGCCGCCGGTCTCGATCTCTGGAAGGACGTGATGAGCCAGGACGAGTTCAACGCGCTCTCGCACCGCATTCCCGTCCTCATCAACGCCCGTCCGTTCGGGTTCTACTCGATGGTCGACATCGCGGCCAAGGGCGGGCTCCAGGTGATCGTGAAGCAGCTCCTCGACGCCGGCTTCCTCGACGGCAGCACTCTCACGTGCACCGGCGAGACGCTGGCGGAGCAGGTGGGGCGCCTGGCGCCGCCGGCGCCCGATGGCGACGTCATCCACCCGGTCGCGGCCCCGTTCAAGAAGACCGGCGGCCTCCGCCTGCTGCGCGGCAACCTGGCCCCCGAGGGCGGCGCCATCCTGAAGGTGGCCGGCGTCGAGGGCGGGATCAAGGACGGCGTCTTCACCGGGCGGGCCCGCGTCTTCAACAGCGAGCCCGAGCTGATCAAGGCCCTCGAGGAGACGCCGGACGTCTTCGCCGACCACGACATGGTCGTCATCCGCTACGAGGGGCCGCGCGGCGCGCCCGGCATGCCGGAGCTCCTGGATCCGACGTCGCGCATCACGGCGCTGTGCCGTCGCAAGCACATCACGATCGCGCTCATGACCGACGCCCGCTTCTCGGGCGGGTCCGTCGGCCTCGTCATCGGCCACGTCGCGCCCGAGGCCTACCTGGGCGGCCCGATCGCGCTGGTCGAGAACGGCGACACCATCGTCGTCGACCTGAACAAGGACCGTCTGGACTGCCGCGAGCTCGCCGACGAGGCCGTCCGCGCGCGCCGCGCCGCCGCCTGGCGGGCGGCGGCGCAGCAGCACGGGGGCGTGCACCCGGCCGTGAAGCCGGTGACGAACCGGCTCCTCCGGCGCATGCGCTTCGGGGCGCGCCCCGCGCTGGAAGGCGCGGGGATGGCGATCGGCTAGCGGCGGCTCCGCGCCGGGGCGTTCCGTCCAGCGTCAGCTAGACGAGGCCCGCGTACGACCCGCCGTCGACCAGAACGCTCTCGCCGGTGATGAACCGGGCCTGCTGGGAGCACAGGAAGGCGACGACGGCGCCGAAGTCCCCGGGGTCGCCGATGGTCCGCATGGGGTTGCTGGACCGGTGGGCGTCCATGGCCGCCTCGAAGGTGATGCCCTCGCTCGCCGCGCGGCTCCGCGCCGTCTGCTCCACGCGGTCCGTGGCGTGGGAGCCGGGCAGGACCGCGTTGATGGTGACTCCCGTCTGGGCGATCTCCCGCGCCACGGTCTTCATGAATCCGGTCAATCCCGCGCGGGCGGTGTTGGACAGCAGGATGTGGGGGATCGGCTGCTTCACCGAGACCGAGGTGATGTAGACGATCCGTCCCCACTTCTTCTTGACCATGGCCGGCACCGCGCCGTAGGTCAGGCGGATGGAGCTCATCATCGACAGCTCGACCGCGGGGATGAACTGCTCCAGCTTCGTAGACGCGAAGGTCCCCGCCGGGGGCCCGCCGGCGTTGCCGACGACGATGTCGGGATCGCCGAGCCGGGCGCGCACGTCCGCGAGCAAGGCATCGATGTCGCCGGCCTTGGTCATGTCCGCCACGAACGGCACCACCTCGTGACCGGTCCGGCTCGCGATCTCCCGGGCGGCCCGCTCCACCTCCGCGTGCGTCCGCGCGCAGATCGCCACGCGGCAGCCCTCGGCCGAGAGGGCCTCGGCGGATCCGCGCCCGAGGCCCTTGGACGCGGCAGTGACGAGTGCGACCTTTCCGCGGATGCCGAAATCCATCGGTAGCTCCTCCGTGACGGCTTGCGAGGTCAGACGGGCCAGGTCTCGAGGGACCAGGCCATCTCCCAGAACATGTATTCGTAGCGGCTCGAGATGAGAAAGCTCTCCTCCATGCGGGCGCGCGTGGCGCGGTCGGCGCCGGCGGCCAGGCGGTCGACCAGGCCCCGACACCAGTCCGCGAGCGCCGCGAAGTCGGGATCGGCGTACATCCGCACCCATTTCGCGTAGCGCGGCTCGGCGGGCGCGCCCCGTGCGGCCAGGGTCTGGCCGATCTCCGAGAACCCCCACATGCAGGGCAGGAGGGCCGCCGCCAGCTCGGCGAAGTCGCCGGTGGCGGCGACTCGCACCAGGAAGTCGGTGTACGCGCGCGTGGTGGGGGCCATCGGCTCCCCTTCGAGCGCGGCGGGGGCGATGCCGAGCTCGGCGGCGTAGGCGCGGTGGAGGTCCATCTCGGTCCGCGCCGTGGCCTGGAGCAAGTCCGCGAAGCGGACCAGCGTGTCGAGGTCGGGCGCGCGCGCCGCGGCGAGCCCGAACAGGCGGCAGTACTCCACGAGGAAGCGGTAGTCCTGTCGCACCCAGTGGCGGAAGCGCTCGAGGTCGAGCGAACCGTCGCCGATCCCGCGGACGAAGGGGTGGTCGTGCTGCGCCCGCCAGACGGGGTCCGCCACCCGGCGCAGATGGGCCGTGAAGCGTTCGCGATTCGGATCCCGCACCGGCACGGTCACGCTGGACGAAGCGGGGTCAGGATGAGGACGGGTCGGCGTCCGGCTGTCCCGTGCCCGTCCATTCCGTCACGAGCCCGTGCTCGATCCCGATCCGGTCGAGCACGCGGCCGACGGTGTGGTCGACGAGGTCGCGGATGGTCTTCGGGTGGTGATAAAAGGCGGGAACGGGCGGCAGGATGACGGCGCCCATCTCCGCGAGCGCCAGCATCTGCCGCAAGTGACCGACATGGAGCGGCGTCTCGCGCACGACCACGACCAGCGGTCGACCCTCCTTGAGGGTGACATCGCCCGCGCGCGCGAGGAGCGTGTCGGCGTGGGAATTGGCGAGCGCGGACAGCGTCTTGATGCTGCACGGCGCGACCACCATGCCGGCCGTCCGGAAGGAGCCGCTGGCGAGCGCCGCGCCGATGTCCCGATCGTCGTAGACCCGCGTGGCCAGCGCCTCGACGTCGCGCACGGTGTGCTCGGTCTCGTCCACCAGCGTGCGCTTGGCCGCGCGGCTGATGACCAGATGGGTCTCGAGCCCGGGGACCTCCCGCAGCACCTCCAGGAGCCGGATGCCGTAGATGGAGCCGCTCGCCCCCGAGATGCCGACGACCAGCCGTCGGGGTGCGCGGCGCGCGGCGGGGGAGCGGACGGGACCGCCGGGACGCATGCGTCAGCGCTCCCCCGGGGGTGTTCCGCCGGTCGTCGGCGCCAACGCGCCTCCCGTCTCGAGGCCGGAACGCATCAGCGGGGATCCTCCGGGGCATTCGGACCGGTCATCCCGGTCCGGGCTGGGGCGGTCTACGAGCGGCACCAGCCTACCACGGTGGACCGACCGGGGGGTACGATCCGGACATGTGGCGGGCCATCTTCCTGACGCTCCTGGCGCTCGGCGGCGCGGCGTGCGCGACCGGCGCCCGGTGGGAGCGGTCGGGCGCGACCGAGGATGACCGGCGGCGGGACGAAACGGAGTGCGCCGCGCAGGCGAACCGGGACTACTCCGTGCCCGCCCAGCGGATCATCGCGCGGTCCGGCGGGCGCACCACCGAGGGCATGGGGCTGGTCACGGTTCGCGACTTCGACTCGGGGGTATTCGACGAGTGCATGGGCGTGCGCGGCTACCGGAGGGTTCCGGTGACCCCTCCTTCCTAGGCCTGTACGCTCCCGGAGACGGTGCGAGCATCCCGGCCATGCGACGTCTCGGAGCGTTGGTGTTGACCGCCAGCACGCCGTACGATCCGCAGCGGAACGGGATCCAGACGTACGACGCGGCGGGCTTCGAAGAGTGCATGCGGACCCGCGGCTACGAGCGGGCCCCGGCGCGTCCCTAGCTCTCGCCTCCTTCGCCTGACCCGTCTGGCCCGCGCGCCGCGGGCTCTGTCCCGAGATCGCCGAGGTGCGGCGGGGTCCGCGGCAAGCTCCGCACGTACTGGATGACCGCGTCGATCTCCTCCTCGCTCAGCACGAATCCGAAGGACGGCATTCCAGGCTTTCCGAAGGTCGACCCGCCGTGGCGGATCATGTCCGCGAGGTACTGGTCGGGGAGCGACGCCATGGCCGGGTCCGCGAGGTTCCCCGGTCGGAGGAACAAGAGGCGCGCCCGCCACGAGTCTCCGCGCCCGGCGGGGCCATGGCACGTCGCGCAGTGGGTCTGAAAGAGGCTACGGCCGGGCTCCGGCCCTCGGGGCGACGTCGGGAGCGGCGCGCGCACGAGTGCGAACGCGCCGGCGGCCAGCGCCGCCAGCGCCGCGCCGGTGAGCGCATACGCGAGCGCCCGGCGGCGCGTCACCCGCGTGCCTCCGCCGAGCCGAGCCGCGCCCCCGGCAGTGCCGAGGACAGGGGCACCAGAATGCAAACGGCGGGGAGCCACCAGGCTCCCCGCCGCCGGGTCTTCGGGCGACGGCGCGTATGCGCTCCGCCGCTACTCGATGGCCTGCTCGGTCTTCGTGTCGAAGAAGTGCAGGCCCTCGGGATCCAGCGACAGCCGGACCCGCTCGTGCATGCGAAGCCGCGAGGTTGGCGGCACGCGCGCCACCATCGGGTTCGCGCCGATCTTGACGTCGATCAGGATCTCGTTGCCGAGCGGCTCCACCACCTCGACGACCGCCTCGACCTGGGAGTCCTTCGGGTCGCCCGGGGCGCTCTCGCGAATGTCCTCGGGCCGGATCCCGAGCGTGACCGGCTGGCCGCGATACCGCTCGAGCGAAGCCCGGCTGGCGGGCGGGACCGCGATGAGGAAGCCGCCCGGGGCGTCGACGGCCAGGGCGCCGTCCGTGCCGGTCACGGTGCAGTCGATGAAGTTCATGGCCGGCGACCCGATGAAGCCGGCCACGAACCGGTTCCGCGGCTTCGCGTACACCGTGAGGGGCTCGCCCACCTGCTGCACGAGGCCGTCCTTCATGACGACGACGCGGTCGCCGAGCGTCATCGCCTCGACCTGGTCGTGCGTCACGTAGATCACGGTGGTCTCGAGGCGGTCGTGGAGGCGCTTGAGCTCCACGCGCATCTGGACGCGCAGCTTGGCGTCGAGGTTCGAGAGCGGCTCGTCGAAGAGGAACACCTGGGGGTGCCGGACGATCGCGCGCCCGACCGCGACGCGCTGCCGCTGGCCGCCCGAGAGCTGCCGGGGCTTGCGGCTGAGCAGCTCCTGGATGCCGAGCATCTGGGCCGCTTCCCGGACCCGCGTGTCGATCTCCGGCTTGGGGAACTTTCGCATCTTGAGGCCGAAGGCCATGTTGTCGTACACGGTCATGTGCGGATAGAGCGCGTAGTTCTGGAAGACCATCGCGATATCGCGATCCTTCGGGGGCAGGTCGTTGACCAGCCGATCCCCGATGTAGATCTCGCCGGAGCTGATCTCCTCGAGACCCGCGATCATCCGGAGGGTCGTGGACTTCCCGCAGCCGGAGGGGCCGACGAGGACGATGAACTCCTTGTCCTTGATCTGGAGATTCACGTCCCGGACCGCGACCACCTCGTCGAATTTCTTCGCGAGATCCTTCAGGACGACCTGTGCCATTCGGGGCTCCCTTG
>CAVXVV010000012.1:0-32826 GCA_963765195.1 uncultured Candidatus Rokubacteria bacterium
GAGCGAGGCCCGGACCGGGGTGTCCGCGGTCGCGAACCAGGGGTCAGGCTGCGGCCCGATCGCCCTGCGGTTTACCGGCTTGTGCTGCAACCACGATGCCCGAGTGCGCGTGCTCGATGAGTGACGCAGGTCTGACGCGTTCTGGGTCCGGCCTCTTGCGTCCCGGCAGCCGGCGATCTCTCGTCGGCAGCCGAGTTACGTGGAATAGAGCGGGCTCGTGCGGAGGCTTGCCGGCGTACGACCCAGCCTCCGGTCAGGATGACGTTCACTCGACACGATGTCCGGCCAAGCCGCTCCTCATCTCCGCACCGCAGCGGCGAGCCGCCGTTCACAGGAATCGCCGAAGCCGCACGGCGGCGGGCCGCCGTTGCAGTCTTCTTCAGGTCGCATTCGACGGTCGCGAAGGGCCTATTCCGGTGCACGTTCGAGGCCATGTGCGCGGCGAAGCGCCGCGGGCAGAACCAGGTCACCGTGGCACCGGCCTCGGCCGACGCGCCAGGCGCAGACATTTGTCGGATGAGCGTTCGGACCTCCGGCGCGACAGCCAGGCAGCCTGGCCCCGGCTGCCGCAGCTCCTTCCAGGTCCAGAAGAGCTTGAAGCCGGAGTCCGATGCCACCGGATCACCGTCGCCGGTTGGACGACGCAGATGGCATCCGTCCAGCCGGCCCACAGGCGGACAGCAGGGTTCCCCAGAACAGAGCGGTCGACAGTCGCGGGCCGGCGGACGCGGCGCGGTGCGCTGGAGGACGGCCAGATCGTCGTAGACGCGAGGTTTGTCGAGCGCCGTGGAGCGCTGGGTCCTGATCCCGCGGAGCAGGCCGATAAGGATCGAGGTGAGCATGCCGGCCCCATCATCGATCGAGCCGGCCCGGCGGTTCAATGTTGACGAGGCAGACGAGACCGTCGAAGGCACGACGTCGCGGCCGGCTCGCCGCAGGCCGAGGCCGCGTCGAGCGCCTCTGGCGCACCCTGCGGGGCCCGCCTCGTCGTCGAACTCCGGGCTCCGCCGGCCTCGCGACCCTCGAGGCCGCCAACGCCCTCCTCCCGCGTTCCTCGCCGAGTTCAATCCCCGCTTCGCCCATCCGGCCACCGACCCCCGCCCCGCCCTGACGGCGGCCGGCCCCCGACCTCTGGCCAACGTCTTGAGCTGCCGCTGCCGTGGCGCCGGTGGCGCGCGACGACGCCGTGCGCCTCGGCGCGCGCTGGGCCCAGATTCCGCGTGGCCGGCGCGGCCGCTCCTATGCGGGCTGTCATGTGAGGGCGCACAGTGCCTCGACGGCCGGCTGCTCGTCTACCAGCCGGCGGCGTAGGGCTGGCCGCGCGGGCTGGGCGGGCGCCGACTTCATCCTCGGCCGCGCCGCGCGCCACATCCCGGTCGTCGGTGTCTTGCGTGCGCAGGCCCCCTCCACCCCCTCACGTACTTGCGCGATCTCGCGCGCCAGTGGGCCACGGACGCGCCGTGGTCGTTTGGCTTGTTGGCGGTCCGCAGGCCCACACGCCCGCGTGCCGTGGGTCAGCTTGTGAGTTCGGTCACCGCGACGCTGGTGGCGCGTACACTGCCGGAGGCGGCTGTCTATAAGAACTGGGTTCCGGGCAGACGCCCGCCCGCGCTCGCCGTCCCTATGACCCTCGTTGCACACTCGCGAAGCGCACTCTGCAAAGACTTGAGACGCGCGCATACATGGACGGCCACTAGTGATGTGAAAACATTTGCGTATCTCCTGGTCCGTTTTCTTGCCTTGCCCTATGCGGAGGGCTTGCTCTGAAGAATCTAGAAAAGCCCCGGAAAGGAGGCGAGCATCGCGGAGATCCGGCAGCGCATGGCAGTGCACTCATTTCTCAGGACAAGGATCATGACGGCACATGATCAAGCGGCTGGTCACACTCTCCTTTCGCTGGCGGCCCTGGGCCGTCGGAGTGGGAGCGCGCAGGCCGATGCGGCCCTCTGCACCCCTGGGCTCGCCTCCGCCTGATGAGGCGCTCGGCGCGGCGGGCTGTCAGATGAGGGACGAGGGCGCCTCGAGATACGACTTCACCTCGAGCCGAGGTGCTCGAGCTCGCAGTCGTCGTCACGCCGGGCGCCAACATCCTGACGGCGGGCGACGCTCGGGTTGGGCCTGACCATCAACGGGCTGGTCGCGCGTAGACGGCCCGATGACTGGGGCCGAGAGCCTGCTCCTGCAGGGTGTCGCGTCGGCAGTGGGACAATCCCGACTTCCTGATCTCTGATCACACTGGCCTTCACAGGCGGGCGAGCGCAGGCCGGGCAGTCTCATGGGTCGACGAGAGGCTCTGCCCGCGAAAAAAACATGCCGTGTCTCAACGGCCGTCCTGACCGTCTTCGACTCTTTCACGGCGACGCAGGTCTCGGACTCGGCGTTCTTCCACGGGCGTGTCGGAGCTGGACATCTACAAGGACATGCTCTGTCTGGGCCTCGGGCCTGGGCGACTTCGCCTCGATCTCCGGGGGTCGACCAGACCTTGGCGCAGACGTCGCTGGGTCGCCGACGCCCGGGGGCCGGCCACGCTGCTCCTGCTGGGCTCGGGTCTGGTGGGCGCGGGAATCTTCAGCCAGAAGCCTGGCCCCCGAGCAGAGTAAAGCCTGTCGTCCCTAGTTCCACCGGGCACGGGCCCTCCACTCCCGCGCTCGGTGTATTTGAGCGCCGGCTCGACCGGAGCTTCCTGCGACACCGGGCGTGACGCTCAGACGCGAGCGCCCAGTCCCAGCGCAGGTGACGTAGGAGTGGGGGATGCGCCTCCACGATGAGCAGAGCGCCCCGGGAGCGCGCTGCTCAGTGCACGATGGGGACGGGGACACAGACTGAAGTAGCAGCGACCGGCCGACGCCCACGCGTGCCCGTGGCGTCAGGTGCTTATCGAGGTCTTATCGACTTGAATGGATCCATCCCCAGAATGGGGAGAGCGGCGCACCGAAGTGCTGAGGCTGACTCGCGGAGTTGCGTGCGGATCTCGCCCGATGGCCCCGATCAAGGCGCCAGCGGGGAGTCGGAATCGAATCTCCCTATGCGTGCGCGGGGCGAAGGGGAGCGCGGGGGTCGGGTGCGCGGAAGTCAGCGCGATGGGTTCGACTCGCACTCGGGTCGCGACTTCTTGTCGAGGCATCGGGATGGAAGGACTCGCCCTCGATGGCGTGGCGGTCCTCGCCCCGCAGTTTGGGCTTCCCGCAGACGGCGCAAACAGGTTTCGGGTCCCGGGGGCACGGCCACCCTGGCATGGGACCCTTCGCCCCGTCAATCGACCTTCAGGGCATGGTCATACGTAGTCCGGCGCTCGTCGGTCGCAGGTGATGGGCATGGCGCCATGACGCAAAGTGGCAATCGCCACGGAATTTCTGGACGGTTCTCCGGGAAGGTTTTTGTTTCGTCGAGTTCGGCCGGCCCGGCGCGGGAGGGGCCGCAGACCCTCCCCGCTGCGGTGGTGGGCGCGATCTCGCGCGCGGTCAGGCGGCGATCGTGCCCTCAACGCGCCTCGGGGTGGCACGATCCATTGAGAAAATCGATGCCGTGTCGAGCACGGCCGATCCGTGGATCCCAGCCTGCGACGTCGCTCTGCCAACGGCTGTGAGCGTCGCTCAGCCGCGGTCGTCCGGCGGCCGTCGGCAGGCGGGTCGGCCTCTGCGGAGAGGGAATCCCAACGGTCGCCATCGAGATCGTCTGGCCGGGAGGGGCTGCGCGTCTGGCCGCGGAGCGCCGTGGCCGGGTGCCCTGTCCTCAGGGCAGGGTGCCTTGTACGCGGGCGTGGTTGGTGTGAACATCCTCGATTCTTCCGGTCCTCGTCGTTCAGGTCGCGATCGACGACGACCGCGGTTTTCTGTGCAACCTCGATGAGGACACGTGCGCCGCGGGTCGTGCCCGACACGACGCCCAAATGTGTGTCACGCGAGAAGAAATCCGGTGTCGGCGAGAACCTCCCCGTGCGAGTTGGCGCGCATCTGGCTTCGCGACACCGGTCGGTGTGGTGGGGCCGGCCGGTGTGTGCGGGGTCCCGGTGCGGGGGTTGATCAGGTGCTCCAGGGGCCTGGCACGATGGAGCGGGCGGCGTTCGGTTGCTGGGTCTGCGGCTCCCGGCGCCGCCAGGTCTTCGCGGACGTCCTCAAGTCGTCGAGCGCGCCTGCGGACGGGGCCGGGGTTCCCCCCGGCGCGGACCAGGAGCCGGTCCCGGCCTCGGTCACCATCCGCTGCCGGGGATGCCGGTGGTCCGGACTGTCGAGAGGCTGGCGGGTCACGGGGACCGAGCAGCACCAACCGGAGTGTGAGATGCCCGTCCCACCCCGCCGTGGGCCCGACGAGGCCGCGGCCCGGGGCTGGCGGACTGGCGGATCGATGGAGTGGTCGTCAGGCGCCGGGCAGTGACACGCGCCTCCCTCCCAGTGGCCGTGGGAGGAGCTGGTCAGCGTGTCCCCGAAGGTGATCCGACGGTAGGCCGTGGAATCGTCTCCTGGATCGACACCATGGAGACATGGAGACCTACGGCCGCTCCTATTCGACCGCGGCATGATCAGCGCTGATCGATCAACCACTTGCCCACCGGATGGAGTTTTGGCGAAGGACAACCGCGCCGACGGCGGCTCGAGGATTCGGGCGGACCGATCGGGCGTCGTCACGTCCGTGACGAGGTGACCCCAAGAAAGCGCCGGGAAGCGGAAGCGCGCCTCCTGGCGCGATTCCTCGCTGCCCTGTGGCGCGGATTCTGAAGAAGCGGCTGAGGATCAGCCGCGCCGGGGACGGAGCCAGTGGCGGCGAGGCGCACGCTGCCGCGCCTGAGCGACGAGAGTCTGCGCCAGGTCCTTGCCGCGTGAGAGTGCCTGCCGATAGAACTTCCTGACGGCGCCGGGCTCGAGCGCGGTGCCGTAGGCGGCCCACGCCACCACGGCCTTCCCGATGGCCACTGTGCCGGCGTAGGCAACCGCCACCTTGGGGACGATCCCCGCCACCGGGATCAAGCCCACGAGTTGGCGCGCCCCCTGTCGGAAGAGAAACCCGCCGCCAATCACCCCGAGCACCTCGCCGACCAGGTCTCGCGGCGTGCCCTTCTTGCCGGAGGCGAGGGCGATGCGGTAGCTCATGACGAGTTGGTTCTTCGTCAGGACCACGATGTCGGCCACGTTCAGCGGCACATCCAGCACAGGGACGATCTCCGCGAGGCCGGTGGTGAGGGCGTACATGGCGTTCGTCTTAGCCGTCTCCTCGATCAGTTCCGAAAAGAGCGGTTCGCGCAGAGGGACCAGGTGACGGGCGAGGGCGAGGCGCATTCCTGGTGAGACGGCTGCCAGTAGGGCCTGGGCCACTGCGGGCATGGCGGAAGGCTCCAGAGCTGCGACGGCTGCCCGCGCCGCTGCGCCCGGCCACCCGACGGCTGCGATGGAGCCACGGCTCCCGACGACGAGCATCACCACCGGCACCTTCGCTTCCCGGAGGGTGTCGAGGGCGGAGACGAGGGTGGGCGATGGGTTGGGAGTCGCGCTCAGCGCGACGGCGAGGTCTAGCATGCCGGAGCCAGCGGCCCGCCAGGTGTCGGCGGGAGCCGCCGAGAGCAGCCACGGATGGCGCGTGGCCTCGGGGCGGCTCAGTAGCAGCCCCAGCCGCTCGGCGTCGTCGACGTCCTCAGCCACGAGCAGCACCTGGAAGGGACGCTCCGCTTCGCGGCGGACCTTGTTCAGGTCCGCCTCCTTGAGCACGCGCCACATGTCGCGCAGATTGGGTAAGCGGAGCATCCGAGGCGAGGTTATCACGTGAGAATCCGCGAGATTCGAGATGTCCCCGGCGAGACGAGACCGATCCTGGAAACGTTCGAGCTGGCCGCATCGGCATCTAAGTTAAGTTAGTGTCCTGTCTCGGAGATCCAATGACAAAAGCGCGCGACGCTGGCGAGGGTCTCATCGGCCGTCTTGGTCCAGACAGACGGTCAAGGAGCCTCGTTGGTCACGGCGAAGCTCCCCGTGAATCCGCGGCGCACCCCAGAAGGGGTTGGCGCGAGACATTCGTCGGATGAGCGCTCGCACCTTCGGGGAGACGCTCGGACGGCCTGGGCCCGCTCCGGCGGCTCTTCCAGGTCCAGATGATTCTGTGTGGCTCCGGGACGCGGCCTCTGCCATCGCCCAGCCCCGCCGGCAGGTGGGTTGGCATCGCTGGTACCCTGAGCGGTATGAGGGGTCGGCCATGATCGAGCTCGCGTCGCCGTGGGGACTCGTATTGCTCGTCCTCGCCCTGATTGGGGTCACGACGCTCGCGGTCATCGTCGTGTCGGGATCGCGCCTCCGTCACGCCTGGCGTGTCGTGCGCGAACCCCGGGTCGCGGATGCCGTTGAGCAGATGCTGCGCGGCGCGGCGGCGCCGGCCCCGGTTCCGGCCCGGGCGCCCGGCGTCACGCCCGCGCGTAGCGAGGCGCTGAGCCTCCTCGCGATCCTCCAGCAGGAGGCGCGACTCGTCGACTTCTTCAAGGAGCCGCTCGACGGCTACACGGACGCCCAGATCGGCGCCGCCGTCCGCGACGTCCACCGGGACGGCGCGGCGGCGCTCGAGCGCCTCTTCGGTATCCGGCCGCTCCGCCACGACCCTGAGGGATCGGACGTGACCCTGCCGGCGGGCTTCGACGCGGGGACCGTGCGACTCACCGGACGGGTCACGGGAGCGGCGCCCTACCATGGCAAGCTCCGGCATCCGGGATGGACGACGACCAAGCTCGAGCTCCCGCGGTGGACTGGTGACGCGGACGCGGCGCGCGTTATCGCGCCGGCAGAGGTGGAGCTGCCGTGAGGTATGCCCTCGGGATCGACCTGGGGACGACCAACAGCGTGGTGGCCTTCGCGCCGCTCGGCTCGGATCCCCCGGCCGTGCCCACGCTGCTGCCCCTGCCCCAGGTCGTCACCCCCAGCGTCGTCGAACCGCGTCCCCTTCTCCCGTCGTACCTGTATATCGGCACCGCGGAGGAGGCCGCGGCGGGAACGCTCGACCTGCCGTGGGCCCGCCAGCGCGAGTGGGTGGTCGGATCCTTCGCGCGACGCCAAGCGGCCGACGTGCCCGCGCGCACGGTGGCGGCGACGAAGTCCTGGCTCGCCTACCCGCGGGTGGACCGGCGCCAGCCGATCCTGCCATGGGGCGCGCCGGCCGAGCTCGCGAAGATCTCACCGGTCGAGGCGTCGCGCCGGTTCCTCGAGCACGTGGTGGCCGCCTGGACGGCGGCGATGCCGGACGTGCCACTGGCGCAGCAGCAGGTTGTCTTGACCGTGCCGGCCTCGTTCGATGCCAGCGCGAGGGAGCTGACGCGGGAGGCCGCGCTCGGCGCCGGCCTCCCGGCCGAGCTCGTGCTCCTCGAGGAGCCGCAGGCGGCGCTCTACGCCTGGCTCGCCGATGCCGGAGAGCGCTGGCGGCGCCGAATGAGGGTCGGGGACGTAATCCTCGTCTGCGATGTCGGGGGCGGCACGACCGACTTCACCCTGATCGGCGTCGGCGAGGAGGCCGGCGAGCTGCTCCTGCGACGGCTGGCCGTCGGCAATCACACGCTGGTGGGCGGCGACAACATGGATCTCGCCCTGGCCCACCTCGTGCGCGGGGCCTTCGCCGAGCGCGGCGTTCATCTCGACGCCTGGCAGTCGGTCGCGCTCTGGCACGCGTGTCGAGACGCGAAGGAGGCGCTCCTCGCGGAGGAAGGCCCCGCGACGCATCCGGTGACCGTCCTCGGCCGTGGGACACGCGTGGTCGGTGGCGCCGTCTCCGTTGACCTCGACCGCAAGACCGCGGTCGACCTCCTGCTGGACGGATTCTTCCCGTTGTGTGGGCTCGACGAGCGGCCGGCACCCCGGCCCCCATCGGGGTTCCGGGAACTCGGCCTGCCGTTCGAGGCCGATGCCGGAATCACGCGGCACCTCGCGGCCTTCCTCACCGCCCACCGCGATGTGCCGGGCGACAAACGGGCGGCCCGGCCGACCCACGTGCTCTTCAACGGCGGCGTCTTCAAGGCGCCGGCCCTGCGCGAACGCGTGCTCGAGGTGCTCAGCCGGTGGTTTCCCGGTGCCCGGCCGCTCCCGCTCGAGGGCTCGCACGATCTCGAGAACGCGGTGGCGCGAGGCTCCGCGTATTACGGGGCCGTCAAGCAGGGGCGCGGGGTGCGCATTCGCGGCGGCACGGCCCGCGCGTATTACGTCGGCGTGGAGACCGCCGGCCCCGCGGTGCCGGGCCTGCCACGCCCCGTCTCCGCGCTCTGCGTCCTCCCCTTCGGCACCGAGGAGGGCACCGAACTGGACGTGCCCGGGGCTCCGATCGGGCTCGTGGTCGGCGAGCCTGCGCGATTCCGAATCTTCAGCTCGTCGGTCCGGAAGCAGGACCGTCCCGGAGATGTCGTGGAGGGCTGGCCCGAGGGCGAGCTGGCCGAGACCGACTCGATGGAATCGACGCTGGCCTCAGCGGAGAACGCCGAGCAGCCGTACGTGCCGGTCCGCTTCCACTCGCGCATCACGGAGCTCGGCGTCTTCGAGCTCTGGTGCGTCAGCACCGTGGCCGACGACCGGTGGAAGCTCGAGTTCAACGTGCGGGGGGACCCCGAGGCCGCGTGACCACGGGCACCCCCGATCGCCCCGGCGGACCGCCGTGCGACCGCGCCCGCGTCGGCGAGCCCGCCCGATCGGGCCGTCGGGCGGGGCCAGGATAATCGGGTGAGCGGCGAGCCAGCTCCGCGCTTCGTCGTGGGCATCGACCTGGGGACGACGAACTCGGCGATGGCGCAGGTCGACACGGCCCGCGCCGACTGGCGCGTCGAGGATGTCGAGATCCTCCAGCTCGTCGGCCCCAGTCGCGTCGAATCGCGGGAGACGCTCCCTTCGTTTCACTACGAACCCGTCGCCGGCGAGCTGCCCCCGGGCGCCCTTCGCCTGCCCTGGAGCGCGGACGGCCCGCAGCACGCCGTCGGCGTCTTCGCCCGCGACCACGGGGCGGCGGTACCGGGCCGGACGATCGCGTCGGCCAAGTCGTGGCTCAGCCACGCGGGCGTGGATCGGCGGGCGGACCTCCTGCCCTGGCACGGCGCCCCGGACGTCGCACGCCTCTCGCCGGTGGAGGCGAGCGCGCGCTACCTCGCCCACCTCCGCGGCGCCTGGGACCAGCGGCACCCGGATCACCCCCTCGCGAGCCAGGACGTCGTCCTCACCGTGCCGGCCTCCTTCGACGAGGTCGCGCGGGAGCTCACCGTCGAGGCCGCCGCCCGAGCCGGTCTCCCGCGGGTGCTCCTCCTCGAGGAGCCGCAAGCGGCCTTCTACCACTGGATCGACCGGCAGGGCGCGCGCTGGAGCGAGCGCGTCACCGCGGGTCAGCGGGTCTTGGTCTGCGACATCGGGGGCGGCACGACCGATCTGACGATTATCGAGGTCCGCACGGGCGGCGCCGGTGCGCTCCAGTTCCAGCGGGTCGCTGTTGGCGAGCATCTCATCCTGGGCGGCGACAACCTGGACCTGGCCCTCGCCCATCACGCCGAACGCCGGCTCGGGCTCGAGGGGGAACTGTCGACGCACGATTGGGGCGCGCTCGTTCGCCGCTGTCGAGAGGCGAAGGAGCGGCTGCTGGGCGACGCCGCGCCCGCGCGGCTTGCGGTCAACGTCCCCGGGGGCGGCACCCGGCTGATCGGCGGCGCGCGCCAGCTCGAGATCGACCGCGAGGAGGTGACGGCGCTCCTCGTCGACGGCTTCCTCCCGCGCGTCGTCCTCGACGCGCGACCCTCGAGCCGCCGCGCCGGGTTCCAGGAGTTCGGGCTCCCGTACGCGCCCGATCCCGCGATCACACGTTACCTGGCCGCCTTCCTCGGGACCCACCTGGGAACGGACGCGGGTCCGGACCTCGTCCTCCTGAACGGCGGCTTCTTTGCCTCCGCCGCCCTGCGCCAGCGACTCCTCGAGGTCCTGCGCGGCTGGTACTCCGCGCGCCCGCCCGAGCTCCTCGCGAGCGACCGGCTCGATCTCGCGGTCGCCCGGGGCGCCGCCTACTACGGCATGGTGCGCCGCGGCCAGGGAGTGCGGATCTCGGGCGGGCTCGCGCACGCGTACTACGTGGGCGTCACGCGCCAGGCGGCGTCAGACTCCATGGCGGTGTGCCTTCTGCCGGCTGGCGCGGAGGAGGGCGAGGAGACCGAGCTGCCCCAGACCTTCGAGCTCCTGATTCGTCAGCCCGCGGAGTTCCCCCTCTACCTCTCGTCAACCCGGACGGCGGATCGCGGGGGAGACCTGGTCACCGTCGACCCGCTCACGCTCACCGCGCTGCCGCCGATCCGGACGGTGCTTCAGTCGGGCAAGAAGACGGCGGCCGCGCTCGTCCCGGTCCGGCTCCACGCGCGGCGTACCGAGATCGGAACGCTCGACCTCTGGTGCGGTGAGGTCCGCGGCGATCGCCGGTGGCGGCTCCAGTTCGACGTGCGGGGGAGGCCGGCCGGGGCGTCGCCGGCGGAATCAGAGGTCGCGGAGGCCGGAGGCATCGTCGACGAGACGGTGCGGGCCCGGACGGCCGAGGAGATCCGTCGGACCTTCCGGCCGGATGCAGCGGGGCCACCGCTCCCGCCCGAGACGCTGATCAGACGCCTGGCCGAGGCCGCCGAGCTGGGCCGCTACGAGTGGCCCCCCACGCTCCTCCGCACGTTTTGGGAAGTCCTCCGCGAGACTGCCGAGGGGCAGCGACTGTCGCCGGGCCACGAGGCGCGCTGGCTCAATCTGCTCGGCTTCGCGCTCCGGCCGGGCTTTGGCGTCCGGCTGGACGACTGGCGCGTCGCCCAGACGTGGCCGCTGTTCAGCGCCGGCGTCCTCCACCCGCGGAACGAGCTCTGCCGGGCTGAGTGGTGGATTCTCTGGCGCCGCATCGCCGGCGGCATGACGGCCAAGCAGCAGCAGGCACTGTCAGAGCCGCTCCTCGCCGCCATCCGGGCGCCAGGCGGGCGCGCCCTCCACGAACGCTCCGAGATCTGGCGGCTCCTCGGCGCGCTCGAGCTCCTGCCGATCGCCACGAAGATCGAGGTGGGCGGGCGCGCCCTCGATATCGCGTCACGGGGCCGAGAGCCGGAGGTGCGCGCCGCTACCCTGTGGGCGCTCGGGCGGCTCGGCAGTCGCGTCCCGATGTACGGCCCGCTGAACGCGATGCTGCCGATTGAGACCGTCGAGCCCTGGGTCGCCCGGTTGATGGAAGCGCCGCCGGACCCTGGCTTGCCTTTCTGCGTGGTCCAGCTCGCGCGTCGTACCGGCGACCGGTACCGCGACCTGCCGTCACCGCTGCGGCAGGCGGTGCTCGCCTGGATGGGCGAGCGAGCCGCGCCCGACCGGTACTGCGGATTGGTCCATCACGGCGGGCAGCTGCGCGAGGACGAGCAGCGCCTGGTCTTCGGCGAAGCGCTCCCCCGGGGGCTCCGGATCGAGTAGCCGCGGCGCGGACGACACCCTGTCCTTCGCCAAAACTCCATCCGGTGGGCAAGTGGTTGATCTATCAGCTCTGATCCGGACAATATCCGAGCTTGATGATCACCCTCGTGCTCCACCTGGTTCGACTCCTCCCGTTCCTCTGCGGCGGCCACCGCCAGCTCGCCCTGGAGAACCTCGCCTTGCGTAGCAGCTCGCCGTGTCCAACCGATCGGTGCCTCGGCCCAGATTGCGCACGATGGATCGCCTCTTGTGGGTGGGCTGGCCAGAGTCTGGGCCGGCTGGTCCTGCGGTGGCAGCGCCGTCGCTTCCGTGAGCACTGGACGAGGCTCTCCGGCCGCCCTCGGGTGGGCCGTCCGCCGATCAACGCGGAGATCACCGCCCTCATCAGAAACATGACGGCGATGAATCCCCTGTGGGGCGCCCCGAGAATCCATGGCGAACTCAGGAAGCTCGGCATCGAGGTGGCCGAGCGAACCGTTTCCCCGCTGATGCCGAAGCGCCGCCACCCCCGTCACAGACCTGGCGCACGTTCCTCGCCAACCACGTCCGGGACCGGGTCTGGGGGTTCTGCACGGTGCGCGCGGGGCGGTGAGGACCTCGCGGATCCCGATACCCTCGACTCGTCGTGCGAACTCGTCGCCGTAGATCGCGTCGCGATCGCGAAGCAGGTACCTCGGGGCGGTTTCTTCCGGGAAGGCTTCGATGATCTGCTGAGCCGTCCAAACGGCCGAGGGGTGGTCCGTGACGTTGAGGTGGAGGAGCTCGCGGCGGTCGTGGCGAAGCACGACGAAGACGAAGAGCAAGCGGAACGTGAGCGTCGGCACGAGGAAGAAGTCGACGGCGACGATGTCTCTGGCATGAGTGGCAAGAAAGGCCCGCCACGTCGGGGAGGGCCGCGGCGACATCCGGTGCATGTACTTGGCGACGGTCAGCTCGGCGACCTCGTAGCCGAGCAGGGCGAGTTCCGCTCGGATGCGCCGTCGGCCCCACGTCGGATTCTCCTTCGCCATGCGTCGGATCAGGTCGCGAATCTCGGCGTCGAGCTTCGGCCGGCCGACCGGGTTGGGCCTGGACTTCCATCGCCAGTAGAGCTGGAAGCCACGGCGGTGCCACGCCAGTACCGTCGCCGGCTGCACGATGACGAGGCTCGACCGCCAGCCCGCCCAGGCCCGGGACAGCCACATCCAAAGGAATCGATCCCAGCGCGAGAGCCGGGGTCGGCGGCCAGAGCGGTGAAGGACCGCCAGTTGATGGCGCAGCGCCACGTGTTCCAGGGCGATGGTCGCCGCCCCGAAGAGCACGGCGCGTAGGAAGGTCCAGAGCCCGATGACGAGGACGATGATCATGCGCGCTCTCCGACAGGAGACGTGAGGGCTGCGGAGAGTTTACCGTCACGGTTCATTGGGACGTCGGGCAACTTCCGGCCGACACGAGCCAGATGGGGTTTCTGACCAGGACACCGGTCCGGACGCGGTAGGGTTCGGAAGCGGTCCCACGAAGTCGGGTCCCCTTGTGATCGCGGCCCGGATGATCGTGACTGCACCGGCGACGGGGACGTGGCGAGCCTGGCCGGGTTTCCCTACGAAGTGGGCCGGGATCTCGACCACCTGGTGCAGCCCATGACGTTGATGTTCCGGATGGCGGAGTTCGAGGCCACCGGGTTCGCCGACTACGTCCGGGCGCACCCCGACCAGTGGCACGGCGTCCATGGCCTGTGGGACCTCGTGGCCCAGGCAACGGCCGCCGGCGAGCTGGATCTTCCGCGAGAGGACATCCTGTTCTTCGGGACGCCCCACGCCCACGAGGTCAGCGTCAACAGCACCCGGGTGGCCGGGGCGCTCGGGATCAGTGTCTGGGATCTCACGCGGGCCGAGTGGCAGAGCCGGCGACAGATGCGCCAGATTGTCGAGTTCCTGCGGCGACGCGTCCCGGGGTTCGAGCACGCGTACGCCGTCCAGAGCGGCGTCACCGTCGGCGTGCGGGAGACGCGGCGAATCGTCGGGGAGTACCAGCTCACGGCCGACGACGTCCTGGCGGCCCGGAAGTTCGACGACGTGATCGCCCGCTCGACCTATCCCATCGACATCCACAATCCGCTCGGGTCGGGCACGGTGCTCCGACGCCTGCCGCCCGGCGAGTCCTACGATATTCCTCTCCGTTGTCTGGTGCCCCGGGGCTCCGACCGCCTGCTGGTGGCCGGGCGATGCATCTCCGGGACGCACGAAGCGCATTTCTCGTACCGGATCATGCCGGTGGCCATGGCGACCGGCCAGGCGGCTGGGGTGTGGGCGGCGCTGGCGGCCCGCTCGGCGAAGGGCGTGCGGGAGGTGCCGGCCGTCGACGTCCAGGCGGAGCTCATGCGACAGGGCGCCAGTCTGCGGTGAGACCGGGCAGGGGAGGCCGCCGCTTCGGCTCCGCCTCGCCTCCGGGTGGTGGCGCGTGACGGGCGCGACAGCGCAAACGTCCGGGAGTGCTGGCGGTCAGAGCCTGGCGGGACGCCTGCGACGCCACCGCTTGGAGGTCGCGCTCGCGCTGCCTCTCTTCACCTACGTCCTGCTCCTGACCGTCGCGCCGATCCTCGATACCGTCCGCCTGTCGCTGACGGCGCCGTTCGGCGGTGGATTCCCGTCGCTCGCCAACTACCAGGCCATCGTGGAATCGCCGGTGTTTCGCACGGCCGTCGTCAACACGGTCGCGGTCGCGCTCCTGTCGCTCGTGCTCCAGCTGGGCATGGGGCTGCTGGTCGCGCTCGCACTCCACCGGACGTTCCCGCTGCGCGGCCTGGTCCGGACGGTGATGCTGGTGCCCCTCGGTGTGCCGACGGTCGTCGCGGGCGCCGTCATGCTGCTCGTGTTCTCCCGCTCCGGATACCTGAACGCCCTGCTGTTCGCACTCGCCGACGCCGTGAACCTGATTCCCGGCGTCGAGTGGCACTTCGTGCCGACGAGCTGGACGGTGGCCGGCGGCTGGCGCACCCTGGCCACCCTCGCAATCGCCGACATGTGGAAGGTGCTCCCGGTCGTGACACTGATCTTCCTGGCCGGGCTCGAGTCGATTCCCGAGGACGTCTACGAAGCGGCGGACGTGGACGGCGCGGCGCCGTGGCAGCGCTTCCTCCGCGTCACGCTGCCCCTCCTCGCGCCCTACGTGACGATGGCGGTGATCCTGCGCGCGATCGACGCATTCCGCATCTTCGAGCTGGCGCTGGTCATGGCCGGTCGCATCGAGCCGGTGCTCGGGACGTTCATCTGGAGCCGCTACGGCCCCCCGACCAGCGATCCGTTCACCGCGGCCGCCGGGGCCATCGTGCTGTTCCTCCTGATCATGGTGTTCATCGCGCTCTATCTCCGGCTGATCGCGTTCCGGGCGGAGGAGGCGAGGTGAGCCTCGCGCTCGGGCGTCTCGGGTTCGGCGCCGGGATCGCGGCGTCGCTCCTGCTGGTGCTGTTCCCGGTCTATATCCTCGTCATGGTGTCAGTCGCGCCGGGGGACGCCATCTTCGGCGAGCGTCCCGACCTCGTGGTCACCGAGCCGACATTCCGGTTCTGGCAGCGCGTCATCGCCCGGGGGGACCTGTGGGGTCCCCTGCTCAAGAGCGTGACCGTGGCGTGCGCGACCACGCTGGCCGGCGTGGCGATCGCCGCGCCCGGGGCGTACGTCGTGGCTCGCCTCCCGGCGGGGCTGCGGTACGCCCTCGTCGTGGGACTCCTCGTCACCCGGATGTTTCCGGAGTTCGCGGTGGGCGTGTCGGTGGCGACGCGCTTCGCCCAGCTTGGCCTCGTCGACAGCTATGCGGGGCTGACGCTCGCCCACCTGATCGCGGCGCTCCCCTTCATCGCCTGGATCCTCGTCGGGACCTTCGAGGGCATCCCGCGCGAGGTCGAGGAGGCGGCGGCCGTGGACGGCGCCTCGCGGGTCGGGACCCTCCTGCGGGTCGTGTTCCCGGCGGCGGCGCCCGGCATCGCCGTGGCCGCGCTGTTCGTCTGGCTCTACTCCTGGAACGAGTTCCTGTACGCTCGCCTGCTGAGCACGAGCCAGTACACGCTGCCGCTCCAGGTCTTCCAGGCGGTCGACCGGGGCACGAAGCAGCAGATGGCCGCGGTGGCGTCGGTGCTGGTCGTCCCGATCCTGCTCGTCGTGGCGGTCCTGCAGCGCTTCCTGCGGCCCGGGGCGCTGGCCGGCGCCATCAAGGGCTGAACCCCTCCGAGGGCCGGCGATGCCTCGATGGATGCTGACGGCGAAGCAAGGCAGCCTGGGCGCCGTCGTCCTAGTGGCGGTCGCGGGGTGCCAGCCGGACGCCGAGCAGGCCCGCGGCGGGCCCCTGGCCGGCGTGGCGCTCACCTTCGCCATCTCGCTGGCCGAGGATGAGAAGGACGGGGTGCGCGAGGCGCTGGACCGATTCACGCGGGAGACCGGCGCCTCCGTCGCCGTGGCGGCGGTGACCGGGGACGACCTCCCGGAGAAGCTCAAGGTGGAGGTGCGGGCCGGCCGCCCCACGATCGACCTCTTCGCGAAGGACACGCTCGCGTTGCGCATGCTCGTCGACGAGGCCCTGGTCGAGGACCTCTCGGACGTCGAAATCCCCGCGGGCGTGCTCCCCGGGATGGTGCCCGAGTGGGTCGACGGAAAGCAGTACTTCCTGCCGTTCCGGCCTAACGTCCAGGTCACGTACGTGAATCGGACGCGGTTCGAGAGCGCGGCGGTGGCCGCGCCGAGGACGGTGGAGGAGCTGCGCGCCGTGGCCCGCGCCCTCAAGGCGTCGGCGCGCGGGGTGCCCAAGGTCACTCTCCCGCTCGCCGAAGGCGGGGCGGCGGGCGTCACGATCACCGAGTGGATCGTGGCGTTCGGCGGCAACCCCCTGCTCCTGAACGACGCGGGGTCGGTGCGGGCATTCGAATTCCTCCAGAGCCTGTGGGCGGAGGGCCTCCTGGCGCGGGAGAGCCTCCTGGCCAAGTACGACACACAGGTCGACTACCTGCAGGGGGAGACGGCGTGGCTGGCTCCGAACTGGCCATTCACCTCCAAGGTGTTCAGTGAGCAGGACATTCTCTCGCGCTTCGAGGTCTACGAGGGATGGCGCGGGCCGGTCCGGGCCGCCCACGTCCTCGGCGGGGACGTCCTCGGCATCCCCCGGGGGATCGGCGGGCGGCGCCGGGAGGCCGCCCTGGCCCTGGCCGGCTTTCTGATGTCGCGCGAGGCCCAGCAGGTGCTGGTCGAGCGCAACGCGTGGCCGTCGATCCGGGGCGATGCGTACGGCGGCGTGCCCGCCCAGCAGCGCAAGACCTTCGAGGCGATCCAGAAGGCCCTCGCCAGCGCCGTTCGCCGTCCCGACGTCGCCTACTGGGCTGACGTCACCGAGGCGATGAACGAAGCGGTCCAGCGTATCCTAGTGCGAGGCGAGCCGGCAGGAGCGGTGCTCGACAGCTTGCACGCGCGCATCGAGGCGGCCGCGCGGCGAAAGGGCGCCCAGTACCCCCCAACCGAGCGGCGATGGCTGGACGGGCCCGGCCCCGGCCCAGCCCCGTCCCGGAGGAGCAGGGCATAGCGGTGATCGGGATCTCCGGCTCGTACGGAGGGCTCAACGTCGGCGACGAGGCCATCCTCACGTGTGCGCTGCGGGAGATCCGGCAGGCGGCGCCGGACGCCGAGGTGGTGGTGTTCTCCCGGAACGCGGAGCACACGCAGGCGCACCACGCGGCCGACCGCGTGGTGGCCGTTCGGGACGCGGGCCGTGACGAGATCGCACCGGAGATCCAGCGGCTCGCCCTGCTCCTGCTCGGAGGGGGCGGTCTGCTCTCGCGTTGGAGCGGCTCAAGCTCGGTGCCGTGGCAGCAGCGGTCGATGCGCCGAACGCTCCCTCGGTTCGATTGGTCGAAGCATTGGGCTTCACACTACTCAGCGTGGTGCCCGGACCGGTGCACCAGCTCCGCACGTACACGCTCGTCCCGGTGGCTTACCGCACGCGGGCGGCGCACTCGTCTCCTGACACGGTCGGATAAGGCCCCTGCTGGCATGGCAACGCTCAAAGCGCGCGCCTGGCTCAGCCTCGCCGGTCTTGCTGCAGTGATGAGCCTGCTGCTGTTCGGCTTCGCCGGCACCATCCGGTACTGGCACGCGTGGATTTACCTGGCCCTGTTTTTCGGCCTCTCAGCGGTGATTACCCTCGACCTGCTCCATCGCGACCCGGCCCTGCTGGAGCGTCGCATGAAGGGCGGGCCGACGGCGGAGCCGCGGCCGATGCAGCGCGTGATCATGATGGGTGCCTCCCTCGGGTTCATCGGACTGCTGGTTCTGCCGGCGCTCGACTTTCGTTTCAGGTGGTCCGTGGTACCGCTCCCGCTGATCCTGCTGGGTGATGTTCTCTTCGTGATCGGATTTGGATTCATTGGCCGGGTCTACCGGGAGAACACGTACACGGCTGCGACGATACAAGTAGCTCAAGGCCAGCGGGTCATTTCCACCGGACCGTACGCTGTCGTGCGGCATCCCATGTACGCGAGTGGATTGCTGTACGTAATTGGGACACCGCTGGCGCTGGGATCGTACGTCGGGCTGCTTGCCGTCGCCTTCATGCTGCCGTTCTTGATCTGGCGGTTGCTGGACGAAGAGCGGGTCCTGGCCCAGGAGCTCCAGGGGTATGTCGATTATCAGGCGCGGGTTCGGTATCGGCTGATTCCGTTTGTTTGGTAAGCGCGGGCTCTCAGCCCACGATCGCCTCCCGGGCCAGGAGACCGACTCAGTCGACGACGCGCTTCCGGCCCTCCCGCCAGCAGACGAGACGGATCCCGTGCCCCACTTGCCCTCCCGTCCACGGGTCGAGCCGAAAGCCGCCGTAGAAGGTCGTGGTCTCGAGCGCGCGAGCGGCGCCGAGGAGTGCGGCGTCGCCGAGACTCCCGCCGCCGCGCCGACGGCACTCCATGAGGATCAATCCGATGGCAAACGCCTGGGCCGCGGGATACTCCGGCGGTCGATGAAAGGCGTCTTCGAAGGCGCCAATGAACGAGTCCGAGTTGGGCCCCAGGAGGGGCGTGTCATCGGCCGCCGGCTCCCACTGGCTCGGTCCGATGATGCCCTCGGCGAGGGCACCCAACTCGTCGCCGAACGCGGCGAGACCGGCGGCGACGAGCGCGAGCACGCTCCTCTCCGGAAGGGCAGTCCGTTGCCGCGCGACGGCGAGGTCGTCCTCGAACGTGCCGACGCTCACGACCAGATCCGGCTCCCACATGGCCACCTGCCGGCAGAGTGTCGTCGCGTCGAGGAGCGGCGACTCGAACGACACCATCCGGACGTCGACGCAGCCGGCAGCCCGCGCGCCTTCGACTGCGCCGCGGGCGACCTCGCCGGCGAAGGTTCCGGACGCGGCGTGCAGAACCGTCACCCGATTCACCACCGGAACGCGGCGTCGCCCCCATGCGGGGAGCGACCGCAGATAGTCACTGGCCGGACTCGCCACGCTCACCACTCGCCGAGCGCCCGCCTGGAGAATGGTGTCCGACGTACCGCCGTGGTTCCAGAGTACCTTCCCCGCACCGTCCGCGATGGGGACGACCGCGCGCACGAGCCCGCTGGAGTAGGGCCCGACGAGTACGTCGACCTGGTCCTCGGCCAGCAGGCGCCGCGCGTGGGCTTGCGCGACGCTCGTGCGGCTCTGGTCGTCGAGAACGATCAGGCGCGGCGCCGGTCGCGGTCCGGCACGCCTGGCGTACTCGACCCAGAGCTGGAGCCCGTGGAGCGCCTGCTCCCCCTGCCGCCGGAAGCGCCCGCTCAGGGAAAGCGACGTGCCGACCAGCATCGCGTCACACGCCGGGGGCCGATCCCTCGTCCCCCGAGGGACTGTGGGACTTCGGCGAATATGGCACCGTCGGATTCACCGCCCTCTCGAGGCCAAGACGCGAGTTCGAATCCCACTGGAGCCACGCTAGCTACTTCCCGGTGCAAAAGTGATGGGTGACGAGTCGATCTCGAGCGGCAGCGCGGTTCCGGCATCCGTCTCATCCATCCGTTCTCGCGTTCGTCTATCTTCGCGTCCCATCGAATCACTCGCCGGGTGCCATCATCCGGTCCGAGGCCCCGCTCGTCCGAGCACCAGCAGGTCGTTCGCGATCACGCCGAGCCCCACCCATCGCTCCATCCCCGCGAGGCCTCGATATCGGCAGCGTCGGAGGCCGTGACGGCGCTTCAGCGCGCTGATGCGTCCTTCGCAGCCGGTCCGCCATCTGAGCGCGGCTCGAATGGCGCGCGAGCGCCCTTCCCGGCGCTCGCCGCGGCAGGACCACCGTGCGCACGCCGCGATCGTGCGCGGCTGCTCATTCGCCCGCGAGGCAAAGCCGCCATCGGCCACGGCCAGGCGCGGGGCGCGGCCGAAGAGTTGCGCGTGCCGGACCAGCGAGGGGACCCACAGCGCCTGATCCGGCACGCGGGTCGCGCAGACCTCGTAGTCGGTGATGAACTGGGCCTCGGCTTCCTGGATCTTCACCAGCTTGCCGAACTCCGTCGGCTTCACCGCCTTCCCCTTGCGGATCGCCTCGGTGTGCGGCTCGAAGAGGCTGAGCAGCTTGTCGGGATAGTGCGTGTTACCCGAGAGAATCCGGGCGCGCGTTTGCGCGAGCACCCGGCGGACGAGCCCGGTGGTCTCGCGCAGCTGCTGCGCCAGGCCCTCGACCGCCCCCTGCGCGAGGCCGACGCCCCGCACCGTGCCGCGCGCGACCTGCCGCACCGCCGTCTCCGCTTGGCGGACCACGCGCGCGCGTGTGCCCCATGAGCGCGCGGTAGAGCGTCCGCATCCGGCGCTTGACCGGCTCCTGTTTCGCCTGTCGGCTCAGCTGGGTGATCGCGAAGACCCGGCGAGCGACGCTCCGGGTCCGATCGCGGAGCCGGACCACGCCGTCGGTGGCCGCCGTGCGCAGCCGCGTGAGCGTCCGGGTCAGCACGCGGACGCCATCCGCCAGGAGCGTGCTGTCGGTCGGATAGTGGATGTTCGTCTCGACCACGGTCGTGTCGACGCGGAGCCGCCGGCCCCGCACCACGCGGCGCTCGCCGGCCACCGCCACCAGGCGCTCGAGGAGCCGCTTGAGCGTCGGGCCGTCGAGCACGCGGGCGAGCCGGATCAACGTCTTGGCGTCGGGGACCCGTTCGCCCTCGATGCGGCAGAAGGCGCGGTAGACGAGGTTGGCGCGGACCTCGCGCTCGCACTCATCAAAGCTCCAGTCGAACAGATGCTTGAGGACGAGCATCCGGAGGACCACCACCGCGGGCGTCCCGGGGCGGCCACGCTGCCGGCTCCGCTGGTGGCGTCGGCCCAGGGCCTCGACCACGTGGTCGACCAGCGCGTCATCCGTGAGGACCTCATCAATCGACCGGAGCGTGGGATCCCAGAGCTTATCCCCGTCGGGCAGCAGAATCTCGACCAGGCTACGCTGGGCGAACGCGCGTCGGACCATCCTGCCTCCGCGAAGACCGTCGGGCTTTGGGTCGAGCGGGCCGTGACGCCCAGAGCTGCCGGCGATTCACCTCGGCGAGCTCCCGCAGCCGGGCCTGGAGCTCCTGCCAGGCGGCGACGCCGGCTCGGACCCGCGGGCCCAGGGCCTGCGGGACGTAGTAGCCCGCCGTGGTCCCGGCCGACCCCCGGAAGCTCATATAGAGATGGGGGCCGTGCTTTTGCCCGGCCTGACAGTGGCACCCGGCCCGGCCGCAGGTGCGGTAGGTCTCGGACAGGGTGCCAAAGATCGCCTGGCGGGCCAGGGGCAGAAGCCGGCGGAGCAGGGCGTCGCGGGTCCTTCGAGGGACGTAATCGATGTCATCAGTTACGACTCTAACCCAAACCCCCGCCAGCCCCAAGCTCAAAATGCGCCGTTCGGTCAAGTTCGCCCGGACGCCCTGCCCGAAAACAGTGGCTGAGATGCCTCACTTTTGCACCAGGAAGTAACTATTGCGATTCCGGAGCTTGCGGGGCTCCGTTCCACGGAGCAGACGTGCCGGGCACGAGCCGCTGGGCGGCCAGGCCGACCTCGGGTGCCCAGGTCGTGATCGGCACGACCATTGGCGCCGACGGCCCGCGGCCTTGCGGAGGTCGCTGAGGGTGCTCGCATGTCCCGCCTTGTCCCTGGTCGTTGTAAGCTCCGGGGAGGAGCCCTCTCCACACTCCGGCGATTCTAGGGACCGCGGTGAGGAAATTCAACGCCACGGCGGGCTCGATGGCGTGCTTGGGAAAGGAGCCGTGCGGCACACACCGTGCGACGTCGACCGCCGCTCGCTCTGGGGCGACCTCCAGACGCCGTCACCCGCCGCGTCTTCACCAGGGCCATCGGTCGGGTCAGCGCTGAGGGACGTGCCGTGCCGCGGCGCGCAGGCGAGCCCGTGCCATCGACGCTGACCGTCGCCGGAACCGGCGTTCAAGACATCGTGACGCTGACCTCCGTCCTCACGATCGGCACGGTCCTGATCCTCCTGGGCGTGATCGCCCTGCTCGTCTATGCGGTGGTGCGCGGGCCGGGTCCCGTAAGCACGGGACTCTGGGTCGTGGGAGGGGGCGTCGTGTTTCCGGCCGTCGTGTTGTCGGCGCTTCTGTTCCACAGCACGCGGATGACGGATGCGCTGGCCGTGGCCGTCCCTCCCGGGGTGACGCGGATCGAGGTCGAGGGGCGACAGTGGTGGTGGGAGGTTCGCTAGCCCGATGCCCGGGGGGCTCGGTGGTCGCGGCGAACGAGATCCACCTCTCCCTGGGGACCGTCGCCGACCTCGTCCTGACCTCGCCCGACGTCATCCACAGCTTCGGGTCCCGAGCCTCGGCGGCAAGGTGGACATGGTCCCGGGTCGCATCAATCGACTGGCCCTTCGCGCGGACCGAGCGGGGGCGTACCGGGGGCAGTGCGCCGAGTACTGCGGCACCCAGCACGCGCAGATGGCGCTCGTCGTCGTCGTGGATACGCCCCAGGCGTTCGCCGCGTGGCTCCTCGCCGAGGCCGCGGCGGCGCGAGGCGCCGACCACGCCCCAGGGCACGCGGGGACTCGACGCCTTCCACGTGCAGGGCTGCGGCGGTTGCCACACCATCCGCGGCACGGGGGCACTCGGCCGCCTTGGCCCCGACCTCACCCACGTGGCGAGTCGCCGCACCCTGGCGGCCGGCACGCTCCCGAACGATGCGGCCACGCTGCGCGTGTGGATCGCCGACGGGCATCTCCTCAAGCCCGGCAACCTGATGCCATCGTACCGCCACCTGGACGGAGAGACGCTCGATGCCCTCACCGCGTATCTCGCGAGCCTCCGGTGAGCGGTCCCAATCCGCTTCCGCGCCCCTCCGGCGAACTGCGCCGCCTGGAGGCGGTGTGGGAGTCGCCCCGAGGCTGGCGAGCGATCACCGACGTGAACAACACGCGCATCGGGCTGCTCTACCTTGGGACCGCGCTCGGGTTCCTCGTGCTCGACGGCGTCCTCGGGCTGGTCATCCGCGCGCAGCTTGCGGTGCCGGACAACACGCTGGTGGGCCCCGACACGTACAACCAGGTCTTCACCATGCACGGGAGCGTGATGATGTTCCTGTTCGCGGTGCCGGTCGTGGAGGCGATGGGGTCTATCTCCTGCCCGGGATGCTGGGCGCCCGGGACCTGCCGTTCCCGCGCCTGAACGCCTACGCCTTCTGGGCCTACGCCATCGGCGGCCTGGCCTTCTTCACGTCCCTCTTCGCGAGCCCGGGCACCGGACGGCGGGTGGTTCATGTACCCGCCGCTCACGAGCGGCCGCTTCTCCCCGGGGGTGGGTGCCGACTTCTGGCTCCTCGGGATCGGCTTCATCGAGATCTCGGCCATTGCCGGGGCGATCGAGCTCATCGTCGGGATCCTGCGCACGCGGGCGCCGGGCATGTCGCTCGGGCGCATGCCGATCTTCGCGTGGGCCATGCTCGCGATGGGCGGCATGGTCATCTTTGCCTTCCCGCCCCTGATCCTCGGCACCCTCCTGCTGGAACTGGAGCGCGCATGGGGCTGGCCCTTCTTCATCGCCCAGCATGGCGGGGATCCGCTGCTCTGGCAGCACCTCTTCTGGTTCTTCGGCCACCCGGACGTGTACATCATCTTCCTGCCCGCCGCCGGCATGGTCTCGATGATCGTGGCCACCATGGCCCAGACGCCGCTCGTCGGGTACCGCTGGGTCGTGGGCGGGATTCTTGGCATGGCCGGGCTCAGCTTCGCCCTCTGGGTCCACCATATGTTCGCGGCTGGGCTCTCCGTCCAGGCGATGCACGTCTTCTCCGCGGCGAGCATGGTCATCGTCATCCCGAGCGCGATCCAGGTGTTCGCGTGGCTCGCCACGCTGCGCCGCGGACGCGTCAGGTTCGCCACGCCGATGCGGTTCCTGCTGGGCTTCTTCGTCATCTTTACGATCGGCGGGCTCACCGGCGTCATGCTGGCGGTGCTGCCGTTCGACTGGCAGGCGCACGACACCCACTTCGTCGTGGCGCACCTGCACTACGTGCTGATCGGCGGCATGCTCTTCCCGCTCTTCGCCGGCTTCTACTACTGGGCCCCCATGGCGTGCGGCCGGCCGCTGTCGGATCGGCTCGGCCGTTGGGTGTGCGGGCTGCTCTTCACGGGCGTCCACGTCACCTTCCTGCCCATGCACCTCACCGGCCTGCTCGGGATGCCACGCCGCGTGTACACCTATCCCGCCGGCCTCGGACTGGAATGGCCGAATCTTGTCTCGAGCGTGGGATCGCTGCTAATCGCGGCCGGCATTGCGCTGTTCCTGGTGGATGTTGGCCGCCACCTGCGGGTCGCCGACAAGGTCGATGTGAACCCGTGGAACGCGGCCACGCTGGAGTGGCTCCCGCTGGGCCGCTACGGCGCGCGCAGCATCCCGCTCGTGGAGAGCCGCGAGCCGCTCTGGGACCGCGCGAGCCTTCGCGACGAGGTGGACCGCGGCGAGCACTACCTGCCGGGCACCCCCACGGGCCGGCGGGAGACCCTCGTGACGAGCTGGGCCACGGCACGTCCGGAATACGTCGCGATCCTGACCGGCCCGGGCTGGTCCCCGGTCCTCGCCGCGATCGGCACCGCCGCCTTTTTCCTCCTGCTGACCGTCCAGCTGACGGGCGCCGCCGTCGTGGGCGGCGTCCTGGCCCTCGCCATGATCCTGGTATGGGCCTGGGGCACCGACCCCGGGCCGGGCGCGGGACCCGTGGAAGTCGCGCGTGACGTGTGGCTCCCCACGTATGTGACGGGGCGATCCGCGCACTCGTGGTGGGCGATGATCGTCGTGATCGGCGTCCTGGCCACGACGTTCGCGTCGCTCGTGTTTTCGTACGCGTATCTCTGGATGGTCGGGGCGGAGGAGTGGCCACCGGTCGCCGCCGGGCGCCCGGCCCGGTACTGGGCGGCGATCGCGGCGGGCGCCTGGCTGGGCAGCAGCGGGCTCGTCGTGGGGGCGAGCCGGGCCCTCGCCGCCGGCGCGACCGGCCAATTTCGACTGCGGCTCGGGCTTGGCCTCAGCCTGGTACTGCTCGCGATCGCGGTCGACGGCGTCTCACACTGGCGAGCGGGGCTCGCGCCGGATCGTCACGCGTACGAGGCCACGGTGGCGACGTTCGTCGGCGTCCAGGCGGTGACGGCGGCCGCGGTGCTGATCATGGCGCTCTACACGCTGGCCCGCTCGTGGCGCGGGCTCCTCGATCGGGTCCGCCGAGTCACGCTCGACAATACGATGCTGCTCTGGCACTACACCGTCGCGCAGGGGGTGCTGGCGCTCGGCCTGGTCCACCTGATCCCATGGATCCTCGGGTGATCGACGATTGCCTCGCTCACCGCGCCGCCGAGCCAGCCGAAACGCTCATCCGAGAGACGCAGGAGTAGCGACCCGGAAGAGCGCGCCCACACCCGCTCCTCGTAATCGAGCCAGCCGCGGGGTGGGCCACCGCCAGGGCCATGGCCGCGAGGCCCTTGGTTGCCGGGCCGCCTGGCCTGGCGGCCGGCTTTGGGTTCGCCCACCGACCGGAAGAATGCGCCATTTCCTTTTTCCACAGCAATAGGGCCGCCGCCGACAAGGGCACGTGCGGATAACAGTACGGAGATTGAATGAAGCACAAGGTGTTCAAAGAGCCGGTTGGTAAAGTTCTCCTCATACTTTTGCCCTCCGTCAAAATGAAGGCGCGATCTCCTCGCGGTATTCCCTTCGCGCAGGAATTTCACGACTTCCTTATGACTCATTTCAAGGGCTACACCGTTGCGTCCGGTAATATCACCGGATATTGGCAGCGTGGCACACAGGAGGAGCAGTGCAATGAGCACCGCCAGTATCAAGTCGCTTTCAAGAAGGACGAAGACAGAACTACCTTAGAACGACGCCTGTCCCATCTCGCCACGGAGCTCGAAGAGGAAACGATCTTCTGCCAATTTGAAGGTGAAGCCTTTTTGATTCGTGGGAGCTGATTCTACTTCAGTGGTGATTAAAGTGCGCTGTGGACTTTGCCATGAACTCGCTTGCCTTCCGCTGATACGGATGTATTAACGCGATCCCTGTCTAGGGGGCCGGTAGCCGCCGTGACCTCAGGCAAACTCGTCACGGCGCAGATATCCTTTTTCATACACCACCGACCTGTCCCTTCCGTTTAACCCATCCAATCTAAAACCGGTTGCGGCCTGCGAGCGCACTGGGTCTTGGCTCCGAAGGACGCCCCGCGTCGCGTGGACCCAGGTGTTCCGTAGGGAGTTTCAGACGCAAGGCGGAGGTAGACCGAGGCGAACCGCCGTGACCGGCCGACGGGTGACGTCAGCGTAGCGGCGGGTACAGCCCGCAGA
This sequence comes from uncultured Candidatus Rokubacteria bacterium, assembly GCA_963765195.1. Taxonomy (GTDB): domain Bacteria; phylum Methylomirabilota; class Methylomirabilia; order Rokubacteriales; family DASRDR01; genus DASRDR01. The sequence continues at coordinate 26,195 of CAVXVV010000012.1, forward strand.
CCGGAAGGATTTTACGCCGCCTGGCGCGTGTAGCGATGATGGAGGCCGCCGACCAAGGGCGTCTCGACGATCCGGCCTTGATCGACGCGCTCCACAGCTCTGGGCTCCGGTGCGTCCTTCTCCAGAGCGAGGTGGGTCCGGCAACGGTGGTAGTAGGCAAGGTAGTCGCGCAGCAGGCGACGCAGGTGGGTCTCGTTCAGCACCACCACGTGGTCGAGGCACTCGCGGCGCAGGGTCCCGATGAGCCGTTCCACGTACGGATTCTGCCACGGGGACCGCGGGGCCGTCTTGACTTCATGGATTCCCATGGTCTGGACGCGGCTCGAGAACGCGCCCCCGTACACCGCATCGCGATCGCGCAGGAGGTAGCGCGGCGCAGTCTCCCAGGGGAAGACCTCCACGAGTTGCTGCGCCGTCCACTGGGCCGTGGGGGCGTCGGTGACGTTGATGTGAAGGACGCGCCGCCGCTCGTGCGCCAGGACCACGAAGACGAACAGGGCCTTGAACATCACGGTGGGGACGACGAAGAAGTCGACGGAGACGAGGGTCTCAAGGTGGTTCTCGAGAAAGGTTCGCCAGGTCTGCGATGGCGGCTTCCGATGGTGGACGACGTACTTGGACACTGTTGCCTGGGAAATCTCGATGCCCAGCTTCTGGAGCTCCCCGTGAATCCGCGGCGCGCCCCAGATGGGGTTCGCCGTGGACATCCGTCGGATGAGCGCTCGAACCTCCAGGGCGACGGCTGGGCGGCCTGGTCCGTTCCGGCGGCTCTTCCAGGTCCAGACGAGCTTGACGCCGGTCCGCTGCCACCGGATCACCGTCGCGGGTTGGACGACGGAAATGGCATCCATCCAGCCGCTCCACATACGGGACAGCAGGACCCACAACAGCCGGTCGGCCGTCCGCAGGCGTGGGCGCCGCGCGGTGCGCTGCAGGACGGCGAGTTGGTGCCGTAACGCGAGGTTCTCGAACACCAAGGAGCGCTGGGTCCTGACACCACGGAGGAGACCGATGAGGATGAGGGTGATCATGCCGGCCATCATCGATCAGGCCGGCTGACAGTTCAACGTTGACGAGGCGGATGGAGTAAATAGAAGGCACAGGTGCTCAACGCGACCCACCTGCGTCGCCTACTGCGCGACTATCTCCTCTACTACCACAGCGCCCGAACACACCTCTCCCTGGACAAGGACGCCCCGGAGCCCAGAGCGGTGGAGCGCCTCGATCAAGGCCGGATCGTCGAGACGCCTCTGGTCGGCGGGCTCCATCACCGGTACAGCCGCCGGGCCGCATAGGCCCCGGCCGACGGGTGCCACCGGCCTCACTGACCTCACCGGCGAGGGGGTTCCCCTCCGGCCAAGGCGTCTCTTCCCTCTCGCCGGCGCCCCCGGTCTTTGGCCACGTTCTGCTCGGGATCAGTGTCCTCGCTCGGCGAGGAGCGGTGCGCCCGACCGCCAACCGCCCACGGTCGCTCGAGGCCTCGAGGAGCACCAAGGATGGTTAAACGGAAGGGACAGGTATGCCGCCCGCGGCTACGCGGCGCTGATTGTTGACAGCTTCGCAGGGCGGGGAGTGACCGAGACCTGTAACGCGGTCGGCATGTTTCCCAACCCCGTGGCGCGCGCCTGGGACGCCTATCGGGCACTCGACAGGCTGGTACGCGCCGGCATTGCCGATCACTCCGCGCGGTGGTTCAGGGCCTCTCGCACGGGGGGGCCGCGGTGCTCCAGACCCTCGACCGCTCAGTGGCGGAGCGGAGCGGGGTTCCCTATCGTTTCGCCGCGGGCATCGCCTACTATCCAGACTGCTCCGGCGCCCTGGGCCTCTCGCTCTATGCCCCGCTGCTGGTGCTGATCGGCGAACTCGACGACTGGACACCGGCCGCTCCGTGCGTTCAGTTCGAGCAGCTTCAGAAGGGCCTCCACGGTGCCGATGTCCGGTTGACCGTGTATCCTGGAGTGGCGCACCTGTTCGACTTTCCTGGAGGCTCCCGGCGGAGTCAGTCCGGCAAGCTGCTCGGCCACGATCCCGAGGCTACGCGCGACGCCGAGCGCCGGCGTGACACCTTCCTGCGCGACGTTGTGCGCTGACCCACGTCGCATGAGGTCGCCGAAGCCGTCGGGTGGATCTATCGTGACTCCAAGGGCGGCTTATTCGTGACCCCGCCCACCTGGCTCGACGCCGCCGGCCCAACCTGCTAGTGGACGCGCGGTTTGACTTCCGCCCACTCACGGAGGCCGATCTGCCGCGGCTGTGGGAGTGGATGAACCGGCCACACGTCGCGGCGCGGTGGGTTGGCCCGATGACGATCGAGCGCGTTCAGGCCAAGTATCGACCTCGCCTTGCGGGCGGGCCGGTCAGGGCCTATCTCGCATACCTGAACGATGTGCCGGTGGGCTTCATCCAGTCCTACTGGGCAACCCAGGTGGCCGACGAATGGCCTGAGGAGCGAGACCCCGGTGTCATGGGCATCGACCAGTTCCTGGCCGACGCGAGAAGACTGAACCAGGGGCTCGGGACAGAGATGGTCCGCCAATTTGTGGCACGTCTTTTCGAGGACCCGCGTGTCACGCGCGTCCAAACGGATCCGCGCCCGGACAATCTCCGCGCAATCCGGTGCTACGAGAAGGCTGGGTTTAGGCGGCAAGGACTGGTGATGACTTGCGATGGGCCGGTCCTCCTCATGACCATCAGCCGCTCGTGACCACCGTGCCCGTCCAGCGTCGGCCCGGCGTGCCCCGCGAAATGGTGCGCCTGATCGAGGGCCGGTACACGCTCTACGGGGTCGAGCTCACCCCGCGCCCCGTCCCGCGAGTGGCGCGCCACCTTCTGGGGCCCCAGGCGGCGGATCCTAGGGGCGGTGACGGAGCTCCCCGCCGTGCGCCGGCCCCTGGCGACGCCTAGCCTGACTTATTCGCGAACGATGAAAGACAAGAGCCACCGGGCCCCTCATCGGTGCTATAGAAGCGGTGTCTGGACGCTTCGACGCCCGAATACGAGGAGGCCCGATGGCTACAGACTGTATAGCCCAGTTGACCTTCCGATGCCAGGGTCTTCGGCCACCGATCGTGGCGCGATTCGACGTGCCCCACGCCAGCTCGGACGGCGGGCTGGTGCTGCTCAAGGCCGTGGACGAACGGCTGCGCTTGACGGAAGCCGTAGCCCGATGCCTGACGGATCCTCGGCAGCCCGGGAAGGTCGCGCACTCGGTCCTGGACTTGGTCCGACAGCGGGTGTTTGGCCTGACCGCGGGCTATCTCGATGGCAACGACGCCGCCCGGCTCGCCGCCGACCCGCTGCACAAGCTGGTGCTCGACCGCGAGCCCCTGACCGGCCCGGCGCTCGGCTCGCAGCCGACCCTCTCCCGCTTCGAGAACGGGATCAGCCGGCGCGATCTGGTCCGCATGGGCCAGGGCCTGGCCCGGACCGTGATCGCGCACCATCGGCGCCGACTCCACGGCCGCGCCCGGCGGATCACGATCGATCTCGATCCGACCGACGATCCGACGCATGGGCAGCAGGAGCTGACCTTCTTCAACGGGCACTACGACACCGCCTGCTATCTGCCGCTCGTCGCCACGCTGACCTTCGACGACGAGCCGCGGCAGTATCTGGTCGGCATTGTCCTGCGGCCGGGCAACGCCGCCGCGGGGCGCGGGGCGATCGGCCGGCTGCGGGGGCTGCTCCGAGCGCGGCGGCGGGCCTTCCCGCGTGCCTCCCTGCGCGTCCGCCTGGACGGGGGCTTTGCGGGGCCGCGGCGGCTGACCTTCTTGGACCGGGCCAGCGTCGAGTACGTCGTGGGGCTGCCCGGCAATCCGCGCCTGGACCGGCGTATCCGGCGCCTGCTCGGCCGCGCGCGGGTGCGCTTCCGCACCACGGGGCAGGCGACCGCCGTGTTTGGCGAGACGCGTTACGCCGCCAAGAGCTGGGTCGCAAGCGCCGCGTGATCATGAAGGCCGAGGTCGTCCAGTACCCAGGCCGCGCGCCCCGCGACAATCCGCGGTTCGTCGTGACCAACCTGCCCCTGGAGCCCGAGGCCGTCTACGGCATCTACCGGCAGCGCGGCGATGTCGAGAATCGGTACAAGGAGCTCAAGGACAGCCTCGGGCTGGGGCGGACCAGCTGCCCGCGCTTCCTGGCCAACCAATTCCGCGTCCTGCTGACGGCCATCGCCTACGTCCTGTTCCAGACCCTGCAGCAGTACGCGCAGCGCACCGCCACCGCGGGGGCCCAGGTCAGCACCCTGCGCGAACGTCTGATCAAGCTCGCCGTCTACATCACGCGCTCGGCGCGTCGAATCGTGCTGCACCTGCCACGCACGTGCCCGTGGCTCGCGGTGTGGCATCAGGTGGCCGGCGCCGGCGGCGCCCGGGCCGGCTAACCGCCGGCCCGCTGCCTTCACCGCCGCGCCCGACCGCGGGAATGGTCTCACTGCCCGACCCGTTGCCGCCGGCCCGCGGGCGCATTCTCACGCGTCCCCAGGCAGCACTGACCGAGATCACGGCCGTGTCGACCTTCGCGCGGGTGTCAGATGTGTCCGTAGCGTCCCCCAGGGCCTGCGGCCCATGGCTCGCGTACTTTCATGAATAGATCAGGCTAGCTCGGCCTGGCGGGCGAGTCGCCGCCAGGCGGTCGCCCCCTGATCCGCCGTCGATCACGCCCACCCCCGCGGGACTGTTCCCCGTCTGCCTGCCGGGCCGGAGGCCCGGGTTGGGGCCCCATCTCGCTGGCATTCAGTCGTCCTTGTCGGGCTGCTCCGCGGCGCGCTACACTCCGGCCATCGTGACGCGATGCGGCCACTCGGCGGACGCCGAGCCCGCAGGCCGGGGGCGGGAGTCAAGAACCATGCTTCGGACCGACTACGTACTGTCGCGAGTTCGATGCTCATGCGCACGCTCGGGCGTGCATGCCGGAAGCGGGCCATCACTTCCGGCAAGAGGTAGGTGCCGGGCACCCCTGGCGCAACGATCGACAGCGAGCCGGAGGTCGGCTGGCGGAAACTCCGATCCCCCGAGCGGCCTGGGGAGAAGAGCCTAGGCGCGCAGTATGAGATTGGCGAGAACCCCGGCGGGAGTCAGCACACCGCCTCGGGATCGGCGCACCGCCAATTTCACTCCCGCCTCGCGCTTGAGGTCGGCGATGCGTCCGAAAACAGCGGGCTGGCTGAGGTCGGCGGCCGCCGAAAAGGAGCGTCTTCGGCGGAAGGCCGCGAGCGCTCGCAGCGAGCCCTCAAGATCCGTTAGCTCTACTCAGGAAGACGTGCATGTGGGCGGAGGTGCGCAATGACACAGCTCGTTACGAACCGGCATCTCGGCGCGCTGGCCCTTGCCCTCCAGATCGGCGTTGTGGCCCCCTTCGGCCCGGCCAGCGCCCAGGGAGATTCCCAGCACGTCGGCTATGTCATGTCCCAGACGTCCAGCACCATGATGGTGCTCGACACCCGCACCAACACGATCACGAAGAAGGTGACCCACCCGGACATGGTCAAGCCGGCGTGGGGGAGGTTTCATCCCAGCACGAAGCGCTACTACGCCGGCGGCACCGGCAAATTCACCGTCTGGGACACGACCAATCTGGCCGACCCCATCCATCTCAAGACGGTCGTTCCCGCGCCAGGTAGCACGGGGGAATACCGGGGCTTCCTCGTCTACAAGGGTAGCAAAGCCACCATCGACGGCGAGGTCTGGGTGACCAACATCAAGGACCATGCCGTCTATGTGTATCGAGCCGCCGATCTCGAGCAGGCAACACCCTTGCCCCTGAAGGTTTTCGGTCCCGACCACGGGGTCCGCGGTCCACACTACATGCAGGTCCGCCCCACGACCAACGAAGTGTGGCTGACGAATCGGACGGCAACCACCAATGGCTACTTTCTCCGCTTCGATGGCACGACTCACACCGTCATCACGACCCCTGCCGATCGCCTGGAAACGACATCCACCGCCGGCGACGAGCCGACCGAGTTCGTGTTCTCTCGGGACGGATTGCTCGCCTACGTGGGCCACCATGGCAACACCATCACGGGGTCACCGACCAACTCCCATAGCATCGCCATCGTGGACGCCGCCGCCTTCGTCGTGAAGAAGCTCATTACCACCGCGGCGACTCAGCAGACCCCGAGCTACGTGGATATCGATGCCGATGCGAGCAGGGTCTATTCATCGCGAAGTGGGTCCCGACCTTGGCAGTACTCGACATCAAGACGGAGCGCATCCTGCGGTACGTCGAACTGGAGGGTTCGGCCCGGGGTACGGAGTGGCCACCACTCCCGACAAGAAGTATCTGTACGTTTCCATGGGGGCCCCCGCACAGAGTGCGGTGGTGGTGGTGGACGCGAAGACCCTCACCGTCGTCACCAATATCATCGACTCCGATCTGAACAACCCGCGCAGCGTCCGGTTCACCAGTGACTAGACCTGGGTGCGACTGAAGCGGGAGGACGATGTGAACCCTCTGGGTCCGCGCTCGGTGGCCCACCGCCTGGCCCTCGGCATGCTGTGTCTTCTGGGCGGCCTCGTTACTATTGCCCTCGTGGAGGGAGCCGACCGGGGCCTTCGCATTGGCATTCTATCGAGCGGCACCCTCGAGGTTCGCGGTGGTCTCGAGCAATCGCTGCTCCAGGGGCTCCACGA
>CAVXVV010000013.1:0-19834 GCA_963765195.1 uncultured Candidatus Rokubacteria bacterium
TGAGTTCCCAGCCTATTCCGGGCTGGGCGGGAGGCCAACGCACTTATGGCATCACTACGGGCATGGGCGTGCGCCGGCGCCTGCGGCGAGGATGCCGGTCTCGCGAGTGATCTGGACGAAGTCGCCCGTGAAGGACCTCGGCGGCGCACCCGGCGCGCCACTCGCCCGCTCGGTGCCTGATCCAGACGACCGGCCGCTCGGCCATCACCGTTCCCGGCGCGGTGGTTTCCGGAATACTTCGAGGTGGGGCATCAGGTCGCGGAGCAGGATGCGCGTGTTGAAGGGGAGAACCGCTTGGGGCAGGGCGCCGGGCTGGACGGCCAGGGACCGTCGCACCGCGACCAGGAGGTTGGGCGCGCGCACCCGCCCCAGCTTGCGGAGCTTGCTCGCGAGGTACTCCGGGGTCCAGTAGCCGACGATCTCGAGCGCGACCTCGGTGCCGTCGGCGTGGGTGAACACGAAGTCGGGGATGAGGAGCTCGCCGCCCGCCTCGAGGATCATCGCCTCCCGCCGGAGCTGCCAGCCGTTCCGCTCGCGGCCGAACTTTTCGGCCAGCGCCGCCTCGATCGCCGAGTCGAAGAGCCTGGGCGCCGGGACGCGGGATCGAAGGCCGTCCGCGGAGGACAGCGTGAAGGTCAGCGGACGCCAGCCCTTGCGCAGGACGATCTCCCCGGTGAGGTGCCAGTCCCGAGCCTGCACGAGGGCGGCCAGGAACCGGGCGAAATCGACGCCATAGGCGTGAGTGTGGCGGAGGATCGAGTTGGGGCCGTCGAAGACGAACCGGTAGCCGGCGCCGGCCGGCTCGATCCGATGCAGGAGGCGAGCGAGCCGTGCGTACTGGACGACATGCCGGAAGTCTTGGGCGGTCTCCACGCTGATGCGGACCGCGGAGTAGAGCAGGGCCTGGGCCTGGCCGAGGTCGTAGTCGGCTCGGAGATCCTCCGGGGTGTAGTCGCCGGGGAACGAGCGGAGGCGGTGGAACTCGGGGTAGTCGGCGTACAGGAGCGCGACCAGTTCGTCCGGCTGGCCCGGCGCCTCGCCGAATACGTGGGCGACGACGGCACCCGCATCGGCGCGGTCGAGCACGGGATGGCGGCCGCCGGCCAGCTCGAAGACTCGTACTCGACGCTCTGGCGCCTGCGGGCCGCGAGGCCACTCGTAGGTCGCGGTGTCATCGAGGAGCTGCACGATCGCCTCGACGCGATCCGGGCGCACGTTCTCGAGGGCTGCCCGGGCGGCATCCCGCACACGCCCGAGCCGTGTGCCCGCACTGGCCCGGTAGACGGCGAGCGCCCGCTCCAGGTGCGCGACGTCCGCCTCGGGCAAGCGGTCAGAAGAGATCGAGCTGTCGCGCCTGTCCCAGTGATAGACGCGCTGCGGCTTTGTAAGCACCCGTTCGACCGCGCCGCCGCGAGGTCTCGACCTCCGGCGTTTCCTGGAGCACCACCTCGTAGAGCCGCGCCGCGCGGTCTCCGGAGCGCCGCAGCAGGCGACCGATGCGCTGCACGGCCTCCTTGACGCCTTTTTCGCCGCCCAGCACCACCCCCACCTTGAGGGCGGGGGCATCCCAGCCCTCGTTGAGCACCTCGCAGGCCGCGATGGCCCGGATCGTCCCTCGAGCGAAGGCGTCCAGCACGGCGTTGCGCTCGCGCTTGTCCGAGTGCGCGGTGAGCGCGGGAACCAGGAAGCGCGCCGAGACCTCCAGCGCCATCCGGTTCGAGGCGGTGAAGATCACGCACGGCTCGTCGGGGTGCAGCCGCAGGATGTCTTCCACCACCCGGAGTTTCTCCGCCGACCGGTGGATGAGGGCGAGCTTTCGGCAGTAGCTGCGGAGGACCTCGCGGGCCTCGGCGTCGGTCCGCGACCGGCGCGTGAGGTCGGTCCACTCGAAATCCGGCTCCTCGCGGCGGCGCCCGGCGACGTACGCGCGCACCCGGCGGGAGAGCCGGTCGAACTCGCCCTGCTCCTCGGCGCCGAGGTAGATCGGCACCCGGACGAGGCAGTAGTCGGCGAGCGTTCGGCCCTTGGCCTCCGCGATCTCCTCGCGGCAGACGAGAGGGCCGATCAACTGATCCAGCAGCCGCTCCCGCTGATCGGCCCGCTCCGGGGTCGCTGTGAGGCCGAGTCGCAGCGGCGCCAGGGAGTCGAGGGCGCTCTCGTGCAGGGTCGGGCCCGGCAGGTGATGGGCCTCGTCGAAGACGACGAGGCGGAAGCGGTTGCCGATCTCCTTCATGTGGATGTAGGCGCTGTCGTAGGTCGTGACCGTGATCGGCCATACCTCGCGCCGCCCGTCCCCGAGCACGCCGGCGTCAAACCCCAGGCCCTGCCGGATCCGCCGCTGCCACTGGTACATGAGGTCGCGGAGCGGGGCGACGACGAGGGTCGAGACGCGGTGGCGGGCGATGATGGAGAGCGCGACCTCCGTCTTGCCGGTGCCCGTCGGCTTCACGATCACGCCGCGCCCGCCCGCCCGCTCCCAGGCCGTGATGGCCGCCTCCTGGTCGGGCCTCAGCGGGGGCAGCGACGGCCGGAGCGGTGGGCACTCGAAGAAGCGCGCAGCCGTGTCCTCGAACGTGAGCGAGTAGGCGGCCGCGTCCTCGGACAGGCGCCGGTGGTTGATCGCCTCGGTCCGCCAGGCGCCGACCCGCGGGTCCCAGGTGAGGTACGGTGGGACCGGTGTGCTTCGCGGAGTCTCGAGCCGGAGCGATCCCCGGTCGAAGGCGAGCCGAGCGCCGGGCAAGGGCGCGGGGAGGCGTCCGGACGGTCGTCTGGGGCGTCTCAGGTCAGGCCGAGCGGGCACGACGTGATCGTATCAGAAGGTGGGCGGGCCGCTCGACCCACTCGGCCTCGCCCAGCCCGGAGCGTCCGGATCTCCTCCCGCTATCGCTGGAGCGCGCGCCCGGGGTCAGGCCGCCCGCGCGTCGTCGTGATGGAGGCCGATCGACCGGGTGCCCCCGGCGCTCCGGGCGTTCCTCGAGAACTTCCGGGCATGACGCCCGCCTTGGCCACTGGACGTAGCTCCGCGGGCGACCCGGCTGCCGGTGAGATCCGTTCAGTCGAGACGCGCCATCCGTCAATCCTGACCGGCCAGTGACCCAGGTATCACTTTACGTTATACTACATTTGTAAAGGAGGACGCTAACGGTGCCGACGAAGGAAGTGACGCTCAGTTCCAAGCATCAGATCGTCATCCCTCGGGAGGCGCGCAAGGTCCTCGGTCTCAAGCCGGGTGACAAGCTGTTGATCGTGACGCTCGGGGAACAGGTCATCGTGCTTCGCAAGCCGGTGCGTCATGCTGACGCGACCCGGGGGCTCGCTCGGGGCCTGTACCCGAAGGGTTACCTCAAGGCCGAACGCACCGCGTGGGGATGAGCCCGCCCCTGGACTGGCGGCTCGCGCGCACGCTGGCGCTCGACACGGCCGCCTTCATCTATCACCTGGAAGCCCATCCGGTGTACGCGCCACGCCTCCTGCCCATCTTCCGGCAGATCGAACGCGGTCGATATCAGGCCGTGACCTCGACCCTGACGTTCCTCGAGATGCTGGTGCAACCCTACCGGATGGGTGACGACGAGAAGCTGGCGGCGCTGTCTGCGCTGCTGGCGTCGTTTCCCGGGGTGACCTGGATCGCCCTGGACTTGCCCGTCGCCGATCGGGCCGCCGCTCTCCGGGCGCGGTACCGGCTGCGAACCCCCGATGCGATCCAGCTGGCGACGGCGCTTCAGGCGAGGGCGGACGTCTTCTTGACCAATGATCGCGATCTTCGGCGGGTCGAGGAAGTGCCGGTGCTGCTCATCGACGAGTGCGTCGACGGATAGACTCCCTGGGGGGCAGTCGGGAACGGGATGGCGTGTCGATGGTGTCGGCCGGGCTTGAGACGCCGTGGTGAACACTGTAGAGGTGCGTGTCTTCCGCGAACGGCCGGCATGACGCCGATACCCCGAATGTTGTCGATCAACGCGATCACCCTGGCGACGCATGACATGGCCCAGGCCGTCCGCTTCTACGGCGCCCTCGGATTCCAGGTCGAGTACGGAGACGAGCGGACCGCGTTCACGTCGTTTGCGGTGGGTCCGGGACACCTGAACCTGACGGCGGAGCCGCCGAAGCGACGCTGGTCCTGGTGGGGCCGGGTGATCGTCTTTGTCGAGGACGTCGACGCCCTCTACACGCACGCCCGGACCCAGGGCCTCGAGCTCAGCTCGGTGCCCCGGATGCCGCGTGGGGCGAGCGGTTCTTCCACATCACGGACCCCGACGGCCATGAGCTGAGTTTCGCCCAGCCGCTCGGCGTCCGGCGTGGACGTCCATGACGGCGTCGCCGTTTGCGATCTCAACGTGGCGCGGCATCTCCGATCTCGTGGCCGGGGCGGGCCCCGACGACGGACCCCACGTCCGCGCGTTCGACGGAAGAGTGAGCCCGTTTCGCGCCCCTTTTGGCCTCGTTTTGCCATGGTCTGCCAGGGGCCGCGCTCGAAGTATTCGGTGGTTACGATGTGAGCAGCGAAGAAACTCTTTCGTCTGTTTGCAGGGGCGTCAGGTCGGTGAGCTGTAGACCGTCACTGATTTATCGAGCACTTACGCCTGCCTCCTCATTCTTCGTCTGACCGCGACCCGCTGCATGAGTGCCATCCGAGATCAGGCCGGCGGGCCCGTGATGCACCCGCCGTCCTTGAGACGCGAGTTACGGCCCTGGCGCTTCAGCCGGCCCTGACCCCCGCGGTCGCCTCTTGGGCGTCGAGCTGGTCGACCGCGGCCGGGTTGGCCGCCCGGGTGAGGTGGCCGTCGTAGACGTCCGCCGTGATCTTGATCGAGTGAGGGACCCAGCCCATCGCGCACGTAGGCGAGGGCTCGCCTTCCTCGATCAGCCGGGAGGCGTAGGATGCGAGGACCGTAGCCCCAGTTACCTCGCTGCGGGTTCGCCTCTCCAGACACTGAGTAGTCGAGGCCGATCGACCTGCAGACCGTGGGGTCGCGGTATACTGGGAGCCTCGAATCACGCCCGGATCGGCCGCAAGGCGATTGAGCCGTGCGGTACCCGCCTCCCCGTGGGACGAGCCACGCATTCATCCCCCCGGGGTGAGGTGTCTTCATGACGAACGTCGATCCCGAACTTACTCGGCAGCGATTCACGCTCCACGGCCCGGTCCGGATCTTGGACCTTGCGGAGCGGCGGCTGAGCCTCGGCGAACGTAATCTCTGGCTGGCGCCGGAGGTCCCCACCAGCGACCTCGAACTCGGCACGGAGGTTGTGGCGAAGGGCTACAAGGAAGAGCGTGGATGGACCGTGGACCTCATCACGATCACCAGCGTCGTGGCCTCGAGGCGCCGGCCGATCTCACTTCGGGGCGCGCCACCTCGCTACTAGCCGCAAGGGACGCCCCTTCTGGGGGGACGTCGGGACGATGGAAACTACGTCGGACGGCCTGGCACTCGGTCCGGCGGAAGCGGCCCAGACTCGGTCCCAGGATGACCAGCCAGTCCCGCTCGGCCGCCAGTCGGTCACGGTGGCCGACTCGCCGCCGGAGGGACAGACGGCTCCGGTCGATGGCCGCGTCGGACGAAGACGTTCCATACACCACGAGCGGGCCCGAGCGGATGCCTTTGGAGGACAGGGGACAGAACGGATCGGGGCGACCTGGCGATGCCTGGCCGCGATAGTCAACCAGATGCCGGACTCGCGAGAGGCACCGGGCGGACTATGAGGCGCGTGACGAGGTGAGCCGAGCGGTCGGTGTCGCGATGGCCGGACATCAGCACCTGCCGGTCCCGCGCCAGCCCGACCACCGAGACTTCGGCGTCCACGGTGAAGGTCCTGGTGCCCATCGTCACCTTCCGTGAGACCGAATCCCAGGCGTCGATGATGCCGGCCACGGCGAAGCTTCCATCCGGGTGAACCGCCGTGGCCGCTCGCCAATGCACGGAGGGACTGCTCCAAGGGTTCGGCGGTATCGGTCGCCCCACGCGGGCGGTCGTGCCCGCCGCGCGGAGCCGCCGGGTGTCCTCCGTCAGAGCGCGGGACCAGGCACGGAGACGTCGAGCCTCGACCACCACACGCTCGAGCAGGGACGGGTCGTAGGCCATCGGGACACCTCGCCGGGTAGGCGCGTGGCTCGTGCAGCACGAGGATCGGATACCGCCGACCTGAAGTGCCCCGGCGGCCGACCCGAGCGTGTCCCGAGAGTCCTACCGTATCATCTTTCCTCGGCGCCTCCCATTTGGGGGACCCCTCGGACATTGGCCGCGAGGGGGGGACATGGTCGATTGACGAGGGTGAGTGGCGCCTAGAATCCCCGCCGACGAGCACGACGGGCCCCCTTCACCCGGCTGGTCGGGCGGGCCTTCGTGGCCCGCCCCGCCAACCTTTCCGGATTAGACTGAATCCGTGAAGGCGTCCGCGCCGCTGACCGAGAGACGCCGGCCCGGGCGGGAGCGGACGGACCGCCGGGGCCTCGTGTGGACGGCGGTCGCCGCCGTTCTGGTGATCTGGTGGGTCGCCCATCCTCTCGCCACGGGCCTGTTCCTCGGCGCCTTGATGGGATTCGCGCTGGAACCGCTGTTCGACGCGCTCCGTCGGCGGATTGGCCGCCGGCAGCTCGCCGCGATCGTCACCGTCGCGATCGCCGTCCTGAGCATCGTGGGCGCGCTCGCGGGGTTCGTGTCCCTGTTCGTCACGCGGGGCGTCGCGCTCGCGGGCACGCTGGCCGCCGCCCTCGGCCCCGGCGGGTCCCTCGAGCCGTGGGTCCGGTGGGTGACCGAGTGGCTCGGCCAGCTGGGATTCTCCACCGAGAATCTCACCGACCGGCTGCGGGACGCCGCCGCCAGCATCGCGTCGCGGTCGGGCTCCTTCGCCGCCGCCGGCTTCTCGGCGACCGCGACCACGCTTCTCGGCTTCTTCTTCGCGCTCCTCGCGATGCACGCCACGCTCCTCCACTGGAGCTCGGCGGTCGGGAGGCTCGAGACCCTGCTTCCGCTCCGGCCCGAGCACACGCGCGCGCTGCTGGCCGCCTTCCGGCGGGCCGGGCGCGCGACGCTCCTCGGCACCGTGGTCACCGGCCTGGCCCAGGGGGCGCTGGCCGGGATCGGCTACTGGGCGACGGGCGTGCCGGAGCCGGTGTTCTTCGGCATCGCCACGGCGATCGCCTCCATCGTGCCCGCGGTGGGCACTCTCCTCGTGTGGGTTCCGGCGGGCCTCTACTTGCTGATGTCGGGCAACATCGCGTGGGGTGTCGTGGAGCTGATCTGGGGGCTGCTCGTCGTGGTCGGATTCAGCGACTACGTGATCCGGCCGCGCCTGGTCGGAGACGAGGACATGCCGCTGCTCCTGACGTTCATCGCCCTCTTCGGGGGCCTCGAGGCCTTCGGCGTGATCGGCCTGCTCGTGGGCCCGGTGCTGGTGTCGGTTGCGCTCGTCGCGCTTCGACTCTACGACCGCGAGAAGCGAGCGATGTCCGAAGCGGCCGCGACCTGAGCCCGGGGCGCCGGAGGCCGGCGCGAGCGGGCCGGATCAGCGCGGCTCCGCAGGCGTCTGAGTGGTCAGGAACTCGACGGCTCGGCCGAGCTCGCGGTCGAGCTCTCGAGAGTATAGAGCGGGAGCTGACCGGAGGCCTGGGACTTGACGATCGGCCATACCGACAGCTCCGAGAGACTTCTCCGTTCGATCCTCGAGATGCCGAGTCAGCATCTGGACGGCTTGTCGGTGCGACGTGAGGAAGCGATCGTGCTCCGAAGCGAGGCCCTGGGCGAGGAGCTCGTATCGCGCGGTCGCTTCCTGGATCGCGGAGTCGTGAAGCGATGGCACCATCACGGCGCTGATCAACACGGCCGGAGCAGCGCCGAGAGGATCGCGCCCGCGATGAGGATCGTCTTCAGTCTCACACGGTGGAGCATCGGGTCGAGTCTAACGCCGTCGGGTGTGCGTTCTGGTGCGTCTCGGGCGGTCACTGTGGCACCCCTCATGCCAGACCGACCGCCGAGGTGCGTATTTTTGCCACGTGGTCGCTCCCGGAGGCGCGCCAGGCGCACACCATTCGTGGCCGTGGAGACGGCACCATCCGTCTGCACGTATCCGCCCGGATACGGCTCGGCGTCAATCGCAGTGAAACAGTGACACGCGAGGCAAGCGGGATGTAGGATCTGGCGAAGGCTGTTGGCCCTTTCGCCGTGCTGGCTGCCGCTTTCATCTAGGACGAGGAGCTCTCCGTGGCTGACGCGACAACGCAGGTTATCCCGGACTCGCTGCTCACCGTAGACGGGTCGTCGGCGAGCACGGAGTACAAGGTCGCCGAGTATGTGATCGATGCTCTCGGAGAAGCGGGCGTCCGGCACTTGTTCGGTGTGGTCGGTGGAACCGTCTTCCCCCTGTTCACCGCGACCGTCGGACGCCAGGTTCAGATCGTCATGGCGAAGCACGAGACCGGGGCCGCGTTCATGGCCGACGGCTACGCGCGCGCCGGCGGCGGGCTGGGCGCGTGCGTGGCGACATCGGGACCCGGCGCCACCAACCTCCTCACGGGCGTGGCCGGCGCGTACGCCGACTCCATTCCGATCGTCGTCCTGACAGGGCAGGTGGCCACGAAGTCCTTCGGGCGCGGAGCGCTCCAGGAATCCAGCAGCGAAGGCATCGACATCGTCGATGTCTTCAAGCAGGTGACCCGCTATAGCATCCTCACCTTCAGGGCCGATCGCCTTCCGGCGATCTGGCACAAGGCGCTCCGGATGGCCATCGGCGGACGGCCGGGGCCGGTCCATCTGAGCCTGCCCGCCGATGTGCAGGAGCAATCGGTTCAGAAGTCCATCAAGATGAGCCGGGCCATGCACCGGGCGCGCACGTACGACCGAGAGGCGATCAAGCAGGCGGCCCTGCACCTCCTGCGCGCGCGCCGGCCCATGATCCTGGCCGGACACGGCGCGATCCTGTCGAACGCGTCCGACGAGATCCGCGCGATCGCCGAGATGCTGGACATCCCGGTGGCGACGACTCCGAAGGGGAAGGGCGTGTTTCCCGAGGACCATCGCCTGTCGGTGGGACCGTTCGGCTACTCTGGGTCACCGCTGGCGCAGTGGCATCTCCTCGAGAGCGGCATGGACGTCCTGCTCGCCGTCGGCACGAGCCTCAGCGAGTGGGGGACCCTGGGATGGGATCGCCGGCTGCAGCCGAGCGAGGCTCTGCTGCACATCGACATCGACCCCTACGAGATCGGCAAGAACTACCAGGCCACGGTGCCCGTGATCGGAGATGCCAAGTCCGGCCTCACCGAGCTCGCGTACGAGATTCGGCGGCAGCAGCAGCGTTATCTTCACTTCCGGCGCGGCAATGGCAAGCACGATCCGCCGTCGAATCGTCCGCGCTATCTGAACGCCGCCGCGATGGAGTCGACCTCGTCGCCGATCAAGCCCCAGCGTCTCATGCGGGACCTCCAGGACGCGCTGCCGAGGGACGCGCTGGTGTTCGTCGACGGCGGGGCGAACCGGTCGTGGGCTATCCACTACTGGCAGAGCATCTACCCGCGCACCTTCTTCTGCGCGACCGGCATGGCCTCCATGGGCTTCGGGGTGGCGGGCGCGATCGGCGGCAAGTTCGCGGCGCCCGACCGGGTCGTCGTCTCGATCACCGGCGACGGCGGGTTCCTCATGAACGGCATGGAGGTCTCGACCGCCGTTCACTACAACAAGCAGGTGATCTGGGTCGTCATGAACGATGCGGGCTATGGGATGATCCACCACGCGTTCCGGATGATGAATCGCCCCGACGTCGGGACGCGGTTCCCGCGGGTCGACTGCGCGCGGGTGGCCGAGGGCCTCGGCGCGCAGGCCTTCCGCATCCGGGAGCCCGGCCAGGTCTCCCGGGAGCTGATCGAGAAGATCATCGAGAGCGGCCGCCCGACGGTGCTCGACGTCGAGATCGACGCGAGCGAAGTCGCCCCGTTCGGCGGCCGCGTGGAGACCCTCGGGAGCTACTTCGGCGCCTGAGCGGGACCGCTCAGGCCGACTCCTCTCAGTGCCCGGCCGGTACGCGAAGCCAGCGTAGCCCTCCCAGACCCAGCAGCGGCAGCGCCGCGACCGCGAGAAACATCGGCCCGAAGCCCGCCCGGTCCGCCACCTGCCCCCATCACGATCGTTCCCCCGTCGACCCCCCGGCTCCAAGCAGGCGGCGAAGCCGGCCACGCTGCGGGCCCGACCCTCGGCAGTGTCCACTACCGAGCTGATAAGGGTCGTGTGAGCGCCGCCGATGCCGATTCCCGCGGGAACGGCGGCCAGCAGGAAGAGGAGGGGATCCCCGCCACGGCTAGGATTGACATCCCCACCGCCAGCAGGATCAGCGAGGGCACGAGGGTCGTGGCGGGTCCCCAGGCGTCGTAGGCTCGGCCGGCAACAGGCGCACGCCGAGGCTGCAGCGGGAGGGTCGGAAGGAGGAAGTAGAGCGACGCGAAGTGGAGGAAGGTTGACGTAACGAGGCATGCGAGGGGTCCGCCCAGTGACACATCCGGTAATCGGCCGCCGTCGGACGGCGGCCGGTCGGACCCCTGCCGGACTATTCACACTCAAAATGGCTCATTTTTACGGCCTGGGCGCCGCGGCGCGCCCACCCGGAAGTGGCGCTCCCAATGGCACACCCATTGCAATCCGCCTCCCGCGGAACAAAAGCGTTCTCCCCGCGAGGCAAAAACGGCTCTCGCGGGGCAAAAACGGGTCCAAGCCCGAGGTCTGGAAGGAGGGGAATTCGCCGCTATGACGCCCGTGATCCATCGATGGGTGGTGTTCCTCGCACTGGCGCTGATCCTTCCGACCGCGGTCCCGGCCGCCGCGTCGTCCGGCGCGCCCGCGGCCCGGGGCGCCGATCTGATCGTGGCTGACGCCACGGCGCTGCCTCCGACCCTCGATCCGTTCAAGGTCTATGGCACCCAGACGCAGAGCTTCTTCAGACTGATCTTCGAGCCCCTGTTCGATCGAGACCCTGACGGCAAGATCCGGACGCCGCTCCTGGAGCGGTGGGGCCCCGTCGACCGCCTCACCTGGGAGTTCCAGCTCCGCCCCGGCATCCGCTTTCACGATGGCGGAGAGCTCACCGCGGCGGACGTGGTGTTCTCCCTGGAACGAATCCTGGATCCCCAGGTCAACTCGCCTCGGCGTCACGAGTTCGCCGAGTTCGACACGATCACCGCGGTGGACAGGTACACGCTGAGGATCACGACCAAGCGTCCGTATCCCTTGCTCCCGGCGCGCCTGTCACAGTTCAGCATGATCCTGCCGGATGCGCTGCGAGGACGTCCCGAGTCCGAGTTCTTCCAGGAGCCCATCGGTCTGGGACCGTTCCGGCTGTCCCAGCTGAGCCAGGTGCAGGCCGTGCTCGCCGCTTTCCCGGACTACCACGGCGGACCGCCAAAGGTCCCGAACGTCGTCTTCCAGTTCATTCCGGACGCGACCGACCGTCTGAACCGGCTGCTCAAAGGCGACGTCGACATCATGACGAACCTTCTGCCTCAGCAGGTCGACTCCCTGCTTCGCGCGAAGGGTGTCCGGCTGGTCAAGCGCAACTCCATCCGCTTCATGGACGTGCTGATCGACAATCGCAAAGGTCCCCTGGCTCGCGTGGAGGTGCGCCGCGCGCTGCTCCACGGCACAGACGTGGAGGGGCTCGTCCGGTACATCGCCCGTGGCAACGGTCGTGCGATCTCGACGGTGACGTTGCCGGAGGACTTCGGCTTCCACCCGGGCCTCAAGCCGTATGCCTTCGACCCGGCCAAGGCCCGCACCCTCCTCGCGGAGGGGGGGTACCCCAAAGGGTTCCGCCTGCAGGGCCTCGCGACGCACGACACGCAGACGCTGGCGACCGCCCTGGCCCAGCAGTGGGCCAAGATCGGCGTGACGCTCGAGCTCGAAGTGGACAGCCGCGCTCCCACGATGACTCGCTGGATCAAGGAGCGCGACCGGCACGACTTCCTGATCCTCGATCCGACGAGCATCATCTTCGACGCGGCGTTCCAGCTGCGGCTGCACCTGGACCCGGCTCATCCCATGTCCCGCATGTCGCCGTCCTCCGCCGTCCAGCTCCTGAATCGCGCCGACACGGAGCAGGATCCGGAGACGCGGGAGGCGATCCTCCGTGAGGTCCAGACGATCGCCTACGAGCAGGGTCTGACGATCCCGCTCTACCAGGTCGTGGACCTCTATGCCGTGCGCGATCGCGTCACGGGTTTCACGGCATCCAAGGACACGATCCTGCGCCTCGGGGGGGTCGGCCTGCAGTGAAGACATCCGAGCCCGGGGGGGAGCGCGTTCCGGAGGCAATAGGGGCCAGCGCCGCCGCTGCGCCTGCCGGAGCGCCGGAGGGCGCCGGTATGAGCCGGCGGCGCCGGGTGCGCTTCGGCATCGTCACTAGGCTCACGCTGGTGGTGATCCCCCTCGTCTTGCTGCCCCTCGGGGGCCTGGTGTACGTCTGGTACTCCAGCACGAAGGCGACGCTGGAGGTCCAGATCCGCGAGGAGCTCCAGGTGCGGCTGCGCCAGGTGGCCCTCCGGCTGAAGCCGTTCCTCCGGGAGCGGGAGCTCGATCTCTACGACCTGACCAGCTCGCCGGCGCTGCGCGACTACCAGACCCAGCTCGAGTACCGACTCGTGCAGGAGGCGGACGTCGCCCTCAAGAAGCTGTCGGACCACTTCGCCCAGTTCCTGAGCCGCCGCGACGAGGTCGTGGCCGAGGCGCGCTATCTCGACGAGACGGGGAAGGTGCTGGTGAGCGCGACCGCTCATGGCGTCAAGCCAAGCACCGCGCGCTACGCGAACGCGCCGTTCTTCCGGCGGGCCAAGTCCCTCCCTCCCGACTCGGGCGTCCTCGCCTCCGTCGAGCAGTCGGAGTCGCTCCGGATCGCCGTCCTGCGTCTGGCCCTGCCGGTCTACAACGATTGGAAGGAATTCCGGGGCGTGATGGTCGTCGATCTCCCGATGTCGTACTTCACGTCGACCCTGGCCGGCGCGCTGACCGGACGCCCGGGCACGAGCTTCCTCGTGGACGGCGGCGGCACCATCCTCGGGCCGACGGGATCCGCCGAGACTCTGGCCGAGCGGTGGAGGGGGCCGGGTGAGCTCGGCGAGATCCTGCGAACTCAGCCCGGCGATCCTCAGATCGTCGATCTGGCCGGTGGTGGCCACGGGCTGCTCGTCCGCGCCGTGGTCGGCGCGCACGGGTGGACGGTTGGCGTGCTCGCGCCGCTCGCCGAGATCGAGGCGCCTGTCCGGGTTCTCACGCAGTCCACCCTGGCTTACGGCAGCGCCGGAGCGATCGTGCTGGTGCTCGCGGTCGTAATGGTGGCGCGCGGCGCGAGCCGGCGGGTGCGCCGGCTTCAGGCGGCGACTGCCCAGCTGGCGAAGGGGCACTTCGGGCTGCGCATGCCCGCCGAGGGCTCCGACGAGGTCGGGGACCTCGGCCGCTCGTTCAACCTCATGGCGGAGTCCCTGGCGCGCCGGGACGCGGAGCTGGGCGCGCGGACCGAGGAAGCACAGCGCCGGCGCCAGGAGCTGGAGGTCCTCAACGAGGTCATCCAGGCGGCCCATACCTCGCTGGACCTGCGCGAGAGCCTCGAGGCCATCCTCGATCGCCTGATGGTGCTCTTCGACTTCTCGGCGGGTGCGATCCGGCTGCTCGACGAGACGCGCGACAACCTGATCCTCGTCGCGCACCGCGGTCTCCGGCCAAGCTACGCCGCGAACCCGATCCCCCTGCGCACGGACGAGGGGCACTCGGGGCAGGCGCTGAAGGCCCGGAAGCCCTTGCTCCTGAGCGAGGCCGTCGACATCGCCCCGTACCGGAACCGCGTGCCAGACGGCACCATCGTGGGTGGCGTCCTGCTGATTCCGATCCTGTCCAAGGGCCAGGGCCTTGGCGCGGTCGTCCTGATCGGCCAGCGCAAGCCGGACTTCACCGACGCCGAGTTCTCCCTGTTCGGCAGCATCGGCCTCGAGGTGGGTACCGCGATCCAGAACGCGCGCCTCTTCAGCCAGACCCAGGCGCTGCTGGCGGAGGCGGAGCGACACCGCGCGCGGGCGGAGGCCCTCGCCGAGATCGGGCGCTCGGTCACCGCGACCCTCGATCTGGACCGCGTGCTGGACCTCGTGGTCGAGCGCGTGTCGGTGGCGATGGGGGCGGACGCCGTGAGCATCCTTCGCCTCGACGGCAACACGCTCCACTACGTGCGGACCCGCGGGCTGCCCGAGGATCGCGAGAACTCGCTGGTCCTCCCGCCCGGGGATGGGACGACAGCCCTGCTGCGCGCGCCGGTCTGGAGCGAGGACCTGCCCGGCGATCCCCGCTTCGGTGGGAGCCACAACGCCCTGGCCCTGTTCAAGACGGAGGGTGTGCGCGCGGTGCTTGCCGCCCCGGTCATCCTCGGAGAGAACGTGTGGGGCATCCTCGGCGTGTGCATGCGCCAGCCCTACCCGTTCAGCCCGGAGGAGGCGCGGTTCGCCGGCGCCGTGGCGCAGCAGGCCGCGATCGCCATCGGCAACGCCAAGCTGTACGCCGACCTCCGATCTGCCTATGCGCAGCTCGAGGCTGCGCAGGAGCACGCGGTCCAGACGGCGAAGCTGGGCGCCCTGGGGCAGATGGCGGGAGGTGTCGCCCACGACTTCAACAACCTGCTCGCGGCCATTCTCGGCAGGGCCGAGCTGCTCCAGAAGCGCACGTCGGATCCTGCGGTGACCCACGGCCTCAAGGTCATCCAGGGGGCCGCGCTGGATGGCGCCGAGACGGTCCGCCGGATCCTGGGCTTCGCGCGCGCCAAGGGCGAAGAGCAGGCCGAGCCGGTGGACATCGCCGCCCTGCTTCAGCAGGTGGTGGAGATTGCCCGCCCGCGCTGGAAGGACGAGGCGCAGGCGCGCGGCGCGCTCATCAACGTGGTGCTCGAGCTGGAGACGGTGCCGCTTGTCAGGGGCAACGCGGCGGAGCTCCGCGAGGTGTTCCTGAACGTGCTGCTGAACGCCGTGGACGCAATGCCGTCGGGCGGGACGGTCGCCCTCGGGGTCCGCGCGTGCGAGCTGGACGATATCGCGGGTGAGTCTGTCGACGAGACGGTCGAGTGCTTCGTCCGCGACACAGGCGTGGGGATGTCTGCCGAGGTGCGGCGCCAGGCCTTCGACCCCTTCTTCACGACGAAGGGGGCGCGCGGCACGGGGCTGGGGCTGTCCGTCGTGTACGGCATCGTGTCCCGCCATGGCGGGCGGGTCCGCATCGACAGCCGCGAGAACATGGGCACGACCGTTACCTTGCACCTGCCGGTCTTCTCCGGGAGGCCTTCGGCTCGGGTGCCGGAGGTGGGGCACGTGGACGTCGGCAACCAACGCATCCTCGTGGTCGACGACGAGGAGGTGCTCGCCCAGATGCTGGCCGACATCCTGCGTCTCCAGGGCGACCACACCGTGGAGGTCATGACCGACGCGCGCGCGGCGCTGGACCGCGTGGCGGCCGAACCTCCCGACCTCCTGTTCACGGATCTGGGCATGCCGGTTCTGTCGGGCTGGGAGCTGGCGGCCCAGGCCCGCGCGCTCCATCCGGGATTGCCCGTCGTGCTGGTGACCGGCTGGGGGCACCAGCTGGACCCGGAGCAGGTCCGGGCCGCCGGCGTCGTCGGGGTCGTCGCCAAGCCCTACCGCATCGAGGACATCCGGAAGGCCGTGTCCAACGCTCTCACTGGCGTGCTCCAGGGCGCCTGAGCGCCGGCGCTCGGCTCGCCAGGCCCTCCGCTCCCGCCGCATCCTCGACTCGCTTCACCGCCGCGTCTGATCCCGCGTCGGGCTGCCGCGCCCGCGGCGTCCGGCTCCTTGATCTCCTTCGCGGAAGTCGAGTACGCTGAATACACCACTTCCTCACGAACACGGGGGACCCATCGATGGAGCACCGGCTGCTCGGGCACGGCGCATTGAGGGTGTCGGCGATCGGCCTCGGCTGCATGTCGATGTCGGGCACGTACGGCAAGAGCGACGACGCGGCCTCGATCGCGGTGATCCACCGAGCCCTCGATCTGGGCGTCGACTTCCTGGACTCCTCCGACATGTACGGCTGGGGGCACAACGAGGAGCTCCTCAGACGCGCCCTCGCGGGCCGCCGCCACGGCGTCGTCCTCGCCACCAAGTTCGGCCAGGTGCGGAGCCCAGACGGCGCCGGCAACCTGGTGGATGGGAGCGCCGCCTACGTCCGGAGCGCCTGCGAGGCCAGCCTCAAGCGACTCGGTGTGGAGACGATCGACCTCTACTACCAGCACCGGGTGGATCCGAAGGTCCCGATCGAGGAGACGGTGGGCGCGATGGCGCGTCTCCGCGAGGAGGGCAAGATCCGGGCGCTCGGGCTCTGCGAGACGGCGCCGTCCACGCTTCGCCGGGCGCACGCCGTCCATCCGATCGCCGCGCTCCAGATGGAGTACTCGCTCCTGTACCGGCAGCCCGCGGAGGACGCGCTCGCGACGTGCCGGGAGCTCGGCGTCGCCTTCGTCGCGTACTCACCGCTCGGCCGGAGCATGCTGACCGGTCACGTCGAGCGTCCCGATGACATTCCCGCGGACGACCGGCGCCGCCAGCATCCGAGGTTCCAGGGAGCGAACCTCGACCACAATGCGCGGCTCGTGAAGCGCCTGCGCGAGATCGCGCGTGGCAAGGGCGTGGCCCCTGCCCAGCTCGCCCTCGCGTGGCTCCTGGCCCGGGGCCAGGACATCGTCCCGATCCCCGGCACGAAGCAGGTCGACCGACTCGAGGAGAACGTCGGCGCCGCTCGGGTCCGGCTGGACCCCGCCGACCTCCGCCAGATCGACGAAGCGATGCCCCCGGGCGCTGGCGCGGGCACCCGGTACCCGGAGCCCCAGATGAAGGGGGTCTACATCTGAGGTCCGGCGGAAGCCCGGCGTAACGTGGCGGCCGGCTCAGGTGGGAACGGATCCGGAGAAGCTGCGGTGAGCCGGGCCGCTTCCGCGGCGGCATCCCCGGCGTCGGGGTGGCCGCTGCGGGCCGAGCACGTCGCGATGGCCGCGGCCGCCCTCGCGCTCGTCGTCCTGGTCGCCCTGCCGCTCGTTTCCCTGGTCGTGGCGAGCGTCACCCACGAGGGCCGCTTCACGCTGGACCACCTGCGGGAGGCGATGTCCCGCCGCCTCTACGTCCAGGCGCTCAAGAACTCGCTGGTCCTCGGCGCCTGGACCGCGCTGCTGAGCGTCGCCATCGGGCTGCCGATGGCGTGGGCGGTGAGCCGCACCGACGTGCCGGCCAAGCCGTTCATCCACGCGACCGCGACGATCGCGTACCTCACGCCGCCCTACCTCACCGCGATCGCCTTCGTGAACCTCCTGAGCCCCAACGCCGGGCTCGTCAACCGCTGGCTGCGGGACGTGCTCGGGCTGCCGCAGCTCACGTTCAACATTCACTCCATGGCCGGGCTGGTCCTGGTGACCGTGCTTCACACCTTCCCGTTCGTGTACCTCCTGGCGGCCAGCGCGCTCCAATCGGTCGATGCCTCGATGGAGGAATCGGCCCGGATCCTCGGAGCCGGACGCTGGCGGACCGCCCGGGCGGTCACGCTTCCGCTGGTGGCGCCGGCGGTCCTGGCCGGCGCCCTGGTGGCTTTCGTCAACGCCATCGCCCTCTTCGGCTCGCAGGCGATCATCGGGCTGCCCGGGCGAATCTTCACGCTGCCGACGCGGATCTACGCGCTTTTCGACCACCCGCCGCGCTACGGGCTGGCGTCCGCGCTGTCGCTGATCTTCGTCGCGATCACGGTGGTGGCGCTGGCGCTCCAGCGCCGGTACCTGGCCCGGCGGTCGTACGTCACCCTCGGCGGCAAGGGCCACCGGCCTCAGGTCATCCCGCTGGGCGGCGCGCGCTGGGGGGCGCTCGCATTCTGCGCCGCAGTCTTCGGGGTGGCCGTGCTCGCCCCCTACGTCACGCTGCTCGCGGTCTCGCTGAGCCGATCGTGGGGGCTCGACTTCTGGCAGAACCTAACGCTCCAGCACTATCGCTTCATCCTCCTCGAGTACGACGTCACGCGGCGGGCGATCGTGAACAGCCTCGTGCTGGCGGCGGCGGCCGCGACGCTGACCGTCCTGCTCGGCAGCGTGATCGCGTGGGGGGATCTCCGGACGCGGCTCCCCGGCCGGAAGCTGCTCGACTACGTTTCCCTCGTGCCGCTCGGGCTGCCGGGGATCGTCATGGCGGTCGCGCTGATCCAGTTCTGGCTCCGGGTGCCGGTGCCCATCTACGGCACACTGCTGATCATCCTGCTGGCCTACAGCGCCCGCTACGTCCCGCTTGCCGTGCGATCGGCCAACGCCGCGTTCCGCCAGGTAGACCCCTCGCTCGAGGAGACCGCACGAGTGACCGGCGCAGGATGGCTCCGCACGTTCGGGAGCATCACGCTACCGCTCGCGCGCCCCGGGCTCGTCGCCGGGTGGCTCCTCGTGTTCGTGCCGGCGATCCAGGAGCTGAGCGCCTCGGTCCTGCTCTTCAGCTCGGGCTCGATGACGCTGGCGGTGGCCGTCTACAACCTCTACGAGACCGGGTATCTCGGCCCGGTCGCCGCGCTCGCCATCGTGACCATGGTGATCATCGGCGCCGCGATCTGGCTCGCCGAGCGGCTGGGCCGCGCCGGCGCTCGTCTCGAGCGACCGGGCGTGGTGCACTAGGGTGTCCAGGGTCGCATTAGTGTTGACACTCGTGACCGAAACGCAGGAGGGCCATCAGCCCTATCCTCTCCAGAGTGGACATCCGGCCAAGGAAACCACCTGGAGAGGAGCGAGTGATGACCCTCGACGAGAGCATACAGGGGCTGCGCCTGCGCGTCATGCAGCGCGCCGAGCGCGTGGGGAACGTGAGCCAGGTCTGTCGGGAGTTCGGAATCTCCCGGACGCTGTTCTACCGGTGGCGGCGGCGCATCGAACGAGATGGCGTCGACGGGGTGCATCCCCGTCGGACGCAGGGGCGGCGCGGCCGTCCGGTCCAGGTGGCCCCGGAGACCGAACGGCTGGTGCAGAGCGTGGCGATCAGCGCCGGAACCTGGGGGTGCAGTCGGATCGCCGGCCACCTGGCGCGGACGTGGCAGGTCCGCGTGGCGCCCAGTACGGTGCAGCGAATCCTGCGCCGGGTCGGGCTGGCCACCCGCCGGGCGCGGCTGGCGGTGCTCGAACAGCAGGCGGTCCACACGGTGGGGTTGCTCACCGAGCGGACCCGCCGCCGCCTCTGGCGCGCCCGTCACGGTCGGACACGGCATGTCGAGGCTCGCGAGCCCGGCGAGCTCGTATGTCTGGACACCTTCTACATCGGCCAGCTCAAAGGGGTGGGCAAGGTCTGGCAGATCACCGCCTGCGACGCCTTCGGCTCGTACGGGGTGGCGTGGCGGCTGCCCGCCTTCACCGCGACGGCCACCGCCACCTTCCTGCGCACCGTGTTGCGCCCGCACTACCGCCGGGCGGGGTGGCCGCTTCAGCGCGTCCTGACGGACGGGGGCTCGGAGTTCAAAGGGGCCTTCGATGAGGCCTGTCGGGTCCTCGGCATCCGCCACACACGGACGAAGCCCCGGCATGCGTGGACCAACGGCTTCGTCGAACGGCTGCAAGGCACGATCCTGCAGGAGCACTGGCGGGTCACCTTCCGCCGCCGGTACTTCACCAGCCGGGCGGCGCTCCAACGCTCGCTGGACGGCTTCCTGTACTTCTACAATCACGACCGTCCCCATCAAGGCTATCGACTCCGCGGCCAGCCACCCGCCACGCTCTTCTGGGGAACGGTTGGCGCGTGACCTCACCTCCCACTCTGGCCCGGTCACGGTGTCAACACCTTTGCGGGTCTGGACACACTAGGGCGCGC
>CAVXVV010000014.1:0-32712 GCA_963765195.1 uncultured Candidatus Rokubacteria bacterium
TGCCGCAGTCCTCGCAGAACCGCAGCCCGTCACGGTTCTCGGCGTGGCACCGGGGACACGTCATGGCCGTGAGGGCTCGCCTCCGCCCGATCGCTCGCACTCCGTTTCCTCAAGCCGAACGGGCAGCGTGAAGCTGAAGGTCGATCCCTGGCCCACCTGGCTCTGGACCCAGATGCGTCCCCCGTGCAGCTCCACGAACTTCTTGGCCAGCGTCAGACCCGAGCCCCGTGCCTTCCTGCTTCCGGGCGTCCTCCCGGCCGACCTGGCGGAACTCCTCGAAGATGGCCGCCTGGTCTTCGGGCGCGATGCCGATCCCCGTGTCGCTGACGGCGATCGTGATGCCGTCCTCGACCGCCGTGGCGGCGAGGCCGACCCGGCCGCCCTCCGGGGTGAACTTCACCGCGTTGGAGAGGAGGTTCAACAGGATCTGCTTCACCTTCCGCTCGTCCGCGACGATGTCGCCCAGCCGCTCGGGTCCACGGTCTGGGTGAGCGTGATCCCGTGCCGGGTCGCCCGCTCCCGAACCAGGGTCAGGGCATTGTCCAGGGCAGTGGGCAGGTGGAACCGCCCGAGCTCCAGCTCCAGCCGTCCGGCCTCCACCTTGGACAGGTCGAGAATGTCGTTGATCAGGGAGAGGAGATGCCGGCCCGAGGACAGGATGTCCTGCAGGTACTCGGCCTGCTTCTCGTTCACCTCCCCGAACATCCGCTCGGCCAACACCTCCGAGAAGCCGAGGATCGCGTTCAGCGGCGTCCGGAGCTCATGGGACATGTTGGCGAGGAACTCGGACTTGTGGCGGCTGGCGGCCTCGAGTTGCCGGCTCTTGTCCGCGATCTCCCGGAAGAGGCGGGCGTTCTGGATGGCCAGTGCCGACTGGGTCGCGAAGGTCTTCAGGACCTCGATGACCTCGGGCGCGAACTCGCCCGGCGACTTCCGGTTCACATGAGAGTCCGCCGATGAGCTGCGTCTTCACGGAGTATCGGCATGGCCAGCAGCGCCCGATGGCCCGCCTGCAGGAGAAGGACGTCGCGGAGCGGGCTCTCGTACGCACCCGCGGCCGCGATGTCGGGGATCTGGACCGGCTCGCGCATCACGGCGGCACGCGGCCCAACAGGCCCTCGCCCTTTGGGATCGGCGTCGCCGCGCCGGCGCGGCCAGACGCCTCCTGCGAGGTCTGCAAAGCGGCTAACACGGAGCCGGAAAGCCTCGCGTGGCCTCGTCGTACTCGAAGATCGAGCAGCCGTCGGTCCCGGCGAGTTGGCTGGCGCGGGTCACGATGGTCTCGAGCACCGTGTCGAGGTCGAGCGTCGGCTGACCGCCCGGCCGACATCGCCGAGCGCCGTGAGCTCGCTCCACCGAACGCGTCAGCTCTGGGCGTCCGGGCCCGAGCTCCTTGAACAGGCGGACGTTCTCGATGGCGATGACGGCCTGGTCCGCGAAGGTGCCGAGCAGCCCGATCTGCTTCGTCGGAGAACGGCCCGCTCGGTCGCGGTCGCACCCCGATGACGCCGATCGGGAGCCCCTTCGCGCAGCATGCGGTACGGCGAGCACGCTGCGGAAGCCGAGACGGCCATCGCAATGGTCGGCGAGGGGGCCACCGGGCGTGCTCGACGTCGGGCAGTGGACCCGCGTCGCTCGAGGATCGCCGCCGATCCACGAGCGCCCGGCCAGCGGATCCGGGAAGGTGACGCCTTGAGCGCCTCGAGCGCCCTCGGGGGTGACGTTGTAGTCGGGCCACGAAATGAAGGAGTTCGCCGTCGAAGCGGACAGATTGCCGAACGTCGCCTCGCACAGAGCCGAGCGGCGCTCCGCACGATGGCGTCGAACACCGGCTGGACATCCGTCGGGGAGCTGGGAGATGACCCGCAGGATCTCCGGCGGTCGCCGTCTGCTGTTCCAGGGCCTCGGTCAGCTGCGCGTGGTCTCGGGAGCGCGGTTCTTCCCTCCAGTTCCTTGAACAGCCGGACGTTCTCGATGGCGATCACGGCCTGGTTGGCGAACGTCTCGAGGAGCGCGATCTGCTTCGCGGAGAACGGACGGACTTCGGGCCGCCGATCGGACGATGATGCCCCGAGCGGCGCCCTCTCGCGCAGGAGTGGTGGACGCCAGCACGGTCCGGTAGCCACCGGTCCTGCGGGTGCCGCGGGCCCGTCGGGAACTCCGGGTCCGCTCTGGACGTCCGGGACGTGAACGATCGTCCGATCGAGGATCGGCACGGCCCGCACCGCTGCCGCGAGCTGGGCACGATCGGGTACACGCGGCGAGAGGGCAATCTCCAGAGCCTGTGGCGCAGCGTCCATGGCCACCAGCGCAACAGGTCTCCTTCGAACACGATGAGATCGACGGAATCGTCGCCCCGCACAGCCGCGCCGCGTTTTCGGCGATCGCGTCCAACACCGGCTGGAGATCGGTCGGCGAGCTCGCGATCACCCGCAGGATCTCGGGCGGTGGGCGGTCTGCTGCTCGCAGCGCCTCTTTCGTCTCGGTCGTGAACAGGCGCACGTTCTCGATGGCAATGACGGCCTGGGCAGCGAAGGTGCTGGAGGAGCCGGATCTGGGTGTCGGAAAACGGCGTCGGGCTCGCGACGCGGCTGACACGATCGCTCCGATCGGTAGTGCCTTCGCGAAGCAGCGGGAGTAGCGAGAGTTGCTGCGGTACCCGAGCGTCTGGGGCGGCTGCGCGATGCGGCTCGGCAACTCGGTCGGACGTAGCGTCGCAGGTCCGGGATGTGGATGACGTCGTCGGGCAGCGACCGCGCGGCCGCACGGAGCTGCTCGGCCGACCACGGGGATCGGAGCGTATGCCGGTCGCGGCTTCGAGTGCCCCACCAGCGGTGACGTGGTGGTCGAGCCACCAGGCTGCGAGGAGGTCGCCCTCGACCAGGAACACGATCGCTGAAGCGCCGCCTCGCAGAGACGAACGGCGCTCCCCGCGATGGCATCGAAAACGGGCTGGAGGTCAGTCGGCGAGCTCGCGATGACCCGCAGGATCTCGCTGGTGGCGGTCTGCTGCTCCAGCGCCTCACTCAGGGCACTCGCTGGAGTTCCCCTCCTCTCGACCCTCACTCTTCGGATCTGGCGCTGGCGGACCAGTCGGATTGGCCGCTTAAAGGGGCTGCCGCACGCCTCGCAGAACGTCGCCTGCGGGCGAATCTCGTGCTGGCACCGGGGACATCGCATACCGAGCGGCTCCCGAGTCCGGATCGTGAGCGGCCAGCCAGGCACAGCGTCACGGCACCCGGGCAGCCATCGGAGCTCGGCGCCCCGGCCGTCCCGTGGGGCACGGGCGCCCCGACCCTACCCCGACCCGGCCTCGGGCGCCAGATGGGCGGTTCTGAGGCGTGGTTCGCCCTGGAGCCTGTGGGGAGACCCCATCGGCGGCTCCGACGAGTCAGAACTCACGGCTACGCCACGCTCCTGACGGCTACACGCCGTCCTGGCGCCCTGACCCCGACCCGCTTGAGCCCCACCGGAACCGGGCGAGGGGGATCTGGTAGAACCGCCCGGCGGCCTCTCCCTGGCGGAGGGCCTGCCGGATCGGGCGGATCCCCAGCCGCGCCAGCTTCCGCCAAGTCACCGGGGACGCGGACCAGAGCGGCGGGTCCGCCGGCCGAGACCGGCCGCCCTGGCGGCAGCTCGACGGCGAGGCGAGCGCGGCCACGAGCCGGCGCACCGCCTGGGGCGCGGTCTCCGCGCCGAGGACCCGGATGAGACCGGCCAGGTTCCACAAGGGTGGGCGATTCACATGCCGGGCGACTTAAGACCGGGTCGAATCTTCGGTGACATGCCAGTGCCAAACTCCACCGAACTCCACCACACGCAGGCGAACATCCATCAGGCGGCTTCGCAGGAAATACGTACGCTTAGATCGTCTGAGTGCGTAGGAGTTCGGTCCCGGAACCACCTCTTAATCAGTAGGTTGTAGGTTCGATTCCTTCACGGCTCACCACTCGATCGGGGGGCGGCGACGCCCCCCGATTCGTCTTTCCCCGGCATCAGTCGGTAGCTCGGCCGTGGGCGGACTCAGATTGCTCAAATCGGCGGTCGGCTGCCGTCCGCCCTGGTCGATGGCTCCTACTCCGGCCGCCGCGTGAGAAGCACGCCCCCAGCCACGGCCACTCCTCCCACCAGCGAGATCAATGCGACCCGCTCGCCGAGCAGAATCGCGGCCGCCAGCACGGCGAAGAACGCCTCCATGTTGGCATAGATTGCGGTGCGCGCGGCGCCCAGGCGCCGCACGGCCGCGAACCAGAGCATGCTCCCGAGGGCGCCGGAGGCCGTACCGGCGTAGAGGATGCCGGCGTAGGTCCACCACGGCAACGCCCAGTCCTGGGCCACGAGGCCCGGGAGGGCGAAGGGCACGAGTCCGATCGTCCCCGTCAGCATGATCCAGAACGTACCGGCGAGAGTGCCGCGCCGCTGGAGGATGGGGCCTGCGAGGATCGTCCACACACCCCAGGTGATGGCGGCCCCGAGGGTGAGCAGGTCTCCGAGCACGGAAGCCTCGCCCGCTGCGCCACTGGCCGGCCAGCCGATGATCAGCATGGCCCCACCCACGCCCAGAGCCAGTCCCAGCGCATCGCGGCGGCTCAGGCGGACGTGGCCGAGCGCCTGGCTCACGCCGAACACGAACAGTGGCGTCACCGTGAAGATGAGTCCCGAATGGGAGGCGGTGGTGAGATGAAGCCCCCACGAGTAGAGGATCTGATTCAACGTGTAGCCGATCAGCCCCGCGGCCAGGAGCAGCGGTAGGTCCTCTCGGGCCGGCAAGCGCCATCCGCTCGTGCGATGGAGTGCCGCGGCGAGCACGGCCAACGAGATCAGGCCCTGGAGGACCGTCAGCGTTAGCGGATGCACCACGGTCATGATTCCCTTCAGGACGGGGAAGCTCGCCCCCCAGACGAAGACGGCGAGCAATGCCCAGCCGTCCGCCCGCGTGAGCGCGATCGAAGGACGACCCGGCGGATCGGCCGGGGATCGGATGGCGCGGCCACCAGCCCCGTGCGGCAGCGGCGATCGCGCAATCACGTCGCCATGGTACGCCAACGCTAAGGCGCAAGAGGCCAGCAGTCATGTACGCGGAGTTGCCTCGCTGCCACCCCGTTTGTTCGCGGATGATGGGGTAGACCGATCGGCGCTTAGCGTTGATCAGCGAGCCCCGTTCCATGATCCAGGCACCCACGTGCGATGTGGCATCCGCTCCGGCTGGCCGAGGACTACGCCACCGTCGACTGGCTGACCAACGGTCGGGTCGTGTTCGGCGTCGGCCGTGGCTACCACACCCGCGAGGTGGAGGCGTTCGGGGCGCCCATGCTCGACCAGGACGCCAACCGCGAGCTGTTCGAGGAGCAGGTCGAGCTGATCTTCAAGTCGTTCAACGAGCGCGCCTTCGCGCATCAGGGCAAGCACTACACCATCCCGCCCCCGGTGCCCTACCGGGGCTACGAGCTTCGGGAGATCACGCTGGTGCCGCGCCCGAAGACGCTGCCCGTCGAGTGCTGGCAGCCGGTGGTCAGCGCGAGCCCGCGGGCGCTGGACTTCATGGCCAAGCACGACATCCGAGGGATCATCGGCGGGGGCGCGGCGCCGGGCGGGGCGCAGCGAGAAGGTCGTCCACGCCTTCCGCGAGGCGCGCGCCCGGGCCGGGCGCGAGGGCGAGCTGGGCGCGGGCCTCTGCATCGGCTTCTCGTTCCACATCGCCGACAGCGTCGAGCAGGGCATCAAGGAGGCGACGCCGTTCTTCGAGGAGAACATCAAGATGTTCGCGCCCGCTCGGCTTCGTGCCCGGCCTCACCCCGGAGCAGATCGAGGCGGTGGCCGACCCGAAGCGCTGCGCGTCAGGCCAACCTGCCCACCCTGCGTCAACGCGATCAAGGCGCGGCACGTGGCTGATCGGCCCGCCCGAGCAGATCACCGAGCAGCTGATGGAGCTCCAGCACAAGTATCCGGGCCTCGAGGTCGTCAACGTCGGCCAGCCCGTGGGCACGCCCCAGGCGGTGATCCTGGAGCAGCTCGAGCGCTTCTCGGTGCAGGTGATGCCCGCCTTCAAGCGCAAGTAGTTGGACCGTGGACAGCGGTGAGGGCCACCCACGCACGGCCCAGGAGGACATTGGCGCTTCCCGTCCGGCCCGAGGCCGGTGACCTTCCCGTGGAGCAACCAACCAAGTTCGAGCTGGTCATCAACCGTGCGTCCAGAGAAAGCTGACGTGTTCAGCGGGAGTCAGCCCGCCGGGGTAAGAGCCAGAGCCCCGTAACTTGGGTGGCAGGGTGGCGGGAAACCAAGACTCTGAAGCCCACCGACCAAGCCCTCGGAAGGAGGGTGAGTGAGTCGCCGGGCCGTAACGGAAGTGAACGCACCGGTGGCCCCGAAATACTGAAGTCCTGGAGGCCGAGCCTCACGGTTGAGAGGCGAAGGCAGCATGGCCCGTCGCACCTGGCTGAGGCGGTGGGACACTCCGGCGGGGTGAGAGCGACGGCACGGTGACGAGGACACGTCGAGCGACTGGAGAAGCCTTCCTCGCCCCACCGCGAAAGCGGCGGAGCCATGTCCAAGCTATAACCAGTGACCCTGGGAAGTGGGCGGACGGCGAGAAGGTGACGGAGGGGTCCGGAGTAGCGAGGAAGCGGGGTAACGCCCGTGGAGCGAAGGGGCCCTACTGGTGCGCAGTGTCTCCGCCCATACGGGAGGCAGGGGCGCCATGACAGCGGCGCCCATCAGTCTGCAAGACCTGCAGCGGAGGCTCTACGTCAAGGCGAAGGCCGAGAAGGACTGGCGGTTCTGGGGCCTGTACGTCCACGTGGGCAAGCTGGAGACGCTCCGCGCGGCTTACGCGGTGGCCAAGCAGAACGACGGCGCTCCGGGTATCGACGGGGTGACGTTCGAGGCCATCGAAGCGGCCGGGGTGGAACCGTTTCTAGCCGAGCTACGGGACGAACTGGTCTCACGCACCTATCGGCCATTGCGGAACCGGCGCGTCGAGATACCGAAGGGCGATGGACGAGTTCGTGTCCTCGGAATTCCGCCGATTCGGGACCGCGTGGTGCAAGGGGCGCTCACACACATCCTGGAGCCGATCTTCGAAGCCGACTTTCACGACGGGTCGTATGGGTATCGACCGAAGCGGACAGCGCAGCAGGCGGTCGACCGGGTGGCTGAAGCCATCGTCCGAAACAAGACGCGGGTGATTGACGTTGATTTGGCGTCCTACTTCGACAGCGTGCGGCATGATCGGCTGCTCGCCAAGGTAGCGCGCCGGGTGAACGACCCAGACATCTTGCACTTGTTGAAGCTGATGCTGAAGGCGTCCGGGAAGCGCGGGGTTCCTCAGGGCGGCGTGATCTCCCCCCTCCTCAGCAACATCTATCTCACCGAGGTGGATGCCATGCTGGAGCGGGCCAAGGCGGTCACGGCCAACGGCACGCACACGTACGTCGAGTACGCGCGCTATGCCGATGACCGAGCGAGGCCGAAGCCTCTGTTCTAGCGGGATGAAAGGAGCCCGCCTCGGGAAGGCCCCGATGCGCCCGAGTAGTCTGGGTCCAGGCGTGGCCGGGCAACCGGCCCCGTCGAAGCAGGACCGACACAACGTCCTCGAAGGCTCCACCGCGAGGTGGGGTCGTACGCAGCCCAGGGACGGAGACAAACCTGCAGGCCGCAACAACCGTGAACGACCGATGAGCCCCGTCAGCGTATACCCAGCGGCGATAGCTGCGAGAGCTGGGAGTGGAGTCGCCGAGCCTCCAGTCGTCAGGCGAAGGCTGGTATCGGCGGGGGATGGGTCGGGGGGACGAACCCGTCGAGACTCCCGGGGTGAAGGCGGCAGCATGCAGGGACAGAACAGAGGGGTAAGGCTTGAGGCCCCGCCAGGTCCACCGGCTCGTGCGGTGGGGACCGAGGATATAAGGCCGGAAGCCGAAATTCCGAGGGGTGCCTGGGTGGGGAGTCGGAGGGGGCCATATGAGCGACGAAGGGCGGTAACGCGCCCGGAGCAAAGGGCCCCTGCTTTCGCGACGCTTTCTCCGGGAGGACGCACTGCGTGATTGCCGAGAAGGCTCAACACACGCATGACCAGGTGCGAGTACTCCAGAGGAAGCTGTATCGGGCGGCCAAGGAGGCGCCGCAGTTGTGCGGGTCTTCCGCATGCCGCCGGGTGAACGCGGTCGGAAAGCCGGATGACCGAAATGGTCACGTCCGGTTTGATGAGGGGGCGTTGGAGACGGAGCGATGGGCCGCTCGAGGGGGACACTCACCCGAAAGGGGAGAAACGGCCTGGCCTCGCACGCCCTGAACGCCACCGCGCCAGCGTCCTACTCTACTGGTGATCCTCGTGAACAATGATCGTCGGCAAGACTGGCTGGTGGAGGCGGTGCACCGACGACTTCGAGAGGAGCTGGCGAAGCTCGACGTGCGGCTGAATGAGGACAAGAGCCGGATCGTGGATCTGAGCCGGGGGGAGAGCTTCGGATTCTTGGGCTTTGACTTCCGGCGCGTCCGGTCATTCCGGGGGCGCTGGCGGCCGCAGTACACGCCGAAGCCGAAGAAGCGCACGGCGTTGCTGCAGGAGCTCAAGGCGGTGTTCCGGCGCTACCGGTCCCAGCCGGTGGAGGAGTTGATCGCCGAGATCAACCCGAAGCTGCGGGGCTGGGTCAACTACTTCCGGATCGGGCACGCGAGCCGGTGCTTTGCCATTGTTCAGGCGGTGGGTCGAGCGGAAGGTACGGCGCCATCTGATGCGGGCGAGGAATCGTCGGGGCTTCGGCTGGAAGAGGTGGAGTACGGCATGGCTCCACACCACGCTCGGGTTGTTCGCCGATTACCGAGTGCGGTATCTGGGGCGGGCCTGAAAGCGCTCCCGGCCGATAGGTCTCATAACCCATGACACGAAGCGCCCAGGAGAGCCCGGTGCCGGAAATCGGCACGCCGGGTTTGAGGTGGCGGGGGCTGGAAACGGCTTACGGCGAACCTACACGGGCACGAAGCTGGAAACGGCGGACACAGCCAAGGGGAGCCTCCGGAGCTTTGCGCCAGTCCTCGACCCTACTCAAGACCGCAAAGGCCCTCGGCCTCACGATCCCGCCGTCGGTGCTCGCGCGGGCGGATGAGATCATCCAGTGATCCCGAATCTACATGCTCGCCCGACTCGCGGCCCCAGCCATCCTGACCCTGGTCCTCCTTTTCGCGGGCTGCGCCTCGGTAGCAAGGGAAACGATATATATGGTTGACGGCCAGTCAGGAAGCCGGGAGATCTGCCCGCCTGGCGGGCCTCGGGCTCGGCCACCGCCGCCTCGCGCCTGGGGTGGACTGCGTGATAGGGGTTGGATCGTGACGACGGTTTCGATGCCCGCACGACAGGAGGAACTCCATGAAGAGCTGCGTCGCCGTTCTGCACGAGTTCTGTTCGATGACCGTCGGGGCTTGTCGCCGACTCGCCCCGGCGTTACTCGCACTCTCCCTTTCCTGAGCCGCTTCACCGCGGGAACGGTTGAGGGAGCGGAAGTTAAGCACGAAGATTCAGACCTTGCTAAATCAGATCCAAACTCAACTGAGGTCAGATCCAAACGCAGCTCGGCCAGATCCGCCTGGAGCCAGACCCTGCCGGCTGCCGATCGACTTGTCCTGGTCATGGGCGGCGGGGCGGTCTGGGATCGAGAGACCGGGCTGGTCTGGCAGCAGTCCCCGAGTACTGCCGCACAAGATTGGTTAGGCGCGAAGCCTTTTGCAACGGTAGGACTGTGGGCAGTCGCAGAGGGTGGCGACTTCCGACCCTTCAGGAGCTGGCCAGCTTGGTGGATAGGACGGCGCTTCATCCGAGCCTCCCCGATGGCCACCCGTTTACCAACGTGCAAGAGGGTGACTACTGGTCGGCGACCAGCAACGCCGATCCCGAGTTCCCTGGCACCGCATGGGTCGTGTTCTTCGACAATGGCGATGTGGGTACCCAGGTCAAGACGAGCGCCAGATTCATCTGGTGTGTACGCGGCGGCCAAGGGGCGGATCCCCAGTGATTCGGTCGTTGCGTGAAGTGATTCGACTGGCGAGGTCCTTAGCGAGCCGTGAGCCGCAGCTAGCGTTTGCTGATTCCTCGGCGCGGAACGCAGGCCGAAATCGCTCCCCGCCGGGCGTGCGAGGTCGGAGCCAGCGTGATCCGATCGCCCCAGCGAGCGTGGCAGCGATGACACCGCCCATCTGGCTCAACGCCGCCGGCCGCCCCTCGCGTGCTGGACATGCGGCCTGGGAAGTGGCGCCGATGAGGTTTCGCGCCGATGATCTGCGACGCCAGGGCTGGGCGCCGCCGCAAACGCTCCAGATCCCAGACTGGTGCCGCTGCGCAACCGAGTATCTCCCGGTGCCAGACGGCGAGGACTGGTGGTCCCTCGTGCCGATCTGGGAGCCGGCGCAGACGCCCAGCCCACTGCGCCGCTGGGAGCCCGCCGTGCCGTACTGGGCAGCCGACCCGGTCCGCGACCATGAGCGGCCCCGCCGCTGACGAGCATGCCGCTGGAGCGGCTCCCGACCTCCCGCGTGTCGTCGTGGCCCGCATCGAGGGCCGGGACACGCTCTACGAGTTCGACCTAACGGCGACGCCATCCCGCGCATGGCGTGCCGTCTTTCTTCGGCCACCGCCCGCCCTCACGACCGCCGACCATACCCCCGACATTGGCCGCGTTGCGGTGCTTGGACACACGGTGCACTTCCGCGCCGCGCCTCAGCACGCGACGACTGGCTGCGTCGAATTGACCAGTGGATCGCCTCGGGTGCGCCCACATATCGCCGGGCTCGCGCAATCCCACCGCCCTTCTCGTCGGTCGATGGGATGGACACATCAATTGGTCGGGCCAACTTTCAGGAGGCCTTCAAAGCGTTCCCTCAAGTACCGACGTGGCCGACCTGGCCCGCATGATAGGGACTGTCCTGGCCGGAATGCGGGACCCCCCACCGGAACGCCTTGACCCAGACCGCCAGGCTGTAGAATAGGCGGCGAGAGACGGTTCTCAGTGAGAACTCTACCGCCGCTGCGTCTCGCGCTCGAGATTCTGTTTGCCGGAGGCGCGTCCGACACAGCACTGGAGCGAGTTCGCCGCAAATCAGGAACTCTCGACGCCTTCTGTCAACTCAGCGGCCGAGCAAGAGAGGTCCTTAAAGACCAGAAGCTAGAGGTGAACCATGAAAGCACTTGGGATGACGGTGATTGCCATGACCTTGGTCGCTTCAATGGCCTGCGTGGCGCGAGAGGCAGCTGCTGATGTATGGAAGGTCACCAACCTCTCCGTAACACCAGGGCCGACGGACATACCTGACGGGAGTAAAGTTACTATCAAGTGTTCCTACAAGAAAGTCTTGACCGAAATCGACAAGGAGGATCTCCGAGTCACACTATCCGATAACGGGAGCATAAAGGATTTTGTCCATGTGTCATCCACCACAGATCACGACAGTCGGACAACGTCCTACAATATCCAGGGCAAAGGCACCCACGCCATCAAGTGTCTACTGAGCAGCGTAGATCTCGCCACGCTCAGAGCAAAGTTACCGACGAGAAGATCGTCTCCGTTACGGTAAAAACAGCATCGCTCACTCCCGGGGAATGGGCCCCAAAGGCGACTCCTCGCGCCAACATCAAAGATCAGAAATCTGGAACGTTCAACCGGTCCCGAACCCATTCCCCCGCCAAAACCGTAGGCGGAGGATCATGGTTTCGACGATGACTGCGTGGGCCCATCACCTGCTGCTGCGAAGTTCGTCATCATCGAGATGTACTAACAGAGATCGGGGGCCGCAATCCGACTTCGCCTGACGTACTGATCCACTGGGCTGGAGGAGTGGTGACAGTCGAAGCGAAGTTCACTGAGCGCCTCGGGGGGTGTGGTCAAGCCAACTGACCTGCCCCCGGACTTCGGCCGCTCCAGTTGGGAGTCCGACTGGCTCCGCCCCGTTCAGGGTGAGTTGCTCTTAAGGTGTGATTGTCGCGGACCTCGAGGCGTTGGACCCTGCCCCATTGTTCCCGCCAAGTGTGGCGATTTTACCCCTGTCCCGGTTAGAAACCTCATCGGCGCCATGTCGCGGTGGCTCCACGCTGGGTCTAATCGTCCACGGACCGAGCAGCATCTGCGCGACGAAGATGTGAAGGGCCGCAAGGGGAGCCGGCCGCAGACGCGACCGTGGAGGGAGCGAGCCAAAGGAAGGTCGCGGTGATCAGGCGGCGCGCTGGTAGCGGTGATGGAGCTCACCGACCTGAGGCATGGCGATGATCCGGCCACGGGGCGGGGGTTCGACCATTCGTGGCTGGGGACTGTTGTTGGCGAGCGATTGGTGAGGTCGTGCGGTGTTGTAGTAGACGAGATAGGCGCGTAGGACGCGGCAGAGATGAGCCTCGCTCAGAATGATGACGTGATCGAGGCACTCGCGGCGGATGGAGCCGATGACCCGTTCGGCGAACGCGTTCTGCCAGGGCGCGCCGGGGCGATGATGACTTCG
Organism: uncultured Candidatus Rokubacteria bacterium; assembly: GCA_963765195.1. Classification (GTDB taxonomy): domain Bacteria; phylum Methylomirabilota; class Methylomirabilia; order Rokubacteriales; family DASRDR01; genus DASRDR01. The sequence goes on from CAVXVV010000014.1 coordinate 12,476, forward strand.
CGAATTCCCATGTTGGCCAGGCGCGGGTGAAGCGCTCGCCGTAGATGGCATCCCGATCGCGGAGTAGATATCTTGGCGCGGTCTCGTTTGGAAGGCCTCGAGGATTTGGCGGGCGGTCCAGACTGCCGTGGGCTGATCCGTCACGTGGAGGTGGAGGAGCTCGCGGCGGTGATGACGGAGCACGACGAAGGCGAAGAGGAGGCGGTAGGTGAGGGTGGGAACGAGAAAGAAGTCGACGGCGACGATGTCTCGAGCATGGGAGGCGAGAAAGGCACGCCACGTGGGCGAGGTGAGTCGCCGTCCGGTGCATGTACTAGGCGACGGTCAGCTCGGCGACCTCATAGCCGAGCAGGGCGAGTTCTGCCCGGATGCGCCGGCGGCCCCACGTCGGATTCTCCCGCGCCATCCGCCGGATCAGGTGGCGAAGCTCGGGATCGAGTTTCGGCCGGCCAACCGGCTTGGCTCTGGACTTCCACCGCCAGTAGAGCCGGAAGCCTTGGCGGTGCCACGCCAGCACGGTGCCCGGCTGCACGATGACGAGACTGGACCGCCAACTCGCCCACCGGCGTGACAACCAGACCCAGAAGACGCGATCCCATCGAGCGAGCCGGGGTCGGCGGACCGAGCGCTGGAGCACCCGGAGTTGGTGGCGCAGGGCGACATTCTCGAGGGCGATGGTCGCCGGCCCGAAGAGCACGGCGCGGAAAAGGTCCAGAACCCCATCATGAGCATCATGCGGCCTCCTGGCACCTGGCATGGTCTGAGCCGAGACTCTACCGGATCAGCGATGCAGGGGACGAGGTAAGTTCAGGCAGGACAAGTAGATGGAGTTCTTGACCGGCACAGGTATCGCGGGGCGGCCTCCCAGGGGCAGGCCTCCACGCGGGGCCGGCTTCTCGCGACACGTTGGCCTTCCGCTCACCCGCGAGTTCACGCAAGCCCCGTGATCACGCTCGTTGCGCTTGGATTGGCCCTCACGGCTGTCGCACGCGGCCTTGAGCGCCAGTTCGCCTCGTGGAAGGAGACCGCGCGCGCGAGCTAGGAAGGGCAGCCTCGGCCAAACCGAGGAGAGGGAGGATCGACAGGCATGCAAATCTCAAGGCAATTGGGCGTCACCACATCGCTCCTGGCGTTGCTGGCGACCGCCTGCATTGGATTATCGACTCCGAGTCCAGCCGCGACGGCGACGGCGGCGGCCAAGATCAAGGTCCGCTACGGACTGCCAACTGCACCGCCAGCGATCACGACTGTCGGCGTCTACTACGCGCTTGACAACGGTTACTTCGCTGAGCAAGGGCTCGACGTCGAAGTGATCACCTATCCGGGATCGACGACGGCGACCAGGGCGCTGCTGAGCGGCAGCGCGGACATCGTCGAGGTCGGAGGCGACACGGCTTTCCTCGCGCGGCAGAACGGCGCGCCGATCAAGATCATCAGTGCCCCCGTTGCCAAGGGGACTGACGTCATGGTCGCCGGGAAGGGCATTACGCAGTTCAGCCAGCTGACTGGGAAGACCTTCGCAATCACGGATCCCGGCTCCACCGCTGAGGCGCTCGGCAAGATCGTCCTCGAACGGTACGGCGTTAACCCTGCCTCGCTGCAGTTCGTCTCGATCAGCTCCCCGGCAGACCGGATCCGGGCCCTGTTCGCGGGTCAGGCTCAGGTCACTGTAGCCACGATCGTCGTGCTCCAGCCGATCCTGGACGCGATCGCCAAGGGCGAGGCCACGGTCCTCACATCGTTCGCCAAAGAGTTCCCGGATATCCCCCTCGCCTACAACATCACGAGTGACCCGATCATCGCCAAGAGTCCGGACATGCTCGTGAAGTTCCTCACGGCGGAGATCAAGGGGTACCGATGGGCCGTGGCGAACCCCGACAAGGCGGCGGCGATTGCCATCAAGTACGTCCCGAACACGGCGCTCGAGCTGATGATCACCGGCCTGAAGCAGCTCGCTGACCTCAAGGTCTACGGTCTTGATGGCGGGATCAGCGTCGAGCAGATCCAGAAGACGCAAGACGCCCTCAAGGCGATCAAGAAGCTCACTACCGTCTTGAAGCCGGAGGACGTCGCCAATGCGACGTTCGTCCAACAGGCCGTCAAGGCCCTGGGCGGCTGAGTCGTCGTTGGGAGGTCTCCCGTCTTCCGTCGTCCAAGCGCTCGCCGGCCTGGATCCAATTAGGCTTACCAGCGAGCTGCTTAAGATCAGGAGTCCAACTGGCGAGGAGGTACCGTGCGCTCGCTTCCTTGCCAGTTGGTTGCGCGCCCAGGGTGTCCGCGCGCGGTGTCGCCGGCTGAGCCATGGGCGAGCCAATGTCGAAGCCGTCGTCCCTGGCCGGGCCGACGGCCCGAGCCTTCTCCTCTTCGGTCACCTCGATACATCATTCGTCGCCGACACCGCGCTGACACATTCGGTCCTGAGTGATGCGGGCCGCACCACCGCTGCCCGCGACACGCCACGGAACGGCCGGTTCGTGGGCCAGGACGCCTACAACATGCGGGCGGGACTGGCTGCTGGAGCAACGGCGGTGGCTGCCATACAACGGGCCGGTCTCGGGCTCGCGGGCAGTGTCCTGTTCGCTGGCCTGGCTGGCGAAAGCGAGAAGGTTCCCATCCGGACGCCGATGGCTTCCTTTACCGGGCCTGCCTTCGGCGGGGCCGGTTGGGGAGCCCGTCGTTACCTGAAGAACGCTCCCCGTGTCGATTTCGCGGTCTCGACCGGGCCGTCGGACCTTCACGTGGTGAACGGCCAGGCCGGGTCGTCGTTCGTGGCGATCATCATCCGCGGCCAGGCCGCCTACCTTGGCCGTCGGGATGCCGTCACTGGCTCTGCTCCGCTCGAGGCGGCGGCCGACCTCATCCCCGTTCTGACTGTCTGGGCACGCCGGTACGAACGACAGGCTGTCCAGGACATTGGGCTGGGCCGGATCCGGCCACGGGTGACGATCGGGGCCATCCAGGCCGGGTGGCCTTTCGCTCCGGTCTGGTCCCCCGCTACCTGCCGCCTGTACCTCAATGTCCGGTCGAGTCCGGCCCAGTCAAACGCGATGGTCATCGCAGGGCTGTCGGATGCCGTGAACGCCTTTGCCTCGACGAGGCCGGACCTGCGCTTCGAGGTCGAGGTGTATCACGACACCGGACCCGGCGTGACACCGACCGGCACGAGCATTGTGCAGGCTGCGATCCGAGCCGTGGCCGAGGCAGCGGGGAAACCCCCGGCGCGGTTTCCAGACGGCTTCGCCGACAGCACGAACGACACCAACGTGTTCAGAGCGGCTGGTATACCTACAATCCAGCTCGGTCCGGGTGAGCGGCGAGCGGACGTGGCCGGCTCCGCTCAGCTGATCCCTGAGGTCGCGGTCGCGGACATCGAGATGGCCGCCAGGATCTATGTCCACCTGGCGATGCAGGTGTGCGGGACCGGGGCAACGTCCGCAGATCCAGCCACGGGCCGGGTAGGGCCCCGGTCATCGAAATAGGTGGTCGTCGGCGGAAGCTCGCTGATCGCCGAGCAGGTCGTCGCAATCCGGGAGTTCCTCGACAAGACGCGTCATCTCGGTGGAGGGAGTGGCGTATAGGGGACGAGCGGCGGGGCTTGAGGGGTGTCCCTCGCCACAACCGCATCCGACTCGGTTCGCGACGATTCATTGCTGGAACGGTCGGAGGTTGTGTTCAGCGAGCCCAAGGTCGTCGGCCTTCTCGAACGAGGCGCCTGCCACCTGCCTGCCCAGGGGAAAGAGGTGGGGCTCCGGGAGGAGCGGAGGACGGCCTGACGGTGCCGGGCGTGGCGAGCCGGTGAGGCGGACTGGCCGGGTGCGAGATCAGGCCGCTTGCCGGACGTAGCGATGATGGAGGCCACCGACTTCGGGAAGCTGCCACGACCCGGCCCGCCTCCGGCCGTTCGACGGGCCTCACGTCTGGCGCATCCTTGTCGAGCGAGAGATGGGTTCGGGCGCGGTGATAGTACGCAACGTACGCAGTCAGGATGCGACGCAGGTGTGGCTCGCTCAGCACGAGCACATGGTCCAGACACTCGCGCCGGATCGAGCCGATGAGCCGTTCCGCGAAGGGGTTCTGCCACGGGCTGGAGGGTGCGGTCAGGATTTCACCGATTCCCATGCCCTTCACGCGTTGCCGGAACGCGTGACCGTAGACCTGGTCACGATCGCGGAGGAGATAGGACGGCGCGGAGTCGTTCGGGAAGGCGTCCACGATCTGCTGGGCCGTCCAGTGCGCGGTGGGATGCTCGGTGACGTTGAAGTGGACGACGCGTCGGCGATGGTGGGCGAGCACGACGAGGACGAAGAGGACCCGCAAGCCCGCGGTGGGGACGGTGAAGAAATCGAGGGAGACCAGGTCCCGGACGTGATTGGTCAGGAACGTGCGCCAGGTCTGGGAGGGCGGAGGGCGACGCTTCGAAATCAGCCTGGAGACGGTGCGCTCGGCCACGTCGATGCCGAGCTTCAGGAGCTCACCATGGATTCTCGGGGCACCCCAGAGGGGATTTGCCGCGGCCATCTTCCTGACCAGGGCCTTGAGATCGGCGCTGATCGGCGGGCGGCCCCCGGTGGGCCGGCCGGAGAGCTTGGTCCAGTGCTCGCGGAAGCGGTGCCGCTGCCATCGGAGGACGGTGTCGGGGGTCACGATCAGGAGGGGCTGCCTCCACCCGGCCCAAACTCTGGCCAGCCAGACCCAGAAGAGGCGATCAGTCCTGCGCAGCTTGGGCCGGGTCACCGTTCGCTTGTACACGGCGAGCTGGTGACGCAAGGCGAGGTTCTCGAGGGCGAGCTGGCGGTGGCCGCTGCAGAGGAACGGGAGGAGTCGAAGCAGGTGGAGCAGGAGGGTGATCATCGAGGTGGGATTCTCTCCGGATCAGACCCGACAGATCAACCACTTGCGGCGCCGGACGGAGTTTTGGCGAAGGACAGTCCCGCGGAATCAAGGCCCGGTGCTCCTGACGAACGGCCGCACGTCCTCCAAACATCTGAACGGGTTAAACGGAAGGGACAACGCCTGGATTGACGGCGGGTGACGAGGCGGTGACGGAACGGGGCGGCGGCTGGGCTGCCAGCCCGAGCGCGCCGAGCAGACGCCGCACGGCGTGGGACTCGGTCATCGCGCCGCGTCAGCCCCCTGGTCGAGACCGACCTGCGCCAGAGCCTCCGGACGGGCCCCGTTCCGGTTGCCTCTAGGGGAGGCTCAGTACGTCGTGCCGGTTGGGAAGCCGGAGCTTCTGCTCGCGTGCCACTCGAAGTTGCTGGAGGCGGATTGACCAGCGCCGCCGCTCACCGAGGTGGCGAGCCCGTTCGAGACGCTGAAGCTGCCGCCGCTCACCGAGGCGCCGGTCCCGCTCGCCGTGTTCCCGTCGCCGCCACTCACCGAGGCCCGGCTCCCGCTCGCCGTGTTGTTCCCGCCGCCGCTCACCGCGGCGCCACCCGCGGTGGCCGCATTGTTCTCGCCACCGCTCACGGAGGCGTCCACGCCGCTCGCCGTGTTGCTGGCACCGCCACTGACCGAGGCCACGGCGTTGCTCGCGACGTTCCGGAACCCTCCGCTGACGGACATGGCGCTGAGCGTGTTGACGGTGCAGGACGGCGCTGGTCCTGCGCCCGCAACGTTGCACCACCCGCCGCTCACCGAGCCGTACTGCCCGCTCGCCGTATTGTGCTGACCGCCACTCACCGAGGCGTTGAACCCGCTCGCCGTGTTGTCGACGCCGCCGGTGACCGTGGCGCCAAACCCGCTCGCCGTGTTCCCATCGCCGCCTATCACCGTGGTCCAAGGCGCGGCGATCGTGTTCTGCAAGCCGGACACGAGCCCGCCGTAGAGGCCGTAGTCGTGCTCGTCGCCGACGATGAGGTTGTGCGACCCGGTTCGGGCATGCCCGCCCGTGTTCGCGTTGTACCCGACGATCAGATTCCCCTTTCCATTCACCGGCGCATCCGTGGCGCCGGCACCCGAAACGATCTGAAGATTGATGCCGCTCAATTGCAATGTCGTACCGTCGAAGGAGCCGATCTGGATCTCGGTTGCCAGACAGGTGCCCTTCGCACGCATCCTGAGCACGCCGGTCAGCGACTTCGCGATGCAGACGGCGGCCGGGGCAGCCTGCGCGGGCGAGGGCATCCACGTCAGGGCGAGTGCTGCGAGCACGACTCCACAGAACGTTCGCTTCATGCGACGATCCTCCTCGTTGCGGTAGCCTGGATGGCGGCCAGGAAGGGGCGGTGCCATGAACGATCTCCAGAGAGTTCCAGGTGGGTACGGGGCCTACATCTCGATCGACCTGACGTCGGCCTCACGATGCTCAGCCGCCGCACCGACCTCGGCGAATAAGTCGAGTGGTATGAGGCACGCCCGGCTGGTTCCAGAATCATTTCATTTTGACCGTGTCGATGAGCCCACTCCGCGGCCATTGCGTGGCGCGGGATTCCGACCACCCGACGGCCGGAGGTGTTCGGACTGTTTACGCTCGAGCCGCCGGCTGAGCGAGCACGGCCGCCGCCTGCTTCTCGACCACGGTGCCCTTGAAGAAGTCAGGGTTCACCTGGCCCCAGAAGCGCACGGCGTTGGCGAACATGAAGTCCCGAAAGTCGGCCTCGCTGATCAGCCCGTGCTCGACCAGTTCATACGCTTCCGGCACGACCTCCGTCATGTCCGGGACGTCGAAGTGCCCGATGTCCGAGCTGAAGATCGCGTTCAGGCGCGCGCCCATCGGGTTCGCGCGGCGGTCGAACGCCCACGCGTTGATCGGGTCGTCGGCCTCGCAGCCGAAGTAGAAGCGCGGGACGAAGAGCTCGCGGATGTCCTCCTTGCGCGCGATCTTGCAACGGAAGTAGTCGTCGAGGTCCTCGATGCCGCCGGTCTGCGTCGAGCTCGAGTCGCCCTCCAGGCCCTCGCCGCGGCGCACCGCCTCCACTACGGCGTCACGACCATACTTCTGCGCGAGCTCGAGTAACGCTGCGCGATCAAGCCGGGTCGGGTTCGTGCGCTCGAGGGCCTGCCGGTTACGCTTCTCCCAGTGCCCGATGAGATCGGCATAGAGCATGCAGGCCCAGCCGACGCCGCCCTCGAGGAACGCGAAGTTCAGATCCGGAAAGCGGCGGGTCACGCCGCCGAAGAAGAGCGCCTTGCAAACCGCGTGACCGGCGGACGCGAAGTGACCGATGTGGTTGTAGCAGAAGTTCGATGGCGAGTTCCGGAGGAGGATGGAGCGCGCGCCGTTGTGGAAGCTCGGCGCGATGCGAAGCTCGCGGCACTTCTCCCACACGGGATCATAGTCGTGGTCGCTGTCGATGCCGATGACGTCGTACCATTCGACGAACTTCGAGGCGTCGGGATGCGCCTCGGCGAGGGCGGGGACCGGGCGGCGCATGAGCCCGCCGACCATCATGACCCGGTAGCCGAGCTGCTTCGCGGCGAACTCCAGCTCTTCGAGCGCCTCCTCCGGCGTGTACATCGGGATGATCGCCGCCGGGATCATGCGATCGTCGAGTCCGCGGAACTGATCAGCCGTGAACACGTTGTAGGCGCGACAGATCGCCCGGCGCAGCCTCGTGTCCTGCATGCGATGATACGAGAGCCCGGCCGTCGGATAGACGACGGCGAAATCGATCCCGAGGTCTTCCAGGCGCTCGTGCATGAGCCGCGGGAGCATCGCGGTCGCCCGGTCGAGCACGTTCTCGCAGGGCGACCCCCAGAACGTCTCCTGCCCGACCCGGCGCCGACGGCGCTCGGCGAGAGACATTTTGAGCGAGTTGGGGATGCGCTGGCTGGCGACCTCGAAGGCCTCGGCCGCCGCCTCCCCGCCGATGCGCCGGAACTCCTCGCGCATGACCGGCGCGTACTCGAGCCAGTGGCCGTCGGCGTCGATGATCGGGTGGCTCAGGCGGGAGCGGAGCGTCCGGGCCTCAGTCGGGCCGTTGGTGACCATGGCACCCTCCGGTCAAGCGGCAGTCTGGCGCAATGATACCCGATTCAGAGTCCGAGTCCGTTCACCACGTATTCCTGAACGTGTCTGGACGAAACCTGAACTGCGGCGTCGAGAAGGGGCACGCCGACTGCGTCCGGAGGACGTCGTGTATCAGGAGCGCTGGAACGTCGCCTAGCTGAAGCCCGACGCGGACACTGGCGGCGTCCAAAAACCTTCACGATAGGGGCGTCCGAAAGCCTACGTCGTTCCAGCGCGGCGAAGTACAGTCAAGACCCCGGTCAAAATGAAATGCTTTTGGCACCCGCCACTCGTCCTCCGGATCCGGCGCCGGCCCCCGGAGCGTTCCAGCGATGAATCGTCGCGAACCGAGTCGGATGCAGTTGTGGCGAGGGACACTCGCGCCAACCCCCTGTGGGGCGCGCCCCGGATTCACGGGGAGCTCCGGAAACTGGGCGTCGAGATCTCGCAGGCCGCGGTATCGAAGTATCTGGGCCGCCGGAGCCGGCCCCCGTCGCAAACGTGGCGCACGTTTCTCGACACCCACATGCGGGCCCTCGTCTCGGTGGACTTCTTCGTCGTGCCCACCGTGATGTTTAAGGTCTTGTTCGTCTTCGTGATCCTCGCGCACGACCGGCGACGCGTCGTCCACGTGAACGTCACCGACGCCCCCTCGGCCCAGTGGACGGCGCAGCAACTCGTGGACGCCTTCCCCCGGGAGACCACCCCGCGCTACTTTCTGCGCGACCGCGATGCGGTGTACGGGGTCGCGTTCTCGAGCCGAGCCCAGGCCCTGGGGATCCGCGAAGTCAAGACGGCCCCGCGGTCCCCGTGGCAGAATCCGTACGTGGAACGCCTCATCGGAACCCTGCGCCGCGAGTGCCTCGACCATATGGTCGTGCTCCGAGATCCACTTGCGTCGCCTGCTCCGCGACTACCTCCTTTACTACCACAGCGCCCGAACGCACCTTTCCCTAGAGAAGGACGCCCCGGAGCCAAGACGGGTGGAGCGCCTTGACGAAGGCGGAGTCGTCGAGACACCCATGGTCGGCGGCCTCCATCATCGTTACACGCGCCAGGCGGCGTAAGATCCGTCCGGCCGGCGGGGTGTACCGGCCACGGGGAAATCGCCGGTCGGCCGGTCCGCGCGGTTTGCCTCGGTCCTCCTCCGCCTGGCGTCTGAAATGCCACACGAAATACGTGGGTCCACCCGGGTGTCCTTCGGAGCCACGGCGCGGTGCCCCTGACGAATGGCCGCAGCCGGTCCTCCGAACACCTGGATGCGTTAAATGGAAGGGACCGGTCTGGACGCCTGGGAGGCCGTGCTCCGCGCGGCGCTGCTCGGCATCATCAACGATGGATTCGTGCCGTCAACCGAGTTCCAGGCCATCGTCCGGCAGCTCTGCGGGTGAGGGTTCCCCGGTCGGGTCACGCTCGTTCGACGCGTGGGTTGCGATGACGCGCGACCGAGAGCGGCTTCCGGGGAACTTAGGCTGTAGGGTAGGGACATGGCGGATGACGAGCGCCACGACGTCGTGGTCGTTGGGGGTGGCGCGGCCGGCGTGAGCGGGGCGCTGGAGTGCTTCGACGTTCAGCTCGACGTGGTGCTGCTCGAGGCGGGCGGCATGCTCGGTGGGCAGCTCCCCGAGGTCACCAATTCCATCCGCAACGTCGCTTCCGGACGGTTCGACGACGGCTACACGCTCCAGCGCTCGATCTCCCGGACCGCGTCGATCCTGGGAGACCGCGTCCGGCTGAATCAGCGCGTCGAGAGCGTCGACTTCGAGCATCTGACCGTCGACGCGAACTCCCGGCGCTTTCACGCCCGTGCTGTGCTCGTGGCCACCGGGTCGCGGCGGCGCGACCTGCCCGCCGCGGTCGACGGCGCCTTCGCTGGCGACGTGACCTACCAGCTGGATGCCGCGGGGGCGGGATCCGGGCCTGGCCGCTTCGCCGGCCGCGCCGTCGCCGTGATCGGCAGCGGCGACAGCGCGACGCTCGACGCCCTCGAGCTGGCGGCGAACGACTCCTCCGTCGTGCTCCTGCATCGATCGTCGGATCTCACCGCGCGCCGTGATCTCGTCGCGCGAGTCCGAGCCGAGCCGCGGATCGAGGATCTCGCGGGCTGGGAGCTCGAGTCGGTCTCCGGCGCCGAGCGGCTCCAGGCCGTCGTCGTCGCCCAGCCGGCGACAGGCGAGCGCCGAACGCTGTCCATCGGAGGTCTCGTGGTGAAGATCGGCCGGGAGCCATGCACGGAGCTGTTCCGTGGGCACCTCGAGCTCGACCGCCACGGCGCCGTGGTGGTGGACGGGCGCTTCCGCACGTCGCGCCGGGGCGTGTTCGCGGCGGGCGATGTGGTCGCCGGCGCGTACCCGCGCGTCGCCGTGGCGTTCGGCCATGGGGTCGCTGCGGCTCGATCGATTCTGGAGTTCGTGACGGGCGGCACGGCATGGCGACGCGGGACTCGACGGCGCGCTGCGGGCTCGCGCCTCACCCGCGACGGCGCGCCCCGGCCTCGCGAGTGATCGTGCTCGCCGGCCACGTATACAGCCGGTGGCCGCCGCGGTTGAAGCCGACCACGAGCTGGTCGCGCACGACCGTCGCGTGTGCGATGCCGAGCGAGTCTGTTGCGACCGGCGGCGTGGCGGCGACCGTGACCGCGCCGTCGAGCAGATGCAGCTCGCCACGGCGCCCGATGCCGCACGGTTCGCCGCCCACCACGACGAACGCGACCCCACCGCTGCCCCATGCCAGGTCGTCGCCGAAGCGGGCGGACACGACCACATCCCCGGTGGCAAGATCGAGCGCGGCCAACCCGCCGCCCCGCAGCTTCTCCCAGTCGTAGTCGTCAAGGCCGGTGCCACCGAGCACGCTGCCGGCGGCCCACAGGAGCCGCCCGTCGCGCGCGAGGACGGCCGGCAGGAAATCGACAGCAACATGCCAGCGGGGCGATTCGAGACGGCCCCCGGCGACGGCGTGCAGCCAGACACGCCCTTCGCCGCCAATGGCAAGCCAACCGTCACCCGACGCCGTCGACTCGGCCGCCAGGGCGGTCACCGGGCCGAATTCCTCCAACTCGACACGTGCCTCGAGCTGCCCTCGGGCGCCCGAAATGGGCTCGGATACGAGCAGCCCGCCCGACCGCTGGCCCCGCGGACGCGAGGTGACGATGCGGTCACCGAGCGCGACGACCCGCTCTATATCCGCGACGAAGTCGAGGTGGCGCTCGATCGGCACGCGTCGCGCGGGAGCGGCTCCGCCGACGTCCGGCACGCAGAACAGGCGGAGCGAGCCGAGATGGTTCAGCACCGCCACGAGGTTGGCACCGTCCAGCCCGACGATCGCATGGATGTCCAAGTCGAACTGCGAGGGCTCGTCGTCGTCGGGGAACGCCGTCTCGTCGAAGACCGCGCCGGGCCGGAGCGCGAGATCGGCGAAGACGACGTTGCGGCCCAAGTTGTTCCACGCGCACATGCCGTCGAGCGCGACGACCCGGCCGATGCCCTCGGGCTGCGAGTTCACGACGCGGCTCGAGGGATACGAGTCGATCACCAGATCTCCGTCAGCGCCGCGAACACTGCCGCCGGCTCGATGGCTTCGAGGCACCGAGCCGCGGCCGCGCACGTCCACGCCCGCTCCGGACGGAAGCCGCGCAGGCTCACCCGATCGTGGTAGGCGTAGGTGGCCTCGGCCGCCACGCACGCGTCGTCGCACCGTCGTCCCGTTACGACCCGGGTGTGGGGCCAGGCGCGAAAAAAGACGGCCGGAGGTCGGCACACCGTGACGGTCGGGGTTCCCTGCTGGGCGGCCACGTGTGTGAGCCCCGTGTCCACGCCCACGACGGCCCGGCACGCGCTGAGCACGTCGACGGCGTCGCCCGGTGTCGGCGCCCGCACCTCACGCAGGCCACAGCCGGCGAGCGCGGCCGGGATCCCGTCGCGGGTGATCAGACGCACCGGCGCGCCCGCGGCCTGGATCGACTCGGCGAGCCCGGTCCACCGGGCCGCCGGCCAATGCTTGGCGACCCCGTCGGTCTCGGCGACGAAGACGACACAGTCGCTGACGTTGGGTGGCGGCGCCGCCGCCAGCGGCACCGGCGCCGAGAAGTCGGCCGCGATTCCGAGGTCGGCTCCGATCCGGGCGAGGATCTCGTTGATGGCCAGCGGTCCGTACGCCGCCTCGAACTCGGGGGAGCCCCACCAGTAGTCACGCTGCAGCGGATGGTCGCGCAGGTCGACGAGGCGATCCGGCGGTCGGGGAGGCGTGAACGTCTCCTCGTCGACCGTGCCGGTCAGTCCCGAGATGCGCTCAGCGAGCGCGGTCTGCACGGGCGTGCGCGTGACCAGCCACGTCTCGTCGCCGTCTCGAGCGCCGGCGGCGATGGCCGCCTGCACGACCGGCAGCGAGACGACGAGATCGCCGAGCCCGAACGACACCGGCGCGACGAACACGCGGCTCACTCGCAGGCTGCTGAAAAAGGCCCATCTGCGTCGTTGGCGCCCTTGGCCGCACGCTCAACGTACAGGGAGTACGCCTCGCGTGCGGCCGGCGGGCGCCGCCTCGCATCTGAACCTTTTTGAGCAGCCTGCGGGTTTTTGCCCATCCTGCTAGGCCGCGTAGTCGGTGACGTCGACGATTCCGAGCTGCACGAAGGCGCGGCGGCGCTCTGCGCACTTGTTGCACCGGCCGCAATGCCGGCCGGCCGCGGGCGCGATGCACGAGAAGGTGTGTGCCACGTCGAGCGCGCGCCCGCGCTCGAGCACCTCGTGCTTGCGAAGGCCGGCGAAGGGCGTGATCACCTCCAGCCGGCAGGTCATGGCCAGCGAGGCGAGCGATCCGAACCCGCCGAAGAAGGGCCGTCCCGCATCGGGGAACGGGTTGCCGGCGAGTGTGCCCAGCGCGATCGTCTCGACGCCGTGCAGTGCGCACCACACGCTCGCCTTCGCGAGGAGCAACAGATTGCGGCCCGGCAGATAGACGGCCTCGTCGGGAGTACGCTCGCCGGGAACGTCGTCGCCCGACACGCTCCAGTGCGTCTCGTAGACGTCGGCGATCGGCAGGGCGAGGACGACGAGGGGACGCGCGCCGGGCGCGGGCAGCGTCGCGAGAAACCGCCGCAAGTGGGCTTCCTCGACGGCTTCCCAGGCGAGGCCGAAGCGCACGTAGATCGGTGTGACCTCATGTCCTGCCGCGACGAGCGTACCGACGAGGATGGTGCTGTCGACACCGCCGCTCACCAGCACGGCGACCTTCGTTCGCGGAGGGACGGCCGCCGAAGATGCCTCCAACCGGCTACGGCTCGCCGCGGTAGATGCAGCCGGAGTTGCAGGTTTCGCGCACGGCCACTTGCGAAAGCCCGGGCAGCGCGGTCGCCAGCCGCGTCCAGATCCAGCGCGCGAGCAGCTCGCTCGTCGGGTTCTCGAGCCCCTCGATCTCGTTGAGGTAGTAGTGGTCGAGTCGCGCGAGCAGGGGGTCCATCGCGTCGGTGAGATCGGCGAAGTCCCGCACCCACCCGGTTTGGGCGCCGACCGCCCCGTCGACGTGGATCGACACCTGGAAGGAATGGCCGTGCAGGCGCGCGCATTTGTGTCCCGGGGGCACCTTTGGAAGGCGGTGCGCGGCCTCGAACGTGAACTCCTTGAAGATCTCCACCAGACCGACCCTGTCGAGCTCCGTCAATCCATCAGGCTTGGCCACGCGCCGCCGCCAGCTTCGCCGCTCCAGCGGGCGGAGTCAAGGGCCTGGATCGGCGCTGCTGTTGGTCCATAAGAATGTCATGGGCTAACTGTTCAGTGAGAGTGTCACCCCATGCAGACATGGGAGCCTCTCACGATGAGTCGCAAGGAAGTCCCGTGGCCTGGCCTGCTCAAGGCGGCCCTGGCCGGGACGTTCACCAATGCCGAGGGAGCGGGGGCCCTGCACCTGAGCGTCCGCCAGTTCATCCGGGTCAAGCATCGCTTCCGGGCCGACGGAGCGCCGGGCCTGTGCCACCGCCTGCGGGGACGGCCCTCCCCCCGCCGACTGCCGGCCGACGTCCGCGGCCGGGTGGCGGGCTCCTCCAGACCACCTACGTCGATGTCAATGATTGTCATGCCACCGAGAAGCTGCACGAGGTCGAGGGCCTCCGGGTCAGCCGCGCCTCCGTGCGGCGAATCCGTCGCGCCCTGGACCTGCCGGCCAAGCACCGCCGCCGCCCGCGCCAGCACCGGGCCCGCCGACCCCGGAAGCCCGGATGGGCGCCCTCGTCCAGCTCGACGGCAGCCTGTCCGCTGCCACCGGATGACGGTCTCGGGTTTGACAGCAAGACAGCCTCCGCCCAGCCGTGCCAGCAGGCGAGCGAGCAGGACCCAGAACAGCCGGTCGGAGGGTCGCAGGCGTGGACGCGGCGCGGTCCGTTGGAGGACGGCCAACTGATGGCGCAGCGCGAGGTTCTTGAGCACCAGGGCGTGCTGGGTCCGGATCCCGCGGAGGAGGCCGGTAAGGATGAGGGGGGGCATCGCGGCCATCATTCATCGGACCGCTGGAACTTCAATGTTGACGAGGCGGACGGAGTGAGTAGAAGGCACAACAGCTTGATGCGTTGGGAGCATGCCCAGCACCGCATGTGGCGCCTCCGGTCCGTGGAGGGGTGCAAACGCGGTGCCGGGTCTCTCGGGTCAGGCCGGCTTCCAGAGCCCCGCGGAGGGCACGTGGAGTGCCCGGTTGAAGCGCGAGGTCGCGTTCTCTCGCGCGGTCAGCATCGTGAGCTCCGCGATCTGCTCCTCGTCGTAGTGCTCGCGCACCCGCGCGAACAGCGCATCGTCGACGTCGCGCGAGGTATCCGTCATCGCGTCGGCGTACTCGAGCGCCACGCGCTCGGTCGTGTTGAAGAGCGGGCTCTTCGCGTAGTCGTGCAGCGCGTTCAACTTCTCCGTCGAAATCCCGAGCTCGCTCCTACGGCAGCATTGCATCGAAGCCAGACAAACTGCGCGTCGCCGGGTTGACACGGTGCCGACAGCGCGTGATAGTAGCGGCACTAATCGCTCAGGGGCAGCATGCACTCGATCTGTCTCGGACATCGGCATGGTTGAACTCGCCGAGCCTATCGACACCCCTCCTCCACGGTGGGGATTCGTTGAGCACCGCCGCGTCGGGCCGACCAACGCCTTTGCCGACTTCAAGAAGGCGGACACCGAGCAATCCATCCCCGCTCGCTTCGAGCAGCAAGTAGCCAGGTATCCCGACCGTCTTGCCGTCAAGACCAGCCGGCACGCGCTCGCCTATGCCGAGCTGGATTGGGCTGCTAACTGCGTGGCTCGGGCCATCCTGGCACAAGACGACAGAAGAGGGGCCCCCGTCGCCCTGCTGTTCGACGACGACACACGTGGGGTTGCGGCCGTGATCGGCGCTCTCAAGTCTGGGAGCGTGTCCGCCGTGCTGGACGCCTCTCAGCCCGTTGCCAGGCTCTGCTCCATTCTGGAGGACCTCCAAGCATCTCTCATTCTGACCGACAACAAGCATCTGGCCCTGGCGCAGCAGTCTGTCCGGCTCAGGAGTGCAGCTCATCAACGTCGACGGGATTGACGATCCACTGCCCTCGGCCCATGTCGGCCCGGTGATCTCACCGGACACCCTCGCGTTCATCCTCTATACCTCCGGATCGACCGGACAGCCGAACGGTGTCGTCCATACGCATGGCTCCGTGCTTCACACGTGCATGCGCCATACCAACAGTCTCCATATCTGCCCGGACGACCGAGTGTCTCATCTACGGACGCTTGCCTCTGCCGGTTCAGCGCAGGGCATCCTCATCACGCTCCTCAACGGCGCGAGTCTGCATCTCTTCAATCTCCGCGAGGAAGGGGTGACCAACCTAGCCGACTGGCTGATCGAGGAAGAGATCACCGTCCACAGGTCGACTCCCACAGTCTTCCGGCACTTGCTCCGCAATCGAGCTCCCGCGAACTCATTCGCGAGCGTCCGCCTGGTGAACCTGCAAGGCGAACCCGTGCACAGGAGCGACGTCGAGCTGTACAAGAGCCACTTTTGCCCGAGTTGCCTGCTCCTGAATGGCTACGGCTGCACGGAGTTTCCGACATTCTCCCGCTACTTCATCGACCACAACACCGAGATCCCCGGAGATACCGTCCCCGTAGGCTATCCGGACCAGGACACGCAAGTCCTCCTGCTGGATGACGACGGACAGCCGGTTGGAGTCGGTCGCGTGGGGGAGATCGTCGTCAAGAGTCGTTATCTCGCCCTGGGCTATTGGCGCGAGCGGGAGCTCACGGCCGCGACCTTCCTGCCCGACCCGCGCGGGGGGAGCGAGCGGATCTACCGAACCGGGACCTCGGGCGTCTGGGGCCCGACGGCTGCCTGGAGCATCTGGGCCGCAAGGACTTCCAGATAAAGCTCAGGGGTAACAGGGTAGAACTGGCCGAGGTCGAGCTGGCCTTGCGCGCGCTACCCGGCGTGCGGGACGCAGTGGTTGTCGCGCGGGCGGACCGGCGCGGCGACCAGCGCCTCGTTGCCTATGTGGTCGCCGAGGGGGCGGCGGCGGCCACCACCCCCGGGCTGCGGCAGGGCATGAGGGATCGGCTTCCGGAGTATATGGTGCCCACCGCCTTCGTGCTGCTGGGAGCGTTGCCGATGACCCCCGGCGGGAAAATCGACCGCCACGCGCTACCCGCGCCCGATTGGGAAGAGCTGGAATCGGAAGCTGTCTTTGTCGCTCCGCGCACGCCGCTCGAAGAGCTGCTGGCTGGGATCTGGGCTCATGTGCTGGGTCTGCCGCGAGTGGGCATCCACGACGACTTCATGGGGCTGGGCGGGGATTCGCTGAAGGCGTCTCGGGTCGTCTCGCGCGTCCCCGATACCCTGCGGCAGAAGCTGTCCATGGCGTCACTGCTCGCGGCCCCGACGGTGGCGCAGCAGGCGGCTGAGCTCCTCGGCAGCTGACGGAACAGGTGAGTGACGACGAGACGGTTCGGCTGTTGGAGGAGATCGAGACCCTCCCTGGGGGGAGGATCGAGGGGCGTCACCAGGATCAAGGCGCGGGATAGCCACACCATAACCGACGCCCCGTACACTAGAGTTGGTTCCCGGACCCCGAGGGCAACCGCGTGGAGCCCTTCGTCGCCACCACCAAAGGTCTGTTCGGCTGGATGGGCCGTACTCGCGAGTGGCAGGGAGGGACCGCGATGAAGCCCGTAGGGATGACGAATCGTTGGCTGCTCGCCCCGGCCGTCCTGACCGCGGCCCTTGCCGGCGCGCCCGCCGTTGCCCAGGAGTTCCCGACCAAGCCCATACACCTGGTCATCCCCTTTGGGGCCGGCGGGGCCAGCGACCTGACCGTCCGCACGGTAATCGGCTTGGCGCCGGAGGTTCTGGGGCAGCCGATCGTGGTCCAGCCGAAGCCTGGCGGCAGCGGGGCAATCGCGTCCGATATGGTGGCCCAGTCGAAGCCGGACGGCTACACCTTGCTGTTCGGTCACACGAATTCCAATAGCATCCTACCGGCGATCGAGGGTCGGTCGAAGGGGCCGGACGATCTCATGGCTGTATGCCGCGTCAACACATCGGCCTCAGTTTTCGTGGCCCAACCCACCGCCCCCTTCAGGACCTTCAAGGAGATGGTCGCATGGGCCAGAGCCAACCCGGGTGCCTTGACCGTGTCCACCGCCGGCGCATGGTCGGCGGGCGACTTCACATGGAAACGAATGGAACGGGATCTCGGTATCAAGCTCAGGATCGTTACCTATGACGGAGGCGCGGAAGCACTGGTCGCGCTCCTGGGGGGGCACGTCCAGGCGAGCTTGCTGGCGCTCCCGCAGACTCTTCCGCAGACCAAAGCGGGAAAGCTCCGGGCGCTGGCGTGGGGCGGCTCTCGGCGACATCCTGACCTCCCCGACGTGCCCACGGCGGCGGAGGAGGGCTACGACAAGACGCTGACCGTGTTCAAGGGGGTCATGGCGCCCAAGGGCACCCCCCGGCCGGTCGTCGAGAAGATCGCCCTGGCCTTTAGAAAGATGCTCGAAACCAACCAGGCCATCGACGGGATCCGGCGGCTCGGGGACGAGATCGAGTATCTGGGGCCCGACGAGTTCGAGAAATACTGGCGGGCCGAGTACGAGACTTACCGGGAGCTCGGGACGATCTTCAGGCGATAG
This sequence comes from uncultured Candidatus Rokubacteria bacterium, assembly GCA_963765195.1. Classification (GTDB taxonomy): domain Bacteria; phylum Methylomirabilota; class Methylomirabilia; order Rokubacteriales; family DASRDR01; genus DASRDR01. The sequence continues at coordinate 30,554 of CAVXVV010000014.1, forward strand.
GCGAGGAGCCTTGAAGGGGGACGTCGTCGGGGGCCTTGTGGGGGCCCTCACCGGGATCGCCGTCGTCGTCGGATCACTCGGGTTGCGCATCGGCACGCCGTCGAGTCCGCAGCCGGGCTTCTTCCCGTTCCTGGGCGGGATGGCCCTCGTCGCCCTGTCGTGCGTCCTCGTGGTCCAGGCCGGCCTGGGACGGAGCACGGGGACCGAGTCCTTCGGGGAGGTGCGGCGGCCAGCGCTCCTGGTCGGGGGGTTGGGCTTGTACGTGGGCCTCCTCGATCCTCTGGGATACGTCTTGGCCACGATCCTGATCGCGGGCGTCATCCTGAGGGTCCTGGGAGTCACGTCCTGGCGCGTCCTGGCCGTGGGCAGTGTAGCCCTGTCGCTGGGCACGTATCTCCTGTTCGGCCGCGTCCTGGGAGTCGATCTGCCGCCCGGCGTTTTGGGATTCCTTGGCTAGAATCCGCCTTGGACTTTGCGAGCCTTGCCCACGGCTTCACGATCGCCCTGAGCCCGTCGAACCTCGTCTACGCGCTCGCCGGGTCGATCGTCGGGACGGCCATCGGGGTGCTGCCCGGCCTGGGCACCCCAGCGACGATCGCCGTGCTGCTCCCAGCGACGTACGGGATGGATCCCACCTCGGCGGTCATCCTGCTCGCCGGGATCTTCTACGGCGCCATGTACGGGGGCTCGACGACGTCGATCCTCCTGAAGATCCCGGGCGAGGCTGCGTCAATCGTGACCTGCCTCGATGGCTACGAGTTGGCTCGCCAGGGACGGGCCGGGCCCGCGCTGGGCATGTCGGCCATGGGCTCCTTCTTCGCCGGATCGATCAGCGTGCTCACGATGTCCCTGATCGCCCCCAGCCTGGCCAGCTTCGCCCTGCGCTTCGGGCCCGCCGAGTACACCGCCCTGGTCTTCCTGGGCTTGATGATGGCTGTGTACCTGTCCGAGGGGTCGATCGTGAAGGGACTCCTCACGGCAGCGCTGGGCATCGTGCTGGGGACCGTCGGGATCGATCCCGTCTTCGGCGCCCCGCGATTCACCTTCGGGGTCTCACGCCTGGTAGACGGCCTGGACTTCATCGTGGCGGGCATGGGCCTCTTCGGCATCGCGGAGGTGCTGATCAACCTGGAGGCCCGGGACGTCAGGCATGTGTACCAGACCTCGTTGCGCGGGCTCCTGCCCTCTCGAGACGACTGGCAGAGGTGCTGGGCGGCGATCTTGCGCGGCTCCGGTCTCGGGTTTTTCATCGGGGTGTTTCCAGGCGGTGGCGCGGTCATCAGCTCGTTCATCGCCTATGCCGTCGAGAAGCGGATCTCCAAGACACCCTGAGCGTTTCGGTCGGGGAGCCATCGAGGGGGTCGCCGCCCCCGAGGCCGCCAACAACGCCGCGTCCACCTCCTCGTTCATCCCCCTGCTGACTCTGGGGATTCCGGGGAACGCCTCCATCGCGATGATCTTCGTGGCCCTGATGATCCACGGGTTCAGCCCGGGCCCCTGCTCGTCGAGCAGCATCCGAATCTGTTCTGGGGAGTCATCGCCTCGATGTACATCGGGAACCTCATGCTCCTGGCGCTCAACCTGCCGCTGATCGGCTTCTGGGTGCGCTTGTTAAGGGTGCCCTACCGCTACCTGGCCATCGTGGTCGTCACCCTCTGCATCACCGGGGCCTACAGCATCAGAAACACGGCCTTCGATGTGGCGGCCATGATCGTCTTTGGCGTCCCCGGCTACCTCATTCGCAAGGGCGGCTTTCCCGTGGCCCCGATGGTGCTCGCGATGCTCCTGGGGCGCTCCTGGAACGGTCCTTCCTCCGGTCCTTACAGATTTCCGCGGCCGACCTCAGGATCTTCATCCAGAAGCCTATCTCCGCCACCCTGTTGTGTGTCGCCGCCTGGTGCTGATGGACCCGGGCGCGGTGGCTGTGGAGCCGACGTCGGGCGGCTCGGCAAGGAGAACCTAGGCGGTCCTAGGCGCGTTTTCTGGCCCTGTCCTTCGCCACAATCCGGTCCGGCGGCCAAGCGGTTGATCTCTCGGCTCTGATCCGGAGAGAAACTCGTTCCCATGATCACCACCCTGCTCCACCTGCTTCGCCTCCTCCCGCTCCTCTGCGGCGGCCACCGGCAACTCGCCCTCGAGAACCTCGCCCTCCGCCAGCA
>CAVXVV010000015.1:0-36145 GCA_963765195.1 uncultured Candidatus Rokubacteria bacterium
TGTCCAGTCGCCATCGGCGCTCAGAGCTCGTAGAGCACGCAGTTGTCCCGGGGTCCACGACCAGGATGTGGCGGTCCCCGCTGCTCCCCGGGCCGCCCTCGATCGGCGCGTTGGGCGGGAGTGGGATACGGGCCCGGGTCGCTCTCGTCGTCGTAGTCGAAGGTCACCGGCACCCAGGGGCTGGCCAAAGCAGCCACCGTGATGAACGGGATGCAATAGGGCCGCCGTCCGCGTGCCAGCACGCCGAAGTCCGGGTGCGGGCCCGGTCGGCCCGACCGGGACGCTTGGACGAGGCGCTTACGCTCAGCGTACCAACATCGGAACAGAGGGGCCGGGGCTTGCGGGACGAAGGCGTCGCATCGCGAACGGCACAGTGGTCGTCGACCGCGGCCCGAGCCCGGGTGGCGGAGGTCGGCTCTCGTCCGTTTCCGGTGACGGGCGGGGCCGGGTTCGACTGGCTGATGGCGGCTGGGAGCTGGCCATCGGAGGCCTCTACCTCGACGGCTCGGCGCATATCCACGTCCCGGCGCTTCAGACGTTTCACGCCGTGGCACGCGGTCTCTACTCGGGCTAATCGCAGGCGCGGTCGCGCTCGCCGACCCTCCGGCGGAACCCAGCGCGCGGGCATCGCGCTGGACGCGCAGCCCGTCGGCTACGGCTCCTCCTCGCCGGCGCATTCCTCTTCTTCTTCGGCGGTCTCGCCGACATGCTGTGGCACATCGTCTTCGGGATCGAGAGGGCGTCGAGGGTCCCGTCGGCCCGAGCCATGTCGTGCTCGGCATCGGCGGCAGCCTCATGATCACGGGGCCGCTCCAGCGGGGCTGGCCCATCCGGCGGGGCCACACGGCCCTGGCGGGCCCGGATGCCCATGGTGGTGTCGCTGACGATCTTTCCTCTCGCTGCTCACCTTCTTCACCGGGTATGCAGCCCGTACGGGACGATGTGGGTGGCCATGACGCCGAGGCCCGGCGGCGGCGCCTTCCTCTCGGCGGGCTTCTCGGCTTCGTGTCCAGCCCGCGTCACTCGATGGGGCTCGTCCTGTTCGTCTTGCGGCAGGCCTCCCGTCGGCGGCTTCACGGCGTTGATGTCGGTGAACGTCGCCCTCATAGCAATCATCCACGACAAGTTCCTCGGCACGGCCCGTACCACTCATCGCGGGCCCGTCCTGACCGGGGTGATCGGCGACGGCTGCTCGCCTGGCTCCGGCCTTGGCCCCATCGCGTCCTCGCCTTCCGCGCCGTGGCGTTCGCAATCCGCCCTCCAGTACCTCTTCTACTTCCTGGCGGCCATGATTGGGCGCGGGCGACGTGGTCCGTGCACCTCTGGACGGGGCCGATCGTGATCGCGGGCGCCGTCGGCTGGCTCCTCAGTTTCCTCGTGCTGGCGCCGAACGTCGCCGCGCCATCCCGCTTCACCGAGCGCGGCGCGAAAGCCTAGCGCGCGCCGCGTCCCCAGCCGAATTCGGGGCCAGAGTCGCCGCTCGGCCGCTTCTCGCGCGCGCGGGTCGAGCACGTCGCGATACCGTTCCCGAGCAGGTTGAAGCCCAGCACGGTCAGCAGGATCGCCAGTCCGGGAAAGATAATCACCCACCACGCGGTCCCCACATGCTGGCCCCGTCGGCATCTCTGGGCCCATTCCGGCTCGCCCGGCGGCACGCCCAAAGCGATGAAGCTCAGCGAGGCCGCCAGGATCACGTAGCCGAGATCCAGGGTCGCCTGCACGATGATGGGCGAGATCGTGTTCGGCAGGATGTGGCGGAACAGCACGCGGCGGGCCTGGCGCCGGCGGCAGCCGGCCTGGGCGAACTCGAGCGCGCTGACGGCCATCGTTGCGCCCGCATGATGCGCGCGTACGGCGCCCACCAGCGGAGCGCGATCGCCACCACCAGGACGACCAGCTGCGCTGCTGCACGCCGGCCACACGGCCATCGCGAGGATCAGCCCGGGGAACGCCAGGAAAACGTCGGTCACGCGCATGATCGCCTGGTCGGTTCTGCCGGCGAAGTAGCCGGCCAGCAACCCCGGAGCGAGCCAGTGACGGTCGACAGCACGAGGATGATTGGACCGCTTCCCAGGGCGAGCCGTCCGCCGTAGAGGACGCGGCTAGATGTCCATGCCCGCGCTGTCGGTGCCGAAGAAGTGCGCGGCGTCCGGCGGGCGCAATTGGTCCTGCAGGTTGACGCTGCGCGGATCGTGCGTCGCGAGCGCGGCACCAGGATGGGCACGAGGACCAGGGCGACGATCGTCAGCACGCCGATCCGGAGAGCGGGTTCCGTCCGAGGCGCCGCCAGGCCTGCCGCAGCTGGCCCCCGGGGCGCGCGCGGGCACCTCGGCGGCGCGTCGCGGATCATGGGCTCCGCGACAGCGGTCACGACCCTCGCTCCCGGAGCCGCGGGTCCAGGCGCATGTAGAGCACGTCGGTCGCCAGGTTCGCGAACACGAAGACGCACGCCGCGATGATCGTGAACGCCATCACCCCGGGGAAGTCGAAGGCGAGGATCGCCTCCACGCCGTAGCGGCCGAGCCCCGGCCAGTAGAACACCACCTCGGTCACGACCGAGCCCGTCAGGAGCCACGCCAGGGACAGCCCGACCACGGTGGTCACCGGGATCAGGGCGTTCCGCAGCGCGTGGCGGTAGTTCACCACCCGCTCGCTCAGCCCCTTGGCCCGGGAGGTCCGGATGTAGTCCTGCCCCAGCACCTCGAGCATCGAGGCGCGCGTCATCCGGCTGATCATCGCGACCTGCGGCAGGGCGAGCGTGATCGCGGGCAGGATCAGGTGGACCAGCGCGTCGTGGAACGCGACCCAGTTTCCGGTGATGACCGTGTCCACCATGAGGAACCCGGTGACGCTCTGCACCGGGCTCGTGTAGCGGATCCGGTTGCTGAGGCGCCCGCCGGGATCCGGCACGAGGCCGAGCCACGCGTAGAAGACCAGCTGGAGGAGGAGCCCCAGCCAGAACACGGGCATCGACACGCCCAGGAGCGCGGTGAGGCGGCTCACGTGGTCGACCAGCGAGTTGCGGCGGACGGCGGACATCACGCCGATCGGGATCCCCAGGAGGAGCGACAGCGCGAGGGCGGCCACGGCCAGCTCGACGGTGTGGGGCAGGAACTGCTTGATCTCGTTGATCACCGGCCGCGTGGTCACCGGCGAGGTCCCGAGGTCGCCGCGCAGGAGGTCCGCCATGTAGTGGAAGTACTGGACCGGGAGCGGCGCGTCGAGGTGGTACTGGCGCGTGAGCTGCGCCGCGGCCTCCGGCGTGGCGCGGAACCCCTGGGCCCCCGCCCAGACGTAGGCGACGTTCTTCGGCACCACCCTCGCCAGCGTGAAGGTGACGAGCGTGATGCCGACCAGCACCGGGATCAGCAGGATGAGCCGGCGCAGGCTGAAGCGGATCACGGCGACTACTCTACCGGATCAGCGCGGGCTCCCGCCGGCTCACCTCGCGGGCGAACACCTCCAGCTGGGCCAGCCCCGCCTGCACCTTGGGCGTCTCCGCGCCGAATCCCAGGCGGACGTGGTTGTCGAACTCCTCGCCGTAGCAGACGCCCGGCACGAGGTACGTCCCCCAGGGCTCGCCGATGAGCGTGCGGCACAGGTCCCACGACGACACCGGCAGCTCGAAGCGCGGAAACGACGTGAACGCCCCGCCCGGCACGACCCAGCTGAAGAGCGCGTTGCGCTCCATCCAGTCGATCACGAGCTGGCGGTTCCGGCGCCCGATCTGCTTCCCCTCCTCCAGCAGGCGGTTCCAGGTCGCCGGCTCGAGGGCCGCCGCGCCGAGGTTCTCGCCGAAGACGTCGTTCACCATCACGCCGTACCGGTGGAGCGCGAAGGCCCGGTCCAGGAACTCCTTGTCGCGGCTCCCCACCCAGCCCAGGCGCAGGCCGCACATGCCGAGCGTCTTCGTGAGGCTGCTGGTGACGATGCCGCGCTCGTAGGCGTTGACCGCCGACGGCGACAGCGGGCCGTCCCACTCGAGGCCCCGGTAGATCTCGTCCGACAGGAGGTACGTCCCGTGCCGGCGCAGGACGCCGACGATCGCGCTCATGTCGTCGCTCGAGAGCACCGAGCCCGTCGGGTTGTTCGGATGGTTGATGAACACGAGCTTGGTGCGGTCGGTGACGAGGCGGCGCAGCTCGTCGGGATCCGGCTTCCAGCGGTTCTCCTCGCGGAGTCGCAGGATCTTCACGTTCGCGCCGATGGCCCGGCACAGCACCCCGACCTGGGTCCAGGCGGGCGCCTCGAGGACGACCTCGTCGCCCTTCTCGACGAGGGCCATGACCGCGACGTAGTTCGCCTCGTAGGTGCCGTTGGCCAGGAACAGCTGCTCGGGCTCGAGGTCATAGCCTTGCGTCGCCACCAGCCGCTGCTTCAGCGCCGGCGGCCCGAAGTAGTGGCCGCCCCAGTCGAGGCTCATGCCGCCGTCGATGGTCACCCCCAGGTCCGAGAACCGCGCGGCGGGTCGGCCCACGCTGGTCAGCGAGTACTTCCAGGCCACCTCGCGGCCGTAGATGAACCAATCGCCGAGCTTCTCGCGTTCGACTCTCATGGTCGGTTCGACTCCTCTCTGGGTCGGGACGGGTGACCACGCGGGGCGTAGTCGGTCCAGGTTGATCGGATGCGCCGAGGCCGCTCGTCGGCGAGCGCGCGCGTCGCACGCCCGCCGACGGGCCATCCAGCTCCCGGGGGCGCGGAGAGCCGGTGAGGCTCCCCTCGCCGCCGCGGCCTACTTCTCCTTGTACATGTTGTAGAACAGCGGGTGGATCATCGGGTTGTACTCGAACCCCTTCACCGTCGTGGACTGCGCGTTCCACTCGTTGAGGGCGCCGCTCGGCTGGGCGAGCATGATCGTCGACGCGCTCTCCCGGAAGTAGAGCTCGAGCTCCCGGTAGATGGCCCGCCGCTTGGCCGGATCGATCTCCGAGCGGCCGCGGTCGATCATGTCGTCCGTCTTGGGGTCACCCGCGAAGGCCGCGCCGTACCCCATGGTGGGGGGGCCGGGCCAGTACTTGGTCCACGCCGCGTTCTTGAAGTTGTCCGGGTCGGGGAAGTCCGGGTACCAGCGCGCCTCGATCATCGGCTGGCCGGGGGCCGAGGTCTGGAGGCTCGAGAGCGTCGCGGCGTCCACTTCCTCGGGGATCAGCTTGATTCCGATGGTGGCCAGGTCCGCCTGCCACATGAGGACGCCTTCCTTCTGGAGGACGCCGTCCGGCCGGTAGGGCAGCTTCAGGCCCTTCGCGAGCTCCTGCTTGGCCTCCGGCGAGGCCTTGTCCAGGAACTCCTTGGCCTTCTTCAGGTCGTAGGGCCAGAGCGGATAGTCGGGCACGTTCCCGGGGACGCCCTTCGGGATCATGCCGGTCATCCGGATCGCGTAGCCCTTCATCACCTTCTGGTTGTAGAGGTCGTAGTTGAAGGAGTGGGCCAGGGCCTTCCGCACGTTGATGTCGCTCGTGGGCAGCATCTTGTTGTTCAGGTTGATCCACTGCGTCGAGAGGCTGAGCAGCGGCTGCCCCTTCTTGTCCGTCTTCGTCACGAACAGCGGCAGCTTCTGGTCCTTGATCCGCTGCTCGAGGTCGGCGAGCTGGGTCGTGCCGACCGCCGCGATGTCGAGATCGCCCTTCTCGAGGCGCAGGAGCCGGGTCGACTCCTCGGGCACCGTCTCGAGCACGATCCGCTCGAGGTGCTTGCCGCTCCAGCCCTTCCAGTAGCTCGGGTTCTTCGCCAGGACCACGCGGTCGTTCGGCTTGAACTCCTCGACGACGTAGGCGCCGGCGCCCGCGCTGTTGTTGGAGAGCCAGTCGCACTTCTGTCCCTTGACGGGCTCGCCGCACTTCTCGCGGATCACCTTGGGATCGCCGATGCCCGTGACCGCGGGCTGGGAGAGGATCGCCAGCCAGACCGGGTACGGGAAGTTCAGCACGGTCTTCACCGTGTAGTCGTCGATCACGTCGGTGCGGTTGTAGACGTCCCGCGTCATGTAGAGCGGGCCGAGGCCGATGGTGTGGAGCCGGTCCAGGGCGAACTTGACGGCGTGGGCGTTGAGCTCGTTGCCCGTGCTGAACTTGACGCCCTTGCGGATCTTGAACACGTACTCCTTGCCGTCGGGCGACATCGTCCAGGACTCGGCGAGCTGCGGCGCCGCCTGGAGGCTCTGCTCCGGCAGGACGGTCAGGGTGTCGTACAGCTCGGCGAGCACCCACCAGTTCCGGTTGCCCCGGGAGGTCTGCGGGTCGAGGTTGTCGACCTTCTGTCCCCAGCCCACGAAGAGGACGTTGTCCGGACCCGCCGCCGATGCGAGGGCCGGCCAGAGAGCCACGATCGCCAGCAGTGCGGTGGTCCAGCGTCGCCGGCCACACATTTGCCGCAGGTTCATGAGGTCCTCCTTGCTAGTGGTGGCAGGATGCTCCAAGGTGCGCGGGCGCGCGCCGAGCACGGCGCCACGGCCGGCGGACCATGATCGCGTCCACTCGAACGACCCTCGAGGCCGGACGCCTCGGCCGGCCCCGACCTCTTCCCTCATCGACGGCGGTAGAAGTCCTCCATCGCGTCGACCACGTACACGATGTCCGCGCGCGAGAGGCCCGGCCAGTTGGGCAGGATGAGGGTCTCCCGGGCGACCTGCTCGCTGACCGGGCACTGCCCGGGGCGGAACCCGAACCGCTCCACGTACGGCGCGTTCAGGTGGATGGGCAGCTTGTACTCGGGGCTGACCCCGATGTCCTGCTTTCGCAGGTGATCCACGAGGTCGTCGCGCCGCGGCACCAGCGCGACCAGGCGCATGCGGGTGTGGAGCCCCCAGGTGGGCTCCCCGGTGATCGTCACGGGCAGGTTGCGCCCGGCCAGAAGCTCCTGGTAAAGGGCCGTGTTCGTCCGGCGCTCGTGGTTCCAGTCGTCGACGTGGCGGAGCTGGACGCGGCCGATCGCCGACAGCACCTCGCTCAGGCGGTAGTTGTAGCCGATGAGCTCCGCGTCGTGGGAGTCCTGGTAGTGCCGGCCGCGCCCGTGGTTCGAGAGAAGCTGGGCGCGGTAGGCGAGCTCGTCGTCGTCGGTGAGCACCATGCCCCCCTCGCCGCCGCAGGTCATCGACTTGTTGCGGACGAAGCTGAAGGCGGCGATGTCGCCGACGGTGGCGTGACGGCTGCCGCGATACGTGGTGCCGATGCTCTGGCAGGAGTCGACGATGAGCTTGAGCCCGTGCCGCCGGGCGATGGCCTCGATCGGCGCCATGTCGCAGGTCAGGCCGTTGTTGTGGACCGGCATGATGGCGCGGGTCCGGGGCGTGATGGCCGCCTCGATCGCCGCCGGATCGAGGTTCAACGTCTCCCGATCGATGTCGACGAAGACCGGGACGGCGCCCACCAGCACGATGACGTCGCCGACGGAGATGAACGTCCGCGACTCGGTGATCACCTCGTCGCCGGGGCCGATGCCGGCGGCCATCATCGCGACGTGGAGCGCCGCGAAGCCCGAGCTGACGGCCACCCCGTGCTTGACCCCCATGTACGCGCAGAACTCGTCCTCGAAGCGGCCGCCGTCGCTGTCCTTCTCCAGGTAGGAGCGGATCAGCCGCCCGTCCTCCAGCGCGCGGACGGCCGCCGCCTTCATCTCGTCCGTCATGATCGGAACGTAGTGGATGCTTCGCTGCGGGTGAGCCACGGGCGACTCTCCTTTCCGTGCCCCGGAGGCCGGGATGCCCTCGGCGAGCATCTCGTGGTACGTGGCCGGTCTCCGGTCGAGGTACAGCCGGTTCGTGTGCCAGCTCGCGCGGCTCGCCGGGATCTCGTCGAGGTCGAGGTCGGCGATGAGGACCTCCTCGACGCCCCGCCCTGCCTGGGCGACGATCTCGCCGAGCGGGCCGCAGAAGTAGCTCTTGCCGAAGTACTCGCCGCTGTCGCAGGGCCGGCCCCGTCCGACGCGGTTCAGGGCGCCGACGAAGTAGCCGTTCGCCAGCGCGTGCGCCTGCTGCTCGAGCTCCCACACCTGCTCCGACCGGGGGCCCCCGGTCGCCGAGGGATTGAAGACGATCTCGGCGCCCTTGACCCCGTAGATGCGCGCGATCTCCGGGAAGTGGCGGTCGTAGCAGATGTAGATGCCGACGCGCCCGTACGCCGTCTCGAAGACCGGGAATCCGACGTCGGGCTGGTGGAAGTAGAAGGGCTCGTAGTTGCCGGCGTGCGGGGTCGGCACGTGGTGCTTCCGGTAGACGCCCAGGAACCGACCGTCCGCGTCGACCACGGCCGCGGAGTTGTAGCGGGCGGCGCCGACCCGCTCGTAGAACGGCGCCACGATGACCATCTCGTGCCGGCGGGCGAGCTCGCGCATCAGCCCGGTGGTGGGCCCCGCGGGGATGGGCTCGGCGGCCGCGTACCAGCGCGGGTCGGTGACCGTCGCGAAGTAGGGCGTGTTGAAGAGCTCGGGCAGCGCCAGCATCCGCGCGCCCCGCGCGGCGGCCGTCGCGATCAGCCCGGCGCACTTGTCGTTGAGCGCGGCCTTGATGTCGTCGACCGGCCGATCCATGGGGAGATCGCTGCCGACCTGGACCAGCGCGCAGCGGATCACGCGTGCCATGTCCCTCGCTCCGTCAGCGCCGCTGGAGGCGCGGGTCCATCACGTCCCGGAGGCCGTTGCTGAAGAGGTTGATCGACAGCGTGGTGGCCATGATGGCGAGCCCCGGGAAGGTGGCGAGCCACCAGTAGTCGCGCATGTAGTCGCGGCCGTCCGCCAGCATCAGGCCCCACTCGGGGGTGGGCGGCTGGGCGCCGAGCCCGAGGAAGTTCAGCGAGGCGACCGAGATGATGGCCACCGAGACGCGGAGCGTCGCGTAGGTGAACAGCGGCGCGACGACGTTGGGCAGGATGTGGAGGCTCATGATGCGGCCGGCCCGGCAGCCCAGCCCGCGGGCCGCCTCGACGTAGACGTGCTCGACGGCCGAGAGCACCGAGCCCCGGACGAGTCGCACGAAGCCGGGAATCGAGCTGACTCCCACCGCGATCATCACGTTGGTGAAGCCGCTGCCGAGGATGGCCACGATCGCCATGGCGAACAGGATGCCGGGGAAGGCCAGCATCACGTCCATCACCCGCATGATCACGTCGTCCAGCCACCCGCCGTAGTAGCCGGACGGGAGCCCCAGGAGCGCGCCGATGGCGGTGCCGATGCCCACCGCGACGAGCCCGGAGGTGAGCGACAGCCGCCCGCCGAAGACGATCCGGCTGAAGAGGTCGCGGCCGTAGCGGTCGGTGCCGAGCGGATGCCGGAGGCTCGGGCCGAGCAGCGCGTCGGCGTAATTCGTCTGGGTGGGATCGTAGCCGGCGACCAGCGGCGCGAAGGCCGCCATCCCGACGAGCGCGACCAGCAAGGCGCCGCCCGCGGCGGCCCCCCGGTTGCGGGCGAGGCGTCGGAGAGCCTGGGCCCCCGGGCTCTGGCCGGGCTTGGTCATGTCGAGCGGTCGATGGGCCATCCCCATCGCTACGTCGCCTTCCGGTCCAGGCGGATCCGCGGATCGAGCCAGCCGTACGAGAGGTCCACCAGGAGGTTCGCGAGGACGTAGGACGCCGCCGCGACGAGGATGCCGGCCTGGACCACCGGGAAGTCCTTGTCCTTGATCCCGTTCACCAGCATGAGCCCGAGGCCGGGTCGCGCGAACACCGTCTCCACCACGACCGCCCCGCCGAGGAGCGCCCCGAACTGGAGCCCGACTATGGTGGCCACGGGAATCAGCGCGTTCCGGAGCGCGTGCTTCAGCACGACGGCGGGCGCCGCCATGCCCTTGGCCCGCGCGGTGGCGACGAACTCCATTGCCAGGGCCTCGCGGAGGCTCGAGCGGACGAGCGCCGCGATGATCGCCGCGCTGCTGAGCCCGAGCGTCAGCGCGGGCAGCACGATCGCGCCGGGGCTCCCGTGGCCGACCGCGGGCAAGACGCCGAGATGGAGCGCGAACACCAGGAGCAGCATGATGCCGAACCAGAAGCTCGGCATCGAGACGGCGAACAGCGCCGCGGCCATCGTGCCGCTGTCGAGGGCCGATCCCGGCCGGACCGCGGCCAGGGTCCCGAGCGCGACGCCGATCGGGATCGCGAGCCCCAGGCCCACCAGGGTGAGCCGCACGGTGTACGGGAACGACTCGCCGATCAGCGTGGCCACCCGCTGGTTCCCCCGGAAGGAGCGCCCGAGATCGCCGTGGACCGCCCGCCACAGGAACAGGCCGAACTGGACGGGCAGCGGCCTGTCCAGCCCGAGCTCGTGTCGGATGCGCTCGTACGTCTCCTGGGACATCTCGGCCATCTTCGCGCCCGAGCCTCCCGTCTCCGACATCATCAGCAGGACGGGATCGCCGGGCAGGAAGTGGAGCATCGAGAACACGACGAGCGACACGCCCAGCAGCACGGGCACCGCCGCCAGGAGCCGCCGCGCGACGTAGACGATCACCGCGTTCTCCAGCCGTCGCGGCCGCGACGCCCGTGTCGCGGCCGGCGGCCGCCGAGCCCGGGAGCCCGGCGGCCGCACGCCATCGAGGGTCGCGTCAGGCCTTCAACCACGTCTTGTGGAAGAAGAACCGCCCCAGGTTGTCGTAGACGAGCCCTTCGAGGTTCCGGGAGCGGACATTGATGAGCGTCTGCTCGAACGTGCCGAGAATGAACGCCTCCTCCGTGACGGCCTTCTGGAGCGCCTCGTACATCTGGAAGCGCTTCTTCGGGTCGATCTCCTTGGCGGCCGCGTCCAGCTGGGCGTCGATCTCGGGGTTGCTGAAGCGCGAGCGGTTGCCCTGGGTCCCGCCCTTGATGTTCCGGGAGTGGACCGGGTAGGTCATGACGCCGGGATCGGAGTTGATCTCGCCCAGGCGCCCGATGTGGTGCTCGTTCATCTGATACTTCGTGAGCGAGGCGGCGTTGCTCATGGCGTCGATCTTCATCTCGATGCCGACCTGCTTCAGCATGTCCTGCACCACCTCGCCCGCCTGCGTGTACTCGGCGCGGTTGGTGGTGATGTAGAGGAGGGAGAGCTTCTCGCCGCCCTTCTCGCGGATGCCCCCCGCCCCGGCCTTCCAGCCGGCGGCGTCGAGCAGCGCCTTGGCCTTGTCGGGGCTGAACTTGTACGCCTCCTCGACGCCCTTCCAGTACCCCGGCGTCGACGAGGCCAGGACGCCGTAGCCGGGGCGCCGCACGCCGAAGAAGAGCACGTCGCAGAGCTTCTTCTGGTCCACGGCGTACTGGATCGCCTGCCGCACCCGCTTGTCGTCGAGCGGCGGCTTGGTCACGTTCAGCTGGAGGAGCTGCGGCAGGCCCGGCACCGGGATCACGTCCACGACGAACTTCTGATCGGCGCGGAAGCGCTTGACGTCGGCGTCGGGCACGAAGTCCACCAGCTGCGACTCGCCGCGCTCCAGCGCGATGAGCCGGGTCGAGCTCTCCGGGACGAAGCGCAGGACCACCTTGTCCAGGTAGGCGGGGCCCTTGTGGTCCAGGAAGGCCGGCGCCCAGTTGTAGTCGGCGAAGCGCTCGAAGGTGATCTCCGCGGGGGTGAACTTCGTGAGCGCGAACGGGCCGGTGCCCACGAGGTTCTGGCCGAAGTCGGCGCCCCACTTCTTCACGCCGGCCGGGGACACCGGCCGGAGCGCGACCGCGCTGAGGTAGTGCATGAAGAGCGGGTACGGCTCCTTGAAGCGCACCCGGATCTGGTGGTCGCCCAGGACGTCCGTGCCGTCGTAGGGGCCGAGCTGGCCGATCAGGAGCGCCTTCAGCTGCGGATCCACGATGCGGTCGAACGTCGCCTTGACCGCGGCCCCGTTGCACGGCGTGCCGTCGTGGAACTTCACGCCTTCCCGCAGCGTGAACGTGAAGCGCGTCGCGTCCGGCGTCACCTGCCACGACGTGGCCAGCCCCGGCACGAACTTGCCCGGCTCGGGCTGCCACACCAAGGGGTCCAGGAACGAGTTCAGCAGCCGGCCCAGGGAGTCCGAGTTCGGCACCGGGGGATCGAGGGTGTTGATGGGATCCCGGAAGGCATGGACCAGGGTGCCTCCCTTGACGGCCTGGCCCGCCGACGGACGGGCCGTGAGGACGCCGGCGCCCGCGAGGCCGGCGCCCACGCCGAGCCCGATGAACGCGCGGCGGCTGAGGCTCGCCCCGGACGACGCTGGCCTGTCGATCTTCTCTCGTCCAGCCATGGCATCTGCCTCCACTGTCGTTCTTGGTTCAGGCGCGCTCCCCGCCCGGCGCCGTCGCCGGGCGGGCGTCTCGTCTACCGGACCGCGGCGGCGGTCAGCGCTTCCAGTCGCGCCAGCATCTCGCTAGTCGGCAGCACCTTCCCGTAGATCTCGTCCATGGCGCGCATGGCCGCCCGGTGCATGTCGTCGGACCAGGTCGCCGTGGCGTCCTCGATCAGCAGCACCTGGAAGCCGCGGTCCGCCGCGTCCCGCACCGCGACCTCCACGCACCCGCTGGTCACCACGCCGACCACGATCAGGTGCTGGATGCCGAGGTTCCGCAGGACGTACTCGATGTTCGAGCCGTTGAAGACCCCGCCGCACGTCTTGGTGATCACGATCTCGTCGCCCTGCGGCCCCACCTCCTCGAGGATCTGGGCGTCCTTCGATCCCGGCGGATGGTGGATCCCGAGATGCTTGTGCTCGAGGCTCCGGTCGCGGCCGTCCCGGGTGAGCGACTCGATCTTCGTGTGGATCACCTCGACGCCGGCCTGGCGGCACGCCTCCTGGAGCCGCCGGATGTTCGGGATGACCTGCGTTTCCACGCGGGTCGCGTAGTACTCGGCCGCGGGGCCGTCGCCGCGGTCCCGCATCCGGCGGAGGAGCCCGTGCTCCCGGTGCGCGTCGCCGTACTGCATGTCGATGACGAGGAGCGCCGTGTCCCGCCGCCGGAGGTCCGGGTCGGGCAGGCGGCCGTGGCGTCGACGCAGCCGTCCCTCGATGTCCATCGTCATGTCCTCCCTACGACGGGTTCGCCCAGCCCCGGAAGACGGGGTTGCCGCTGTTGACCACGCGGCGCGGATGCTGGATCCGCACCCGCCCGGTCTTCGGCGACTTGATCTCCTCGACGATCTCGCCGAAGACGTCCTTGATGAGGGCGATCACCTGCCCGGCCTGGACACGGTCGCCCGGCTTGACCTGCGGATGGAACACGCCGCCCCGGCTGGCGTACGCCACCCAGTTCTCGGTCATCATCAGCGGCTCGTGCGACCGGGTGAACTCGGGCTTGCCCTCGAGCAGCCCGAAGTGCCGCATCACGTTGCGCGCCCCGTGCACGTGCACCGCGATCTCCGGCTCGTTGTACGTCGACAGGTAGCCGGACTCCGCCACGATCGACGGGATCCCGCGGTCGGACAGGGTCCCCACCAGCGTCCCCGGGTATCCGCCCTGATGGGTCATCGACCAGATGACCTCGGTATCCCACAGGCGCGCGATCTGCTCGGACACCGAGTCCACCTCGGCCTTGCCGGTGCGGTGGAAGATCGCGAAGGGATTGAGCCACTCCGAGGCGTCGCCGCCGTGCATGTCGATGTGCCACTTGCCCCAGCTCGCGAGCAGCTCGACGACGCGATGGGCCATGACGAAGCTGACGGTCCCGCTCGTGTTGCCGGGGAAGATGCGGTTCAGGTTCTGCCCGTCCATCGGGTTGGCGAAGGTCTCGGCCGCCTCCCAGCCGGGCACGTTGACGATGAAGATGAAGCCGATCGCGCCGCGCACCCTCTTCGGGTCCAGGTCGCGGAAGACGCGGACCGCCGCTTCCTGCGCAACGTACTCCGTCCCGTGGACCCCGGCCGTGATCGACAGGCGGGGGCCGTCCTCGGCGCCGTTGACCAGGCCGACCGGGCACCGGATCGGCCCGCCCGGCCGCTCCGCCACGTCGAACCACCCGGTGACCTTCGTCCCCGGCGCGGCGCGCAGACTGCCGAACGTTTCGGGCTGTCGCATCGAATCCTCCTCAGGCGGATCGCCGGGGCGGGCAGCTCGGCGACCGCCCGCTCCAGCCGGTTCATTCCTTCGGTGATCTGCTCCATGCTGAAGCAGAAGCTCACGCGCAAGTGGCCCTCGCCCTTCGGGCCGAACTCGAAGCCCGGCGCCACGGACACCCGGCCGTGGCGAAGGATGTGCTCCGCCAGCTGGAACGTCGGCATCCCGAGCCCGCGCACGTCGGGGAAGGTGAAGTAGCAGCCCTTCGGCGTGTTGCAGCGGATGCCCGGGATCCGGTTGAGCCGGTCGACCAGGTAGTCCCGCTTCCGCTCGAGGTTCGCGATGTTGTCGCGCAGCCAGGGCTCCATGTCCCCGGTGAGCACGGCGTGCGCCGCGCGCTGCCCGACCGCCGAGCACGCCTGGAGCGAGAAGCGCAGGATGCTGTGCATGTGGTCGATGACCTTGGCGGGGCCGACGGCATAGCCGATCCGGTACGCGGTCATCCCGTACGCCTTCGAGAAGGAGAAGGCGGTCACCGTCCGCTCCTTCATCCCGGGCAAGGACGCGATGCTGTAGTGCGTCGTCCCGTCCAGCAGTGTCTTCTCGTACTCCTCGTCGGAGAAGACCCAGCAGTCGAGCCGCCGGGCCAGGTCGGCGATCTGCTCGAGCTCCTCGCGGGTGTACACGATGCCCGACGGGTTGCCGCCGTTGCTCATCACGATGAGCTTCGTCTTGCGGCTCGCCCGGCGCGCCAGCTGGTCGAAGTCGAATCGCCACTCCCCCTTCTCGAGGGTCAGCGGCACCGGGGCCACGTGGCCGCCGGCCATCCGGATCGCCGGCTCGGTGCTGGCGTACTCGGGATCGAAGAGCAGCACCTCCTCACCGGCGCCGACCAGGATCCGGAACGTGCTGTCGATGACCTGCTGGGCGCCGATCGTGATCAGCACCTCGTCGTCGGGGTCGGCGTGCATGCTGTTCTCGCGCTCGAGCTTCCGCGAGATGGCCTGGCGGAGGTCCTTGTGCCCCTTGACGCCGGGATAGTGGGGGTACTTGTCGACGGCGGCGCGGGCCGCGTCCCGGACGAAGTCCGGCGGCAGGCGGTCGCCGATCGTCCCGCCCGACAGGCTCACGACGTCGCCGAGCTCTTCCGAGAGGTCACTCAGGTAGCGCGCGGCCGTCACGGGGCTGGGCAGCGTTCCGTCCGCGTAGTCCAGCATCAGGGACGCCTTCATGCTGCTGGACAGCCATCGGGACGTGGCGGACTCGGTCAGACGGGCCTGGCGCGCCTCTCGCTTGCTCTTCTCCACGGTCACTCTCCTCGTTGTGGGTCGGTCTCGTTCACGCCGGGCTCGCCACCCGGGCCGGCTGGTCGGCCACCGCCAGTCGCGAGGCGGCCAGCTCGTCGCGGAACCGGGCGGCGGAGATCGGGCTCAGGTCGTGCCGCAGCTCGAGGAGCCGCCGCCCGGCCGGCGCCGCGCGCACGACGGCGCGCCGCGCGTGCAGGGAGTGGATGACGACCTCCGCGTCCCGGAGCGCCGCCCCGAGGGCGCGGCCCTCCAGGGGGACCAGGCGGATCGGCGCGGCCGGCATCCAGTACTGCTCGATCAGATGGGCCATGCCGGTCAGGTTCACCCGCTCGGCCACCAGCACCGCGCGGGTCTTGCTGGCCAGCGCGAGCAGATCCGTGCGCGTCTCGGCCGAGAGCTCGAGCGCCAGGCCGAAGACGGGGAGCGCCGTGTCCCGCAGGAGGTTGCGCACCGCCGCGTAGCTCCGCACCAGCGTGGCGACGTGCTCGGGCGGCTCCGCCCCGAGCGCCTCGACCCCGCGACGCTTGAGGTCACGCAGCAAGACCCCGCCGACCTCGATGCCGAGGTCGCGCACCGTCTCGGCCAGCCGCGGGGTGTAGTGGTCGACGAATTCCTGCTCCGCGCCGACGAAGGCCACCCGGGGCCGCCTCTTGATGGCCAGCGCGCGGTGGAATCCCGCCCGGATCTCCTCGGGCGAGTAGCCGAGCGCCCGCGCGCGGTTCAAGGCGGGCGCGAAGAGCTCAGCCAGCGCCTCGCGCCGCAGCGAGACCTGGAGCCGGGCGGCCTCGCTCAGGTCCGCGACCATGACGCCCTTGCCCGGATGGCTCACCACTAGGTTCTCGGCCGCCAGCGCGTCGTAGGCGTGCCGGACGGTGACCGTCGTGACCCGGAGGCTCGCGGCGAGCTGGCGGATGGAGGGCAACGGCGCCCCGGGCTGGAGGCGCCCGAGGGCGATCTCGTATACGATCTGGTGCCGGATCTGGAGATAGATCGGCAGCCCGCTCGCCCGGTCGATTGTGATCACGTCGCGACTCACCGCCTCGTGATACTGTGCTATCCGGGCAGCACAGTACCACCCTCACTCGCCGAGCGTCAACGCCCTCCGGCCACCGCGATCGTCTCGATGGCCCGCACCTCGTCCGGCGCGAGCGACAGGGCGCGGCTCGCGAGATCCTCCCGCATGTGGGCCGCGTCAGTGGTGCCCGTCAGCGGGAGCATGCCGACCGCCTGCGCGAAGCGGAACACGACCTGGGCGGGCGTCGCCTGGTGGCGCGCGGCGATGCCGACGAGCAGCGGATGGCGGAGCGCCTCCACGTTCGCCGTGAGGAGCGAGAACCCCTGGTAGACGATCTTCCGCTCCGCGCAGAACCGCCGCACCTCCCAGTCCCAGCCGACGCGTGCGAAGCAGCGGTTCTGGACGAACGCCGGCGGCTCGCCGCCGGAGGCGACCAGCTGCTGGAGCTGTCGAAGCGACACGTTGCTCACGCCGAGAAGCCGGACGCGCCCGGCGTCGCGCTCCCGTGCCATGGCGGCCCAGACCTCGCTGTCATGGGCCGTCCACCCGTGACCGGAGGCGGGGCCGTGGAGGACGTAGCTGTCGACGTGGTCGGTCCCGAGGTGCTCGAGCGAGCTCGTGACCGACTGCGCGACCTGGGTCGACAGGTCGGCCGCGGGGTCGTAGGGCAGCCGGTGGTCCTGGCCCGCCTGGTAGGTGAACTTCGTCTGGAGGAAGAGGTCCCCGCGCGAGACGATCCCCGCCCGGTAGGCCGCGGCGAGCCCCCGCCCCACGCCGACCTCGAAGTAGTGGCGTCGCTGGTTCGCGGTGTCGATGCCCCGGAAGCCGCTGCGGAGCGCGAGCTCGGTCAGCTCCGCGGTGCGGTCCTCCTTCCAGGCCGTGCCGTAGAGGAAGTCCGGGATCATCCCGCCCTCGCCGCGCGGGGCGCCACCGACACGCCCCGGGCACCCGTGCGCTCGATCCCGCGGGCGACCAGGCCGGACGCCTTCGCGTCCTCGACGACGCCGCGGAGGAACGCGAGCCCCGCGTCGCGGCCCCGCGGCACCCCGATGGCCTGCGGCACTCCCATGAAGCGGCCGTCGAGCACGCGCGATCCGGGCAACCGCTCCACCAGGCCCAGCAACGCCTGTCTGAGGCCGGCAAGCGCGTCCGCCCGCCCCGCCTGCAGGATCTCGAAGGCCGCGGGGTGACCCGGAGCGCGCACGAGCTCGGCCCGCGTCAGCTCGCGGGTCAGGAACAGCTCGTAGTTCGCGCGCGCCGCCGCGACCACGCGCACGCCCTCGCGGTCGACGTCCGCCACCGTGGCGATCCGCGACCCCGCCGGCACCAGGTAGGTCGCCTCGATCTCGAGGTAGGCAGCGGTGAAGCCGATCTCGCCCTCGCGCGCCGGGTCGATCCCGAGGAAGGCCATGTCCCAGGCCCCAGTCTTCGCGGCGTCCACCATGACCGCGACGCTCTCGTACGGGACGATCTCGACGGGCACGGCGAGACGCCGGCCGACGTCCTGCAAGAGGTCGATCGCGACCCCGCGAGACTGGCCGGTCGCCGGGTCCCGCGTCGCGAGGATGAAGTTCCCGTAGTTGACGCCGGCCCGAAGGGTCCCGTGCGGCGCCAGGTCGGCCCGGACAGCCGGAGTGATCGGAGTCGTCATGGCAAAAATGCTAGCCTACCTCGTCCTCCGCGTCACCACGGGCGCCCTCCACTCGGGGCCGGCCGGCGCGCTACACTACGCGGGACCGACCCGACACGCCCGAAAGCGAGGTGCCGACCGTGACCGACAGCGGACCGAAGAGCGCCTACGAGCTCGCGATGGAGCGGCTTCGCCAGAAGGACAAGGAGGGCGGCATCGTCGAGCGCTCGCTCACCGCCGAGCAGAAGACGGCGATCGCCGAGGCGCGGCGCGTCTACGAGGCGAAGGTGGCCGAGCGGGAGATCCTCCACCGCGACGCCCTGCGCCACGCCAAGAGCATGGAGGAGCTCCAGAAGCTCAACGAGGAGTTCGCGCGGGACCGCGATCGTTACGGGCGGGACCGCGACCGCAAGATCGCCGAGATCCGCGAGAGCTCGGCCTAGTCGCGAGACCCCGCCGGCGCCGCACCGAGCCCGCCGCTCATGAGCGTCGCCGCGCACTCCGCGCATGATAGCGCGCCGCGCGGCTCCCGCCTTGCTGGCCCCACCCTGGCGCGCTAGACTCCGGCCCGGCCCGCTGACGACACTCGGGTGACCGCGTCCCATTCCGGGCCGGCACGTGCCGGACCCCGCCGCCGAGGAGGACCATGCTTCCGCTGACTGGCTACGCCGATCGCTTCTCCGTGGCTCCAGGCCAGACGATCGCCTTCAAGGTGTCGAGCACCGCCGCGACGCCCTACCAGGCGCGCCTGGTCCGCTTGATCTCGGGAGATCCGAATCCCGCGGGGCCCGGCATCAAGGAGGAGGCCGTTCCGGCGCCGTTCGCGCCGAGCTACCCCTCGCGCGTCCAGCCGGTGCCGCTCGGCTCCTACCTCCGCGTGCCGGATGCCCCGGCGTTCGGGCGGGTCCGGAGCTTCACGCTGGTGGCGACCATCTGGCCGACCCTGCCCGACCGGGGACAGCAGGGCATCATCACCCGCCACGACCCGGCACGCGGCACCGGCTTCGCGCTGTTCGTCGACGCGCGCGGCGCCGGTGCGCTGGTGGGGAACGGCGGGGGCGGGGTCCGCACGGTGCACGTCGGGAAGCCCTTCCTGGCGCGAGCCTGGTACCGCGTGTGGGCGTCCTACGACGCGGCCACGCGCACGCTGACCGTCGGCCAGGCGCCCCTCGCGCCGCGCGTCCGGGCGGACGACGCGGGCGTCGCCGCCGCGGTCCTCGAAGGCGCACCCGCCCTCGACAGCGGCACGCCGCTCTTGGTGGCCGCTCTCGGCGGCGCGCCGGTGGCCGGCCACTACAACGGGAAGATCGAGCGCCCTGCCGTCTACGACGCTGCGCTCGAGCCGGCGAAGCTCGCGGAGCCGGGCGGCGCGCCGGGCCGCCACCTGGTCGCGCTCTGGGACTTCGCCCGGGACACGTCGAGCACCCGCGCGGTCGACGTGGGACCGAACGGGCTCGACGGCGAGCTGGTGAACCTCCCGGCGCGCGCCATGATGGGCTCCAACTGGACGGGGCGCGAGATGTGCTGGCGCCACGCGCCGGACGAGTACGGCGCCATCCACTTCCACGACGACGACCTGTACGACTGCGGCTGGGCGACGGACTTCACCTACACGGTGCCGGAGGGGCTCCGGAGCGGCGTCTACGCCGTACGGCTCGAGGCGGGCGACGTCGAGGACATGATCCCGTTCTTCGTCCGGCCGCCGCGGGGCCAGCGGACGGCTGACGTCTGCGTGCTCATGCCCACGTTCACCTACATCGTCTACGCGAACATCGCCCGCGACGTCACGAACGACGAGTATCGCGCGCGGGTCCGCGCCTGGGGCGCGCGCCCGTGGACGAGCGACGAGCATCAGGAGTACGGGCTCTCGACGTACAACTTTCACCACGACGGGAGCGGGATCGCCTACTCCTCGCGGCTCCGGCCCATCCTGAACCTCCGCTCGAGCTTTCTCGCCTACGTCGACCCGCGCGGCTCGGGGGTGCGCCACCTGCCGGCGGACCTCTATCTCCTCGACTGGCTGGAGCAGATGGGCCACCGCTACGACGTGATCACGGACGAGGACCTGCACGCCGAGGGCCTTCAGCTCATCACGCCCTACAAGGTCGTGCTGAACCCGACCCATCCCGAGTACCACAGCACGGAGACGATGGACGCGCTCGCGGGGTATGTCGAGCGGGGCGGGCGCCTGATGTACCTCGGCGGGAACGGCTTCTACTGGCGCGTCGCCGCGCACCCGGAGCTGCCGGGCGTGCTCGAGGTGCGACGCGCCGAGGGCGGGATCCGGGCCTGGGCCGCCGAGCCCGGCGAGTACTACATGAGCTTCGACGGGCAGTACGGCGGCCTCTGGCGCCGCAACGGGCGGCCGCCCCAGAAGCTGGCCGGCGTCGGTTTCACGTCGCAGGGTCCCTTCGAGGGCTCCTACTACCGTCGCCTCCCGGCGGCGCGGGACCCCCGGGTCTCCTGGATCTTCGACGGCGTGGCCGACGAGATCCTCGGCGACTTCGGCCTCTCCGGCGGCGGCGCGGCCGGCTTCGAGCTGGATCGCGCCGACTTCCGGCTCGGGACGCCGCCGCATGCGGTCGTCCTCGCGTCGTCGGAAAAGCACGACCTCACGAAGTTCGTCCTGGTGCCGGAGGACGTGCTGTCCCACGTCTGGACCTGGCCCGGCGATCCCCCCGAGAAGCTGATCCGGGCCGACATGGTCTACTTCGAGACGCCCAACAACGGCGCCGTCTTCTCGGTCGGCTCCATCACCTTCTGCGGCAGCCTCTCGCACGGCGGGTACCGGAACAACATCTCGCGCATCGTCGACAACGTCCTCCGGCGCTTCGCGACGGCGTGAGGTGCCCATGAGCGTCCGCCGGCTCCGCGACATCCCGGGGTTCAGCATCGATCGGGTGGCCGCGGCGGCCGGCGCCGATCCGGAGGTTCTCCGGATGGAGAACCTCGACACGGACATCCCGCCGCCGGCGGCCGCCGTCGCCGCCACGCGCCGCGCCCTCGGCGAGGACGAGGCGAACAGCTGGCTCCCCTTCACCGGGCGCGACGACCTCAAGGAGGCGATCGCGGCCTACATCGAGCGGCGCGGCGGGCCGCGCTACGACGGCCGGCGGGAGATCGTGATCACGTGCGGCGAGGGCGAGGCGATGGTCGACGCCTTGCTCTGCCTCACCGACCCGGGCGACGAGGTCATCCTCACCGACCCGACCTACGCGGGCATGATCAATCGGGTCCGCCTGGTCGGCGCCGTGCCGCGGCTCGTGCCGCTCCGCGTGGTCGACGGGGAGTGGCGCCTCGATCTGGAAGCGCTCGGGGCTGCGCCGGGCGACCTGACGCGCGTGGTCTTCGTCAACAACGCGTCCTTCCCGACCGGCTGGGTCGTGAGCGACGCCGAGTGGGACGCCATCGCCGCGCTCTGCCGCGCGCGCGATCTCTGGCTGCTCTACTGGGGCGGCTTCGAGGGCGTGCTCTTCGACGAGCGGCCCGTGCGACACCCGGCGGCGCTGCCGGGCATGCGCGACCGGACGGTAACCGTGGGCGCGCCCTCGTTCGAGCAGCGGATGATCGCCTGGCGCGTGGGGTGGGTGGTCGCGCCCGGCGATCTCGTGAACGACCTCTCGCGCGCCCAGATCTACAACGGGCTCGTCGCCAGTGGGTTCGCCCAGATCGGCACGCGCGCGGCGCTCGGCGAGCTGCCCGGTGACCTCGCCGCCGCCAATGCCGAGTGGCAGCGGCGCCGGGACGAGACCTTGCGCCAGCTCGCCGGGCTGCCGGTCGTCCGGCCCGCCGGCGCCTGGTCCCTCCTTGTGGACGTGGCGACCCTCGGGCTCGATCCGCGGGAGGTATCGCATCGCCTGCTCGAGCGAAAGGTGGCCGCGACGCCGATGGTCGGCTGGGGCGGTCCGATCGCGGACCGCCACGTGCGCTTCGTCTTCAGCAACGAGCCGGTCGAGCGTCTGGCGACGCTCGGCGACCGCGTCCGCGCCGCGCTCGACGGGGCGCGGTCGGCGTGATCATCGGCAGGAGTCGCTGAACCGCGGGCGGGCGGTGCCCGCCTGGAAACGGAAGTCGCAGCGCGCTTGAATCGCGATTCATGCGAGAGTGGAAGTGGTGACGTTCAAGCCTTGCGGAGCGCCGCGATCGGTGAAACGCGCATAGACGGGGATTTGCGCACGATCGAGACGTCAGGATGTCGCTCAGACGACTCGGCGTCGCGGGCCAGCCCGCGTGCCCGCAGGATACTAGCCCCTCACTCGCCGATTTTCGCCGGTCATCGCACCGGTTGAGCGGCATCGCGTCGGCGGCCTCAGTGGTATCGCCGTTGCACCGGTACTCGTCACTCCGTGATATCACATGGGCGTACACCTCGCTCTCGTCATGACTTATTTCCGCTACCGGTCATTCTTTTGCCGCCCGGAAACGCAACGTCCGGGCGTCCGCCGCGGGTGACTCAGCCATGAAGACTCGCAAGAAGTCGCGCAAGTCCCAGCTCGGCATCGCGCTCGTGACGGGCGCCGTCTGCCTTGTGTCCTGGATCTGGCTACCCACTCCACCCTTCCCTAGCCCCGATGTCTACGCCAAGGGCGACAAGGGCGGCGGCGGAGGCGGAGGCGCAGCCGGTGGCGGCGGCAAGGGTGACGGCGGCAAAGGCGATGGAGGCAAGGGAGGCGGCGGCGGAGGTGCGGCGGCGCAGGCGGCGGTGGCGGGACCGGTGCAGGCGGTGGCGGCGGTGGCAAAGGCGATGGCGGGAGGCGGGCGGCGGCGGCGCGGGTGCCGCGAGCGGCGGCGCAGCCGGCAGCGGCGGCGCGAGCGCGGGCGGCAGGGCGGCCGGTGGAACCGGCAGTGGCGGGACCGGTGCGGGCGGCGCCGCGGGCGCGGGTGCCGCGGGCAGCGGCGGCGCCAGCGCCGGGAGTGGTGGCGCGAGCGCGGGCGGCACGGGCGCCGGTGGAACCGGCAGTGGCGGGACCGGTGCGGGCGGCGGCCGCGGGCGCGGGTGCCGCGGGCAGCGGCGGCGCCAGCGCCGGGAGTGGTGGCGCGAGCGCGGGCGGCACGGGCGCCGGCGGGACCGGCAGTGGCGGCGCGAGCGCCGGTGGCACGGGCGCCGGTGGGACCGGCAGTGGCGGCGCGAGCGCGGGCGGCACGGGCGCCGGCGGGACCGGCAGTGGCGGCGCGAGCGCGGGCGGCACGGGCGCCGGCGGGACCGGCAGTGGCGGCGCGAGCGCCGGCGGCACGGGCGCGGGCGGGAGCGCCAGCGCCGGCAGTGGTGGCGCGAGCGCCGGCGGCACGGGCGCCGGCGGGACCGGCAGTGGCGGCGCGAGCGCCGGTGGCACGGGCGCTGGCGGGACCGGCAGTGGTGGCGCGAGCGCCGGCACGGGCGCCGGTGGGACCGGCAGTGGCGGCGCGAGCGCCGGCGGCACGGGCGCTGGCGGAACCGGCAGTGGCGGCGCGAGCGCCGGTGGCACGGGCGCTGGCGGGACCGGCAGTGGTGGCGCGAGCGCCGGCGGCACGGGCGCTGGTGGGACCAGCAGTGGCGGCGCGAGCGCCGGCGGCACGGGCGCTGGCGGGACCGGCAGTGGCGGCGCGAGCGCCGGCGGCACGGGCGCTGGCGGGACCGGCAGTGGTGGCGCGAGCGCCGGCGGCACGGGCGCTGGCGGGACCGGCAGTGGTGGCGCGAGCGCCGGCGGCACCGGCACCGGCGGGACGGGCACGGGTGGCGGGACCGGCGGCGCGAGCACTGGTGGTGCCGGCCCCGCGGGCGTCGGCAGCACCGGTGGGACCACCGGCGTCGGCGCGACCGGCGCGACGAGCAGTGGAGTCAGCACCGGCGGCAGCGCGACCTCGGGAGGTGGCACCGCCTCCGGCAAGAGCAGTGACAAGGGCGGGACGACCGGGGCGAGCAGCTCCGCGGGCACCGGCGGCGCGGTCGGCACCGGACGCGGCGGCAGCGGCGCCGGTCTCGGCGGAGTCGTCGGTGGCGGTGTGACGAGCGGGTCGGGAGCGACCTCCGGAACCGGGACCGGCGGCGCGCGTGGCGGGTCGAGTGCCACCTCCGCGGGGCTCGGCCTCAGCCGAGGGCGCCTGGACCTCGCCGCGCCAGGAGCGTCCGAGTCCTCCGGCTCGGAGGGCGGCGGCGCGCTGGCCAAGGCGCGGGACAGCGCGGAGGCCGCGGAAGCAGCACGGGCGGCCGCCGCGGCCGCCGTCGCGGCACAATCCTCCGCGAAGCAGCTCGCGGACATCGCCGCGCGGTCCGAGGGGCCCGTCTCGGTCGCACTGGCCGAGGCTGCCCAGGGAGCGGTGCGGATCTCGGCTGAATCCGCGCAGCAGGCCGCGGACGCGGCCGCGGAAGCGCGAAACCCGGCAACAACGCAGCTGGCGCTCGCCAAGGCCGTCGTCCGCGCGCAGAAGGCCGCGGCACGGGCGAAGGAAGCGGCCGAGGAAGCATCCGACGACATCCAACAGGTGGTTACGGTGGTGCCAGGCGCGCCGAGACTGGAACGGAGCGCGCGCGTCAAAACAGCGAAGCGCAAGCCGCCTTCGAGACCGGGAAAGCCCGGTACGAGGCGCACGACCTCCTGGGAGCGCGCCATCATCTCGAGAACGCGGTTCAGCTGAACCCCGAGCTCGACGACGCCCGGGCGCTCCTCGGATGGGCGGAGTTCTTCAGCGGGGCCACGCGGGCCTCGACCGTGACCTTCAAGACGACCCTCCGGCGACAGCCCACGTGGGAGGGCCTCTACAACGGGCTCGGGTGGAGCCGCCTGCGGCTCAATCGCCCGCACCTGGCGCGGGACGCGTTCCGGGCCGCGCTGGATGCGAACCCGGCCTACACGGACGCGATGGCGGGCTGGGGCCTGGCGCTCTACGAGCTGGACGAGTACGCCGCCGCGATCCCGGCCCTGGATCAGGCGACGGCGACCCTGGAAGCCAGCCTGGGTCGCGAGGCGCCCGAGCTGGTGGATCTCCGCGAGGCGCTCGCGTGGAGCCTCTACCGGACCGGTCGGTTCGGCGAGGCGGCCGTCGAGTTCGAGCGCGTCATCAAGGCCCGCCCGAACGGCCCGGAGCCTCAGGCGGCGCTGGGCTGGTCGTACTTGAGGATGGGTCGCCGGGGCGACGCGCGCGCCGCCTTCCTCCGGGCGCTCGAGCTCGCGCCGAATTCCCCCGACGCCGCCCGCGGCCTGGCGCAAGCGTCGGCGACCCCGTAGCGTTCGACTCCGCAAAGGCGCGGCGCGCCGCCACCACGGCGCGCCGCGTCCGGCGAGGCCAGCGCGCCTCTAGCATCGAGGACCCGCCGACACCCGAGCTGACAAAGAGCTCCCGCGCGTTGCGACCGCGCCTTTCCGGCAAGTTCGCGCGCGACGCTCGCCGACGTCCTCTCGCCGCGGCCTCGACAAGACTGGAGACCTCCGTCTACGATAACGGCCATGACCGACGCTCTGACCGGCCAGACCGTCGAGCTCCTGCAGCAGATGATCCGCAACCGGTGCGTGAACGACGGCACCGTCGATGTCGGGCCAGGAGGTGCGCAACAGCGACACCCTCCGCAGCTACCTCGAGGGCAGCGGACTGGACCTCGAGGTGTACGCGCCGCAGCACGCGCCGGGCCGCACCAGCCTGGTGGCCCGCATCGAGGGCACCGACCCGAAGGCCCCGACCCTCTGCCTGATGGGCCACACCGACGTCGTGCCCGTCAATCCCAAGACCTGGACGCGCGACCCGTTCGGCGGCGAGCTGGTCGACGGCGAGGTCTGGGGCCGCGGCGCGATCGACATGCTGAACCTCACCGCCTCCCAGGCGGTCGCACTCAAGGCGCTCGCCCGCCGGCCGGGCGGGTGGCGGCCGCGGGGGACCCTCGTCTACCTCGCCTGTGCCGACGAGGAGGCGGGCGGCGCCCTCGGCGCGGGGCATGTGGTCGAGCGGCACTGGGACGCCCTCCGGGCGGACTACTGCCTCACCGAGAACGGCGGCACGGTGACCCGCGGCAAGCGGCCCGATGAGCTGAACGTCACGGTGCACGTCGGCGAGAAGGGCGTCGCCTGGCGGCGTCTCCGCGTCAAGGGCACGCCCGGCCACGGCTCGATGCCGTACGGGTCGGACAACGCGCTGGTGAAGGCCGCGCACGTCGTGAGCCGCCTGGCGGACTACCGCCCGTCGCCGTACATCGACGACCTCTGGCGGACGTTCGTCGACACCCTCCCGCTCGAGCCCGAGCTGAAGGCGGCGCTGGTCGACCCGGACCGGGTCGAGGCGTCCATCGCGAAGCTGTCGCCCAGCATGGCCAAGCTCGCGTGGTCGGCCACCCACACGACGTTCTCGCCGAACGTGTGCCACGGCGGCGTGAAGACGAACGTGATCCCCGACACGGTGGAGGTGGAGGTCGACATCCGGACCGTCCCCGGCGACACCGACGACGAGGTCCGGCGCCATCTCGACAAGGCGCTGGGCGGCCTCGCCGACGAGATCGAGCTCGAGCCCCTCTTCTCGAAGCCCGCCTCGGTCTCACCCACCGACACCCCGCTCTGGGACGTCCTCCGCCGGGTCGTCACCGCCCACTATCCGGGCGCGCGCCTGCTCCCGCGCATGATCGTGGGCTTCACCGACGCCCCGTACTTCCGCCAGAAGGGCGCGGTGGCGTACGGCTTCGGCCTCTTCTCCCGCACGCTGACCGCCGAGGCCATGGCCGGGCGCTTCCACGGGAACGACGAGCGGGTCGACGTGGAGTCGCTCGCCCTCACCACCCAGGCCTGGATCGAGGTCTGCGAGCAGCTTCTCGCCTGACCGCGCGCGCAATGACAACCACGGTGGAGACCGCGCTCGGCACGGTGCCGACGGCGGAGCTCGGCCCGACGCTGATGCACGAGCACATCGTCACCCGCTCGCCGGGGGTGCAGGAGAACTGGCCGCACCTCTGGGACCGGGCGGGCGTGGTCGACATCGCCGAGCGCAAGATGGCGGACCTCCATGCCCGCGGTATCCGCACGATCGTCGACCTCACCACGGTCGACCTCGGGCGGGACATCGCGCTCATCGCGGACGTGGCCCGCCGCTCGCGGGTCCACGTGATGATCCCCGCGGCACTTCGGCGCCGCGGGGCCGGAGCCCTCCCGCTGCGCGTCATCCGGTCCGGTCTGGTTTGGTCGGCGCGAGGCGTCAACGGCGACGTGGTGTGCGTCCCGCCCCGGCCGCCGCGCCGGGGTCCGCGAGGAGGACCGGGTCGGGAGCCTCCGCACGCGCTAGCCGGCATCCCGGCCACGTTCGCGCGACTTCCCTGACCGGGCGCGCGGCCCCGGGCTGTCGCGGCGAGCGGTCAGCGCGCTCGACGGCTCCGACGCGGGCGCTTCGGCGCGGCGCGGCGGCCGCGCGCGCGGGCCGCCGGCCGGCGGGCGCGGCCCACATACGCGATCGCCTGGATCTCGAACATGTACGGCGGGAGGAGGCCCGCCTCGACGGTCGCGCGGACCGGCTTGCGGCTCGTGGGTGAAGTAGGTGACGTAGATCGCGTTCATCGCCTCCCAGTTCGCCCAGTCACTGACCCAGCACCGCACCGACAGGACCCGGTCGAGCGACGAGCCAGCCGACTCCAGCACTTCCTTGAGGTTGTCGAGCGCCTTCCGGACCTGCGCGCCGAAGTCCGTCGCGGACACGGGCTCGCCCGTCCGGAAGTCGATCCCGACCAGGCCCGAGGTGTAGACGGTGTCGCCGTGGCGGAGGGCCACGCTGGCGATCGGCCCGAAGAAGCCGGGATTGCTCGGATTGAACGCGCGCGGCTCAGGCATGCGGGCCTCCTCTTGCGATCCGGC
Organism: uncultured Candidatus Rokubacteria bacterium; assembly: GCA_963765195.1. Lineage (GTDB taxonomy): Bacteria > Methylomirabilota > Methylomirabilia > Rokubacteriales > DASRDR01 > DASRDR01. Next base: position 27,668 of record CAVXVV010000015.1, read on the forward strand.
CGGCGCTGCGGAGCCGTGCCGGGTCGAAGGCGTCGAAATCGAGCGATCGGGCAGCGCCGTCCACGATGAGCTCGGCCAGCGCGAGCCCGGTGCCCGGGGCGTTCAGCATCCCCCACGGGCCGTGGCCGGTCGCGATGTAGACGCCCGGCGCGCCGGGCACGCGGCCGATCAGGGGCACGCCGTCGTCGGTCACGGGGCGGTAGCAGGCCTGCCGGCGCTCGATCGGCGCCGCCGCCAGCGCGGCCGACACGCGCCCGGCCGCGCCCGCCAGCACGGCGCACCCCGCCTCGCTGACCTCGACGCCCTCCGCCGAGTCCGGCAGGGGCTGGAGATCGGCCATGCCGCAGACGTAGACGGTGCCGTCGGGCCGCGGCATGATCTCGGGCTCGAGCGCGCGGCCGTCGGCCAGGCGGTAGTCCATGAAGAGCGCGTGCGCCGGCACATCCGGCGCGGCGAGCGTCACGCTGTAGCCCTTGAGCCCGTGGATGCGCGGCAGCGCGACCCCGCGGACGCGGCCCGTCCACGGCCCCATCGCGAGCACGATCGCGTCGGCCGCGAGCGTCTCGCCGTCCACGGTCACGCTCGCGCCGCCCTGGTCCTGCGGCGTCACGCGCTCGACCACGCCCATGCGGAGCTCGGCGCCGCGGGCGCGCGCCGCGTCCACGAGCGCGGTCGTGAAGCGCGCGGGGTGGACCTGCGCCGTCGTCTCCGTCGAGCCGAGCCTCTCGGCGACGACGGCCGGCCCGTCGATCCAGCCAGGCGCCGAAGGAATGCGATGGCCGCCTGGTACCCTGCCCTGCTCGCGCGCCGCGAGCATGTAGGTGTCCATGCGGCGGTACCCATAGTCGGCGCCGAGCTCCTTCGGAGCCCGGCGTGGAGCGCGAAGCTCAGGCGCGCCAGCGGGCCGACCGGCGAGCCGTCGCACCAGTCGAGGGCCAGGAAGCCGCCGGACTTGCCCGACGCCGCGCACGCCACGCCGGTGCGCTCCACCACCGTGACCGTCACGCCGCGGCGCGCAAGGTAGTAGGCGACCGCGGCGCCCATGACGCCGGCGCCGCAGACAATGACGTGACGAGGGGAAGCCATGGCCGGTCTGCCGGACAGAGTAGTACGATCGCCCGGCGATCCCAAGGCAGCCGCCCGATCGGCCCCACGGCTGGGAAATCGAGAGGCGGCGCCGTACCGGCCGCCGCCTCTCTCGGATCCCCGAAGGGCACCTCGACTACGGAAGGACTTCGAGGAATGCCTGGGTGATCACTCCATAGCCGTCGGTGGTGGCGTGGATGTTCCCGAGCGCGCACATGTACGTGAGGGCGCACACGTTCAGGACGTTCTGGGGCACCATGGGCGGAAACGGCGGGGACGGCGCTGGCACGAGCTCGAAGTTCGCGGTGTCGAACGCCGTGGCGACGTCAGCCACCGGCATGTGGAACACCTGGTAGATGGAGCCGAGGAGCCCGTTGTAGGCCGCCACGAGCTGGTTGGACTGCTCGGCGAGCTCAGTCGCTCCTACCAGCCAGGCGGCCAGAAACGGGTTGTAGTAGTTCATGCCGACGATCGGGACGTTCGGCCCCGCCGCCAGCCGGAGAGCCTTGAGGATCTTGGGCAGGTTCGCGCCGACGTCGCTGAACGCGTCCTGCACGCAAACGGGGTCAATCCCTGTCTCGATGTTGCCGCAGATCTCGAGATCGTTGGCGCCGATGTCGATCGTGACCAGCTTCACCGACCCGCGGTGCGTCAGGAGGAACGCCACGGCGTCGGCCAGCTGCACCCGCAGACGGTACTGGCTCCGGCAGTCACTCGGCCCCTTCAGCATGTCGGTCGTGGTCTCGGTGACCGCGCAGCCGAGCTTCTTCAGCTCGAGGTTGGCAGTTGTGGCCTTCCGACGATGAGCTTCGCGACGATGACGCCGGCGTTGTTGACCACCACGTCGAGCCGGCCGGCCGCCTCGACGGCCCGCGCGAAGAGCGCGTCGACCTCCGGCTCCGAGGTGATGTCCGCGCAGAGACCCACGGCCTCCCCGCCCTGCGCGCGGATCCGGGCCGCGCCATCCTCGAGCTCGCCCGCCCGCTCGGCGAGGTCCGCAAGCACGACGCGCGCGCCCTCCGCCGCGAGGCGCGCCGCGATCGCGAAGCCGAGCCCGCGCCGGCGCCCGGCTCCGGTCACGAGCGCCGACTTCCCCGCGAGGCGGCGCCCCGGCCCCGCCCCCGTCACGCGACGCTCCGGTCGAGCCGATAGCAGGCGATCGCGTTGAGGCCGAGGACGCGGTCGCGGTCGCCCCGCTCGAGCCCGGCGAGGAGCGCGTCGGCGGCGGCAACCCACTCCGCGTAGGAGGCGCGAAGGGTCACCACCGGCCAGTCGCTCCCGAAGATCATGCGCTCGGGCGCCGAAGCACTCCAGCAGGTGATCGACGTAGGGCCGGAGCCGCTCGACCGACCACTCCGCCCCGTCCTCCGTGACCAGGCCCGAGAGCTTGACCCACGCGCGGGTCTCGCGGGCGAGGCCGGCCATGTGGGTTGCCCACGGCTCCCGCGCGCCCTGGACGATCTCCGGCTTGGCGCCGTGGTCGATCACCACGCGGAGGTCCGGGTGCCGCTCGAGCAGCCGCCGGAGGTTCGGGAGATGCGGCGTCCGTACCAGCGCGTCGAAGGTGAGGTCCGCCGCGGCGATCGCGCGGAGCCCGCGCGCCACCTCGGGCCGGAGCACCCAGTCGATGTCGGGGATGTCGTGAAGCATCGGGCGCAGCCCCTTCAAGGCAGGCGTCCGGGCGAGCGCGGCGACGACGTCGGGCGCGTCAGGAGCGTCGAGCGGGGCCCAGCCGACGACGCCCGCCACGACGGGCGTCGTCCGCGCGAGCTCGAGGAGGAAGCGCGTCTCGTCCACCGTCGGCGCCGCCTGGACCAGCACGGTGGCGTCGATCCCCGCGCGCGCGAGCAGCGGGGTCAGATCGGCGGGCCCGAAATCCCGATAGATCGGCCCCTTCGCGGGGGTCAGCCACCCGTAGTCGCCCCGCGCGAGGCGCCAGAAGTGCTGGTGCGCGTCGACGCGCCGGGGCCGGGACCCCGTCATCCCGGGGTGGGCGCGTCGGGCCGGACGAGGCCTGCGGTCTTGAGGTCCCGCCAGAGCGCGGCCGGCAGCGGGAAGCCGAGGAGACCGAGGTTCTGCTCGACCTCGGAGGGCGCGCGCGCGCCGGGAATGACCGCCGCCACCGCGGGATGGTGGAACGGGAACTGGAGGGCCGCTGCCGCGAGGGGCACCCCGTGCGCCTCGACGACGCGCTCCAGGGCCTGCACGCGCTCGACGATCGCGGGCGGCGCCGGCTGGTAGTTGTACGTCGCACCGGGCACCGGCCCGAGGGCGAGGATCCCGGAGTTGAAGGGGCCGCCCACGATCACGCTGATCCCGCGGCGGACGCACTCGGGCAGGAAGCTGTCGAGCGCGGTCTGCTCGAGGAGCGAGTACCGGCCGGCGAGGAGGAAGCAGTCGAAGTCGCCGTCCCGCATGCAGCGCTCGAGGACCTGCCACTCGTTCACTCCGACGCCGATCGCGCCGATGGTGCCGGCCGCGCGGAGCTCGTGGAGCACCCGGTACGCCCCGTCCATCGCCTCGCGATACCGCGCGGCGTCGTCGGCCCCGTGCGTCACCGGGCCGATGTCGTGGATCAGCACCACGTCGACCCGGCTCAGCCCGAGCCGCTCGAGGCTCGCCGCCAGGGAGTCCCGCGCCGACGCCGCCGTGTAGTCGAACACGGGCACGAGGGGTGGCGTGTGGACGTAGGCGTCCTCGGGCGCGGGCTCGGCCGGGCGCGGCACGAGGCGCCGGCCGACCTTGGTCGAGAGGACGAACGCGTCGCGCGGCTGGCCGCGGAGGGCCGCGCCGATGCGCTGCTCGCTCAGTCCGTAGCCGTAGAGCGGCGCGGTGTCGAAGTAGCGCACGCCCGCGGCCCAGGCGGCGCGCACCGTGTCCACGGCCACGGCCTCGGGGATCGGGCGGAAGAGGTTCCCGAGGGGCGCCCCGCCGAATCCGAGGCGGGTCACACGCACCCGGGTGCGCCCGAGCGCCCGGGTCTCGCCGGGATCGATCGGTGTCGGGCTCATGCGCGGGTTCCGGGAACGGCCGAGGAGGCCACCGAGGCGCGGCCGTCGCGATGCGAGCGCATGGCCCAGCATACTCCGGGCCCGCCGCGCGGCGCTGACCGCGGGTCATCTCTCGCACGCCGCGCTCAGCGCGAGAGCATACGGCCGGGCCGGCGCCCGGTGTGGCGCCCGTCCGCGATCACCGGCTCGCCGTTGACGAGCACCCAGGGCATGCCGCGCGGGTAGCGATGGGGCTCGGCGAACGTCGCCGCGTCGGCGACCGTCGCGGGATCGAAGACGACCACGTCGGCGGCCGCGCCGGGCTCGAGCCGGCCGCGGTCCCGGAGGCCGAGCTTCGTCGCCGGCAGGCTCGTCATCTTCCGGATCGCCTCGGGGAGCGACACGACGGCCCGCTCGCGGACGTAGTGCCCCAGGAACCGCGGGCACGTGCCGTAGTTCCGGGGGTGCGGCTTGCCCGCCGAATATGGACCCTCGGCCGCGCGGCCCTCGCCGTCCGAGCCGATCATGACCCACGGGCGCTGGAGGCCGAGGGCGACGTTGTCCTCGCTCATCATGAAGAGGACCATGTCGACGTCGGCCTTCGCCTGGCGGAGGATCTCGATCACCGCTTCGGCCGGCGCCAGGCCCAGCGTGGCGGCGATCTGCGCGAGGGTCCGGCCCTCGTACTCCGGCCGCGCGGGGCAGCCCGCGATGACGATCCCCTCCCAGCCCGCGTCGCCCGCCATCCCCGACCCGTCGAGCTCCGCCCGGATCCGCGCGCGGTCAGCGGGGTCGTCGAGCCGCCTGAGGAGCGGCTCGCGGCCGCCCGCGTGGACCCACGGCGCCAGGAGCGCGCCGAGCGTCGTGCTCCCCGCCGGGTACGGGTACATGTCGGCGGTCACGTCGAGGCCCTCGGCGCGCGCCGCTTCGATCAGCTCGATCGCCTGCGCCATCTTCGGCCAGTTCGTCCGGCCGGCGGCCTTGAGATGGCTGATCTCCACGGGGACGCCGGCGCGGCGCCCGACCTCGATGGCCTCCGCGATCGCCGGCAGGAGCGTGTCGCTCTCGCCCCGGATGTGGCTCGCGTAGAAGCCGCCGCCCGCGCCGGCGGCCCGGGCCAGGTCGACGATCTCGTCGGTGTCGGCATACACGCCGGGCGCGTAGATCAGCCCGGTCGAGACGCCGACAGCCCCCTCGTCGACCGCGCGCCGGACCTCGGCGGCCATCGCCCGGTGCTGCTCGGCGGTCGGCCGCGCGTCGTCCGGGCCCACGACCAGGAGGCGGACCGTGCCGTGCCCCACCAGCGGCGCGACGTTGATGGAGACGCGCTGGCGCGTCAGCACGTCCAGGTAGCTCCGGAACGTCGTCCAGTCCCACGCGAGCGGCGGCACGGCGAGCCCGGTCGCGTCGATGATGTCCTGGCGGCGCGCCGGGGTCAGCGGGGCGGGGCTCGCCCCGCAGTTGCCGACCACCTACCAGCGTGAAGCCCTGATGCACCATGCTGTCCGCGGTCGGCAGCCCGGGCAGCACGAAGTCGGCGTGCGAGTGCATGTCGATGAAGCCGGGCGCGACGGCGTGGCCGGTGGCGTCGATCACGCGCGCGGCCGTCGCGCCGGGGAGGAGCTCGATCGCCTCGACGCGGTCCCCCGCGATGGCGACGTCGGCCCGCCGGCCCGGACGGCCGGTGCCGTCGATCACGGTCCCGCCCTGGATCAGGACGTCGAGCATGTCGTCTCCCTCAGGCCTCGGGCGGCCGGCGCCGGTGCCACTCCGTCGCCTGCTCGTAGGCCCAGCCGATCCGGAGCACGGTGGCCTCCGCGAAGGGGTGGCCGATGATCTGGAGCGAGGTGGGCAGTCCTCCCCGCGTCAGCCCGTTCGGCACCGCGAGGGCGCAGAGCCCCAGGTAGTTCGCCATGCGGGTGAAGTGCGCCGGGGTGATCGTCTCGTCCAGCCCGGCCAGCGGGAGTGCGGGCGTCCGGGTCGTCGGCGTGAGGACCGCGTCGAGCTCGGCCGTCGCCGCCGCGAAGGCGCGCTGGTCCTCTCCCTGCTGGCGGAGCGTCTCGAGGTAGTCGCGCGCCGTCACCCCGCGGCCCTGGAGGATGCGCGCGCGGACGTTGGGGTCGAGCGGAAGCGTGGAGTCCTCGGCGAGCGCGCCGACCGCGTGGTAGCCCTCGGGCGCGAAGATCCGGCCGACTCCGGCGAAGTAGTCCTGGAACGTCCGCGGTAGCCGGACCGGCTCGAGCCGCGCGTCGAGGCGCGCGAGCGCCTCGACCGCCCGATCGTAGGCGTCGAGGACCTCGGCGTCGATCCCGGCACGCTCGGAGTCCGGCAGGACGCCGAGGCGCAGACCCACCACCCCGCGGCGCAGCGACGGCATGGGATCGACGGGCGGCTCGAGCCGCGTCCGCGGATCGTGGGGGTCCGCGCCCTCGAGCGCGCGGAAGAGGATCGCCGCGTCCTCGACCGAGCGCGTCATCGGCCCCGGCGTGTCGAGGGTCGTGGAGAGCGGCAGGACGCCGTGCGTCGAGATGCGGCCGACGGTCACCTTCAACCCGACGATCCCGCAGAAGGATGCAGGCAGGCGCACCGACCCGCCGGTGTCGGTGCCGACCGCCACCGGCGCGAGTCCGGCGGCGACCGCCACGCCCGAGCCGCTGGACGACCCGCCCGGCGTCCGGTGGACGCGGAGGTCCCAGGGATTCCACGGGGTGCCGAGCTCCGCGTTGGTCCCGTACCCGCCCATCGCGAACTCGACCGTGTGGGTCTTGCCGAGCACGATCATGCCCGCCTCGACGAGGCGCCGGGCCAGGGTCGCGGTCACCGGCGAGACGCGGCCGGCCCACGGCTTCGATCCGCCGGTGGTGACCCGGCCCTCGAGGTCGACCAGGTCCTTCAGAGCGATCGGAATGCCGTGGAGCGGCCCGATCCGGTGGCCCGAGCGGAAGGCGCGCGCCGCGCCCTCGGCCGCGAGCCGCGCCTCGTCCGCGTAGACGGCCACGAACGCGTGGAGCGCGGGATCGCGGCGAGCGATCCGCGCGAGGAGCGCCTCGACCAGGTCGACGGGCGAGAGCCGGCGATTTTCGAGCGCAGCCGAGAGCTCGACGAGGCTCGCGAACGTCGGATCCTGCATGGCGACGCATGCTACCACGCTCGCCGCCGGGCGGCGCTCCGGCGCTTCGGCCTCGCGCCGGTGCGCCGCGCCTTGACGCGCCCACTCGTCCCTCGCACGATGGAATCAGCGACGTCGTGTTCCCGCCGCCTGCCGCGAGCTGGCATCCTGCGGGTGCTGGACTCCGAGCGGGCGAGGGCTGGAGGACGCCATGCGATACGACTTCCTCGTCGACACCTACGCGAGCGAGCGCCTCAAGACGCTGAACGTCTGGAGCATGTTCGCCGACGCCGATCTGCCCGTCCGTCCTCACCCCCGGCTCGACCGCGACCGCACGCCGGGGGAGCACATGGTTCACCAGTGCATGAGCGAGGACAAGTGGTTCGTCACCATGTTCGGGATCGACGTCGGCGCCCCGCCGGTCCCCGCCCCCGAGACCCGGCTCGGCTTCATCCGGCGCTACGCCGAGGATTCCGAGAAGCGGCTCGCCGCGCTGCGCCGGAAGGACGAGGCGTGGTGGGAGACGGAGGTGCCCTTCTTCGACGCGGTGCACAGCCGAGCCTGGATCATGGTGAGGCGGGTGGCGCACACCGCGCACCACCGCGCGGAGCAGACCACGCTCCTCCGCCTGCTCGGGCACCCGGTCCACAGCGTGTACGGCCCGGCGATCGACACCGGCGGGCTGCCCGCCAACCACGCCGCGACGATCTACGCCTACCGGGACATCCCCGCGCTGCTGGAGGGCGAGGCGCACGGCGGCGCCAAGGCTTCCCTCCCCGGTCCCGGCGCCCATTCGAGCACGGAGCGCCCGGATCGATAGCTCTCGGCTCGGCCGGCGGCCGACTCGCGGGCTGGGTGTTCCTCGGAGCGAGGCAAGCCACGTCCGGAGTCGCGGGACCTGCTCGACGCCGTCGATGAATCGCGCCGCGGCGCTCTCTCCCGGGCCGCGACCGTGGCACAATGGTCGCCGTGTCGAGGGGCCCGGAGCAGACGTTCGTCACGCGCGCCGACGGGTGCATCCGGACGCTCCCGTAGGCGACGACGGCCGCCGGTCCTCGGTGAGCCGGCTCGGGGCGTGGCTCCGTATCGGTCGGCATCTCCTGGGCCGGATTCCCGCCATCGCGCGAGAGGGCCGCGCGCTCCGCCATCCGCGCGACCTCGTGTCCCGGTGCGCCGAGGCGTGCGGAACGCCGCCGCCCGGGCCGGAAGCTCCGAGCCGAGCTTTCCGCCGAGGTCCCGCCCGCGCGCGCCCGGCGTTCGTCGTGTCCTGCTCGTGTCCCACAACCTGAACCT
>CAVXVV010000016.1:0-20576 GCA_963765195.1 uncultured Candidatus Rokubacteria bacterium
CCGAGAGGGGATCTGCGAGGAGCCCACGCGGTACCAGTTCGTGGTCAATCTGAAGACCGCGAAGGCCCTCGGTCTCACGATCCCGCCGTCGGTACTGGCGCGCACGACCCAGCTGATCGAGTGACTCGTGCCGGTACGCTCAGGATGTCACCTGAGTGCCGCTCGGATCTAGCCACGATCTAGCCACGACCTTGACGCCCAGGGCCGACCAGAAGTAGAGTTGGTCAGAATCATGACCAACATGAGAGGCCGATGAAGACTCTGCCGCTGGCCGAGGTTAAGGCGAAGCTCAGCCGGGTCGTCGATCAGGTGTCGGAGACCGACGAGCAGGTGGTGATCACGCGAAATGGGCGACCGGCCGCGGTGCTGGTCAGTCCCGATGAGTATGAGAGCTGGCGGGAGACTCAAGCGATTCGATCGGACCGAGAGCTCATGGGCGAGATCCGCCGTGGGCTGCGCGCGCTCAAGCGGGGCGGGAAGATATACACGCTCGAGGAGCTGTTGCCCAAGCACTAACCGCACACGCCGCGTGACGTGGATCTCTATCGTCTTCGGGTCCCGAGGGACGTCGCCGAACTCGTGCGTGGGCTCCATCCAGAGCTGAAGCGCAAGGTCCGGGCGGGCTTGGACGTGATCCGCGGCGAGTCGGCCTCGGGCAAAGCGCTGCGCGACGAGCTGACCGGGGTCCGCAGTTTTCAAGTAGGGCGTGTGAGGATCATCTATCGCGTTGCGACGGGGCGCGTGATCGAGGTGGTGGCGGTCGGCCCGCGCCGAACGATTTACGAGGAAACTCTTCGGCGACTCCGGCGCCAATAGGAGAATAAGGCCCCAGCATGGACTTCCGGCTGAGCCCGGAGCAGGAGGAGTTCCGCCGGGCCGTCGCCCGCTTCGTCGATGCCGAGGTGGCGCCGGTCGCCCACGAGATCGACGAGGCGGGAGAGTTCCCGCGAGCCCTCTTCCGGCGTCTCGGCGAGCAGGGCTACCTCGCGCTTCGCTATCCCGAGAGCTACGGGGGAGCGGACGCGGACTTCGTGACGTATTGCCTCTTCGCCGAGGAGCTGGCGCGGGGGTCGATGTCGGTCGCCGCCCTCGCCGCGATGCAGAGCCTCATGGGCACGCACTTCGTGTGGAAATACGGGAGCGACGCGCTCCGCGAGCGTTACCTGGCGCCGGCCCTCCGCGGCGAGAAGGTCGCCACCTTCGCCCTCACGGAGCCGAACGCCGGCTCGGACATCGGCAACCTCGCCACCCGGGCCGAGCGGGTGCAGGGCGGCTGGCGTCTCAAGGGCACCAAGACCTGGGTCACGAACGCGCCGGTCGCCGACATGCTGACGGTCTGCGCGAAGACGTCACCGGAGCGCGGGATGAAGAACATCGCGCTGTTCCTGGTCGACCGGCAGTTTCCCGGCGTGACGCTCGGCAAGCGGATCGAGAAGCTCGGCGTGCGAGCCTCGGCCACGGGGGAGATCATCCTCGACGACGTCCTCGTCCCGGCCGAGCACCTCCTGGGCGGCGAGACCGGCGGGGTCGAGAAGGTCGGCGGCATCCTCTCCGAGATCCGGGTGATGACCGGGGCCCTCTCGGTCGGCCTCGGCCGGGCCGCCTACGAGGCGGCCCTCCGCTACTCGAAGGAGCGGGTGACCTTCGGCAAGCCGATCGGCGAGCACCAGGCGGTGACCTTCCGGCTCGTCGACATGCTCACCCAGCTCCACGCGGCGAGCCTTCTCGTGTACCACGCCGCGTGGGCGATCGATCAGGGGCGGCCGGTGACGCGGGAGGCGGCGATGACCAAGCTCTTCGCGTCCGAGGCCGCGAACCGCATCTGCGACGAGGCGTCGCGCATCTTCGCGTCTTACTCCTTCGCCACGGAGTATCCAGTCGAGCGGTACTTCCGGGATGCGCGGTTCCTCCTGTGGGGCGGCGGCACGAGCGAGATCCTTCGCGTCATCATCGGGCGCGACCTCGACCGCCCGCCGAGCTTCGGATGACCTACGCGCCGCGGGGCCGCCACTTCGAGGAGTTCACGGCGGGCGAGGCCTTCACCACCGCGGCCCGCACGGTCACCGAGGGCGCCGTCGACGCCTTCGCCGGGCTCTCCGGGGACTTCAACCCGCTGCACACCGACGAGGAGTCGGCGCGGCAGAGCGCGATGAAGGGCCGGATCGCCCATGGCATGCTCGTCCTCGCGGTGGCCACCGGCGAGGCCAACCAGCTGGGGATCTTCGAGGGGACGACACTCGCGCTTCTCGGGATGGACAAGATCCGGTGGACGGCGCCGGTGCGGCTCGGCGACACGATCCACACGGTCTTGACCGTGCGGGAGACGCGCGCCTCCTCGAAGCCCGACCGGGGCGTGCTGGTCCTGGACATGGCCGTGCGGAACCAGCGAGGGGAGACGGTCTGCCAGGCCGAGTGGACCACCCTCATGGCGCGGCGGCGCTGAGCGGCGTGACCCGATCGATTCCGGCCGGGACCTGCTGAGCCAGCCGCGACGGACCGCCATGGGCGAATGGTTCGAGGACGAAGCGCTCTGGAGGGACTTCTACCCGTTCATGTTCGCCGAGGAGCGGCTCCGCCTGGGCGCGGACGAGGTCGCGCAAGCGCTCGCGCTGGCGGGAATCGCGGCACCCGCGGGGAAGGCGGCCCTCGATCTCTGCTGCGGCCCGGGCCGGCACGCCGTTCCGCTCGCACAGCGCGGGGTCCAGGTCACGGGGGTGGACCGTACCGCGCTGCTCCTCGACCGGGCGCGCGAGCGAGCGAGTCTCGCCGCGGTGGAGGTCGAGTGGGTGCAGGCGGACATGCGTGAGTTCCGGCGGCCCGCCGCCTACGACCTCGCGCTGTCGCTCTTCACGTCATTCGGGTACTTCGCAGCGCCGGAGGACGACCTCCTGGTCTTGGGCAACGTGCGCCAGAGCCTCCGGCCGGGCGGCGTCCTGGTGATGGACTTGATGGGCAAGGAGAATCTCGCGCGAGTCTTCCAGCCGACGCGATCGCGAACGCTCGCCGGCGGCGCCGTGCTGGTCGAGCGCTGCCAGATCGTGGAGGACTGGACGGCGATCGAAAACCAGTGGCTGCTGATTCAGGGCGATCGGGTGCGTGCGGCGCGGTTCCGCCTGAGGATGTACTCGGGGTCGGAGCTCCGGGATCGGCTGCGCGAGGCCGGATTCGCGACGGTGTCTCTCCACGGAGGGCTGGACGGCGGTCCCTACGGACTCGACGCGGCCCGGCTCGTCGCGGTCGCCCGCGCCGGGGACTGACCGGGGGCATCGGAGGGGGAATGCGGCTCGAAGGGAAGGTGGCGCTGGTCACGGGGGCCGGGAACGGGATCGGGGAAGCGACGGCCCGCCGGTTCGCGCGCGAGGGCGCGATCGTGGCCGCCAACGACGTCGACGTGGAGCAGGCGCGGTCGGTGGTGACGGAGCTCCAGAACGAGGGCGCGCGCGCCCTGGCCATCGCCGGCGACGTGACGAAGCGCGCCGACGTCGAGGCCATGATGCATCACGTCGTCGGGGAGTTCGGCCGGCTGGACGTGCTCATCAACAACGCCGGGATCAACCGCGACGCGATGAGCCACAAGATGACCGAGGAGCAGTGGGACCAGGTCCTCTCGGTCAATCTGAAGGGCACCTTCCTCTGCGCCCAGGCTGCGCTGACCCGGATGCGGGAGCGCGGCTGGGGCCGCGTCGTCAACACGTCCTCGATCGGGTCGCTCGGCAACATCGGCCAGGCCAACTACGCGGCCTCGAAGGCGGGCGTCATCGGCCTGACCCGCACCCTCGCGCTCGAGTACGCGAAGTACGGGATCACGGTCAACTGCGTCGCGCCCGGGCCGGTCATGACTCGCATGCTGGCCGGAGTGCCCGAGGCGATTCGCGAAAAGATCGTTGCCCGCGTTCCGATCGGACGCATCGCTCGCCCCGACGAGATCGCCGCCGTGCATGCGTTCCTGGCCTCGGACGATGCCGCGTACATCACGGGGCAGGTCGTCTTCGTGGACGGCGGCATGTCCGTCGGCGTCTGACGGCCGCGATGCCGAGTCGATCGACCGGAAGCTCGCCGGCGCCGGCGAGCCGCGGATCGTCCGATACCCTCCTGGAAGCGATCCGGGCCGGTGATCTCGCCCGCGTCGCAGGGCTCCTGGACCAGGACTCCGGGCTCGCCCGCGGCACCGTGGGCGAGCCCACCCCCGCGATCGTGGCGTGTTATCACCGCCAGCCAGCCGTGCTCGGGCTGCTCCGTGCCCGCGGTGCCGTCCTGGACGTGTTCGAGGCCGCGGCCGCGGGGGACGTCACCCGTCTCGCCGCGCTGCTCGCGTCCGACGCGCGGGCCGTCTCCGCGCACGCCCGGGACGGCTGGACCCCGCTCCACCTTGCCGCCCACTTCGGCCAGGCGCCTGCCGTGAGCCTCCTGCTGGCACGCGGCGCGGACCCGCGCGCCCGCTCCCGGAACACGCTCGCCAACACGCCGCTCCACGCGGGCCTGGCGGGCACCGCCGGCGTGGACGTCATCGACGCCTTGCTGGATGCGGGCGCCGAGGTGAACGCCTCGGCCGGTGGGGACTTCACGCCGCTTCATCTCGCGGCGGGTCGAGGGGAGCTGCCGCTCGTGACCCGGCTCCTCCTGCGCGGGGCCGAGACGTCGACGAGGACCGCGGAGGGCCGGACGGCCGCCGATCTCGCACGGGCGGCCGGCCACGAGCCGACCGCGCGGTTCCTCGAGACCTGGTGGGGCGAGCGTGCCCGCATCGTCGCCCGGCGAGAGCGGCGGCTGTCGCCGTGGACCACGCTCATCGAGAGAGACGTCGAGTTCGCCCCGGGCCGGGCGCCGGACACCTACCACTCCTTCGGCGGCTGCGACTGGGTGACCGCCGTGGCGTGGACGCCCGGCGGGCGCATCGCGGTCGTCCGGCAGTACCGCCCGGGTGTCGAGCGCTACACCTGGGAGCTACCCTCGGGGCTGGTCGATCCCGGCGAGGATCCTGAGACCGCGTGCCGGAGGGAGCTCCGTGAAGAGACGGGCCTTCACGCGGAGCGCGTCACATACCTGGGCGGGCTCCGGCCGGACGTCGGGCGCCTCGAGCTCACCGAGCACATCTTCCGGGTCGAGGCATCAGACCCGCTTCCGGACTTCGTGCCGGAGCCCGGCGTGACGGTGGAGTACGTCCCTCCGGACCGTATCGCCGACCTCATCCGGGACGGGAGCTTCTGCCAGCTCCACCACATCGCCGCCTGGTACCTCGCCGGCGGCGCGGGGGCCTCGCGGGGCTGATCGCTCTGGCCCGGGGGCGGGCCTGCGTGCCGACTCGGCGCCCGCGTCAGCCGACGAAGCGTCCGGACGCGAAGGCGAAGACGAAGAGGAGGAGGAGGCCCAGGCAGAAGAAGCGGAGCGATTCGCCGAGCAGGCTTCGGGACCCGATGATCCCCATCACGGCGAAGGCCGGCGTCACCGCGAGAAACTCCCGCCCCGCGCTGTCAAGGGCGAAGAACAGCACGACGGCCACCGTCAAGCCCGAGTAGATTCCTGCCTCCGCGCCGAGCCGGCGAAACACCTGCACCGTGAGTGCGACGAACACGACGGGCAGCACGATCCTCACGGTCTCCAGGAGGTGCGGGTACGTATGCACCCGGACCAGGCGGGTCAGGACCCAGTAGGTCTCGGTCCAGTATCGCGCGATCACCCAGTGGAACTGGACACGCCAGCCAACGGAGTGAGCCGTGATGATCGCGAGGGGATCGTCGAACGCGACCCACAGGTACGCCATGTAGGTTCCGAGTCCGAGTGCGGGGAGCAGAGCCGCGACGACGTCGCACGGACCGGGACGGCGGCCGGCCCGGTAGTCCCTCCAGAGCCCCCACGCCAGCGCGGGCGTGAGCAGGACGCCCATCGGACGCGCGGCGGCCGCGAGAGCGCCCCAGAACCCCGCCGCCAGCCGCCTCTGGCGTGCGCAGGCGTCGAGGCAGAGCGTCGTCAGCAGGAAGAAGAGTGACTCCGCGTAGATCGAGTGAAGGAAGAAGGAGAAGGGATAGACCATGAGCCACACCGCGGCGCGCTCGGCGGCGGCAGATCCCGCCTCCCTGCGCACCCAGCGCCAGAGCACCAGCACGGCGCCGAGCGCCGCCAGGTTCGCGACGAGCAGCCCGGCCACGACGTAGTTGCGCGTGAGCGCGGCCACCCCTGCGATCAGCAGGGGAAAGAGAGGGAAGAACGCGACGCTGGACGGACCGCTCGGGTCGAACCAGTAGCCGCGTTGCGCGATCGAGAGGTACCAGCCGCCGTCCCAGCCTGTCCAGGGAACCAGCGAGAAGTTCTTGCCCAGGGACGCCGCGACCTGCGCCCACGAGTTGGACGGCGCCATCCGGACCGCGATGGCTCCGGTCACGTAGAGCAGGAGTCGTGTCAGCAGCAAGACGCTGAGAAGTCGACCGAGCGCTCGCGGGTCCCGTCGCGACAGCCCCCATGCCCGGAGACGGCCGAGGGCAGCCGGTGTCTCTGGGATGGAGGAAGTGTCGACGGCGTGGGACATCGGCTTGGGCATGACGAGCCTGGGCCGCGGATGTTAGCACGCTCCCGAGGCTCGATTCTGGCGGGGATTTGCCCGACAACGAAAGGTGAAGGGCCGCCTCTCGCGGCCAGACGCCGCCCTGCGGTAAGGTGGAGCGGAGCGCCGGAGGCGGCGCCCGAAAGGAGCATCGGGGAATGCGGCGAGTGGCCCTGGTCGGAGCCGGCATGACGCGCTTCGGCGTGCGGAAGGCGACGTACCGCGACCTGATCTGGGAAGCAGGCAAGGCCTGCTTCGACTCGGTGCCCGGCCTTCGGCCCGCCGATCTCGAAGGCATCGTGGTGGGGTCGGTGATGCCCGAGCGCACGGTGTTTCAGAGCCACATCTCGTCGATGGCCGCCGAGGCTCTCGGCATCAAGCCCAGCCGACTCTCGGCCCGGACCGAGCACATGTGCGCCTCGGGCACTGTCGGGCTCCGATACGCGTACGCCTTCATCGCGGCCGGCCTCGCGGACCTGGTCATGGTTCTCGGCGTCGAGAAGCTGAACGTGCCGACGGCGGACGAGGCCCTCCTCAACATGGGCACGGGTGTGGATCGCGAGTGGGAGGCGGCCCACGGCCTCACCGCGCCCCCGTGCTTCGCGCTGGCGGCCCAGGCCCACATGGCGCGCCACGGGACCACCGAGGAGCAGATGGCCATGGTCAGCGTGAAGAACCACAACCACGCGGCCAAGAACCCCTACGCGCACTTCCAGAAGGGGGCGACGCTCGACCAGGTTCTGTGCTCCCGCATGATCGCGACCCCGTTTCGCCTCTTCATGTGCTCCCCGATCACCGACGGGGCCGCCGCCGTCATCGTCGCCAGCGAGGAGCGCGCCCGCGACCTGACGGACCGGCCCGTGTGGATCCGGGGCACCGGCCAGGCGCTCGACGGGTTCACGCTCTCCTCGCTGCCGGACGACTACGCGAGCTGGCCGGCCATGCGACGGGCGGCGGAGCAGGCGTACGGCATGGCCGGCGCCGGCCCCGACGACGTCGACGTCGCGGAGGTCCACGACTGCTTCGCCATCGCCGAGATCATCGCGTACGAGGAGCTCGGGTTCTGCGCGAAGGGCGAGGGCGGTCGGTTCGTCGAGAAGGGGTTGTCCGACTACGGCGGAAAGGTCGTGGTCAACCCGCGCGGCGGGCTCATCGGCTGCGGCCACCCGCTGGGCGCCACCGGCATCGCGCAGGCCAGCGAGGCCTTCTGGCAGCTTCGCGACGAGGCCGGCGCGCGCCAGGTCTCCGGGGCGCGCCTTGCTCTCACCCACAACAACTCGGGGATGGGCGAGCACGTCGTCATGTTGTACGGTCGCGATCCCGGCTAGGGTCCGGCGCCCTCATCTGACGCTCTGACATCAGCGCGTCAGCATGTCCGGCGACCTCTCGTCGCTCCGCGCGGTGTCATGCGCGCAGGCTCTGCCACCCTCGCTGACCGCCCCGGCGGCGGCTGGCCGGGTCGTCACGCTGTCGGAGCAACCGTCTCGTCCCTGGCATGCCGATTGAACCTGTTCGTCCACGGCGCCGTGCCCTTGAAGAATCATGGCGTGGCGCCGAAGGAGGCTGTTGATGCGAGGCACCGTGACCGCAACCGTGGCGATGCTGGCAGGACTGGTGATGCTCGGGACGGTAGTGGCTCAGGCGCAGGTACAGCCGAGCGCGCCGCGACCCGCGCCGCCGGCTGCCACGGCAACGCCCGAGGTCCAGAAGGACAAGCAGGTCGAGGGGACGGTGAGCAAGGTCGATCCGCTGGGGCGGACCGTGGGAGTCTCCACGGGCCTGTTCGGCCTACTGGGCGCGACCGTGCAGGTGGCCGATGATACCCAGATCCTGGTGCAGGGTCAGCCCTCCAAGCTCACCGACATCCAGCAGGGAGACAAGGTCCGAGCGTCGTACGAGGTCCGTGACGGGAAGAACCTCGCACGCTCCATCGAGGTGACCCAGAAGAAGGCCCAGCAGCGGTCCAGCCGGGCCTCAGGCTATCCGCCGACCCAGTAGTCCCACCAGGGGAGGCGGCATCGAGTGGAGCACGGGGCGGCGGGTTCAGCCGCCCCGTGCTCTTGCCTCCGGGGAGCCGGGCGCGAATCAGCCGAGGATGCGTCAGGACTGAGGGCGGCCCGCCGCCGGCTGACGCGGCCCGCCGCGCCAGCGTCGGCGGCGCCGCCGGCGACCGCCGCTACGCGCGGGCTGCGGCTGTTGCTGCGTGGACAGCGGCTCCGCGCGGTTGCCGTCCACCTCCGGCAGCTCGATCTCCTGGTCGGGGTGGTGGAGGAAGTCCGGCTGGCGGTCCTCGTCGTCGGCCTCGTCGATCGGCGCCCGCGCCGCTGTCGGCTCTACCTCCATCCGCGTCGGCTCGCTCTCCACCGGCGGCGCGACCTCGAGTCGCGGCTGGCTCTCGATCGGCGGGGCATCGTCCGCGAGCGTGATCGTCCCGGACTGGCTCACGACGA
Source organism: uncultured Candidatus Rokubacteria bacterium (assembly GCA_963765195.1). Taxonomy (GTDB): domain Bacteria; phylum Methylomirabilota; class Methylomirabilia; order Rokubacteriales; family DASRDR01; genus DASRDR01. The sequence continues at coordinate 8,989 of CAVXVV010000016.1, forward strand.
TCTCACGGATTCGGCGGAGTCGCGTGACGAGGCGGGGCGATCCGGGCGACCGCTGGAATCCCCTGGACTTGAGCGCGTTCGCCAACGAGTCGATGCTGACCGCGCGCCGGGGCGACGCCTCGACAAGCCCGCGCACCACCGAGACCAGCTCGTCGTGGGGCGCGGTGGTCTGGGCCGGTTCCGGGTGCGGCCGCGCGGCGTGGTGCGCGGGTGCCGGCCGCCCTCGCACGCCTCCTGTCCGCCCGCCGCGCTGGCCACCCTGGGGCGCGTGCCTCGGCGCCTCGCGGGACTCGACGTGCCGACGGTCACCGGATGGGGGCGGTCCGCCGGGACCGCGACCACGGCGACGGCGCCGGCGGCGCGAGCCCGCGGCGCTCTCGGCCGGCGGCCCGGTTTCCGTCTCCACGGCCGTGTCCGCCGAGCCCTCCTTGATGCGGCGGTAGGACAGACGGCGGAACTCGATCCCGAGGCTGGCGGCGACGTCTCCGACCGCGTCGAACGCGCGATCGTCCGACACGACCTCGATGACGTCCCCGGGGCGGGCGGCCGCCAGCCAGATCCCGGCCGCGACCGCGATGCGCAGGTCGCTCCAGTCGCGGACGCCCGTGGACGGAGCGCTGTGCACGAGGTGCGCGCCGCGCGCCGCGAGCAGGCGGGCCGCTTCATGACCGACTACTCGCCAGTTCGCGACCGCCACCAGCTCGGTCCGGCGATCCCAGGGATCGACTCCCAGGTGGTCGATGACGTGGGCGAGATGCTGGGCGCGGCTCGTGTTCTCGACGTCGAGGAAGATCGCGCGCCGGCCCGGAGGCCGTGGGCGCTCGGGCTCGGGCGCCGGCATGCGGGCGGCGAACGCGGTCTCGACCGAGGAGACGGGAAGGGGGAAGGGGTACGGCTCGGGCTCGTCGACGGCGACGGCGGGCAGCTCGGGCGCGACGGGCTCGGGCGCCGGCTCCACCACCGCGGCCACGCGCCGGGGGCGCTCCGCGGTCTTGCGGCGGGTCTTCTTGCTCGAGGCGGGACGGGAAGCGCTACTTCGCGTCTTCCTTCGGCTGCCGTCTCGGTTCGAGCTGGTCGTCACAGTCGCCCCAGTGTAACGCATGACGGTCGGTTCGCGCGCGTCCGACCGTGAGGGGAGGGGGCGGTGGGCCGGCCGGGTCGCGCGACCCCCCGGCCGGCCTATTCTGGGCCCCGCTGGTATACTCCCCGCTGGTGAACGACCTGATTCCCCCCGTCGGACAGCCGCTTCAGCTCGTCCATCCCGTCCTCCCGCCTCGATCGCGTCTCTGGGGCGCGGGTCGACCCAGCTATCCCGACGAGCCGCCCCAGGCCACCGCGGTAGAGGCCGGCGTCCGAGCGTGGAGGGAGGCTGGCGTCTCCTACGTGCTGAGCCTCATCGAGGACTGGGAGGTGCCGCGGCGCGCGCCCGGCCTGTTCGAGACGCTCGCTCGCGAGGGGATCGAGCTCGAGCGGTACCCCATCGTGGACTTCGGAGTGCCGCGCGAAGCCCCCGGCTTCATGCGGGTGCTCCGCGACGTCGGGCAGCGCCTCGCCGGCGGTGAGGGCATCCTCGTCCACTGCAACGCGGGCCTCGGACGAACCGCGGTGGTGCTCGCGTCGATCCTGAAAGCCCAGGGGCTGGTGCTCGATCCCGTGACGGAGCTCCGCCGGATCTACCGGTCGACCGCGATGCAGGAGCCGGCGCAGGAAGCCTTTGTCCGAGGCCTGTCCACCCGCTGATCGCACGCTGCGCCCGCCCGGCGCCCGCGCCGGCGATGATAGACTGCCGCGTGGGAGAGCTGATCCCATGACGGAGCCCACCGCGCTGCCCGGCGCCCCATCCCGGCTCCCGTACGCCCGGGCGGTGGACCCCCTGCCGCTCGAATCGCCGGAGCACAACAAGCTCCATGCCTTCTACGCGCATCTCGCGGAAGGCCGTCTCACCACGACCCGGTGCCGGAGCTGCGGCCGGACGGACTGGCCGCCGCGTGGCTTCTGTCCCGCGTGCACGTCCGACGAGTTCGACTGGGTGGACCTGCCTGCCGAGGGCCAGATCCGGGGTTTCAGCGTCCAGGAGACAGGGGTGCCCGCGGGCTTCCAGAAGCCGCTCGTCTTCGCGATGATCGACGTTCAGGCGCTCCGAGTGTTCGCGCCGCTGGTGGGGGTCTCGGATCCCGGCGCGCTCAGAATCGGCGCTCGCGTGCGGCTCTCGCCGCGCCGGGTCGAGGACGATCCGGACGGGCGCCCGCGCTACCTGCCGGCCTTCACCCCCGTCTCGCCGTGAGCGACCGACCTCTCAAGGTCCTGATCGCGAAGCCGGGTCTGGACGGGCACGACCGCGGTGCGAAGGTGGTGGCGCACGCGCTCCGCGACGCGGGGATCGAGGTCGTGTACTCGGGACTGAAGCGAACGCCCGACGAGCTGGTGGCCGAGGCCGTCCAGGAGGACGTGGACGTCATCGGCCTGTCGGTGCTCTCGGGCGCCCATCTGACGCTGTCCGGCCGGCTCCTCGAGCGTCTCAGGGCTGCCGACGCCGGCGACGTCGCGGTCGTCGTCGGAGGGACCATTCCCGCGCGTGATGCGGAGGCGCTGCGGGCGATGGGGGTGCAGGCCGTCTTCCCAATGGGCACGCCGCTGCCCGAGATCGTGTCGTACTTCCGGTCGTTCCGGCGCACAGACGAGTAGGGAAGGGGCAAGGACGATGGCGGAGCCGCGAGGGGATCGGAAGCTCCGGGACGCGACGTACCTCGATGGGATCGAGGTGAAGCCGGTCTATGGACCCGCCGACGTGGCCGGGCTCGACTACCGCCGGGACCTCGGGGATCCGGGCGAGTACCCGTTCACCCGCGGGATCCATCCCCACATGTACCGCTCGCGCGTCTGGACGATGCGGCAGTACATCGGCTTCGGCACGCCGGCCGAGACGAATGCGCGCTTCAAGTACCTCATGGCCCATGGACAGGACGCGCTCAACGTCGCCTTCGACCTGCCGACCCAGCTGGGGCTCGATTCGGACGACCCGCGGGCCGAGGGCGAGGTGGGACGGGTCGGGATGGCGATCGACTCGCTCCTCGACATGGAGGAGGCGTTCGACGGCATCGCGGCTGACCGGGTTTCCATCTCGTTCACCATCAACTCGATGGCCGCATTCATCCAGGCGATGTTCCTCGTGGTGGCGGAAAAGCAGGGGGTCGCGTGGGACCGGGTGGTCACCACGCCGCAGAACGACATCCTCAAGGAGTTCGTCGCCCGGGGGACGTGGGTCTATCCGGTGGAACCCTCGCTGCGCCTGGTGTGCGACATCGCCGAGTTCTGCGCGCGGCACGCGCCGAAGGTCAACCCGATCTCGGTCTGCGGGTACCACATCCGCGAGGCCGGCTGCACGCCGGCCCAGGAGATGGCGTACGGCCTCTTGATCGTCGCCGCGTACACGGACCTCCTGGTCAAGCGCGGCCTCCCCGTCGACGAGTTCGCGCCGCGTCTGTCGTTCAACTTCACGTGCTGGGGGCGCCTGTTCGAGGAGGTCGCGAAGTTCCGGGCGGGTCGCCGGATGTACGCCCGCATGATGAAGGAGCGCTTCGGCGCCCAGAACCCCCGGTCCATGATGTTCCGGTCCCTGATCGGCGGCGGCGGCTCGGGCTTCACCGTGCAGGAGCCCGAGAACAACATCGTGCGCGGCGCGTACTACAGCCTCGCGGCGGCGCTGTCCGGGTGCCAGACGAGCGCGCTCCCGACGTACGACGAGGCCTACACCATCCCGTCCCCCAAGGCGCAGCTCATCGCCCTCCGCACGATGCAGATCTGCGCGGAGGAGACGGGCATTGCCGACACGGTCGATCCGCTGGCCGGGTCCTACTTCGTCGAGGCCCTCACCAACGAGATGGAAGCGCGGATCCAGACGGAGATGGAGCGCGTCGAGCGGATGGGCGGGATCGTCGAGGGGGTCAAGTCGGGCGCCATCCAGGCGGAGGTCGCGCGCCAGGCGTACCGGTTCGAGCAGATGATGGTCTCCGGCGAGTATCCGAAGGTCGGGGTGAACCGCCACGTGGCGCCGGACGCCGCGCGCGAGGCCTCGGACGCCATCGAGCTCTACGCGTTCGACACCCGGGTCGCCGAGGCGCAGATCGCGCGGCTCCAGCGCCTTCGCCGGGAGCGGGAGCGGGGACCGGTGGACGCGGCGCTGGCGCGCCTCCGGAACGCCGCCCGCGGCCGCGACAACCTCATGCCGCCGATCCTGGAGGCGGTGCGGGCCTATGCCACGCTGGGCGAGATGGCCGGCGCGCTCCGTGACGTGTGGGGCGAGCACAAGGAGCCGACGGCCTTCTGAGCGTGGGAACCGCGGCGGCCACCTGGCTCGGCTACAAGACGCGGAGCTTCGAGCTGCTCCTCCTGGCCGAGGGCGACCAGGTCCTCGACGTGGGGTGCGGCCTCGGCGAGGACGTCCGTGCCATCGCCGGCCTGGTGCGTGGAGTGTCGGTGGTCGGCATCGACGCGAGCGAGGACAAGATCCGCGACGCCAGCGCCCAGACCCTGGGGCTGCCGCGGCCGGTGGACTTCCGCGTCGGCGACGCCTACGCGCTGCCGTTCGAGGACGCGACGTTCGATGCCTGCCGGGCCGATCGCGTCTTTCACCACCTGGTGGATCCGGCGAAGGCACTGGCGGAGATGGCGCGCGTGACGCGAGCGGGCGGCCGGATCGCGGTGAGCGACACCGACTACGACAGCCTGGTCGTGGAGGCCGTCGACCAGGAGCTCACGCACCAGATTCTCCAGCACCACGCCGATCGCATGGAGTGCGGCCGGGTGGGACGGAAGCTCCCCGGGCTGTTCCTGGATGCGGGCCTCACGCCGGTCGCGGTCACGCCCTACGCGGCCGTCTCGACCGAGTACGACGAGGAGGTGCTGAAGCTCCGCGACAAGGCCGACCGCGCCGCGGCGGCGGGGGCGGTCACGCGCGCGGACGCCGCGCGATGGGTCGAGAGCCTGGTCGAGGCGGCCCGCGCCGGCCGCTTCGTCTGCGCCCAGGTCGTCCTGACCGTCTCCGGACGCAGGGCGTGAGCTCGCGGCCGGCCTCCGCCCGAGCGTCGGCGACGCCATCCGCGCCCGTTGCCGTCGAGAGCGAGCGCCCGGAACGGCCCTATGCGACGCTGGCGCCCTATTTCGCTCAGCTGTTCGAGCCTCGCGGGATCCGGCGCTGGTTCGTCAGCTCCTCGGCGCTCGTGGCCTCCGCGGGCCTCGCGGGCGGTCGCCACCTCGACGTGGGCGCGGGCACCTGCCGGTACAGCCGGTACTGGGCCCGCGCGGGATTCCGGTCGGTGTGTGTCGACGTGCTCCACCAGATGCTCGTCCGGGCGCGGCTCGGCGGCACGGGTGGCCGCCTCGTCCGGGTTTGCGGGACACTCGACTGCCTCCGTTCGGAGCCGGTGTTCGATCTGGCCACAGCCATCGACGATGTCGTCGCGTACGTGGGTGCGCAGGAAGGGGGGCTGGACCCGTTCCTCGGCCAGCTCGCGGCGCGCCTCCGCCCGGGTGGTCTCTTTCTCTTCGACTTCATCACGCCGGCGGGCCGGCTCCGGTACACGTTCCGGAACTCCCGCGCGGTCAGCGACGGACGCATCACGGCCGACAGCCGGGGGCGGTTCGACGAGGCGGCCCGCATGCTCTCGGTCGACCTCACGCTCGAGACGCCGGACCACGTGGCGCACGAGCGGCACGTCATGCGGCTCTACTCGGTGGAGGAGATCGAGGCCGCGCTCCGGCGCCAAGGCTTCGACGTGATCGTCGTCACCGACCTCTACGACGGCCTCGGCGTGTCGTTCCAGACGGGACAGCCGTCCTACGACGTCCTGGCCCGGCGGCGATGAGAGCCGGCGCGCGGTGAGGCTGCTCGAGGGCGTCCGCGTGCTCGACCTGTCGCGGATGCTGGCCGGGCCCTATGGCTCGATGCTCCTGGCCGACCTCGGGGCCGAGGTCATCAAGATCGAGGACCCGCGTGGCGGCGACCCGATGCGCGCGATGGGCCCGCCGTTCCTGGGCCCCGACCGCGAAAGCGCGTACTTCCTGTCGATCAACCGGAACAAGAGGAGCATCGCGCTGGATCTCGAGACCCCCGAGGGCCGCAATGTGCTCCACGACCTCTGCCGGGTGTCGGACGTCGTGTGGGAGAACTTCCGGCCGGGCGTGATGGCCCGGCTGGGCTGCGCGCCGGCGACGCTCCGGGAGCTGAACCCTCGACTCGTGGTCTGCTCGATCTCGGCCTTCGGCCAGGACGGGCCATACCGGGAATGGCCCGCGTTCGACCTCGCGCTCCAGGCGATGGGCGGCGCGATGAGCCTCACCGGCGAGGCCGGCCGCGCGCCCGCGAGGATGGGCCTGCCGATGGGCGATCTGGCGGGCGGCATGTTCGGCGCGCTGGCCGTCGCGAGCGCCCTCTTCCGGCGCGCGCAGACCGGCGAGGGCGCTCACTTCGACCTCTCGCTGCTCGACTGCCAGGTGTCGCTCCTGACGTACATCGCCCAGTACTTCTGGGCGGACGGGCGCGTGCCGGGCCGCGTCGGCTCCGGGCACGCGTCGGTCGTGCCCTACCAGGCCTTTCCCACGCGGGACGGCCACGTCGTGGTCGCGGTCTTCGCGGAGAAGTTCTGGGCCGGCTTCTGTCGGGCGATCGAGCGCCCGGAGCTCGAAACCGACGCGCGGTTCGACTCGAACCCGAAGCGCGTGGAGGGCCGGTCCGAGCTCGTCCCGATGCTCGAGGCGATCTTCGCGGCGCGCACGACCGCCGAGTGGCTCGCCCGCCTCCAGCGGGAAGGCGTGCCCGTCGCGCCGATCAACTCGGTGGACCAGGTCGTCAGCGATCCGCAGGTGCTGCTCCGCGAGATGGTGGTGGACCTCGAGCACCCGACGCTCGGGACGCTCCGGACACTTGGCACGCCCGTGAAGGCAGAAGGCGCCTCGCCGTTCCGCCCTGTCCCGCCGCGCGCGCTGGGCGAGGACACCGAGCCGGTGCTCCGGGAACTCCTGGGGTATTCGGCCGAGCGGATCGCCGCCCTGCGGCAGCGGCGGGTCGTCGCCTGAATGGCCCTTTCGACGCGTAGTCGCGCTCAGGACGTTTCGGTAGACGTCGACTCGCCTGAGGTTCTCGGGATCGTGCACGAGTGGCCTGCCGCGTCGAGCGTGAGACGTACCCTCAGATGGGCGGTGCTAGACTTGCCGCGAAGGGCCACCGAGGAGGACGCCTGAGGCCTTCGTTCGCCTATCACCGCCCTGCGACGCTCGAGGAAGCGTGCCGGCTCCTCGCCGCGGAGCCGCGTGCGGCGGTCCTGGCGGGTGGCACGGATCTGATGGTGCACCTCCGCCAGCCGCAGCGCGGCAAGCGCCCGCCGGCGGTCGTCAACGTCAAGCGCATCCGGGGGCTCGCCGAGATCCACGCGCGCCCCGACACGATCCGGATCGGCGCGCTGGCGACGCTCGCGGCCCTGATCGAGCATCCGGTCATCCAGGCCGAGTACCCCGTGTTGCCGTTCACGGCGCGGTACATGGGATCGCCGGCGATCCGGCACCTGGCCACCGTCGGCGGCAATCTCTGCAACGCCTCGCCGGCGGCCGACCTTCCGCCGGTGCTGCTCACCCTGGACGCGGAGATCGAGATCGTCGGCCCGTCCGGGCCGCGGCGGCTCCCGCTCGACCGCTTCTTCCGCGGCCCCGGCCAGACGGCGCTCGCGCCGGGGGAGATCCTCGCGTGGATCGAGTTTCCCCGGCGGCATGCCGGGTGGGTGCTGCGCTACGAGCGCCTGGACGTCCGCCGCGCGATGGACATCGCCATCGCGGGGGTGGCCCTCGCGCTCCGGCGCGACGGCCTCCGTGTCGCCGAGGCGCGCGTGGCGCTCGGCGCGGTGGCGCCGGTGCCGCTCCGCGTGCCGGAGGCCGAGGCGGCGCTCGTGGCGGGCGGGCTTCACCCGACCGCGATCGAGCGGGTCGTCGAGCTGACGATGGCCGCGGCGCGGCCGATCGACGACGTCCGGGCGACGGCGGAGTACCGGCGCGCGATGGTCGGGGTGCTGCTCCGGCGCGCTTTCGCCGCGCTTCCGGCCGATGGCTGAATCCGCGTCCGACCGCTATCCCCTCGAGCTCACGGTCAACGGGCGCCGCATCCGCCGGGACGTGCCGGGCTCGCGGACGCTCCTCGAGCTCCTGCGTGGCGATCTCCGCCTCACGGGGACGAATCTCTCGTGCGATACCGGCGACTGCGGCGCGTGCACGGTCCTGGTCGACGCCCGCCCGTCGACGTCGTGTCTGGTCCTCGCCCTCGACGTGGACGGTAGCGAGGTGACGACGGTCGAGGGCCTCGCGGCCCGATGGCACGCGCGCTCGAGCGCCCGCCCGCCGGCGCTGCACCCGGTCCAGCAGAGCTTCCTGGACGAGGGCGGGGCCCAGTGCGGCTTCTGCACGCCGGGCATGATCATGGCGGCGGCCGGGCTGCTGGAGGCGACCCCCGACCCCACCGAGGCGGAGATCCGCGCCGGGCTCGAGGGGAACCTCTGCCGGTGCACGGGGTACGTGAAGATTTTCCGCGCGGTCGAGGTTGCCGCCAAGCGGATGCGCGCGGCCGGGGACCTCGGATCGTGAGCGACGGTTCCGCCGCGCGACCGGCGCGTCCCTTCCGCGTGATCGGCACGCGGGTGCCGAAGCTCGACGCGGTAGAGAAGGTGACCGGAGCGGTGCAGTACCTGCCCGACCTCGACATTCCGGGCATGGTCTGGGGAAAGATCCTCCGGACGCGCGTGCCCCACGCGCGGATCACCCGGCTCGACACGAGCCGCGCGGAAGCGCTCGCCGGCGTCCTGGGCGTTGTGACGGGCCGGAACGTCGAGCAGCGCGCCTTCGGCTACGCCAAGGACCATTTCGCCCTCAAGGGAGACCTCGTCCGCTGCATCCGGGACGAGGTGGCGGCGGTGGCCGCCGAGACCGAGGAGATCGCCGCCGAAGCCTGCGGGCTGATCGAGGTGGAGTACGAGGAGCTGCCGGCCGTGTTCGACCCGGAGGCGGCCCTCCGGCCCGGAGCGCCCCAGATCCATGCGAGGTTCCCGGGCAATCTCGTGAACTTCGCCTACAAGTTCACGGCCGGCGACGTGGATCGCGCCTTCCGCGAGGCGGACGTCGTGGTCGAGGGGACGTATCGGCTGAACTACGTCACCACCGCCTGCATCGGAACGATGGCGGCGATGGCCCAGTGGGATCCCCGCGGGAACCTCACGATGTGGTCGACGACCCAGATCCCGTTCCTCTACCAGCGGGATCTCGCAGAGGCGCTCGGGATCTCCGGCGACCGGATCCGGGTCATCCAGCCGCCGGTGGGCGGCAACTTCGGCCGCGGCCTCGACCTCTACCCGATCGACATCATCGCGGCGCTCCTGGCGCGGCACGTCCAGCGGCCCGTGAAGATCGTGTTCGACCGCGAGGAGGAGTTCGTCGCGAGCCCGACCCGCGAGCCGTGCGTGTTCACGCTGCGCACCGCGGCGAGGGCGGACGGGAGGCTGCTCGCCCGCGACGCCCAAGTTCTCATCGACAACGGCGCGTACGTCTCGTGGGGCTCGACGACTCCCTACGTGATGATGACGACGCTCGCGGGCTTCTACCGCTGCCCGAACATCCGGTTCGACACCACCATCGTGTACACGAACAACGTCTACTCGGGCTCGATGCGCGGCTACGGCAACCTGGAGTCGACCTTCGCCGTCGAGGCGCAGATGGACGACCTCGCCGAGCGTCTCGGTCTCGACCGCCTCGAGATCCGGCGTCGCAACGCGAACCGCCCGGGGGACGTGACCCCGCAGGGCTTGCGGATCACGAGCTGCGCGCTCACGGAGTGCTTCGACGCCGTCGGCCGCGACATCCGGCAGCCCGTCGAGCGGGCGCTCCGTCCCGGCTGGCGGCGCGGCATCGGCTACGCCGGGATGTTCCACGTGGGGGGCGGGGCGCGCGTGTACCGCTCGGACGGCTGCGGGGCCATCGTCAAGCTCGACGACTTCGGCAAGGTCACGCTGATCACCGGTGCCAGCGAGATCGGGCAGGGCTCCGAGACGGTCCTGGCCATGATCGTCGCCGAGGAGCTCGGCATCCCGCTCGGGCGGATCGACGTGCTGAACAACGACACCGCGCTGAAGCCTTGGGACGTGGGCGTCCACGCCAGCCGGACGACGTTCATCGCGGGCAATGCCGCGCTCCTGGCGGCCCGGGACGTCAAGCGACAGCTCCTCGAGCTGGCCGCCCTGCAGCTCGAGGAGCCGGTCGAGGCGCTCGACGTCGAGGACGGATACGTGTACGCCATGGCGGCCCCGCAGCGCCGGATGGGATACGAGCGCGTCGTCCGGGCGGGACACTTCCGGGAGGGCGGCCGGATCCTCATCGGCCAGGCGTTCTACGATCCGCCGACCCAGATGCTGGACAAGGACTTCCGGGGCAACGTCTCGGTGACGTACGGCTTCGCGGCACAGGCGGCGCTGGTGGAGGTGGAGGAGGCGACGGGCAAGATCGAGGTGGTCCGGGTCGCCTCCGCGCACGACGTGGGCCGGGCGCTCAATCCGGTCGGCTGCGAGGGCCAGATCGAGGGCGGGATCCACATGGGGCTCGGCTACTGCCTCACCGAGGAGCTCCGCTTCCGGGAGGGGCGCGTGCTGAATCCCGGGTTTCTCGACTACAAGCTCCTCACGGCGCCGGACATGCCCGAGGTCCTGATCACGCTGATCGAGACCGTGGATGAAGCTGGTCCGTTCGGCGCGAAGGGTCTCGGCGAAGCCGGGACCATCCCGATCTCCGCCGCCGTCGCCAACGCCGTGAAAGACGCGACCGGGGTGCGTCTCACCGAGCTTCCCATGACTCCCGAGCGCGTGTACCGCGCGCTCCGCCAGCGGCCCGGCTGAGCCCGGACCGCCACCCATCTCGGCCGCCCGGTGAACCGGACGTTCTCGGCTACCGCCCGCGGACCGTCGAGATCTTTGGGGGCCCGTCGCGCGTTACCCTGACGTGGAGGCGCGCCGCGTGTCCAGGCAAGGCTGGGTGCTGGCTGCCCTGCTCGTCCTGGGCGGGTGCGCGGAGCTGCCGCGCATCGCGTTCCCGCCGGACCTCCCGAACACGACCCGCGAGCAGTTCCTGACGCTCCGGTGAGCGCTCGTCCGCGAGAGCGGGCGGGTCCAGGCCATCGGGCGGGCGGAGGTGTCCGGGTCGAACTGGGAAGCGACGGTCGTTCTCGAGGGCGTCGAAGGGGGGGGGGGAGTCGAGCTCGTCCCCGCAGGCGGGGAGACCGACTTCCGGCTGCGGGTCGTGCACGCGCAGCAGTTCGCGCGCCCCAGCCGGTAGCCGACGGGACGGCGCCGCCTGCGGGAGCATCGGACCCTGGCGCCGCCGCGGATGACGCGTGGGGCGAGCGAGCGCGGTTCAAGCCGCCCTTCGTGAGCCTGTCGTTTCCTCAGACGGTCAGACGGTTCGTATCCCGACCGCGCGCGTGGATCCGGGTGCATGGGACGTCGTCCGTGATGTGGACCGCATGTCCGGCCGGGATGCGGCCGGCCCGCCGGGGCGGTCGCGCGCCC
>CAVXVV010000017.1:0-83339 GCA_963765195.1 uncultured Candidatus Rokubacteria bacterium
GTGTGATTCCGCGCGATTCTGGCCGGAAGGCCGTCCCGGCACGCGGAAAGGGGTCTCCAAATGTGGCCCGATCTTATGCCGACCCCCGGCGGGGGTCAAGCGAACCCCGCCCTGGGAGCCGCCGCGGGCCACCCGGGCCGGGTCGAGTCAGGGCGTGGTCCGGAACCCGGGGCTCGCCGGACCGTTGCGGATCAGTCGCAGCAACTGGGAATCGCGCCAGTCCCAGAGGCGCTCGTGGGCGAAATCGACGTCCTGCGGGCTCGTGTCCCAGTCCACGGCGCGAGGCGAGGGGAAGCAGAAGGCTCCCACGACCTCCACCAGGACCGAGACGGCGAAGGCCAGGGCGAACAGCGCTCGCACGAGCGCCCGCCGGCGGATCATGGGCCAGATGGGCACCAGGCCGAGCACCAGGGCCGGGAGAACGTCGGCGAGGAGACGCGGGCCGAACGAGTGCCCACCCCACCAGACCGAGAACTGCGCGATGGTCGCGATGCCGACGGCGCCAGCGAGCGCCGCGCACATGAGCACCCCACCACGCCGCCGGACGACCCAGGCCACCAGCCCCGCCACCGGGAACAGGAGCACGGGCGCGTAGATGAAGAGGCCGCGGCTCGGGCTGACGAGCACGCCCGCCAACCCGGCGCCGATCGAGCCGCCCCAGGCCGACGCCACCCCGTGATGCTCCGCGTGCGTCCGATGGAGCTCCGAATACCCTCCCTGGAGCGAGCCGAAGACCGCGAGGTTGTGTGCGGCCACGATCGCCAGGACGGCTCCCAGCGCGCCCCCGCAGAGGAGGCCCGCGCGCCCGCAGGACAGGACGGCGAAGCCGGCAATCACGATTGCGACCAGCCCCGCGGAGGGGCGGCTAGCCACCATGACTCCCGCGGCCAGCCCGGCGAGGAGCAGTCCCGCTCGAGACGCCCCGGGCCGGAGGAGGGCCCAGAGACATGCCGCGAGGCCCAGCTGCGCCGGGGCGTGACCCCACAATCCCTGGCTCGCGACGGCCCAGGTCGGCGTCGCGAGCGCGTAGACCGCGGCCGTCATCAGCGCCGCGCTCTCGCCGACCCCCTCCCGGCGGGAGAGATCCCGCGCCGCGAGATACACGAACGCGACGGACAGCGCCGTGAGCAGGGAGCTGGCCAGCTTGGAGAGCGCGTTGAGGACGACCCAGCTGTCCCCCGCGCCGAGAAGGACGGGCGGTGCGTAGACCGGAATTGCCAGCAGCGCGGGAGCCAGCGGATAGCTCGACCGGTAGTGCGCGCCGACGTGCTGGATCCAGAACGGGAGCGGCGCGGTGGCCGGCCAGTCGCGGAACAGCCGGTCGAGGTCGAGGCGCCCGTGCCGGATCAGCTCGTAGGGCAGCACCCGGTTCGGGACCGTGTCCTGCGAGCTGATCTCCCGGACGTTCGCGTTGTACAGGACGAAGCTGGCGAGCGCGAGCGCCGCGGCCGCGCGCGCCGGGTGGCTCATGGACGACCCCGCGCTCACCCGATCAGTCCACGACGAGGAGGAGATCCCCCGCGCTGACCGCCTGCCCGGGCGCCACGTGAATCGCGCTCACGACGCCGGCGCCCGTGGCCCGGAACTCGTTCTCCATCTTCATCGCTTCGAGCACGACGAGGCCCGCGCCGCGCTCGACGCGCTGGCCGACCTCGACGAGCACGGCGACCACCTTGCCGGGCATCGGCGCCAGGAGCCGCTGGCCGCCGCCGGGACCCGTCGGGGCGGAGGCCCCGGCCCGCCGGCGCGCGCCATCCGCGACGTGGACCTCGAGGACCTCGCCGTCCACCACCACGCGCGGGTCTCCCCGCTCGCATCCCAGGTCCACGGCATACGAGACGCCGTCCAGCAGGAGGGAGCCCGCGCCGGACGCGGGGAGCCGCGCGTCGACCTCGACGGGATTCCCGTCGACGAGCACGCGGAGCCGGCCCGCCGGCAGCTCCTCGATCTCCACGATGAAGGTCGTGTCTCCAACCCGGACCGTGGTCCGGGTGGGCGGGCGTCCCTGCCCGGGGACCGTCACCGCCGCGGAGCCCCGGAGCCGGGCCGGCTCGCCATGGCCCACCGTGATGGTCCAGACGCGGGCGGCGGCGGCTCGGGCGTGCGCTCGCGCGCGCGCAGCGCGACGGCCACGGCCGCGGCACGTGCCCGGTCGCGCGACGGCGGCCCGGGCCCGTTCCCGCCCGCGAACGCGCGCTCGACGAAGGCCGTCGAGAGCCGGCCGGCGACGAAGTCCGGGTGGCGCATGACCGCGCGGTGGAACGGGATCGTCGTCTGGACGCCGGCGACGCTGAACTCGTCGAGCGCGCGCGTCATGCGGTCGATCGCCGCCCGCCGGTCCTCGCCCCAGACGATGAGCTTGGCCATCAGGGGATCGTAGTGGAGCGGGACCTCGCCGCCCTCGTAGACGCCGGCGTCGACGCGAACCCACGGCCCAGCTGGCGGTCGCCACGTCGTGATCCGGCCCGGCGACGGGATGAAGCCGGCGGCGGGGTCCTCGGCCGAGATCCGGCACTCGATGGCCCAGCCTCGAGCGGGCCACGTCGGCCTGTCCGTACCCGAGCGCCTCGCCGGCCGCCACCCGGAGCTGCTCCCGCACAAGGTCGATGCCCGTCACCAGCTCCGTGATCGGGTGCTCGACCTGGAGCCGGGTGTTGACCTCGAGGAAGTAGAAGCGTCCCGTCTTGTCGAGCAGGAACTCCACCGTCCCGGCGTTCTGGTAGCCGGCCGCGGCGAGGAGCCGGCAGGCGGCGCCGCCCATCTCGGCCCGGAGCGCCGCGTCGACCGCGGAGGACGGCGACTCCTCGATGAGCTTCTGGTGCCGCCGCTGGATCGAGCACTCGCGCTCGCCCAGGTGCACGACGTGACCGTGGGCGTCCGCGAGCACCTGGATCTCGACGTGGCGGGGCTCGACGATCGCCTTCTCGAGGTAGACCGCGCCGTCGCCGAACGCCGACCCTGCTTCGGAGCGCGCCAGGCGGAGCGCGGACTCGAGCTCCCCCGCCGTCGCCACCAGGCGCATACCCTTCCCGCCCCCGCCCCGGGCCGCCTTGATCATCACCGGGAAGCCGATGTCCTTCGCGGCCCGGAGCGCTTCGGCGTCCGATTCGACCGGATCGGGGGTGCCCGGCACGATCGGCACGCCCGCCTCGACCGCGGCGCGGCGCGCCGCGGTCTTGTCGCCCATGCGGGTGATCGCGGCCGTCGGGGGGCCCACGTAGACGAGACCGGCGCTCCGACACGCCTCGGCGAACCGCGCGTTCTCGGCCAGGAACCCGTAGCCGGGATGCACGGCCTCGGCGCCCGTCTCGCGGGCGACGGCGACCAGGCGATCGATGACGAGGTAGCTCTCGGCGGCCGGGGCCGGGCCGATCGGCCGCGCCTCGTCGGCGAGCCGCACGTGGAGCGCGTCCCGATCGGCCTCGGAGAAGACGGCCACCGTGCGGATGCCCGCGTCCCGGCACGCGCGCATCACGCGCACCGCGATCTCACCGCGGTTGGCGACGAGGAGCTTTCCGAACACGTGGCGCCCCGGCGGCTCAGGCCCGGGCGGGGCGGCGCGCGCCAACACTCGCCGCGGCGCATGGCCCGCGCGCATGACGCGCGGCGGGCGCCCTCAGCGAGGGAGCGCGCGTAGCGCCTCCTCGAGGAAGGAGGCGTCCACGAGATCGCTCGTCTGGAGCGGCGCCGTGATCATGCCGGCCTTGTGGTACCAGAGAAGCTGTCGGCCGATGTCGGCCACGTCGAGCCGCGCGTCCCGATCCTGGTATGGAAAGCCCAGGCGGATGATCTCCGGCGTGGCGCCGGTGTACCGGGCGGTGACGTTGACGGCCTCGTCGTAGGCCGGGCCCGCCGGAGGTTTGCCGTCCTTCAGCGCGAGCGCCGCGTCGAAGAAGAGGCGGGCGGCCTTGACGTAGCCCTTCATGAAGGCGACGGCGCGCTCGCGATCCCGCGCGAACGTCTTCGAGTAGAAGATCGCGGCCACCTGGTACGGCAGCTTGTCGCCGACCCAGAAGAGGATGCGGCCGGAGCCGTTCTCGACGGCCGTGCCGGCGAACGGCTGCGGGATGAGGATCGCGTCGACCCGGCGCGCCTGGAGCGCCTCGGCCATCGCGCCGAGCGTGCGGAGCG
This sequence comes from uncultured Candidatus Rokubacteria bacterium, assembly GCA_963765195.1. GTDB lineage: Bacteria > Methylomirabilota > Methylomirabilia > Rokubacteriales > DASRDR01 > DASRDR01. The sequence continues at coordinate 4,132 of CAVXVV010000017.1, forward strand.
GCGCGGGCTCCACGTCGGTGAGCGTGAGCCCCTCCTGCTCGAGGAGGTTCCCCAGCATGTAGTGGAACGTCGACCCGAGCTGCGTGATGCCGACCTTCCGGCCCTTGAGATCTCGCACCGAGCGGACCGGGCCGTCCTTCTGGACCACGAGCGCCGTCAGCGGGTACCCCGGCCACTCGCGGCCCTTGTCGGCGACGACCCAGATCTTCTCGCCCCCGGCGACGACGTTGTAGAGGCCCGCGGTGAGGCCCGTGGCGCCGACCTCGACCTCGCCGGCCGCGATCGCCACCGCCACCGGTTGCGCGGCCTGGAAGTAGACGAGCTCGGGCTCGATGCCGAACTCCTTGAAGGTCCCGCGCTCCACGCCGAGGAAGATCGGCGCCGACGAGCTCAGCTTGAGCACGCCGATCTTGACCTTCTTCCCCTGGGCCGCCGCCCCGAGCGGCCCGAGCAGCACCAGCGCGAGCGCGACGAGCAGCGCGCGGCGGGCGGCGCGGGCACGCCCGCGACCGGACTCCCGGGGCGCCGCGCTCGAGCGGTCAGCGGCCATGGATCTCCAGCGCCGGGAAGAAGTAGGGGATCTCGAAGGCCGCCGACTGGAGCGAGTCCGAGCCATGGATGATGTTCGACTCGATGGACGACGCGAGCTCGCGCCGGATGGTGCCCGGCGCGGCCTTGGCCGGGTCGGTCGCGCCCATCAGGTCGCGCAGCCGCTGGATGGCGTTCTCGCCCTCCAGGACCATGGGAATGCACGGCCCGGACGTCATGAAGTCGGCGAGGCTCCGGAAGAAGGGCCGGTCCTTGTGCACGATGTAGAAGCCCCCCGCCTGGGCCGGTGTGAGCTGGATCAGCCGGGCGGCCAGGATCCGGAAGCCCGCCTCCTCGATCTTGGTCACGACGCGTCCGACGACGCCCTTCTGCACGGCGTCCGGCTTGATGATGGTCAGGGTGCGCTCGAGCGCCATCGTCGTCCTCTCTCGCTGGGGGAAACGGTCAGCGCCCGCGTCCGACCACGCGGGCGACCGTGGCGCCCATGTCGGCGGGGCTCTTCACGGTCGTGATGCCGGCGGCCTCCATCGCGCGCATCTTCTCGGCGGCCGTGCCCTTGCCGCCCGAGATGATCGCGCCGGCGTGCCCCATGCGGCGTCCGGGCGGCGCGGTCTGGCCGCAGATGAAACCCACGACGGGCTTGGTGACGTGGGCCCGGACGAACGCCGCCGCTTCCTCCTCGGCGGTGCCGCCGATCTCGCCGATCAGCATGATCGCCTCGGTGCCGGCGTCGTCCTGGAAGAGCCGCAGCACGTCCACGAAGCTCGTGCCGTTCACGGGGTCCCCGCCGATGCCGACGCAGGTGGACTGGCCGAGGCCGCGCTGCGTGAGCTGGTGGACGACCTCGTAGGTCAGCGTGCCGCTGCGCGACACGACCCCCACCCCACCCTCCCGGTGGATGTGGCCGGGCATGATGCCGATCTTCGCCTGGCCGGGCGTGATCAGGCCGGGGCAGTTCGGGCCCAGGAGCCGCGTCGGGCGGCCGGCCAGGTACGCCTTGGCCCGAACCATGTCGCCCACGGGGATGCCCTCGGTGATGCACACGATCAAGGGCACGCCCGCGTCGGCGGCCTCCATGATCGCGTCGGCGGCCGCGGCGGGCGGCACGAAGATGAGGGCGCAGTCGGCGCCGCCCTCGCGCACGGCCTCCACGACGGTGTTCCACACCGGGAAGCCCTCGTGGATCGTGCCGCCCTTCCCCGGCGTCACGCCGCCCACGACCTGGGTGCCGTACTCCTTGCACCGGAGCGCGTGGAACGTGCCCTCGCGCCCGGTGATCCCCTGGACCACCACCCGCGTCTCCCGCCCGACCAGCACGCTCATGCGCTCATCAAACTCCGGGGTCAGGCCTTAACTTTGATATTCCCCGAGGCGAGGCGCCCGCCGAGCGGGCGGAAACCAAAGTTAAGGCCTGACCCCGACTTTGGTAGTGGAAGGTCACGGCCGCGCTCCGCTGGCGAGGGCGACGGCCTTCTGGGCGCCGTCGCCCATGTCGGCCGCGCTGGTGAAGTTGAGCCCGGAATCGGCCAGCATCTTCCGGCCGAGCTCCACGTTGGTGCCTTCCATCCGCACCACGATCGGCATCCGGACGCCGAGCTTCTGGACCGCGGCGATCAGCCCGGCCGCCAGCCGGTCGCACCGGAGGATCCCGCCGAACACGTTGATGAACACGGCCTTGACGCTCGGGTCCGACGAGAGGATGCGGAACGCGCTCTCGATCTGCTCGGGCGACGCGCCGCCGCCCACGTCGAGGAAGTTGGCCGGGGCGCCGCCCGCGAGCTTCACGATGTCCATCGTCGCCATCGCGAGCCCCGCGCCGTTGACCATGCAGCCGACGGTCCCGTCCAGCTTGATGTAGTTCAGGCCGTGCTTCGACGCCTCGACGTCCAGCGGGTCCTCCTCGTTGACGTCGCGGAGGGCCGCCACCTCGGGGTGCCGGAAGAGGGCGTTGTCGTCGAAGTTGAGCTTGGCGTCGAGCGCCAGCACCCGGCCGTCCCGCGTCACCACCAGCGGGTTGATCTCGGCCAGCGAGCAGTCCTTGGCGAGGTAGGCGCGGAAGAGCGCCTGGATCAGGGCGGCCCCCGCCTTGAACTGGTCCCCGGACAGGCCGAGCCCGAAGGCGATGCGCGCGCGCCTGGAAGCCCTGGAGCCCGAGGGCGGGATGCGCCCACTCGCGGACGATCCGCTCCGGATGGGAGGCCGCGACCTCCTCGATGTCCATGCCGCCGGCCTGGCTCGCCATGACGACGTGGGCGCCCTTGCCCCGGTCCAGCGTGGCCGCGAGGTACAGCTCCTGGACGATCTGGGACGCCTCCTCGACGAGGACCTTGAGGACCGTGATCCCCTCGGGCGGCGTCTGGGGCGTCCGGAGCCGCATCCCGAGGATCTGCCGGGCCGCGGCCTCGGCCGCCGCCGCATCGTCGGCCACCTTCACGCCGCCGGCCTTGCCGCGGCCCCCCGCGTGGACCTGGGCCTTCACGACGACGCGGCCGCCGAGACGCTCGGCGATCGTACGGGCCTCGCCCGGCGTCGCGGCGACCTCGCCCCGCGGCACGGGCACGCCGAACTCCCGCAGGATCGCCTTGGCCTGGTACTCGTGGATCTTCATGCGGGACGCCCGGGCCCGGTCGCTCGCGAGGGCCGGCGGGCTACTTGCCGCCCAGCTTCCGGAGCACCCACAGCACCGGGTCGTAGTGGTCGTCGACCACGCGTTCCTTCAGCGGGATGATGGCGTTGTCCGTGATCTTGATGTGCTCGGGGCACACCTCGGTGCAGCACTTCGTGATGTTGCAGAAGCCGATGCCCGCGCGCGCCCGGATGAGCTCGCGCGCGGTCCACGGTGTCGAGCGGGTGCATGTCGAGCTCGGCCAGCCGCACGAAGAAGCGCGGCCCGAAGAACTCGGGCTTGTTCTCCTCGTGGTCCCGGATCACGTGGCAGACGTTCTGGCAGAGGAAGCACTCGATGCACTTCCGGAACTCCTGCCCGCGGTCGATGTCCTCCTGCATCATCCGGTAGGTGCCGTCCGCCTCGGGCGGCCGGGGCCGGAAGGCCGGGATCTGGCGCGCGGCCTCGTAGTTGAACGAGACGTCGGTGACCAGGTCCTTGATCAGCGGGAACGTCTTGAGCGGCGCCACCGTGATGGGCTCGCCCTCCGGGAAGATGTCCATCCGGGTCATGCACATGAGGCGCGGCTTCCCGTTCACCTCGGCGCTGCAGGAGCCGCACTTCCCCGCCTTGCAGTTCCAGCGCACCGCGAGGTCGTTGGCCGCAGTCCCCTGGATGCGGTGAATGACGTCGAGGACGACCATGCCCTCCTCGAGCGGCACCCGGTACTCGTGGAACTCCCCGCCCTTCCCGTCGCCGCGGAAGACGTGCATCGTCACTTCACGCGTGGCGCGCGCGGCCGTCGTCATTTCTTCTCCTCGAACAGCGTCCCGAGCTCGGACGGCATCGCCGGCAAGGGCTCCTGGGTCACCGTGAGCTGCCCGTCCCGCATCCGCACCACGACGTTCACCTTGCCGAAGTGCGCGTCCGGCTTCGGATAGTCGTCGCGGGTGTGCCCGCCCCGGCTCTCCTTGCGCTCGAGCGCGGCGAGCGCAATCGCCCCGGAGACGGCCAGGAGGTTCTCGAGGTCGAGGGCCAGGTGCCAGCCCGGATTGTAGGTCAGGCTGCCCTGCACGCCGACCCGGCCCGCCCGCTCCTCGAGCCGGCCGATCTGCGCCATGGCCTCCTTCAGCTCCGACTCCGTCCGGATGATGCCGACCAGGCTCTGCATGACCTCCTGGAGGTCCTTCTGGATCTCGTACGGGTTCTCCCCGGTCTTCCGCTCGACGGGCGCCATCACTTCCCGGATCGCCGTCTCGACCTGACGCGCGTCGATCGTCAGCATTCCCTTGGCGGCCCGCGCATGCTCGGCGGCGTAGTGCCCGGCGCGCCGCCCGAACACCAGGAGGTCGGACAGCGAGTTGCCGCCCAGCCGGTTCGACCCGTGCATGCCGCCGGCCACCTCGCCGGCCGCGAAGAGCCCGGAGAGCCCGGCCGCCGCCGTCGTGTCGGGGTCGACGCGGACGCCGCCCATGATGTAGTGACAGGTCGGACCGACCTCCATCGGCTCCTTCGTGATGTCGACGCCCGCCAGCTCCTTGAACTGGTGGTACATCGACGGCAGGCGCCGCCGGATGTAGTCGGCCGAGCGGCGCGTGCTGATGTCGAGGAAGACGCCGCCGTGGGGGCTGCCGCGCCCCGCCTTGACCTCGGCGTTGATCGCGCGGGCGACTTCGTCGCGGGGCAGGAGGTCCGGCGTCCGGCGGTTGTTCTTCTTGTCCTCGTACCACCGGTCGGCCTCGGCCTCGTCGTCAGCCGTCTCCGCCCTGAAGAAGTCCGGGATGTACCGGAACATGAAGCGCTCGCCCTTGCTGTTCCGGAGCGTCCCGCCGTCGCCCCGCACGCCCTCGGTCACCAGGATGCCGCGGACGCTCGGCGGCCACACCATGCCGGTCGGATGGAACTGGACGAACTCCATGTCGATGAGGTCGGCGCCCGCCCGGAGCGCCATCGCGTGACCGTCCCCGGTGTACTCCCAGGAGTTCGACGTGATGGAGTAGGACTTCCCGACCCCGCCGGTCGCGAGGATGACCGCCGGAGCCTTGAACACGATGAACTTCCCGCTCTCGCGCCAGTAGGCGACCGCGCCCGTCACCCGCTCGCCGTCCTTGAGCAGCCGGTTCACGGTGCACTCCATGAACACGTCGATGCCGAGGTGCACGGCGTGCTGCTGGAGCGTGCGGATCATCTCGAGGCCGGTCCGGTCGCCGACGTGCGCGAGGCGCGCGTAGCGGTGGCCGCCGAAGTCGCGCTGCAGGATGCGCCCGTCCTTCGTCCGGTCGAAGAGCGCGCCCCAGCGCTCCAGCTCGAGCACGCGGTCCGGCGCCTCCTGGGCGTGGAGCTGGGCCATGCGCCAGTGGTTCAGCATCTTCCCGCCGCGCATGGTGTCCCGGAAGTGGACCTGCCAGCTGTCCTCCGGCCACACGTTGCGGAGCGCGGCGGCGATGCCGCCCTCCGCCATCACGGTGTGCGCCTTGCCGAGGAGGGACTTGCAGACGATCGCGGTGCGCACGCCCTGGCTGGCGGCCTCGATGGCGGCCCGGAGGCCGGCCCCGCCGGCGCCGATCACGACGACGTCGTACTCGTGGACCTCGTGCTGCGCGAGCGCGCTCACTGGGCTACCCTCACTCCTGACTGTTCATTGGACGGCCTTCGGCCTGTGGCCCCGGTCAGAAGACGATGCGGAGGTCCCGGATGACCCCCATCGACACCAGCCGGATGTAGAGATCCGTCAGCCCCACGCTGAAGAGGGAGAGCCACGCGAAGGTCGGATGGCGCTCGTTCAGCCGGGTGACGACCTTCCACAACGCGTAGCGGGTCGGCGCCTTCGAGAACTGGTTCACCGATCCGCCGCAGAGGTGGCGGCAGCTGTGGCACGAGAAGGTGTAGCCGGCGAGGAAGACGACGTTCAGCCACATGACCAGCGTGCCGACGCCGATGCCGAACCGCCCGCCCGGAAAGCGGAACGCCAGGAGGGCGTCGTAGGCCAGGACCACGATGAAGAGCACCGCCAGGTAGAACATGTAGCGGTGGAGGTTCTGGAAGATGAGCGGGAAGCGCGTCTCGCCCGTGTACCCCGGGCGGACGTCCGTCACCGCGCAGGCCGGCGGCGCGCCCCAGAAGGAGCGGTAGTAGGCCTTCCGGTAGTAGTAGCAGGTCAGCCGGAACAGCCCGGGCCCCCAGAGGATCAGGAACGCCGGCGAGACGACCCCGATGATCGGGAGCGCCGGGAGCTTCCCGAAGAGCGGCACGGTGACGTGCTGGCAGTCCGTCGACAGGCACGGCGAGTAGAACGGCGAGAGGTACGGCGCCGCGTAGTAGTGGGCGTTCTGGAAGGCGGCCCACGTCGAGTAGACGATGAAGGACCCCAGCACGAGCACGACCAGGGCCGGCTCCACCCACCACTGGTCCCACCGGGTCGGGCCCTCGATCCGGGCGCGCCCGCGCGCCGCCGGCAGCCGGCGAGCGGTGATTTCCGCCGTTCCGACCGCCCCCACGGCCGTCGATCGCGCCTGATGACCGGATGCCGCCACCCTCTGCCTCCTAGATCCCGAGCTTGTCGGTGAGCTCGCGCACCGCGGCGGCCGAGCGCCCGAGCGCCGCGGCCTCGTCGGGCGCGAGCGTGATCTGGACGATCTCCTCGATGCCGCGCCGGCCGAGCTTCACCGGCACGCCGACGAAGAGCCCCTTCAGCCCGTACTCCCCCTCGAGGTATGCCGTGCAGGGCAGCACCTTCTTCTTGTCCTTGAGGATCGCCTCCACCATCTCGACCACCGAGGCGGCCGGCGCGTAGTAGGCGCTGCCCGTCTTGAGGAGGGCGACGATCTCGGCGCCGCCGTTGGCCGTCCGCTTCACCAGGGCGTCGAGCCGCTCCTTGGACAGGAGCTCGGTGATCGGGATGCCGGCCACCGTCGAGTAGCGCGGGAGCGGGACCATGCTGTCCCCGTGGCCGCCCAGGACGAAGGCCGTGACGTTCTCCACCGAGACGTCGAGCTCCTGCGCGATGAACGTCCGGAAGCGGGCCGAGTCGAGCACGCCGGCCATGCCGATGACGCGCTGCTTCGGGAAGCCCGAGCGGCGGAACGCCAGCTGGGCCATGGCGTCGAGCGGGTTCGTCACGATGATGAGGATCGCGGTGGGCGACCGCCGGGTCGTCTCGGCCACCACCCCGCCCACGATCTCGGCGTTCTTCATGAGGAGGTCGTCTCGGCTCATCCCGGGCTTCCGCGCGAGGCCCGCGGTGATCACGATGATGTCGGACCCCGCCGTCGGCTCGTAGTCGTTGGCGCCCGTGATCCGGCAGTCGTAGCCGTGGACCGGCCCCGCCTGGAGGAGGTCGAGCGCCTTGCCCTGCGGCAGGCCGTCCACCACGTCGGTCAGGACGACATCCGCCAGCTCCCGCTCGACGATGTACTGCGCCGTGGTCGCGCCGACATTCCCGGCGCCCACCACCGTCACCTTCGGTCTCGCCATGCTCCCTCCCCGGGGTCAGACCTTGACTTCTTGACAATCCACTGCGCGGGGGACCCTGGCCTCGCTTCCAGCGCTGCGTGAAACAGCCGGGCGCCCGCCCCGGTCCGGCGGCGACGCCCGAAATGCTTGGAAGTCAAGGCCTGACCCCGCGCATGTTCTCCACGATGGCGGCGCCGAACTCCGAGCACTTGACCTCGCGCGCCCCGTCCATGAGGCGGGCGAAGTCGTAGGTCACCACCTTCTGGCCGATCGTGGTCTCGAGCCCCTTGACGATGCGGTCCGCCGCATCCGTCCAGCCCATGTAGCGGAGCATCATCTCGCCCGACAGGATCACCGAGCCCGGGTTCACCTTGTCCTGCCCCGTGTACTTCGGCGCGGTCCCGTGGGTCGCCTCGAAGAGCGCGTGTCCCGTCTCGTAGTTGATGTTCCCGCCCGGCGCGATGCCGATCCCGCCCACCTGGGCGGCGAGGGCATCCGACAGGAGGTCGCCCGTCAGGTTCGGGCACGCGATGACATCGAACTCGTCGGGCCGGGTGAGCACCTGCTGGAGCAGGGCGTCGGTGATCGCGTCCTTGATCAGGAGCTTGCCGGCCGGCGGCTTCCCACCGCACTCCTCCCAGGACACGGTGCGGTCGGGGAACTCGCGCTTGGCGAGGGCGTAGCCCCACTTCATGAACATGCCCTCGGTGAACTTCTGGATGTTGCCCTTGTGGGCGAGGGTCAGGTTCCGCCGGTTCTGCTCGATCGCGTACCGGATCGCGGCCCGGATGAGCCGCTCGGAGCCCTCGATCGAGATCGGCTTGATGCCGATCGACGACGTCTTGGGGAACCGGATCTTCTTCACGCCCATGTCGCGGGTCAGGAAGTCGACGACCTTCTGGTTCTCCGGCGTCCCCGTGAGCCACTCGACACCGGCGTAGATGTCCTCGGTGTTCTCGCGGAAGATCACCATGTCGACCGCCTCCGGCCGCTTGACCGGCGACGGCACTCCCCGGAAGTACTTCACGGGGCGGAGACACACGTAGAGGTCGAGCTCCTGCCGGAGCGTGACGTTCAGGCTCCGGAAGCCCTCGCCGACCGGCGTGGTGAGCGGGCCCTTGATCGCGACCAGGTACTCCCGGATCACGTCGAGGGTCTCCGTCGGAAGGAGGTTCGGCGGGCAGTCGGCGCCGTAGACGGCCTGCGCCTTCTCGCCCGCGTACACCTCGGCCCAGGCGATCCGGCGCTTGCCGCCGTACGCCTGCTCGACGGCGGCGTCGAGCACCCGCACCGACGCGTGCCAGATGTCGGGCCCGGTCCCGTCGCCCTCGATGAACGGCACGATGGGATGATCGGGCACCTGGAGCTTGCCGTGGGAGATGGCGATCTTCTCGCCGGCGGGGACCTTCACGCGACGTGACATGCTGCCTCCTCAGGGCACGGGCGCCGCCCGCACCGTCCGGTTCCCGATCGAGCCGCGGTCGGGCGCCCCGACGAGCCTACGACAGCGCGTTCAGCGCCGACCCGGCGCGGAACCAGCCGATGTGCTCCTCGGTCAGGCTGTGGCGGGTCTGGATCGTGACGGTCCGGCCATCCGGCTTGTGGATCCGGACCTCGACAGGCCGGCCGGGCGCGAGGGCCTGGAGGCCCACCACGCTCACCCGGTCCGCCTGCTCGAACAGGTCGTAGTCCTTGGGGTTCGCGAACGTCAGGGGCAGGATCCCCTGCTTCTTCAGGTTCGTCTCGTGGATGCGCGCGAAGCTCTTGACCAGGACCACCTTCGCGCCCAGGTAGCGCGGCGACATCGCCGCGTGCTCCCGGCTCGATCCCTCGCCGTAGTTCTCGTCGCCCACGACGATCCAGCTCGCGCCCTTGGCCTTCCAGTCCCGCGCGATCCGGGTGAACAGCACCCCGGTCTCGCCGGTCAGGACGTTGGTGCCCTTCCCGGTCTCGCCGGTGAAGGCGTTGAGCGCGCCCAGGAACATGTTGTCGCTGATCTTGTCGAGGTGGCCCCGGAAGCGGAGCCACGCCCCGGCCGGCGAGATGTGATCCGTCGTGGTCTTGCCCTTCGTCTTGACGAGGATCGGCAGGCGGTCGAAGTCCTTCCCGTCCCAGCGCGGGAACGGCTGGAGCAGCTGGAGCCGCTCGCTGTCCGGGCGGACGACGACCTGCACCGCCCCGCCGTCGGCCGCGGGCGCCTCGTAGCCTTCCTCGCCACGCGCGAACCCCTCGCGCGGGAGCTCCTCGCCCTCGGGCGGGGTGAAGCGGAACTGCTTGCCGTCCGGCGCCGGTCAGCGTCCCGTGGACCGGATCGAACTCGAGGGTGCCGGCGAACGCGAGCGCGGTGACGATCTCCGGGCTCGTCAGGAAGGAGAGCGTCGCCTGGCTGCCGTCGTTCCGGCCCGGGAAGTTCCGGTTGAAGGACGAGACGATGGTGTTCGCCTCGTCCTTGCCGACGTCGGACCGCTTCCACTGGCCGATGCAGGGGCCGCACGCGTTCGCGAGCACGGTGCCGCCCATCTTCTCGAACGTCGCCATGATCCCGTCGCGCTTGATCGTCTGGTAGATCCGCTCCGAGCCGGGCGTGATCAGGAAGGGCGTCCGCGCCTTGAGCCCCGCCTTGATGCCCTGCATGGCGACGTGGGCCGCGCGCCGCATGTCCTCGTACGACGAGTTGGTGCAGGAGCCGATGAGCGCGGCCTTGATCGCGGCCGGCCAGCCGTTCGTCTTGACCTCGGCGGCGAGCTTCGACACCGGCCGGTCCCGGTCCGGCGAGTGCGGGCCGACGATGTGGGGCTCGAGCGCGGAGAGGTCGATCTCGACGAGCTCGTCGTAGAAGTCCTTGGGGTTCCGCAGCACCTCGGGATCGGGGACCAGGAGGGCGCGGTTGTTCGCGGCGAGACGGGCGATGTCCGCCCGATCGGTCGCCTCGAGGTAGGTCGCCATCCGCTCGTCGAAGGGGAACACGGAGGTGGTGGCGCCGAGCTCCGCGCCCATGTTGCAGATCGTGCCCTTCCCGGTCGCGCTGATCGACTCCGCGCCGGCGCCGAAGTACTCGATGATCTTGTTCGTGCCGCCCTTGACCGTGAGGAGCCCGCAGAGGTACGTGATCACGTCCTTCGGCGACGCCCAGCCGGACAGCTTGCCGGTGAGATGCACGCCGACGAGCTTCGGGTGGAGCACCTCCCAGGGCAGCCCGGCCATGACCTCGCCGCAGTCCACGCCGCCGACGCCGATGGCCAGCATGCCGAGGCCACCGCCGTTCGGGGTGTGAGAGTCGGCGCCGATCATGAGCCCGCCGGGGAACGCGTAGTTCTCCAGGACCACCTGGTGGATGATCCCCGACCCCGGCTTCCAGAACCCGATCCCGTACTTCTTCGAGGCCGAGTGGAGGAACTCGTAGACCTCGTTGTTCTCGGTGACCGCCCGGCGCATGTCCTCGGAGGCGCCCGTCTGCGCGCGGATCAGGTGGTCGCAGTGCACGGTCGAGGGCACCGCCACGCGGGCCTTGCCCGCCTGCATGAACTGGAGGAGCGCCATCTGGCCGGTGGCGTCCTGCATCGCGACCCGGTCCACGCGAAGCCGGAGGGTGGCCTTGCCGCGCTCCCAGGTCTGGGCCGTCCAGTCGTGGACGTGACCGACCAGGACCTTCTCGCTCAGGGTCAGCGGGCGGTTCCACTCGCGGCGGGCCCGGGCGAGACGCTCCGGCATCGACGTGTAGAGGGCGCGGATGGCGTCGATCATGGCAGGGCTCCCCAAAGTAATCGCCTCCCGCCCAGTGGACAGGAGGCGCTCTCGACCGCGCCCACATGCTACTGCCCTCGACGCACAGTGTCAAACCGCCAAACTCCAGGGTCAGGCCTTGACTTTGACGTTCTCGTTCGCGACCTTCGGCGCCGGCACGCCGCCTGCTATGCGGAGCATGGCACGACCTCCACGCGTGTTCGGTCCGGGGCTCCTCTACCACGTCATCGCCCGCGGCAATCGCCGGGAGACAGTCTTCTTCGATCACTCCGACTACGAGACCTACCTCCGCCGGCTCGCCGTGTATCGGGCGCGATACGCAGTGACCCTCCACGCCTACTGCCTGATGCCCAACCACGTGCACCTCGTCCTCGGCACGGCGGCGCTGCCGCTCGACCGGTTCATGCAGTGCCTCCAGCAGTCCTACACGCAGCGCTTCAACCGGCGGTACGCCCAGGTGGGCCACGTGTTCCAGGGCCGCTACAAGGCGTTCCCGTGCGCGACGGACGAGTACCTCGTCACCCTCGTGCGATACGTCCACCTGAATCCCGTGCGGGCCGGCCTCGCGGCGCACGCGGAGGACTACCCGTACAGCGGTCACCGCGCCTATCTCGGCGAGATGGCCGCCGGGCTCGTCGATCCGACCCTCGTGCTGGGCCTGGTCGGGGGTACGAGCGGCTATGTCCGTCTCGTTGCCGGCGACCCAGTGGACATCGAGCCACGAGGCGGCCGGAGGCCCCGGGCGCACGTCGGCCTCCACACGCATCACTGGGCGTCCGCGCTACGGGTTCTGGCTCGCGGGCTTCGTGTCCACATCGATGTGCTCCACGGGGCCGGCCGCGGACGGTCCGGCGAGCCGGGCGCGGGCGGTGGCCGCCTACGTACTGGTCCGCCGCCTGGGATATCGCCTGACGGACGTCGCCGCCGTGCTGGGTCGGAACCTCGCGACGGCGAGCATCGCGGTGAGAGAGGTCGGCCGGCGGTTGCCCGAGGATGAAACCGCGGCGCGTCAGGTCGAGCGGTTGGTCGAGTCTCTCGTGGAATCCTGGAGACCAAAGTTAAGGCCTGACCCCGCACTTTGGCGATGGAGCGGAGCTTGATGTCTTCGTAGCCGCGGATGCCGTCGGGGAGGCGCGCGAGCTCGAGCGCGGTCGCGTGGGCGTCGGCGCCGGCGGCGAGGCCCTCCATCACGACGTCGCGGTACCAGGGCACGAGGCGGCGCTCCTCGCGGCGGATGGCGGCGTAGCCGAACGGGTCGTACGGCGTCCCCCGGAGCCGCCGGAGCGCCCGCAGCGCCCGGAGCGCGTGCCGGAACCAGGGTCCGAGCCGCAGCTTCCGCTCGAGGCCGAGCGCGCGGAGAAGCGGCGGGTGGAGATGCCACGCGACGCGGCGAGGCGCGGCGAAGAGCGCCCGCGTGCCCGCGTGGAACGCCGGCTTCAGGTGGAGCCGCGCCACCTCGTACTCGTCCTTGTACGCCATGAGCTTGTAGAGGTTCCGGATCACGGCGTGCGTCACCTCGGCGCGCCCGGGCGCCATCGCCGTCTCCCGCGCCGCCACCTCGAGGACGAACGCCACGTACTCCGCGGCGTACGGCGCGTCCTGATAGTCGATCAGCTCCCCGACGCGGTGGGCGAGCATCCGCCGCGCGTCCGCGTCGAGGTGCGCGCAGCGGTCGAGCAGCGACACGTACGCGGTCGCGTCCTGGCCGGCGAGCCGCTCGAGCGCGGCGGCTCGCTCCGTCTCGAACGAGCGCGCCGGCGGGTCGACCAGCGCCCGCACCCGCTCCGGATCCGCCACCCAGAGGCGCCCGTAGCGGAAGGCCTGCCGGTTCTGCTCGACCGCAACGCCGTTCAGCTCGATCGCTTGCTCGACCGCCGCGGCCGTCAGCGGCAGGAGCCCGGCCTGGTAGGCGACGCCCAGCACCAGCATGTTGGTGGCCATGTAGTCGCCGAAGAGGCCTTCGGCCAGCGCCCGCGCGTCCACGGCCACGTTGGCGGTCGGCCTGCGTGTAGCGATCGATCTGCGCGCGAATGGCGGCGACGGGCGGCGCGAAGCTCACGTCGCGCACCATCTCCCCGCTCGGCAGGACGGACGCGTTCACCACCGCCACCGTGCGCGCGGGGTCGCAGCGGTCGAGGTTCACGCGCGTCCCGGCCGCGAGGAGGTCGAGCGCCAGGTAGAGATCGGCCCGGCCGAGCCCCACCTTGTTCGCGGCGACCTCCTGGTCCCGGCGGGCGAGGATCAGGCTCGACAGGACCGGGCCCCACTTCTGCGCCGCGCCGGTCTGGTCGTAGCTCAGCACCTCCAGCCCGTCGATGAGCGCCGCCCAGCCGAGGAGCGCGTTCATCGTGATGACGCCGGTCCCGCCGACACCCGGGAGGTAGACGTGATACGGCCGCTCGAGCTCGACGCGGGTCGCGGGCTCCGGGACGGCATCGGCCGCGAGCGCGGGCGGCGAGAACCGCCGGTATCCCGTGCCCGCCTCGGTCTCGACCGTCACGAACGAGGGGCAGTCCCCGCCGAGGCACGAGAGGTCCTGGTTGCAGGACGAGGTGTGGACCCGTGTCTTCGGGCCGAGCTCGGTCTCGACCCGGTGGAGCGACATGCAGTTGGTGAGCGCTCCGCAGTGGCCGCAGCCCTCGCAGACCTCCTCGTTGATCACGACGAAGCGGTTCGCCGTCGGCAGCTGCTTCCGCTTCTGGCGGCGCCGGCGCTCGTTGGCGCACAGCCCGTCGTGGATCAGCACGGTCACGCCGGGTGTCGCCGCGAGCTCCCGCAGCACCGCGTCCTGCCGCTCGACCGCCTCCACGCGCGCGTTCCCGGCGAGCGCCGCGCCGCGATACACGTCGGGCTCCTTGGTCAGGACCACCGTCGCCCGCACGCCTTCCAGCTCCAGCATCCGCGTCAGCTCGGGCACGGGCTTGCCGCCGACCATCTCCTGGGCGCCGGTGTTCGCGACGAACCCGTTGTAGAGGATCTTGAAGGTCATGTTGGCGCCGGCCGCCACGCAGAACCGGATGTTGAGGTACGACGAGTGGAACAGCGAGCCGTCCCCGACGTTCTGCACCATGTGCGGCCGGTCGGTGTACGGCCCGAGCCCGATCCACGGCAGCCCCTCGCCGCCCAGCTGCGTCATCGACACGATGTGCCGCTCGGGCTGCTCGATGATCGAGGCGAACGAGTGGCACCCGGGGCTGCCCCACGCCACCTCGCCGGGCAGGAGCCGCGTGCCCACGTTGTGAGGGCATCCCGAGCAGTAGTTCGGCGTGCGGCCCGGATGGGTCTCGTGCGGGCGCGCGCGCACCGCCTGGATCGCGTCGAGGCGGCGCCGGATGCGCGCCGCCAGATCGGACCGACCCTCGGCCAGCCGGAGCAGGCGGGGGCCCAGGCGCTCCGCCACCAGGTCGGAGTCCATGCCGCCCTGGATCGGGAACATCGGCGCGCCCGTCTCGTCGGCCTTGCCGAGCACCCGGAGGCTCTGGGAGGCCCCGGCGAGGGCCTCCTTCACCTGCCCTTCGAGGAAGCCGCGCTTCTCCTCGACCACCACGATCTCCCGGAGATCGCGCGCGAACTCGCGAATCGCCTCGGGGTCGAGAGGATAGATGAGCCCGACGCGCAGCAGCCGCACGCCCAGCGCGCGCAGCGCGGGCTCGTCGAGGCCGAGGTCCATGAGCGCCTGGCGGAGGTCCGCGTACGACTTGCCGGCCGTCACCAGGCCGAGGCGATCGCCGGGCGCGCCGAACTCGGCCCAGTTCAGGCTGTTCGCCCGCGCGTAGGCCAGCACGGCCCGGTGCCGCTCGTAGTAGAGCTGGCGCTCCGTCTCGATGTTCAGTCCCGGGAAGAACGTGAAGTCGGTCGACTTCCGGAACGGCTTCCCGTCGATCACGAGCTCCGGCACCACGATCCCGGGGTCGTCCGCGGAGACATGTACCGTCTGGCCGCCGTCCGCGAGCTGCCCGACGAGCTTCATCGCGACCCAGCAGCCCGAGAAGCGCGACAGCGCGATGGCGTGGAGGCCCAGCGTGAGGAACTCGCCCGTCGAGGCGGGGTACAGCACCGGCATGCCGTGCCCCACGAACGCGTAGTCGTCCTGGTAGGGCATGGTCGAGCTCTTCGCCTCGTGGTCGTCGCCGGACAGGACCACCACCGCGCCGTGCCGGCTGGTGCCGGCGAAGTTCCCGTGCTTGAGCGCGTCCCCGCTCCGGTCGACGCCGGGCCCCTTCCCGTACCAGAGGCCCACGACCCCGTCGTAGCGGGAGTGCGGATAGCGGTCGAGCATCTGGGTGCCGGAGAGCGCCGTGGCGGCGAGCTCCTCGTTCGCGCCGGGGACGTGGCGGATGTCGTGCTCGGCGAGGATGTGCCGCGCCTGGCGCAGCGTGAGATCGTACCCCCCGAGCGGCGAGCCGGGATAGCCGCTGATGAAGGTCCCGATCCGGAGGCCGGCTCGCCGGTCCCGACGGCTCTGATCGAGCGGCAGGCGCACGAGCGCCTGCATCCCGGAGAGGTAGACCTGCCCCTCTTCCCGGAGGTAGCGGTCGTCGAGGGTCAGCGCGGGGCGCGCGGAGTCGGTGGCGGGAGCCATCGCTGGCAATTATATCGGACCGTTCCGGCCCCGGCGTCCAAATGGCGTCCCCGGACGAGAAGCTCGCCGCGAGCCGCCCCCGCGGAGCGTCAGGACCAGGAGCGGTCGAACAGGCGCCGGAGGCGCACGTAGACGCCGCGGGCCCGCCAGAACGCGCTGGCCTTCATCCTCTGGAACGTCGCCTCGAGGTGCTCCGAGCGTCGGGCCAGGGCCAGGATCTCCGGCAGATGCGCGGCGTAGAAATCGCGGTGCTTCATCGCGAGATAGCCCACCAGGCGGCGGTGGTTCTCCGGAATCCGGCACGCCCGGACCATCGAGTCCGAGCGGACCCGGTAAGCCAGCATGATCTCCGGGATTCGGACGAATCCCCAGCCGCGCTTCGCCGCCTGGAGCCAGAAGTCCCAGTCCTCGTAGCCCAGCCGGTCGGGAGTGCCCTCGAGGGCGAGCGCAAGCAGGTCACGGTCCTCTTCGCGGACCTGAAGGGCTCGATGGAGCTCCTCGCCGATCGGGACCCCGAGGAGGCGCGCAAGCTCCTGGATCCCGTCCTCGAACGCATGATGGAAGCGGTCCACCGCTACGAGGGGACCGTCAACCAGGTCATGGGCGACGGGATCATGGCGCTGTTCGGCGCACCGCTGGCCCACGAGGATCATGCCGTGCGCGCCTGCTATGGCGCCCTCCGGATGCAGGAGAGCGCGAAGAAGTACGCGGACGAGATCCGGCGCTCACACGCGGTCGCGTCAAGATCCGGGTCGGGCTCAACTCCGGGGAGGTGGTGGTGCGCGCCATTGGCAGCGATCTGCACATGGACTACACCGCCGTCGGCCAGACGACGCATGGCCGCGCGCAGGAGCAGCTCGCCGATCCCGGCTCGATCGTCATCGGCCCGAGACGCTGGCGCTGGCCGAAGGACGTAGAGGTGTGGTCGCTCGGCCCGGTGCCGGTGAAGGGGCTGGCAGATCCGGTGGAGACCTATGAGCTGATCGGCGCGGGGCTCCGGCGCTCGATGGTCCCGAGGAGTGTCTTGGTTTCGGTCTCAATCGCCATAGAGATTCTCCTTCCTGTGGGGTCGCCAATCAGCTACCTCGGCCGCCGGACACGGCCCGAGGTGAACTCAATCATGCGTCTCTCCCCGCTGCGCGTCTATCATGGCCGGCCGCGTCTCCGATGCCCTGTCCGATCCACTCCACTGGCGGTTCTCCGCGGGTTCCGTCCAGAAGCTGTGGCCCCGGTCGCTCGAGGCACCGTGGGGCCGCCTCGGACGTCACGTCGGTGTATCTTCGGGGCGGGAACCGTCGGGGGAGGGCGCGCACACTCGGTCGAGTGACCGGCCATGTCGAGAACCCGAAGCGCCGGTTGGATCCTGTTCGTGACGATAGCCTGCGCCGCGCTGGTGCGGTTCTCGCTCCTCCGCTTTCCCCGTCTCTGGTACGACGAAGCCACGACCGGGGTCATGGGCCTGGCCGTGCTGCGCGGCCAGTTCCCCGTGTACTTCTTCGGCCAGCCGTTCATGGGCGCCTTCGATGCCTACTTGACGGCCCCCCTCTACCTTCTGTTCGGGGTCTCGGCGCGAACCCTCGAGCTTCTGCCCGTTCTTCTGTCGGTCGTGTGGCTTGCGCTCACGGCGCGCCTCGCCCTCGAGGCATTCGGCCCGCGCGCTGCGTTGTTTTCGCTCCTCGTCCTGGTCGTGCCCCCGGACTACCTCCTCTACTGGAGCCATGAGGCGCGAACGCACTACGTCCTGCTGCTACCGCTCGGGACCCTGGCGCTGATGCTCGCGTTTCGGGCGGTTCGGCTCCCGCCGCGGCGGGCCCGCCTGGCCTTTGGGATCCTCGGCGGCGTCCTCGGGCTCGCCTTCTGGACGAACTTCCTCGCGGTCACGTACCTCCCCGTGACGGTGGCGCTGGTCGTGTGGCTCCGGCCGTCGGGGGCTCACCTCCGGAGTGCCCTCGCGGCGGTTCCGGGCTTCTTTCTGGGCAGCCTGCCGCACTGGCTCTACGGCTTCGGGCACGGGTCCGCCCTGCCGGATGTCGGACGCCGACCCGACGGCGTCGCCATGCTGTACCACGTGCGTGGGCTCGTCGAGACGGCCTGGCCCAGACTGGTCGGCGTACCCGGGGAGGTGCGGGGCACGGCGCTCGAGGGGACCCTCTCGGTTGCCCTCGCTGCGCTCTACGGAGTCGCGATGGTCCACGCCGTGCGCGGAGCCCGGGGCGACGGGACCCCGGGTCGGGCGGCCGGGCGCGCGCTGGTGCTTCTGGTCGTGGTGAACGTCGGCCTCGCGGTCGGCACCCAGTACGGCGAGGTCTTGACCGACGACGCGCGCTACCTCCTCCCGCTCTACGTGGCGCTGCCCCTGCTCCTAGGGCGCTGGCTCGGGCGCCTTGCCTCGAGGCGCCTGGCTCTGGTACTGGCCGGCGCGCTGGTCGTCGTGCATGCGGCGGGGGCCGTGTCGGGGGAGTTCGGGAACCTCCGGCCGTCTGTCGCCGCGGCCGAGCGGGCCGAGCTCGAGCGAGATCTCGCCCGCGTCGCGGCGCTCGAGCGAGAGGGCGTTCGGCGCCTATACGGCCACTTCGGGCAGCGCAACGTCACCTTCCTGTCCGCCGAGCGTGTGATCGTGTCCGATCCCTACGCAGGAGATCAACCCCTACTACGCCCGGGCCGTGGATGGCGCGGAGCAGGCTGCATGGGGCGTCGGGAGGCGGGACTCGGTCCTCGAGCAGAACCTGCGCGCGCTCGGCATTGGGTTCACGTTCCGGCCGGTGACGGGCCCCGCCGATGGCGTCTATCAGGACTTCACTCTCAGGGCGGAGGCCCTCCGAGAGTTGGACCCGTCCGCGTGGCGCGTGACGACCAGCCACCACTCGGAACTGTCGGATTGGCTCGTGGACCGTGACGCCTCGACGGTTTGGCGCTCGGGGCAGCCGCTGCGAGGTGACGAGTGGGTGCAGCTCGACCTCGGTCGGGTCGAACGGGTGGCGCTGGTGCGATGGCTCCCCGGGCGCTACCAGGAGGTGCCCGTGGGCGTGGCGCTCGAGGGATCCTTGGACGGATCACACTGGGAGCGTCTGCTCGACCTGACGACCTATCAGGGCCCCCGTACTGGTCGGCCGGCCGGCCGATGGCCCGCGTCCGGAGCGGGCGCGTGGAGTTGCGCATCCCTCCGAGGCCGGTCCGTCATCTTCGCGTCCTCCAAACGGGCCGAGGGGACGGCCGCTTCGAGTGGAGCGTGCAGGAGCTGTTCGTCTATGCGGCCACCGGCATGCCTGCCCCCACGCTGGAGGCGAGCGGACCCCAGCTCGCCGCTGGGCTCCGGGCGGCGGGCGTGACACGACTGTACGCCGATCACGGATGGGGCAGTCGCGTGGCGCTGGCGGCTCCGGAGATTCGCGTGCTCCCTGCCAACCGCGCGCTCGACACAGCTGACTTCGAGGGCCCCGGGCGCGAGTTCCTGCCGCGAGTTCGGTGGCGACCCGGGACCGGGGTGCTGGTCGAGCCGATGGATGCCGACGGGTTCGCGCGAGCCGCACGCGGTGCAGGATTCGAGTTTACGTCGAGCGAGGTCGCGGGGCTGCGGCTCTTCGTCCACGCGTCACGTCCAGGGTGCCCGGGTCTCCGGCTTCCCTCTGCGGAGCTGCGCGTCACCGGAGCCCCGAGGCCAGAGATTGCAGCCCAGGCGATCGATGGCGACAGACGCACGGCGTGGACGACGGGTGAAACGCACGGCGTCGAGCCCTGGTTCCGGGTCGACCTCCGCACCCCGCGGTCGCTCCGCGCCGTGCAACTCCAGAGCGGCGACCTGCCGGCGTGGTCACGGGGCCTCAGGCTCGAGGGTTCGAACGACGGGGTGACCTGGCGACAGCTCGCAGCCGAGACCTCGACGGAAGGGCCGCGGCGCTGGGGTGGGATCGTGCTGCTTCGTGACGGCGTAGTGGCGGTGCGTCTCGACTTCGCCCCGACGACCCTGAGTGCGCTGCGCCTGGCGCCCGCGAGCATGGACTGGGAGACCAGATGGTCGATCGGAGAGTTGTCAGTCTTCGCCGAGAGTACAGGAGCACCTACCGGGGGCGGCGCGGCCTCTCGGTCATGCTCATGACTCAGCGCCCCGGACTACCGCGCTTCGTTCGGCTCCACGCGCAGGACGCCGACCGGGGCGCCGCCACGGCGCGAGGCGCCCTCGCCGGCCGTCACCTTCCACCTGTCTCCCGTCGTGGGATCGTAGACGCCCAGCCGGACCTTATATGTTCCGGGAGTGGCGCGCGCTGGCACTCGGATCAACTCGTCCTGCGTGAAGATCTCGTCCTCGAGCGTGGGCCAGATTGGCCCGCCACGCCTGGGGAGAAAGTGGAAGTCGCCCTGGAATCGTCCGGTCGCGTTCCGGACGTGGACGAAGACGCCGATCGCCCCCGGCGGACCGGGATCCCGCTTGACCTTCCAGAAGAACCTGATCTTGACGTCGCGCCCGGGCCGGGCGGGCTCGGGGCCGAGGGTGTACCCGCGGAGCTCCAGCGTGTCCTGGAACTCGAGCGCCGTCTTCACCTGAGGTTCGGTCGAGTCTCTGAGGATCCGCGATTGCTCGGCGGCCTCGGCCGTACGACCCTGACCCTCGAGCGCGTGGATCAGCGTGCGCCGCGCGTGGTGATTGGAGGGGTAGGCCTCCACGGCCTGCCTGGACAGGAGAAGGGCTCTCGCCGTGCTCCCGTCACGGTCCGCGTTCTGCGCCAGCGTCGCGAGATAGCGACTCTTGTTCTTCGGATCGGTGCGCACGACGCCCAGCCCGTTCCACCACCATCCGGGATCGCCGCCGAGCGCGTCGGCGGGCGCCGAGGGGCCCTTTCCGTGGAATAGCGTCCACCGTCCGACGTCCTCGCGGAACAGATGGTGAACGCCTTCCTCCCTAATCGTGCGCTCGAACTCGTCCGCATCGGCGTCCGCCAGGACGAATCCGGTCTCCGCGTCCCACTCGATCACCCGGCTGTTCAGGCGCACGTAGTATTCCGGCACGGCAATGGTGAAGGGCGTGACCGTCTCGATCCGGCCGTGTGAGGACTCCGCTATCTTGGCGCTCATCCAGCGGTCCGCGTACACGCGGCCGAGCCCCAGATCGCGGATGCGCCGGAGGATGTCCTGCTCGCCGGCATCCGTCCCGGCCCCCGGCCCCCGATCCTCGTAGACGTAGGCCTCGGCGATGACCCACGGAAAGCGCGGGTCCTGCTCGTGCTGCGTGATCCGGACGAAGCGGGCGTCGATGGGCGGGAATCTCGTCTCCCAGCGGTACCCCCACTCCCACGGATACAGGCGGGGGCCGCTCCAGTAGAGAAGCTCCATCGGCGACCGCGGGACGGCTTCGTGCCACGCGCGCCCGTCGACGCTCGTCTCGACCCGGATGTCCATCGCGTAGCTGCCATGGTCCTCGCCCCGGTTCCAGAGACGGACCATGCCCACGTGGACTGGCTGGCCCAGGTCGAGCTGCACCCACATTCCGGGCTTCCGCAGCTCGAAACTCGTCCACGAGGACTCCATGTCGCGATCGACAGCGTATCGCATGTCGTCCGACCCATGCGATGCGGAGGCGTGAAGGCGGTCGACGGAGACTTGCCGGTATCGGCGATCCGTCGGGCGTACACGACGGACGAGGTCATAGTCTCCCAGGGGCTCGATCTCGTACGAGGCGCCGAGCGCCTTCAGCGTTGGGACGAGGTCGCGAGTTCCCCGAGGATAGAGGAAGGCGGGATCGGGCTCCCGTTCCAAGGTTTCGAAGTAGGGAGGATACCTCTCTGCGATCATCTGTGACGCAGTGATGTGCTCGCGCGCGTAGAAGTTGAGAAGCTCCGATCCGGGCCGCGAGCGCAGATAGAGGCGCTTCACCCCCCTGGCCTCAAGATCATGAACCAGGGTCACATGGCCTTGCGTGGACGCTTCGGCCCGAGGCGCATAGGTGATGACCCAGGACACCGTCTCCCATCCATGGACGAGGAAGAGCGCGGCACAGCCCACCCCGGCCGCGAGCTTCCAGGCTCGCCGCGAGTACCAGAGCCAGAAGCCGATGGTCACCGGAAGGAGGGCGGACAGCGGGATCGCATACATCGGAGCGGTTCGCCTGATGTGGATGCTTGCGGCAAGCAGGAGCGTGAAGACGAGGAAGAAGATCGGGAAGATGGCGGCATCTCTCAAGGGATGCCGCGCGCCGAATGATCCGCGGAGGCGCCAGAGGAAGAAGGCCAGGGCCCAGGCGTAGACGAGCGCGCCGAGCCAGTGCATGACGGGGACGGCCGCCTGGGAGAGGTCCCAGGCGAGGTACTGCGGCAGCCGCTCGACGAACAGCAGGTACAGGCCTTCGGGGACATTGCGCAGCGCGTACCCGCCGCCCATGTTCAGAAGGTCCGAGTGGGGCTCGCGGGCGTAGAAGTAGAAGAACGGGGCGGCGCCGATGAAGAAGGCCGGCACCGACAGGACGGCGCCCTTCCAGATTGCTGAGAGCCGCTCTCTCAGAACGACATAGGCGGCCGCGGCGAGGATTTGGTAGACCACGAGAGGACTGGTCCACCACCCGACCCCGCCCGCGAATCCCAGCAGGGCATAGTGGACGGTTTTCTTCCAGGGCTCCCTGGCCAGGACGAGGCGCACGGCCAGCCAGAGCAGGACTGTGCCCAGCATCAGGCCCTCGATGTATCCGCCGTGGGGCATGACCGTGTACTCCGAGAGCGGCACGGGCGTGACGATGTTCCAGGCCAGCGCCACCAGGGCCACCGCGGGACCGAGGGTCATGCGTGTCAGGAGGTAGAGGACGAGACAGAATCCCAGGAAGAACAGCAGCGGGGCCACGTGGATGGACCAGGGGGGAATCCCGCCCAGCGCGAGGAACACCCCCGCGTGGACGAGGGCGGACAGGCTACCGAACCAGTCCTGGCCATAGTAGAAGATCGGGAACTCGCCCTTCTCGAGGATGTGCTTCCCCATCAGGAGCATCACGGCGTTGTCCGTGTGGACGTGCCCCGGGCTGAAGGTGAAGGCCGTCGGCGCCATCCAGATCATCCAGACGTGCGCGGCGGCGACGCACAGGAAGATCGCCGCGAAGAGCACGAGCTCCGTCCGTCGACTCGGGCCGGCGAGAGGGGAGCCGGGCGGTCGGCTAGGATCCATCGCGACGCGCGGCCACAGGGCCGGACGAACGGGGTCCCCGCTGGAGCCGGACGCCTACCAGAGGGTGTACCCCCCGTCGATGACCAGGACCGCGCCGGTCATGTAGCGCGAGGCGTCGCTCGCCAGGTAGACGGCGAGGGGCCCGAGGTCCTCGGGCCGGCCGAAATCGCCCATGGGAATCTACGCCTTGAAGGAGTCCATGACGGCCGGATTGAGCCGGCTCCAGCGAAGGTTCGGCTCGGTCATGAACGCGCCGGGCGCGATGGCGTTGACCGTGACGCGGTGAGGAGCCATGGCGAACTCCGCGCCATCTCCACAAAGACGCCGTCATGGGACGTGAACACCCCGCCGAATCGAGCCTCCCCAGCCTCCTGGCCAATTCAAGTAGAGCACTGCGGGGTGAAGTGCTGCCGTGCGCGCCTAATGATGCCATGCTCTCCTACCCTAGGGGCGATCGTCCGAGCGAGGGCTGGGTCAGGAAAAAAGTGGCGGGCCTGGTCACCTCGGGGCGCTGCCGAGGGCCCGCCGAATGGCGCTCGGGTGGACACCAAGGGCTCCGGGGCGGCTCCGCGCAGCGATGCCCCGCCAGCCAGAATCCCCGACGGTTGGCGGTCATCGCGTGGGGCGCGCGCCGGGGGCCCGTCGACAGGACGATGACGCCCGTGGTGAAGCGGCCGAGCGCTCTCCGGAAGAAGCGGTTGTCGAAGGCCCGCGCCATCAGCGGAACATGCTGAGCCCGCTGGTGTTGACGAGGTCCTTCGCCTTCCAGCCGTCGAGGTCGTACTCGGCCATGCAGGTCTCGGCGAACTGCTTCCAGCGGTCGTACTGGCCGGACGCGAGGGCGCCGAAGAGCGCGTAGCGGCGGATCTCCTCGTGGCTGCCCGAGTAGTTGATCTCGTAGAGCTCGTGACGGCCGCCGAACTCGGTCCCGACCGCGTCCCACAGGAGCTTCATGAGCTTGACGCGCTCGACCGCGTCGACACCCCCCGACCCCCGGAGGTAGAGGTCCAGGTACTTCCGCAGGTCCGCCGACTTGAAGTCCTTGGCGTGCGAGTTGAGGTAGATGAGCCCGCTCGCCACGGTCTTCTCGATCAGGTTCTTGACCTGGACGTAGGCCTCGGGCGCCAGCACCTGGTAGGCGGCGGCCGGCTCCATGCCGGGCAGGACGCAGCCGCCGGTCCACGGGTCGGCCGTCTTGGCCATGGCGTCCGACAGCCCCCAGATCATGTTGCGCCACGCGATGACCTCGCCGATGTTCGCCTCGACCCCGCGGAAGGCCCGGGCGCCGGTGACCTCCGTCGCCTTGATGAGGAGGCCCGTGATGAAGTCGAGCTTCACGGCGAGGCGCGTGCACCCGTGGATCAGCGCGCGCGGGAGGAAGCCCGTCCGCGGGAAGAAGTTGTTCGCCTTCTCCACGTCGCCGTAGACGAACACGTCCTCCCAGGGCACGAACACGTCGTCCATCACGAAGATGGCGTCGTTCTCGTCGAGCCGGCTGGAGAGAGGGTAGTCGAACGGGCTCCCGAGCACGGCGGCGCGGAGCTCGTTGGAGACCCGGCAGATGAGCTTCACGCCCTTGGCGTTGGTCGGCACCATGAATACGACCGCGAAGTTCCTCCCCTGTACCGGGATGAGCCCGTGGTGCGCGACGAACGTGAAGTGGGTCAGTGCCGAGCCCGTGGCCACGACCTTGGCCCCGGAGACGTAGAGGCCGGCGTCCGTCTCCTTGGTGACGCGCGCGTAGACGTCGGTGGGGCCGCCGGGCGCGCCGGGCGCCATGTTGCGGTCGACCGGCGGATGGATGATCGCGTGGTTGATGAACGGGACGCGCTCCAGCGAGTACTGGTACCAGCGGCGGGCGTTCGCCTGGTACGGGGCGTAGAACTCGGCGTTCGCGCCGAGGGTCCCCAGGAACGCCGCCTTGTAGTCGGGCGAGCGCCCGAGCCAGCCGTAGGTCACGCGGGCCCAGGCGGCGATCGCGTCGCGGCCCGCCACCTGCTCTTCCACGTTCCGGGGCGCCCGGAAGTACCGGTGCGTGAAGCCGCCCCCCTCGGTGGGCTCGGTGAGCACGTGCTTGCCCGTCGCGTGATCCTCGTGGAGCGCGTCGTAGAGGCGAGCCAGCATGCGGGCACAGTTCTGGAACGCCGGGTGCGTGGTGACGTTCTTCACCCGCTCGCCGTAGATCCAGATCTCCCGGCCGTCGTCGAGGCTCGCCAGGAACTCCTTGCCGGTGTACGGGAGCGCCGGCTTCTTGGCCGCCGCCCGCGGTGGCGTCTCGGCTCGCTTCGAGGGCTTCCCTTTCACGGGCACCGCCATCTGCGCACCTCCTGGGAGGTTAGGGCTCAGAGTGATCGGGATCGGATCAAGAGCGGCCGGGGCCGGCGGGCGGGCGCGGCGATCGCTATCCCTTGAGGGAACCGGACTGACGCTGGCAGATCACGTTCAGCGCCGCCTGTCGGCCTTCCTCGCGGACGACGCGGAGCGCCCGGCGCAGCGCGCCCGGCAGCTCCGCCGGATCCTCGACTCGCTCGCCGTGACCGCCGAAGCTCCGGACGATCTCCTCGTAGCGGGCGGCGGACGAGAGCCCGGTCAGCGGGAACGTCGCGGTCGTCGCCGCCCAGCCGTCGGGGTGCACCGAGCGCGTGGCGCGCTCGACGGCCTCCCAGCCGGCGTTGTTGAAGATCACGGTCAGGAACGGGAGCTTGTGGACCTGCGCCGCGAGGTGGGCGGCCGTCGGTGCGCCGAAGATGTACGCTCCGTCGCCGACCGTCGCGATGACGGTCTTCTCCGGCGCCCCGAGCTTCGCGCCGAGCGCCGCGCCGAGAGCCCACCCGAGCCCGCCCGAGTGTGGCGACCCGAAGGAGGTCCCGGGCCCGACCGGCGCGGCGTGGCGCAGATCCAGCGGGTACTCGTTGACGACGATGGTGTCGGGGCCGAGCACCTCGCCGATGCACCGCGAGGCCCACTGGAAGCCGATGGGCGTCCGCTCGGCCTCCGCCGCCGCCGCGCGGGCCCACGTCTCCCGCTGGCCGCGGTGCGCCGCGGCGAGCCGGGCCCGGCGCGCCGCGACCGCCGTCGAGTCGACGCGGCCACGGACCGCGGCCGCGAGCAGCGGCAGGGCCACCGCCGGATCGGCGGCCAGCGGGATGTCGCACGGATACGACCGCATCGGGTACCGCGAGTAGAACGGATCCACGGCGAGCTGGATCACGGTGGCGTCGTCGGGCGGCCGCGAGCGAGCCGGGAACCACGGGACGTCGCAGTCGACGACCAGCACGACGTCGGCCTCGGCGATGCCCGGGTAGTCCTGGCTCCCGAAGACCCAGCCCACGTGGCACGGGTGCTCCGCCGGGAAGTTCACGTAGGCGGGGCTCGACTCGAGCACCGGGACGGCGCCGGCGTCGGCGAGCGCGACCAGGCCGTCCACCGCCGCTCGAGAGCGCCCCAGCTCGGCGGTGACGATCAGCGGGTTGCGCGCGCGGGCGAGCCGCTCCGCCGCCTCCTCGATCCGGGCCGGATCGGGGAACCGGCGGCTCTCGACCTGCCGGCGCGGAGGCGACGCGATCGTGAGCTCGCCGAGCGGCTGCGCCAGCACCTCGCGGGGGAGCGTGAGGTACACGGGTCCGCGCGGCTCCGCCATCGCGAGCTCCAGCGCGCGATCCACCACCGCCTCCAGCTGGGCGGGCTGGCGGAGCTCGTAGTCCCACTTGACGTACTCGCGCAGCATGCCGGCCTGGTCGAAGGCCTCCTGCGCCCAGTGGATGTGCGTGTCGCGCGCGCCCGCCAGCGCGCCGTCCTCGGTGATGGGGGTGCGGCCGGCGGTGAACAGGACGGGGACCTGCGTTCGCGACGCGTTGATCACGGCGCCGGCGCCGTTCGCCGTTCCGACCGTGACGTGCACCATCACCACCTGGGGCCGACCGGTGACCAGGTAGTAGCCGTGCGCCATCGAGACCGCGACGAACTCGTGCGGCACCGCGATCGGTCGTGGCGTCGTCTTTCCTTCCGTCTGGAATCGCGCGAAAGCGTCGACGATCGACGCGAAGTCGGTGCCGGCGTTGGCGAAGAAGCAGTCGATGCCACGGTCTCGCAGGAGCTCCAGGTACGCCTGGGCCACCGTTTCCACGCGCAGGGTCTTCGTCATCGCGTCCTCGCTCGGGTCATCCGGGGCGACGCGGCCGGCGTCACCGCGCTCGGTCACCCCGGAGCGTCGCCGAAGCGGCTGGAGGTGTCAAGGATGCGACCTCCGGGGCGCGCCGTCCGCGCCGACAGTCCGCGCTTCGGAAACCCGCGCGTCAGGCGCCGGCAGCGCTACGACCCGGGTCATCCGGAGGCTCCGAACGAACAGGAGGCCATACAGGAGGAGCAGGGTCGTGCCGTCGAAGAGCGAGCCCTCCCGGCCCGCCGCGGGCCCGGCGAGCGCCACGCCCAGCCAGTGTCCGCTCAGGACCAGGACTCCCCCGACTCCGTCCAGGACGGGCATGTACGGCGGCGAGCCGGCCGCGAGCAGCCAGATCCAGAGCGGCCCGGCGAGCACGGCGAGGTGATGGGTCTCGCTCACGGGCGAGAGGAGTGGCATCGCGGTCGTGTAGAGGGCGAACAGGAAGAGCCCGCCGCGCGGATCTCGCGCGAGACGGGGCTGGATCCACAAGAGGGGCGCGAGCACGGCCGCCGCGGCGGCCTGACGGAGGCCCGGGACCGTCCCGAGCCGGGGCCAGATCTCGGTCAGCACGGCGGCCAGCGTGAACCGCGTGCGCCACTCGTACTCCACCGGTCCGGACGTCAACCCGAGGACCTCCGGCACCCACCCGACGCGGTAAAGCTCCAGCACCCGAGGGGAGATCAGCGCGGGGAGTCCGACGGCCAGGAGCAGCGTCCATCCGATGACGCCGAGTGCCGTCCGATACGACCGACCGCGGCCGAGATGGAGCAGGAACACGGCCGGCGTGAGCTTCAGCGCGATGGCGCTGCCCAGGGCCGCCGCCGCGGCGAGCCCGCGACACCGGAGATGGAACGCCAGGAAGAGACTCGTGAGACACAGCAGGAGCAGGTTCACCTGGCCATAGCGCAGGTGGTTCTGGAACGGAATGAAGAGCGCGAGCGCGAGGACCGCCAGGCGAACCTCGAAGGGCACGGCGAGCACCGGATCCCTCGCCCCGCCCCGCGCCTGACGCCAGAGCGCGTCGAGGACGAGCAGGCATCCCGCGAGCGCTCCGAGGGTGAGCGCGAACCAGAGGGACTGGGCCAGGCCGAGCGGGAGCCACGTCAGCGGGACGACCAGCGCGTCGATCGTGAGCGGATAGGGACCGTGCCCCTGTGGGAGCGTGAGCGTGTACGGGTTGCCGCCCGCCACCAGGATCCGCGCCGACGCGAGGCGGGCCCCGAGGTCGTTCCCCGTCGGCCGCGCCATCCGCGCGTACATCTGAAGGAAGAAGCCGGTGCCCAGGCCGGCCAGCACGAGCCACGCGGCGGCGCGCGCGATCGGCGCTCGCGCGGTCGCGACGATCGCGAGGTGCCCGTTCTGCCTCACGCCTCCATGCGGTAGGTCGACGGGTCGGGTTTGTACGCGCGCGGCAGCCACAGCGGCCGGCGCAGGTTCCCGGGACCGGGCGCCGGGCGCGCCATCGCGAGCCAGCGGCGGTAGACCTCGTGCGCCTTGCCCGTGTCCACGAAGACGTCACCGTA
Organism: uncultured Candidatus Rokubacteria bacterium; assembly: GCA_963765195.1. GTDB lineage: Bacteria > Methylomirabilota > Methylomirabilia > Rokubacteriales > DASRDR01 > DASRDR01. The sequence continues at coordinate 32,892 of CAVXVV010000017.1, forward strand.
GCGGTCCTCGGCGCCCGGCCGCTCCAGGCGCACCTTCTGGTGCCAGCACTGCTGGCCGCTCACGGGATCCGGCTGGACAGCAGAACGTCAGGTTCTGATGGACCCCGGCGTCCTCCCAGAACACGCGCTCGGAATCGGGGTCGTCGCTCTTGAACGGCCGGATCCCGTGCACCTGCCGCATCCTCCACTGCCCGGGCGCGGGGCGCTCGAGGTGCACGAGCGCCGTGGACCAGCGCTCCCCGCCCTGCTCCTCGCGCGAGGCGCCAGCGGCCCAGATGGTGCGAGCACGCGACGATGCCCGGTCGGATCGACTCCGTGACCCAGACCTTGTCCACGAACCACCCGATCTCGGTGTGGACCTTCAGGAGGTCGTTGGTCGCGACCTCGAGGCGCGCGGCGTCTTTGGGATGGAGCCACAGCGGATTCGAGTGGGAGATCTCATAGAGCCACTTCGCGTTGCCGGAGCGCGTGTGGATCAGCGTCGGTAGCCGGAACGTCGGCAGGAGGAGGAACTCGTTCTTCTGGCGGTCGAACTCGGACCAGTGGACGTGGCTCCGGATGTAGGCTGGCAGCGCGTACTCCGGCCACTTCCAGTCGCGGAGGGTCTTGGAGAAGAACTCGAGCTTGCGCGAGGGGGTCGGGAAGCCGACGTACGCCTTCCCGTCGATCTCGACGCCCACGGCGGCGCCGGCCTTCGTGATGATGCCGCTCGGCGCGTCGACCGCGCTGCCCTCGAGGGCGGCCGGCGCGAGCGACGTCTCGTGGGTACGGTAGACGTCGTCTTCGATGAGGAACGCGCCGCGCTTGCGCATGTAGGCGAGCGGCGTCAGGCCCTCCTTCGCGGCGGCCGCCGGCAGGCCGGGCACCGAGCGCTCGAACATCCAGCCGTAGAAGTCGTCGACGGTGAGCTTCTCGCCCGGCCGGTACGGGGACTCGAACCACTTGCGGATCCCGAGCGACCCGTCGGGATCGATCCGCCACGAGAGCTCGATCCAGAACTCGTCTTCCTCCCACACCTCCCCGAGCCCCGCGGCGGCGTGCGCCTCCCAGGTGGTGGCGAAGCGCTTGCCCTGGCTCTCGAGGGCGACCCGCAGGACGGGCTGGCGGAAGCCGATCCACCGGGCGGCGTGCGTCTCCTGGCTCATCAGGTCGTGACGCTCGGAGGCATGCCCCATCGGCAGCACATAGTCGGCAAACCACGCGGTCTCGCTCCAGACCGGGGTGAGGCAGGCGTGGAGACCGATTTGGGCCTCGTCGGTCAGCATCTCGATCCACGAGAAGCCGTCGGGGTTCGTCCACACCGGGTTGTAGACGCGCGTGAAGTACGCGTCGACCCGGCCCCGGCCCTCCTTCAGGAGGTGCGGCAGGAGGAAGCTCATCTCGAAGAACGCGAGCGGGTACTCCGGCGGGTAAAGCAGCTCGCTCCAGACCTTCGCGGGCGGCGGCATGAGCGGCGGCGCCGGGGTGGCCTTGTTGTAGAAGGAGGGCGCGGTCCCGCCGGGCGTGGCCACGGCACCGACGAGGACCACCAGGAGCTGGAGAGCCCGGGCCACCTGCCAGCCGCCGAGGTTTCCCGCAGCCGCGTTGCGCCATACGTGGGTGGCCAGCGCGGAGCCGGCCCGCGCCGCCTCCCGCGCCACCTCTTCGATGGTCGCGGCCGGGACGCCCGATTCCTTCTCGGCGAACGCGGGCGTGAAGTCCTGGTAGAGCGTCGGGAGGATGGCCTCGAAGGTCTCGAAGGTCTGCGGCTTGTCCGGATGCTCCTCGCGGAGGTACTCGGCCCAGTTGACCCAGCGGCGCAGGAACTCGCGATCGTAGCGGCGCTCGGCGATGATGAGCTGGCACATCGCGAGGAGCATCGCCGCCTCGGTCCCCGGCCACGGCGACAGCCACCAGTCGGCCATCGACGCGGTGTTGCTGAGGCGGGTGTCGATCGCGCAGACCTTGGCGCCCCGCTTCTTCCCCTCGATGATCCGCTGGGCGTGGGGATTGAAGTAGTGGCCGGTCTCGAGGTGCGAGGACAGCAGCAGGATGAACCGGGCGTTGGCGTGGTCGGGCGACGGCCGGTCGAGGCCGCTCCAGAACGCGTAGCCGGCGCGGGCGGACGCGGAGCACACGTTGGTGTGCGAGTTGTGCCCGTCGATCCCCCAGGCGTGCATGATCCGCTGGTGGTACACGAGCTCGTGGCCGGGGCGCCCGACGTGGTACATGACCTCGTTCTTGCGCCCCTCGACGAGCGCCTTCCGGACGCGGGCGGCGATGTCGTCGAGCACCTCGTCCCAGCTCACCCGCTGCCACTGCCCGCCGCCGCGCGGGCCGATCCGCTTCATCGGGTAGCGAATGCGCTCCGGGTCCTCCACCTGGTTCAGGGTCGCCGGGCCCTTGGCGCAGTTCCGGCCGCGGCTGCCCGGATGCTCCGGGTTCCCCTCGAACTTCTGGATCGTCAGCTTCTCCTTGTCGACGTAGGCGAGGAGCCCGCAGGCCGCTTCGCAGTTGAAGCAGATGGTGGGGAGCAGCTGGTAGCGCCGCTCGACCCGCTTGGGCCACGCCTGCGGGTCGTACTCCGTCCAGTCCTCCCAGCGCTCGACCGGGGGATAGCTCGCGAGTCCGCCCGGCAACGGCGTCAGGTTCTGCGCCGCCGGGTGGAGGGGCTCCATCGAAGCAGGTCGCGACATTCCTTGACCCTTCAGCTGAGCGGGGCGATCTGTCCCGCCCGCACCCAGCAATCTTCCCAGAGATAGAGGCCGACGAGGGCCAGCGCGGCGGCCAGCGTGCTGGTCACGCCGGAGTCCGGGATCACCAGCAGCGCCGGCAGCACGGAGCCGGCCGCCACGACGCCGATCCAGAAGACCAGGCGGAAGCGGCCCCGGGTGATGGCCCGCGCGCCGACCGCGGCGTCGGCGGTCGCGTGGGACGTGTAGCACTCCGCGAGGATGAGCAGCAGGTTCAGCCCAAGCCCCACCAGCAGGAGCATCCGCGACGCCGCGGACGGCGGCGTCACCAGGAGGGCCGTGGCGGCCCCCGCAGCCACGGCCGAGGCCAGGAGGTGCGGGAGCACCAGCGGGCTCTGCCAGAAGTCCCGGCCCTCCGCCTGGCCGAAGAGGAACGCGCTGTACCCGGCCGCCGCCAGCGCCAGGAGCATGAGCGGAAGGGCCAGGATCGCGAGCACGGTCGCGGCGGCCCCGAAGGCGGCCAGCAGCCAAGCGACGAGCACTCCGCCGAACGCGAGGAGGATCCAGGCGCCGAGGACGAGCCACGAGCGTGGGTTCGCGCGGAGCAGGAGGTAGTGGAACCGGTCCGGGCGCTTCAGGTCCACGATCAGCAGGACCGTCGTCAGCAGGAGGAACAGCAGCGCGACGAGCGGCAGGCCGTAGACGGCGGCGCTTCCCTCGCCGAGCACGCTGGCCGCGGTGAACATCGCGGCACCGGCGGCGATCGACTTGGTCCACAGGTACGCGCCGACGCGCCAGCCCCAGGGCCGGGGCTCGTGCGCCACGTCGTACACCGTGCGGCCCAGCACGTCGACGGCCTTCGGTGTCGTCCCGGGTGCGGCGGTCGGCGTGAAACCGCCGGCGAGGGACGTGAGCGAGAAGGGCTCGGTCACGCGCTGCCCCCACATCGTCGCGGGAGGCGCGTGCTGGAGCGCGGGCGCCAGCGTCGCGTGGTCGGCGCCGACGTAGAAGAGCTTCGGGCGCGTCCCCTGCTCCGGCTTCCGGACGACGACGTGCTCGCGCGCCACCACGCGCGACACCTCGCTGCCGGGGTCGTCGAGGTCCCCGGCGAGGATCGCCCGCTCGGGGCACACGATGACGCACGCGGGCTCGAGCCCCCGCTCCACGCGGTGGGCGCAGAAGTGGCACTTGGCGGCGGTGTGCGTGTCGGGATCGATGTAGAGCGCGTCGTACGGGCACGCCTGCATGCACGACTTGCAGCCGATGCAGCGGTCGCGGTCGAAGTCGACGATCCCGTCGGCTCGCCGGTAGAGCGCCACGGTGGGGCAGATCGTCACGCAGGGCGCGTTGTCGCAGTGGTTGCAGCGGAGGACGGCGAAGTGCCGGCGCGTGTTCGGGAACTCGCCCTTCTCGACGTACTTCACCCACGTCCGGGAGGTGCCGAGCGGGACGCGGTTCTCCTCCTTGCACGCCACCGTGCAGGCGTGACACCCGATGCACCGCGTCTGGTCGATCACGAAGCCGTAGCGCACGCGAATCCCTCCGATCCTAGTCGAACAGCACGTCGACCCAGACGCGAATCGTCGCCAGGGCGATCAGCACGCCGAGACACACGCGCAGCGCTTCCGTGGGGACACGCCGGCTGAGCCACGCGCCGGCGACCACGCCCGGGACACCGCCCGCGATGACGGACACGGTCGGCCAGAGGGGCACTTGCCCGGTGACAAGCTTACCGAAGAAGCCGGTCACGGCCGAGACCCCCACGATGGCGAGCGAGGTTCCGATGCTCACGCGGAAGGGGATGCGCATCACGCCCACGAGCACCGGCATGAGGAGAAACGAGCCGCCCGCCCCGACGAGCCCGCTCAGGATCCCGATCGCCGCAGGGTACAGCACCGCCGCCTTCCGGTCGAAGTGGACTTCGCTGCCCCCGGCGCCCCAGGATTCCACGGGCGACGGCAGGAACATCAGGACGAGCGCCATGAGCCCCATGACGCCGAACACGGTCAGCAGGACGCGGCCCCCGATGTATCGCGAGCCCACGGCGCCGGCCAGGGAGCCGGCGGCCATCGACGTGCCCGATACCAGCGCCAGCGGCCGGTGCAGCGCGCCGGCCCCACCGTGCACCGCCGTCCCGATCGCCGTGACCGCGAGCACCTGTCCCATGGTGATGCCGGAGACGTGCTTCACGTCGAGGGCCCCAACGCCGAGCCAGGGCGGCACGTAATAGAGGAGCGGGATCATCACGATCGCGCCGCCGACACCGACGAGGCCGGCGATGAACGCGCTGCCGAAGCCGAGCACGGCCAGCGTAGCGGCGAACGTGCCCGTCATCAGCGGCCGGAGGGACTCGATGAACCGCCGCGGGTCGGGTCGGCCAGCCAGGCGCGCTTCAACGTGTCACCCCGGAGCCCGCAGCGAAGCGCCTCCAGGGCCAGGATGTCCTCGGGCACGACGTTGCCCAGGCTCACGTTGGGGCCGAAGCGGAGGACGAGGTACCGCTGCTGAGGCCCGAGGGGCGCTTCCCAGAGGATGCGGGCGGGATCACGCACGCCCCGGAGGAAGGCCTCGATCTCCGCCTCCTTCGGAAGGCCCGAAGCGTCGTAGATGCCGACGCCCTTGCCGGCCTCGCGCGCTTCCATGATGACCATGAACGCGCCGCCGTCGAGGTCGGCGTTGACGACCTCGGCGAGCGCCGACATCGGCTGGGCGTCGGCGGGGTCCTTCTTCCCGACCTCGGAGAGGACGCGGAACCCGGCTTTCACCGCCTTGGAAATGGCATCGGCTCGCGTTCGCGCGTCCATCTCGATCGTGCCGTCCGAGACCTCGATCGCGTTGAAGCCCAGCTCGCGCGCGCGGTCCAGGTAGCGGTCGAGCGCGCCCTGCCAGATCGCGACCTCCTGGAACGTCCCGCCCGGCATGCAGTAGACGCCGTGGGCGGTGACCGTCCGCACCTTCTCCTTGAGGACGTCGTGGCTGAAGAACGCCGACGTCCCGAAGGTGAGCTTCAGCACGTCGATGGCCGGCGCCGCCACCTGCATCAGGTCGTCGACCACGTTCAGCCCCAGGCCCTTGTCGATGACCATCGTCCAGCCGGCCTCGCGGGGCTTGGCGAGGCGGTCGCGCACCGGGATCTCGATGACGCCGTCCCACGCCGGGCGCCGCGCGGCAGCGTCGCGCTCACTCATCCAGAAGACCCTCCATGCAGTTCCGGGCGCCGCACAGCGTGCTCCGGGCGCTCTTGATCGTCGCGCGGTCCACGAGCGCCTGCATGGCGCCGAGCCGCCGGGCCATCAGCGCCGGCGTGTCGAGCGACGGGACCGGGATCCGGTCGTAGAGGAGGACGGTGTTGCCGTGCTTCTCCGTGGCGTTGTCGAACAGGAGCTTGACCAGCTTCTCCCGGCGGTCGAGCCGCGTGACGACCGCGCGGTCCCGGCCCGACTCGACCTTCGGGTTGACGATGCGAAGGGACGGGCTCACCAGGACATCCGACGGCGTCTGCACGTGTCCGAGGTCGAGGGCGATCTTCGAGCCCCAGGGGTCCTTCGACGCCGGCAGCTCCGTTCCCAGCCGCTCGAGGACGGCGGGAAAGTCGTAGAGGAGGGTGCCCAGGCGGATGTTGTCGAAGAGGGAGCCCTTGTAGAACTCGTAGCCGCCGGCGGTCAGGCGGAGGTGGGTCATCTCGGTCGAGAAGATCGTCCAGCCGCGCGCCAGACCTTCCAGCAGGAACACCGTCTTGCCCGCCCCGGCGCCGCCGGGGATGAGCCAGAGATCGCCCTTGTCGTCGACCATCGCGCTGGCGTGGAACGACCACGTGTCGTGATGGCGCTCGAGCGCGTGGATCGCGTAGCGGAAGACGAACCCCAGGTTGCCGAACAGGGAGTAGCGGCGGTCGGAGTTGGCGGCCTCGAGGGCCGTCCAGTCGCCCACGGCGAGCACCCGGTCGGGCTCGAGGGCGATCGCCGGCGCGAGCCCCGGCGTGTCGATGATGCGGATCTCCGCGTCCACCCCCGCGGGACCGCCGTCCCACGGCAGGTCGTCCACGCGATGGTAGTCCGTCAGGAGCGACTGGGGCACGCGGTCGGTGAAGTACTCGGACCGCGTGATGAGCTCGCGGTTGTTCGACACGAGACCGAGCCGGGCGTGGACGATCCGGATCGCGCGACGATGGAGATTCATGGTCAGTCCTGGTCGTTGGCCTAGTCGCGAGCCGATCGCCGGCGGCGCCCGCTCCGGACCCGCCAGATGTCGTCGTCCGAGAATGCGAGACCGCTACCGGCGCGGCCTAGCCACTGTCCCAGAGCGACGGCGATCGTGTCAAGGCGACCCCGGGCGCGGGGCGTACGGATTGAGCTTCGGTCGCAGCACGATCCGCTGCCCCTGCTGCCGCAGGACCGCGCCATCCTGCGTGATCTGCTCGAGGACGGTGTCGCCGTCCACGGTCTGCCCCTCGACGTACTTTTTTCCGTTGATGAAGACGAGCCGCTCCGCGGGAACCTCCGAGTACACGAGCACGTCGAGGCTCATGCGCGCTGGGACCGGCACGCCCGCCGGGGGAGCGCCTTCGGCGGTGCCGGGATCGGTCCCCGGCCGAGGGGGAAGACCGGCCGGCGGAGCCGTCGGGTCCACGCCGGGACGGGACTCGACTGGGGGATCCGATCCTCCGGGAGGGGCCGGCGCCCCCTGAACCCGCGGGGTCTGGCGCAGCGGCGGAGCTTGGGGAAGAGGCGCCGGCTGGGTCGGCGGCGCTTGGCTCGACGGCGCTGGCGCCGCCGGCACCGGCGCGGGCGGCGCCTGGCTCGTGGGAGCAGGAGCCGTCGGGGCGGGCGCGACGGGCACCGGCGGCGCCTGGGCCTGCACAGGCTGACGCCGGGGCCGGCGGCGCGGACACCGGCGGCGCTTGGGCCTGCGCACGCTGCGCCGGGGCCGGCGGCGCGGACACCGGCGGCGCCTGGGCCTGCACACGCGGGCTCGGTGCCGCCGGACTCACACGCGATGGTCCCTTCGGGACATCGGCGGGCACGGGGGCCGACGACGGCGGGGGCGCGACCGGGGCCACGCGCGGCGCGCTCGCACCGCGATCGCCCGGGGCGCGCTCGAGCGCCGGAACGGGCTCGGTTCGCTCGAGCGCTTGCGGCGAGGCTGTCGCGAGATCGGCGGCGGGGGGCGCTCCTGCAGCCGGCGCAGGCGCCGCGATCTGGGCGGCCGGCGCCGGATCCGGTCGCACGGGCGGGGCGAGCCAGGTGTAGAGCACCACCCCGCCCAGGGCAAGCGCCCCCGCACTGACAGCCAGCCACAGCCAGGGCGAGCGACGGAACAGGTCGGCGCCGCCGTGCGCCGTCGCGAGCGTCGGAATGCGCGCGACCTGACGATCACGCTCGGCCTTCCGGAGGGCGTCGAGAATGTACGACATGGCCGGCCGCCTACCGCACCCCGGCGGCGAGCCGAGGCACTTCGGGCCCCCACTCCGCCCCGCGCAGGACGATCGCGGTCTCATGACCCACCACGCCGTCCGGCTCCAGCGAGCGCGCCTGCTGGAAGGCCGTGACGCGCTCCCGCAGGGCTTGGTCGTACGGGAGGCCCGGCTCGATCGGCTGGCCGCTCGCGCGCCCCATCCGCTCCCGGAGCCAGTCGGTCGCGGGTCCTCGCGCGCCGCGTCGAACCGGAAGCTCGCCGGGCGGCGGACGCCAGAGGAGCACGAACCCGCCGTTCCAGAATCGCTCGACCTCCGGCAGGAGGGCGGTCACGACGCGGTCACCAAAGCGAAGCGTCGCTTCGGAGGGCGTCAGCGCCGTCAGGACGCCGTATCGTCGCTCGCCGCCCGGAGCGGCGAGCTCGAGCACCGCCGGAAGATCCAGTCGACGGAGCTTCTGCCAGGTGCCGACCGCTGCGAGACACTCGAGCGCCCCGGGGGCGGGACGCTCGCAGTCCAGCTGCATCCCCGCAGCCGGCACGCCCCACAGCCCCTGCAGGACGGCGAGGGCGTCGCCCTTCGTGGCCGGGACGCCGGGATCCCGGAGCACGTCCGCGAGATGCGCGCCCGAGACGGACTGGCTCGGCGCGCTGGCCAGCATCGAGAGCCCGCCCGTGAGCGAGGGACTCGAAACACTCGACACGCTGGTCTCCCGGCCGACGTCGCTCCGCCCGATCTCGCCCGGCGCGAGGAGCACGAGTCCGAGCGCGCCGAGGGCGGCGACGAGGGCCGCCACGGCGGCGCCTCGCACCCAGCGGTGCCAGGCAGCCGGCGTCTGGCCCAGCACCTCGGCCGCCGCGCGCCGCACGGTCGCCGCGTCCACCTGGGAGCGCTCCCGCGTGTAGGCGCCCAGCAGGGCGCGGTCGGCCATGGCGTTGATGATGCGGGGAATGCCGCGCGACCGGCGGTACAGCGACCGCAGCGCGCCCTCCGTGAAGACCGCGCGCCCCCGGCCGGCCACCGCGAGCCGGTGGCGGATGTACGCAGCCGTCTCCAGCCGCGAGAGCGGCTCGAGATGATACCGGGCCGTCACGCGCTGGGCGAGCTGTCTCAGCTTCGGCTGCTCGAGGATCGCCGCCAGCTCCGGCTGGCCGATCAGGATCACCTGGAGCAGCTTCTCCCGGGCGGTCTCGAGGTTCGTCAGGAGCCGGACCTCCTCGAGCACCTCGGGCGCGAGATTCTGCGCCTCGTCGATGATGAGGACCGTGCGGCGGCCGGTGGTGTGCGCCTCCAGGAGGTGACGATGGAGGCGATCGACGAGCTCCTTGGGGCTGGTTGTGCCGGCGGGGTACGCGATCCGCAACTCGTCGCACACGGTGGCGAGGAGCTCGACGGGACTCAGCTGCGGGTTGAAGACGAGCGCGAGGTCGACGTTGGCGGGCAGCTGCTCCAGGACGCACCGGCAGACGCTGGTCTTGCCGGTCCCCACCTCACCGGTGAGCTGGACGAAGCCGCCGTGCTCTCCGACGCCGTAGATCAGGTGCGCGAGCGCCTCGCGGTGGCGCCCACTCATGAAGAGGAAGCGCGGATCCGGCGTGATCGAGAACGGGGGTTCGCGCAGGCCGAAATGTGCGAGGTACATGACGTCCCCCAGGGCTTAGTGACCCATGGCTAGCATAGCCTGTCGCCGGGGCGCCCGTCCCGGGAAATCCGGACCCGGAGATGCGGCCGAACTCTTTGACATCGGGCCGGGAGCCTGCGTACCGTGTCTCGGATGGCTTCTCCCAGCGGAGGCGCTTCGTCCAAGCCCAAGGCTCGGAAGTGGGTGCTGGTCGTCGACGACAACGCCCGTCTCCGCGCGCTCTGGATCGAGGTGCTCGAGGAAGCGGGCTACCGTGCCATCGGCTCCGAGGATGGCCTCGCCGCGGGAGACCTCATCCGCGATCTCTTCCCCGATCTCATCCTGCTCGACCTGCGGATGCCGCGCGCCTCAGGATGGGACTTTCTCGAGAACGTCCGCGCCAACCCCCGGTGGCACACGATCCCCGTGGTGATCGTGTCCGCGCACCTCGAGGAAGGGCCGGACCTCGCGGGAGACTCGGGGCTGAACATCGTGGGCCAGCTGGCCAAGCCCGTCTCCGTCAGCGACCTCCTGGCGAAGGTCGAGGAGATCATCGGCCCCGCCCAGGCGCGCGTCTGACACGCGAGCCGCCGAGGCCGCCGGAGTCCCGGTAGCGCGGCGTCCCTGGCGCCGGCTCAGTGCTTCTCGGCCGCGCGCGCCTCCCTCTCCTTCTTCGCCTCGGCCACGACCTTCTCGGCCAGCACGCGCGGAAGCTCCTCGTAGTGGGAGAACTCCATCGAGTAGCTGCCCCGGCCGCCCGACATCGAGCGAAGATGCGGCTCGTAGTTCAGCATCTCGGCCATCGGGACCTGGGCGCGGACCACGCTCGCCTCGTCGCCCGGCTCCATCCCCGCGATCTTGCCGCGGCGGCTGTTGAGGTCGCCGATCACGTCGCCCGCGATCGCGGAGGGCGCGGTCACCTCGACGTCCATGACCGGCTCGAGCAGGCACGGCCGCGCCTCGAGCACGGCTTTCTCGGCCGCGATCTGCCCCGCGAGCTGGAACGCGATGTCGGACGAGTCGACGCTGTGGTACGAGCCGTCGTAGAGCGTCACGCGCACGTCCACGACCTGGTAGCCGGCCATGACGCCGCGCTCGAGCCTGGCGCGCACGCCCTTCTCCACCGACGGAATGAAGTTCCGGGGGATCGATCCGCCGAAAATCTTGTCGACGAACTCGAGCCCCGCTCCCCGCGCCAGCGGCTCGATCTCGATCCAGCAGTCGCCGAACTGCCCCCGGCCACCGGTCTGCTTCTTGTGTCGGCCCTGGACCTGCGCCCGACCCTTGACGGTCTCCTTGTAGGGGATCCGCGGCGGCAGGAGGACTACCTCGGCGTTGAACTTCCGCTTCATCCGCTCGAGGGTGACCTCGATGTGTTGCTGGCCGACACCCGAGATCAGGAGCTGCTTGGTCTCGGGGTCGTAGTGGTACCGGAGCGTGGGATCCTCCTCGGCCAGCCGGGCGAGCGCGTTCGAGATCTTGTCCTCGTCGCCCTTCGCCTTCGGCTGAAGGGCGAAGGAGATGGCCGGCTCCCCGAACTGGATGCGGGGCAGCGTGATCGGCGCGTTCTCGGCGCACAGCGTGTCCCCGGTGAGCGTCTCCCGGAGCTTCAGCACCACACCGATCTCGCCGGCGCCCAGCGCGTCGACGGCCTTGTGCTCCCGGCCCTGGAGCAGCGCCACCTGGCCGATCCGCTCGCGCGCCTCGCGGGCCGGGTTGTACGCCTGGGAGTTGGTCGTGGCGGCGCCCGAGAAGACGCGGAAGAGCGTCAGCTTGCCGACGTGGGGATCGGTGAGCGTCTTGAAGACCAGCGCGGAGAAGGGCTCCTTCGCGCTGGGCGCCCGCGTGACCGTCTCCTTCGTCCGAGGGTCGGTCCCCTCGATCGGGGGTCGGTCCGCCGGCGACGGGAAGGAGTCGATCACGATGTCGAGCAGCGAGCGGACGCCGATGGCCTTCGTGGCGGCCCCCAGGATCACGGGGACCAGCTTCCCTTCCCCGATGGCCGCCCGGAGGGCCTTGATCATATCGGCCTCGGCGAGGGTCCCCTCCTCGAGATACCGCGCGAGGAGATCGTCGTCGGTCTCCGCGACGGCCTCCACGAGCTTCTCCCGCGCCGCCTGGACGGCCTCGGCCAGATCGGCGGGGACGTCGGTCTCCTCGATCTTCCCCGGAGCGTCGCCCAGGACGTAGCCCTTCATCCGCAGGACGTCCACGAGCCCGCGGAACCCGGACTCCTGGCCGATCGGGACGTGGAGTGGCACGAAGCGCCCCTTGAGCCGGCGCTGGACCGACTCGAGCGCGCGGCTGAAGTCGGCCCGCTCGCGGTCCATCCGGTTGACGAAGACCAGGCGGGGCAGCCCGTACTCCTGGGCGAACTTCGAGACCTTCTCCGTCTGGACCTCGACGCCGGCGACCGCGTCCACGACCAGCACCGCCCCCTCGACCACGCGGAGGCCGGCCCGCGCCTCGGCGATGAAGTCGCCGTATCCCGGCATGTCGACGAAGTTGAACCGGTGGTCGCGGTAGTCGCAGTGCGCCACGCCGATGTTGATGGAGATCTTTCGCTTGACCTCCTCGGGATCGAAATCGGTGGTGGCGGTGCCGTCGTCCACACGGCCCAGACGAGACGTCATGCCGTTGCGGAACAGGATTGCTTCGACCAGCGACGTCTTGCCGACCCCGCCGTGTCCGACGAAGCCGACGTTACGAATGCGCGCGATATCGATGCTCATCGTGCCTCCCGGGGATCGTCAGGGCTAGAGCCAGCCGAACCGGTTCGTGCGAGGCGTCGAGATCGAATCGTAGCACGGGGCTCACGCCGCCGCCCAGGGGGGCCGGTCCGCGGATGGCGGTCAGCGGCACCCGCCGGGCGGCGTGAGCGCGTACGCGAGGTCGATCGGCGGAAGCCGACCGTCCTCGGGATCGGGCGCGAGCCGGAGCCGCCGCAGCACTTCCTGCCGCACGTCAGTGCGATCGGCCCAGCGGTACGCCCGGTCGAACCCGCACCAGGCCTCGGTCACGCGGCCCGCGTAGAGCGTGTGAAGGAGCACGCTCAGCACGGCGCGCCGGGCCCCGCGCGCGTCACCGGCGCGCTGCGCCTCCGCGAACCGGCGCCGCTCCTGGGCGAGTCGAAACTGGTAGACCTGCGGGAATCGCCGGTTGTCCGCCACGTAGCCGCGGTCCCGGAACGTGTAGACGACGGGGACGAGCGGAGACTCGGCGAAGGGCAGGTCGAAGGCGTAGGCGAACCGCGAGTCGCAGGCGATGAGCTCGAGCGCGCCGTCCTGGTCCAGGTCCGCGACGCGCAGGCTGCAATCCCCCGCGCGGATCGTCCCCTCGGACCGAATCTTCGTTCCCTGGACGTGGAGCACGTGATAGTCGAAGCAGCAGTGCGCGCCGCCGGACCACTCCTGCACGAGGATGTGCCGGCCCGGGCCGCGACGGAGTGGCTGCTTGGCCTGGCTGTAGAACGCGAGCCGCCATCCCTCGAGGGCGACGTGCTCCCAGCCCGACTCCTCCTTCGCCACCAGCGCTTCCGACTGGTCGGGGCGGCGGATCCGCGTGAGCGTCACGTCCTCGACGGTCAGCTCGTTGCGGTCCGGATAGGGCTGGAATTCGGGATGCGCGACGTAGACTTCCCGCAGCTGGACCTCTTCGTCGTCCTCCGTCACCTCGGTCGCCGCGCTCGACCGCTCCCCGGCCCCCGCGAGCAGGACCGCGGCCAGGGCGACCAGGCCCAGGGAGACCGCGCGGCGGAGCCGCGCCGTCATGCGCGCCTCACGCGCGGAGGGCATGCGCCAGGAAGCGGCCCGTGTACGAGGTCCCGGCCGCCGCCACCAGCTCTTCCGGCGTCCCGGCCGCGACCACGCGGCCGCCCGCCTCCCCGCCCTCGGGCCCGAGATCGATGATGTGGTCGGCGGTCTTGACGACGTCGAGGTTGTGCTCGATGACCACCACCGTGTTCCCCTGGGCCACCAGCTGATTCAGCACGTCGAGCAGCCGCTGGATGTCCGCGAAGTGGAGACCGGTGGTCGGCTCGTCGAGGATGTAGAGCGTCCGCCCGGTCGCGCGCCGCGACAGCTCGGTCGAGAGCTTCACCCGCTGCGCCTCGCCGCCCGACAGGGTCGTCGCCGCCTGCCCCAGCCGGATGTAGTCGAGGCCGACGTCGTGGAGCGTCTGGAGCTTCTGCCGCACCGGCGGGACGGGCTCGAAGAACGCGAGCGCCTCCCGCACGGTCATCTCCAGCACCTCGGCGATGTTCCGACCCTTGTAGCGGATCTCGAGCGTCTCGCGGTTGTAGCGCTTCCCCTTGCAGACCTCGCAGGTGACGTACACGTCGGGCAGGAAGTGCATCTCGATCTTCACGAGCCCGTCGCCCTGGCACGCCTCGCACCGCCCGCCCTTCACGTTGAACGAGAAGCGGCCGGGCGCGTAGCCGCGCGCGCGGGCGTCGGGAGTCCGGGCGAACAGGGCCCGGATGAACGTGAAGAGGCCGGTGTACGTCGCCGGGTTCGAGCGCGGGGTGCGGCCGATGGGCGACTGGTCGATGTTGATGACCTTGTCGAGGTGCTGCATCCCCTCGAGGCGGTCGTGCCCGCCGGGCCGCTCCTGCGCGCGGTGGAAGACCTGCGCCAGGGCCCGATAGAGGATGTCGTTGACGAGCGTCGACTTCCCGGAGCCGGACACGCCCGTGACGCAGGTGAACGTGCCCAGCGGGATGCGGACCGGCATCCCCTTGAGGTTGTGCTCGCGCGCGCCGTGGATGGTCAGGAACTTGCCGGTTCCGGAGCGCCGCGTCGCGGGCACGGGAATCGACAGATCGCGCGCCAGGTACCGCCCGGTCAGCGACTTCTGGTCCGCCATGATCTCCGCGGGCGTGCCGGTGGCCACGACGTAGCCCCCGAGCTCCCCGGCGCCGGGACCGAGGTCGATCACGTGATCCGCGGCCAGGATCGTCTCCTCGTCGTGCTCGACGACCAGGACCGTGTTGCCGAGGTCCCGGAGCCGGAGCAGGGTGTCGAGGAGGCGCCGGTTATCCCGCTGGTGGAGCCCGATCGACGGCTCGTCGAGGATGTAAAGAACGCCGACCAGGCTCGATCCGATCTGCGTCGCCAGGCGGATGCGCTGCCCTTCCCCGCCGGACAGGGTGCCGGCTGCGCGGTCGAGCGTGAGGTACTCGAGACCGACGTTCTGGAGGAAGCCGAGCCGCTCGCGGATCTCCTTGAGGACGCGGCGGGCGATCGCCTGCTCGCGCTCGCCGAGGGCGAGGGCGTCGAAGAACGCGCCGGCGTCCTTGATCGTCAGGGCGCATACCTGGTGAATCGCGCGCCCGCCGACCTTGACGGCCAGGCTCTCGGGCCGGAGGCGACCGCCGCCGCACGCCGGGCACGGCCGCTCCGACATGAAGCGCTCGATCTCGAGCCGGGTGTCCTCGGACGTGGTCTCCTTGTACCGCCGCTCGAGACCGCCGAGCACGCCGTCGAAGCCGCCGTCCTCTCCGGTCCCGCGGAGGATCAGCTCCCGCGTCGCCTTCGACAGGTCCTTCCACGGCGTGTCGAGGCTGAAGCGCCGCTTCCGCGCGAGCACCGCCAGCGTCTGCCGGAAGTACACCGACTCGCGCCCGACCCAGGGCGCGAGCGCCCCCTTGGCCAGCGACTTCCGCGGATCGGGCACGACGAGGTCGGGATCGAGCTCGAGCCGCGTGCCGAGCCCTCCGCATGTGGGGCACGCGCCGTACGGGTTGTTGAACGAGAACATCCGCGGCGATACCTCGGGGAAGGAGATGCCGCAGCGCACGCAGGCCAGGCGCTCCGAGAAGACCCACGCCTGGCCGCCGTCCGGCACCTCGACGACGACCACGCCCTCCGCGAGCCGCAAGGCCGTCTCGAGGGAATCGGCGAGGCGCGGCGCCCCGGTGTCGCGGATGACCAGACGGTCGACGACGACCTCGATGGTGTGCTTCTTGTTCTTGTCGAGCTCGATGTCCTCGGACAGGTCCCGGACCGTCCCGTTCACGCGGACGCGCGCGAAGCCTTGCCGGCGCAGGTCGAAGACCAGCTTCCGGTACTCGCCCTTGCGCCCCCGCACCACGGGTGCCAGCACGACCACGCGAGTGCCCGCGGGCAGGGTTCGGACGCGGTCGACCATCTGCTGCACGGTCTGCGCGGCGATGATCTGGCCGCACTGGGGACAATGGGGCGTACCGACGCGCGCGTACAGCACGCGCAGGTAGTCGTAGATCTCGGTGACGGTGCCCACCGTCGAGCGCGGGTTCCGCGACGTCGTCTTCTGCTCGATGGAGATCGCCGGTGAGAGCCCCTCGATCGAGTCGACGTCGGGCTTCTCCATCTGCTCCAGGAACTGGCGGGCATAGGCCGACAGGCTCTCGACGTAGCGGCGCTGTCCCTCGGCGTAGATCGTATCGAACGCGAGCGTGGACTTGCCCGACCCCGA
Organism: uncultured Candidatus Rokubacteria bacterium; assembly: GCA_963765195.1. Lineage (GTDB taxonomy): Bacteria > Methylomirabilota > Methylomirabilia > Rokubacteriales > DASRDR01 > DASRDR01. Next base: position 49,051 of record CAVXVV010000017.1, read on the forward strand.
CAGGCCGGTGATGACGACCAGCTGGTCCCGGGGGATCTCGAGATCGACGTTCTTGAGGTTGTGCTCGCGGGCCCCGCGGATGACGATGCGGTCACTGGCCATGGTGTGACGATCCATTCTTGCCGAGGCTCCACGCGAACGCAACCGCGCGGGCTTCGGTCGATGCGCCGGGCGCGCTCCTACTGAGCCGGCGACCGCGCCGAGGACGCGGCCGCGAGCCCGTCGAGGCCGGGGGGCAGCGGGCTGCGCGCCGAGGGACTCCGGCGCGAACGCAGAATCCAGGCGACCACGAGGTGGACCGGGACGGCACCCATCGCGGGCGCCGCGAGCCCGACACTCCCCCACCCCTCGCCCGGCCCCTCCGGCCCCAGGACGCCCGCGAGCACCAGGAGCAGGAACACCACGAACCCCGCACCGGCGCCCGCCGCCGCGCCGCGCGCCGTGGCGCGCTCGCTCCAGCAGGCGAGCACCGCGGCCGGCGCCAGCGCCGAGGCGGCGAGGCCCAGCGCGGCGACGACGAGCGTCCAGGCTCCCGCCGGCACCAGGCAGGCAAGGGTGCCGGCGACGGCGACCAGCGCGACGGCGAGACACCGCGGCCATCGGGTGGCGGTCCGGCGGCCGATCCACGAGAGTCCCCGGAGTCCTCCCAGCGCGGCGGCCGCAGCGCCGACCGCGAGGCCCCCCAGGGCGAGCCAGGTCAGCGGGAAGCCGGACGCCTTCGACCCGACGCCGCCCGCGAGGAGCGCGTAGACCTCGGCTCCGCTGACGCCGCCGACGTACACCTCGGGCGTCAACCAGGCGGCATAGAGACTCCAGCCCACGGCCAGCGCCGCGCCGGTGGCCACGAAGAGGGCGGCCAGTCGGGCACCTCGCCCGGGCGAGAGCGGACCACTGCCGACGGGGGCCGCGCCGGTCGGGAGACCGAGCGCGCCCAGGATGCCCGTCACGCCGATGGCCACGAGCCAGACCCAGCCGGCCTCCCGCGACGACGGCTCCACCCACTCGGGGCCCGAGTCCGGCGCATTGGGTACGCGTCGCCCCGCCTCGAAGCGGAGCCGGAGGCCCGAGGGCACGATGAGCTGGTCGCCGGGGTGGAGGACAGCATCGTCGCCCGGCAGGATGTCGCGCGAGAGCCGGCCGCCCTCGCGGGGCTCGACCCGGATCGAGCCGGATCCGCCGAACGTGACACGCTGCTCGTCGGCGAACCGGAGGGTCAGCGTCCGCGACGGGCCCTGCACCGAGCCGCCGTCCCCGGTCCAGCGACTCCCGTCGCCAAATCCCACGCGGGCGCGCGACGCGACCGCGCTCCAGACGTGCGGCCACACCGCGGTGGTTCCCAGGGTGACCACCAGAAGCGGTACCAGGAGGCCGGCCAGGGCGACGCTGCCGCCAAGCGCGGTCAGCCGGGTCCGGAGGAGGTCCGGCAACAGCAGCGCCCCGACCACCAGGGCCGCGACACCGATCGTCGTGGCAAGCGGCCAGCCGACCATCGCGCCGACCTCACGCACGGCAGCGAGCTGCGCCCAGACGAACAGCCCGGCCACCACCGTCTCGGTCGAAACCAGGAGCGCGTGGCAGGCGCGGGCGCTCGGCCAGCGCGACTGGGCCATCATCGACGCCGTGCCGACCAGCCCACCCGTGCGACTCCATGACGTGCCCAGGAGCAGCAAGGCAACCACGGCGCCGCCGACCGCGACGACTGGCGCCCAGAGTCCGCGGGTCCCGTCGGCCAGCAGGAGCGGCGGGAGACCGAGCCATAGCGCCGGAGAGCCCCAGACGACGGCGAGCGCGACGGAGCCGAGCCGCGAGGTGCCCGCCGTGACGTCCGTGGGGCCGCTGTCGCGGAAGCCGCGCCCGAGCAGGACGAAGCCCGTCACGACCGCCGCGACCGCCACCCACCAGGCGAGGGCGACGTCTCCAACCCGCAGACTCGCCAGCCGGTTCGGCGCAACGAAGAGCACGGCAAGCACGGCCAAGGCGCCGACGGTGCCGCCACACGCCGCGAGGGTGCGGCGGCGGCATCGGAGAAAGGCGCGGCGGTCGTCGCGGATGGCGCCGGCGGCGGGCTCCGTCAACGCGGCCCGCTCGCGCCCGGCGCCACGAGGGTCAATCGACGTTGCTGGCGATGACGGCGAAGCCCAGACGCTTGGACACGTCCCGGGCGGCGGCGCGGACTCGGGGGGCGAGCTCGGTCTCGAGGCGCTCGAGCGGCAGCCGGAACGCCGGCCCGCGCATGCCGATGGCGCCGACCACGCGCCGGGCGTAATCGCGGATCGGGGCGGCGAGCCCGCGGACGCCTGGCTCGAGCTCCTCGTCCTCGAGGGCCCACTCGCGCTCGGCCACGCGCGCCAGCTCTTCGCCGAGGCGCAACGGCTCGACGAGCGTCCGGCCCGTCGCGCTCACCGGCGCGTTGCGCTTCCACATCTCCTCGCGCTCTTCGGGGGAGCGAAACGCGAGCTGCGCCTTCCCGAGTGCCGTCGCGTGCGCCGGCAAGCGCCGGCCGAGATGCGGGACGACCCGCACGGGCTGGGCGGTGTCCACCATGTCGACGCAGACCACGGAGGGTCCGTCCAGGACGCCGAGGTAGGCGGCCTCGCCGGTGACCTGAGCCAGCTGATCCAGCACGGGGCGCGCCTGACGGACGAGCCCCAGGTGGTGCGTGAAGATGTTGGCCACCTCGAAGGTCTTCATTCCGAGGCGGTAGTTCCCGCTCTCCTTGTCCTGCTCCACGTACCCCCGGGTCTCGAGCGTCGCGAGTAAACGGAAGACGTTGTTCTTGTGGAGCTTCAGGCGGCGGGACAGCTCCGTAACGCCGAGCTCGCCCTCGTTGGCCGTGAAGGCCTCGAGGATGTCGAGCGCGCGGCTCACGGACTGGATCAGATAGTCGGACTTGGCCTTCTTCATGAGCCAAACAGGAGTCGAGCAAGAAGGTTAAACCACGGTTATACCCATGTCAAGAAAACCGCGTCCCGGTGAACATTCCGGCAGATGGGAGCTCCTTCGGGACGGCGAGATTAGAACGTATGTTTGGAACGGTACCGAGCCCGCCCCCGGAGGTCGATTCAACGAGGCGAGGGCGACGCCTCTCCAAGGCCGAGGCGCTCCCGGCCGTACTTCCCCGCGAGGACGATCTCGCCCCAGGCGCGGTGCTCGAGGTACCACCCCACGGTGGAGCGGATCCCGTCCTCGAACCGGTGCGCCGGCCGCCAGCCGAGCTCGGTCGTGATCCTGGTCGCATCGACGGCGTACCGGCGATCGTGGCCCGGGCGGTCGGCGACGAACGTGCGCAGGTCGCCGTAGCGCTTGACGCCCCGCGCGGCCAGCGCCGGGTTGCCGGCCGCCGGGCGGATCGCCTCGAGCGCCGCGCAGATCCCGTCCACGATTTCGAGGTTCGTCCGCTCGTCGCCCGCCCCCACGTTGTACCGACCGCCGGGAGCGCCCGCCCGCAGCACGAGGAGCAGCGCGGCACAATGGTCCTCGACGTGGAGCCAGTCCCGCACGTTGCCGCCGTCGCCGTAGAGCGGAAGCGGTCGGCCCTCGATCGCGTTGAGCGTCATGAGGGGGATCAGCTTCTCCGGATACTGGTAGGGCCCGTAGTTGTTCGAGCAGTTCGTGAGCAGCGTGGGAAGCCGGTACGTCTCGTAGTATGCGCGCACGAGGTGGTCGGCGCCGGCCTTCGACGCGGCGTACGGCGAGTTGGGCGCGTACGGGCTCCCCTCGGCGAAGCGTCCCGTCGGCCCGAGGGAGCCGTACACCTCGTCGGTGGAGACGTGGAGGAACCGGAAGCGGGCCCGGCGCGCGGGCTCGAGCGACTCGAGATGCTGGCGCGCCGCGTCGAGGAGCTCGAAGGTGCCGACCAGGTTCGTCTCGACGAATGCGCGCGGGCCGTCGATCGAGCGGTCGACGTGGGTCTCGGCCGCCAGGTTCACGACGGCGTCGGGCCGATGCTGCCGCAGCAGTCCCGCGACCAGCGCGCGATCCGCGATGTCGCCCTGGACGAACGCAAAGCGCGGGTTCGATCGGACGTCCTCGAGGCTCGCCAGGTTGCCGGCATAGGTGAGGCGATCGAGGACGACGACCCGCGCGTCCGTGCGCGCGAGCGCGAGCCGCACGAAGTTCGAGCCGATGAAACCTGCGCCGCCCGCGACGAGGATCGACTCCATCGAGCTCCTCACCTCCGCGCCCAGTGTACCGCGAGCGGTCCCCGGGCCCGCGGGGCCGCCCGATACCCGCGTGGTAGAGTGATGCGGGACGGTACCACATCTCACGCGCAGGAGCGCCCATGGCCGACGTGCTACGGATCCTGGTGGTGGTCGCTCATCCCGATGACGCGGAGTTCGGCTGCGCGGGGAGCGTCGCGCGGTGGGTCGCGGACGGCTGCGAGATCCACTACTGCCTGTTCACCAGCGGCAATCGCGGCTCGGACGATCCGGCGATGACGCCGGAGCGCCTGGCGGCCGTGCGGGAGGCCGAGCAGCGCGCCGCGGCCGAGGTCCTCGGCGTGAAGAGCGTCACGTTCCTCCACTACCCCGATGGGGAGCTCGAGGACACGCGCGACGCCCGGCGCGACGTCGTGCGGGAGATCCGGCGCGTCCGGCCGGACCGCATCGTGACGCAGAACCCCTTTCCGAGCCTGAATCCCTATTCGGGCCACCGGGACCACCGGCACGCGGGACGCCTCGCGCTCGACGCGGTCTATCCGTACGCTCGCGATCGGATGCACTTTCCCGAGCTGCTCGCGGAGGGCTTCGAGCCCCACAAGGTCCGCAGCGTCTATCTCATGGGACATGACGAGCCGGATGTCGTCATCGACATCACGGGCACCATGGGCCGGAAGCTCGAGGCGCTTCGGTGTCACGCGAGCCAGCTCCGGGACTTTGCCGGGACGGAAGGCCGCGTGCGGGAGCGCGCGGCCGACCTCGGCAAACCGCATGGGTACACGTACGCCGAGGCGTTCCGCGGCATCGACCTTCCGCGCTAGGGCGCGCACCCGCCGCCTCCTTCTCGCCCTCGTCGTCGGGGCGGTCGCCGCTACCGCGGGCGGGGCCCGCGCCGCCGAGCCGGTTCCCGAGGCGGCTCGCCTCCTCGGCTGGGTCCGGGACCTGAGCGATCCCGGCATGGAAGGCCGCGGCTCGGGCACCCCCGGGGCCGACCGGGCGGCCAGCTACCTCGAGGCCGAGTTCCGGCGGCTCGGTCTTCGTCCCGCCGGTGACGGTGGCGGATTCCTCCAGCGCTTCGAGGTGCTGACGGGCGTCCGGCTCGCGCCCGGCGCGGCGATCGAGGTGACGGCGCCCGGCGCCACGCCCCGGACGTTCGCAGGAGGCTCGGATTTCCTCCCGTTCACCTTCTCGGCCGACGGAGACGTCGTGGGCGACGTGGTGTTCGCCGGCTACGGCATCACGGCGCCGCCGCTCGGCTACGACGACTACGCGGGCCTCGACGTCCGCAGCAAGGTCGTCCTGGTGATGACGGGAGAGCCGCGCGAGACGGATCCACGGGGCCCGTTCCGGCCGGCGGAGCACTTCCACTACACCGAGCTCCGCCACAAGGTCCTGAACGCCCGCGAGCACGGCGCCGTCGCCGTGATCGTCGTCGAGAACCCGGGCCGGGGCGACCGGCTGACCGCGCTTCGCGGCACCACGCCGTCCTGGGGCATCGTGGCGATCTCCGCGCGGCGCGAGGTCGGCGACGCTCTCCTGGCCCCCGCCGGGCGCGACCTCGCCGGCCTGCGGGCCGAGATCGAGCGCGCGGGCGCGCCGGCATCGCGCGCGGTGCCCGGGGCCCGGGCGCGGATCCGGTCGGCGCTCCTCCGCGACCGGGGAACGACCGCAAACGTCGTGGGCATCCTGCCCGGCACGGATGCGGCCCTCGCCGCCGAGGCGGTCGTGGTCGGCGCCCACTACGACCACCTCGGCCGCGGCAGCCCGTTCTCGCTCGCGCCGGAGCGCGGCGACGCGATCCATCCGGGCGCGGACGACAACGCGTCCGGCACCGCGGCGCTGCTCGGAGTCGCCGAGACCCTGGTGCGGACCGGCGGGGCGCGCCGGAGCGTCGTGATCGTGGCGTTCTCCGGCGAGGAGCTCGGGCTCCTCGGCTCGACGCACTACGTGACCCAACCGGCGGTGCCGATCGACCGGACCGTCGCCATGGTCAACCTCGACAGCGTGGGGCGCCTCCGCGACGGCCGGCTTCACGTCATGGGCGTCGACACGGGCCAGGGGCTCCGGGCTGTGGTGGAGCAGGCCGCTCAGGGGCTCCCCGCGCCGCTCACGCTGCGCGGCGACGGCGTCGGTCCGTCCGACCACACGGCGTTCCTGAACCGGGAGCGCCCGGTCGTCTTCTTCTTCACGGGCGCGCACTCCGACTATCACCGGCCGAGCGACACGTGGGACAAGATCGACGCGGACGGGCTCCGGACGGTCGCGACGGTCGCCTACCGGGTGGTGCGTGCCCTCGTCGACCGGGACGATCGGCTGGCCTTCGTCCGCGTCCAGGGTGGCGCGCCGCGCGCGGGCGCCGGGCCCGTCGGCTACGGCCCGTACTTCGGCGCCGTGCCCGACTTCGGGGATTCGCCCCAGGCCGGGGTTCGCCTCGGCGGCGTCCGGCCTGGCAGCCCTGCGGACCGCGCAGGTCTCAAGAGCGGGGACGTCATCGTGCGGTTCGCCGGGGTGACCATCCGGACGCTCGACGATCTCGTGTTCGCCCTGCGGAGCCGCCGCGCCGGGGACGCCGTCGATGTCGGCTACGTCCGCGACGGGGCTGAGCGCGCGGCGCAGGCCACGCTCGAAGAGCGCCGGTGAGCGCCGCAAGCCCGGCGGGCGCTGGCGAGCAATCGTGAGCCGCCTGCTCGACCGCCGCGCGGTGCTGCGACTCGGCCTGGCCGGCGCCGCGGCGCTCCTGCGTGAGCACGTCACCGCGTGCCTTGCGCGCGCCCAGGCCGGACGCGGAGCGCCCACCGTCGACCCGCGCGAGCGCCATCTCGCCGGACTCCGCCAGCTCACGTTCGGCGGCCAGAATGCCGAGGCCTACTGGGACCGCAGCGGCACCCGGCTGGTCTTCCAGTCGACGCGCTCGCCCTTCGGCTGCGACCAGATCTTCACCATGGGCGCCGACGGAAGCGACGTGCGGCTCGTGTCCACCGGGCGCGGGCGGACGACGTGCGCGTTCTTCTCGCCGGACGGCGCGCGGATCCTCTACGCCTCTACCCACCACGCGGGCGCGGACTGTCCGCCCCCCGCCGACCGCTCCGGCGGCTACGTCTGGCCGCTCTACGACTATGACCTCTACACGTGCGCCGTGGACGGCGGCGATCTGCGCCGGCTGATGAGCTCCCCCGGCTACGACGCCGAGGGCACGATCGCGCCCGACGGGCGGATCGTGTTCACGTCGATGCGGGACGGCGACCTCGATCTCTACGTCATGGACGCCGACGGAGGGAGCGTGCGACGGCTGACCGACCGGCCCGGCTACGACGGGGGGCCGTTCTTCTCCTGGGACGGCCGGGACATCGTCTGGCGCGGATGGCATCCAACCGACCCGGGCGAGCTGTCGGAGTACCGCGCGCTCCTCGGCCGGGGCCTCGTCCGGCCGAGCCGCGCGGAGCTGTTCGTCATGGCCGCCGACGGCACCGGGGCGCGGCAGATCACGTCGAACGGAGCGGCAAACTGGGCGCCGTTCCTCCATCCGGACGGCGAGCGGATCGTCTTCTCGTCGAATCTCCACGATCCGGGCCGGTTCGACTTCGCGCTGTATCTGATCCGGCGTGACGGCCGCGGCCTCGAGCGGCTCACCCACGCGGAGTCGTTCGCGTCGTTCCCGATGTTCTCGGCCGACGGCCGCCGGCTCGTGTTCTGCTCGAGCCGCGACGCGGCCCAGCCGCGCGAGTTCAACGTCTTCGTGGCGGACTGGGTGGACTAGCGAGAGCGGGCGAGCCGGTCCGGGGCGCGGCTCGGGACGGCGCCGACACTGCCCGCGGGAAGCGTCCGCCGCCGCAGTCGGGACGGGCGTCGGCCTGGCCGATGCTAAAATTTGTCTGACAGATGACCTCGCCTCGAGAATCCAGCACGACCGTATCCCCGCTGTGGCGGCCCGCCGAGGCGCCGACCCTCCCGGCACTGATCCAGCGCCGGGCGGAGACGGAGCCCGAGGGCGTCTACTTCACGCTCTTCGGCACCCCGCTGACGGCGGGACGTCTGTACGCGACGGTTCTGCGCTATGCCGGCGCCCTCCGCGAGCGCGGGCTCGGGCCGGGCGACAAGGTGCCGATCATCCTGCCGACGTGCGAGGAGTTCTTCTTCAGCTTCTTCGGGGCCCTCGCGATCGGCGCCGTCCCGGTGCCCCTCTACCCCACCCTCGACTCCGAGCTCAAGGCCAAGGTCTTCCAGAGCTGCGAGGCTCGGGCGGTCGTGACCATCGACTGGTTCCGGGCCGACGTCGAGGCCGCGCGCGCCGAGGCGCCGGATCTCCGGGATCTGTTGACGCCCGACGTTCTCGATCTGGGCAGCGCGGTCGCCCGGCCCATCGCGGCCGCCGAGGAGGACACCTGCTTCCTCCAGTACACGTCCGGCAGCACCTCCGTGCCCCGCGGCGTCGTGCTGAGCCATGACAACGTCATGGCGACCGTCCGGATGATGGTGGACGCGGTGGCGGTGACGCCGAGCGACGCGCTCGTGAGCTGGCTCCCGCTCTACCACGACATGGGGCTGATCGGCCTCGCCTTCGGCGCGCTCTACACCGGGGCGCGGCTCGTGCTCCTGCCGCCGGACCTCCGGGACCCGCGCGCCTGGCTCGAGGCCATCTCGCAGCACCGGGCCCAGCTCACGGTCTCCCCCGACTTCGGCTACCGAAACTGCGTCCGGCACATCCACGACACGACCGGCCTCGACCTCTCGAGCCTCCGGATGGCGCTCTCGGGCGCGGAGCCGGTCAGGCTGTCGACCATCCGCGCGTTCCAGGAGCGGTTCCACGTGGGCGACATCTTCGCGCCGGCGTACGGCCTGGCCGAGGCGACGCTGGCCGTCGCCGTCTGGCCGCATGGGCGACCGGTGCGCGTGGACCCGACCGGCAGCTTCGTCTCGGTCGGCCGACCGTGCCGCGGGGTGCGGGTCGAGATCGCCGGCGCCGACGACCGCCAGCGGGCGCGCCCCGGCGAGGTCGGCGAGATCCTGGTCCAGAGCCCTGGCGTCATGCAGGGGTACTACCGCGATCCCGAGGGCTCCGCGCGCGCGCTCCGCGACGGGTGGCTCCACACCGGGGACCTGGGCTTCCTCGACGCGGAGGGCTACCTCTTCATCACCGGACGCATCAAGGACGTGATCATCGTGCGGGGCCAGAACATCGTCCCCACCGACGTCGAGGAGGCAGCCGACCACGTCGCCGGCGTCCGGTACTCGGCGGCCGTCGGCCTCGAGAGCGAGCGCACCGGCACCCAGCGGCTGCACGTGATCGCAGAGGTCCGGGGCGATACGGTGTCGCCGGAGGAGCTGTCGCGCATCGCCCAGGACGTGGCGCAGGCCGTCCGCCAGCGCAACGGGCTCCGGCCCGCGCGGGTCCTGCTCGTGAAGCCGCAGACGATCCCGAAGACCTCGAGCGGCAAGATCCAGCGCGCCGCGCTCGCCGCCATGGTCGCCGAGGAGCGCATCACGGACCGGATCCTCCACCACACCGGCGCGGCCGGGCACGAGCCGGACCGGGTTTCCGACCGCCCGTGACCGGGCTCGTCCTGCTCGTCCTCGTGGCCGGGCTGGTCGGCGCGGCAGTCTGGCTCTACAACGGCCTCATCGCGCTCCGGAACCAGGTCGGCAGCGCCTGGGCGCAGATCGACGTCCAGCTGAAGCGCCGCCACGATCTGGTTCCGAACCTGGTCGAGGCGGTCCGAGGCTACATGCAGCACGAGCGCGACCTCTTCGACCGGATCGCGGCCGCGCGGACCCGCGCCCTCTCGGCCACCGGCGCGGGGGCGGTCGGGGCCGCCGAGGGCGCGCTGAGCCAGGCCGTCGGCGGGCTGATCGCGGTGATGGAGCGCTACCCCGAGCTCAAGGCGAACCAGAACGTCCTGGCGCTCCAGGAGGAGCTGGTCACGACCGAGAACCGCGTCGGCTTCGCGCGCCAGCTCTACAACGACCTGGTCGCGCGGTACAACACGCGCCAGCAGGTCTTCCCCGCCAACCTCGTGGCCAGCGCTCTCGGCTTCACGCGGGCCGAGTTCTTCCAGGTGGACGCGGTGGATCGGGAGCTCCCTCGGGTCGATCTCGGATCGCGGTGACGGGATGGCCGGGGAGGAATCGGCGACCTCCGCTTCCGCCGCCGCCCCCCTCGATGGGGCGCCGTCCCGCGCGGCGGGGAACGTCTTCGACGAGCAGCGCCGCAACCGGCGCGACACCTGGCTCCTGATCGCGGGCTTCGTCGCGCTGCTGGGCTTCATCGGCTTCGGCTTCGACCTCTTCATCCTCGGCGCGGCCGGGGTGGTCCATCCCGGCGGCGTCCCGCTCCCCTTGCCCGTCGCGGCCAGCGGCGCGGCGCTCTTCGGGATCGGCACGGCGTGGGTCGGCTACCGTTTCGGCGACCGGGCGGTCCTCGCCTCGAGCTTCGCGCGGCCCGTGGAAGCCGAAGAATGCCTCCCCGGGCGCCAAGCAGCTCATGAACGTGGTCGCGGAGATGGCGATCGCCGCCGGCCAGCCGATGCCGCGCGTGTACCTCATCGACGAGCCCGACCCGAACGCGTTCGCGACCGGCCGCGACCCGGCCCACGCGTCGATCGCGGTCACGACGGGCCTCCTGAAGACGATGAACCGGGACGAGCTGCAGGGCGTGATCGCCCACGAGATGTCGCACGTGCGGAACCTCGACATCCGGAAGATGACCCTCGTCGCCGCGCTGCTCGGCGCGGTGCTGCTCCTGAGCGACTGGGCGACGCGCCTGCGCCTCGGGCTTCCGACCGACCGTGACTCGAAGCGGCGCGGCGGCGGCGTGGGCGGCGGCCCCCTGGTCATCATCCTGCTCGTCGTGTGGCTCCTGACCATCCTGCTCGCGCCCTTGATCGGTCGGCTCCTCGCCACCGGCATCTCCCGCCGCCGCGAGTATCTCGCCGACGCGTCCGGGGCCGCGCTCACCCGCAACCCGCTCGGCCTCGCCAGCGCGCTCCGCAAGCTCGAGGCGGCCACGGCGCCGACGGCGCGCATCTATCGCGGAACGGCGCACCTCTGCATCACGGATCCCCTCGGCCACGCGGTCAACGAGCGCGAGGGATGGCTGGCCGACCTCTTCGCCACCCACCCGCCGATCTCGGACCGCGTGGCGCGACTCGAGGCGATGGCCTACCGGGGGCCGGCATGAAGCTCGACATGACCATCGCGATCGAGGATCTCCGGGACGTGCCGGCGCTGGCCCGGGAGGCCGAGACCCTCGGCGTCGACGGCCTCTGGACCGCGGAGACCCGGCACGACCCGTTCCTGCCGCTCGCGCTCGCGGCGGAGCACACGCAGCGGGTCAGCCTCGGCACCGCGATCGCCGTCGCCTTTCCGCGGAGCCCCACCGTGGTCGCCCACGCGGCCTGGGACCTCCAGGCCGCCTCGGGCGGCCGCGTCCTCCTCGGGCTCGGCACCCAGGTCAAGGGCCACATGGAGCGCCGATTCTCCGTCAAGTGGACGGCGCCGGGACCGCGGCTCCGGGAGTACATCCTCGCCCTGCGGGCGGTGTGGGACGCGTGGCAGACGCGGGGGCCGGTCGCCTTCCGGGGCGAGCACTACTCGATCACCCTCACGACGCCGTTCTTCGCGCCCGGCCCGATCGAGCATCCGCGGATCCCGATCTACATCGCAGCGGTCAACGCCTACAACCTCCGCCTGGCCGGTGAGCTGTGCGAGGGCGTGCACCTCCACCCGTTTCACTCGGTGAAGTACCTGCGGGAGTTCGCCCTCCCCCACATCGAGGTTGGCCTTGCCAAGACCGGCCGGCCCCGCCGAGCGATCGAGCTGGCCTGCTCGGTCTTCATGATCACGGGCGAGACCCCCGAGGCCACCGCGCGCGCCCGGGAGCACGCCCGCGCCCAGATCGCCTTCTACGCGTCGACCCGGACGTACGAGCCGGTCCTCGCCGCCCACGGCTGGCAGGACCTCACGCCGCGGCTCCACCGGAAGTCGGTGGAGGGAGACTGGGCGGGCATGGCCGCGCTGATCACCGACGAGATGCTGGACGTGTTCGCGGTGGAGGCGCCGCTCGACGGGCTTCGCGCCGTGCTCGACGAGCGTTATGGCGGCATGCTCGACCGCATCGCGCCGTACGTCGCCCTCGAGCGGCGCACGAGCCGCGAGGAGCTGCGCGCCTTTGCCAAGGCGCTTTACGCCCGGAGCTGACTCGGTTCCGACGACTCGAAAGGAGGCTGTCCCATGGTCAAGCTGATCGGGGTCGCGCTCATTGCTCTCGGAGTGATCGCGCTGGTCTACCAGGGCATCACGTACACCAGCAAGGAGAAGATCCTGGACGTCGGGCCGCTCAAGGCCGAGGTCGACCGCAAGAAGACCATTCCCCTGTCGCCGGTGCTCGGCGTGGTGGCCTTGGTCGGCGGGGTCGCGCTCCTGCTGGTCGCCGGGCGCCGCTCCTAGGCCGTCGCCGGGCCGGGGCCGGCTCCGCCGCCCGGCCCGGCGTCAGACCGCGAGCTTGTTGGCCGCGTCGAGGGCGGCCACCTTGTAGCACTCCGCCAGCGTCGGGTAGTTGAAGACCGTGCGCATGAAGTACTCGAGCCCGCCGCCCAGGCCCAGCACCGCCTGGCCGATGTGGATCAGCTCGGTCGCCTGGGTGCCGATCGCGTGGGCGCCGAGGAGCCGCCGGTCCTCGCGATGGAAGAGCATCTTGAAGAGCCCGCTGTCGTCGCCCAGGATCTGCCCCCGCGCGATCTCGCGGTACCGCGCCACGCCGATCTCGTACGGAACCTTCGCCTGGGTCAGCTCCTGCTCGGTGGCGCCGACCATGGAGACCTCCGGGATGGCGTAGATCCCCACGGGAAAGTGGGACGCCATGGCGCCGGCGGACACGCCGAAGGCGTGGCACGCGGCCAGCCGCCCCTGCTCGCTCGACGTCGCCGCCAGGCTCGGGTAGCCGATCACGTCGCCCGCGGCCAGGATGTGCGGCACCGCGGTGCGGAACTCGGGGTCGACCGTCAGCCGGCCGCGGTCGTCGGCGACGAGCCCGGCCGCGGCGAGGTTCAGCTGGTCGGTCGCGCCGGTCCGCCCCGCCGAGAAGAGGACGAGGTCGGAGACGATCCGCTTGCCCGACTCGAGGAAGAGGACGCCCCGCCGCGGCGGGCCGTCCGACACCTCGAAGCGCTCCACCGCCTCGCCGAACCGGAAGGTGACGTTGCGCTTCCGCATCTGGTGGATGAGCTCGTCCACGATCTCCCGGTCCGCGAAGTCGAGGATCCGGTCTCGCCGCTCGACCACGGTGACCTCGATCCCGAGCGCGGCGAAGATCGAGGCGTACTCGATCCCGATGACCCCGCCCCCCACGACGGTCATCGCCCGGGGCAGCCGCTTCAGGCGGATGATGTCGTCGCTGGTGATCGCCACCTCGCCGTCGACCACCGCCCCGGGCGGCGTCACCGCGCGCGTGCCGACCGCCACGATGATCGTCTCCGCGCGCACCGGACGGGACCCGGCCTCCGACCGCACCAGGAGCGTGTGAGGATCCTGGAACCGCGCCTCGCCCCGGATCACGGCGATGTCGTTCCGCCGGAGCTGGTTGTCGAGCACGTCGATCTCCCGGCGCACGACGTCGCTGACACGGGCGAGGAGCTGCGCTGCGGTCGGGCGGGCGCCGGTCGCCGGGCCTGAGGTCACCGCCCACACCGCCTCGCGGAAGGTCTTGCTCGGGATCGTGCCCGTCTCGACGCAGACGCCGCCGACGTCCCGGCTCTTCTCGATGACGGCGACGCGCTTGCCCAGCTTCGCGGCCTGGACGGCGGCGCGCTGACCGGCGGGGCCGCTCCCGATCGCGACCAGGTCGAACTCGTAGGCGTCGGTCATGGCGGCTGCACTCTACCCCGATCCGCGCGCGGCGTGGGAGAGCGTCGTGGGCGGCTCAGCGGGCGGCCAGAGCGGCCAGCATCGGCGGCGTCTCGATGTACGCCTCGAACCGCGAGACCCGGCCGTCGCGCACGGTCCACACGTGAACGATGGCCACGTCGAACGCGGTCCCGCCGCTTCGCGTGTGCCCGCGCGTCCGCCCCGTCACGGCCACGTGGTCACCCGCTTCGATGAAGCGGTCGACCGTGACGGCGGACTCGATGGCATTCCGGAGCCGCTCGAAGAACTCCCGCACGCCGTCGTGGCCCCGGAAACGCCCACCCCACGGCAGGAGCTCCGACTGGTGGAATTCCACGTCCGCGTGGAGCCGCCCCAAAATGGTGGCGCCGTCCCGACGCGCGAACGCGTCGTAGATCTCGCGAACGACCTCGAGGGCCGCGGCCGACACGCGCGACGCCTAGGGCGTCACGTGAGCGACACGCCGGCTTTCTGCCAGTCTTCGAGGAAGCGCTTCAGGCCGATGTCGGTCAGCGGGTGCTTCATGAGCTGCTGGAAGACGGCGAACGGGAGCGTGGCCACGTCCGCCCCGGCCAGCGCCGCATCCACCACGTGGAGGGGGTTCCGGAGGGACGCCGCGAGGATCTGCGTCTCGAAGGCGTAGTTGTCGTAGATCTTCCGGATCGTCCGGATGAGGTCCATCCCGACGTGGGAGATGTCGTCGAGCCGGCCGAGGAAGGGGCTCACGTAGGTCGCCCCGGCCTTCGCGACGAAGAGGGCCTGGTTCGGCGAGAAGCACAGCGTCAGGTTGGTCCGGAGCCCTTCACCCTTGAGGATCCGGAGCGCCTTGATGCCCTCGACGGTGGTCGGGAGCTTCACGACGACGTTCGGGGCGATCTTGGCCAGCTCGCGCCCCTGCTGCACCATGCCATCCGTGTCGGTCGCGACGACCTCGAGGCTCACCGGGCCATCGACGATCCGACAGATCTCGTCGACCAGGTCTCGAAACGGGCGCTTCTCCTTGGCGACGAGCGAGGGGTTGGTGGTGGCGCCGTCGAGGAGACCCATCGCGGCGACTTCCTTGAGCTCGTTCACGCTGCCGGTGTCCAGAAAGATCTTCATGACCTCTCCCTCTCTGTCGTCATCGGCTCGCCTGGCGGGCCGACCCGCTCTCTGCCGCGCCCCGAGGCCTCGGCTCCGCGGCCTCCGCTCGCTCCAGTCGCACCCGGGTGCCGGCCCGCACCGCCCGGAACACCGTGGGATCCCCCTCGATGCGCCCGAACACGTTCACCGCGCTCGCCGGCCGGCACTCGTCGCCTCGGCTGGCGGGCGTCGGGCCGAAGAAGATGCAGAACGCCCGCCCGGGCGGCCAGTACCCGAGGTCCCCGCGCTCCACGACCTCGCGCGCGCCGTCCTCGGGAAGCGGACACGGGGATCGAGAAGTAGATCTCATCTCCCCAGGTCTGGGCGGCCGCCTCGATCGGCAGCGCCTCCGCGATCGCCCGTCCCGTCCGCGAGTCGTCGAGTGTCGCGTGGACCGACACCGAGCCGGCGATGATCCTGAGCGCCGTCGTCACGAGGCTCAGTCTACCGCCCCGCAGCGCGCGGCGGCAACCGCAGCCCCGCGGCTGGCGCCGAGCGGCCCGTCAACCCTCGGCCGTCCGGGATCGCCCGCGGGTTGACCCGGATGGACGGCTTTCCTACCATGGCGTCAGCCGGGAGTCATCCAGCCCACGCCTCGAGGAGATACCATGTCGCCCGATCAGCTCACCGCGGAGCCCACCGAGCTTCTCCGGACCATGATCCGCAACGCCTGCGTCAACGACGACACCGTCGGCTCCGGCCAGGAGATCCGAAACGTCGCGGCGCTCGAGGACTACTTCGCCGGCTCGGGCCTGGCCTGTGAGCGCCACGAGGCGGCGCCCGGGCGCGCGAGCCTCATCGCGCGGATCGAGGGCCGCGACCGGACCGCGCCGACGCTCCTCCTCATGGGGCACACCGACGTCGTCCCGGCCAACCCGGCCGGCTGGCGCCGGGACCCCTTCGGCGGGGACCTCGTCGACGACATCGTCTGGGGACGCGGCGCCACGGACATGCTGAACCTCACGGCGACCATGGCGGTGGCCACGCGGCGTCTCGCCGTCGCCGGATTCCGGCCGCGCGGGACGCTCATCTACCTGGCCGTCGCCGACGAGGAAGCCGGCGGGGACTACGGCGCCCAGTACCTGACGGCGCACGCGCTCGACGCGGTCCGGGCCGACTACGTCATCACCGAGAGCGGTGGCGTGCCGGTGCCGACGCCGGGCGGCCCCGGCCTCCCTCTCACCGTCGGCGAGAAGGGCGTGAACTGGCGCCGGATCGCGGTGCACGGCACGCCGGGGCACGGCTCGCGGCCGTTCCGCTCCGACAACGCGCTCGTGACGGCGGCCGAGGTGGTGCGGCGGATCGCCGCCTACCAGCCGAAGGCGCGCATCCTCGACGTCTGGCGCCGGTACGTGGAGGCCGTGCAGCCGGATCGCGACCTGGCCGCCGCGTTGACCGACCCCGAGCGGGTGCTCGACACCGCCCGGCGCATGGAGAGCCTCGGCCTCGCTCAGATGGCCCACGCCTCGACGCACACCACGTTCTCGCCGAACCTGGTCCGCGGCGGCAGCAAGGTGAACACGGTCCCGGACCGCATCGAGATCGACGTCGACATCCGCGCGCTGCCCGGCGTGACCCCGGCCGAGGTCGACGCGATGCTCGACCAGGCCCTCGGCGACCTCCGCGGCCGCGTGACCATCGAGTCCATCGGCCGCGAGGAAGGCTCGCTCACCTCGCCCGACACGCCCCTCATCGACACGCTCCGGCGTGTCACCCAGGCGATGGTGCCCGGCAGCCACATCGTGCCGCGCCTCACCGTCGGTGCGACGGACGCGCGCTTCTTCCGCCGGCAGGGCATCCCGGCGTACGGCTTCGGTCTCCACTCCGCGCGCATTCCCCACTCCGAGTACCCGCTGATGTTCCACGGGAACGACGAGCGGGTCGACGTCGAGAGCCTCCGGCTCTCCGCGGAGATGTGGGAAGCCCTCTGCCGGGAGTTCCTCGGTTGAGCGCCCCGCGGTCGAGTTGGTGTCCGGCGATCGGCCGGGAATGTCTGGCTTCATCCGAGGGAGCCGCGTCATGAGCGAGCGCAGGTACGAAGGTGGGCAGATCGAGTTCCATTTCGAGTACGACCCCGGATATCGTCTGGTCGCGGCCAATGGGGTGTGGGGCGATCCGACGCCGCGGGGTGACCTGCGTCTCGACTTCTTCGTCGAGGCGGTCTCCCTTCCGACCCGCGTCATGCACGCCATCAGCCCCGAGGGGCGGGTGGGGACAGAGCTCCGCCGCGAACCCGAGCGCCGGTTCACGCGGCGCATTCAGCTAGGCATTCTGGTCTCGATGGACCACGCGGAGCGCATCGCCAGGACCATCCAGGACATGGTCGCCGAGTACCGGTCACGCGGCGCGGACGACAAGGCATGAGCCCTCCGGCCGCTACAGGTCGAGGACCGGCGCACCGAAGTCGACCGATCACCTCCAACGCAGCCAGGTAGCCAGTGAACGAGGCTCCCAACAGATGACGCGGGTCGATGGCCCCGGGGCCGCTGCCCGTCGAGAAGGCACCGGGCATCCATGACGAACCCCAGGCTCCGCAGCCAGCACTGGTTCGGGGGCACCGATCTCAACGGCTTCCTCCACCGGGCGTGGATCAAGGCGGAGGGCTTCACCGACGACGCCTTCCAGGGCCGCCCGGTCATCGGGATCGCGAACTCCTGGAGCGAGGCGACGAACTGCAACGCCCACCTCCGGACCGTCGCCGAGCACGTCAAGCGGGGCGTCTGGCGCGCCGGCGGATTCCCGCTCGAGTTCCCGGTGATCTCGCTCTCCGAGCCCCTCATGAAGCCGACGACGATGCTCTTCCGGAACCTCATGTCGATGGACGTGGAGGAGTGCATCCGGAGCCTCCCCTTCGACGGCGTCGTGCTCCTGTCGGGCTGCGACAAGACCACGCCGGCCATGCTCATGGGCGCGGCGAGCGCGGATCTCCCCGCGATCATGGTGACCGGCGGCCCGATGCTGCGCGGGATGTTCGGGACCGAGGAGGTCGGCTCCGGCACCGACCTCTGGCGCTACTGGGACGAGTTCCGCGCGGGCCGGCTCGACGAGGAGTCGTGGTGCGAGCTCGAGAGCTGCTTCTCGCGCTCGTCGGGGCACTGCATGGTCATGGGCACGGCCTCGACGATGGCCTCCATGGCCGAATCGCTCGGCATGACGCTGCCGGGGAACGCGGCGATCCCCGCGCCCGACTCGCGGCGGCTGGCGCTCGCCGAGGAGACGGGGAAGCGGATCGTCGAGATGGTGGCGGAGGACCTCCGGCCGAGCCGCATCATGACGCGCGAGGCGTTCGAGAACGCGATCCGCGTGGACATGGCGATCGGCGGGAGCACGAACGCGATCGTCCACCTGCCGGCCATCGCGGGCCGGGTCGGGGTGCCGCTGCCGCTCGCGCTCTTCGACCGCCTCTCGCGGGAGACC
This sequence comes from uncultured Candidatus Rokubacteria bacterium, assembly GCA_963765195.1. Lineage (GTDB taxonomy): Bacteria > Methylomirabilota > Methylomirabilia > Rokubacteriales > DASRDR01 > DASRDR01. The sequence goes on from CAVXVV010000017.1 coordinate 67,626, forward strand.
CCGTTCATCGCGAACGTCCGGCCGTCGGGCAAGTACCTCATGGAGGACTTCTTCTACGCCGGGGGGCTGCCCGCGGTCCTGCACCAGCTCCTGCCGCTCCTCCACGGCGGGGCGCCGACGGTGACCGGGCGGAGCCTCGCGGAGAACGTGCGGGGCGCGCGGGTGCGCAACCCCGACGTGATCGTGCCGCTCGACCGGCCGCTCGGTCGGGAGGGCGGCACGGTGATTCTCCAGGGGAACCTCTGCCCCGACGGGGCGGTGCTGAAGCAGACGGCGGCATCACCGCATCTCCTCCGCCACCGCGGCCGCGCGGTGGTCTTCGAGTCGAAGCACGACCTCATGGCGCGCGTGAACGATCCGGCGCTGGAGGTCGACGAGACGTCGGTGCTGGTGCAGAAGCTCGGGGGGCCGCGCGGCGGACCCGGGATGCCGGAGTGGGGGCAGCTCCCGATTCCGGAGAAGCTTCTCCGCCAGGGCGTGAAGGACATGGTGCGGGTGTCGGACGCCCGGATGAGCGGGACGTCGTACGGGACGTGCGTCCTCCACGTCGCGCCGGAGTCCGCGGTCGGCGGCCCGCTCGCGCTCGTGCGGAACGGCGACGAGATCGAGCTGGACGTGCCGGCGCGGCGCCTGGTCCTCCACGTGCCGGACGCGGAGCTCGCGCGCCGGCGCGCGCAGTGGACGCCACCGCCGCCCGCCTTCACGCGCGGGTACGGGAAGCTCTACCTCGACCACGTCCTCCAGGCCCCCGACGGCGCCGACTTCGACTTCCTCCGCGGCGGCCCCGGGCAGGACTGGAAGCCCTACGAGCCCACGAGTCACTGATGGGGTCTGACCCCGCAGGAGCGCACAGCATGGAGAGCATGCAGGGTCCGGGAGCGCCGCACGGGCGCGCGTTCAGGCCGACCGTCATGGGGCGCCGCGGATGCGTGGCGGCCGCACATCCTCTCGCCTCGATGGCCGGGATCGAGATCCTGCTCCAGGGCGGCTCGGCGATCGACGCCGCGCTCGCGACGTCCTTCGCCCTCCACGTCGTCGAGCCGTACATGTCCGGCCCGGGCGGCGTGGCGACGCTCCTCGTGTTCCATCGCGGGCGCCGCGAGGCCGTGGTCTCGGCCGGCCAGATGCCGGGCGCCGCCGATCCCGGCCGCGTCACCGCGGAGGACCTCAAGGCCGGCCCGCGCTCGATCGGCGTGCCGGGGCTGGTCGCGGCCACCGTGGGTCTCCACGAGCGCTACGGGAAGATGCCCCGCACCGCCGTCATGGCTCCGGCGATCCGCCTGGCGGAGGACGGCTTCCCCCTCACCGTGAAGAACGTCGAGTTCTTCCGCAAGGCGCGGCCCCAGCTCGCGCATTCCGCCGAGGCGGAGCGCACGTTCCTGGTCGGGGGTGACGTGCCCCCTCCGGGCGCGGTGCTCGTCCAGAAGGACCTCGGCGGCACGCTCCGCCAGATCGCCGAAGGCGGGGTCGACGCCTTCTACCGCGGGCCGATCGCGCGCGCCATCGCCCGGGCGATGGAGGCGCAGAAGGGCTGGATCACCGAGACGGACCTGGCGGGGTATCGGCCCACCTGGGGGACGCCGCTCGCCGTCGGGTTCCGCGGCCACGAGATCACCGTCCCGCCGCCGCCCACCAACGCGCTCCAGGCGATCCAGACGCTCCAGCTCCTCGAAGGCTTCGATCTCAAGGGCATGGGGCACAACTCGGTCGAGTATCTCCACCACTTCCTGGAGGCGGCCAAGGTCGCCTCGGCGGACCGCGTGGGCCTGGACGTCCTGCGTCCGGACGCCCCGATCGCCGGGCTGATCTCGCCGCGCTACGCGGCCCACCGGCGCGCGCTCATCGATCCCCGGCGGGCGGGCGTCTCGGGGGGCGAGCGGTGGAGCGCGGACCGGCTCGCCGGCGAGATCCTGCCCGGGCACCCGGCCGACTTCGCGAAGGAGCACACGACACACTTCGCGGTCGCCGACGGGGACGGCACGGTGGTGACGGTGACGCAGACGCTCGGAAGCCCGTTCGGCTCGGGCGTCATGGTGCCGGGCACCGGCATGCTCCTCAACAATCTCCTCATGTGGGCGGACGTCGAGCCCGGCAGCCCCGCCGTGCTCCGCGGCGGCGCGCCGATGCAGACGCGCATGGCCCCGACCCAGGTCTTCCACGACGGGACATTCCTCCTGTCGATCGGCACGCCGGGCTCGTACGGCATCCTCCAGACCACGCCGCAGATGCTCCTGAACGTCGTCGAGTTCGGCATGACCGTGCAGGAGGCGATCGAGGCGCCGCGCGTCCGCGCGTACCGCGACCGGCTCGTCGACGTCGAGGGCCGCATCCCCGCCACGGTGCGCGAGGGCCTCGCGGCGCGCGGTCACCAGGTCAACGTGCTCGAGGACTGGTCCTGGGTCGTGGGCGGCGGCCAGGGCATCCGGCGGGACCCGGAGTCCGGCGCCCTCCAGGGCGGGGCCGATCCGCGGCGCGACGGCTACGCGCTCGCCGTCTGAGCGGGCCTCCGCGAGCGCGGTGGCGACGACGACACGAAGCGGGCGCAGGGTGATCCCCGAGCTGACCCGAGGAGAGCGATGATGCTGGCGATCGACGACGTCAAGCGGATCCTGGTGGTGGGCGCCGGTCAGATGGGGGCCCAGATCGCGATGCAGGCCGCCCTCCACGGCTACGCGGTGACGCTCAACGACCTCTCGGCGGACATCCTCGCGAAGGCCATGGCGGGAAACCGCGGGCACCTCGACCGGCGGGTGGCCAAGGGACAGATGAGCCAGGCGGAGATGGACGCGGCGGTCGGCCGGGTGCGCCTGGAGCCGGACCTCGACCGCGCGGCGCAGGATGCCGACTTCGTGATCGAGGCGATCGTCGAGCGGCTCGAGCCGAAGAAGGAGTGCTTCGCGCGCCTCGATCGCGTGGCCCCCCGTCATGCGATCCTGGCCACGAACTCGTCCACCCTCGGGAACTCGCTCCTCGCCCCCGCGACGACGCGGCCCGCCCAGTGCGTGAACATGCACTTCTTCTTTCCGCCGCTCGTGATGCGCCTGGTCGAGGTCGTGAAGGGCCAGTGGACCTCGGAGGCGGTGCTCGACACGACCGCCGAGCTCGTGCGCCGGATCGGGCGGGAGCCGGTCGTGCTCCGGAAGGAGCTGCCGGGCTTCCTGGTCAACCGGATCCTCCGCGCCCTCGGCAACGAGGCCTACTACCTCCTCGAGCAGGGGGTGGCGCCGTTCTGGGAGATCGACAAGGCCGTCGAGCTCGGCCTGAACTTCCCGATGGGGCCGTTCCGGCTGGGCGACCTGTCGGGCCTCGACATCGGCTACAACGCGCGGCTCGAGACGTTCGCCTCGACCCACGATCCCAAGGACCGACCGCCGTCCGAGCTCGAGAAGCGGGTCAAGCGTGGCGACCTCGGCCGGAAGACCGGCAAGGGCTTCTACGACTACCGGAAGACGCCGCCCGAGCCGGTCCGCGAGTAACGGCCGGGCGACACCGGCCCGGTCTGTGGGCGCGCGCTCCTGCACCAGCCCGTAACGCCCACGCGCTCGTCGGGCGCCGTCTGATCGAGAAGGTCCGCGCCGCGCGCGAGACCGTACGTGGAGCCGCGGGCGAGCCGATCTCCCGCCCGCGGCTCCGATCTCGAGGCCCTAGCGCGGCTGAGGCCGCGCCCCGCCGGGCGCGCCGGCCGTCGCGCCGCCGAAGCGGAGCCACACCCGGCTCGCCACGGCCTTGTCGCCGCGCATCTGGTAGCCGACGGTCACCGCGTCGCCGATCCGCAGGTCCTTCGCCGTGAGCGGGCGCCCGAGCCGCTGGATCTGCGTCTCGGAATCCAGCGTGAACGTGCTCGGGCCGGCCCCCGGCCCCGACACACCCTGTCCGAGATCGATGACGAGACGGCTGTCAGCGATGGACTTCACCACGCCGCGCGCGATGCTGAGCGGCACGCGCGCGGGGGCCTGCGCCGGCGCCTGGGCCACGGCCGCCGCGGGCTTCGCCGCGGATGGCCCCGACGTCTGGCCGAACGCCGCCGGCGCGCTGAGCGTCACACCGACGAGCACTGCAACGAACTGACTCTGAACGATGCGCATCGGGCACCTCCATGTTGTGGGTTCACCGCTGCGCCGTCAGGGTGCGATCCGCGTGCCAGTTCGCCGCGAAGGAAACCAACCGGACGCTGGGTCGGGTCGGACCGCGTCACGGCCTGATTCCGCGCGGACTTCGTCGTCTCGCACGCTCGCGCGACTTGGATACTGTCGGCGCCGGGCGAGCGGCACCCGTCTTCTCGGGCACACCCCACGTATCACAGCGCGGACGGCAACGATGGAGGCCGCGCCAGCGCCCGGGCCTGCCACGCGGGGTCAGCGCGCCCGGCCGCGATGCGTTCGTGCAACCCCGGCCGCGGACGCCGAAACTCCGGTGTCGGCCTATACTGGCGGCCGTGGAATCTCATGGTCGACGAGAGCTGTGCCACGTGATGATGTCTGCCTCCTGTCAGTCCGCGCACCGACCGGCCGCGCGACGCAACCCTTCCGAAGTCACGCACAACGGACGTACGCCCGCTACGTCTTCCGGGCGATCCGGCGGTCTCCGTGATCATGCGGGGCAGGAGAGCGAGGAAAGGAAGGGTGTGCGTCGGCCCTCGAGAATCGCGATGGACACTGAGGCGTGGGTCGCATGGAGTGGTCGGTGACGGACACCGACCCGCGCCTGCGGAGGCGGTACCGTGTCGCGTTCGTCGCGACCGCAATGCTGCTGGTCGGGATCGCCGTCACCCTGCCTTTCTCGCTGGCCAGCGTCCTCGACGAAATCCTCGGCCTGACGACCGGAAAGGTGCTGCCGCTCCTGCGTCCCGAGCGGGCTGCGCTCGCGCCAGTCCACAGCCGGCTGCATCTGGCGGTGACCGAAGTCGACGAGGTCCACCTCGTCGCGACATTTCGCCTCTCGGGTCATCGCACCTGCGGCGCCCGCTGCCCCTGGAGAGACCGGCTCCTGTTCGTCTCCGCCCAGCCCGGGGACGGCACCGCCGAGGGACTGCCTCCCTCGGCGATCATCACGCTTCCCGAAACCACCGAGACCATGACCGAGACCTTCCAGCTCCCGCTCAGCGGCGTGCCGATCCGGTATCCGTTCGACGGGTACCGTCTGATCGTGGCCGTGGCCCTGCAGCGTGTTCACCCGGACGGCCACGTCGAGAACCTGGGCGGCGACCAGATCACGCGCCATGTCGTGCTCACGCTCCAGGAGCTGCTTCCTCACCTGCGCATGTCGGTCCCCGATGGGGTGGCCACCGGAACCCTCCAGGCGGCCGGCGCTCCCGTCGTGTACGCCGCCGCATACGCCCTCGCCTTCGAGCGGCCCCGCTACCTCCGGGTCCTCGCCGCTCTGCTCGTGCTGTCGATCGCCGCCGCCGCGGCCTACTCGGTGTTTCTGCGGCCGCTCGAGGATCTCGTGGTCAGCTCCGGCGCGCTCGTCCTCGGCATCTGGGGCGTCCGCGGCGGTCATCGTGCCGGTCAATCTCCATTTTCAGACGGCAGTCGATCTCGCGCTTTCCATCGTCATTCTCTTCCTGCTCGGAGGTATCTCGGTGAAGGCCCTGATCCTCGTCCACGATCGAGGAGGCCTGCGCGTCCTGAAACGCTCGCACCGGACTCCGCGGGGCGAAGCCGAGCGCTGATCGGACGCCCATGGACGTCGTGAAAGGGAAACAAGATGCGGTTCCTGGCGGTCTGGCTCGTGGCACTGACACTGGTGAGCGGGTGCGCCGCCCTCAAGCGAACGGAGACCCTCCCGTCGCCGAACGACGCCGACAGTCTGGGAGGGCCCGAGGGCGAAGACAACGACGACTCGCTCTAGCTGAAGGCGGATGAGCCCGCGTTACTGACTGGGCCTGCCGCTTCGAGCGGCACGACAGGAAGCTGATCCCGACGCTTCCCCGTGCGCGCAGCGGATTCGGGATGCTCGGTGGGTCCTAGGGGGGCGGGGCCGCCCGGTGACCGGCTAGCTGCCGATCTTCGCGAGCGCGCGAATCGCCGGCTGGTAGCCGGGGTAGAGCGAGACGGCGCGATTGAACGCGCTCCGGGCATCGGCCTTCCGCCCCTGCACCGCGAGCAAGTACCCCTGCAGGGTCTGGAACTGGGCCTGGTCGGCGAGCTGGATCGCGGCGTCGATCTCGCGCTGTGACTCGAAGATCTTCTGCTGGACCACGGAGCTCTGCTTCTGCTCGGCGGCCTGGGCGGCCTGGCTGAACGCCCGGAGCGCCTTGTCGTATCGCGCGTAGGCGGGCGCCAGGCGGCGGACTGACTCGGTCTGGCGCAGCCAGCGGTCGGCGTGACGCCCGTCCCCGTCGATGCGCACGTCGGCCGGGGGCATCTGCTTGATGTAGGCCTGCAGCTCGCCGACCCGCTCCTCGTGGCGCGGGTGCGTCGAGAGGATCTGGGACATCGCCGAGGGCTCGCTGCGGCTCTGGCCGAGGTTGGAGAGATAGGCGTCGATCGCGCGATTCAGGGTATCGTGAGCGCGTACCGATTCGTTGGGATCATAGCCGGCCCGCGCCATGTAGAGCGCCCCCAGCTGGTCGGCCTGGAGCTCCTGACCGCGGTCGTAGCTCAGCAGGAGGAGCTGGGTGCCCGCGCCCGCCACGCCGGAAACCAGCCCCCCGAGCCCCACGACCTCGCCGGCGACCCCGAGGATGCCGACGCCCGCGCTCCCCAGCGTCGCCCGGCTCTGGCGCGCCGCGCTGTGGCGCGCCGCGACGTGCCCCATCTCGTGCCCCATCACGAACGCGAACTGGGCCTCGTTCTCGAGGTACTGGAGGAGGCCGCGGTTCATGGCGGTGTGGCCGGGAATCGCCCACGCGTTCGGCTCCGACGCGCTCTCGAGCGTGAAGTCGACGGGGAGGTTCGAGCGGTGGGACACCGTGTGGAGCTTGCCGACGATCCCGGCGAGGTAGGCCTGGGTGGCGGGATCGGTCCGGAGCGGGCCGCCCTGCTGCCAGGCCAGCTCGGAGAACGCCTGCTTGCCCATCTGGAGCTCCTCTTCCTCCGAGAGGAGCATCAGCTCTGACTGGCCCGTCACCGGATTGGTCGCGCAGCCGGCCGCGAACCCGCCGACCACGGCGGCCCCGATCCCCTGCAGGAAGACGCGTCGCGATGCCGCCGGCTGACCCGACTCGAGCGCCATGGCCTCATCTGTCGCCAATCCGGGTGCCGCTGTCAAGTCGCGCGATGGCTCCGCGTAGGGTGGGCACCTTCGTGATGCACTCCGAGCTCCCGGTCGGGCGTCACGCCGGCGCCGCGTCGTCATCCCGCGGGCCACTGCGGTCCTGCCACACCGTCGGCCCCGGGGTCGGGGGCTCGGGCTGCCGGGATTGAATCACCCGGACGTCCCCCGTCCGCACCGGTTCACGCAACCGCTCGAGGAATGCCTGCACCGCGGGCAGAGACGCGGTCAGGCAAATCTGCTGGGCCGCGTGCGCGGCCTCCCCCGTGAGGAAGCCGAGCAGCTGGACGGGCGTCGGCGAGACCTGCGGATGGCGCATCGGCACGGGACTCCGCGCACAGGAGGCGCCGTTGATGGCGATCCAGTGGCGCAGCCGTCCATCGTCTGGATTCGAGTCGTAGTCGCCGGTCATCGCGTCGGGATCGGGACGCGTCGAGACGACGACTCCGCCCTCGCCCCCCGGGGGCGCGGTCACGGTGTAGTGGGCGGCGGGCTGGCCCGCATCGCCGCAGCAGAAGTGCCGGAGTGTGGCGTCCTCCTCCATCGTGAGGATGACGCGGACGTCATCGTCGTTGATGACCAGGTGGTCCGCGTCACGCCAGGTGAGCGTGGCCGGCTCGCGGTTGATCCGGACCGGAGCCGTCTCCCCGATCGAGAACGTCAGGGGCATGGACAGGTGGAACATGGTCGTCCTCCGTGGGCCTGGGCCGGTCATGGGTGAGAAACAGGAGACACCGGATCGCCGGCATCGCCGGAGTCGCATCGCGGCGGGAGCTCGTCATCGCGCGCCTCGACGAAGTCGGCCACGGTGCGCCGGATCGTCCGGGTGAACAGCTTGGTGATCCGGTCCGCGTCCCGTTGCATCCGGTCCTCGGAGATCGTGGCCGGGAGGACGGCCGGCGTGGGATCGAGACCCAGATCCGCCGGCGGGTGTGCACCCCGGTGGAGTCGATATCTAAGGTATCACTGGTGCTAATCCCGCCGCTAAGCCGACTGGGTCGACGACCGTCGAATCCGGGCGAATCCGGGCGGGCCGTCTTCGCCCGTGGTGGTGTGTTTTCGATGGCTTGCGTCGTTCGCATGGAACTTCCCGTTCCTGCTCGCCTCGTGGAAGATCGCGCCGGCCCTGGCGGCCGGGAACACGGTCGTCCTCAAGCCGGCGTCCCTGACCCCCTTGACCGCGCTCCGCTTCGCCGAGCTCACGCAGGAGGCCGGCCTTCCCGAGGGCATCTTCAACGTGGTGCCCGGGCCCGGTGGTAAGGCCGGGATGGCGTTCGTCCGCCATCCGCGCGTGGACAAGGTCGCGTTCACGGGATCGACGGAAGTGGGCAAACTACACCGAGGTCCAGAGCGTCTGGGTGGACCTGTCGTAGGCCGCCGTCAAGTCACCAGCCTGCAATCCGCGATCGGCGCGTGGCTTGCCCGCCCTGTTCGACAACGTGAGATGATCGCTCCGGCTTGACACGTGAGGCGGCCACTCATGCGGCGGAGGTCACTGGCTGCCAGGCCGGCCTGCGGGTGCAGGTGACCGCTCGGCTCCATGCCGTCTGAACCGGACCCTCGGCGGGGGCCCGGCCCACCTCCACGAGCCGAGACGTGTCGCTCGGGGCGGCGACTCTGGTCGCGGCGGCGACCGGGATCCTGATCTTTGTCCTATGGCCTCGTCTGGGCTTGCCGCCGCGAGGGCTGCCCCTGGACGCTCCGTTCCCGGAGAGCTGGCGCTGGTTCTTCGCGCTGTGGCTGCCCGCCCTGTTTCCCGCCTTCACCCTGATCCACGAGCGCCTCTTCCGCTGGACCGAGGGACGGGAGCCGCCCCCGCGCGCAGCACGACTGGCTCGCGCCTGGGACCGCGGCAGCTACGCGCTCCTGCCGCTGTTCCTCGTCCTGATGGTGGCGTGGCGCCCCATCGGGGCGTGGCGCCTGCCGTTCGGCATGTTCTTCGTGACCGTGCTCTTCGCGAAGGCCCTCGGGGCGGTCATCGTGGCGTATCGTGCTTGGGTCGCCACCCTCGACGACGACGCCCGAGGGGCCGGGGACCCCCGAGCCGACCTCTTGCCCGCCGGTCCCTGCCTCTTCTGGATCGCCTTCCTGTTCTATGCCGCTCTGGCCGCCTACGTCGTGACCGCGGTTTCGACGGCCGGCGACGAGCACCTCTACCTGCTCAACGTGCAGAGTCTCTATGAGGACCGGGACGTCGACATCCGGAACAATGTCGCGCAACGCGACTACGACCGCTTCTACTGGGGCCGCGCGAGTCCGACCCGGTGGACGAGGTCGTTCATCGGATTTCCCGCGCTTCTCCTGCCGGGGTACGCGCTGGGGTCGGCGTTGCTCCCGGGCTATCCGCTCGGCGGTCGCCTCGGCGCGACGCTCACCATCGGCCTCTGCGCCGCGCTCCTGGGCGTCCAGAGCTACCGGCTGTGCCGAGACCTCGGCGCCTCGGCGATCGCCGCCTTCTGGGGATGGATCGTGCTCGCGCTCACGCCGCCGGTGCTGATCAATTCCGGCCACGTGTATCCCGAGCTTCCGGCGGCCCTCGCCGCCGTCGTCGGCATCCGCGCGGCGCTACGCCTGCCACGCGCGGCCTGGTCGGGGCTGGTGATCGTGACCGCCTCGGCCGCCGCGATGGTCGCCCTCAAGGACCGGTACGTGCCCGTGGGCCTCGGGCTCCTCGCCTGGGCCGGCATGAGGCTGAGCCGCCACCGGCGGGCGCTCTGGGTTTGCTCGGGGCGGTGGCGGTGGCCGGCGCCGTCGTCCTCGCGTTCAACCCCCTGCCGCGCGTCTTCCCACGCTTCCAGGGGACGGACGCGCTGTGGAGGATCCTCAGCACCTGGAATGGGACGATGCCCCGGGCGGGTCTCGGGCTCGTCGCCGACCAGGAGTTCGGCCTCCTCTACTACGGGCCGCACTGGGCGCTCGCCGCGCCCGGCTTCGTTCTGCTCTGGCGGCGGCGACGCGAGGCCGCGATCGGGCTCGTCGCGATCACGCTCTTCTATCTCGCGGTGCTGGTGAAGTGGCGCTGGATGCAGTGGGACGCCGGCTGGACGCCGCCGCCCCGCTTCATCCTTTGCGTGATTCCGTTGCTCGTCCCCTTCGTGGTCGAGGTCTTCGACGCGTGCCGGGGCTGGGTTCTGGCCGCCGTGAACACGCTCTGCCTCCTCTGGAGCGGCGTCATCGCCTTCGTGCTGGCGGTGGTGCCCTTCTGGCGCTACAACAACCTGGACGGTCGGACGACCTTGCTTCAGGTCGCGGGCGACGCCGCCGGGCTCGATCTCGCCCGCTTCTTCCCCTCGCTGCGATTCCCGACGCCATGGACCTGGATCGTCCTGACGGTGGGCGGCGCGCTGCTCCTGAGCGTGTGCTGGTACTGGGTCGGTCTCCCGGCGGCCGCGCGTCGAGGGCTGGGGGGACGGGAAGATCCTGCTGCCCCTGGCGCCGCCATCGCTCTCCCGCTGGGGCTGACGGTCGCGTGGATCGCCCTGGCGGCGATCGTGCCGACCTCGACGGTCGACGGCGTGGCGATGCGGCACTCCGCGGGCATCCAGTTCGGGTCGAGGGAGGTCCACGACGTGGTCTGGGTCATGACCCGGCCAGGCGACGTGTCGGAACGCATCGTCACGTGGCCCGGCGTGACCGAGATCACGATCCGCGCCGCGGGCTACACGATGATCCACGGGATGCCGCGCATGCGGCTCCTCCTGGACGAGACCGAGATCCACGTCTGGCAGCTGGCCGCCGATCGGGAATGGGTCGAGGGCAAGTACATCGCTCGGGTCCCGACCCGGTTTGCGCGGCCCACGCTGCGGATCGAATTCACGCACATCTTCGACCGACGAGACGCTCAGGTCGTCCAGCACGCCTGGGTGGGACGGATTCGGTTGAAGCGTCTTCCGCCGGAACCCCGATCGACCCATCCTGACCAGGCAGTCGTGGTCTCCCGTCGTGTCGCAGAGGGAGGCCGGGCCGGAAGTGCGCCTTGGGCAACGCCGTGCGAGGATGGCGTGGCCGGTGAGACCTCGCTATGAGCCCTGTCAAACTTCAATCTTGACAATTCCGATGAGGATTAGTACTTTTCGCCCATGGCCGACGGTGAGCTAGTCAGAGCGCTGTCCAAGGTCGAGGAGCGCCGGTGCCCGACCTGCCGGACGCGGATCGTCGTGCCGCAGCCTGAGGGGCTGGTCGTCAAGAACGCCATCCTGCGCGTGAGCGCGAAGACCGGCCGCGCCGCGGCCAAGTGTCCCCGCTGCAAGGGCTGGGTGGAGGTGCCGCTGAACTACCGGGACTGACCCGGACCAGGCCGGCACGGCGCAAGTCGCACCACAAGACGAAAGCCGAGCGGCACGGGCCCGACGGGCCCGGCCCTCGGCTTTTGCGTTTTCTCGGCTCCGCGCCCTCGACGAGGCGCGCGGAAAGAGGAGGACTCGAGATGAGCGTCACCGATCAGCTGCTCCGGAACAACGAGCACTACGCGGGATCGTTCGAGAAGGGGCACCTGCCCCTGCCGCCGGCCAAGGGCGTGGCGGTCGTGGCCTGCATGGACGCGCGGCTCGACCTCCACGACCTCCTCGGGCTCGACGAGGGCGACGCCCACGTGATCCGGAACGCGGGCGGCGCGATCACCGAGGACGCGATCCGCTCGCTCGTGATCTCGCAGCGCCTCCTCGGCACGCGCGAGATCATCCTGATCCACCACACGGACTGCGGGATGCTCACGTTCACGGACGAGGGGCTGAAGCGGGACATCCAGGGCGAGACGGGCATCCGTCCGCCGTTCGCCTTCGAGCCGTTCCCCGACCTCGACGAGGACGTGCGCCAGTCGCTCGCCCGGGTCCGGACGAGCCCGTTCATCCCGCACCGCACCGAGGTGCGGGGCTTCGTCTACGACGTCCGGACGGGGCGCCTCCGCGAAGTAAAGTAGGCCGTCCCGGGCGACGCACGACTCCCGGCGGGCCTTCCCGCCGGGAGCATGCGCTGTCCGATCCTCCTGATCAGACGCGGCTCACCCGACGGGATACGGTCCGACTCTTCCAGAGACAGCCGCTCCTTCCGTCCGACACGCTAGCGTCGCGGCGGTCGGAGTGTCCGCGATGTCAACGTCCGGCCTCGCGCTTGCTCAGATCGGGAGGAGGGCCAGCGACGGCGTCGCGACCACGGAAGCCGTGCGACGCAACCCGCGCGGCGCGGGGATGTGCTCCACGCCGTGGTCGGCCGCCTCCTCGACAAGGTCCGACGGATCGCTTACCTTTGCAACGATCGCTGCGCAGCTTCCCCGCGCGACGAAGGACCGACGGAGGCCACTCGCGATGGAACGCCTGATCCTCCTCGGGGCACGCGTGTTCGACGGCACGGGCCGCGCCCCGCAAGGTAACCTCGCGGTCGTCGTCGAGAACGGCCGCATCGCCGACATCCTCCTCGGGAGCGCCCTCGGTGGTGAGATCGACGGCCGCAAGGTCGATCTCGGCGGCTGCGTCCTCCTGCCCGGTCTGATCGATCTCCACGTCCACCTGGGGTTCGGCGGCCGTCAGCCCCGAGAGACCGAGGCTGGCGCCGCGTTCCGGGCCGCGCGGAACGTCAGGCTGACTCAGGCCGCCGGGGTGACGACCCTCCGGGACGTCGGGACCGCGAACGGGGTGGCGATCGCGGCCCGCGACGCGATCCAGCGCGGGGACATACCGGGGTCACGCGTCGTGCCCTGCGGTCAGATCATCTGCATGACCGGCGGGCACGGCTCCGAGCCGCCCGCCTTGCCCGGCATGGCGCGGGAGGCCGACGGGCCCGACGACTGCCGCCGAGCCGTTCGCGAGCAGGTGCGGGCGGGGGCGGAATGCATCAAGGTGACGACCAACGGGCCCCTCAACGTCGTCGAGCTCACGCCAGCCGAGCTCGAGGCCATCGTCGACGAGGCGCATCGCTGCGAGCGCCGCGTGGCGTGCCACGCCTCGATCCTCGCCTCCTCGCAGATGGCCATCCGGGCCGGCGTCGACACGATGGAGCACGGCTGCGACCTCGACGAGCCGGCGGCCCGCGCCATGGCCGATCGCGGCATCGTTCTGGTGCCGACGCTCCTCGTCATGACGCTGATCATGGACCGGTGGGACGAGTACAAGACGATCCCCATGATGAAATCGATCCCGGTCCGCGCGAAGCGCCACGTCGAGAGCTTCCAGCTCGCCATGGCGGCGGGCGTCACCATGGGCGCCGGAACGGACATCTTCCACGGCCTGGGGCGCTTCGACGCGCTCCCCGAGGAGCTGGGCACCATGGTGCAGCACGGCATGAGCCCGGCCGACGCGCTCGTCGCCGCCACGCGGAACGGCGCGCGGGCCCTGGGCCTCGAGCGCGACCTCGGCACCGTCGAGCGGGGCAAGCAGGCGGACCTGCTCGCGGTGGAAGGGGACCCGACGCGGGACATCTCGGCGTTGAGGCAGGTGGCCCTGGTCGTGCAGAACGGCCAGGTCGTCGGAGGAAAGCGATGCTCGTGACCATGTGGACGCGCGCCATCGTCCTGGCCCTGGCCGCCCTCCTGATCCCGGCCTCCGCCGCGCAAGCGCAGCGCCCGTCGCAGGTCGTCCTGGCGATCTGGGGACTCCCGACCCGGCTCGTCGGCGGCCTGGAAGCTGCCGGGAGCTACGTCCTCCTGCAGATCCACGACGTGCTGGCGCGGAGCGACGCGAAGGGCGCGCCGGTGCCGCGGCTGGCCGAGAAGTGGGTGCGCTCCGCCGACGGGAAGACGTACACGGTCACCCTGCGCCCGGCGAAGTTCCAGGACGGCAAGCCGGTGACCGCCGAGGACGTCAAGTTCAGCTACGAGTTCTACCTGCACCCCAAGTTCCCGGTAACCTCGCCGGGACTGCTCCAGATCGAGGGCGCGCAGGACGTGAAGGACGGCAAGGCGACGGAGGCCCGCGGAATCGCGGTGGTGGACCCGCGCACCGTGCGCATCACGCTCACCAGCCGGTACGCGTTCGTCGTCGACCAGATTCTGGGCGGCGTCAACTACATCATGCCCAAGCACGCGCTGGCCGACGCCGACGTGGCCAAGATCCTCGAGCACCCCTACGCCCGCAAGCCCATCGGCGCGGGTCCCTACCGGCTGACCGAGTGGCGGGACAAGGACAGCATGACCTTCGAGGCCTTCCCGGACTACTGGGCCGGGAAGCCGGGCATCGACCGGCTGGTCCTCCGCCTGATCCCCGAGCCGGCCACCGTGATGGCCGAGCTGCGGGCGGGGAACGTCGACGCCGGCCAGATCCTCCCGGACGAGTTCGAGGCCTTCCAGCGTGAAGGCCGCCAGCATGTGCTGCGGATCCCCGGCGACGCCTCCTTCTGGTTCTCGTTCAACCACGTGCATCCCCTCCTGCGCGACGTGCGCGTCCGGCAAGCGATCTACCATGCCGTCGACCGCGACCAGATGGTCCGCACGCTCCTGAAAGGGTACGGGCGCGTGGTGAACAGCCCCGTCCATCCGAGCCTCTGGCAGCACAACCCGGCGCTGACGGGCTATGCCCACGATCCGGGCAAGGCCCGCGCGCTGCTGACCGAGGCCGGCTTCACCGCCGGGGCGGGCGGCGTGCTCCAGCGCGACGGGAAGCCGTTCCGGGTCAGGTACACCTTCCTGGCCGAGAAGCGCTACCAGGACCAGGGCCTGATGATCCAGCAGTTCCTGCGCCAGGTCGGTATCGATCTCACGCTCGAGCCGCTGGAGCGCGGCGACTTCTTCGGGCGCTTCTTCAACGTGGCCAACCGCGACAACATCGAGATGGTCGGTCTGGCCTGGTTCAACCTCGTGTACCCGGTCCAGGGCGAGCTGGAGACGAACTTCCGCAGCGCCGGCGCCACCGCGAAGATCTTCCAGTACGCGAACCCGGAGATCGACGAGCTCTTGAACCAGGCCAACACCGCGGCCGACACCGAGGCCCTCAGGGCCATCTACTTCCGCGTCCAGGACATGATCCTGAAGGACGTCGCGCGGGTGACGACCTTCCGGCCGGACGAGCTGTGGGCCGTCCAGAAGCGGCTCGCCATCCCCCGGATGGACTCGCTGGTCGATCTCTTCGCGTCGATCCCCCAGTGGAAGGTCCAGTAGCCGAAGGAACGGTGCCGGCGCGGTCGGGCTCGATGACCCGCGGCGACTGATGCCCGGCGAGGCTGGTCGGCCACCACCAGGCTGACGCCGATGCGGCGCTACGTCGTTCGCCGGCTGCTCCAGGCGGCGCTGGTGCTGGTCGGCGTCACCGTCATCACCTTCGCGATGATCGTGCTCGCGCCGGGCGACCCTGTCACCTTGCTGGTGTCGCCCGAGCAGCTGGGGACGGCCGACGTCGCCGTGCTGCGGGCGCAACTCGGCCTCGACCAGCCGCTGCCGGTGCAGTACGCCACGACGATGAGCGCCCTGGTCACCGGCCAGCTCCGCTCGTTCCGGGAGCGGCGGCCGGTGTCGGAGCTGGTCGGGGAAGCGCTCCCGCCCACGGTGCTGCTCGCGCTGCTGGCGCTGGCCCT
>CAVXVV010000018.1:0-133484 GCA_963765195.1 uncultured Candidatus Rokubacteria bacterium
GGCTTCGTGAAGGAACCCTCCGTGATCGTCTGGTTGCCGCCGGCCTCGATTGCCAGCACCTCGAAGAGATTCTGGCCGGCGGGGAGGGATGCGACGAACTCCGGCGGGACCGTCACTTGCAACGGTGTGGTCGTCGCCGGGACAGTGACCTGGAAGGACCCGACGATGACCTGGTAGCCGACGATGGTGATGGGTAGATCCGGGAAGCCGTCGGGCGGGCCCGTCACCGGATTCCAGCTGATGACGAGGGAGTTACCGTTCAGTGCCGCCACGACGTTGGTTGGCCCGGCCGGTATGGCGTGCGTGAACTGCCCCGTGCCCGCGATGACATCTCCATCGACTGTGCGGCCCGTGAACCGGTACGTCCCCTCCGGGAACCGCGCCAGGAGGTTCTCGAGGGGGAAATCGTCGAGGTTGGGCTCCGCGCCCTCGAAGAACAGCTCGGTCATGCCGAGCAGCCGGTACGGCCCGCGGCCCTCGACCTCGAAGATCGTGCGTCCCGCCGGGTTGATGATCTTGAGCTTCCTCCAGTCCTCTCCATCGAGGGAGACGTGAACGCCCAGATCGTTCGCCGACGAGTTGTATTCCCAGTAGATCCTGGAGATCTCGAGTTCGAGCTTCTTCTTGGCCGCCCAGGCCTCGGGGCTGGTGACGCCCACGATCAATGCGACCAGAGCCGCCAGAGAACAGGTGAGCATGCGCGTGTGTCGCATCATTTCTCCTCGCTCATTCTCGCTGGTCTGTGTCGGAACGGGCGCCTCGGGCGCACTGACCCGCGGCGAGGGCCTTCCGATCTCGCATGCCTCCTTTCCGCCGGGACGCTCTCGAGGCCCTGCGCGCATCGTGAGCCAGCCACCTGAGGATTCACTGAGGATTCCCGCCCCGATTTCGACGGGCGGCCCGCGGGAGTGACACGTGGGTCATCGGAGGGCGGCGCGAAGGTGGGCCATGCCGGGCCGGGGGGGCGTGGCAGGGAGCCGGGCGGCCGTCGAGGATCCCGGCAGTCCCGGGCATTCCTCGATACGTGGGTCGAGTCGCGCGGGTGTGCCCGCGCGCGACCGGGCTCAGGCCCCTCGCTCGCCGGGTCGCGGATACGGGAGCGGGCCCGCGTAGTCCACCCGGAGCGGCGTCCAGCGGTCCGCCCACTCCCGCGTCAGCGTGCCCGCGAGCTGGCGGAGGTGGAGTCCGTCGTGCGCGACCCAGGCGGCCAGCACGTCGAGTCCCGTGAGCCGGAGCCCGGACGGGCTCTCGCCGGCGGCGGTCAGGCGCTCCGGGCTGGCCCCCGCGAGGACGGCGAGACTCGCCGCGCGGTGCGCGCGGAACGCGGCGAGGGCCTCGGCGGGATCCGCCTCGAGGTAGCGGCGGTCGCGCGCCCAGCCTTCCGGGTCGATGGACGCGAAGCGCGAGCCGCCCTCGAGCACGACGCGGACCCGCGCGCCGAAGTCCTCGGCCTCCTCGTCGCGGAGATGGCACACGATCTCGACGGGCGCCCACTCGCCGGAAGCCGGCCGTGCGCGCCAGCGCCCGGCGGTGAGCCCGCTCACGAGCGCGTCGAGGACCGCCGGGAAACGCGCGAGCTCCTTGCGTGCCTCGTCGAGGAGCGTCCGGGAGTCCGTCATGACGCGTTCCTCCTCATCGGGGAGCGCGCCCGGCGACGAGCCGCACCTTTCTCGGCGCCGCGAGCCAGATGGCGGCGACGGACAGGATGCTGCACGCGATGGCCAGCCAGAACGCCGGGACGTAGCTCCCGGTGCGATCGTACACGAGCCCCGCCACCCAGGGCCCCAGTCCGGCGCCGGCGTTCGAGGCGATGTTGAGCACGGCGAAGATCGAGCTGTAGCGGGCGCCCTGGAAGAGCTCCATCGGGATCGCGCCGAACACCGACGCGAGCCCGTACCCGAGCAGTCCCTGCGCGGCGACCATCACGTAGACGAGCCAGCGGGCCGGATGCCCGGGGAGCGCGAGGAGCGCCAGGTAGCAGATCGTGAAGCCGATGCCGCTCGCGGTCCACGCCCACTCGCGGCCGATCCGGTCCGAGAGGTAGCCCCACGCGATCTGCCCGGCGATCCCGGTCAGGCCGACGAGGCCGAGGGCGTAGGCTGCCAGCTCTCCGGAGAAGCCCAGCTCGAGCAGGTACTTGGTCTGGTGGACCTGCACGGCGTACCAGGCGAAGAGACCGGTGAAGTAGCCGACGAACACCCACCAGAAGCGGCTCGTCCGGATGGCCCGCGCTAGCGTCCACTCGACGGCGGCCCAGGCGGGATCGGCGACGTGGACCGAGGCGGGACGGGGGCCGCCGCTCGGCGCCGCGTCTCCGTCGGGACGGAGCCCGAGATCCTCCGGCCGCCGCCGGGGCACGATCGCGTTCAGCGGCAGCACCACCAGCAGGATCATCGCGGCGAGGATCCAGCACGCGCCTCGCCAGCCCACGCGCCCGAGGAACGCCTGGATCAGCGGCATGAGGAGGAACGAGCCGACGCCGACGCCCGAGAACGCCACGCCCAGGGCCAGGCCGCGCT
Organism: uncultured Candidatus Rokubacteria bacterium; assembly: GCA_963765195.1. GTDB lineage: Bacteria > Methylomirabilota > Methylomirabilia > Rokubacteriales > DASRDR01 > DASRDR01. The sequence continues at coordinate 2,520 of CAVXVV010000018.1, forward strand.
GGCGCACGAACCAGTTGGGCAGGAGCAGCGAGTGGCCCATGTAGCTGACGAACACGCTGGCCCCCGCCACCAGCACGCCCAGCGTGAGGTGGAGGTGCCAGGGCTCGCGGGTGGCCGTCGCCAGCATGAGGCCGATGCTCATGAGACCGAGGCCGAATGGGAAGACGATGCGCGGTCCCAGGCGGTCCATCAGGACGCCGAGGAAGGGCGTGAAGGCGTTCGACGTGAGGAGACCGGTCGTGAACGTCGCCGCGGTGAGCCCCCGCGACCAGCCGAACTCGTCCAGGATCGACGGGAAGAACAGCGAGAAGGCCGTGCGCGAGTTCACCACGACGCCCATCGTGACGAACGCCGTCGCGACGAGCACCCAGCCGTAGAAGATCGGCGGACGTCGCCGGGACGCGGCGCCCCCGACCGGCGGGGTCAGGTCTCGACTTTCAAACAATCGGGGTCAGGCCGTGACCTTGATGAATCCAGTGCGCGTCGCCGGGCGAGCCGCGTGGACGTCAATCCTCGCGCCAACCTGCGGGTGGAACTGTTCGGAAGTCAAAGTCCGGGCCTGACCCCGGAGTTTGATCTTCACTCCGCGGGCCGACTAGAGGCCGAGCGCGACGCCGCCGGGACGCGGGTCGCTGCCGCCGCGGAGCACGCCGCGCTCGCGGTCGACCTGGATCAGCTGGACGGCGCCGCCCCCGGACCACTCCCCGAGGGTCTCGATCACGTGCCCGCGCGCCGCGAGCTCGCGACGCGTGGCCTCGGGCACGCGCTCCTCGAGCCTCACCACCGCAGGGAGGCCGAGGTTCACCGGATCGGTGCCGGGGAAGCTGAACCAGCGCGGCGCCTCGACGGCCTCCTGTGGGGAGAGCCCGTGGTCCACGATGCTGGTGATGACCTGCGTGCTCCACTGGGTCTGCTGGTCGCCGCCGGGCGTCCCGCCGACGAGCCAGGGCTGCCCGTCCTGACACACGAGGAACGCGTTCAGCGTGTGCATGGTGCGCTTGCCGGGGGCGATGACGTTCGGGTGATTCGGATCCAGCGAGAATCCGCGGCCGGCCCGGTTGTTGAGCGTGATGCCCGTGTCGCCCGCCACGACCCCCGAGCCGAAGGCCGCCGACAGGCTGTGGATGAAGGAGACCGCGTTGCCCTCGGCGTCGACCACGGCGAAGTAGCTCGTGTCGCCGTCGTGCTCCGGGACGAGCGCCCCCTCGGGCAGCCGCGCGCCGCGGAGATCGATCTCGGCCCGGCGCCGCGCGGCGTGCTCCTTGCCGATCAGCTTCTCGAGCGGCCACTTCACGAACGCGGGATCGCCCGCGTGGCGGTTCCGGTCCTCGAAGGCGAGCTTCTTCGCCTCGACCGTGAGGTGCACCCGGTCGGTGCCGACCAGCGGGAGGCTCCGAAGGTCGAATCCCTCGAGCAGGTTGAGCTGCGAGAGGAGGAGGAGACCCTGCGTGACGGGCGCGGTCTGGTGGACCGTGAAGCCCCGGTAGGTCGTGGCAATCGGCGCGTAGACGAAGGTCTCGTCCAACTGGCGGGCGAAGTCGCCCGCCTCGAAGGGCGCGCCCTCCCGGTGGAGGAAGTCGAGGAGCCGCTCGGCGAGCTTCCCCCGGTAGAGGGTCTCGGCGCCGTCGTCGGCCACGGCGCGGAGGCTCCGCGCGAGATCGGGCGCCGACCAGCGTTCGCCGGGAGCGGGGGGCCGCCCACCCGGCAGGAACTGGCGCGCGGAGTCGGGGAAACGCTGTAGGATCTTCGCGCGCTCGCCGATCCAGCGGCTTACCCAACCGGTGATCGCGACGCCGTCCTCCGCGAGCTTGATCGCGGGAGCCCAGAGCTCCGCCCAGGGAAGGGTCCCCCAGCGCTTCCACATGGTCTCGTAGAAGGCGACCGCCCCCGGCACCGCCACCGAGTGGACGCCCTCGAGGGGCATCGTGGGGCCGTCCGCGGCGTAGCGCTCCCGCGTCGCGCCGGCTCCGGCGACGCCGCTGCCGTTCAGCCCGAGGACCTCGCGCCGGCGAGCGTCGTAGACGACGGCAAAGCCGTCGCCCCCCAGGCCGCACATCATCGGGAGGAGCACCCCTTCGGCGGCCGCGACCGCGATCGCCGCGTCGAAGGCGTTCCCGCCCCGCTCGAGAATGGCCGCTCCGATCGTGGCCGCTCGCGGGTGGGCCGACGCGACCATGCCCCGGACGCCGAAGGCTTCCGGGAAGCGGGTGGACGAGGAGGAGGAACGCCAGGCGCCGTCGTGGGATGGACTGGATTGGCTCATGCGGGACATTCTACGCGACACCGGATGACTCGGCGAGCCGGCCGATCTCGCAGAGCGGCTCCCCGGCCGTGACCGGCGGCGTGCCGACGACGTAGACGACCTCGCCCGCGAAGGGCGCGTGCACCTCGTGGAGGACCGCGCCGAAGGGATCGGTCAGCCTCCCGAGGAGCCGCCCCGTCGAGACCGACTGCATCTTCTCGACGACCGGATGCCAGACGCCCGTCACCGGCGCGCGGAGCACCTCCGCGCGGTCGATCCACACGGGGTGCGCCACGCGCGCCGACGGCCCGTCCAGGATGCCGAGGTGGGCGAGGAGCGAGCGCGCGCCAACGTGGTGCGCGGCCACCGACGGCTCGTCCGTGAGGCCCATGCCCCCGGATTCGGCGGTGATCGCGGGCTTGCCGCGGGTGATGGCCGTGTTGGCGGTGAACCGGCTCGCCGCCGGATCGCGCGGCCGGTCCCGGTCGATCAGGATGTGGTCGAGACCGTAGGCGAGGGCGAGCTCACGGGTCTCCGCGTCGACGGCGGCGTCGCCGCCGATGATCCAGTACGTGTAGGGGCGGAGCGACTCGTTGCCGTCGCCGCAGTGCATGTCGGCGAGGTGGGAGCACCGGTCGACCACCTCGTGCGTGATCGCGTGGGCCATCCGGTCGCTCACGGTGCCGTCGGCCTGGCCAGGATAGACGCGGTTCAGGTTCTTGCCGTCGGGGCTGTAGTAGATCCGCCGCCCGTAGAACGCCGGCGGGTTCGCCATGTGGACGAGGATGGCCGCGCCGCGCATCCGCGCCGGCTCGAGCTCCCGGCGGAGCCGCTGGAGCGCGATGATCGACGTGTACTCGTACCCATGGGTGCCGGCGACGAGCGCGAGCACCGGCCCGGCGGCCGCGCCGTTCGCCACCGTCACCGGGATGCGGGTGCCCGGGTCGACGCCGTCGGGCACCTCGATCCAGCCGGACGCCAGCTGGCCGGGGGCCGCGGTCGCGCTGCCAACTGCGAGGGGAGAGGGCATGGCGCGTTCTCCTTCCGGCTCTGTCGCCCCGCGTCGGGTCTCGGGATACTTGCCCGCGCGTCGCGCCCCGCGGACGGGAGCGCCGGCCACCATCCTGCCTCGATGCCGCCGCGCGCGCCAGACCGCGTGGCGATCGCGCACGTGGGCTTGACGGCGGTCCGCGCCCGACGACACTAGGCCGGATGCGGCGGAGAGCGACGGACTGAGCCATGGTCGAGCAGGAGCGACGACCCGCGCTGTGGGGGATTGGACGCGGCTGGCGTCGGGGCCGCCGCCAGGTCTCTCCCTGGACGCTCGGTGGACTCTCTGTCCGCCGGCTCGGCGTCCTCGTCTGGGAGGAGATCCAGAAGGACAACCTGGTCGACCGCGCCGCGGCCCTCTCCTACTACTTCGTCTTCGCGCTGTTCCCGACGCTGCTCTTCCTGACGACCCTCCTCGGCATGATCCCGGGGCAGGACCTGACGGAGCGGTTCATGCGGCCGCTCCAGGACGTCCTCCCGCCCGACGCGGCCTCGGTGCTCCGGCGGACGCTCACGGAGGTTCAGCGGGGCGCCGGCACCGGTCTCCTGTCCGTCGGGGCGGCCGCGGCGCTCTGGGGCGCCTCGCGCGGGATGGTGTCGATCATCACGACGCTCAACGTCGTGTACGGCGTCACCACCCAGCGTCCGTGGTGGCGCCGCCAGCTGGTCGCCGTGGGGCTGACGGTGATGTTCTCGGTCCTGGCCCTGGCCGCGCTCCTGTCGGTCGTGTTCGGCGAGCGAGTCGGCCACGCGGCCGCGGCATGGGCGGGGCTCGGCTTCGTGTTCACCGAGGTCTGGAGTCTCCTCCAGTGGCCACTCGGCGTCCTGTTCGTCCTGACCGGAATCGACCTCGTCTACCACCTGGCGCCGGCCGTGCGCCAGCGCTGGTACTGGCTCACCCCCGGTTCAGCGTTCGCGGGCGTCGCCTGGGGAACGGTCTCGCTCGGGCTCCGCACGTACGTCAGCCACTTCGGCAACTACAACGCGACGTACGGGTCCATCGGAGGCGTGATCCTCCTGCTCCTCTGGCTCTACCTCTCGGGCATGGCGCTCCTGATCGGGGGCGAGATCAACTCGGTCATCGCCCGGGCGGCCGCCGAGCGCGGCGAGGAGATCGCGGCTCCCCTCGAAGAGCCCGGCGCCGCGCCTACTTGACGATCTCGAGGAGCTCGACCTCGAACGTGAGCGTGGAACCCGGCTTGATCCGGGGCGGCGAGCCGCGGTCGCCGTAGGCGAGGTTCGCCGGGCAGACGAGGCGGCTCTTGCCGCCGACCTTCATCAGCTGGAGCCCTTCCGTCCAGCAGGGGATGACGCCGTTCAGCGGGAAGGTCGCCGGCTCGCCGCGCTGCACGGAGCTGTCGAACACGGTGCCGTCGGCGAGCGTGCCGTGGTAGTGCACCTTGACCCGGTCGCTCGCCTTCGGCGACGGGCCGGTGCCGGGCTTGATCGGCACCAGCACGAGGCCCGACGCCGTCTTCGTGGCGCCCTTCTCCGCGGCGGCCTTGTCCATCACTGCCTGGCCCGCCTTCTGCTCCGCCTGCGCCACCACCGTGGCGCGCGCCCGCTGGAGCTCCTGGATCTTCATGCCGTAGGCCTGGAGGTCGACCTGGCGCTGCTTGTTCAGCACGCCGTCGGTCAGCCCCGCCTTGACGAGGTCCAGCTCGGCCGGCGACAGCGCGAACGCGGAGAGGCTGCCGGCGACCGCGAGCCCGATGGCGTAGATCGTCTTCTGCTCCTCGGTCTTGAGCTCGGGCGCGGTCTGGGCGCGGGCCGGCGGGGCGACGGCGCTCCCGGCCAGCACGCCCGCCGCCGCAGCGATCGCCAGCGCGCGTGACACAGTTCTCATCGTGACCATCCTCTTTCTTGGTTTGTCTGGACTGATCCTTCGACGCCCGCCGCCGATCAGGAGCGCGGGAAGGCGCCGAGGAAGTCCTTGGTTCCGGGCGCGAGGACCGAGGAGAGCCCCACGTACAGGAAGAGCGCCCCCAGGTCGATGTAGCGGCGGACGGTCGCCGGCGTCGAGAGCACGCCCGGCGCCTTGCCGGCCGCGCGGATCCGCTTCACGGCGTCGTCGATGGCCGCCTGCACCTCGGGGTGGTCCATCTGGCCCGGGTGGCCCATCGACTGGGCGAGATCGCCGGGCGCGACGAAGAAGACGTCGATGTGCTGGACCTTCATGATGTCGTCGAGGTTGTGGAGGGCTTCCACCTCCTCCAGCATGACGACGACCATGGTTTCCTCGTTGGCGCGCCGGGTGAAGTCCTGCATCTTCTCGCCGAAGGCCGCCCGTCCGCCCGCGAAGCCACGGTGCCCGATCGGCGAGAACTTCGAGTGCCGGACGATGGCCTCGGCCTCGGCGCGGGTGTTGACATGGGGCACCTGGACGCCGCCGGCGCCGCGGTCCAGGGCGCGCGTGATGGTGGACGGGTCGTGGCTCTGGACGCGTACGATGGGCGTCGCGTCGCACAGCTCGGCCGCCCGCACCATGTCCTCGACCGCGTCCCAGCTCGCCGGCCCGTGCTCGCAGTCGATGAAGATCATGTCGTAGCCCGCCCGCCCGAGGAGCTCCACAAGTCCGGCTGAGCTGTACGTCGGCGCCACGACGCTCACCGGCTTCCCGGCGGCCAGCTTCCGCTTCGCGCTGTTGTTCCTCACCGTCGCTCCTTTGTCGGGCTAGAGGGATGAAGGCGTGGACGATTCCACATTACCCTCGAACGGACGGGCGGGCTCGGGATTGTTCGCCGGCCGCGCGCGACGCCGGGCGGCGGGCGAGCGAGGTGACGGCGGCCGAGCCCACCACGATCAGCGCCGAGACGAGGAAGATCGGCCGGTAGCTGCCCGTCAGGTCGAAGACCAGCCCGCCCGCGTACGAGCCGAGCGCCCCCGCGCTGTGGTGGAAGAGGTTCGACGCGCCGAAGATGGCGCCGTGGTGGGCGGGCCCGAAGAGCTGGCCGACCAGCGTCGAGGCCAGCGGCGCCGTCGTGAAGAACGTGGCCCCGAACAGCGCCGCGAAGACGTAGAGCTGCCAGGGCTCCCGGACCAGCGGGAGATAGAAGAGCGAGGCCGCGCGGACGCCGTAGGTGAGCACCAGCGCGCCGCGGGTCCCGACGCGAGTCGCCACGGCCCCGGCCGTGAGGATGCCGAGGACGTTGGCGGCGGCCCAGAGGCTGACCGCGTTCGCGGCGACGGCCGGGGCCATGCCGAGATCCGTCGCGTACGGCGGGAGGTGGGTGGTCATCAGGAAATCCGTGAAGCCGCAGCCCATGAGCCCGAGCGTCATCGCCCAGAAGGCCGGAGTCCGGAGGGCGGCCCCGCGGTCGAGGGACGGCTCGGCGGGCCGGGGCTCCGGCGCGGCGCCGGGGCGCTGCGGCGTCGTCGGTGCCGCCGCAGGCGGCGCGTCGCGGAGCGTGAAGATCAGGACGCCGATGGTGACCGTCAGCGCCGCGGCCAGCAGGAGGTAGGTCTCGCGCCAGCCGACCAGTTCGGCCACGCGCGCCGCCGCCTGCGTGAAGGCGAGGTGCCCCAGGGAGAACCCGCAGGCGGCCACCGCCGAGACGAAACCGCGCTCCTCCGGGAACCAGCGGCTCACGTGGATCGACACGGGCAGGATCCCGCAGCCGGTGTACCCGACGGCCGCCACGACGCCGTAGAGCGCGATGAACTGCCACGGCGCGTGGGCCTGGCTCGACGAGCGCCGTGCCGGCGGTCATGAGCGCCATCGAGGCGAGCATCACCCGGCGCGGCCCGAAGCGATCGACCAGGAGCCCGAACGCCGGCTGCCCCGCGGCGTTGACCAGGAGGCTCGCGGTCGCGGCGAGCGCGAGCGTGGAGCGGTCCCCGCCCAGCTCGGCGAGGATCGACTTGAAGAGGATCCCGAACGCGAAGTTGACGCCCGTCCCGACGAACAGGACGACGAAGCCGGCGGCCAGCGCCCCCCGGCGCCCCGCGCCGGGCGCGCTCATCGGGGCGTGAAGATCAGGCAGGTGCCGACGGCGTGGGCGTAGAGCTTGCCGGCGAGATCCGTGAGCCGCGCGTCGGCCGTCGCGAGACGGCTGCCGGCGTGGATGACCCGGCCCTCGGCGCGGAGCCGTCCGGTCCCGACGACGACCGGACGCACGAAGTTGACCTTCAGCTCGGCGGTGGTGTAGGCGGTGCCGGCGGGCAGGGTGGTGTGGACCGCGCACGACAGCGCCGAGTCGAGCAGCGTGCTGATGACGCCGCCGTGAACGCCGCCGATCGGGTTGTACTGCGACTCGGACGGCTCGCACTCGAAGACCGCCCGGCCGGGCTCGACCTCGGTGAGGGTGAAGCCGACGAGCTGGCTCACGGGAGCGGCCGGGAGGCGCCCGTCGCGGATCGCCTCGAGGAAGGCCAGCCCGGTGAGTCGGCCCGCCGCCTCCGCGCTTCGGGCCGGATCGTCCCAGCGGACGGCCCGGTGGCGCGCTCCGGCTCTCTCCTCGCTCACGGCTCCGCTCAGCGGAGGCGGTACTTCTGCTCTGCGCCCGGCGCGAGCGCCATGCCGTGGCCCGGCCGGTCGGGGATCCGCACGAGGCCGTCCGCGGGATCGGGGCGCGGCACGTCCAGGAAGAGATCGGGCGGCATCCAGTCCATGTACTCGACGAGGAAGCCGTTCGAGAGCGCCCCCGACACGTGGACCGAGAGCTCGTGGACGACGTGGGGCGAGACGAGGAGCTGGTGGGCCGCCGCCAGGTGCCCGATCTTGAGCGTCTCGCTGAAGCCATTCGCCCGGCAGACGTCGGGCATGAGGTACCGCGCCGCGCGGCGCTCGCAGAGCTCGCGGAACTCGAAGCGCGTGTAGTGGTTCTCGCCGGTCGCCACGGGGATCCTGATCGCCCGGGCGACCTCGGCGCACGCGGTGATGTCGTCCGCGAGCACCGGCTCCTCGTACCAGACGAGGTCCAGGTCTTCGAGCGCGGCGGCGAGGCGCAGGTTCCCCAGCACGTCGAGCTTCTGGTTGACGTCGACCATGAGGCGGACACCGTCGCCGAGCGCGTTCCGGACCGCCTCGGCGCGGCGCCGGTTCTCCCGCGGATCGGGGTGGTGGACCTTGAGCTTGTAGTATCGGAGGCCCAGGGCAACGTAGCGCTGCGCCTCGTCGACCATGTCCTCCACCCGGTAGGCCGGCCACCCGCCGCTCCCGTAGGCCGCGATGCGATCGGTGACCCCGCCCCAGAGCCGATAGAGCGGCTGACCTGCCACCTTGCCGACGAGGTCCCACAGCGCGATGTCGAGCGCGGAGAGGGCATAGGCGGCGACACCGAGACGGCGGATGCCGCGGTCGGCGCGATACATCCGCTCCCAGAGCCGCTCGACCAGCCGCGGATCCTCCCCGACGAGGAGGGGCGCGAGGCGCGTCTCGAGGTACACCTGGATGGACTCCGCGCCGCCCCCGCCGAAGGCGAGGCTGTAGCCGAGCCCCGACAGGCCCTCATCGGTGTGAACGTGCGCGATCACCAGCCGGTGCTCGCGGAACTCTAGGGACATCGGCCGCGGCGTGGGGACGGCGAGGACGGTGCTGTCGACGGCGGTGATCTTCATGGCGCTCAGTCGGGGACTATCGCAGAGCGCTTTTCACCGGTCAAGGCAGCTTCGCGCTCATCCCGACGGCCGTACAATGGCTTCACGATGCCGGGACGGACGATGCTCGAGAAGATCTGGGCGCGGCACGTCGTGGCGACGGACGCCGGCGGCCGCGACCTCCTCTACGTCGACCGCCACCTCGTGCACGAGGGGTCGTTCCACGCCTTCGAGATGCTCCGCCACGCCGGCCACCGCGTCCGCCGGCCGGACCTCACGGTGGCCGTCGCCGACCACTACGTTGCGACGGCGGCGACCGGGCGGGCCGTGCCCGAGATCGAAGGCCGGGTCAGCGAACTCGAGCGGAACGCTCGGGAGTGGGGGCTCACGCTTCTCGGGCCGGGGGATCCGCGCCAGGGCATCGTCCACGTGATCGGGCCGGAGCAGGGGCTGACGCTGCCAGGCCTCACGCTGGTGTGCGGCGACTCCCACACCGCGACGCACGGCGCGATCGGCGCCCTCGCCTTCGGCATCGGCGCGTCCGAGGTCGAGCACGTGCTGGCCACCCAGACCATCTGGCAGCGGCGGCCGCGGGTCATGCGCGTCTGGGTGGACGGCCGGCTCGGGCCGGGTGTCGGCGCGAAGGACCTCGTCCTCCACCTCATCGCCACCATCGGCGCCGGCGGGGGCACCGGATACGCGCTGGAGTACGCGGGGCCGGCGGTCGGCGCGCTCTCGATGGAAGCGCGCATGACCCTCTGCAACATGGCGATCGAGGCGGGCTCGCGCACCGGCCTGGTGCCGCCCGACGAGACGACATACGCGTATCTCGCCGGCCGGCCGCTGGCCCCGCGGGGCGACGCCTGGGCCCGCGCGCTCGCCGAGTGGCGAGGGCTCGCGTCAGATGCCGACGCAAGCTTCGACCGCGAGGTTCGGCTCGATGCCTCCGTCGTCGCGCCGATCGTGACCTGGGGCACCAGCCCCGAGGACGGGAGCCCGATCTCGGGAGCCGTGCCCGACCCCGTGGCGGTGGGCGATCCCGTCCGGCGGGCGAGCCTCGAGCGGGCGCTCGCCTACATGGGGCTCGCGCCCGGCACCCCGCTCGAATCGATCCGGATCGACCGCGTGTTCATCGGGTCGTGCACGAACAGCCGGCTCGAGGACCTGCGCGCGGCGGCGGCCATCCTCCGCGGCCGCCGCGCCGTGGTGCCCGCGATGGTCGTCCCCGGCTCGGGACTGGTCCGGCGGGCCGCCGAGGCCGAGGGCCTGGACCGCGTCTTCCGCGCGGCCGGGTTCGAGTGGCGCGAGCCCGGCTGCTCGATGTGCGTCGCGATGAACGGCGACCTGGCTCGTCCGGGCGAGCGTGTCGCGTCGACCTCCAACCGGAACTTCGAGGGCCGGCAGGGGCCGGGCGCCCGCACCCACCTCATGAGCCCTGCGATGGCCGCGGCTGCGGCGGTCACGGGCCGGCTCACCGACGTGCGCCGGCTCCCGCCGGCGGCAGCCTGAGGGCGGCGCGCAGATGCAGCCCTTCATCCGCCTGACGGCCGTCGCGGCGCCGCTGGACCTGCCGAACGTCGACACCGACCGCGTGATCCCGGCGCGCTTCCTCCGCAACCCGCGGAGCCGAGGCTACGGCCAGTTCTGCTTCCACGACCTGCGCGTCCGGCCGGACGGCTCCGAGGACCCCGAGTTCGTCCTGAACCGCCAGGCCTTCCGGGAGGCGCGGATCCTCGTGGCGGCCGAGAACTTCGGGTGCGGCTCGTCACGCGAGGGCGCGGTGTGGGCGCTCGAGGGGCGCGGGATCCGGGCGGTGGTCGCCCCGAGCTTCGGCGACATCTTCCACGAGAACTGCCTCCGCAACGGCCTCCTGCCCGTGCGCCTCCCCGCGCCGGTCGCGGCGGGTCTCCGCCAGGCGCTTCACGCCGCGCCCGGCGCGACGCTGACGATCGACCTGCCCGGCCAGACGGTGACCGGGCCGGATGGCGTGGCGCACGGCTTCGAGATCGATCCGTTCCGGAAGCAGGCGCTCCTGGAGGGACTCGACGACATCGGGCTCACTCTGCGCCACGGCCCGGAGATCGACGCGTTCGAGCGGCGCCAGGCCGCGGAGTGGCCCTGGGCGGGGGCGGTCGGACTCGTTCCTGCTGCGGGCGGACCGGGCCGGTGAGCCGGCCAGCGGACGGCGCGCGCGGGCCCGCCCGGGTCGGGCGGTGGGAGCGCGTCGACTCCGAGTGGGTGTTCCGCTCGGGATTCGTCTCGTTCCGGCGCGATCGCTGCCGCCTGCCCGACGGCCGGCTCTCGCCCGACATGTACTACATGGAGCTCCGGGACTTCGCGATGACGGTCGCGGTCACCGGGGCGGGCGACGTGATCCTCTCGCGGGAGTACAAGCACGGGGCGGGGGACGTCGCGTACACGCTGCCGGCGGGCTTCATCGAGGCGGGCGAGGCGCCGGCCGCCGCCGCGCATCGCGAGCTCCGAGAGGAGACCGGCTACGACGGGGAAGCCTTCGAGGAGCTCGGCAGCTATCTCGTGTTCCCGAGCTTCTCGGGCGCGCGCGGGTACTTCTTCCTCGCCCGCGAGGTCCGGCGCGTGACCGCGCCGCATCCCGACGAGTTCGAGGAGATCGACGTGGTGGCCGTCCCGGTCGAAGACCTCCGGCAGGACCTCGGCGCGTCCGCGCCCCGGTACGTGACGGACGTCAACTCCGCGCTGGTGCTCCAGCTCGCGCTCGCGCGCCTCGGCGGGGAGCGGTGACCCTGGCCGGAACAGAGCTCGACCTCACGGGAGGAGGTGTCGTGTGACGTCACGCGTGCGGGTGGCGGCGGGCATTCCCCAGGCCTGGACGACCGGCGGCATCGACCGGCCGCGTATCCGGCGCTTCCTCGAGCGGGCGGAGGCCCTCGGCTTCGAGAGCGCCTGGGTCGTGGAGCAGGTGCTGGGCACGCTCCCGTGCCTCGAGCCCGTGGAGCTCCTCTCGTGGGCCGCCGCGTTGACCAGCCGGATCCGGCTCGGGACCGCGGTCCTGCTCACGCCGCTCCGGAGCCCGGTCCATCTCGCGAAGAGCCTCGCCACCCTGGATCAGCTCTCCGGCGGCCGCCTCGACGTCGGGATCGGCCTGGGCGGGAACCCGAAGATCTACGCGGCCTTCGGCATCTCCGCGGCGCGCCGCGTGGCGCGCTTCAACGAGGGGCTCCGTCTGATGCAGGCCCTCTGGACCGAGCCGCGCGTGACCTTCGCCGGCGAGTTCTGGCAGCTCGAGAACGCGGCGCTCGAGCCGAAGCCGCTCCAGCGCCCGCACCCGCCGCTCTGGGTCGGCGCGCACCATCCGGACGCGTTCCGCCGGTCGGTCGCCTGGGCGAAGGGCTTCATGGGCGCGGGCTCGGCGACGACCTCGACCTTCGCGAAGGAGGTCGCCCTTCTGAGGACGCTCCTCACGGAGGCGGGCCGCGATCCGGGCTCGATCGAGATCGGCAAGCGCGTCTACGTCGGCGTGGACCGGGACCGCGACCGCGCCGGCCGCCGGATGGCCGAGTACTTCGGCGGGTTCTACGGACGGGCGGAGCTCGCCGCCGAGGTCTCGGTGTGGGGGTCGGTCGACCAGGTCGTGGCCGGGCTTCGCGAGGTCACCGCCGCCGGCGCCGAGCTCGTGATGCTGAACCCGGTCTTCGACGAGGTCGAGCAGCTCGAGGTTCTCGCCGCCGAGGTCGTGCCCCGGCTCTAGCCGGACCGCTCTCCCGGCCCTCGGCGCTCGGGCCCCGCGCCGGCGCCCGCCTCAGGCCGCCGTGTGCCCCTTGACGAACGCCTGGACCTTCTTCCACGCGTCGGCGGACGCGTCGGCGAACTCGGTCTGCTTCCGGTCGAAGAAGCTGTGCGGGGCGCCGTCGTACGTGACGGACTCGTGCTGGACGCCCGCCCGCGTGAGGGCCTGGTCGAACTCCGCGACGGCGCTGGACGGGATGCCGGGGTCCGCGCCGCCGTAGATCGCCAGCACCGGGGCCCGGAACCGCGAGACGGCGTCGATCGGCTTCGGGCGGTCGGGCCAGCGGGGGAGACCGAGCGGCCAGCCGTAGAAGCCGATCACCCCGGCGTAGCCGAGGCCGCTCGCCGCCTGAAGGAAGGAGATCGCGCCGCCGAAGCAGAACCCGACGGAGAACAGCGACCGGACCTGGCCGCCCTCCTTCGAGCGGAGATGCGCCACCGCGGCCGCGATGTCCGCCTGGAGCGTGGCCGGCGTCGTCTGGTCCACGTGCGGCAGGTACTCGAACGCGTCGCTCCGGTCGCCGGTCTTGTCCGTGCGGGCGAAGAAGTCGATGGCGATCGAGTCGACGCCGACCTCCGCGAAGCGAAGCGCCAGCTCCTTGTAGTACGTGTGAAGCCCCCGCACGTCGGGCAGCACGACCATGCCGGCGCCGGTCGGCCGCGTCGCGCGCGCCGCGTAGGCGGCGAAGCGCGTGCCGTCGGCCGACTGGAGCGTCAGGTCGCGCGCGTCCGTCGCGCCGCCGGCGATCGGGGTGATGGGCGGCCGCGAATCATGATCGAAGCACATGCGGAGCCTCCTTGCGCGTGATGGGTACCTGGATTCCTCGTACCACCGGCGTCGGAACTCCGTCAAGCGGCCCCGGGCCTGGGTCAGACGAGACGGAGGGCGGCCTCGGTCGCGAGCTTGTCGGCCCGCCCGTTGTAGCGGGCGAAGTCGTTGCGGCCGGCGAACGTCGACTCGTGACCGCGCTGGTGCCGGAACCGCACGCGGAGCCCTCGCGCCTCGATGAGGGCGCGGCAGGCGGCGACCACCTCGGCCACGAGCGGGTTCTTCGCCTTCCATCGCCCCTCGAGCCACGCGCCGACGCCTTCGTAGTCGTGGACCACGGTCAGCGCCGAGCCTCGCGGGGCCTCCTGGAGGGCGGCGTAGAGGGCGCCGAGCTCCGCGATGATGTTCTGGAGGGCGTCGGTCGCGGCCGTGATCTTCGAGCGGGTGTCGAGGCTCGGGATGCCGGCCGGCGCGAAGACGTCGTAGACCGTCGTGGCAAGCTCTCGGGTCTTGGCGGGCCCCGCGTCCCGCTGCTCCACGAGCACGACGCCGATGCCGCCCATGGCGTTGCCGTCGACGAACGCGTAGAGGCCCGGCTCGAGCTGGATGCCCTCGCCGCTCAGCATCGCCTCGGCGATCTCGCGGCTCGAGACCCCCTGATAGCGGGCGCCGGCCATGCCCGACACGGCCGCCCGGCACGCGTCCCACGTCTCGTAGATGCCGCGGATGGACGCGGGCGCCGTGACGACGTACACCTTGCGCGACCGGCCGCTCGACCTCACCGGCGCCGCGCCGTCACGAGGCGGAGGCTCGGCGCGATGCGGCCGCCCCGGCGGCGCCGCGGGCGTCCAGATCGTCGAGGAAGCCCCGGACCTCCGCGACGAACGCCTCGGGCCGGTCCAGGACGAGATGGTGATACGCCCCCGGGATCTCCACGAACCTCGCCCCGGCAATCTCGGCGCGAAGCCGCTCCGCCATCGGCCGCGTGAGGATCGGGCTCAGCTCGCCTCGCACCACGAGGGTCGGCGCGGCGATCCGGGGGACCAGCTGCCAGCCGTCGGCCGGCACGCGCGCCGCGTAGCACGCGGGGTCGAAGCGGAGGCTGACGGCCCCGTCCTGCCACGTCACGCTCTGGCGCGCCAGATGGGCGAGGAGGGCCGGCTCCGCGCGTGTGTCGGGCGGCAGGAGGCGGAACGCGGCGGCGGCCGCCTCCACACTCGGGTGCCGGCGATGCGGGCGCGCGCCGCGCTCCTTCATCTGGGCGAGCCGCTCGGCCGGAATCGCCGGGCGCGAGTCGACGATCACCAGCCCGCGGAGGCGCTCCGGGTACCAGGCCGCACAGCCGATCGCGTTGTGGCCGCCCATCGAGTGGCCGATCAGAACGGCCGAGTCCCACCCGAGGGCGCCGAGCACGCCGACGATGTCGGCCGCGAAGTCCTCGGTGGCGTACGCCGGCGGTGTCGCCCACGCGCTCTCGCCGTGACCGCGCTGGTCCAGCGCCACGACGTGGCGATGCTCTCCGAGCGCGGTGGCGACGGCGTCGAACCAGTGGGCGTGCGCCGCGCCTCCGTGGAGGAGCAGAACACCCGACCGTCGCGCCGGGCCCCATTCGAGAACGTGGAGGTCGAGGCCGCGGACCTCCACGCGTCGATTCCGGGCGGTCTCGCAGGCGAACGCGCCACTCACGGGCGTCCATCTTACACCGCCGACCTCCCGCTCCGGCCGGCTGCCGCGACCGCGTCGAGTCTCGTTGACGGATGCGTCGGGTCGCCGGAGGATGACAGTGGGCTGTCGCAGGCATGAGCCTTCAGGCATGGTGGCGCGCCAAGACCCGCAATCTGAAGCGCGAGGTGTTCGCGCTCTACCTCGCGTGCCGCGATCCCCGGGTGCCGTGGTACGCAAAGGCGCTCGCGGCGGGCGTCGTCGCCTACGCCTTCAGTCCGATCGATCTCATTCCCGACTTCATCCCGGTCGTGGGGTACCTGGACGACCTCGTGCTGGTGCCACTCGGTGTGCTCGCGGTACGAGCCTTGATCCCCGCGGCGGTGCTGGCGGAGTGCCGGGAAAGAGCCGAGACGGCGCTCGAGCCGGGAAGACCGGTCAGCGTGCTCGGCGCGGCCATCATCGTGGTGATCTGGCTCGCCCTGGCGGCTCTCGGGATCCTCCTGGCTCGACGGTGGCTCTGGCCGTCGAGCTGAAAACTTCGCGCCCTCGCGCGGCTTCCATGGCCCTTGACCGACCGGCCGTCCTGGCCCGTACGATGGGGCCATTACTCGCGCTGTCGCGCCCGACAGGGTGGGGGAGCAGAATGGCGAAGCGCCGAGCCGTGGTGACGATCGGGACGCTCGGGCTCGAGCGGGCCTCGAGCGTGCCGCTCTACCGCCAGCTCTACGACGCGCTCCGCGACGCGATCCTGTCGGGGCGGCTCCGGCCCGGATCCCGCCTGCCGTCGACGCGCGCGCTGGCGGACGACCTCGGCGCGTCGCGCAACACCGTGCTGGCCGCGTTCGGCCAGCTCCTGGCCGAGGGTTACCTGGAGGGCCGCGTCGGCGCCGGGACCACCGTCGCCCGCACGCTGCCGGAGACGCTCCTTCGCGCGCGTCCGGAGGTCGAGGGGACCAAGCAGCCCGGTCGGCGCCCGCGGCTGTCCCGTCGCGGCGCCCAGCTCCTGGGCACGCGCGGCGGCGTTGCCAACGCGGCGATCGCGGCCCAGCCGTTCAGGCCGGGCCTGCCGGGCCTCGACGCCTTTCCCTTCGATCTGTGGACCCGGCTCGTCGCCCGGCGCTGGCGGCGAGTCCCCCGGCAGCTCCTCGACTACGGAGACCCTGCGGGCTACGCGCCGCTTCGCGAGGCGATCGCCGCCTACCTCGGCGAGGCGCGCGCCGTGCGCTGCGAGGCGTCGCAGGTCATCGTCGTGACCGGCGCCCAGCAGGCCGTCGATCTCGCGGCGCGGGTACTCCTCGATCCCGGCGACACCGCCTGGGTCGAGGACCCCGGCTACCAGGGCGCGCGGGGCGCCCTGATCGCGGCCGGGATCCGTCTGGCGCCGGTCCCGGTCGACGCCGAGGGTCTCGACGTCCGCCGTGGCGCCCGCTCGGCGCCCGGGGCCCGGCTCGTCTACGTCACGCCGTCCCATCAGTACCCGCTCGGCGTGACCATGAGTCTCAACCGCCGGCTCGCGCTCCTCGAGTGGGCGAGTACGAGCGGCGCCTGGATCCTGGAGGACGACTACGACAGCGAGTACCGATACGCGGGGCGCCCCCTCGCGGCGCTCCAGGGGCTCGACACGGCGGGGCGCGTGATCTACGCGGGCACGTTCAGCAAGGTGCTCTTCCCGGCGCTCCGCCTCGGGTACCTGGTCGTGCCCCCGGAGCTGGTCGACGCGTTCATCGCGGCGCGCGCGCTGGCCGATCGCCATTCGCCGTCGGTGACCCAGGCGGCCCTCGCCGATTTCATCGACGGGGGGCACTTCGCGCGGCACGTCCGGCGAACCCGCGCGCTCTACGCCGAGCGGCAGGCCGCTCTCGTGCACGCGGCGCGGCGCACCCTCGGCGGCCTACTCGAAGTGGCGCCCGCGGAAGCCGGCATGCACCTCATGGGCTGGCTGCGCGCCGGCGTGGACGACCGCGCGGCCGCGCGCGCCGCGCTCACCCGCGCCGTGGACGTGCCGCCGCTCTCGGCCTATCGAGCCCGGCCGACTCGTCCCTCGGACCGGGGCGGCCTCCTGCTGGGCTACGCGGCGTATGCCCCGCGCGAGATCGACGAGGCCTGCGGCCGGCTGGCGCTGGCGCTCGGGAGCGTGCGCCCCGGCGTCGACTGACGACGCCGAGCCCGGCGGCTACTGGGCCGTCCAGCCCCCGTCGATGACGAGCTCGCTGCCGGTCACGAACGCCGCCTCGTCCGAGGCGAGGTACAGGACGCCGTACGCGACCTCGTCGGACTCGCCGAACCGGCCCAGCGGGATCCGCGACAGCATTTTCCGGTAATGCTCCGGATCGGCCCGCCGCCGCTCGGTCATCGCGGTCAGGATCGGCCCGGGATGGACCGAGTTGGCGCGAATGCCCTCCCGCGCGTACTGGATGGCGGTGGCCTTCGTCAGGAGGCGCACCGCGCCCTTGGAGGCCTGGTACTGCGGGCTGCTGTTGTCGGTCCCGACGAGACCCAGCTGGGACGAGATGTTCACGATCGAGCCGCCGCCAGCCTGGCGCATGGCGGGGATGACCGCGCGGGTGCCGAGGAACACGCCCTTGGCGTTGATGTCCATGACGTGGTCCCACTCCTTGACCGTCGTGTCCTCGATGCGGCCCTGGGCGCCCACACCGGCGTTGTTCACGAGCACGTCGAGCCGTCCGAAGCGCTCGATCGTCCGGCTCACCGCTCGCTCCCAGTCGGCCTCCTCGGTGACGTCGAGCCGGACGAACAGCGCGTCGCCGCCCGCCGCCCGGATGTCCGCCTCCACGGCCCGGCCCTCGGCCTCGAGGATGTCGCCGATGACCACCTTCGCGCCCTCGCGGACGAAGAGCCGGGCCTCGCTCTCGCCCATGCCGCGCGCGCCGCCACTGATGAGCGCGACCTTGCCCCGGAGTCGCATGGACCGCCTCAGCGGCCGCCGGCCGCCCACCCGAGCTCGGGCCGGCGGCGGTGCCAGTCCGTGGCCCGCTCGTAGGCGCGGGCGACGCGGAGCGCCATCCCTTCCTGGAACGGCTTCGCGTAGACCATCAGGCCGATGGGGAGCCCCTCTCGCGTGAAGCCGCAGGGCACGGACACGCCGCAGAGGTTCAGGATGTTCCCGACCGCCGTGTTCCGGAGGTAGCGGCCGTTGTGCTGCCCGTACGACTCCACGGTCCGGTCGACCTCGGCCAGCGGCCGCGAGGGCAGGGGGCAGGTCGGCACGAGCAGCGCGTCGACGTCGGCGAGGCGCGCCACCAGCCGGCGCCGGAGCTCGGCCCACTGCCGGTGCAGCGCGAAGTAGTCGGGCGCGCTGAGCTGGCGGCCGCCGATCATCCGGTGCGCCACGACCGGGTCCAGCTCGTCGAAGTGCTCGTCGAGGAACCGGGCGTTGTAGACGCAGGCCTCGGCCGCGATCGCGAGCGCCCGCTTCTGCTCCGACATCGCCTCGGCCGCCTCGGGCACCTTGATGCTCTCGACCTGAGCGCCGAGCGAGCGGAGCACCCCGGCGCCTTCGCGCACCGCGCGGTCGACCTCGGGGTCGACGTCGTCGAAGAAGAGCGTCTCCGCGATCGCGAGCCGCAGCCCGCCGGCGCCGGCCTCGAGGCCGGCGAGCACATCGTGCGGCACCACGCCCTCGGTCGTCTCGTCGCGGGGATCAGTGCCCTGGAGCGCCTGGTAGACGAGGGCCGCGTCCTCCACGGTCCGTGTCAGGGGCCCGATCGAGTCGAGCGTGAAGGAGAGGGGATAGACGCCCGCGCGGCTCACGCGCCCGACGGTGGTCTTGAGCCCGACCGTGCCGCAGAGGGAGGCCGGCACCCGGACCGAGCCGCCGGTGTCGCTCCCGAGCGCCATCGGGGCGAGCCCCGCCGCGACCGCCACGGCCGAGCCGCTCGATGAGCCGCCGGGAACGTGGTGCGTGGCGCTCCACGGATTGTGCGGCGTGCCCTGGTCGTGGTTCACGCCCACCCCGCCGAACGCGAACTGGACGGTGTAGGTCTTGCCGAGGAGCACCATCCCGGCGCCCGCCAGGCGGCGGACGACGGCCGCGTCCTCCTTCGCCACGTTGCCGGCCAGGAGCCGCGTGCCCGCCGTCGTCGGCACGCCGCGGACGTCGATGAGATCCTTCGCGGCGTAGGGGATGCCGTGGAGCGGCCCCAGGTCCTGACCGCCGCGGAGGGCGAGCTCGGCCGCGCGCGCCTCCGCCAGCGCCCGCTCGCGGGTCAGCGCGATGAAGGCGTGAAGGCGGCCGTCGAGCCCCGCGATCCGGTCGAGGAGCGTCTCGGTCAGCGCGACCGGGCTGAGCGCGCCGGCGCGGATCTTCGCGGCGAGCCCGGCGATGGATTCGAAGGCGAGAGCGGGATCGGACATGCGTCGGCCCTCCGGTGCGGGGAAGAGATGGCGGCGCAGCGGCCGCTCCCCGAAATCGAGCGGTGAGAGTCCGTCATCGGTGCCGCAATGGTACATCCCGACGCGATTGCGAGACAGGTCCGGGGGTGCGGGACCCCGGCGCCGGCGTCGCGAAGACGGG
Organism: uncultured Candidatus Rokubacteria bacterium; assembly: GCA_963765195.1. Lineage (GTDB taxonomy): Bacteria > Methylomirabilota > Methylomirabilia > Rokubacteriales > DASRDR01 > DASRDR01. Next base: position 22,083 of record CAVXVV010000018.1, read on the forward strand.
GGTGGCGCCCTGCCTCGGCGGGGCCCGTCCAAATACGCCGCGAGCCCCTGGCCACGGGAGGCAGCCAGGGGCTCGGGCCGTCTACTGGAGGACCTCGGGACTCTCCCGTCCCGCGCTCACGCCTTCAGCTGATCGCGGATGGGCAGGCGCCGGATGCGCTTGCCCGTCGCCGCGAAGATCGCGTTGCAGAGGGCCGGGGGAACCGGGGGCACGCCGGGCTCGCCCACGCCCCCCAGCGGCAGGTTGAAGTCGCCGGGGACGATGTGCACGCGGATGTCGCGCGGCGCGCCGCTGATCCGCGTGACCTCGTAGGTGTTGAAGTTGCCCTGCTCGGCGCGGCCGGCCTTGAAGCTGATCTCGCTGGACGTCGCGACGCCGACGCCCATCACGCACGCGCCCTCCATCTGGGCGCGCACGCGGTCGGGGTTGACGCTCGCGCCGCAGTCGACCGCGATGTCGACCCGCGGGATGGTGAGCGCGCCCTTGTCGTCGACCGCGACCTCCACGACGGCCGCCACGTAGGTCACGAAGCTGTAGTGCGCGGCGATGCCGAGGCCGCGGCCCTTCGGCATCGGCCGGCCCCACTTGGCCTCGCGCGCCGCCGTCTCGATCACGCGCCGCAAGCGCCCGGTGTCGACGGGATAGCGCTCGGGGTTTTCGCCGTGGTTCCACGTGTCCTTCAGCGTGTCCGGCGTGACCCAGCGCGCCGGTCCGATCACGTCCAGGAGGAACTCCTTCTGATCGCGACCCGCCGCCGCGGCGAGCTCGGCGACGAACGACTGGACCGCGAAGGCGTGGGGGATGTTCGAGACGGACCGGAACCAGCCGATCCGGGTGTGCGCGGAGGCCTCCGGGTTCTCGATGCGGATGTTGGGGATCGCGAACGGGACGTTGATCACGCCCATCCCGAGCTCCCAGTTCGCCTCCTGCTTCGCGTCAGGCTCGAAGGTCGACATGATCGTCGGGGCGACGGTGCGGTGGAGCCACGCCACCGGCTTGCCGCGAGCGTCCACGCCCGCCTCGAGGTGCTCCACGGAGACGGTGTGGTAGTAGCAGTGATGGAGGTCGTCCTCACGGGTCCAGACGACCTTCACCGGCTTCCCGTCCATCGCCTGGGACAGCACTGCCGCCTCGATCCCGTAGTCGGGCTTGGACTTGCGCCCGAACCCACCTCCGAGCAGGGTCACGTGGACGGTCACGTCTTTCGTGTCCATGCCGAGCCGCTTCGCGACCAGGTCGCGCGCGGCCTGGGGGACTGGAAGCAGCCCCATACCTCGCACTTCCCCTGAGCGATGCGGGCGGCGGCGGCCGGCGGCTCCATGGTCGCGTGGGCGAGGTGGGGGATGTAGTATTCCGCCTCGACCTTCTTGGCGGCGCCGGCCATGACCGCGGCGACGTCACCGTCGTTGCGGACCGCCGGGCCCGGCTGCCGCGCGGCCTGCTCGAGCGTCGCCTTGTACGCCGCGGAGTCATAGTCCGCGTTCGGGCCGTCGTCCCAGCCGATCTTCAGCGCCCGCCGGCCCTGCATGGCCGCCCAGGTGTTCTTCCCGACGACCGCGACGCCGCCCAGCGGGTTGAAGTTGGGCGGGCCGGAGGAGCCCTCGATCGCCACGACCTTCACGACGCCGGGCACCTTGAGCGCGTCGGTGTCGTCGAAGCTCGCGACCTGCCCGCCGTAGACGGGTGGCCGCGCGACGACGGCGTAGAGCATGCCGTCGAGCCGCGTGTCCTGGCCGTACTGCGCCTTGCCGGTCGCGATGTCGCGGGCGTCGACCAGCTTCAGCTGGCCCTTGCCGATGTAGCGGAACTGGGACGGGTCCTTCAGGCGCAGGGTCTCGCGCGCCGGGACCGGCTGCTGGGCGGCGGCCTTGGCCAGGGCCCCGTAGCCGAGCTTCCGGCCGGTCTGCTTGTGCACGACCTCGTGGTTCTTCGCCTCGACCTCGGTCACCGGCACCTTCCACTGCGCGGCGGCCGCGGCCTCGAGCATCGTGCGCGCCGCGGCGCCGCAGCGACGCATGGGGTCGAAGAAGTGCCGGGTGCTGCGCGAGCCGTCGGTGTCCTGGTTGCCGTACTTCTCCTCGTCGCCGGGCGCCTGCGCGACCTTGACGCGCTTCCAGTCGGCTTCCAGCTCCTCGGCCACGATCATCGGCATCCCGGTGCGCACGCCCTGGCCCATCTCGGAGCGGTGGCAGACGATGGTGACCGTGCCGTCGTCCGCGATGGCGACGAAGGCGAGCGGGTTGTCGACCCAGCCGTGGGGCATGCCGTCCGCCCCGTACTTCGGCGGGTCGGCCGCGCGGGAGGCTCGGGGGTAACCGACGGCGAGCACGAAGCCGCCCAGGGCGGACACGCCCTGGAGGAAGCGGCGGCGGCTCACGTTGGCGATGACGACCGGCGGGGCGGCCGGCCTGTCGCGCTCGGGATCCGCGTACCGACCGGGCATCGCAATCATGACTTCGCTCCCTGCAGGCTCGCCGCCTGCTTGATTGCGGTGCGAATGCGGGGGTAGGTCCCGCACCGGCAGATGTTCCCGGCCATGGCGCTGTCGATGTCGGCATCGGTGGGCTTCGGGGTGCGCTTCAGGAGGGCCGTGGCCGACATGATCTGGCCCGACTGGCAATAGCCGCACTGCGGTACGCTCACCTCGATCCAGGCCGTCTGGACCGCCTTTCCGATCTTGTCCGCCTCGAGGCCCTCGATCGTCGTGACCTTCTTGTTCGCCACCGCCGACAGCGGCGTCATGCAGGACCGCACGGCCTGGCCGTCGAGGTGCACGGTGCAGGCCCCGCAGAGCGCCATGCCGCAGCCGAACTTGGTGCCGGTGAGGCCCAGCTCGTCTCGGAGAGCCCAGAGAAGGGGGGTATCTGCGGGCAGGTCGATGTCGTATCGCCTGCCGTTGATCGTGACGGGTGTCATTGCGGTCCTCCTCTCATCCGTTCGTGGCCAGTGACTCTCGGGCACCAGTGACTGGAAAAAATCCCGACCGCGACGAGGGACGCTGAGAGCCGGCTAACACGGTGGTTGATCGGGTGTCAAGGCCGCCTGGAATTTCGCCCGTTCTCGGGCGATTGTCCGTCGGCTCATCCGAGCGCCGGACACAGGGTGTCCTAGACGCGCGCGGCAGAGCGCGGGCCACCGCCGCGACGCAGCGCGAGGTAACGTCCGGGCGTCAGTCCGAACGCGGAGCGGAACATGCGGGTGAAGTGGGCCTGGTCGGTGAAGCCCGCTTCCAGCGCCAGCTCGGCGAGAGGCGTGCCGTCTCCGAGGCGCTGTCGGGCGAAGTCGAGCCGGCGCAGGAGTGAGTACCGGTAGGGGCTCGTGCCGTGCGCGACGCGGAACTGGCGCGCGAGCTCGTAGCGACCGAGCCCCGAGACCGTTTCGAGCTCCGCTGATCGCACCACCGTCCGCCGGTCGTCCAGGTACGCTCGGGCGCGCTCGAGAGCTGCCCGGTCGAGACGGAGGGGCGCGCGGGCCGCGGGCCGGTCCGCCTGCGCATCGAGGAGGCCCTCGGCGAGCCGGAGAACCAGGGTATCGAGCGCCAAGGGCTCGAGCGAGGCTCCGAAGGCGGCCGTGACCGCGCGAGCCAGGGGCGCGCTGTCGGTGACGGGTCGCCGGACGAACGGGAGCGGCGCCGCGCCTCCCGTGATCATCCGCACGGCGTCGGCGATCCGGCCCGGATCGACGTAGACCTCGCGGTAGCCGAACCCCGCGGCGGTGCCGGGCCGCCCGTCGTGCATCTCGTCGGGATGGAGGACCACGACCTCGCCGGGCAGGCTCTGCTCGACCCGGCCCCGGTAGTCGAACGTCTGGACGCCCGCCTCGGTGACGCTGATGGCGTACGTGTCGTGGCGATGCCGCGCGTAGGCGCGGCCGCCGAACCAGACGCGCAGGAGCTCGACGCCCTCGACCGGCCGGGACGCGACCATCCAGTCGCCGTCCTCGCACGAACGTACAAGACCCGCCCCGGCCGATCTCCCTACCATCGGCGCCATGGGTCGAGTCTATCCGACATCCGGGAGGTGGCCCACATGACGCGGGAGCAGGCCGTCGCATTCTTCATCTTCTCGGTCGCGGCCGCCGGGACGCCGGGGCCGAGCAACGTCTTGCTGATGGCGACGGGGGCGCAGGTCGGCGTGCGGCGCGGTCTCGGATGCCTCCTCGGGGTCGGCCTCGGCATGGCGGTGATGATGTTCGTCGTCGCCTTCGGCCTCGGCAGCGTGATCCTCGGCGCGCCGACACTCCTCCGCGTCATGAAGTGGTGCGGCGCGGCCTTTCTCCTCTGGCTCGCCTGGAAGATCGCGACGGCCCGCGCGCCGAGCGAAGGGGCTGGAGGCGAAGCCCGTCGGCTTCGCCGGCGCGGCGGCGTTTCAGTGGATCAACCCGAAGTCGTGGCTCGTGTGCGCCAGCGCGGCCGCGACCTTCCTCGACCGGCAGGCCGGAAGCGCGCTCGGTCAGTCGGCGGCGCTCGGCCTCGTGTTCCTGGCCGCGTGCCTGCCGAGCTGCCTCCCGTGGCTCGCCTTCGGCGCCGCGATGCAGCGCGCGCTCCGATCCCCGCGCGCCTTCCGGCTCTTCAACGGCGTGATGGCCGCGCTCCTGGCAGCCTCGGTCGCCCTGTTCGTCCGGTAAGGGTCAGACTTCGCCTTTCGGACAGTCTGAATTGGCCGGCGCCCGGAAGGGGAAGTGTCCCGATGACGAAGTCTGACCCCGTCGGTCAGACGCGGAGCTTCGGGTCGAGGGCGTCGCGGACGGCGTCGCCGAGGAAGTTGAGCCCGAGCACCGTCACGAAGAGCGCGGCGCCCGGCCCGAAGACGACCCAGGGGGCCTGCCGGAGATAGCCCCGTCCCGCGTTGATCATGCTGCCCCACGAGGCGTCGGGCGGCTGCACCCCGAGCCCCAGGAAGGACAGCGAGGCCTCGGCGAGGATCGCGAAGGCGACGCTGAGGGACGCCTGGACCACGATCGGCGTGGCGGCGTTCGGCAGCACGTGGCGCCACGCGATCATGCTGCCCGAGGCGCCGAGGGCCCGCGCCGCCTCGATGTACTCCCGGCCCCGGATCGTCAGGACCTGGCCGCGCATCAGGCGGGCGAAGGTGGGCGTGTAGACGACGCCCAGCGCGATCAGCACCCCGGTCAGGTCCGCGCCCAGGACCGCGCCCAGCGCCAGTGCCAGGACGAGCGGCGGGAAGGACAGCACCGCGTCCATCAGCCGCATCGCGGCCCCGTCCACCCGGCCGCCCCGGTATCCCGCGAAGAGCCCGATGAGGCTCCCGGCCACCGCCGCGATCGCGACCGACACGAAGCCGGCCACCAGCGAGATGCGCGTCCCCCAGATGACGCGCGAGAAGACGTCGCGGCCGACGTTGTCCGTGCCGAGGGGATGCACCCGGCTCGGGCTGGCCAGCGAGTTGCCGAGGTTCTGCTTGAGCGGGTTGTGTGGGGACAGGATGGGGGCGGCCACGGCCACCACCACGGCGATCAGCGTCACCGCGGCCCCGACGAGCGCGAGCCGCCCGCTGAAGAGCCTCCGCACGGCCAGCCATCGGGCGGCCGAGTCGGCGCGGGCGGCGGCGTCCGGGGTCCAGACGCTGGCGGACGCGTGCTCAGCGATACCGGATCCTCGGGTCGAGGAGGCCGTAGACCAGGTCCACCAGGAGGTTGGTCGCGATGTAGGCGAGGGCGATCAGGAGGACCACGCCCTGGACCAGCGGGTAGTCCCGCGCGAAGACGGCGTCCACCACGAGCCGGCCGACCCCGGGCAGGGCGAACACGTACTCCGTGATCACCGCGCCGCCGATCAGCCCGCCGAGCTGGAGGCCGAGCACCGTGACGACCGGGATGAGGCCGTTCTTGAGCGCGTGCCGACCGAGGATGACGCTCTCCGGCAGCCCCTTGGCTCGACCGGTGCGCACGTAGTCCTCGGAGAGCGCCTCGATGAGGCTCGAGCGGAGCGTCCGCGTGATCACGGCTCCGAGGGCGAGCCCGAGGGTGATCGCCGGCAGCGTCAGCGACCGGAGGCCGTTCACCGGATCCTCCAGGGGATCGGTGTAGCCGGACACCGGCAGCCAGCGGAGGGTCACGCCGAACAGGAAGATCAGGAGCAGGGCGATGAGGAAGTTCGGCATGCAGATGCCGATGAGCGCGAACGTCGTCCCCGCGCCGTCGACCGGCGTGTTCCGGCGCGCCGCCGAGAGGATCCCGAGCGGGAAGGCCACCACGAGGGCGATCAGTATCGCCAGGAGGGCGAGCTCGACGCTCGGGCGGATGCGGCGCCCCACGTCCTCGATCACCGGCTGGTTGTTCCGGATGGAGCGCCCGAGATCGCCGTGAAGCACGCGCCCCATCCACCTCAGGTACTGCACGTGGATCGGCTGGTCGAGGCCGAGCTGACGGCTTAGCGCCGCCTTCACGTCGGGGTCGGCCGATTCGGCCATCATCGCGTCGATCGGGTCGCCGGGCGTGAGGTGGATCAGGAAGAACACGCCGGCCGTCACCAGGACGAGGACCGGGACAATGGCCAGCAGACGGCCCAGGATGAACCGGCCCATGCGCGTCGAGCCGCGTTGGGGTCAGGCCTTGATTTTGACTTCCGTACTGCCGCCCACGGCCGCCGCGGGGCACCGCTCGGAAGTGAAAGTCAAGGCCTGACCCCGAGCAGCTACTTCAGCCAGACGTTCTTGAACCGCATCATCCCGTCGGGGATGGGCTCGTATCCCTGGACCCGCGGGTTGAAGGCCTTCGGCTCGATCGGGTGCACGATGAAGGCCATCGACGCCTCCTCGTGGAGGGTCCGCGTGAGGTCGCTGAAGATCTTCTTCCGCTCCGCCTTGTCGGACACCTCGCGGCTCCGGTCGAGCAGGGCGTCGATCTTCGGATTGGAGATGCCGGACCAGTTGAGTGGTAGCCCCGTCTTGAAGAACTGGAAGGTGTTGCCGTCGGGGTCGGGCCGGCCGCTCCACTGGTAGCTGATCATCTCGAAGTTCTTGTTGTTCCCATCCGCCAGGAGGGCGGCAGCGTCGACGAGCTTGATCTTCATCGTGATGCCGGCCTCGGCGAGCTGCGCCTGCATCACCTCCGCTTCCTGGACGTTGATCGGGATGTTGTTCGTCGTGAGGCTGAAGGTGAACCCGTTCGGCTGGCCGCCCTCGGCGAGCTTCGCCTTGACCTTCGCGAGGTCGCGCTTCTCGGGGGCGATGCTGCTGTCGTACGCCCAGCTGGAGGGCGGGATGGGCCCGTTCGACGGCACGCCGACGCCGAGCCAGACCCCCTTGACGATCTGGTCGATGTCGAGCCCGGAGATCACGGCCTGGCGGAGGGCCCTGTTGTTGAACGGCGGCTTGGTGTGGTTCAGCACGTAAGAGAACTGCGCGAGCGACGGAACGTCGACCTCGACCAGGTTCTTGTCGGCCTTGACCGCTGCCACGTCGCGCGGCTGGACGTAGTCCATGACGTCGATCTCGCCCGACTGGAGGCTCGCCAGCTTGACGGTGTCGTCGGGGATCGGGCGGTAGCGGATCTGGTCGAGGTACGGGCCCTTTTGCTTGTTCCAGTAGTTGTCGTAGCGCTTCAGCAGGATGTGGTCGTCCTTCACCCACTCGACGAACTCGAAGGGCCCCGTCCCCGCGCCCTTGGCGTTCCGTTCGAGGTCCGGGCCGCGCTCCTGGACGACCTTCGGGGACACCATCATGCCAGCGCGATCGGTGAGCGCTGCCAGGAGGGATGCGTCCGGCCGCTTGAGGTTGAGGCGGATCGTGTGGGAGTCGACCACGTCCACCGAGTCGATGTTGGCCGTCTCGCCCTTCCGGACCGACTTCGGGTCCGTCTTCATCCGGTCGAAGTTGAACTTGGCGGCCTCGGCGTTGAAGTCGGTGCCGTCGTGGAACTTCACCCCGCGCTGGAGCTTGAAGACGAGCGTCTTCGGATCGGGCTGGGTCCACGACTCGGCCAGGCCGGGCTGGAGGCCGAGCTTCAGGTCGAGTACCAGGAGCGGCTCGTAGAGGTTGTGGTAGACCTGCCGGTCGATCTTGCTGCCCGAGAGGTGCGGGTCCATCGTCGCGGCCTCGATGTAGAAGCCGACCTTGAGCGTGCCGCCGCGCTTGGGCGCGGTCTGGGCCAGCGCGGCGGGCACGCCGCGGAGGACCGGCGTGAGGACGCCTCCCGATGCCGCCGCGCACCAGCGCAGGAAGCTCCGGCGGGTTGCTCGAGCGCTCAGGCCGAATCCAGACGATGCCATCGTTCGCTCCCCTCAGGTGGAGGTTTCGTCGTCGGCGACCGTGCCGGCAGGACCGGTGTCCCGCATGGGTGCGATGAGCCAATCGTTTCCCGGCGCCGGCCCGGGTGTCAATGGGCTCCGCGGCGACGCGAGACGCGAATGGCTGACGCCCGATTGCCGGCAATGGTCGGCCCGCGCGCCTCGCCCCGGGTTGGCGGCGGCTCGCCGCCCATGGGCTAGATTGGAGTGGAGCCTCCGGGCAGACGACGGACGGCCGGAAACCACTGGGATGACCATCGGCCACGGACTCTTCCTCGGCGCCACACTGCTCGGCGTGGCGCTGACCCTCATCACCGAAGGGCTGAGCCTCCTGGGCGGCGTCGCGCGCGGCTGGCTCGCGGTGAGCTGGGCCCTCGTCGCGGGGATCGGCCTCTGGGCGCATCGCCGGCGCCGGGCGGACCCCACGTCGAGGGCGACCGCGCTGCCGATCCCTCGTCTCGCGCTCGGGGCGGTGGGAATCGTCCTCGCGGTCACCGCCACCCTCGCGCTCCTGGCGCCGCCGAACAACTGGGACTCGATGACGTACCACATGCCGCGGGTCGCGCACTGGAGCCAGGCGGGATCGGTCGCGCACTACCCGACACACATCCTGCGACAGCTGTGGCTCGGGCCAGGAGCCGAGTTCGCGATCCTGCACCTGTACGTCCTGACGGGCGGCGACCGTCTCGCGAGCCTCGTGCAATGGCTCGCGTTCGCCGGGTGCATCGTCGGGTCGGCCGTCGTGACCGGGGCGCTCGGCGGCGGTTCCATGGCGCGAGGGCTGGCGGCCGTCGCCTGCGCGACCCTGCCGATGGCGATCTCCCAGGCGAGCAGCACCCAGAACGACCTCGTCGCGAGCTTCTGGCTGCTCTCGCTCGGCTACTGGGTCCTGCGGTTCCGCGCGGCGCCGAGCGCGAACGTCGCCGGCCTGATCGGCGTCAGCGCCGGGCTCGGGGTGCTGACGAAGCTCCCCGTCGTGTTCCTCGAGATCCCGTGGCTCGTGGCCTTCGCCGCCACGGCGTGGCGGCTCGATCGTCGCCGGGCGTGGGGCTACCTGCTGACGGCCGGCGTCGCCATCGTGGCGCTGAACGCGGGCCATCTCGGCCGGACGCTGCCGCTGCTCCGGGCCGAGGCGCCCGCCGGTTCGGCGCGCGTCGCGGAAACCCCCGACCGGCTCGCGCCGGACTGGACCATGTACGTCAACACCACGCTCGATCCGCGCGCGGTCGCGTCCAACGCGGTGCGCAACGCGACGCTTCACCTGACCCTGCCGTCCGCGCGCGTGAACGGCTGGGTCGAGCGCGTCGTGCTCGGCGTCCATCGCGCGATGGGGTTCGATCCGAACGACCGCCGGACCACGCTGGGGGAGCCGTTCCCGGCGTACCACGTGGGGCCGTTCCTGCTGCACGAGGACTTCGTCGGCAACCCGCTCCACTTCATCGCGGCGCTCGTGGCCGGCGTGATCGTCTGGCGCCGCCGCGGAGCGTCCGGCGACACGGCCCGCCTGTGGGTCGCGCTGGGCGCGGCGAGCGCGCTCGCGTTTCTGGTCGGCCTCAAGTGGCAGCCGTGGAACAGTCGCCTGCACCTCCCGCTGTTCGTCCTCGCGTGCCCGCTCATCGGCGTGGCCTTCGAGGGCCGGCGGCGGGTCGCGGCGGCGTGGGCCACGGCCTTCTGCGTGCTCGCTCTCCCGAGCCTCCTGCTGACGTGGCCGCGCACGCTCGTCGGCGCAGGCAACGTCCTCACGACGCCGCGGGTGGCGCAGCGGTTCCGGAACCACCCTCAGCTCCAGCCCGTCTACGAAGCCGCGGCGGACCTCGTGCGCGACATGCGGTGCGGGCGGGTGGGGATGGTTTTCGGCTGGGACGGCCCGGAGTACCCGCTCTGGCCGCTACTCCAGGCGCGGCTCGGGAACGACGTGCGGCTCGAGCACGCGCTCGTGGAGAACGCGTCCGGACGGCTCGCGCCGCCGCAGGCCGACGCCCCGTGCGCGCTGATCGTCGTGGGCCGCGACCGCGACGGACTCCTCGTCTGGCGGGGCCGCTCGTTCGTCGAGCGCTGGCGCTTGACGCCCGTTCGCGTCTACGCGCCGTCGCCATGAGGCCGCGAGGACGGGGGCGCGCCCGCGGGGGTGGTAGCATGCCCGTGGAGCAAGGGCCCACATGGCGATCGACCTCTTCGAGGAGACGATGGGGCTTCTGGCTGAGCTCGAGCGCCACGGTGTGCCGTACGCGGTGGCCGGGGCACTGGCCTGGCGATCCACGGCGTCCCGCGCGCCACGACCGACATCGACCTCCTCGTGCGCCGTGACGACGTCGAGGCGACCCTGGAGGTGGCGAGGGCGAGAGGATTCCGCGTCCAGGCACTCCCGATGCGGTTCAGCGACGGCCTCGAGGTGCGCCGCAGCAGCAAGGTCGACGCCACCGTGATGCTCACGCTCGATCTCCTGCTGGTCAACGAGAACCTCGAGCCCGTCTGGGCGTCGCGCGAGCGCGGACCGGTGACGCCGCCGGAGATGTCTGCCCACGCCGTCACGTCGCGTCTCCGCGAGGCGAGTGCCCGGAGCGACCTGACGGCGAGTCGCCGCCTCCTGACCAAGGTCGACATGTCGCCCGCCGCCGTCACGATGCGGCTTCGCGTCCAGTCCGCCCTGCGAGACGCGTGCCTCGCCTGGGCGCGCCGGCGGCCCGCCTCGCGGACGTAGCGTCCTCCGCGCCCTTCCGTCAGCCGCGGGCCGAGGGTGTCCCGGGCGATGCGGGATGGTGAGTCGATACAACCTCAGGGCGTTGTCGTGGAAGAGGCGCCGTCGGTCCGCAAGCGGGAAGCTCCTCACGATCGCCTTGAACCCGGCGTAGAGCGTGTCGAGCGTCGCGACGAGGCCGTCCACCGGGAAGTTCGAGGCGAACATCGCGCGGTCGACGCCGAAGAGGTCGATCGCGCGCAGCACGATCTCGCGGTTCGCCTCGGTGGTCCACGGGTGGCCCGGCACGCCGAGTCCCGAGATCTTGACCGCGGTGTTCGGCTCGGCAGCGAGCGTGGCCATCCCTTCGCGCCAGCCGCGGAGCCCGTCCGGGCTCCGATCCGCGGGCAGGCCGGTGTGGTTCAGGACGATCAGCGTGTCGGGAAACGCGCGAGCCAGCGCGGCCGCTTCCCGGAGGTGCCACCACGGGGTCTGGAGATCGAAGGACAGCCCGTGGCGCGCGAGCCGCGCGTACCCGCGGCGCCAGCGCGCGTCGCCCATCGATCCCGGCGCGCCCGGGACGACCGCGCCGGGCGACGGCGCGGCGGCGGGCTTGTGGCGGATGCCCCGGACGAGCGGGCACGCGGCCTGGCGCGCGAGGACGTCCTCGATGTCGTCCCGGTCGAGCCGCGCCTGGGCGACCACTGCCGTCGGTAGGCCCTCGCGCGCGGCGAGCGCCTCGACCCAGCGTGTCTCGCCGACCGGGTCCGTCGGGTCCCACTCGGTCTCGACGTAGACGGTGCCCACGATCCGGTGACCGCGGGCATCGCGGCGATAGTCCGCGGGCAGGTAGCTCCGCCGGAGCGGGCGCGTGTCGCCGTACCGGAAGGGTGGGGGTGGCTCGTCCCGGAGCCAGGGGTGCTTGGCGAGCGAGAGGTCCCAGAAGTGCTGGTGCGGGTCGATGATCGGCAGGTCGTCCGCCGCTGAATCCACCCTCGAGCCTTCCCCTACTGAGCCCGTGCTAACTGCTGTCGAGACTTGACGGAATCACACCGCCCGAAGACGCTCGAGCCCCTTCCAGTCGAACTCGACCCCGTGTCCGGGCCGGTCCGGAGCCAGCGCCTCGCCGTCCCGCAGCTCGAGCGGGTGCGCGATGAAACGCTCGAGGCCGAAGCCGTGCACCTCGAGGTACGAGGCGTTCGGCACCGCGGCCAGGAGGTGGACGTGGAGGTCATGGACGCCGTGCGAGGTCACGGGCAGGTTGTGGGCCTCGGCGACGTGGGCGACCTTGAGCCAGGGCGTCACGCCGCCCACGTTCGAGACGTCGGGCTCGGGAAACGTGACGCCGCCGGCGTCGATCAGCCGCTTGAACTCGTGGACCGTGCGGAGGTTCTCGCCCGCGGCGACCGGGAAGCCCGCCCTCGCGGACGACCCGCACGTGCCCGGGCACGTCGTCGGGAATCGTCGGCTCCTCGACCCAGAAGACGTCGTGGGCGGCGAGGGCGCGCGCGGCCCGGATCGCCTCGTCCGCCGTCCAGCGCATGTTGGCGTCGACCATGAGCGGCACGTCGGCGCCGAGGTGCTCTCGCATCGCACGGACCCGCTCGACGTCCTCGGGGAGCCGCGGGCGGCCCACCTTCATCTTGATCGCGCGGAAGCCCCGGCCGAGGTTGTCGTCCGTCTGCCGCAGCAGGCGGTCGAGCGGGAACTGGAGATCGATGCCGCCCGCGTATGCCTTCACGCGCGGGCGATGGCCGCCGAGGAGCTTCCAGAGAGGGAGGCCGGCCCGACGCGCCCGGAGATCCCAGAGTGCGATGTCCGCCGCGGCGATCGCGAAGGCCGCGAGGCCGCCGCGCCCCACGTAGTGGCAGCCCCACCACATGCGCTGCCAGAGCGCCTCGATCCGCTCGGCGTCGTGGTCCAGCAGGAGCGGCGCGAGCTCCTCGAGGAGGGCGCGGATCGCCGCGGCGCCCGCGCCGACCGTGTAGGTGTAGCCGAGGCCCTCCGCGCCGTCGGCCGTGCGCACGCGGGCCGTGACGAGCTCGAAGTGCGCGATGTCTCCATGCGTCGAGTCGGACAGCACGGCGGGCAGGGGGATGCGGTAGTGGCCCGTCTCCACGGCAGTGATGGTCACGAGCGCTCCCGAGGCGGGATCGCCGTCAGCGGGCGGCGAGGCGGCGGTAGATGCCGGGCGAGCCGGGGGCGTGCGCCCAGAGGCGCTCGATGCGACGCCGCCACACCGACTGCGCGCGCGCCCGGTCCCAGGCAGGCTGCCGGCTCACCTCGGTGTGGGCGAACTCGTACACGGTGAGGTACCGGGGGCCGGTTCCTCGGTTGAGGTACCGGCGCGCCCCGTAGACCCCGTTCACCGTCATGTTCCCGAGGAGATACTCGGTGTTGTACCACTCGTTGAACTCGTCCTCGTGCGCCGGCGGGATGTCGATGCGCCCGATCTGGAGCGCCGGGGGCAGGCCGTGCACGGCCGCCCGCTCGTCGATTCCCGGCGGGAAGATCTGACCGTAGACTCCCGCGGGTCCCACGGAGCCGGCGCGAGACCCGCCGGCCTCGCCGGCCGCGCCGCCGGGCAGGACCGCCGCCCCGAAGCGCTCGAGCGCCCGCAGCGTCGTGGCCATGAGGGTTCCGCTGGCCGACACGACCATCGCGTCGTCGTTGACGAGCTCGTGGACCTCGATGAAGGCGGGCGCGCCCGAGATGCCTGCGTATCGCCCGACGGCCAGGACGCCGACCGCGGGATCGGTCGGGGCCAGCGGCTCGCTCGCGGCCCACGACTCGACGTCGGCGCGATGGGCGGCCGGCACCTGGGCCCAGAGGATCGCGAGCGCCAGGCCCTTCCTGAGCCCCGCCGTCACGACCGAGCGGCCTCCGTCACGGCGCGAGGTTCTCGGCGACGATCCGGATGGCCGTCTCCACTCCTCGGAGCATGAGGGGCAGGTCCATGCTCGGCTGGTCGAGCCCGCTGGCGGCGACCATGGCGGGCAGGAGGGGCAGGTGGATGAACCCCGCCCGCGCCGTCTTTTCGCGCATCGCGATCTCGTGGAGAGTGGCGTAGAGCGTCTGGTTGCAGAGGAACGTCCCGGCGGTGTTCGACACGTAAGCGGGGATACCCTCGGCAGTCATGGCGGCGAGGATCTCCGGCAGCGGCAGCGTGGCAAAGTACGCCGGGGGTCCTTCGGGCACGCAGGGCTCGCCCTCGGCGCGGTAGCCCGCGTTGTCGGGAATCCGGTAGTCCATCACGTTGAGCCCCACGCGCTCGAGGGCCAGCCGGGACCGGCCGTCGGCCAGTCCCAGATGGATGACGGCGATGGGCGCCAGCTCACCGAGGAGGACGGACACGTGGCGCGACGCTTCGCGGTGGTGCACGGGCAGCACCGCCGTCGCGACCGCGCAGTTCCCGATCCGCCGCCCGTCCAGGATCTTGGCGAGCTCCTGGGACGGATTGACCGTGTGGGTGCCGAAGGGCTCGAAGCCGGTCACCAGGATCACCGGCTCCGCGACGAGCCGCACGGCTTCGGTCGCCGCGGGCTCCGCCCGGACGCCGGGCTCCTCCGTATCGGGGATGGCGCGCTCGATGGTCTCGCGGAGGTCGGCCGGGACGCGGGTCACGCGATCACTATAGCCGAACGCGGCATGGCGTACACTACACGCTCGATGAGCAAGGGGCAGTCGACGAAGTTCGACCACATCGCCATCGGCATGGAACGGATGGCCGACGCCACCGAGGTACTGGTCGGGCGGCTCGGCGGGATTCCGGACTCGGGCGGACCCGGCGGCGGATTCCGGTGGGCCGCGTGGAGCTTCGAGGGCGACGGCTCGATCGAGGTGATCGAGCCCGCGGGGGCGGACGGCTTCCTCCATCGCTTCCTGGCGGCTCGCGGTCCCGGGCTCCATCACGTGACCTTCAAGGTGTCGAGCCTCGCCGACGCGGCCGCGCGCGCCGAGGCCCAGGGCTACCGCCTCGTGGGCCGGGACGAGTCGGACCCCGACTGGCTGGTCGCGTATCTCCATCCGAAGGAAGCCCTCGGCATCGTGGTCCAGCTGGGGCAGTCCGGCGGCCGCTACGGCCGCCGGCCCCACGAGGTTCCCGCGGGCCCGCCGTCGCCACCGCCGCCGGCGCGAGTCCTGGGTCTCCGGAGCCGGGCGCAGTCGGCGGAGCGGGCGCGGCGCCAGTGGGAGCGCGCTCTCGGCGGAGTGCTGACCCATGCGACCGGGCGCGAACTCGTGTTCCGCTGGCCCGGCTCGCCGATGCGGGTCGTGGCGGAGATCGCGCCGGACGCGGAGGAAGGGCCGGTGGCGATCGACCTCGCACCGGGCCGCGACGTGGCGCTGCCCGACGGGCCCGTCGGGCAGCTCGGCACCGCCTTCAGGATCGACACACGCACGACGGAGCTGTAGTCAAGGCAAGGAGGACCGGCGATGAGCGACGAGAAGGGCGCACGAGTGAGCAAGTCCGACGAGGAGTGGCGCCACTGCCTGACGCCGGAGCAGTACCAGGTCCTGCGGCGGCACGGCACGGAGCACGCGTTCACCGGCGAGTACCACGACTCCAAGGAAGCGGGCACGTACAAGTGCGCGGGGTGCGGCGCGCCACTCTTCACGTCGAGCACCAAGTTCGACTCGGGCACGGGATGGCCGAGCTTCTGGGAGCCCATCGACGCGGCCGCCGTCGGCACCAAGACGGACCGGAGCTTCTTCATGACGCGGACCGAGGTGCTGTGCGCGGCCTGCGACGGGCATCTCGGGCACGTCTTCGAGGACGGCCCGAGCCCACCGGGCTCCGATACTGCATCAACTCGGCGGCGCTCAAGCTGGATCGGAAGGCGGAGCCCGACAAGAAGTGAGCCGGGCGGACGGCGTGACCGCCCGCGGCGGGGAGCACGTCGTGGCAGACCAACCGTTGCGGGAGCTCGGCGCCCGCGGCCGTTGGCCGACGCCGATCGACCGCAGCCGGCCAGGGGCGGTGCCGGCCGCGGAGCGAACGCGCCGGCCTAGCCGAGCGCGTCCTTGTAGATCACGCCGTCCTTCACGACGAGCTTCAGGTTCCGCTCGGGATCTCGCAGGACTCCCAGGTCCTCGAGGGGATTGCCCTCGACGACCAGCAGATCGGCTCGGGCGCCGGGCACGACGGCTCCCAGCTCGCCCTGGCGCTGGAACAGCTCCGCCGCGGTCGACGTGGCTGACCGGATCACGTCGATCGGCTTCAGAACCTCCCCGCGGATCGCGAACTCGTCGAGCTGGTGCCGGTGCATCGCGCCAAGAAGATCGGTTCCGTAGACGAGCTTGACGCCGATCCGGTGGGCCGCCTCGACGACCCGCGTTCCCGTCTCGAAGATGGTGAACATCTTCTCCCGGAGCTCCGCCGGGAATCCCGCCTCCACGCCCTCGCGAATGACCGCATGCACGACCGACAGCGTGGGAATCAGGAACGCTCCGCGCTCGGCCATCAGCCGGAGGGTGGCCTCGTCCACCAGATTCCCGTGCTCGATGCCCCGCACGCCGCACTCGACCGCCCGCGCGACCGCCCGCGACGTGTACGCGTGGGCCGTGACGTAGATTCCAGCCGCCTCCGCTTCCTCGACCGCTGCGCGGATCTCCTCGCGCGAGAACTGCGTGTTGGTGATGGGGTCCGTCGGCGACGCGACACCGCCCGACACCATGAGCTTCAAATGGGTCGCGCCCTTCCGGATCTCGTCGCGGCACGCCTGAAGCACGGCCGGAACGCCGTCAGCCACCCGACCGAGGCCGTGCATGCACGTCGGCTCCTCGGCGTCTTCGCCCGCGCCACGCATGTCGCCGTGGCCGCCGGTTTGCGAGATGGCATGGCCGGCGAAGAGCAGGCGTGGCCCGACGAGGTGGCCTTCCTGGATCGCCCGCGCCAGGCCCCAGTCTGCTCCGCCCACGTCGCGCACCGTGGTGAATCCTCGGAGCAGCATGCCCCGGAGGACGTGGCTCGCTCGGGAGGCGACGTACATGGACGACCAGCGGCGCAGGAGCGCGAAGTCGGGCACCACCGCGGTCACGTGGACGTGGCCGTCGCAGAGACCGGGCATGACGACGCGCCCGCGCACGTCGATGACTCGCCCCTTGGGAGACCGGGGCGCCTGCGAGGCAACGTCGGCGATGCGGCCGCCCTCCACTACGACGTGAACGTCGGGCAGAAGCCGGCCGGCCGCGGGATCGAGCACCATCGCGTGGCTGAGCACGAGGTCCGCCATGGGAGCCACCTTTCCGGACAGACCGGTCAGCCGGTCGTTACCGTCTTCATGTGTGGATCGAGGAGGTCCCGCAGGGCGTCACCGACCAGGTTGACGCCCAGCACCGTGGTGAAGATCGCCAGTCCCGGGAACATCGCCAGCCACGCCGACGTGAACACGTAGAGCTGTCCCTCGCTCAGCATGCCGCCCCACGACGGCGTGGGCGGGGGGACGCCGAGCCCGAGGTACGAGAGGAAGGACTCGACGATGATCATCCGCGCGACCTCGACGCTGGCGAGTACGATGAGGAGGTTCGCGAGGTTCGGCAGGATGTGGGCGAGGAGTATCCGCAGGCCGGAGCTGCCCAACCCCACCTCCGCCTGGACGAAGTCCCGCTCGCGCAGGCTCAGCACCTCGTTCCGGATCACCCGCGCGTAGATGGGCCAGCTCGTCACGCCCAGCACGAGGATCATGTTGACGAATCCGGAGCCCATGAGCGCGATCACCACGATCGCCAGCAGCATGAACGGGAACGTCAGCGTCACGTTGGCGAGGAAGGTGAACACGCGGTCGGTGACCCCGCCGTAGAAGCCCATCGCGAGCCCGGCCGCCACCCCCATGCCGCCCGAGCACAGCACGGCGAGCACGCCCACCGCCAGGGACACCCGGGCGCCGTAGATGATCCGGCTGAGGTAATCCCGCCCGACATGATCCGTCCCGAGGAGGTGCTCCGGGCTGCCGGCGCGCGCCCAGACCGGGGGCCGGAGCCTCGCCGCGACGTCCTGGCTGAAGGGGTCGTGGGGCGCGAGCTGCGCCGAGAAGAGCGCGCAGAGCGCCATGAGGCTCACCAGGAGCGCACCCGCCCACCCCGGCCAGTAGGCGCGCAGGCGGCCCCCGCGCCTCCCTTCCGCCTCAGCCATAGCGGATCCTCGGATCGAGGTAGCCCACCACCACGTCGGTCGCGAGATTGACGAGAGCGATTGCGGCGCCGACGACCACGACCGCCGCCTGCACCACGGGGTAGTCGAGCGTCCGCACCGCCTTCACCGTGAGGAACCCGATGCCCGGCCAGGCGAACACGATCTCTATGACCACGGTGCCCGCCAGGAGCCGGCCGAACTGGAGCCCCACCATCGTGACGAGCGGGATGCTGACGTTCTTGAACGCGTGCTTCCACAGGATCAGGGTCTCGGAGACGCCCTTGGCGCGCGCGGTCCGGACGTAGTCCTGCGCGAGGACGGTCAGCATGCCCGAGCGGACGAGCCGCATCATGATCGGCGCCAGGTACAGCCCGAGACACACCGCGGGCAGGATGAGGCTCCGGAAGCCCGAGCGCCCGGACACCGGCACCAGCCGCCACCACACGGCGAACACGAGGATCAGGAGGATGCCGAGCCAGAACGTCGGGATGGCCTGGCCGACCACGGAGACCGTCGACGCCAGGTGATCGACCCAGCTCCGGGGGCGATAGGCGGCCAGGATGCCGAGCGGAACGGCGAGCGCCACGCCCACCAGGAGACCCGCCACCGCGAGCTCGATGGTCGCGGGCGCCCGCTCGAGCAGGATCGCGAGGGCCTTGTCCCGGATGATGAACGAATCGCCGAACTCGCCCCGCACCGCGCTCCCGAGGAACCGCGCGTACTGGAGGAAGAACGGGTCGTCGAGCCCCAGGCTCCGCCGGAGGTCCGCCACCGCCTCCTTGGAGGCCTCCGGCGGCAAGAGCACCTTGGCGGGATCACCGGCCAGGTGAAGGAACACGAACACCACGAACGAGATCGCGACGCAGGTCAGGACCGTGTCGACGAGCCGCTCGACGACGTAGGTACGCACGGAGGATGGACGCCGGCCGCCGCTCTACCCGGCGGCCGGCGTCCGGAGCGAGGAGACCCGCGGCGTCAGTTCTTCCAGGTCGCCCGCCAGAGCGCGATGGTCTCGTCCGACGCGGCCTTGTAGTTGAGCTTGTTCGAGACGGCCATCACCGACGTCTGGGCGTACATCGGGAAGACCAGGTAGTTGTCGGCCACGTACTTCTGGACCTGCCGGTACGCTTCCATCCGCTTCCCGGCGTTGACGGTGTTCCGCCCGATGTCGAGCCACTCGTCGAGCTTCGGATCCCGCACGTACGCGAACGCCTCCGAGGAGTGGAAGCGGGGGTACAGGATCATGTCCGCGTCGAACACCGACCAGCTGCCCCAGCTCGCCAGGTAGATGTCCTTCAGCTTGCCGGTGCGCTCGAGATTCGACGACAGCCCGATGTCTTCGATGTGCTGGTGGTTGGTCTGGAGCCCGACCTTGCTGAGGTAACCGGACACCGCATCGCCGACCTGGCGGGAGGCGATGATGCTGCCGCTGTACGTCATGAACTCGAGCTTGGTGCCGGGCGCGACCCCCGCCTCGGCCAGGAGCTGCTTGGACTTCGCGGGATCGTACGGCACCGGCTTGATCGAGGGGTCGTAGCCGAACTTCATCGGGTTGACGACCGTCCCCAGCTTGAGCCCGCGGCCGCCCAGCACGTGGGTGATGATGCCGTCGACGTCGATCGCGTGTGAGATCGCTTCCCGTACCTTGATGTTCTGCGTCGGCCCGGCGCCCGCGCGACCGGCCACGTCGAAGTTGATGAAGATCACGCGGATGATCGGGGCCGTCGTGATGTACGCCTTGCCCGATCCCTCGATGGCCGGGATCTGGTCAGGCGGCACCAGGCGGATGAAGTCCACGCTCCCGGCCATCATCTCCGCGATGGCCGTCGCCACCTCGGGGATCGGCCGGAACACGAGCGTCTTCACGGCCGGCTGCGAACCCCAGTAGCTCGGGCTGGCCTCCACGACCAGACGCTGCCCGCGCATCCACTCGACGAAGCGGTATGGCCCGCTCCCGACCGGGTTCTTCGCGATGAAGGCGTCGCCCTTGTCCTTCACGTAGGCCGGCGGCAGGATCGCGAGGTTCGTCAGCCGCTCCAGCAGCACCGGGTTCGGCTTGTCGGTCTTCAGGCGGACGGTCAGGTCGTCGCCGACCTGGACCGACGTGATCCCCTTGAAGCGGTCCCGGAGGTAGGACTTCTGCGCCGGGTCGAGCACGCGGTCGATGCTGAACTTCACCGCCGTCGCGTTGACGGGCTCCCCGTTCTGGAACTTGACGCCCTTCCGGAGCTTGAACTCCCAGGTCAGGTCGTCCACCGTTCGCCAGGACTCCGCGAGACCGCCGACCAGCTTCATGGTCTCGGGATTCCGGGCGATCAGGTGATCGAAGACGTGCATGAGCACCATGTAGTCGATGGTGCCGGTGGCCTGGTGCGGGTCGAGGGTCTCCCGGTCGGAATCCAGCGCCGCCACGAGCTGTCCGCGCGGTTGGGCGACACCGGTCGTCGGGATCCCGAGCGCCAGCACGCCCACCGTGATCATCACCCACGCCACCGAACGACGCACTCGCATGAGCTGCCCTCCAGATTGGAGCCTGAAGACTCGATCATGCGCTCGTCTTCGAGCGCCGCTTCGACACTAGCGTCCTGTGCAGGAACGTGTCAAGGCGACGCTCCGTTTCACCATGGCCGCACGCCACTTCCGCGCCGGCGGAAGCCCGCGCTATATTGAGCGCGTCCACCGGCCTTCGCGGCTCTGGGTGAGAGGAGCGGAATGATCGACCGTCGCGCGTCGTTCTGCGTGCAAGAGGAATGTCGGCGCCCTCGGCATCCGGCTATCCTCCGAGGACGTCACGCCGATCGACGGGGCGATACCAGCCGGCGCGGGCGTCAGCCCGAGGTGCAGGTCCGCGGGGTCTATCTCTAGCAAACGTTCCGTGACGCCTCTCGGAGGAGAGGGGAGGGGGAGGATCCGGATGATCGGACGCCGCGCGCTGGTCCGTGCCGCCGGCCTCGGTCTTCTCACCGTCCCACTCCGGGCTGCCGGCCAGCCGAAGGGCCGGACTTATCGCATCGGATTCGTCGGCGGCGGTTCGGCGTCCGGATACGCGGCTCTGGTGGACGCCTTCGTCCAGGGGCTGCGAGACCACGGATACGTGCCGGGCAAGAACCTTACGATCGAGTTCCGGTGGGCCGACGGCCGCTATGAGCGGTTGCCTGGCCTCGCCGCTGACCTGGCCCGCCTCAAGGTCGACGTCATGGTCACGCAGGGGACTCCCGCGGCCTTCGCGGCGAAGAAGGCGACGTCCACGATCCCCATCGTGATGGCCATCGTCGGCAATCCCGTCGAGAGCGGCATCGTGGCGAGCTACGCGCGCCCGGGCGGGAACGTCACGGGATCGTCGTTCTTCTGGGGAGAGCTCAACGCGAAGCGCATCGAGCTCGTGAAGCTGGTCACTCCGGGTCTCACTCGAGCGGCAGTCCTGGTCAACCCGGACAATCCCGCCATGGCGTCGCTACTCCGCGAGACGCAGGAGCGGGCCCAGGCGCTCAAGGTCGTCGTGCAGCCGGTCAACGTGCGGCGGCTCGAGGAACTGGAGGCGGCGCTCGAGATGACGCGAAAGCAGGCCCAGGCGCTGGTCGTCGTGGAGGACGGGCTGTTCCTGCAGAACAGCGAGAGGATCGCTGACCTTGCAGTCAAGAACCGGCTGCCGAGCATCGGCCCGCGGGAGTTCTGCGAGGCGGGGGGGCTCCTCGCCTACGGCGTGGACTTTCCGTTCATCTGGCGCCAGGGCGCCGCGCTCGTCGACAAGATCTTCAAGGGCGCGAAGCCGGCTGACCTGCCGATCCAGTCGGCGACGCGGTTCGAGTTCGTGGTCAACCTCAAGACCGCCCGCGCGCTCGGGCTCGCGCTCCCTTCCGAGGTGCTGGCCCGCGCGGACCAGGTGATCCCGGAGTGAGCGCCGGCCTGGCCGAGCCGGAGGCAGGCATGACCGGTCTTCTCGTCATCGACATGCAGGCGGGGCTGTTCGGTCCCGAGTCGCCGCGGCACGACACCGAGGGCGTCGTGGACCGGATCAACCAACTGGCGCGGGCGGTCCGCCGGGCGGGCGGGGTCGTGGTCTTCGTCCAGCACGACGGGCCGCCCGGCGATCCCTTCGAGCCGGGCACCGAGGGGTGGCGGTTCCTGGCATCCCTCGAGCGCGGCGCCGGCGACCTCGTGGTGCACAAGACCGCGTGCGACGCCTTCTACCGGACGGAGCTGGCGGAGGTGCTCGACAAGCACCGGGTGTCCCGGCTCATCGTCACGGGATGCGCCACGGACTTCTGCGTCGACACGACGATCCGCGCCGCCGCCAGCCGTGACTACGAGGTGGTGGTGGCGGAGGACGGCCACACCACCGCCGACCGGCCGCACGTCGACGCCCTGTCGGTCATCCGGCACCACAACTGGGTGTGGCAGAACCTGATCCACCCGAGGGTGCAGGTCAAGGTCGAGCCGGCGGCCAGCCTCGTCGCGAGGATCGAGGGCCAGTCGTAGGGGACACTGCGGTCATCGCGGGGCCGGGGCTCCGGCCCGCCGCCGGCCTACAGCCAGCCGGTCTTGCGGAAGCGGTAGAAGAGGTAGATGTCGATGGCCGCCATCACGAGGAGCGTCACCGGGTAGCCCAGGTTCCAGCGGAGCTCGGGCATGTTCTCGAAGTTCATCCCGTAGAGCCCGGCGATCATCGTGGGGACGGCCACCAGCGCCGCGTAGGCGGCGAGGCGCTTCGTCGTCTCGTTCTCCTGCATGGTGCTGAGGGACAGGTGCACCGACATGGCCATCGTGACCATGTCGCGGATCGAATCGATCGACTGGTTGAGCCGCGCCAGATGGTCGTAGACATCCCGGAAATACTCGCCCATGCCCGCGCAGATCTGCGGCACCCGGCCGCCGTGGAGCTTGCTCGTCGCCTCGAGCAGCGGGGCCACCGCGTGCTTCAGGATGACGAGCTTCTGCTTGATGCCGTAGAGCGCCTCGACGTGGGTCCTGGCGGCCCCGCCGGCGAAGATCCGCTCCTCGATCTGCTCGAGCTCTTCCTCCAGGGCGTCGATCGTCGGGAAGTAGCGGTCCACGATCGCGTCCATCAGCGCGTAGAGCACGTAGCCCGAGCCGTGGCGGAGGAGCTCCGGCTCCCGCTCGCAGCGGGCGCGCACGTCCGCGAAGCCCCGCTCGCTCCGATGCCGGACCGACAGGATGTAGTTCGGGCCGGAGAAGATGTCCACCTCGCCCACGCGGAGGTCGCTGCCGTCGGGCTCGATGGTCTGGATCACGGTGAAGATCGAGTTCCCGTACTCCTCGACCTTCGGCCGCTGGTGCCCGTGGTTCGCGTCCTCGACGGCGAGCGGGTGGAGATCGAACTCCTCCTGCATCTCCGCCAGCTCGGCTTCCGTGGCGTCCCGGAGCGCCACCCAGACGAAGCAGTCGCGCCGGCCGACGTACTCGTGGATCTCGTGAGGGTCGATCTCGCCGATGCGCTTGCCGTCCTGGTAGGCGACGCAGTTGATCAGCATGGCGCGACTCGAGGCAATCTTAGCAGCGGCCCGAGGGCCGACGCTACGCTGGAGTTCGGTAGAGAGGTCAGGCCGCGGTCCAGCCCCCGTCGATCACCAGCGTCTGGCCGGTGACGTAGGCCGCCTCCTCGCTCGCCAGGTAGACGGCGGCGGCCGCGACCTCCCCGAGGGTGCCCCGCCGCCCCGCCGGCGTCACGGCGCGGATCGCGTCATCGCTGCCGCCCACGCCCCCCGTCATCGGCGGGGCGTCGTCTCCCGAGGATCCGGGCGGAGTTGGCGCGAAGGCTCGTCTGGATCGCCCCGGGGCAGATCGCGTTGACCGTGACGCCCCGACCGGCATACGTGATGGCGAGTTGGCGGGTGAGCCCGACCACGCCGTGCTTGGCCGCCGTGTAGGCCGGGCCGCC
Source organism: uncultured Candidatus Rokubacteria bacterium (assembly GCA_963765195.1). Classification (GTDB taxonomy): domain Bacteria; phylum Methylomirabilota; class Methylomirabilia; order Rokubacteriales; family DASRDR01; genus DASRDR01. The sequence continues at coordinate 46,039 of CAVXVV010000018.1, forward strand.
CCCCGAGCCCACGAGGCCCGCGACCGAGGCGATGTTGACGATCCGGCCCCGCCCGGCGGCCAGGAGGTCGGCCAGGGCCCGCTTGCATCCCCAGAACGTGCCGGTGAGGTCGATCGCGACGACGCGCTCCCAGACCGCGGGCGTCATATGGTCGGCGGGGGTGTAGCCGTCCAGGATCCCGGCCGCGTTCACCATGATCCCGAGAGGGCCCAGGATCCGCACTGCCTCGGTCACGGCGCGGTCGACGTCGACCCAGCGGCTGACATCGCCCTCCAGGAACACCGCGCGGCCCCCGGCGGCCTGGATCGCGTGGGCGGCCTCCCGACCGCCGTCGGCCAGGACGTCGACGAGCGCCACCGACGCGCCGCAGGCCGCGAACGCCTCGGCGATCGCGCGGCCGATGCCCGACCCGCCACCCGTGACGACCGCGGTCCCCGGAACGATCGCGCTCATCGCCCGGCGAGGCTCCTGGACGGCGCGAGGGTGGTCATGGCCTCGAGCGTCCGCTCGACCGGCCAGCCGTGGAGCATGACGTTGGCCTCGAGGAACAGCTCGGTGAGGCCCAGGTCCGCGTAGCGCTGGATGTCGGCGCGGATCTCCTCGAGCGAGCCGAACAGGGGGCGCCGGCCCGAGCCCTGCGGCTCCTCGAAGGGCCGGAACGTGCCGCGGCAGACCACCTGGAGCCGGGAAGGGTCCCGTCCGGCGCGCTCGGCTGCCGTCCGGAGCTCGGTCACCAGCGGCGCGACGCGATCGAGCGGCACGTTGCCGCCGTTGAAGCCATCGGCGTAGGTGACCGCCCTCCGCACCGCGGCGACGCCGTAGCCGCCGATGGTGATGGGAGGGTGAGGCGTCTGGAGGGGGCGGGGCCGGACGAAGGCCCGCGGCACTTGGTAGAACTCGCCGTGGAACTCGACGGGCTCCTGGGTCCAGATGGCCTTCAGGCAGGCGACGAACTCGTCGGCACGGCGGCCTCGCTTGTCGAAGGGCACGCCGACCGCGTCGTACTCGTCGCGCGACCACCCGACGCCGAGCCCGACGTCCAGGCGGCCGGCGGAGACATGGTCCAGCGTGGCGAGCTGCTTCGCCAGCATGACCGGCGTGTAGTAGGGCATCACGAGGACGCTCGTGCCCAGACGGATCCGCGAGGTCACTCCCGCCACGAACGCGAGCGAGACCACCGGATCCGCCACCGACTCGAAGGCGTCCGGCCAGGCTCGTCCGGGCATCGGCGGGTAGTCGTTCTGGGGCGTGACCGGGTAGAGCAGCCGCTGGAGGACCCAGAGCGAGTGATAGCCGAGACGCTCGGCCTCCCGGGCGACCTTCACCTGGTTGGCGGGCGTGGCCCACGCGCCGGACACGGGCAGCGAGAAGCCGAGCTTCATGGCCGCGTCACGCAGCGCATGATACGCGATCGAGCGTCGCATCGGCGAGACCGCGCGAGGGTATCATGTCCCCCGTGCTGAAGACCCACTGAACCCATTCAGGACCCGGAGGAAAGCGCATGGGCAGGCTCGAGGGCAAGGTCGCGATCGTCACCGGTGCGACGAGCGGCATGGGCAAGCGCACCGCGGAGCGGTTCGTCGAGGAAGGGGCCACGGTGATCCTGGCCGGCCGGCGGGAAGCGGAGGGGGAAGCGGCGGCGCGCGAGATGGGCGCACGGGCGCACTTCGTCCGCACCGACGTGGCCCGCGAGGACGACGTCAAGCGGATGATCGGCTTCGCCGTCGACCGGTACGGCCGCCTCGACTGCCTCTTCAACAACGCCGGGGGCCCGGGGCCCCGCGGCGGCGTCGCGACGATCCCGCTCGACGCGGCCGAGCGATCCATGGCCGTGAACTTCGGCGGCGTGCTCCTCGGCATGAAGCACGCCGCCCCGATCATGGCCCGCCAGCGCTCGGGGAGCATCATCAACAACGCGAGCGTGGCCGCCAGCCGCGCCGGGTACTCGTCGTCCATGATCTACAGCGCCGCCAAGGCCGCCGTCGTCCAGCTCTCCCGCTGCGTCGCGATGGAGCTCGGCGAGCACAACGTGCGCGTGAACTGCATCTCGCCCGGCGCGATCGTCACCGGCATCCTGCTGAAGGCGCTCGGGCTGCCGCACGACCGGGCGGACGAGGTCGCCACGGGCCTCACCGAGCGGTTCGCGGCCCAGCAGCCCATCCCGCGCGCGGGCTCGGTCGACGACATCGCGCACATGGCGGTCTTCCTGGCGAGCGACGAGTCGACGTTCGTCACGGGGCAGGACATCATCGTCGACGGCGGCCAGATCAGCGGACGGCTGTGGACGCCCCAGCAGGAGGGCCTCAAGCAGCTGAAGCAGGCCTTCGGCCTGCCGGCGGAGGGCTGAGATGACCGCCGAGCGCTCTCCGCTCCTTCCGGGCCCCGATCCGAGCTACCGGTTCCTCCCCGGCGGCGAGCCGTACTCCTCCGGCGCCGTCGCCACGCCGGGCTGGGAGGTCGTCCACGTCACGCTCCAGAAGCCGGCGCCCTGGCGCGACGGGTTCGCGGCGATCGAGCGGCACCTGCGGGGTCTCGGCCGTCCGCGGACGGCCCTCTGCGCGGTCGAGCTCCGCGTCCCGACGCCTCTCACGTTCACCGGCTTCGCGGATTTCAATCGCGGGTACCGCGCGCTCCTCGGCGAGTGGGGCCTGATCGTGGACGGCCGCAATCCGGTGGCCCGGACCAACGTCGCGCCGGTGGTGGGGCCGCCGTCGGAGCCATCGCTCTACGCGTTCTCCCACACGGTCCCGGCCGAGGGCGGGGGCGGACCGACGTTCGTGGCCGCGGGGTCAGGGGAGCTCCGACCCGGTCCCGCATCTCGCGCGAGCGTCGTGCGGCCGGACGAGACGTCGCCCGACGCGATGCGGGAGAAGGCGGCCTACGTCATGGGTGTCATGCAGTCGCGTCTGACCGGGCTCGGCGGCACGTGGGCGGACGTGACGGCGGTGGGCATCTACACCCCGCATCCGCTGGAGAGCTTCCTCGCCACCGAGGTCCTGGCCGCGATGGGCGCCGCCGCCATCCACGGGGTCCACTGGTACCTGTCCCATCCGCCGATCGCCGGGCTGGCCTACGAGATGGACCTGCGCGGCGTGCGGCGCGAGCTGCGCCTTCCGGCCGCATGAGCGGGGCGCGGCGCGCGAGCGCGACCCGCGTGCCACGTCGTCATCGACAAGCCGGCATGCACCGTCACGGCCACGGCGTGGCGGGCGGCTTCGGCGCCCACGGGAACCCGCGCGACTTCGAGCTCATGCTGGGGCGGCTGGAGGATCCCGGCCGCGCCCGGTGGCAGCGTCCCGACCGTCTGGTGCGCGCCCTCGGGCTGCGCCGTGGCCAGAAGGTCGCCGAGATCGGCGCGGGCTCGGGATACTTCGTGCGACGGCTCGCGCGCGCAGTCGGGGCGCGGGGCCGGGTGTACGCCGTCGACGCCGAGCCGAGGATGCTGGCGGTGCTGGTCGAGAAGCTCCGCCGCCGCGGGATCGGCAACGTCACACCGGTCCTCGGGCTCGACGGCGACCCGTTCCTCCCGGAGCGCGCCCTGGACCTGGTCCTCGTCGTGAACACGTACCACCACTTCCCGGGCGGGCCGCGCTACCTCCGGCGCCTCCGCCGGCTCCTCCGACCGGGCGGCCGGATCGTGAACGTCGACTTCCACCGACGCGAGACCCCGGTCGGCCCGCCGGTGGAGCGGCGCGTCGCACGCGAGCGCTTTCTCGCGGACGCGCGCCGCGCCGGCCTCCGGCTCGTCCGCGAGCCGACGTTCCTGCCCTACCAGTACTTCCTGATCCTGAATCCCCTTGCTCGAAGCGGCCGCTCCTGACTAGCATGGGTTGCCTCGCGGCACGATCTCGGAGACGCCCATGACAGTTCCGAATGACCAGAAGCGAGACGACGCGGCACGGGCCGTCGAGGTGCCGCCACATCCGGAGCTTCGCGAGTACTACGACGCCGGCGATTCCCGCCAGGGCTTCCTGAACGAGCTCTTCGACCGGACCGCCTACCAGTACCGCGCGATCGACAAGGTGATCGGCTTCGGCTCGGGCCTCTGGCACCGGCGCCGGGCGCTCGGCGGCGCGGGGCTGCGTCCCGGCATGCGCGTCCTGGACGTCGCGTGCGGCCCCGGGCTGACGACGCAGTGCGCGCTCGAGCTGGCGGGCCCGACGGGCTACGTGGTCGGGCTGGACCCGAGCTCGGGCATGCTCCGCGAGGCCCGGAAGGCGTCCTGCCGCAACCTCGTCCAGGGGATCGGGGAGGAGCTGCCGTTCCCCGACGGCACCTTCGATTTCCTGAGCATGGGCTACGCCCTCCGCCACGTCTCCGATCTCCGGGTCGCGTTCCGCGAGTACCGCCGCGTCCTGCGTCCCGGCGGCATCGTCCTGCTCCTCGAGATCTCGCGGCCGCGCTCGACGACGCTCCTCACCCTGTCGCGCTTCTACATCCGGACGGTGATGGGCGCGGTTTTCGCGCGCGCCACCGGCAACCAGGACATGCGCACCCTGATGCGGTACTGGTGGGACACCACCGAGCAGTGCGTCGCGCCGGAGGCCATCCTCGCCGCGCTCCGGGACGTCGGGCTCGTGCAGGTCGGATTGACGGAGCTCTTCAGCGGTCTGATTCGCGACTACCGGGCAGTCAGGGCCTGACCGTGAGCGAGGCCCCGGGCTCGACGAGCGGCAACGTCGACCTCCTTGTCGGCGAGGGCGGCCGGCCGACCTGGAACCAGCCGGACCACCGCCGCCGCGCCTTCCACAGCATGCACACTGTTTTCCGCTACAGCCTCGGCATCCGCGCGCCCGCGGTGCTGCGGCTCCGGAAGCTCGTCGATCGCCGGATCGGGGACCTTCCGAGTGTCCGCCGGCTCACCGGCACGGCGTACTTCTCCGGCATGGTGGCGGTGCGGGGCGGGGACGTGCTCTTCGAGCAGTACGCGCGGGACTTCGGGCCGGACCAGCCGCACAGCATCCAGTCGATCACCAAGACCACGATGAATCTGGCGGTCGGCCGCCTGGTCGAAGAGGGGCGGATGGACCTCGGCCGGGAGGTGCGCCACTACCTTCCCGACATCGGCTCCGGGTACGCGAGGGCGACGGTCCAGGACGTGCTGGACATGAACGTCATCAACGACTACTCGGAGGACTACAGCGACCCCTACGCGAGCGTGTTCCTCCACGAGGCCGCGATGGGCTGGCGCCTGGCGGGACCGGACCAGCCCGAGCTCACGAGCCGCGAGTTCGTGCGCGGCATCAAGAGCGGGGATCCGGTCAACCGGACGGGGCTCGTGCAGTACAAGTCGGCCAACACCGACGTGATCGGCGAGATCGTCGAGCGGGTCTCGGGCCGGTCCCTCCGCGACTTGCTCATCGACATCGTCGAGGCCGCCGGCGTCGAGGGCACCTTCCACATCGGGACGGATCGCGAGGGCACGCCGATCATCAACGGCGGCGCGTGTGTCAGCGCCCGGGACCTCGCCCGCTACGCGCTCCTGTTCGTCCGCGGCGGCCGTGGGGTCGGCGGCCAGGCGGTGGGGAGCCGCGCCTTCATCGAGGCCACGCGGACCCGGCCGGGCGTGCCCTACGGTGCGCCCCGCGACTGGCTGCGCTACAGCAACCACGCGATGACCGACGGGCAGTGCCTGGGCCACGGGGGATACGGCGGCCAGTACATGCTGGCCAATCCCGACACCGGCGTCGCGGTCGTGTTCTTCAGCGTGCTCGAGAACGAGCACGCCTACGATGCCGCCTACTCGGCCGAGGTGATCCGGATGGCGGAGGAGATCACGCGCCTCCCGGCCTGAGACGCCGCGGCGCCCGCTCGCGGCCGCCGCGCCGGCTACAGGCCCGGACGGCGCTCCATCGGCGGCGGATCGTAGGCGCGGATGGGAGGCAGGGGACCGGTCCACCGCTCGACCTCGACGAGGGCGTGCTGCCCCGAGCAGGCCTGCGCCAGCCTCGAGGTGCCCCGATCGAAGGTGAGCACGTTCGGATTCCCGTGGACGCACATCGCGTCGGGATCCGCCGGGTCCAGCGGGTCGTACCACGCTCCCGTCGCGAGCTGCACCACGCGGGGCCGCACGGCATCGGTGACGACGGCGCCGGCGAGGCAGCTGCCCCGGTCGTTGAAGACCCGCACCACGTCGCCGCTCCGGATCCCCCGGTGTGCCGCGTCCACCGGATGCATGCGGATCGGCTCCCGCCCTTGCACCTTCGACGCCTGGCTGAACTCGCCCACGTCGAGCTGGCTGTGGAGCCGCGTGGTCGGGTTGTTCGCGACCAGGTGGAGCGGGAAGCGCCGGGCGAGCGGCGCGCCGAGCCACTCCGTCGGCTCGAGCCACGCGGGGTGGCCGGGACAGTCCTTGTAGCCGAAGCGGTCGATGGTGTCCGAGAAGATCTCGATCCGCCCGCTCGGCGTCGAGAGTCGCGCGACCTCCGGGTCGTCCCGGAAGGCCTTCAGGATGATCAGGTCGTGGTCGGCGTCCACCATCTCCAGCGAACCGGCCGCCCAGAACTCCTCGAAGTCCGGCGGCCGCGACCCGCCGCGGTGGGCGACCTTCTCGCGCCAGCCCTCGTAGAGGTGGCGGAGCCACGCCATCTCGTTCCGTCCCTCGGTGAAGCGCTCGCCGATACCGAGCGACGCCGCAAGATCGCTGAAGATCGCGTACTCGCTCCGAGCCTGATCGTAGGGCTCGACCGCCTGGTGCATCGCGATCAGGCAGGAGTCGTTCGGCGAGCCGCCGATGTCGTTCCGCTCGAGCGTCATCGTGGCCGGGAGCACGACGTCGGCGTGCCGGGCCATCGGCGTCCAGAACGGGTCGTGGACGACGATGGTGTCCGGGGTCGCGAGCGCGCGGCGCAGCCGGGCCAGGTCCTGATGGTGGTGGAACGGGTTCCCGCCGCACCAGTACACGAGGCGGACGCGCGGGTAGGCGAGCTCGCTGGCCGTCGAAGTCGAACGGCTCGCCCGGCTGGAGCAGCATGTCCGCGAAGCGGGCGAACGGGATCGCGGCCCGCACCGGGTTCGCCCGCTGGGGGAGGGCGGGGGGATGGCTCCGGAGCGGCGCGCGGCCGACGTAGCCGAGGGAGCCGTAGCCGCTGCCGAACCCGCCGCCGGGGAGCCCGATCTGACCGAGCATGGCCGCCAGCGTCACGACCATCCAGGGCGCCTGCTCCCCGTGCTCGATGCGCTGGAGCGACCAGTTCGCGTTGATGAGCGTCCGCTTCGCGGCCATCCGCCGCGCCAGCCCGCGGATCGTCGCCGCCGGAATCCCGGTGAGCCGCTCGGCCCACTCGGGGGTCTTGGGCGTCCCGTCCTCCGCGCCTCGGAGGTAGCGCTCGAAGTGGTCGAACCCGGCACAGTAGCGCGCGAGGAAAGCGCGGTCCGAGCGGTCCTCCTCGACGAGGACGTGAGCGAGACCCAGCATCAGGGCGACATCGGAGCCCGGCACGATCGGCAGCCATTCCGCCTCGAGGAACTCGGGGAGGTCGTCGCGCAAGGGGCTCACGAGCACGAACTCGGCGCCACGCGCCTTGGCCCGGACGAGGTGGTCCCGGAGGGGATGCCGGCTCGCGCCGCCAGGGCTCACCATCGTGTTCTTGAGGGGGATCCCGCCGAAGCAGAGGAGAAGCTCGGTGTGCCGCTCGATCACTGACCAGGCGGTCGCGCGGTCGAGGAAGCTGCGCATGTCGCCCAGCACGTGGGGCATGATCACGGTCAGCGCGCCGTTGCTGTAGCTGTGCTCCCCGCGCACGAAGCCGCCCAGGCAGTTGAGGAAGCGGTGAAGCTGGCTCTGCGCGTGATGGAAGCGGCCTGCGCTGGCCCAGCCGTAGCGAGCCCCCGTAGACGGCCTCGCCGCCGTGCGAGTCGTACACGCGACGGAGCTCCCGCGACAGGAGATCGATCGCGGTCGGCCAGCTCACCGGGACGAACGGCTCGGCGCCGCGGCGCCCATCCCGCCCCGGGCCCCGGTCGAGCCATCCGGCGCGGATCATGGGCTGGGAGATGCGCGATCGGTGGCGGAGGCTCCCAACGATGTTGCCCAGGAGAGGGGAGGGATCCGTGTCGGCGGCGTACGGGCGAACCGCGACGACGGCGCCGCCCGAGACCTCCGCCTCGAAGGCGCCCCAGTGCGACGCGTGAAGATGAAGCTCGCTCGTCATCCCGGTGGCTCCCAGTGATCGTGGCACACTCGAGATCGCCCGCACAAGCGATCGGCCCCGGGCCCCCTTGCGGCGCGCACCGTGGTTCGTCTATGTTCCCGCTGGCCGGACGGGGGACCGCTCGGCACGGGTACTCACCAATCTGGAGGGACGCGAGCGAATGCGAGACGAACGTCGTCTGATCGTGAACATCGGCGTGCTGCTGGACGGTCCCGCGGATGCCCGGGACCGCCTGACCAGCGCAGGGGTGGCGGTGGCGGATGGCCGGGGCGGCAGCGAGGACGAGCTCCTGGCCTCGTGCGGGGACGCCGAGGTCATCCTGGGCCTCGGGCAGTTCCCCTTCACCGACCGCGTGTTCGCGGGCCTGCCGCGCCTCCAGCTCCTGATGCAGTGCACCGTCGGGTACGACCGCGTCGACGTCGGCGCGGCGACCCACCACGGGGTCCTGGTCGCCAACAGCCCGCGGTTCTGCATCGAGGAGGTCTCGGACCACGCGGTCATGCTCCTCATGGCCTGCGCCCGGCGGCTACCGCACCAGATCGACGCGTTCCGCCGCCACGGCTGGAGCCGGCCTCCGGCCGTCGAGGCGATGGGCCCCGTGCGCCGCATGCGCGAGCAGACGCTCGGGTTCGTGGGCTTCGGAAAGATCGCACGGCTAACTGCCGAGAAAATGGCTGGTTTCGGGATGCGGTACCTCGCCCACGACCCGTACCTCACGCCCGAGGCCGTGCGCCCCTGGCGCGTCGAGCTGGTCTCGCTCGACGAGCTCTGCCGGAGCTCCGACTTCATCTCGATGCACGCCCTCCTGAACGCGGACACCCGGGCGATGTTCGGGGCCGCCCAGTTCGCCGCGATGAAGCCCACCGCCTACTTCGTCAACACCTCCCGCGGCGGGACCGTGGACGAGACCGCGATGACCCACGCCCTCCGGGAGGGCCGCATCGCCGGCGCGGCCCTGGACGTGCTGGAGCAGGAGCCGCCCCATCTGGACAACCCGCTCCTGACGCTGCCCAACGTGTTGCTCACGGCGCACACCGCGGGGCACGGCGCGGGCTCGATGCGCGACAACCGGCAGCAGTCGGTCGACCAGGTGCTGCGCTTTCTCGACGGCCTCTGGCCGACCGCGCTGGTGAATCCGGAGGTCAAGACTCACGCGCGAGTCGGACGCCTCCGGGAGAGCTGAGCCATGGCGCGGGTCAATCGGGCTCTCGAGCTGCTCGCGCAGGACCAGCCCGTCTACTATCACCACCTCGACGGCCTCGGGAGCGACGGGCGGGAGGCGGGCCGGTCGCTGGCCGGCACGTGGGCCGACTACCTGAGCTACGACGCGGAGCACGCGCCGTTCGACGCGGGCGAGCTGCGGGCGTTCGTGGAGGGTCTGATGGAAGCCGGGCCCACGCGGAGCGGCCACCGGACGCCGGCCGTGATCGTGAGCCTCCCGGTCGACGGCAGCAGCGAGGCCGTCGTCCGCGCCAACGCGTGGATGGTGCACCAGGCTCTGGCGGCCGGCGTGCACGGGCTTCTCCTGTGCCACGCCGAGACGCCCGAGGCGGTCCGGGCTTTCGTGGAAGCCGCGCGCTATCCGCACCACACCCGAGGCGTCGGCCCGCGGCTCGGGGTCGGTCGCCGGGGGAGCGGCGGGCAAGCCCACGCGGCGGCGATGTGGGGGCTGAGCGTCGCGGAGTACATGGCGCGCGCGGACGCGTGGCCGCTCAACCCCGACGGGGAGCTGCTGCTCGGCCTCAAGATCGAGAACGTTCGCGCGCTCGCCAACGTCGAGGCGAGCGTGGCGGTGCCCGGCATCTCCTTCGCCGAGTGGGGCCCGGGAGACATGGGGCTCTCGATGGGGCATCCGACGCACCACGATCCGCCGTATCCGCCCGACATGCTCGCGGCCCGGACCCGGGTGCTGGCGGCCTGCCGCGCCGCGGGCATCGCCTTCCTGGATCAGGTGACGCCCCAGAACGTGGTCGAGCGCATCGCGGAGGGCGTCCGCATCGGCGCGGGCGGCCAGGCGCGCGAGGCCGCGGAGATCGGCCGCCGCCACACGCGCCGCGCCATACCCTGGTAGCCGCGGGGCGCGGCGTTCCCACGAGTGGTTCGACGACGCCACCCGGCGCTTCGGGATCGAGGTGGTCGTGACGAACCGGACGTGGGGGCGCCTGTTCGGGTATCGCGGCTGGTTCACCGCGGAGTGTCCGCGGTGCTCGCGGGATTCGGTTCCCGCGCAGGTCCGTCCGGTCCGCGAGGAACGGCGTGAGTGAGCCGGCCGGCGCCGCGGGCGACGCGCCCCTCATCCTCTACGACGGGGTGTGCGGCCTCTGCAACCGTCTCAACCGGTTCGTCCTCGAGCGCGATCCTGCCGGCCGCTTCCGGTTCGCCGCGCTGCAGAGCCCGCTCGCGCACGAGATCCTGATCCGCCACGGCCGCGACCCTCGGGATCTCGACACCCTCTATCTCGTCCTGGCGCGCGGCCGGCCGGACGAGCGCCTGCTCCGGAAGTCCGACGCCGCGCTCTGGATTCTCCGCGCGCTGGGCGGCCCCTGGCGGGCGGCGGGCGCGCTGCGCCTCGTGCCGCGGGCGGTGCGCGATCTCGGGTACGACCTGGTGGCGCGGACCCGCTATCGCCTCTTCGGCCGCTATGGCGCGTGCCCGTTGCCCGACCCGCGTCACCGGGCGCGGTTCCTCGATCAGTCCGGCTGACGGCCGGTCAGCGCCCGAGGGCGGCCAGCAGCCGGGCGACGGGCGCCGAGTCCCCGAACGTCTCGCTCACGTGGGCGTAACGGTCGACGTCGCCCGGCCCGAAGACGAAGCTGCCGCCGAGCTGAAAGGGATTCCGGCCGGTGCGACCTTGCCGGTGACCGGCCGCGCGGGCGCGCCGGCCGGCCGTGAACGTGTCCCAGCGGAGGAGGTGGCGGAGCGACGCGGACCGGAGCTCGGCGGCGCGGTAGGCGGCGCGCTCGACGTCGACGAGCAGGGGGAAGGTGATGCGCGACTCGTCGCGGAACGCGCGCGCGTAGCCGGGATCCCCGAGCCCGACTGCGGCCACGCTCGCGCCGCGCGCCCGGAACTCCGCCTGGTGGTCGCGCAACTGCGCGACGTGCTCCCGGCAGAAGACTCAGCCGTAGTGCCGGAGGAAGACGAGGGCGGCGGGAGCGTCCGCCCACAGGGCGCCCAGCCGGACCGGCTGCCCGTCGGCATCCGGCAGGACGATCGGCGCGAGTCGAGCGGCGATGGACATCGCCGTCAGGCGAGCCGGCGGTGCTCCACCATGAGGCAGCGGTCCTGGACGACGCGGATGCCCGCGCGGGCCAGGGTCTCGGCCGCCTCCTGGTGCGCGATCCCGAGCTGGAGCCAGACGACCTGCGGCTTCGCCGCCAGGATGTCCGGAACGTGGGGCGGGATGTCCCGCGGCCGGCGGAAGACGTTGACCATGTCGATCGGTCCCGGGACCGCGGCGAGGGAGCGATAGACGCGGCGCCCGAGAATCTCGACCACGTCCGGGTAGTACACGGGCACCGGGACGATGTCATACCCGTGCCGCAGCATGTACTCCGGCACGTAGTGCGCGGGCGCGCCGGCGCGCGACTCCGGCTTGATCCCGAGCACCGCGATCCGCCGGCACTCGCGGACGATCCGCGCCATGTCCGCGGAGTCCGTCACGAGGTTCGCCCGCCAGGCGTCCATCGCTCCTACCTTACATTGCCGGCGGGCGATTCTCGCCCCGCGTCTCCCCGGCGCGGGCGCGCGCGCCCCGGCGTGCTAGGATGAGGCTCATGCGGCGCAGCATCCACGTCTCGATGATGGCCATGGGCATGGATCCGCCCACCTGGGGGGCGGCGCTGCGCTAGACGTGCGCACCGCGGCCACGGGTGGGCCCGAGCTCCCCGTGGCCGTCCTGCTTTCTCTGCCGTGCGGCCACGGGCCACGACAAGAGGAGGCAGGACATGGGCGCGTACTACATCACGACCTCGATCCCGTACGTCAACGCCGAACCGCATCTCGGGTTCGCGCTCGAGCTCGTCCAGGCTGACGTCTTCGCCCGCTTCCACCGGCTTCGCGGGGACGACACCCGCTTCCTGACCGGCACCGACGAGAACAGCCTCACCAACGTCCGCGCGGCGGAGCGGGCCGGTCTTCCCGTCCGTGTCCTCGTGGACCGTCATGCGGAGCGCTTCCGGGCGCTCACTCCGGCGCTCGGCATCTCGAACGATGATTTCATCCGGACCGCGACCGATCCCCGTCACCTCACGGGAGCGCGGCGGTTCTGGGAGGCCTGCGTGGAGCGCGGCGATGTCTATCGAAGGCCGTATCGGGGGCGCTACTGCGTCGGGTGCGAGCGCTTCTTCGCCGCGGACGAGCTCGTGGACGGACGTTGCCCGGAGCACGACAGTGTGCCCGAGGTGGTCGAGGAGGAGAACTACTTCTTCCGGCTGTCCCGCTACGCCGGCGTCCTTGGTCGCCTCCTCGATGACGGCACGCTCCGGGTGGTCCCGGAGTCGCGACACCGGGAGATCCGTGCGTTCGTCGCCCGCGGGCTCGAGGACTTCAGCATCTCGCGAAGCCGGACCCGGGCGCGCGAGTGGGGGATCGAGGTGCCGGGCGATCCGGATCAAGTCATCTACGTCTGGTTCGACGCGCTCACAAACTACGTAACGGCGCTAGGTTACGGCCAGAAGGAAGAGGATCGACTCTACCGGCGGTACTGGCGGGACAGCCAGAGCCGCGTGCACGTGATCGGGAAGGACATCCTGCGGTTCCATGCGGTCTACTGGCCCGCGATGCTGCTCTCGGCCGGCGCCGCCCTGCCGACGACGATCTTCGTCCACGGCTTCCTGACCCGGGACGGTCGGAAGATGAGCAAGTCTCTCGGCAACCGAGTCGATCCCATCGCGCTCGCCGGGGCCTGGGGTGTCGACGCGGTGCGATACTGGCTGCTCCGCCACGTCCCCGCGACCGGCGACGCGGACTTCAACGACGACGTGTTCTCCCGCGCCTATTCCGCCGAGCTGGCCGACGGCCTGGGGAACCTCGTCAGCCGAGTGATCGGCATGCTCCACCGTTACCGCGCCGGCGTGGTCCCGGCGTCAGACGGTGCGTCCGACACCGAGGTCAGCGAGCAGGGGAGAAGCCTCGCCGGCTTCCTCGGCCGCGCGCTGGGGGACGCCTACGACCCTCGAGCCGCGCTCGACGCGGTGTTCGCGCTGGTCGCGTGCGCCAACCGGCACGTGGAGCGCGAGAGGCCATGGGCGCTCGCCCGTGCCGGAGGGGCCGGCGACTCGAGCGCGACGCGTCGCCTGGACACCACGCTCTACGAGCTGACGGAGGCGTGCCGCCTGGTTGCCGAGGCGCTCCGCCCGCTGTTGCCTGAGACCGCTGGCCGGATGGCCGCCGCTCTGGGCGTGGCGCTTGCGCCGAGCTGGGAGCGCGGGCTCGAGTGGGGCGGCGTGCGGCCCGGCCATTCGATCGGCGGCTCGATCAGCCTGTTTCCGCGCCTGGGCCCGGTGGCCCAATCCGTCTAGAGTCCCGACCGGGGCGAGGTGGGCCGAGGGAGTCGCAGTCGAGCGCGCGGTCAGCCCGGTCGCGGCGGCGTGGCGCTGCCGGGGTCCGGGACGCGCTCGAGCGCGTCGTGGCTCATCGGGCGGCCCGGGGTGAGCAGCTGCTTCAGCGGGTCCTCCAGGAAGTCGTAGGCCCCGTCGGCCTCCGCCCCGAGCGCGTCCAGGAGCTTGCTGAAGAAGCACCGGGCCGAGGCTGCCGCCGCGATGTCGAAGATCTCGGCGTCGGTGAACCCGCGGTCGAGGAGCCCCTGCACGTCGGCGCGGGTGATCGCCGTGGCGTCGCGGGTGAGCTTGTCGACGAAGGCCATCATCGCGACCTCGGCGGGGGTGAGGTCGGAGGCGGCCGGATCGCGCGTGATCTCGGTGAGCTGCTCGGCCGAGTAGAAGTCCCGCCGCAGGACGGCCCCGTGCGCCAGCATGCAGTAGGAGCACTGGAGCGCGCGGGCCGCGGCCAGCGTGACGAGCTCGTAGCGGCGCGGGTCCATGTTCCCTCGGATGGAGGCGAGGAAGGCGGCCCACGTCGCCATCACCTGGGGTCGATGGCTGAAGAGCTTGGCGTAGTTCGGGACGTAGCCGACCGCGGCCTCGATGCGGGTGTACATCGCGTGGACGTCGCCGCTCGCTCGGTCGACCGGCACGGTGTGAACGAACGCCATGGGATCCTCCTTCGCTTCGAGACCGGGCCGACGTCAGGGAGCGGCGAGGAAGCGCCGGAACCGGCGGGCGACCTCGGCGGGGCCGACGGTGGGGCGCCCCAGCTTCGCCAGGGACCCGGGAGCGATCCGCGCGTGGATCAGGTGCGGGCCCGGGCCCGAGCGCGTCTCGCGGAGCGCCCTCTCGAACCCGTCCGGGCTGTCGCAGGTCGCCCCGCTCGCGTAGCCGCACGCGAGGGCGACCGCGGCGAAGTCGACGCTGGGCGAGACCGTCGCCTGGCCTCCCGTCGAGTCGTGCACCCCGTTGTCGAGCACGACGTGGACGAGGTTCGCCGGCGCGCGGCTCCCGATGGTGGCCAGGTTGCCGAGCTTCATGAGGGCGGCGCCGTCGCCGTCGAGCACCACCACCGGCCGCGAGGTGTTGAGGGCGACTCCGAGCCCCATCGCGCTCGCTCCCCCCATCGACCCGACCTGGTAGAGGTGCTGGGGCCGATCGGCGAGCGTGAAGAGCTCGCGGCCGCACTTCCCGGTGGTGGCGATGATCGCGGCCGCGTCGGGCACGACGCCGAGGAACCGCTCCAGGATCTCGATCCGGGCCGGGCGCGGCCCGTGATCGCGGAGGTCGCGTCGCGCGCCGGGCGGTCGGGCGTCCGGCGGCTTCTGGTCGAGACCGTCGTCCCGGACGGCGTCCTTCGCCATGACGAACGCGAACGGCAGCTCCGAGCGCGCCATCTCGCCCTCGGCCTCGTCGAGGGCGGGGACGACGGCGTCCGCCGTCTCGGGAAACGCTCGGTGCGGGATCCGCATCGTCTCCAGAAGGCGCCCGGTGATCTGGCCCATCAGCTCGTGCTGGGGCTCGTCGTGGATCCCGGGCTGGCCTCGCCAGGTGACCACGAGGAGGGTCGGGATGCGGAACGGAAAGCTCAGCGAGGTGAGGGGGTTCACCGCGTTGCCGAGCCCCGAGTTCTGGCACATGACCACGGTCTTCCGGCCGGCCAGCCAGGCGCCCGACGCGATGGCGACGGCCTCGCCCTCGCTGGTCGCTCCGACGTACTCGAGGCGCGGATCGCCGATGACGCGATTGATGATCGGGGTCAGGAACGAGCAGGGGACCCCGGCGTAGAACCCGTAGCCGCGCGCGCGGGCCGGGTCGAGAAACGCGTCGGCCGCGATCACGTGAAGTTCCGCGCCCGGGCGAGATCGAAGGCGTCATCGACGTCGAGCCACCCGCCGAGCACGTAGACGACGCCGATCGGATGCCCGGCGGCGATCAGGCGCGAGAGCATCTCGAGGAGGCTCGCCCGCGCAAGGGAGCCGTCGGCCCGCATCGCCTCGAGCTCGGCCGCGACCAGCGCCGCGCCGCGGGCCGAGAGCTTGGCGAGTCCGATCCACTCGCCGTCCGCCTCGGCGGGGGCGAGGTCGTTCCCGATGCGGCGGAGCCACACCGGAGCCTCGTCCTCCAGATAGTCGCCGCTGTGGCGCCGGGAGCACCCGACCAGGTCCGTCACCCGCTCGGGGTCCAGGTCGGCCCTGCCCCGCTGGAGGGCGTCGACAGCGACCACCACGTCGCCCTCGGCGGCGAGGAGCGCGTCGAGAAGGTGCCGGCGGAAGAGGATGTCGCCGTAGCTCACGACGCAGGGGCCTTGCAGGCGGTCGATCGCGCACGCCAGCGACGCGGCCTCGCCCGTCGTCTCGTATGCGTCGTTGTCGACCGTGGCGATCGACGGGACATCGATCGCCTCCTTCCGGTAGCCGCGGACGACGGTGATGTCGCCGACGCCGCACTCCCGGAGCGTGCCGCACAGCCGGCGGAGGAGGGGCTGCCCGCGCACGTCGATCATGCACTTGGGCCGCTCGGCGGTGAGCGGGCCCAGCGCGGCGCCGCGCGAGGCGGCGATGACGATGGCGCGCGGCACGGCGGGGGCGGGCCCCAGGTAGCGCCGCTCGGCCTCTTCGAGCTCCCAGTTGCCGGCCAGCGCGAAGACGTCGCGCACGCTCGCGATCGCCCCCTCCACGCCGACCAGGCTCTCCTCGTCGCGGATCCGGCGGCTCACCTCCCGCATCGCGCTGATCGACGCCCGCAGGTTGTGGTTCGCCCAGATGACGACCGAGATACCGGCCTTCCGGTAGGCGTCCGCGGGGGTGGCGTAGTACATCGTGGGCACGATGACCAGCGGCGCGCGCCCGGCCCACTCCGCGGCGAAGGCGAGGATCTCGTCGGCGGTCTGGCGCTTGCTGTGGATCAGGATGCCGTCGGCGCCCGCCGCGTGGTATGCCTCGGCGCGCCGGAGGGCTTCGTCGAGGCCGCGCCCCGCGATCAGCGCCTCCACGCGGGCCACGATCGAGAAGTCGGACTCGGTGGCGCTGTCCTTGCCGGCCTTGATCTTTCCGCAGAACTCGTCGACATCGGCCAGCGGCTGGTGGTCGCCGATGAACGAGTTCGTCTTGGGGAAGAGCTTGTCCTCGAGGCACACCGCCGCCACCCCGCGCTGGCAGAGCTTCCGGACGAGGCGGCGCACGTTGTTGAAGTTGCCGTAGCCCGTGTCCCCGTCGAGGAGGATCGGGACCGACGTGGCGTCGGACATGAACTCGAGCACCTCCAGGACCTGGGTCCAGGAGGCCTCGTTGCTGTCGCGCACGCCGAGGGCCGCCGAGACCGTGAGACCCGACGCCCAGATGGCCGGGAAGCCCGCCTCCTCGACGATCTTGGCCGACAGCCCGTCGTGGGCCTCCATGAGGAAGGTGAGCTCGGGGGAGAGGAGCAGCGATCGGAGCCGGGTTGCCTTCGAGCTCGACGCGCCCGCGGGGCCGGTCGAGGGAGATGCGCCTGTCGTCATGTCCGATGAACCTCGTCCGAATGAGCTGCCCGACCTCGCAGCAGGGCTAGGTGCCAGGATACACCGCGGCGCGGGTGCGGCCGGCCGCATCGGGACGGTGGGGCGGGGCAGCCCCCGGCGATTCGGGGGCCGCCCAGTCCGGCGGAGCGCTAGGGCTTGGGCGGCTGCTGGCTGACGACCGGGCCGGTGGACGCGGCGACCGTCTGGATGAAGCCCTGCGCGACCTGGGGAATGGGCAGGTTGGCGCCGAGCAGGATCTCCTGGATCGTGTAGCCCCGCCCGTAAAGCGACTGGTTCCAGTCGTCCCGCGAGCGCACGCTCGCTCCCGAGAACGAGAAGCCGAGGAAGAGACCCTGGGTCCGCGAGTACGTCAGGAGATCGGTCGAGAACTTGAGGTCGGTCGACACCTCACCACGAGACCCCGCCGGCCCCGCCGCCGCCGAGACGTCCGCGCCGATGGTGAACTCGCTGGAGAGGAGCCCCTGGAGGCCTTTCGGGGTCATGATCAGCAGCACGACGTCCGTGATCTCCGCGCCGATCTGGAAGCCCACGCTGCCGCCGGCCATGCGGATGACCGCGGGCGGGCTCCAGGAGCCGTCTGGCCGGCGCACCGTCGCGATGCCGTCGCCGGCCGTGCCGCCGATCAGGAACGCGCCCTTCACGACCCCGGGGAACACGGCGATACCGTGGGCCTTGGCCAGGATCTCGCGGGGGATGCCGCTGCTCTGGGGGTTGGAGACGTTGACCATCTCGTAGAGCGTGGTCGTCGCCCGGGCGAAGCTCGCGGCGAACTCCGGGCTCTGGGCGTCGGCGCGGACCGCGCCGAAGACGAGCGCGACCAGGATGGCGAGACAGAGACACTGCCAACTCTTGCTTCGCATGGCTTTCCCTCCCGGGATATTCGAGGCCCGGCCGCCGTCTCGAGGCGCGCACCGGGCGTTCCGAGTCCCACTCTGCCCCACGGGCCGCCGACCGCCCAAGCTTTTCCTGACCGCGGTATGATGTGGGCGCGCTCCCAGACGAGCCCCACATCATGTCGACACCCGAAGCGGGACCGCCGCCCAACTTCATCCGGACCGCGATCCAGGAGGACATGGAGAGCGGGCGCTGGGGCGGGCGCGTCGTCACCCGGTTTCCGCCCGAGCCGAACGGCTACCTCCACATCGGTCACGCCAAGGCGCTCTCCATCGACTTCGGCCTGGCCGAGGAGTTCGCCGGCACGTGCCACCTCCGGTTCGACGACACCAACCCCGCCAAGGAGGAGGTCGAGTACGTCGAGTCCATCCAGGAGGACATCCGCTGGCTGGGCTATGACTGGGGCCGGCATCTCTACTTCGCCTCCGACTACTTCGAGCAGCTCTACCAGTGGGCCGAGGAGCTCATCCGCCGCGGGCTCGCCTACGTCGACGACCTCTCGGCCGAGGAGATCCGGCAGTACCGCGGCACGCTGACCGAGCCGGGGCGCAACAGCCCGTACCGCGACCGTCCGGTGGAGGAGAACCTCGACCTGTTCCGCCGGATGCGGGCGGGGGAGTTCCCCGACGGCGCGCGCGTCCTGCGGGCCAAGATCGACATGGGGTCGCCCAACATGAACATGCGCGACCCGACGCTCTACCGGATCCGGCATGTGGCGCACCACCGGACCGGGGACGGCTGGCGCATCTACCCGATGTACGACTACGCGCATCCCCTGTCGGACTCGATCGAGCGGGTCACGCACTCCCTCTGCTCGCTCGAGTACGAGGACCACCGCCCGCTCTACGACTGGGTCTGCGAGGCGCTCGGGATCTACCACCCGCAGCAGATCGAGTTCGCGCGCCTCAACCTCGGATACACCGTCATGAGCAAGCGCCGGCTGCTCCGCCTGGTCCAGGAGGGGCACGTGCGGGGCTGGGACGATCCGCGGATGCCCACGCTCGCCGGCCTCCGCCGCCGCGGCTACACGCCGGAGGCGATCCGCGACTTCTCGGAGCGCATCGGGGTCGCCAAGGCCAACAGCCTCGTCGACCTCGCGCTGCTCGAGCACTGCGTCAGGGAGGACCTGAATCGCCGTGCGGCCCGGGTCATGGCGGTGCTCCGGCCGGTCAAGCTGGTGATCGAGAACTACCCCGAGGGGCAGGTCGAGGAGCTCGAAGCCGTCAACAACCCCGAGGACCCGGCGATGGGCGTCCGGACCGTGCCGTTCTCGCGCGTCCTCTGGATCGAGCGCGACGACGTTCGCGAGGTGCCGCCGCCCAAGTACTTCCGGCTGTTCCCGGGCAACGAGGTCCGGCTCCGCTACGCCTACATCGTTCGCTGCACGAGCGTGGTCAAGGACGAGCGCACCGGCGAGATCGTGGAGGTGCGCTGCACCTACGACCCGGCGAGCCGCGGCGGGCAGGCCGGCGAGGGTCGCCGGGTGAAGGGGACGATCCACTGGGTCTCGGCGGCGCACGCGGTCGCCGCGGAGGCGCGCCTCTACGACCGCCTGTTCACGCGGCCCGACCCCGGCGACGGGCCGGATGGCCAGGACTTCACCGCGTTCCTCAACCCGGCGTCGATGGAGATCGTCCCGGACGCGCGGGTGGAGCCGAGCCTGGCCGGCGCCAAGGCCGGCAGCCGGTTCCAGTTCGAGCGGCTGGGCTACTTCTCGGTCGACCCCGACTCGACCCCCGGCCACCTCGTGGTGAACCGCACCGTGGGGCTCCGGGACACCTGGGCCAAGATCGAGAAAGGTCCACCCGCCACCTCCCGGTAACGCCCCCCGGATCGGGGGCCTTCGGGGTCCCCGTAGCCTGGCTGGCCGTACCTCCCTCGCTCCGTCGTTTCAGCCGGCCCCTCGGCTTTCACGGACCCGCCCCTCCGGTGTCACAGGAACCAGAAGGGGGCCATGGGCATGGACTTCACGGACTTCCAAGTGGCAGGGGTGGCGGGGATGATCCTCGTGGGCGTCTTGACCACGGTGGGCGCCTTCGTCGTGTCCTTCCTGGTGGCGGGCGTGGTCCGGATGGGTCTCGCCATCGCGAAGTGGGCGACGGGAGTGCAGGCTCGCCCGAGCCGCTGAGACGGCGGATGCCCTGCGCGGTGTCGAGAAGAACGTCCGGCTGGCCGGCGCGGCGGACCACGCGCTGCTCGCGCGGCAGGCCTGGTGGAGGCTCCGATGCTGACCTTGGTGACGCTGGTCGCGCTTCTTTCCGGAGCTCTTGGGTTCGCATGGGCCGCGCAGTGGCTGATCGATGAGGCCGAGCGGCGCCGCCTCGGGCGCGTGGTCGCCCAGGTGCACGTGACGGACGCGGTGCACGCCGCGCTCGGGGCGGTCGTCGCGCCCACCGTGGCGCGCCACCGCGGCCGGTCGTGGACGGTGACGATCGGCCTCGGTCCCCAGCAGCTCGCGCTGGCGGGCCGGCTGACGGAGATCGCGCGTCAGGCGCTGGGCCAGGGCGGACAGAGCGTCGAGGTGGTCTTCGTCCCGCGGGCGGAGTACCCGGTGAGCCGCCACCACGGCTTCCTGCGCGCAGCGTAGGGCGAGACGGGAGCGGCCGCGTGGCGCACGCCCGGCGGTTCCGGTTCGGGGTGATCCACGAGGACCCGCAGTCGCCCGTGAAGTGGGCGGGGCACATCCGGAGGATCGAGGAGCTCGGCTTCTCGACCTTCCTGATCCGGGACCACGTCGTGCCGGACTTCTTCGGAGATCAGCCGGCGCCCCTCATCGGCCTCGCCAGCGCGGCCGGGGCGACGTCGAGCCTCCGCCTCGGCACGATGGTCCTGGCGGTGGACTATCGCCATCCGGTGATGCTCGCCAAGGAGGCGGCCACCCTGGATCTCCTGTCCGGCGGGCGCCTCGAGCTCGGGCTCGGAGCCGGCTGGCTCCGGCGCGAGTACGACGGCGCCGGCATCCCGTTCGAGTCGGCCGGGACCCGGATCGAGCGCCTCGAGGAGACGGTGCACATCCTCGGAGGCCTGTTCGGCCCCGGCCCGTTCTCGTTCGCGGGCAAGCACTACACGGTGACCGATCTCGATGGGTACCCGAAGCCTGCCCAGCGGCCCCGGCCGCCGATCCTGATCGGCGGCGGGCGCCGGCGCGTCCTGGCGCTGGCGGGGCGCGTGGCCGACATCGTGGGGATCCTGACGACCTCCGTCGCCACCGGCACCGTGGTAGACGATCCGTCCGAGCGCTCGGCGGCCTCCGTCCAGGAGAAGCTTGGCTGGGTGCGGGAGGGCGCCGGTTCGCGCTTTTCGGACATCGAGCTCAGCCTGATCCCGACCCTCGTGCTGGAGAAGGACCGCGAGCGCGCGGCCGCCGAGCTCATCGCCGCGCGGGGCTGGAACGGCGTGACGCCGGCGGACGTGCTCGCGATGCCCTCGGTCTTCATCGGCTCGCTGGACGACATCGCGGAGCAGATGGAGGAGCGCCGCGCTCGCTACGGCTTCTCCTACTACGTCGTCTCGGACCGGCAGCTCGACCGGGCCGCGCCGCTGGTGGCGCGGCTGGCGGGGCGATAGCGCCGCGGTGCCCGAAGCGAGTGGACGACACCACCGAGTGCCTCGACGGCTCGGTCGGTAGAAGCTCGCGTGGGCGCCGAGGGCGCGAGCGTGCGCCACGGCGATCTTGTGGCACGGCTGACGGCGCCGTCCGGTGGTGGGCGAGACGATGCTGGGGCTCGCACAACACGACCGACCGATCGACGGCCTAGTGAGCGTCGACGGTCCTACCCGAGCGCGGCGAGGGCGACATCGGCGCGCGCTCGCCACGAGCGCATCCCGAGCTCCTGGAATCGCTCGGCGGCGCGGGCGAGCTGCGCGCGGGCCTCCGCGAGCCGGCCGGCCCGCTGGTGCGCTTGGCCCAGACCGAGGTGACACCGGGCCTCGAGGTTACGCATGTCGAGCCGCTCGGCGAGCTCGAGAGCGGCCTGGAAGTGTTCCAGGGCGATCTCGTCCGCCGCGGCGTCGCTCGCCAGGGCCACCTGGCCCAGGGCCTCGTGGGCTCATGCCTCGTCCCCGTGCTCTGCGCGGCTCCGCGCCAGATCGAGCGCCCGCTCGGCCAACCGCCCCGCCTCCTCCGTGCGACCGGCCCAGGAGAGCGTCGCGGCGAGATAGTTCAGCCCGCGGGTGTGATCGAGGATCACGGCGGTCGATTGGGCGTCGTCGAGAGCGCGCTCGAGGAGGGGTAGGGCGCGCCCGAGGTCACCGCGCAGCGCGTGAGCGAACGCGAGCGCGGCGAGCACCCGCGAGGCGTACCACGCGAGGGGGCGGTCCTCGCAGAGCGCGAGAGCGTTCTCGTAGAGCGCCACGGCGCTGTCCAGCTCCCCCTGGGCATGCCGCGCATTCCCCAGGCAGTGGTAGGCGACCACGCGGCCGCGCGGGTCGCCGCGGGCCTCGGCGACCGCCACGGCCTCCATGGCCCAGCGGGCGGCATCCTGAAAATCGCCGATCCTCGAGAACGACGTCGACATCCAGGCGCGGGCGCTGATCTCGGGGGGGATGCCGATCGAGAGACTCTGGGTCCCGTTCGGGTCCTTTTCGAGCGCGTGGAGCGCCAGGCGGGCGTCGTCGATGGACCGACGGTACTCGCCGAGGGCGTAGCGGCTCATGCTGAGCCCCGCGCGGGCATACGCTTCGAGCCGCGGATCCGCGAAGACCTGCGCGGCCGCGACGGCCCGCTCCCCGGTCTCGTCCGCCTCGCGGTAGCGGCCGCTCATCGCGAGGGTGTGGCCGGGCCGTCGGTCAGGTGGGCCAGGCGCCGCTAGTCCTGGAGGGCTCGGGCCACGCCCTCGCCGCGATGGAGGTGCTCGAGCGCCGGCTCCGGCCGGCCGGTTAAAAGGGAGCTCGAGGGCGGACCCCCGATCGGAGCGTGGACCGTGATGCTCGGTCGGGACCGGGCATTCCTGCTGCTTCCGATCGGTGGCGGTCGGCTCTACGGATATGCCGACATCGACGCGCCGGACGGCCAGGACCCGACGGCGGGCGTGTTCGAGAAGTTTGTCGAGCTGTTCGCGGACTTCGGCCCGCCCGGTAGCACACCGCCGGGCAGGAGGTCTCTGACTCCCGTTCCGGTTCAGGGCCCGTCCCGGTCCGTTGGGAACGCTACTTAGAACGCTAGCCGCCACGTACCGGAAACGAGGGACCGGTAGAACGGTGCCATGACGCGGGAATGGGCCGCGGAAGCGGGCGAGGCCGCGACCTTCATCGTCTGGCTGACGCGCGGCGCGCGCGGTGGGCTCACCGGCCTCGCCGAGCGCGCGCGGACGGGCGAGAAGACCGAGGTGCAGCGAGCGGAGCACCCGGGACGCGCCCTTTCCCGAACGCGGAAGACGCGGGCTCCGGCCGCACAGAGGTCGGAGTCTCCGCGCGACCCTCGAGCCGGGGGCGGCTCCCCCGGCCACGCCACGGAGATCCACCGAGGTCCCGGCCCATCACGAATGCGGCTTGCACCCACTCTCCGCAACAGGAGGCCACGCGATAAGATCGGCAAGAACTCGCCGTCGTCGGGTAGTCGGCTCTCGGACTCGCGATGTAGTCCGCGCGGCGCGACCCCGGCGTTTTGATCCGACGACCCATGCCCTACGAGAAGACAAGGAGATGTCCGATGAATGCTCGACGTGGCCTTGCGATGCTTGTGCTCGCGTTCCTCGTGCCGGTGGTGGCGCTCGGCGTCGCCTCCTACGTCCCGCGCGTCGAAGCCGCTGAGCCGTCGGATCCGTTTCCACGTGGGATGTGAGGATCGCGGATCCGAGCAAGCGATTCGCGCCTCGCTTTGTCGGCCTCGGCGGAACCGTCGGCGCGTATCTGGATCGGGAGACGGGGCTCGTCTGGGCCGCATCCCCTTCCGAGGTGTTCGTGGAGTGGAAGGATGCATTCATCCATTGCGCTGCGCTCACCGTCGGGGGCGTCTCGGCGCGTGGCGGCTGGCGCCTGCCCTCGGTCGAAGAGCTGACGACGCTGCTGCCGATCTCGCCGCCGTTCCCCAGCCCCTTCGGCTTTTTCCGCTTCTGGTCGACGACCGGATCTCCGACGGATCCGTCCCGCGTCTATACCGTGGGCAGCGACTCCGATGCCGAGATCGCCGAGAAGGACAAGTCCACCGTGGATGACGTCGCACCCTGGTGCGTCCGTGGGGGCAGGGGATTCGACGGCATCGACTGAACGCGGGCTCGGCGGAACGGCGCCATGGTGCGGGAATGGACGGCGGAGGCGGGCGAGCAGGCGACATTCATCGTTCGGCTCACGCGCGGCGAGCGGGGTGGGCTCACCGCCCTCGTCGAACGCGTGCGGACGGGCGAGAAGGTCCGGGTGGAGCGAGTGGAGCACCTCGGCCGCGTCCTTCTCCGGATGCTGGCGGGCGCGGCCCACGAACGGACCGACCCGGAGCCTTCCCTGGAGCCTCGAGCCCGGGGGCGGAGGCCCCCGGCAACGCCAAGGAGATCGACCGATGACCTGTAGAATCACGAATCCAATCGCCCGATTCGTCGCGGGCGCCCTTACCGCGCTTGGTCTCTCGGGCACGGCTGCCGAGGCCCTCGACCTGCGCGCTTGGGACCAGCGGATCGACCAGGCGAGCAAGCGCTTCGTCGTGCTCGACGCCTTCGACGCCGCCGCCGTCCTCGACAAGGAGACCCAGCTCATCTGGCAGCGGGCGCCGGCGTCCGAGCCGTTCTCCTCACGCGACGCCGCCGCGATCGACGACCTCGATTCGTGTCTCAACGTGAGCACGGGCGGACGGCACGGGTGGCGCTTGCCATCGATTCACGAGCTCAACAGCCTCGTGGTGAACCAGGTGCTGCCGGCCGGCCACCCGTTCCTCGACGTCCGCACAGACCCTAGCGATCTCTACTGGTCGGCCACCGTGCGACTATCCGATCCCGCCGTGACGCTAGGGTTCACTTTCAGCGGCGCCGGTCATAATCCCTCGAGGCCGCTGTCGGCGGGGAGCACCGCGAGGGCCTGGTGCGTGCGCGGGCCCGGAGCCGACTCGGCGAGCTACTGATGCGCCGGCGACCGCGTCAACCGACGAGGGATTCGCGCCGTCGACGTCGGAGTCCGACTTCGAGCCCCGGCGGCCCGAGATCGCGCCGAGATCAGGGCACTCGCGGCGTCGGCTCACGGGGGCCCAGGACTGATAGTGGGCGACCGCGCCGAGCCGGCATGCACCGGCAACAACCGGTGGAAGGACTCAGCGCCGGGGAACGTGAACCGGGGGCGATCCAGATCCTCGTCCGGCGAGAGGAGAACGACGTCGCCCCCACCAGCCTCCCCGATCGGGTCCGGATGGGCGTTCTCCTGAGCTTTCACGGCTGGCGGCCGGGACCGGGGCCGGCGGGGGCGCCGGGCGCTTCCGGCGCCATCGTCGCGCGGTACTTCGCCGTCTCTGCCGGGATGACGCCGAGCGTGACCGGATCGATGACCACGCCGAGGCGAGGAGATAGTCCTCGCGTGCCCGCTCGGGGGAGACGTAGCCCTCGCGGACGTCTTCCAGCACGCGCTCGGGATCGCGCGCCGCCGGGGGGCCGTAGCCCCCGCCCCCCGGCAGCTCGCACGGTCACGACGGTGTCCGGGAGGGACGAGCGTGCTGATCTTCGGCGGCAGCGCGACGCGCGTTGCTCGTTGCGATGTGGCCGCAGGCGCCCGGGCCGCCGCCCTGGAGGCCCGGCGCCGCGTGGCGCGTCCGCTCGTAGAGACCCGAGAAGACGTAGGGCTCGTCGGTCAGGACCTCGATCTCCATGACCTGTCCCAGGCCGCCGCGGAAGGTGCCGGCGCCGCCCGAGTCGGGGCGGAGCTCGCGCCGGCGGAGGACGACCGGCGCCAGCGTCTCGATCACCTCGGCCGCCACGCCCGCGACGCCGCTCGGATACGCGGTGGCCGAGAGCCCGTCCTGGCCGCGGAGCGCGCCGGTGCCTCCCGCCGAGAACCAGGTGAACGAGAAGTGGCGGCTCGTCCCGCGCTCGACGCCCGTGATCTGCGTGTCCCAGAGCCCGTCGAAGCCCGGCGCCATCACCCGGTTCGGCAACGCCTGCGCGAGCGCGCCCATGACGGCGGAGGGCAGGAAGTGGCCGACCAGGTGGCGGCCCGCCACGGCGGCCGGGAAGCGCGCGTTCAGGATGGAGCCCTCCGGCGCGGTGACGTGCACCGGGCGGAAGCTGCCCTCGTTGTTCGGCACGTCCGGGGAGATGACGCACTTGATGCCGTACGTGGTGTAGGCCCGCGTGTAGTTGAGCGCCACGTTGACGCCGAGCGGGACCGGGCCCGAGCTGCCGGCGAAGTCGACCGTCAGCTCGTCGCCGTGGACGCGGACGGCCGCGCGGATCTCGATGGGCTGCTCGAAGCCGTCGATGGTGAGCCCGTAGCGGTACTCGCCGTCGGGCAGGGCGGCGATCCGCTCGCGCATGGCCCGCTCCGAGCGCGTGACGATCTCGTCGGCCAGCGCCTCGATGTCGGCCAGCCCGAACTCGTCGAGGAACCGGATCAGCTGCCGCGCGCCCACCTCGTTGCCGACGACCTGGGAGTGGAGGTCGCCCAGGACCTCCTCGGGCGTGCGCACGTTGGCCGCGATCAGCTCGTAGAGCGCCTCGACGGGCCGGCCGGCGTCGTGGAGCTTCATCATCGGGATGCTGAGCCCCTCCTCGAACACCGAGCGGGCGTCGGCCGACAGGCCTCGCCCGCCGATGTCGAGGGCGTGGCACGTGTTCGCGAAGAAGGCGACGACACGGCCGTTGCGGAAGACCGGCGTCGCCACCGTGATGTCGTTCAGCTGGGACGCCGTCTTCCAGGGGTCGTTCGTGGCGAGCACGTCGCCGGGCCGGAGGGTGTCGACGGGGAAGCGGGTGAGGAAGTGGACCATCCCGGTCGCCATCGAGTTGATGTGGCCCGGCGTCCCGGTGACCGCCTGGGCGATCATGCGCCCTCGGCGGTCGAAGACGCCCGCGGAGAGGTCGCCGGACTCCCGCACGATGGACGTGAACGAGGAGCGCATGAGGGCGGCGGCCTGCTCGTTCACCGTCGCGACCAGCCGGTTCCAGAGGATGTCGAGGGTGATCTGCTCCATCGCGGCTCCTCGGGCGCGGCTCAGGCGGCCGGCGGCATCTCCACGAGCACGTTCGAGTGGTCGTCGACGCGGATCTTCGCCGCCGCGGTCACGACGACGGTGGACTCCCGCTCCTCGATGATCACGGGTCCCTCGAGCGCCGCGCCGGCCCCCAGCGCGTACCGATCGTAGACCGGCACGTCGCCGTACCCCCGCGCGTCGGGGAGGTAGACGCGGCGCTCGCCCTTCAGCGCGGCCCGCGGGTCCCGGCCCGCGCCGGCGCTCGTCGGGAGCCGGAGCTCGGGCCGGGGTCCCTGGGCGACGACGCGCCAGGACACGACCTCGATGGGGGCGTCGCGGACCGTGTGGCCGTAGACCGCGCGGTAGGCGGTCTCGAAGGCCGCGCGGACCTCGTCCCGCCGCGAGGCCTCGAGGGGGCCGTCCGGGATCGGCACGCGGATCTCGTAGCCCTGCTTCCGGTAGCGCATGTCGGCGAACCGGCGGAAGCGCACGCGCTCGGCGGGGATCGTCCGGCCGAGGATGGCCAGGCCCTCGGACTCCATCTCCGAGACCGCCCGCGCCACGGCCTTCCAGTCGAGCGCGTCGAGTGGGCCGGGGAGCGTCCGGACGAAGTCGAACGACAGGGGCGCGACCAGGAAGCCCACCGCCGACATGACGCCGGCGCCCAGCGGGTAGATCACGCTGGGGCTCCGGAGGATGCGGGCCACGCCGAAGGCGTGCACGGGCCCGGCGCCGCCGAAGGCGAAGATCGGAAACCGCTCCGCGTCCTTGCCGCGCTCGATCGCGTGGATGCGCGCGGCGCCCGCCATGCTCTCGTTGGCGAGCTGATGGATGCCCCACGCGGCCTCGACGGGATCGAGCCCGAGGGGCTGCGCCACCCGCTCGGCGATCGCGCGCCGCGCCGCGTCCCGGTCGAGCCGCATCTGGCCGCCGAGGAAGAAGTCGGGGTCGAGATAGCCGAGCACGAGGTCGGCGTCGGTCACGGTCGGCTCGGCGCCGCCGAGGCCGTAGGACACGGGACCGGGGCGGGCGCCCGCGCTCTCCGGCCCCACCACGAGCCGGCGCAGCGCGTCCACGCGGGCGATGGAGCCTCCGCCGGTGCCGATCTCGATCATCTCGATGACCGGGACCTTGATCGGGAGCCCGCTGCCCTTCTTGAAGTGGTAGCGGCGGTCGACCTCGAACTCCGGCGAGACCAGCGGCTCGCCGTCCGCGATCACGCACGCCTTGGCGGTGGTGCCGCCCATGTCGAAGGAGAGGAGGTCCTTGTGGCCGAGGAGCACGCCGTGGTGGGCGGCGGCGAGGGCGCCGGCGGCGGGGCCGGACTCGATGAGCCGGACGGGATAGCGGCCGCCCGTCTCGGCCTCGCAGAGGCCGCCGTTCGACTGCATGATGAAGAGCCCCCCGCCGACGCCGATCCCGCGGAGCCGGTCGCCGAGCCGCCCCAGGTAGCGCTGCGCCAGGCGCTGCACGTAGACGTTGGCGAGCGTCGTGGAGGTGCGCTCGTACTCGCGGATCTCCGGCACGAGCTCGCTCGACAGCGTCACCGCGACCTCCGGGAGGGCCTCGCGGAGGATCCGCCCCACCAGGCGCTCGTGGGCCGGATTCGCGTACGCATGGAGCAGGCACACGCCCACCGCCTCGATCCGCTCGGCGCGGAGGCGCTCGGCGAGGCGCCGGACCTCGTCGGGATCGATGGGGTGCCTCACGGTGCCGTCGACCAGGACCCGCTCGTCGATCTCGAAGCGGAGGTGGCGCGGCGCGATCGGCCGCGGCCGCTGCATGTAGAGGTCGTACATGTCGTAGCGATGCTCGCGGGCGATCTCCACGGCGTCGCGGAAGCCCTTGGTCGTGACGAGGGCGGTCCGCGCGCCCTTGCGCTCGATGAGGGCGTTCGTGAAGAGCGTGGTGCCGTGGAGGACGTGGGTCACCTCGCCGGCGGGCACGTGCGCCGCGCCGAGGACGGCTTCGATCCCCGCGATCACGGCGTCGTCCGGCCGGTCGGGGGTGGTGAGGACCTTGCCGACCTGGAACGTCCGGCCGTCCTCGCTGGCGAGGATCAGGTCGGTGAAGGTGCCGCCGATGTCCGAGCCCACGCGGTACACGGGGTCAGGCCCGCGCGAAAGTCAAAGTCGGGGTCAGGCCCAGACTTTGATTTCCGGCCGTGAGGGCGCGGCGGTCAAACTCAGGGCCTGACCCCGACTTTGATCTCGGAGACGGCGGGGGAGTCGAGGTCAAGGCGGGACCGCTCAGTAGCGGTCGGCGTCGAGGTCGAGGAGCGGGAACGCGCTCAGGGCCGACGGGAGCGCGACGGGCGTCTCGGCGTGGAGGTAGCTCGCGTCGAGCTGGTCCCAGCGCGTGACGCCCAGGAGCCCGAGACAGAGGCGCACCTCCTCCTCGAGGAGCTCCAGCACGCGGACGAGGCCCGAGTCGCCGGCCGCGGCCAGCCCCATGCAGCCGATGCGCCCGAGCCCGACGACGTCGGCGCCGAGGGCGATGGCCTTCACGATGTCCGTGCCGCGGACGAAGCCTCCGTCGATCCACACCCGGGCGCGGCCGCCGACCGCCTTGACGACCTCGGGCAGGACGGCGAGGCTCCCGCGGCCGTGATCGAGCTGACGCCCGCCGTGGTTCGAGACGTAGACGACCTCGACCCCGTGGCCGCACGCGATGTCCGCGTCCTCCGCGGTCGCGATGCCCTTCAAGACCAGCGGCACGTCCGGGTGGGCGTCCTTGAAGCGCTTCACCTGGTCCCAGGACAGGCCCTGCTGGTACTGGAGGCCGGTCGCCGAGGCCCGCCAGGGCTTGACGAAGCGGCGCGCGAGATCGCGCTCGCGGCGGCTGTAGTACGCGCTGTCCACGGTGAGGCAGAAGCCCCGATAGCCGTGGTCCCGCGCGCGCCGCACCCACTCGTCGACCACGGCGTCGTCGCCGCGGACGTACAGCTGGAAGATGCGGAGGTTGTCGGCGGCCTGGGCGGTGGCCTCGAGACCGGGATTGCACGCGGAGCTCAGCATCTGCGGGATGCCGAAGCGGCCCGCGGCCTTCGCGGCGGTCGCCGCGCCGCCCGGCGTGAACGACTCGATGGAGCCGATGGGGGCCAGCATCACCGGGAGGCGCACCCGCTGACCGAACCAGGTCGCCGTGGTCTCGACCGCGGAGACGTCGCGAAGGACGCGCGGGCGGAACGCGACCGAGTCGAGCGCCTGGCGGTTCCGCCGGAGCGTGGTCTCCGTCTCGGTGCCGCCCACGAGGTAGTCCCAGGGGCCCGGCGCCAGCGCGCGCCGCGCGGCCGCCACGATCTCGTGAAGTGTCTGGAAGCGATCCTCGAGTCCGGAGCTCATCCGCCAATCCTCTGACGTTCGAGAAGGTTGGAGCCGCGCTCGACTGCCGCTCGCCGTTGAACGGTACACGCAAACCGCACGAGCGCCAACCCGGGGCCCGGACTGCCGAGCCTTGCCCCACCCACCGCCGGCGCCCCACGACGCGTCGCACTCCGCGCCGGACGTAACCTGTTGATTTCGCTGCCGCCCGCCGATGGCATCGTTCTCGCCCTGTGTCCGTCCCGGCTGGCGCGGGTCCGCGCCACGCGAATCGGGGGTTCGCCAACCGGCCGGACGCCGGCGCGCCGGGTCCTGCCGCCAGAAAGGACGAGGGCGATGAGAACGAGAGTGCTCGGGAGCCTGGGACTCCTCTCGCTGCTGTTTCTGGGCGTCGCGTGCGGCAAGGGGGGCGGCGGCGGCGGCAACGCGTCGCAGCCGGCCACCGTGACCGACCCGAATGCCCCGATGATCACCAATCTTCGGGTGTCCTTCGGGCCGGGGGCGGGCTGCACGCTCCCCAACCAGAATCGCGGCACCATCGAGAACCTGAGCTTCGACTACGTGGATGCGGACGGCAATCTCCGCGGCGGGGTGGTGGACAACCGGACCACGGCCGCGCTTGGGGGCGCGGCCACGTTCTCGTTGCCCCTTCCGTCTCCGGGGGTCACGATGTCCGGCACGCGCTCCGGTACGATCACCATCACGGCCTGCCTCTTCTTCGGCAGCAACTCCAGCATCAGCGAGGAGGTGCGCGTGACCGACACGTCGGGAAAGGGGTCGAACGTCCTGGCCCTGGAGGTCACGCGGCCCGCGGGGCTCCCGCTGCTTCCCCGGGACGGCGACCCGTCGATGCGCAAGTCGGTCGACTCCCCACGGTGAGCTGACCGTCACTCGCTGGAATTGGGGGGCGGCCGTCGCCACAGCACGGCTCGACGTCGCGGCGGCCGCCCCATCTCCGGGTCGAGTGGCGAGTCATCCGGCACTACCTCGACAGCAGGTAGGAGCACCCATCGGGGATTCTGGGCTTCGGCCGGAGTCGCGCGTTCGCTAATCTAGGCGCGATGGACGTGACCATCGATCCGCGTTTCAACGGCCCCCCGGACTCGGGGCACGGCGGCTACGTCTCGGGCGTGGTCGCGAGCTTCCTGGAGGGACCGGCGCGCGTGCGGCTCCACCGGCCGCCGCCGCTTGGCCGGCGCCTGGACATGCGGCGGAGCGGCAGCGAGGTGACGCTCCTCGACGGGGAAGCTCTCGTCGCCACCGGGACGCCGGCCGAGATTGACCTCGTCGTGCCGGGCGTCGTCAGTTTCGTCGAGGCGGAGTCCGCGTCGCGAGGATATCCCGGGTTCGGCGAGCACATGTTCAGGCGCTGCTTCGGGTGCGGGCCCGCCCGCGCGGCAGGAGACGGGCTCCGGATCTTCGCGGGTCCTGTGCCCGGGCGGCGACTTGTCGCCGCGCCCTGGATTCCGGACGAAACGCTGACGGACGGCGGGGGCGCGGTGCGGCCGGAGTTCCTGTGGGCCGCGCTGGACTGTCCGAGCGGATGGGCCGCGATCATCGACGCCGACGGACGCCCGAGCGTCCTGGGCGAGCTCGCGGCGCGGCTTGTGGATCCGGTGTCCCCGGGAGAGCGCTGCGTCGTGCTCGGATGGGCGCTGGGCGGCGAGGGCCGGAAGCGCTTCGCGGCCTCGGCGATTCTCGGCGACGGCGGCGCCGTCCGGGCCGTGGCGCGCTCGACCTGGATCGCGTTCTCGCGGGACTGAGCCGCCGCAGTCGCCCGACCGATGGCACGCGGCGCGAGGGTGGCGTACGCTGGCGACCGTGGCCCATGCCGGTCGGGAGCTCGATCCGCGTCCTGCCACCGTCACCGCCAAGGCCACGCTGCGGCGGACGATACTGGCGCGTCGCGACGCGCTCGGCCCGCTCGACCGAGCCCGCCTCTCCCGGGCCGCGCTCGATCGGATCGAGGTGCTGGACGCCTTCCGCCGGGCGCGCGTAGTGCTCGGCTTCGCGTCGTTCGGGAGCGAGCTGGACACGCGCCCGTTCCTCGATGAGGTGCTGGCGAGCGGTCGGGCTCTCGTCCTGCCCCGCGTCGACCGCGAGGGGCGACGGCTCGTGCTCTACCGGGTCGCGAGCCTCGAGACGGACCTCCGGCCGGGCACCTGGGGGATTCCCGAGCCCGACCCGGCGCACTGCGGTCTCGCGGCGCCAGCCGACATCGACTTCATCCTGGTGCCCGGCGTCGCCTTCGACCCCGACGGGGGACGCCTCGGCTACGGCGCTGGCTACTACGACCGCCTTCTCGCGGCCTGGGCGTCGGCCCTCCCGCCGCTGGTGGCGGCGGCCTTCGAGCTCCAGGTCGTTCCCGCGGTGCCCGTCCTCGCGGGCGACCACCGCGTCGACCGCGTCGTCACCGAGTCCCAGACTTACTCGAGGCGTCGTCTCGAGCCCACGGAGGACCCGTAGATGGAGATCGCCCTCAAAGGCAAGGTCGCAATCGTCACCGGCGCGGGCCGCGGCATCGGCCGCGAGATCGCGGAGACCCTCGGGCGCGAGGGGGCCCTCACGGTGGTCACCGACGTCCGCCCGGAGCTCCTCGACGACGTGGCCGACGTGTTCAGGCGGGAGGGGTGGATCGGCCGGCAGCACATCTGCGACGTCAGGGACCGCGCGCGCACGCAGGCGATCGTCGACGACGTGGTCAAGACGTTCGGCCGGGTCGACGTGCTCGTCAACAACGCCGGCGTCGCGCCGGGCGGCGCGATCGAGACCCTGTCCGAGGAGTCGTGGGATCTCAACCTCGACGTCAACCTGAAGGGCACGTTCCTGATGTGCCAGGCCGTGATCCCCGCGATGAAGCGCCAGCGCTCCGGCCGGATCATCAACGCCGCGTCCTTCGCGGCCATCCTCCCCATCACGGGCAGCGGCGCGTACGCCGCATCCAAGGCGGGGGTGCACTACTTCACGCGCGCACTGGCGGGAGAGCTCGGGCCGTGGAACATCACGGTGAACTGCTACGCGCCCGGGATGATCCCGACGGAGATCAACGGGTTCACGCGGCTCCCGCAGGAGCGACAGCGGCGCCTGCTCGACACGCTGACGTTCCGGCGATGGGGGGAGGCCCGCGAGGTGGCGAACCTCATCTGCTTCCTGGCCTCGGACCTGGCCGGCTACATCACGGGGACGATGATCGACGTGAGCGGCGGGAAGCTGGCGACCCAGATCCCGCGGCTCGCGTGGGAGGCGGCCGCCGCCGAGGGCGTCGTATCGCTCGACTGAGTCCCGGGTCGGCACGCGCCGGCCGTCCGACGACACCATGCTATAGATCGGTCACGGCGCGGAGCTCCCGACACCGCGAGAGGACGACGCGAGGGTGGATGACCGGGACCTTCTCGAGGAGCTGGTGCGGGTCGCGGCCCGCCTCGGCGTCCAGGTCCGGATCGAGCCCTTCCAGACGCCTCCCGCGCGTGGCGGGGGCCGCTGCGTCGTCGACGGACGCGAGTTCATCCTCATCGACGCTCGGGCGCCGCTGGGCGACCGTCTCGGCGCCCTGGCCGCGGCCATGTCGGACCTCGATCTCGAGGACATCTACGTGACGCCGGAGGCGCGGGACCGAGTGGAGCGGGAGCGGGATGCGCGCATCGTGCCGCGTGAGAGCGTGGCGCTCGCGCCCTTGACCACGATGGGGGTCGGCGGCCCGGCGCGCTGGTACGTGGAGGCGCGCGACGAGGCGGCGGTCCTCGCCGCGCTCGCCGTGGCCGAGGCGCGGGGGCTGTCGCTCCGCGTCCTCGGCGGCGGCTCCAATCTGGTCGTCTCCGATGCGGGCGTCGACGCCCTCGTGCTCCGCGTCGCCCTCCGGGGCCTCTCCGCGCGCGAGCTCGGCCCGGCGGTCGAGCTGACCGCGGCGGCCGGCGAGCCATGGGACGACGTGGTCCGCTACGCCGTCGAGCGGGGCTGGGCCGGGCTCGAGTGCCTGAGCGGTATCCCCGGCCTCGTCGGCGCGACGCCGATCCAGAATGTCGGCGCCTACGGCCAGGAGGTGAGCAACACGATCGCGGCCGTGCGCGCGCTCGATCGGGCCACCCGCCAGATCGTGACGCTGGCCCCGGCGGCATGCGGGTTCGGCTACCGTGACAGCGCGTTCAAGAGCGGGACGCCCGATCGCCACGTGATCCTCGGCGTGACCTACCGCCTCCGGCCGGGAGGGCCGCCATCGGTCCGCTACGCGGAGCTGGAGCGGCACCTGGCCGCTCGCGCGATCGAGCGCCCGACCCTCATGGACGTGCGGGAGAGCGTGCTCGCCGTGCGCCGCGCGAAGTCCATGGTCCTCGACACCGCCGACCCGAATCGGCGCAGCTGCGGGTCCTTCTTCGTGAACCCGGTGGTCTCGGCGGCGGAGGCGGAGCGCATCGCGGCCGCCGCCGGGGATGCCGCGATGCCGAAGTGGCCGGAGCCGGGCGGGGCGCGCGTGAAGCTCGCGGCTGCGTGGCTGGTCGAGCGCGCCGGGTTCACGCGAGGCTACGTGGACGGGCCGGCGGGCATCTCGACGCGTCACACGCTGGCCATCGTGGCCCGCGACGGCGCGCGCGCGGCCGACGTCGTGCGCGTCGCGCGGCGCGTCCGCGACGGCGTCCTGGACCGCTTCGGAGTGCGCCTCCACCCCGAGCCGTCCTTCTGGGGATTCCCGCGCTTGGAGCACGGCCTCCCCGAGGCCTGAGCCGGCGCCCGCGGTTTGCGGCGCGGGTGACGGTCTCGTAACCTACCGGACGTGCCGCTCCGGATCGGGCTCGCCTACGATCTCTTCGGCAGCTACCCGCTCCGTCCGGGCGACCCGCCCGACGCCGAGGTGGAGTACGAGCCGGAGGCCACCGTCCTCGTGCTGGAGGCGGCGCTGCGCCGCCTGGGGCACGAGCCGGTGCGGCTCGGCAACCCGCACGCCGTGCTCGGGGCGGTGGGGCAGGGGCGAACGCCCGCCCTCGACGCGGTCCTCACGATTGCCGAGGGCTACGGCCCGCGGAACCGCGAGGCGTGGGTCCCCGTGCTGTGCGAGATGGCGGGCGTCCCCACTCTCGGCTCCGATGCTCTCACGCTGTCGACGACGCTCGACAAGCTCTGGGCGCACCGCGTGGTCGCCGCGGCCGGCGTTCCGGTGCCGCCGCACGTGAGTCTCGCCTCGCCGGTTGAGGCGGCCCGCGGCGACCTTCCGGCGCCGTTCCCGCTCTTCGTCAAGCCTCGGTGGGAGGGGACCGCGAAGGGGATCGGGCCGAGCTCGCGGGTCGAGAGCCGCGAGGCCCTGGTGCGCGAGGTCGCGCGCATCGTCGCGACGTACGCCCAGCCGGCCCTGGTCGAGGCGTTCCTCGAGGGGCCGGAGTACACCGTCACGCTGGTAGGCCACGGACCGCCCCGGGCGCTGCCCACGCTCCAGCGGGCGCTCGAGGCCTCGACCGGCATCGGCGCCCACGCGATCGAGCGCCACCCGCCGCCGCCCGGAGGCTGGCGCCACGTCACGCCCGGCGCCCTCGATCCCGCGCTCGAGGCCGAGCTCGTGGCGCTCGGCCGGCGGGCGTTCGAGGCGCTCGAGTGTCGCGACTTCGCCCGCGCCGACTTCCGGCTGGACCGCGGCGGCCGGCCTCACTTCCTCGAGATCAATCCTCTGCCGACCTTCGCGCCCGACGGCTCGTTCGGCATCATCGCCGAGCTTCTGGGGCGTCCGACTCGACGATCTCCTGGCCGAGATTCTGGCGAGGCGCTGGCGCGGCTCGGTCTCGCGCGGCCCGCCTGACGTTGATCCCGGAAGAGTCCGCCCGTGGCCCTCTTCGCTCGAGGATCGCCGTACCACTTGACGCCCGTCCGGTCGGCGTTGTACCCCACCCTTCGTGACCACTCCGTTCGTCGCCGGCCCATCGGTGCGAATCGCCGGAGCTCCTCGCGGCCCACTCGCCGGGCTGACGTTCGTCGCCAAGGATCTCTTCGACGTGGCCGGCCACCCGACCGGCGGGGGCAACCCGGACTGGGCGCGACAGCATCCGGTCCCGACGCGCCACGCCTGGGCGGTCCAGCGCCTGCTCGACGCGGGCGCGACGCTGATCGGCAAGACGGTGACCGACGAGGTCTCGCTCGGGATCCTCGGCGAGAACCCCTTCGACGGCACGCCGCTCAATCCCGCCGCTCCCGAGTACGTGCCCGGGGGCTCCTCCTCGGGCTCGGCCTCGGCCGTCGCGCAGGGTCTGTGCGACATCGCGCTCGGCACCGACAGTGGCGGTTCGGTGCGCGTGCCGGCGAGCTTCTGCGGACTCTACGGCATGCGGCCGACCCACGGCCGTCTTGACCTCGCCGGCATGATGGCACAGGCACCCAGCTCTGACACGGCGGGTTGGTTCGCCCGCGACGCGGAGACCTTCGCCCGCGTTTCCGCGGTGCTCCTCGACGAGCCGATCGTTCCGGCCAGCCTCCCGACCACCGTCGTGGTGGCGGTCGACGCATTCGGCCTGGCCGATGCCGAGACCGCCACCGCGCTGGAGCCCATGGTCCGGTCGCTGGCGATGCTAGTGGGGCACGTGCGCGAGGATCTCCTGGCGCCGCCGGGGCTGTCGGTCTGGGCGCGGGCTCAGCGGACGCTCCAGTCCAGCGAGGCCTGGCTGACATTCAGGGACTGGCTCGATCGCGACAATCCGCGCCTGGCGTTCAGCGTGGCGCGCGGCCTCCTCGCCGCGAGCACTGTCTCCGACAGCGAGCGCCAGTGGGCCGCGCTGATGCGTGCGGAGGCGCGCGCCCGCCTGGCCTGGCTGGCGCCGCCCGGGACTATCGTGTGCATGCCGACGACGCCGTTCCCGGCGCCCCGCAAGGGTCTATCGCTGGCGGCGCTCGAGCCGGTCCGCGGGCGCATCGCCAGCCTGGCCGCGCACGGCGGCCTGACCGGCGTGCCGCAGGTGAGCCTGCCGGGCGCGACCGTCGACGGCCGGCCGATCGGCCTGTCCATCGTGGGCGGGCGCGGTACCGATGCCGCTCTGGTCGCGACGGCCCGGGCCATGGAGATCAACCGATGAACGACGTGACCCTGAACATTCCCGAGGTGGTGGCGGAAGTGCGCGCGCGCTTCGAGCGCTACGAGCAGGCGCTGATCGACAAGGACGTCGCGCTGCTCGACGCCACCTTCTGGGACAGCCCGCACACGATTCGGTACGCGCTCAGCGAGAACGGCTACGGCTTCAGCGAGATTCACGCCCATCGCGTCGCGCGGCCGCCAGGGCCGGGGATCAAGGACAAGCGCATCCGCCTTGAGATCCTGACGCTCGGCCGGGACCTCGCCACCGTCAACCTCGAGTTCAAGGTGCGCGGCCGCGAGCAGATCGGCCGCCAGAGCCAGACATGGGTGCGTTTTCCCGGTCTGGGCTGGAAGGTGATCAGCGCTCACGTTTCCACAATGAATGACGCGCCGCTCGCGTGAGCGGGGCGCCGGGTCGCGGATGTCCCAGGCGGAGGACCGCGTCTGGCGCCGCCAGGGACGCGGGAACTGGAGGATCGGATGAGCGAGGACACGTACCGGCAGGGACTCGACGTGAAGCGCCGGCTTTTCGGCGCGGGCAAGGAGCGTCCCATCGCTCACGGCAGTCTTGCCGACGATCTCCTGCGGCTCAGCGACGAGGTCGTGTTCGGGCGCGTGTACACGCGGCCCGGGCTCGATCTCAAGACGCGGAGCATGCTGACCGTCGCGGCGCTCACCGTGCTCGGCCGGGACGACTACCTCCGCCGGCACCTTCAGGGCGCGCTTCACGTCGGGGTCACGCCGGCCGAAATCAAGGAGATCCTGATGCAGATGGGCTTCTACGGCGGGATGCCCGTCGCGCTGAAGGCCCTCCGGATCGCCCAGGAGGAGATCACCGCGTGGGAGGCTGGCGGCCGGGCGAGCTGAGCCGCTCCGCTCCGCCGGCTAGCGGTGCCGCGCGCGCCACGCGGCGAGGGCGAGGAGCGCGCCCAGCCCGGCCGCCGAGGCCGTCAGGACGCCCAGGCTGCCGAAGCCGTACTGGGCGACCAGCCAGCCGCCGAGCGCCGCCGCGCTGAGCCAGCCGATGCTCGACATCGTGATGTTGAGGCCCAGGACGGCGCCGCGCACCTCGCCGGGCACCTCGGAGAGCGCCGCCATCAGCGCGGGGCGCCCCGCGGCGTTCGCGAACGAGTACACGAAGCCGAGCGCCACGGACACGGCGACACCGGGGCGCCACAGCATGAGCGGCAGGCCGAGCGCCGCGGTCACGGTGGACGCGACGGCGAACACGAGCGGCCGCGGTACGGGTCGGTCCGCGAGCGCGCCACCCAGGAGGTTGCCCGCAAGGTTCCCCAGGGCGACCAGCGCGAGCGCGAGGGCCAGCGCCCCCATCGCGATTCCGTAGACGGTCAGGAGGAAGGTCGCCAGGTACACCGCCACCGCCGCGAAGCAGGTGCGCTCCATCGTGCTCGCCAGGAGGAGTCCGACGATCCGCGGACCGACGACGCCGCGAAGATTCGCGCGGGAGAGCCCGCCTGCGTCGCGCGCGGCGGCGCCGCCCGGGACCGCGAGCCAGACGGCGGCCGCGCCCACGAGCGCGGTGGCGGCCTGCGCCCCGATGGCCACGCGCCAGCCTCCGACTGCGCCGAGGAGCGTGACGAGCGGGACGGCGGCCACCATCGACAGCGACTGTCCGGTGATGACCCAGCCGAGCGCCCGGCCGTGCTGCGCGACGGCGACGCGGTCCGACACCGCCGCGAACACGGTGCCCATGAAACCCCCACCGCCCGCCCCGGCGAGGAGCTGCCACAGCGCGGCATGCCGGATAGCTGTGGGAGAGGGCGAGACCCAGGCGCGCGGCGCCCAGCGTGAGGACGGCGGCGACGAGCACGGGCCGGCGACCGATCCGGTCCGAGGCGGCGCCCGCCGTGACCGACACCACGCCCCAGCTGATGCTCATGAGCGCGATGAGGTTCGCCGCCGCCCCGAGGGTCACGCCGAGATCCCGTGAGACGTCGAGGAGAAACGGCGCGAGCGCGACCGCCGAACCGTTCACGAGGAAGGTCACGACCGAGATGGTGACGAGCATGGCCCACGGGAGCCGGGCCTCGGCCCCCGGCGCGCGGACCTCCGGCAAGCGAGAGTCGTTCACGCCGGGCGGTCCGCGGGACGCACGCGCTCGATTGTAGCGTCCGTCGGCGCGGTCCGCCGGACCCACGCGGCCGCCCGCATGGTACGCTCGGCGGCATGACGACCAAACCCGCTCACGCTCTCGCATCCGACCGGCTTCGAGCCTTCTCGCAGGACGCGTGGGACTCGCGGATCGTTCCCACGCTCGAGGAGTACGTTCGCATCCCGGCGAAGTCGCCGGGCTTCGATCGTGAATGGCAGGCTCACGGTCACCTGGACCGGGCCGTCGAGCTCGCGGCGAGCTGGGCGCGCCAGCGTCCGGTCGAGGGCCTCCACGTCGAGGTCGTGCGGCTGCCGGACCGGACGCCGGTGCTCCTCATGGAGATTCCCGGCACCGGCGAGGACACGGTGCTCCTCTACGGGCATCTCGACAAGCAGCCCGAGATGGTCGGCTGGAGCGAGGGGCTGGGGCCCTGGACGCCGGTCCGTCGCGGCGACCGGCTCTACGGGCGGGGCGCCGCCGACGACGGGTACGCGGCGTTCGCGGCCCTCACCGCCGTGGAGGCGCTGCAGGCCCAAGGGGTGCCGCACGCCCGGTGCGTCATCCTCGTCGAGACCTGCGAGGAGAGCGGGAGCGCCGACCTCCCCGCCTACATGGACTCACTGAAGAGTCGCATCGGGACCCCGAGCCTCGTGGTGTGCCTCGACGCGTCCTGCGGCAACTACGACCAGCTCTGGACCGCGACATCGCTCCGAGGGCTGGTCGGCGGGGAGCTGTCGGTGGAGGTCCTCGGCGAGGGCATCCACTCGGGCGCGAGCGGGATCGTCCCGTCGAGCTTCCGGATCGTGCGCCAGCTCCTGTCGCGCCTCGAGGACGAGCAGACGGGGGAGATCCGACCGCGCGACCTCCACGTCGAGATCCCGCCCGCGCGGGTCCAGCAGGCGAAGGAGGTGGCCGCGACGCTCGGCGACCTCGGCTCCCGCATGCCCTTCGTCCCCGGCATGCGGGCCGCCCACTCCGATCCGACCGAGCTGGTCCTCGCTCACACCTGGCGGCCGGCGCTCGCGATCACGGGCGCCGACGGAATCCCGTCCATCGCCGACGGCGGGAACGTCCTGCGGCCGCGCACCGCCTTCAAGGTCTCGCTCCGCGTGCCGCCGACCCTCGACGCACCGGCCGCCGCGCGCCGGTTGAAGGAGCTGTTCGAGACGGACCCACCGTACGGGGCGCGCGTCAGGTTCACGCCGGCGACGCCGAGCCGGGGCTGGGACGCCCCGCCCCTGGCCGGCTGGCTCGAGAAGTCGCTCG
The DNA here is from genome assembly GCA_963765195.1 of uncultured Candidatus Rokubacteria bacterium. Taxonomy (GTDB): domain Bacteria; phylum Methylomirabilota; class Methylomirabilia; order Rokubacteriales; family DASRDR01; genus DASRDR01. The sequence continues at coordinate 87,005 of CAVXVV010000018.1, forward strand.
AGCGCGCCTCCACGAAGCACTTCGGGCGGCCGCCGATGTCCTCGGGCGTGGGAGGGTCGATCCCGTTCATGAGCATGCTCGGCGAGCGGTACCCCCGCGCGCAGTTCGTGATCACGGGCGTGCTCGGCCCCGGGTCGAACGCCCACGGGCCCAACGAGTTCCTCCACGTCCCGACGGGCGTCCGGGTCACCGCCTGCGTCGCCGAGATCCTGGCCGACCACTACCGCGACGGGCGGAGCTGAGCGGGGGCCGGCCGCGGACCGGCCGCCCGCGCCCCCGTTGCCCCGACCGGCCGGATTTTTTTGGTAGGCGGGCGGGGGGCATGCGAATCTGCGTCGCATGATCGTTCTCGTGATCGGAGCGGGCCTGGCGGCGGTGGCGGCGCTGAGCGGGGTGCTCGTGGCCGGGCGGCGAACGCGGAAACGCCAGGCGGCCGCGGCGGCGGAGGCCGCGACGCATCCTCACTACTGCGCCGAGTGCGACGAGGAGTGGCCGCACGCGGGGCAGACCTGCCTCTACTCGTGGGCGGCGACCTGCCCGAAGTGCGCCGGCGCGCCCGCCGGCGCAGGCGTCGCGGCGCTGGAGTCCCGGGCCTAGGCGAACGTCAGCGCCCGGGCGGGGTTCTCGACGACCAGCGCCCGGACGTCAGACTCGGAGAGGCCGCGCTGCCGGAGGCGGGGCACGATCCGGCGAGGGATGTGGGCGAGCCCCGTGCCGCCGTAGCGCGCCAGCCTGACCTTGAAGCACACGTCGTGCGACAGCAGGACCTGCCGACCGTAGCCCTGCTCCACCAGCCAGACGATCTGCCGCATGCGCTCGGCGTCGTTCGGCATTTCCGGCCCGCCCCAGGGGAAGTGCGAGATCTCGACGCCGAACAGGTCGTACTCCACGTAGCAGCCGGTATCGACGATGGCCCGGAGCCGGTCGAGGTCGCCGACGATCGTCCGCTCGATGTGGGCCATGATCACCCGGTGCGGGTCGAGTTTGGCGCGGCGGACCTCGTCCAGGTGCGCCTCGGGCGCCCGGGGATCGCGGCCGGGGTGGATCATCAGCGGGGCGCCCGTCTCGCGCGCGGCGGCGGCCGCCGCCCGTAGCGCCTTCCGCTCCGCCGGCGCCCACGGCCATGAGCAGCCGATCTCGCCGATGAGCCCCGCCCGCACCCCCGTGTCGCCGACGCCCTCGGTGACGTCGCGGATGATCTCCCGCGCGAGGGCGTCCTCGTCGGCCGCCGCCAGCCCTGGCGGGTGCGCCGGCTCCGTGTAGTATCCCGAGCCCATGATCACGTGGAGCCCGGTCGCGCGCGCGATGCGCTGGAGCGCGAGAGGGTCGCGGCCGATGCCCACGGTCGTCGGGTCGACCAGGGTCCGGCCGCCGGCCTGCCGGAACAGCCGGGCCTCCTCGACGGCGGTCGGCTCGTCGGTCAGGTGGAGGTTGTCGAGGCTCGAGAACCAGTCGTAGTTGATCTCGTACAGGTTGCCGAGCTCGATCGGCGCGAGCTCGTGCCCGAGCGCGCTGCCGGGGACCGGCGGGCGGAAGAGGAAGCGCAGGTCGATCAGGAGGTGCTCGTGCGGCAGCGTGAGTCCGAGCGAGGCCGGAGCCACGGGTCCAAGCACTGTCTGCGCGAAACCGGCGCGCGACGCGGCGGTGGTCGTCATCGAGGGAGCCTCACCGTGCTATCGTACGCCCGCGAGGAGGCATCATGACGACGACGCGCCTGACCCTCAGCGACGAGGAGATCGACCGGCTCATCGCGCTCGATCGCGCCCACTTCTTCCACGCGGCGACGCCGCTCCAGCAGCACGCGAAGGAGGGCCCGCGCATCTTCGTGGGCGGCGAGGGGATCTACCTCTACGACGCCAAGGGGCGCGCGTTCATCGACGGCCTGGCCTCGCTCTGGAACGTCAACTGCGGGCACGGCCGACAGGACATCGTGGACGCCATCACCGGGCAGATGCGCCAGCTCGCCTTCAGCACGTCGTTCTTCGGGTTCGCGCACCCGGCGGGGATCGAGCTGGCCGCGCGGCTCGCCCAGATCACGCCGCCGGGCCTGGACCGCTTCTTCTTCGTCGACAGCGGCTCCGCGGCCAACGAGACGGCGATCAAGCTGGCCCGGTCCTACCACAAGGCCCGGGGCAACCCCAGGAAGGTCAAGGTCATCTCGCGGGCCCGCGCCTACCACGGCGCGACCTACGGGACGCTCTCGGCGACGCGTCTCCGCCAGTACCACGAGCACGTGAGCCCGCTCATGGAAGGGTTCGTCGAGGCGCCCGCGCCGTACCGGTATCGGTGCGAGTCGTGCGCGACGCTGCCGGCCTGCACCGAGGCGTGCGCCGACGCGGTGGACGCGCTGATCCGGCGCGAAGGCGCCGACACGGTGGCGATGGTCATCGGCGAGCCGGTGCAGGCGGCGGGCGGCATCATCGTGCCGCCGAGCTCGTACTGGCCGCGGCTCCGCGAGATCTGCCGGGCAAACGACGTCCTGCTCGTCGCCGACGAGGTGATCTGCGGCTTCGGGCGGACCGGCCGCTGGTTCGGCGTGGACAACTGGTCCGTGGTCCCCGACATGCTGACGATCGGCAAGGGCCTGACCAGCGGCTACATGCCGCTCTCGGGCGTGGCCGTCGGCGGCGAGATCTACGACGTCCTCACGACCCGGCCCGAGGAGTACACGTTCTGGCAGGGGTTCACCTACAACGCGCATCCCGGGTGCTGCGCGGCCGCCCTCCAGACGATCGACATCCTGGACAAGGAGAACCTGGTCGAGCACGCTCAGCGGATGGGACGCCGCCTGGTGGACCGCCTCCGCCCGCTCGAGAGCTCGCCGATCGTGGGCGAGGTCCGCGGGCTCGGCCTCCTGACCGGAGTGGAGATCGTCGCCGACCGCAAGACCCGCGCGCCGTTCCCGGACGGGCGGGGAAGCGCAACCGTCCGGCGGCACTGCCTCGAGGCCGGCCTGATCGTCCGGTCCATCAGCGACACGATCGCCATGGCGCCGCCGCTGGTGATCTCGGAGTCCGAGGTCGACCACGTCGCCGACGTGGTGACGTCCGCGGTGCGCCAGGCCGAGGTCGAGCTGGGCCGAAGCTGATCCGGGCCTCCGGGCCGCGCACCAAGCGCGCCGGTCCGCCGCCCGCGCGCCGGCGCCGCTCGCGGTTCGTCGCTGGTCACCGCTGAGCCGAGCGTCCTGATCGCCGGCAACGACGTGGTGGCCGGTACCGGCGGCTGACGGCCCGGTCAGAAGATCGCGATCGGGTGCGCGGGCGCTCCCGTGGCGCCGCGGAGCCGGATCGGCGTCGCCGTGAAGAGGAACTCGTAGCGCCCCTCCTCGCGACAGACCCGCGCGAGCGCCTCGGGGTCGACGTTGTCGACGAGCGCGAGACCCAGGAACGGGATGGCCAGGTGGGTGCCCATCGCGAAGCCCGGATAGCCGCTCGGCCGCTCGTCCATCATGTCCCACGCCACGGCGGCGATGTCGCGCTGGCGGAACCACTCGAGGCACGAGACGTGGAGCCCGGGGTGGGGCGACACCCGTGGCACCCAGTCGGGGTGCGCCTGGCGAAACGCCTCGTCGCCGCTCCGGATCACCACCGCGTCGCCCGGCTGGATCCGGACGCCGGCGCGCGCCGCCGTCTCGTCCAGCTCCCGCGGAGTCACCGGGTGGCCGACCGTGACGAACCCCTCCTTGCGGGCGGCCGCGACGTCGAGCAGGACGCCGCGCGTCGTGATGCCCTCCGCCGCGATCGGGTCGATCGAGCACCAGCTCGCGCCCTCGATCGTGAGGCTCGAGGCGAACGGTCGCCCGTTGTACAGCTCGCCGTCCCACCCGATGTGGCAGAGGGCGTCCACGTGGGTGATCCAGTAGCCGTGGTAGACCATGTCGAACCGGTCGAGGACGACGTCGACGCGCTCGCGCTTCGCCGGGAAGGTGACGTGGTACATGTACACGGGCCGCGGCACCACGTCGCGCGCCAGCGAGACCACGCGCCCCGTCCGCGCGAGCCGCAGCGCGTCGGCGCGCCGGGCGGGCGTGAGCAGGTTCAGCGTGCCCCGCTGGTCGTCGGGCCCCCAGCGGCCCCAGTTGTTCAGCTCCTTGAAGTAGCCCTCGACGCGGTCCTGAGTGATCCGCGGAGCATCCGGCACGGGCGCCTCCTTCGGTTGAGCGGTCTACCGCCCCATCACGAGGTTCGGCAGGAACAGCACCATCTCGGGCCAGAGCGCGCACACGATGACGGCGAGCACCAGCGCGAGGAAGGGTCGCCAGACCGCCCGCGTGAAGTCGTTCACCGTGATCCCCGCCAGCTGGCAGGCGATGAACATCGTGATCCCGACCGGGGGCGTGATGAGGCCGATCATGGTCGACAGCACGAACACCAGGCCGAAATGGATCGGGTCGATCCCGGCGTGGGCGACGATGGGCGCGAGGATCGGCGTCATGAGGACGAGCATGGTCGTCTCCTCCATCGCGGTGCCGAGAGCCAGCGTGACGGCGGCGATGAGGAGCAGCGTGATCTTCGGCGATGCCTGGTAGGGGAGGAAGACCTGCCGGAGCGCATCGCCCGCCCGCTCGGCGGTGAGGACCCACGAGACCGCGCTCGCCGTCCCCACCACGAAGAGCACGGCCCCGGTGGTGCGCGCCGACTCCCGAAGCGACCGGAAGATCGCCGCCGGGGTGAGCGACCGGTAGACGACCACGCCGATCACGAGGGCGTAGGCGACGGCCACCGCCGCGCCCTCGGTCGGCGTGTACACGCCGCCGAACATGCCGCCGAGGATGATCGCGGGCATGATGAGGGCGAGCACCGCGTCGCGGGCCGTCGCCAGGAGGCGCCCCCACTCGAATCGCGTCCGCGCCACCCCGGCGCTCTCCTTCGACAGCCACAGGTCCGCCATCAGGAAGAGCGCCATCACGAGCCCGGGGAGGAAGCCGGCGAGGAGGAGCCGCCCGAGCGACACGTTCGAGAGGCTCGCGTAGAGGACCATGGCGACGCTCGGCGGGATGATCGGCCCCAGCGTCGCGGCGGACGCCGTCAGCGCCGCGGCCGCCCGCGGGCTGAAGCCCGCCCGGATGAGCGAGGGGATCATGATCGAGCCGATGCCGGCCGCGTCCGCCGTCGCGGAGCCCGACATGCCGGCCATGATGACGTTGGCCACGACCACGGCGTGGCCCAGCCCGCCGCGCACGTGGCCGACCAGCGCGACCGAGAACGCGACCAGCCGCGCGGTCATCCCGCACGCGTTGAGGAGATTCCCGGCCAGGAGGAACAGCGGCACGGCCAAGAGCGTGAACGACTCCGAGATGAGTCCGACCGGGCGCTGGGCGATCACGGTCGGCGAGAGCCCGGGGCTCAGCACGTAGAAGTGGGCGGCCGCCGTCAGGATCATGGCGTAGGCCACGGGAATGCCCAGGAAGATCAGGACGAGGAAGATCACCCCCAGCAGCAGCAGGACGCTTTCCACCACGGGTCAGGGGCCTCAGGGCGCGCCGGGGCCGGCCGGGGGCGGAGGAGCGGGGCGGCTTCCGCGCGGAGGATCTCGCGCCAGCTCGGCCAGCGCGAACAGGGCGAGGAGGGCGCCGCCGACCGGGACGGCGAGGTAGATCCAGAAGGACGGGATCCCGGTGGCGGGGGACGTGGAGCGTCCGGCCGGGCCGAAGATCAGCGGCTGGCTGGTCCACACGAGGAGGCCGACCGCCACCAGGCCGGCCAGCGCGGCGAGGGCCTCCAGGGCGCGGCGAACGGAGGCGGGGACCAGCTCGAGCAGCGTGTCGACCACGATCTGCGAGCGCGCTCGCCGCCGCGGCGGCGGCGCCGAAGATCATCAGCCAGACGAGGACGTACCGCGCCAGCTCTTCCGGCCAGGAGAGGGAGATCTGCAGGATGTAGCGGCCGAACACCTGGAGCAGGACGATGACGACGACCAGCGCCAGGAGGACGCCCGCGATCGACTCGACGAGGTCGCCGAGTCGCTTCACGGGCGTCCCCGGCCTGGCGGGGGCGGCGGAGAGGTCACGTCCTGGGGGACCAGGACCTCAGAGCTTCTCGATCTCGGCCAGGATCGTCTTCTGCGCCGGGTCCGTGACCAGCTTCTGGTGGACGGCCTTCTTGGCGACGTCGCGGAAGGGCGCGAGGTCGGGCGTCGTGAACGTGATGCCCTTCTCCTTCAGCTTCGCGACCATCGCGTCCGCCTCTTGCTGATAGGCCTTCTGCTGGACGTCGGCGGACTCCATCGCGGCCTTGACGAGCGCCTGCTGGATCTCGGGCGAGAGGGTCTTCCACTTCTGCTCCGACATCATCACCGGGATGTTGCTCTGCGCGTGATGGGTCTCGACGGCGAACTTCGCGACCTCGTACTGCTTGGCGTCGTACATGGCCCAGAGGGCCGTCTCCGCGGCGTCGACCGTCTTCTGCTGGAGCGCGAGGTACACCTCCGGCCACGCGATCGGCGTCGGGATGGCTCCGACGGCCTTGAAGAACTCGACGAGGGCTACCGCCTGCTGAGTGCGGATCTTCAGCCCCTTGAAGTCGTCCACCGACTTGATCGCCCGTGAGCCGTAGACGTCGCGCCAGCCGCCGAGGTACCAGGCGAGGATCCGCACCCCTGCCGCTGGCGCCGTCTCGGCGATCGCGCGCCCCGGGGCGCCCTCCACCGACTTCTTCCAGTGGGGTACGTCGCGGAAGAGAAACGGCAGGTCGAGGACGACGCCCACCTTCACCGCGTTCGTGTACACGGTGATAAGGCCCATGTCCACCGTGCCTGCCTGCATGCCCTCCAAAGCCTGCTGCTCCGAGCCCAGCCCGGCGTTCGGGAAGAGGAGCACGTTGACCTGGCCGTTGGTCAGCTCCTTGGCGCGGTTCACGAAGTGCGTGGCGCCCTTGCCAATGTGGGTGTCGAGTGACGTGACCCAGGTGAGGCGGAGGGTGATCGGCGCCCCGGGCGCCTTCGTCTGCGCCACCACGGGCGGCGCGGTCGGCCCGACGAGCGCGATCGCGCCGAGCACGAGCAGGGTGGCGGCCAGCGTCGGACTCTTCCATCGCGTCATCGAGCGCTCCTCTCCGGTCTCGGGTCTGGAGGTTCGGGTGACTTGGCGGAGAATTCGGGTTATTACATTCCCAACACCGCGGGCTGTCAACGGCGCCACTCGCCGCGGCTCGCGAAGCGACGACTTTCTCGACGGAGGCGCGCGATGCAGCCCTTCCTTGACTCGACGGCCCTGATCGGCAACCCCGCCGCGCTCAACCAGCGGCTGGACACCGAGGGATACCTCTTCATCCGCGGGCTTCTGCCGAGGGACGCCATCCTGGACGTGCGCCGCCAGTGCCGCGAGGTCGCGGCGGCCGGCGGCTGGATCGATCGGTCCCATCCGCTCGACGAGGGGGTCGCCAATCCGGCGGCGGCGTGCACCGACCCCGAGCCCCGGTACGTCGAGGTGTTCCGCAAGCTCTACGTGCTGGAGGCGCTCCACACGCTGAAGCACCACCCGGCGATCGTGGGCTTCTTCGAGCGGCTCTTCGGCGAGCCGGTGCTCGTCCACCCGCTCTTCGTCATGCGGAACATCTTTCCCCAGCGCCCCGAGTCGACGACGCCCGCGCACCAGGACTACGTGCACATCCAGGGCACGCCGCGGACGTATACGACGTGGATCCCCCTGAGCGACACGCCGCTCGAGCAGGGATGCCTGACGGTGGCGGCCGGCTCTCACCGGGACGGCGTGCGGGACTTCCGCGTCACCAACGGCTCCGGCGGCCTGGAGGTCGTGGACCCGCTGGAGGGCCGGTGGCGCGCGAGCTCGTTCGCCGCGGGCGACGTGCTGATGTTCCACAGCATGATGGTGCACAAGGGGCTGCCGAACCTGACGAACCGGCTCCGCCAGTCGATGGACGCACGGTACCAGCGCGTCAGCGAGCCGGTCTCCGACCTGAGCCTCCGGCCCTACGCGAACCTGTACACGTGGGACCAGGTCTACGCGGGCTGGCGGTCCACGGAGTTCCAGTACTACTGGCAACGGCTCCCGATCACGATCGGGGAGTTCGACACGCAGTACTACGAGCGGCGCGACGTCATCGCCTTCGAGATGGCCGAGCGGGGTGACAGCGCGGCTCGCGCGTCCCTCCTCCGCATCGTCCAGCGCGACAAGAGCGCCGCCAAGCGGGAGCGCGCCGCGGCGCTCCTGGCCGCCCTCGACGCCGGGGAGCGGACCGCCTAGCTCGTCCCGCGGAACGGGCGGAAGAAGGCGCGGAGCTCCTCCGCGAGGAGGCGAGGCTCCTCCGCCGCGAAGAAGTGCCCGCCGCGCGGGAACTCCGTCCAGCGCCGGATGTCGGCGTAGCTCCGCTCGGCCCGCTCGCGCGGCACCCGCTGGACCGCTTCGGTCGACAGCGCCACCCCGGTCGGCACCGTGATGCGCGAGGTGATGCGCCGCGGCTCCCGCGCGCGCTCGTAGTAGGAGCGGTTCGCGGCGTTGGCGGTCTCGGTCACCCAGTAGAGGGTGACGTTGGCGAGGAGGAGATCGCGCGAGAAGTGGCGCTCCACGTCGCCGGCCGGGTCGGTCCAGGCGCGCCACTTCTCGAGGATCCAGGCGGCCAGCCCGGCGGGGGAGTCGTGCAGTCCGTAGCCGAGGGTCTGCGGGCGCGTCTCCTGGATGAGGTTGTAGCCGCCCTCCTCCCGCTCCCACTGCGCCTGCACCTGGGCGTGCGCGCGCTCGGCGTCGCTCGGCGGCCTCGCGTCGTGGCCGATCACCGGCGACGGGAAGCCCGGCATCATCGTGTGCATGGCGACCAGCCGCTCGGGGAAGTCGTACGCCAGCCAGCCGGTGATCACCGCGCCGATGTCGTTCCCGTGGGCCGCGAAGCGGCGGTAGCCGAGGCCCTCCATCAGCTTCGCCCACAGCGCGGCCACCCGGCTCCGGGTCATCCCGCGCGTGGTCGGCCGGTCGGAGAACCCGAAGCCGGGGACCGAGGGCACGACCACGTCGAAGGCATCCCGGGATCGCCGCCGTGAGCCGCCGGATCGCTGAGGAGCGGGATGAGGGGGAGCATCTCGACGAACGAGCTGGGCCAGCCATGGGTGACGAGGAGCGGCAGCGGCGCCGGCCCGCGGCCCCGCGCGTGGATGAAGTGGATGCCGAGACCGTCGACATCCGCGCGGAAGTGGGGGAACGCGTTCATCGCGCGCTCCTCACGCCGCCAGTCGAATCGCGTGCGCCAGTACTCGACGACGTCCCGGAGGTAGGCGAGGCTGGTGCCGTAGTCCCAGCCGGCGCCTTCGACCTCGTCCGGCCAGCGCGTGCGGCCGAGGCGCTCCCGCAGGTCGTCGAGCGTCGCCTGCGGGACGTCGATGACGAAGGGGCGCGCCTCCATCGGGACAGCTAGCGCCGCTGCGCGGGCCGGGGCCAGACGTCGGGGTTCGCGAGGTCCTTCGGCCGCTCGCCGCGCAGCACCCGCAGGATCTCCGCGGTCACCTGGAGCGAGGCCTCGCGGTTCGCCTCCAGCGTCACGCCGGCCACGTGGCCCGAGCACACGACGTTGTCGAGGTTGAAGATCGGGTTGTCGACCGGGCTCGGCTCCTGCTCGAACACGTCGAGTCCCGCCGCGGCGAGCCGCTTCTGGACCAGCGCCTCGAAGACCGCCCGCTCGCTGTGGACGGGTCCGCGCGACGTGTTGATGAGGATCGCGCCGGGCTTCATCCGCGCCAGCGCCTTCTCGTCGATCATGTGGTGGGTCTCCGGCGTCAGCGGCGTGTGGCAGGTCAGCACGTCCACCTGGGGCAGGAGCTCGTCGAGGCTCCCGACCGGCTCCGCGCCGCGGCGCCGGACCTCGTCGGCGGGGACGTACTTGTCGTAGCCGAGGACGCGCATCCCGATCGCGCCGGCGAACCGCGCGACCCGCCGGCCGACGTTGCCGACTCCGACGACGCCGAGGGTCTTGCCGGCGAGCTCCGTGTTGACGACCTGGTGGCGCGGGCTCCAGTCGCCCTTGCGGGTCATCCGGTCGATCTCCACCGTCCGCTTGACGCAGGCCAGCATCAGCATGAGCGCGTGCTCGGCGACGGCCTGCGAGTTCGACCCGGGCGCGTGGACCACGGCGACGCCGTGCCGCGTGGCCGAGTCGAGGTCGACGGTGTCGAGCCCGACGCCGTGGCGCCCCACCACGCGGACGCGCGGGCACGCGTCGAGGATCACGTCGTCGCAGCGCGGGCCCGCGCGGAAGAGGATGCCCTCGGCCTCTCGGGCGAGCTCGATCACGGTCTTCACCTGCTGGTCCGGGGTGATGACCACGCGGGCCTCGGATTCGAGCTGCGCCACGCCGGCGGGATTGATCTTGCCGGCGATCACGACCAGGGGACGGGCAGGGGCGGTCATTCGAGCGACTCTCCTTTCGGGTCGAGCGGGCGGCGGGCCGCGCGCTTCTGCCGCGCGTGACCGGGCGGCCCCAGGTCCGATCGGGAACGGGTGCCGGCGGTGCGGACCGAACGACCCGCCTAGTGTACCCGGGTCGCGGACGCCGTGTTACGCTTCGAGCGGTGCCGCGCCCGCGGCGCTACGATGAACGGCGACGGGCCTGACGGCCGCGTGAGCGGCGCTCTCCCCTACGACGCGTTCCTCCTGGTCTCCTTCGGAGGCCCGGAGGGAATGGCGGACGTCGAGCCCTTCCTCGACCACGTCCTCCGCGGCCGCAACGTGCCGCCGGAGCGCCGGCGCGAGGTGGCGCACCACTACGCACAGTTCGGCGGCGTCAGCCCCATCAACGCGCAGAACCGGGCGCTGCTCGAGGCGATCCGGACCGAGCTCGACGCTCACGGACCGCGCCTGCCGCTCTACTGGGGCAACAGGAACTGGCACCCCTTCCTCGCCGACACCCTCCGCGCGATGGCCGGGGACGGCGTCCGGCGGGCGCTCGCCTTCGTGACCTCGGCGTATAGCTCCTACTCCGGGTGCCGGCAGTACCTCGAGGACCTCGCGCGAGCGCGGGAAGAGGTCGGCCCGACCGCGCCCATCGTCGACAAGCTCCGCGTCTTCCACGACCACCCGGGCTTCATCGAGGCCAACGCCGACCGTGTGCGGGAGGCACTCGCCACGCGGCCGCCCGCTCGACGCCAAGCGGCGCGGATCGCGTTCACCGCTCACAGCGTCCCGACCGCGATGGCCGCCGGCTCCGACTACGTCGCGCAGCTGCGCGAAACGTGCGCGCTGGTCGCGGCGGCCGTGCCGCACGCGACGTGGGCGCTCGTCTATCAGAGCCGGAGCGGCCCGCCGCACCAGCCGTGGCTCGAGCCGGACATCCTGGAGCATCTCGACGCCCTCCGGGACGAGGGCGTCGAGGATGTCATCGTGGCGCCGGTCGGCTTCGTATCCGATCACATGGAGGTCGTCCACGATCTGGACTCGGAAGCCCGCGAGCGCGCCGCCGCGCTCGGACTCGGCTTCGCTCGCGCGGGGACGTCGGGGACCCATCCCGCGTTCGTCCGGATGGTCCGCGAGCTCGTGGAGGAGCGCGTGTCGGGAGGCGAGCGCCGCGCGCTCGGGGCGAGGGGACCGCGCGCCGAGACCTGCGCCCCGGATTGCTGTCAGTCGGGAACCGCCCGGCGACCCGGGTCGGCGAGCGCACCCTCGCGGGGCTAGCGCTCGATCCGAGCGGCGAGGATCAGAGCCACCAGCCAGGCCGGCACGAGCGCGGCCACGCCCAGGAGCCAGCTCACCAGCGGCCGGCCATCCGGCCCGCGCTTCTCCTCGCGGTTGATCAGCCAGTCGCTCGCGAGCACCCCGAGGATCGCGGCGGCCGAGGCGCCCATGAACGTCTTCCGGGGCGGCCCCTCGATCGTGCCGGAGGCATTCAGGAGCGAGACGAACGGCACGAGCCAGGCGAAGAGGAGGGCGGGCAGGCCCGCGACCCACAGAACGCGCGGCGTCGGAGGAGTCGGGCGGCGGGCGAGCGTCCGCGTGCCCCACCGGCTCACCGCAACGCCCGCCACCGCCAACGCCAGCGACCAGACGACCGTCGTCATCGCGCGGCCGGTCCGAGAGGACTCACGTCAGGCGACAGCAAGCGGCTCGGGCGCGCGCGGCAGCTCCCGCCACTGAGCCGGGTCGTGCCCGAAGATGATGGTCGCCCCCTGGCGGTCCCGGAGCTCGCGCAGCCGGGCGAGCGAGTGGGCCATCTCGCCGGCGTCCCAGAGGACACCCGGCAGGAGATCCCGGTCCATGTTCTCCCGGGTGTAGCAGGCGTCGGCGGTCAGGACCAGGTCGCTGCCCTTTCCCGCGCGCACCCGGAGGGACTGGTGGCCGGGAGTATGGCCGTGCGTCGGGAGCAGCACGACCGTGCCGTCGCCGAAGACGTCGTAGTCCCCGTCGATCGGCCGGTACGCGAGCGGATGATCGAAGTCCTGGGCGCTCGGCGTGTAGCGCTTCTCGGCCAGGACACGAGGGTCGCGCGCCGCCTCGAGCTCCTTACGCTGGACGAGGAACGTCGATCGCGGGAAGAATTCGTTCCCGCCGCAGTGGTCGAAGTGAAAGTGGGAGTTGGCGACCCAGGTGACGTCGTCGGGCCGGACGCCGAGGAGGCCGAGCTGGCTCACCACCTCGTCACCCGGCTGGGAGCGCATCCCGAACCGGCTCGCACGGGTCTCGCCCAGGCGTCCCACCGGATCCGTGATCGCCGCGCAGTGAACGCCGGTGTCGAAGAGAAGGCGGCCCCGACCGTGGACGACAAGGAATGCCGGCACGGGCACGGTCCAGCGCGATCCCGGCGCGCGGTCGGGCAGCATGAGGGCGAGGTCGAGCTCGAGGAGGCCGCCGCAGAGGACGTAGACGCGGAGCCCGTTCGCGCTCACGCGCCGGGCCTCGGTCGCGAGCGGCCCGAGATCACGTGTCGTTGAGCCCGAGCGTGCGCTCGATGGCCACGACGTCGGTCGGACGCGCGAAGGGCTCGGGCGCCGGCTCGCCCGTCCGGCGCGGCCGCCCGATGGCCTCGAAGAAGTTCTCGAGGCCGGGCGGGGAGACGACCCACAGGAGCACCAGATCGTCGGGGCCCTCGTTGAAGATCTCGTGCCGGACGTCGTAGCCGAGGAAGCAGGCCGTGCCGGGAACCAGGGGATGGCTCACCCCATCCACCTCCACGCGTCCTCGACCCCGGAAGCAGATCTGGAGCTCGACCTGATCGCCGTGAGAGTGCTCGCGGATGCGCCCGCCCGGGGCCACGGTCTGGTAGCCCATCGAGAGGCCCTCGAAGCGGGTGACCGCGGGATGGAGCGTCGGATCCGCGTGTCCGTTGGCCGGCACCGGCTGCCAGAAGGACGGCCCGCCGCCGGGCTGGACGACCACCGCGTGGCCTCGCACCGCATCCTTGTCGCGCTTTGCGTCGCTCATCGGCGCCTCCTCGCTCCGTGTGCCGACAGTCTACCGCTTCTCGCCCATCGAGGCTCGCAGGCGCGTCTAGCGGAGCACGCGCTCGATCTCGTCGAGATGCGTCTTCCGGTGATGGGCGCGAGTGAGGAAGAGGGGCTCGCCGGCCTCCTTGTTCGCGGCGATCCGATCGTCGGGCAGCGTGGAAAGGCGCTGGTCGACCTGCTCGGCGATCTCCACCGTCAGCCGCGCCGCTGCCCGCGGCGGGAGCGCGAGGCAGAGAGGCTTCCCGGCGTCGTTGATCCAGTCCGCGTCGCCTTCCTCCAGCCGCCGCGGTGTCTCGCCGCGCTCCCACCGATCGAGCCAGAAGAGGATCCGCTGATCCCAGAAGGCCACGTGGGCGAGGGACGCGGCGACCGTCCAGCCCCCGGGTGTGGGACGCGCGAGATCCGCGTCGGTCAGGCGCTCCACCAGGGCGCGGAGACGGCGGAGCTCGGCCGCGTTTTCGGCGATGTACGATCGATCAACGGTCGTCGAGGCCATCGGTCTCTCCTCCTGCGCCCGGATGTCGCCGGTCGCGTTGCCGCGATTGTAGTACGAGCCTCCGGCTCGATGCGGGCGCGGCCATCGTGTCGGCCCGGCGCGACCGCGATGATATAGTGGCGGGAGCCGAGGCGGAGACGGCTCTTGCATCCTGGCGCGCGACGGCGATCGTGGCTCCGGGCCATCGCGCTCGCGTACGCCCTCACCCTCGCGCTCATCGAGCTCAGCCGCCGGGTGGGCCCCGAACAGTGGTGGCTCACGTGTCTGAACCTCTATCTCCCGCAGGCGGTGTGGGCGCTTCCTGGCGTATTGCTGCTCCTGCTGGCGTTCGCGATCGACCGCAGGCTCGCCCTCGTGCTTGTTCTCTGTGTCCTTTGGGTTCTCGGGCCCCTCATGGGTCTCGCGGTGGTCTTCAAGAGGGCCACCGCGCCGCCGGAGCAGCGACTCCGCGTGATGACGTACAACGTGAAGTACGGGCGGGGAGACATGCGGGAGGTGGCCGCCGAGATCCTTGCCGCCGACCCGGATCTTCTCCTCCTCCAGGACGTCGGCTCGACGCGTCACGACGTTCCCGCCTCTCGCAAAGTTCCTGCGGACCCGGTATGTCGAGGCTGAGGGTTTCTACCTGGTGGCGAGCCGCTACCCCCTCTCGCCGATGGACTATCGTCCGATGGGCCCGGACTGGTACGTGCGGACGCGGATCGAGGACGTGCGGTTCCCCGTCGCCGTCTATAACGTTCACCTGATGACGCCGCGCGATGGCCTCCAGGAGATGCGGGCCTGGTCGGCGGATGCCGTCACGAGATCCTGTCGAGCGCCGCGGCGCGGCTTGCCCAGGTCGATCAGCTGAATCGCGACCTTGACCGGGAGTCGGGCCCCGTCCTGCTGGCGGGAGATCTCAATGCTCCGCCGGAGTCCCTCGTGCTGCGCCGGCTCATGTCGACGCGCCTGCAGGATGCCTTCGGCGCGGCCGGGCGCGGCTACGGCTACACGTATGGCCACACGCTGCGGCCTCGGTGGTCGTACATGCGTCTGGACCACATCCTCTTCAGCCGCGACTTCGTCGCGCTCGACAGCCGGGCCGGCGGCGCCGTCGGCTCCGCGCACCGTCCGGTCGTGGCCGACCTGGCGTATCCAGGACCCTGAGCGGCTCGTCTCGCTTCCGAGTTCTCCCGTGCGCGGTTCGGACGGATCGGCGCGCGGCGCGGAGATTGTCCGGATGCTATAGTGCCGTCGTGACGTCCCTGACCATCGTCCAGCAGATCGACCGGGACCTGACCGAGGCGCTCAAGGCGCGCGAGGCCGAGCGGCTCGGCGCGCTCCGGATGGTCAAGACGGCGCTGAAGCTCCGGCAAACCGAGGTCGCCGGGAGCCTGGGGGACGAGGACGCGCTCCGCGTCCTCAACACGCTCATCAAGCAGCGGCGCGATGCCGCCGAGCAGTTCCGGGCCGCCGGTCGCGAGGACCTCGCCCAGAAAGAGGAGCGCGAGGCGAAGGTCATCCAGGGGTACCTTCCCGGTGCCGCCTCGGCGGACGACATGACGCGGGCGGTCGAGGAGGGCGTCGCCGAGACGGGCGCCACGTCTCCGAAGGACATGGGCGCCGTCATGAAGGCGGCCCGCGCCCGTCTCCAGGGCAAGACCATCGACGGCAAGGCGCTGTCGGATCTCGTGAAGTCGCGGCTCGCCCAGTAGCGACGTCCCGCTCGCTCGCGTCCCACCGGCTCGCTGCTCTCGCCCGCGCTGTCCGTTCCGCGCTGTCCGTTCTTGACGCATCCCATCGCGACTGTTAGCGTTAGTCGGCGTTCACGGGGTTCCAGGTGCGCCCCTCCGGGGCCAAGAGGGAAGGCGGTGCGAGACCGCCACGACCCCGTCACTGTGATCGGGGACGAAACCCGCAGACAAACCCACTGGCGCGCGGCGCCGGGAAGGGCGCGGGGAGTAGGACGATCCGAGAGTCAGGAGACCTGCCTGGAACCCGAGCACTCCTAACCGGTCTTCGAGGGAGGCCCGGGCTGTTGCACGCGATCCCGCCGAGCTGGAGACCACGCTCTAGTCGTCCGTGAGCTGCCGGAGCGTCCTCGTTCTGGGGGGCGTCCGCGCGGGCAAGAGCGCGCTCGCCGTCGCTCGCGCGCGCGCCCTCGGGGGTCGCGTTGTCTTCGTCGCGACGGCCGAACCCGGGGACGACGAGATGGCCGCGCGAATCGCCCGACACCGGGCGGAGCGCCCTGCCGGCTGGCGCACCCTCGAGGTCCCCACCGCGCTCGCGTCCACCCTGACGGCCCTCGAGGGCGAGGCCGACGTCGTGGTCGTGGACTGTCTCAACCTCTGGGTGGCAAATCTGCTCCACAAAAGGCCTGAGCTCTCGGATACCGACCTGGCCGCCGAGGCCGGCCAGCTCGAGGCGGCCATCCGGGACGCCCGGTACTCCCTGATCCTCGTCTCGAACGAGGTGGGGTGGGGGATCCACCCCGAGACGGCGCTCGGCCGCCGGTTCCGCGACGCCCTGGGGCTCGTCAACCAGGCCGCGGCGCGCGCCGCCGGCGAGGTGCTGCTGATGGTCGCGGGATGCCCGATGGTCGTGAAGTCGCCCGGTGCCGCCGGCGGGCCCGCGGGAGGCGGCGCGAGGTGAGCGCCCTCGATCGCCTCGTCGCTTCGATCGTCGTGCCGGACGAGCGGCTGAGTGTCGCGGCTCGCCAGCGTCTCGACACGCTCACGAAGCCGCGGGGGAGTCTCGGGCGGCTCGAGGAGCTCGCGGTCCGGCTGGTCGTCATCACCGGAGAGCCCATGCCGCGGATCGAGGCCCCGGTGATCTTCACCCTCGCCGCCGACCACGGCGTCGCGACCGAGGGCGTGAGCGCGTACCCCCAGGCGGTGACCGCGCAGATGGTCGAGAACTTCGCGCGGGGCGGGGCCGCGGTGAACGTCCTGGCGCGGCAGATCGGCGCGCGCGTGGTCGTGGCGAACTTCGGCGTGGCCGCCGAGCTCGGCGGCTACGCCGGAGTCCTCCCGCGCGCCATCGGGCCGGGGACCCGCAGCATCACGAAAGGGCCCGCGATGAGCCGCGACGAAGCGCTCCGGGCGATCGCCGAGGGAGCGGCGCTCGTCGAAGGAACGGCGCTCGACTGCGTCGGCACGGGCGAGATGGGGATCGGGAACACGACGGCGGCCAGCGCGCTCACGGCCGCCCTCACCGGCGCGGATCCGGCGATGGTCACGGGACGCGGGACCGGCGTCGCCGACGAGGTCTGGGTCGGCAAGGTCGAGGCGGTCCGTCGGGCCCTGGCCGTCAATCGCCTGGACTCCAGTGATGCGCTCGGTGTCCTCTCGGGGGTCGGCGGCTTCGAGATCGCCGGCCTCGTCGGCGTCGTCCTGGCGGGCGCGGCCCGGCGCGTTCCCGTCGTGCTGGACGGGTTCATCGCGGGCGCCGCCGCGCTCGTCGCCGCGCGCCTCGCGCCCGCCGCGCGCAACTACATGATCGCCGCGCACCGGAGCGCCGAGCCCGGGCACGTGCGGGTGCTGGAGGCGCTCGGCCTCACCCCGTACCTCGACCTCGGCATGCGGCTCGGCGAGGGCACCGGCGCCGCGCTCGGCATCGGGCTCCTCCGGGCGGCGCTCGCGTGCTATCGCGAGATGGCGACGTTCAAGGAAGCCGGCGTGTCGGAGCGGTTGCGGTGAGGGGACACGCGAGAACGAGCCTCGCCACGACCGGCCGCCCGGCGCTGCGAGGCCTGTTGCTCCTCGCCGTCGCGCTGACCGGCCTCGTGGCGGGCCCGCGCGCTGGCGCCGCCGGCGAGATGATCGACATGCTGGGCCGGCGGGTCCGCGTGCCGGACCACGCGATGCGGATCATCTCGCTGGCCCCCAGCATCACGGAGACCGTGTTCGTCCTGGGCGACGGCGATCGGCTCGTCGGGGTCACCGACTACTGCGACTATCCCCCGGAGGCGACCCGGAAGCCGCGCGTCGGCGGCATCTCGACGCCGAGCTTCGAGGCGATCCTCGCCCTCCGGCCCGACCTGGTCATCGCCACGTCCGAGAGCAACTACGCGGAGCACGTCGAGCGCCTGGTCTCGCTCGGCCTGCCCGTCTACGTGGTCCGGCCCGTCGACTTCGAGACCGTGCTCGAGTCGATCGAGCGCATCGGCGGGGTGCTGGGACGCGAGGCGCTCGCGCGCGAGCGCGTGGCCACGATGCGGCGCGATGCCGACGCCATCGGGCGCGCGGTCGCCGGCTCGCCCCGGCCCCGTGTCCTCTACGTGGTGTGGCCGAACCCGCTGATCGCGCCGGGCAAGGGCACGCTGATCAACGAGCTCATCCAGCGGGCCGGCGGCGACAGCGTGACCGCGGCCGATCCCTTGCCGTACCCGCGGCTCTCTCTGGAGACGGTCGTCGAGCGGCAACCCGATCGCATCATCGTCGGCCGTCACGGGCAGGGGACGGAGGCCGAGCTCCTTCGCGGATGGGAACGGCTCGGCTCGGTCGCCGCGGTGCGCGAGGGCCGCGTGCTCGGGGTCGACGGGGACCTGGTCCACCGGCCGGGCCCCCGGATGATCGAGGCGCTCCGCGCGCTGGCGCGCGTCATCCATCCCGAGCGCGTGCCGTGATCTCCCGGCGCCGGGTGGCGGCGGCGTCCCTCGTGGTGGCCGGGGGTCTCGTGGTCGCGGGACTCGTCGGGCTTGCCACCGGCCCCGCGCCCATCGGTCCGGGCGACGTCGCCCGGGCGCTGGTGGGCCGTGCGCGCTCGGACCTCGCCAGCACCGTGGTGCTGGAGCTCCGGCTCCCGCGCGTCATCCTCGCGGCGCTGGCCGGCGGGGGCCTCGCGGTCGCCGGCGCGGCCTTCCAGGCGCTGACGCGGAACCCGCTGGCGGACCCCGCGGTGCTGGGAGTGGCGGGCGGTGCCGCGCTCGGCGCGGTGCTGGGACACCTCTGGGGATTCGAGGGCACGCTGGCCGGGACGGTGGGGCTCTCGGCCGCCGCCTTCGCGGGCGCGCTGATCGCGGCGATCCTCGTCTATCTGATCGCCGCCGCGGGTGGATCGCTCCCGATCCAGACGCTCCTCCTGGCCGGGGTGATCACGGGCCTCTTCTTCTCGGCGGTGATCACGCTGGTGGTCTCGCTCGTCGACTTCGCCCAGCTCGGCGGCATTCTCCACTGGCTCATGGGGAGCCTCGGGATCGTCGGGTATCGCGCCGTGGGGGTGATCGCGGTCGGCACCGCGGTCGGGACGGCGATGATCTACGCGCAGGCGCGGGCGCTCAACGTGCTCGCGCTCGGGGAGGAGTCGGCCCTCCAGCTCGGCGTCGAGGCGGAGCGCGTGAAGCGCATCGTGTTCGTCGCGTCGTCGCTCCTCACGGGCGTAATCGTCGCCCAGACCGGCCCGATCGGGTTCGTCGGGCTCATCGTGCCGCACGGCGTGCGCCTCTTGATCGGCGCGGACAACCGGCTGCTCCTGCCGGTGGCCGCGGGCGGCGGCGCCACCTTCCTGGTCCTGGCCGACACCTTGGCGCGCGTCGTCGTGCAGCCGGCGGAGCTGCCGGTGGGCGTGGTCACGGCGTTCTGCGGCGCGCCGTTCTTCGTCTATCTCCTGCGGACCCGCCTGCGGCGGCGCGCCCCGTGAGCGCGCCCTCTCCGGTGTTCGCGGCGTCGGGCGTCGAGTTCGGCTACGGCGGCGCGTTCCGCCTGGCAGGCGCGTCGTTCGAGGTCGCCGAGGGCGAGATCATGGGGCTCGTGGGCCCCAACAGCTCGGGGAAGACCACGCTGCTGCGACTCCTCTCGAAGGTCCACGCGCCGGACCGGGGCGAGATCCGCTTCCGCGGGAGGCCGCTCGGCGCGGTGGCCCGCCTCGACCTGGCCCGGGACGTCGCGGTCGTTCCCCAGGAGGAGCAGCTCGCGTTCCCGGTGAGCGTGGAGGAGCTGGTCCTCATGGGGCGCTTCCCGCGGAGCGAGGGGCGGCTCTTCGAGGGCCCGGCGGACCTCGCGCGGGCCCGGGAGGCGATGAGCCTCGCCGGGGTCCTCGAGCTGAGCGACCACCTCGTCGACACGCTCGCGGGCGGAGAGCGCCAGCGCGCGTTGCTCGCGCGCGCGCTCGCCCAGGAGCCGCGAGTGCTCCTCCTGGACGAGCCGACGAGCCATCTCGACCTCCTCCATCAGCGGCATCTCGTCGGCCTCCTCCGCCAGCTGAACCGCGAGCGGGGCATGACGGTGATCTTCGTGAGCCACGACCTCAACCTGGCGGGGGAGCTGGCGGACCGGCTGCTCCTTCTCTCCGGCGGCCGCGTCGTGCGGCTCGGCCCTCCGCGAGAGGTGCTGGACGAGACCGTGCTGGAGCAGGCGTACGGCTGCCCCGTCTGGGTCGAGCGCCTCGCCTCCGGCCGCCCCGTCGTCCTCGGGGTCAGACTGTGACTTCCATGCATCTCGGGGTCCCCGGCTGCCAGAGGAGTCGGAGCGCCGACGGAGCCCGGAGAGGAGGACGAGAGCTCGGCTGAGTAGATGCGTCCCGATACCGGGAAGCCGGTGAGGCGTCGACCAGGCGCCGAGTCCGGCACTGTCCCGCAACTGTGAGTGGGGAGCGTCCACATCCCGCCGCATCGCCGCGGCGGACGACGTCACTGGGGCCGTGGGCCCTGGGAAGGCGCGATGTGCGCGACGAGCCACGAGTCAGGAGACCGATCGGGGCGCGTGGAAGCGAACACCCTTCGCGGAAGAGGAGTGTGCGATGAAACGAGAAGGCATGTGGTGGGGGCTTGCCGTGCTGCTGTGCCTCGTGTCGGGGTCGGCCGGCGCCCAGGAGACAGCGCAGGCGACGCCCGGCGCTGCCCCGGCGGGCGAGACGAAACGGGCCGAGCCCGTCGTCGTGACGGCCGAGCGGTTCGAGCAGCGGCTCGAGCAGACCGGCGCGTCGGTGACCGTCGTCCCCGAGGAAGCCATGCAGGTCCAGGAGTACCGCCGGGTGGACGAGGTGCTCCGCACGGTCCCCGGCGTGCAGATCCTGACCTCGGGCAGCCCCGGGAAGCTCTCGACGGTCCGCATCCGGGGCGCGAACCCCACCCAGGTGCAGGTGCTGATCGACGGCGTGCGCGTGAAGAGCGCCACCTCGGGTGACTTCGACTTCGCGGACCTCACCCTCGACGACATCGCGCGGGTCGAGGTCCTGCGGGGCCCGCAGTCGACCCTCTACGGCGCGGACGCGATCGGCGGCGTGGTCAACATCATCACGAAGCGCGGGCAGGGGCCGCCCTCGGGCTTCCTCGACCTCGAGGCCGGCAACTACGAGACCTTCCGGGAGCGGGCCGGCGTGTCCGGGAGCGAGGGGCCCTGGAGCTACTCCCTCGGCGTGAGCCGGCTCGACTTCGGCGGCCAGTTCGACAACGACGACCAGGACCTCACCAGCGTGAACGCGCGGATCGGCTACGCGCTGCCGAACAAGGGCGAGCTGTCGCTCACCGGGCGATTCCAGGACAGCCACACCGGCATCCCGTTCGCCACGGTCTTCCCGGACTTCGATCCGAACCGCGAGCAGAACCAGCGGCTCGGGCTCCTGTCGCTCGAGTGGCGCCAGCCCTGGACGTCCATGTGGGAGCATCGCCTCCGGGTATCGGGCGTCGACGAGACCCTCGAGTTCAGGGACAAGCCCGATCCCGAGCACCCCTTCGCGTTTCCCTCGGACATCTCCACCCGGCGGATCGAGGCGGAGTGGTACCACTTCGTCAAGATCGTGCCGTGGAACACGATCACGGTCGGCGGCGAGTACCGGAACGAGGTGGGCGAGGTCAAGGGCAGCTACAAGGAGACGGTCGATTCCTGGGCCATCGTCCTCCAGGACCAGATCGCGCTGTTCGACAGCCTGTACCTCACCGGGGGCATCCGCTACGACGGCAACAGCGTGTTCGAGGACAAGGCGACGGCCCGCGTGGCGGCCTCCTATCTCGTGAAGGCCACCGACACGCGCCTGAAGGCGAGCTGGGGCCAGGGCTTCCGCGCGCCGACGTTCAACGAGCTCTTCTTCCCGGCCTTCCCGCCATGCGGGCCGTTCGGCAATCCCAATCTGAAGCCGGAGGAGAGCGACGGCTGGGACGCGGGCGTGGAGCAGCACCTCTGGGACCGCCGCGTGCGGCTCGCCGCGACGTACTTCCGCACCGACTACGAGAACCTCATCCAGTCCACCCTGACCGATCCGGGGAACTTCTGCTTCCAGGCCCAGAACGTCGGCGAGGCGCGCTCCGAGGGGGTCGAGGTCGAGGCCAGCGTGACGCCGTTCGACGGGCTCGTCGTCTCGATCGCCTACACGTATACCGACGCCGAGGACCAGACCACGGGAAATCCGCTCCCCCGCGTGGCCAAGAACGCCCTCGCGGTGACCGCGACCTGGGAGCCGCTCCCCGGCCTCACGCTCTCCGGCGAGATCCAGGTTCTGTCGAGCCAGTTCGAGGCGCCCGGTCAGCCGAAGAATCCGGGCTACACGGTCGTCAACGCGGCCGCCGCCTACCGGCTGCCGATCAAGCGCTGGGGCTTCCTGTCGAACATCACGCTGCACGTCCGCGCCACGAACCTGTTCAACGAGGACTACGCCGAGGTGGCGGGCTTTCCGGCCCTCGGGACCTGGGTGGTCGGCGGCATCCGCGCCACCTTCGACTGAGCCGTGGGGTCAGACTTCGCCTTCCGGACATTCCTGGGAGCTCGGAGCGGGCAGGGCCGAGATTGTCCCGAAGGCGAAGTCTGACCCCGTGATCGAGGGCGTCGAGATCGACGTCGGCCCGGCGGCGGTGTGGCTGCGCAGCCGCGCGCCGCTCTCGGTCCTCGCGTCGGCCGTGGTTGGCGGCGATCTCGACGCCACGCAGCACGTGGTGAACATGCACGTCTCGCGGGACTACCAGTCCGACGATCCCGCCGCGGACCTGCGCGCGTTCGCGCGGCGCCTCGGCATCCCTGGTCCCTTCGTCGGGCTCATGACCGCGGCCTGGACCGAGCGCGCGACCGTCGCGTGGGAGGACGCCGACGGCGTTCGTGTCGGGGCGATCGCGACGGTCGGGCTGAGCCGGCCGGCGGCGGCGGGCGTCTCCTCGCCGGTCGTCTGGCAGCCGTCGACGATCAACCTGGTCGCCGTGCTGGACGCCCGGCTCGAGCGCGGCGCGGCGGTGAACGGCGTCATCACGGCGACCGAGGCGAAGGTCGGGGCGCTCGTGGAGGCCGGCGTCCTCACGGCCGAGGGCGTGCAGGCGACCGGCACGGTGACCGACGCGGTGGTGATCGCATGGACCGGCCGCGGCGCGCGCGTGCCGTACCTCGGCCCCGGAGCCGTGGCCGGATGGTGCCTCGCGCGCGCCGCGCGGCGAGCCGTCCTCGACGGTATCCCACGGCGATGAGGCTCCGGCGGCCAGCGGTCCTCCTCCTGGCGGTCGCGCTCGATCTCTCACTGGGCGAGCCGGCTGCGCGCTGGCATCCGGTGGCCTGGATCGGACGGGCGCTCGGCTGGGCGGAGCGGCGCGCTCCCGGCCGCAGCATCGGCGACGGCGCGGCGGCCGTGACGCTCGTGGTGGGAAGCGCCTGGGCCGGCGCGCGGGCGCTCGCGAGCGTGGCCGGGAGATTGAGCTGGATGGGTGTCGTGCTGGAGGCGCTCGCCCTGAAGCCGGCGTTCGCCCTGCGTCGGCTCGACGAGGCCACGCACGGCGTGGAGACCGCGCTGCGGGCCGGGGACCTCGGATCCGCACGGATGCTGGTCGGGCGGGACCTGGTGAGCCGCCCGACGCACGAGCTCGCCGCGGACGAGGTCGCGTCCGCGGCCATCGAGTCCGCGGCGGAGAACCTGGTGGACAGCATCGCGGCGCCGATCGTCGCCTACGCCGTTGGCGGGCTGCCGGCCGCGTGGACGTACCGCGCCATCAACACCGCCGACGCGATGTGGGGGTACCGCGACGAGCGCTACGAGCGCTTCGGCAAGGTCGCGGCGCGGCTCGACGATCTGGCGAACCTCGTGCCCGCGCGCTTCGGCGCCTCGGCGCTGGTGGCAGGCGCGGCGCTGGCCGGCGAGAGCGGCCGTGACGCGGCCCGAGTCGCGTGGGCCCAGCACGGCCGCACGGCAAGCCCGAACGCCGGCTGGCCGATGGCGGCGATGGCCGGCGCCCTCGGCGTCGGCCTCGCGAAGCGCGGGGCGTATCGGCTCGGCGAGCACGCGCTGCCGGCGTCGCCCGACGCGGTCCGTCGCGCGCGCCGCGTGCTCGCCGCCGCCGCGGCCGTCACGGTCGTCCTCGTGACGGGAGTCGCCCTCGCCTGGCCACGGCCGCCGATGAGGCCGGGAGCGGCGGCATGATCCGCGGGCTCGGGACCGCTCTCACGCTCTCGGCTCTCGGGCACGGCGTCGCGCTCCTGGCGATCGGCGTCGCCGTGGCGTGGATCGTCGGCTCCGCGCCCCTCGCGCCGCCGCCTCCCGCCCTCTACGTGGATGTGGTGCACCCCGTCGTGGCGACGAGCGAGCGGCACGAGGCTGCCGATGGAGGCGCGTCGCGTTCGCGCGCGACTGGCTCCGCGCCCGGCGCGCCCACCGGCACGACGCCCGCTCCGGAAGCCAAGCCGCCGGCCGATGCCGGGGCGGCCCGAGCGACCGCTCCGCTCGGACCGCCTCAGGAGGCGCCGGAGGGTGCGGCGTCCGTGCCTGCGCCGCCCCCCGCGCCCGAGCCGTCGAAGACCACCAGCATTCCCGCAACGTCCGTGCCGTCGCCACCATCCGTGCCAGAGCCGCCGAAGCCGACCAGCCCCCTCGCGGCGTCAGCGCCACCGCCTCCATCTCCACTTCCGCCTCCATCAGCGTCGCGGCCCTCACCGACATCGCCGCCTCTCGCGTCGGCGCCGGCTCCCATGCCGGCGCCAGCGCCCGCGCCGCCCGACTCGCCGCCGGGCTCGACATCGCCCGTGACCGCGCCACGTGATCCCGCGCCCGCACCCGCGGCCGCGGCGGCCACGGCGATCAGGCCCGGGCCGCTCCCGTCGGCGCCATCGAGCGCGCCGGCGTCGAGCGCCACCGGCTCGACGAAGTCCGTCGGCGCGCAGAGCGGCGAAACGGGCGGGACGGGCGCGTCGTCGGGAGCGTCCGATCGGAGCGGCACGGCGTCGGAACCGGGGTCCGGCCGCTCGTCCGATCCGGCCGGCGGCACGAGCGTTGCCCGGCTCACTCCCGGCGGGGGCGGGGAGGGCAGCGGGCTGAACGGCGCCATTCCTCCCGAGTACGAGGCGTACGTGCGCGCGCTACGCCAGCGCGTCCAGGAGCGGCTCCAGTATCCGTGGACCGCGGTGCGGCGCGGTCAGCAGGGCGTGGTCGAGGTCGAGCTGCGCGTCGGTCCGGATGGCCGGCTGGTCGCCGTCGAGGTGGTCGCGGGCCCGACCGCCGATGCGCTCCGCGTGGCGGCGGTGTCGGCCGTGCGCGGCGCCGCCCCGTTCCCGTTCCCGGCCGGACTGCCGCCGCGACCGCTCGTCATCCGCCTCCCCGTCGAGTTCAGGCTGCGCTGAGAGGCCATAACTCCCGCTTTTTCTTCGACCCCCTGGGGACGTGGGCTATAGTGGAAAACACCATGTCCACGGATGTCACCGCGGTCCTGTCGGGTGCGTTGCTGGACGCTCTCGGCCGGGCCGGTCTTCCCGCCGTTCCGGCCTCGGACGTCGCCTGGGAGGTCCCCCGGGATCCCACCCATGGGGACTACGCGACCAACGTCGCCATGCTCCTCGCCAAGTCGCACCGACGTCCGCCCCGGCAGGTCGCGGAGGCGATCCTGGCGCACTTGCCCGGCGTCGACGAGATCGAGCGCGCCGAGGTCGCGGGGCCGGGATTCCTGAACGTCTTCCTCGCTCCCGCGTACTGCCGAGCGGGGCTCGCGCGGATCCTCCGCGAGGGCGACCAGTTCGGCACGAACGTGGAGGGGCGCGGACAGCGCGCCATGGTGGAGTTCGTCAGCGCCAACCCCACGGGGCCGCTGACGCTCGGCCACGGCCGTCAGGGCATCCTCGGGGACTGCGTCGCGAGGCTTTTCCAGGCAATGGGTTACGACACCACCCGCGAGTATTACTTCAACAACGCGGGGCGCCAGATGCGCGTGCTCGGGGAGTCGGTCCGCGCCCGATACCAGGAGCTCCTCGGGCAGCCGTCGACGTTCCCCGAGGACGGGTATCAGGGCGACTACATCCGGGAGATCGCCGCCGATCTCCGCGGCAAGCACGGGGACTCGCTGACGGGCGACGGGCACGACTCCGTCTTCCGCCAGGCGGCGGAGGACGGCATCTTCGCCGACATCCGGCGGACGCTCGGGCGGCTCGGCATTCGCTTCGATGTCTACTCGAACGAGGCGCTGCTCTACACCGACGGGAAGGTCGACGCCACCCTCGAGGCGCTCCGCGCGGCAGGGTTCGTCTACGAGAAGGACGGAGCGGTCTGGCTCCGTTTCTCGGCGATCGGCCGGCCGCAGGACCGCGTGCTGGTGAAGTCGACCGGTGAGCCGACGTACCGACTCCCCGACATCGCGTATCACCGCGAGAAGCTCGCCCGCGGGTTCGATCGAATCCTCAACGTCCAGGGGGCCGACCACATCGAGGAGGCCAAGGACGTCGTGGCGGCGATCGGGGCGCTCGGGCTGCCGGCCGACCGCATCCGCTACCTCATCCACCAGTTCGTCACGATCACCCGCGGCGGCGTCGAGGTGAAGATGTCGACGCGCCGGGCGACCTACGTCACGATCGACGACCTCCTCGACCAGGTCGGGAACGCCGACGTCTTCCGCTGGTTCATGGTGACGCGGAGCCCCGAGAGCCATCTGAACTTCGATCTCGACGCGGCCACGGAGCAGGACTGGCAGAAGAACCCGGTATTCTACGTCCAGTACGCCCACGCGCGCGTCGCGAGCGTCTTCAACCATGCCCGCGAGCGCGGCGTCGCGGCGCCGACCGCATGGACCGACGCGGACCTGGCGCCTCTCATGGCGCCGGAGGAGCTGGCGCTCGTGAAGGCGCTCCTGCGCTTCCCCTCGACCGTGGCGGGGGCCGCCCGCGCGTACGAGCCGCACCGGATCGCGGTGTACCTCTACGACCTGGCGGGTCAGCTTCACGCGTACCACCACCTCGGCACCCACACGCCGGCGTTCCGGATCGTGCGTCCCGAGGAGCCCGAGCTGACGCGCGCCCGGCTGGGGCTCGCCCGGGCGGTCGCCCAGGTCCTCCGCAACGGGCTCGGGCTCCTGGGCATCTCGGCGCCGGAGTCGATGTGAGGCCTGTCGCATGATGGCCGCCCGTCGTCTCTCGCGCGCGCACCACGAGTTCCGGTTCGGGAGGCGGGAGCTCGCCGTCCTCGGCGCCGTCTTCTGCCTCATCGCGAGCCTGGTCTTCGTCGCGGGCGTCGTCGTCGGTCGCGAGATGTCCCGGAGCAAGGCGCGCGCGGAGGCGCCGCGCGAGTCCCGGCTCGCGGAGGCGGACGGGCAGCGCGGGGGAGACACCGTCAAGACGGCGGCCAGGCGGGCCGAGGAGAAGGTCACGTTCTACCGCACGCTGACCGCGCCGACGCAGGACCTCCCGAAGGTCGGGAAGCCCACGGTCGAGGAGCGGATGGTTCCGAAGGACGAGCCGGTTCCGACTCCCGCTGCCGACGCTGCTCCCGCTGCCGCCGCGCCGGCGGAGCCGCGAGGCGCCGCGCCCGAAGCGTCGCGGACCGAGCCGGAGGCGCCTCGCGCCGCCCCCGAGCGCAAGACGCCGAAGGCGCCGGCGCCGGACGCAGCCCATCCCCCACCGCGCGCCACGCGCCCGGCCCGCGTCGGGGCGCCCCAGCCGGCCCGGCCGCCCGCCCAGGTCGCCGCGGCGTCCGCCACGGCAGAGCCCGAGATGTGGACCGTGCAGGTGAACGCCTTCCGGAGCCGGGCTCTGGCCGAGGAGCTCCGCGCGCGGCTGGCGGCGCGGGGGTTCGACGCCTACGTCTTTCCCTCGCTCACCGAGGACGGCCGACCGCGCTACCGCGTCCGGGTCGGAGCGTATCCGGCGCGGAGTGACGCCGAGCGCGCCGCCACGGAGCTTCGGAGCGAGCGGGGGCTCAACCCCCTGGTGACCCCGCGCACCCGGTAGAGCGGCGTGCCTCCGGGCATCCAGCGCGTCCTCATCCCCGCCGATGATCTCCGGGCGCGCGTCGGTGAGCTGGGCCGGCAGATCCGCAGCGACTACGCCGGGCGGACGCCGATCCTGGTCGCGGTGCTGAAGGGCGCGGTCGTCTTCCTGGCCGACCTGATGCGGGCGGTCGACGCGCCCTGCGAGTGCGACTTCATCGCGGTCTCGTCGTACGGGGCCTCCACCCGGTCCTCGGGAATCGTGGAGCTGACCAAAGACCTCTCCGTGCCGATCGAGGGCCGGGACGTCCTGATCGTCGAGGACATCGTGGACACGGGCCGGACGCTCGCCTACCTCCTGCGGAACCTCGAGACCCGGCAGCCGCGCACGGTCCGGGTCTGCGCGCTGCTCGACAAGGTCTCCCGCCGGGAGGTGCCGGTCGCGCTCGACTACGTCGGGTTCCCGATCCCCGACGAGTTCGTCGTCGGCTACGGGCTCGACTTCGCCGGGCTGTACCGGAACCTCCCGTACATCGGCGTCCTGGACGCCGCGGGCGCCGATCGGGCCTGATCCGGGCGTTCCCGCACGTCCCAGCGGAGGAGCTCCCAGGCCCTCCGTTTCTGCAGGCGCGAGGGGCGGCTACCGGCCGTCTCGACGGGGGAGGCCGGCCGCCCAATCGCGCTTGGGCCGTGTGCTATACTTGCCCTTGCGTTGCGCAGGTTTGCGCTACTTCGTGCGTGATTCGGCGTGACCGGAAGGATGGTGGCGGACCGGGGATGAACCCGTTCTACAAGAACCTCGCCCTGTGGATGGTGATCGGCCTCGTCGTCGTCCTCCTCTTCAACGTGTTCGGCGGGCTGTCCGAGAAGACCACCTTTGAGCCGAACTATTCCGACTTCCTGAAGAACGTCGACGCCGGCCTCGTTCAGTCCGTCACGATCCGCGGCAACCTCGTGACGGGAAAGCTGAAGGACGGCGGCGAGTTCCGCACGTACGTCGTCGAGTCCCAGGATTTCGTCAAGCTGCTCCGCGACAAGAACGTCAAGATCAGCGTGCGGCCGGTGGACCAGAACCCCTGGTACATGTCGCTCCTGATCTCGTGGTTCCCGATGATCCTCTTCATCGGCGTGTGGATCTTCTTCATGCGCCAGATGCAGGGCGGCGGCGCGAAGGCGCTCTCCTTCGGCAAGGCCCGCGCGCGGCTCATCTCCGAGAAGCACAACAAGGTCACCTTCGTCGACGTCGCCGGAGTGGACGAGGCCAAGGAGGAGCTCCGGGAGATCATCGAGTTCCTCAAGGACCCGCAGAAGTTCCAGAAGCTGGGCGGGAAGATCCCCAAGGGCGTCCTGCTGGTGGGGCCACCGGGAACGGGCAAGACCCTGCTGGCGAAGGCGATCGCCGGCGAGGCGAACGTGCCGTTCTTCTCGATCTCGGGCTCGGACTTCGTCGAGATGTTCGTCGGCGTCGGCGCCTCGCGGGTGCGGGACCTGTTCGAGCAGGGCAAGAAGCACGCCCCGTGCATCATCTTCATGGACGAGATCGACGCGGTCGGGCGACACCGCGGCGCCGGTCTCGGCGGCGGCCACGACGAGCGGGAGCAGACCCTCAACCAGCTCCTCGTCGAGATGGACGGGTTCGAGACCAACGAGGGCGTGATCCTCATCGCGGCGACCAACCGGCCCGACGTGCTGGATCCGGCGCTACTCCGGCCGGGCCGCTTCGACCGCCAGGTCGTGGTGCCGCGACCCGACGTCAAGGGGCGGGAGGAGATCCTCCGCGTCCACGCCCGCCGCATCCCGCTAGGGCCGGACGTGGACCTGAAGGTGCTCGCCCGCGGCACGCCCGGCTTCTCCGGCGCCGACCTCGCGAACCTGGTGAACGAGGCCGCGCTCCTCGCCGCGCGCCACGCGAAGAAGCTCGTGGAGATGTTCGATTTCGAGAGCGCGAAGGACAAGGTCCTGATGGGCGTCGAGCGCCGTAGCATGATCATCAGCGAGGAGGAGAAGCGCACGATCGCCTACCACGAGGCGGGGCACACGCTGGTCGCGCACACCCTGCCCGGCGCCGACCCCGTCCACAAGGTCACGATCATCCCGCGCGGCCGCGCGCTGGGGCTCACCCAGCAGCTGCCCGCCGACGACAAGTACAACTACTCGCGGGACTACCTCATGAACCGCATCACGATCCTCCTCGGCGGACGGGCGGCCGAGGAGATGGTGCTCCAGCAGCAGACCACCGGCGCCGGCGACGACCTGGAGAAGGCGACGGAGATGGCGCGCAAGATGGTCTGCGAGTGGGGCATGTCCGAGAAGCTGGGCCCCCTGACCTTCGGGAAGCGGGAGGAGCACATCTTCCTCGGGCGGGAGTTCGCCCGCCACCAGGACTACAGCGAGGAGACGGCGGTCCTCATCGACGCCGAGGTCAAGCAGATCATCCTCGACAGCGCGGCCCGGGCGCGCTCCATCCTCGAGGAGCAGATCGCCAGGCTCCACCGCCTCGCGAAGGCGCTGCTGGAGCACGAGTCGCTCGACGCCGAGGAGATCACGCGTGTCCTCGCCGTCGAGCCGCACGGCGCGCTCGAAGGCGCCCCGGCGTAGCGTCCGGCAGGGCCGCGTGGCTCTGCCCGGGGCGGCCCGCGCCCGCCTGGCGGCGCTGCGGTTCCGGCCGTGAGACTCCGCTTGCGCGGGGTCGAGTTCGCGTGGGACGCGACGCGACCGCGCGCCTTGATCATGGGGATCGTGAACGTGACGCCCGACTCGTTTGCCGACGGCGGCCGGTATCTCGAGCCGGCCGCGGCCGTCCGCCAGGCGCGAGCGCTCGCCGCCGAGGGGGCCGACCTCCTCGACGTCGGCGCGGAGTCGACGCGCCCCGGGTCGCCGGGGGTGTCGGCCGACGAGGAGCGGGCGCGTCTGCTGCCGGTGCTCGAGCGGCTTCTCGACGACCCTCCGTGCCCGGTCTCGGTGGACACGTCGAAGCCCGAGGTCGCCGAGGCCGCGCTCGCCCTCGGCGCCCACATGATCAACGACGTCACAGCGCTCGCCGGCGGCCCCGAGATGGCGCGGCTCTGCGCCGAGCACGGAGCCGGGCTCGCGGTCATGCACATGCAGGGCACCCCCCGCACGATGCAGGCCGACCCGCGCTACGACGACCTCCTCGCGGAGGTCCGCGACGAGCTGCGGGCCGCGGTGACCGCCGCGGAGAGCGCCGGTGTGGCGCCCGAATCCCTCTGCGTCGACCCCGGAATCGGGTTCGGCAAGACGGTCGACCACAATCTCACGCTGCTGAAGCGGCTCGACGCGTTCCGCCCGCTCGGGAAGCCGATCCTCGTGGGACCGTCGCGCAAGAGCTTCATCGGCGCCCTCCTCGATCGCGTGCCGCCCGCGGAGCGCCTCGAGGGGACGCTGGCCGCCTGCGTGATGGCGGTGGCGGCGGGCGCGCACATCGTGCGGGTCCACGACGTGGCGGCGGTCCGGCGGGCGATCCGCGTGGCCGAGGCCATCCGGGACGCGGCTCCGGCATGAGCGCGTTCGCGAAGGCCGGGGGCTAGGCCGGGCATGTCCCACCTCTGGGCCGGGCTCCGCTTCCGCGACGTGGTGGACGTCGCCATCGTCGCCTTCGTCCTGTACCGCGTGCTGCTCGTCTTCCGCGGCACGGTCGCGATCCAGATGCTGGCCGGGCTGGGACTCCTCATGGGCGCGCGTCTCGCCGCGCGGCAGGCCGACCTCCGGAGCCTCTCGTTCGTGCTCGAGAACTTCTGGGCGTTCTGGGTCCTGGCGCTCATGGTCCTCTTCCAGCCGGAGCTGCGCCGGGCGCTGGCCCACGCGGGACGGAACCCGCTGCTCCTGCGCGTGACGGGGCAGGCGGGGGCGGCGCGGCGCCAGCTCCTCGACGAGATCGTGCGGGCGGTGGAGGTGCTGGCCCTCAAGCGCATCGGCGCCCTGATCGCCGTGGAGCGCCAGGTAGGGCTGCGCGCCTACGCGGAGCTGGGTGTGCAGATGGAGTCGGTCGTCTCGGCCGAGCTCCTGGGGAGCGTGTTCCAACCCGGATCGCCGCTCCACGACGGGGCCGCGCTGATCCAGGGCGACCGGATCACGGCAGCCGGCTGCTTTCTCCCTCTGTCGCGCAACCTCGGACTCTCCCGCACGTTCGGCACGCGCCACCGTGCCGCGGTCGGCCTCTCGGAGGAGACGGACGCCGCTGTCGTCGTGGTCTCCGAGGAGAGCGGGGTGATCTCGCTCGCCGTCGACGGTGTCATCGAGCGAGGGCTCGACCCGGAGGGGCTGCGCGATCGGCTGACGACGCTCCTGAACGCGACCGAGGCGCCGAGCCGTGGCCGGTCGCTGCTCGCGGGCGTGCGCCGGCTGGCGGCCCGGAGCAAGGCATGACGGAGCTCCGGCGGCGCCTCCTGGGGGACTGGCCGCTCAAGGTCGTGGCCGTGGTCTTTGCCGTGGGTCTCTGGGCGTTCGTGGTGACCGAGGAGCGGACGGACGCGGTGTTCACCGTGCCCCTCGATCTGGTCGACCGGCCCCCGGGCCTGGAAGTGGCCTCGATCGGAGTCGAGTCGGTGGTCGTGCGAGTCGAGGGGCGGCACAGCCGCCTGCGCCGCCTCCACGAGGAGGACTTCCGGGCCGAGGTGAGCCTCAAGAGCGCTCAGGCCGGCCGCTTCGTGGCCCGCATCGACACGGACAACGTGTCGGCTCCGGCCGGAGTCCGGGTGGTGCGGGTCACGCCCAGCGAGGTGCGCGCGATCCTCGAGGCGCGGCGCTAGCGATGGGGCGTCTCTTCGGCACGGACGGGGTTCGCGGGGTCGCCAACGTCACGCCCCTCACCCCGGAGGAAGCGTGCCAGCCTCGGCCGGGTCGCGGGCGCCTATCTCGCGGAGCGCGCGGAGTCGGGCCGGCGGCGTCCAGCGCTCCTCATCGCGCGCGATACCCGGGTGTCGGGCCCGCTCCTCGAGCAGGCGCTCGTCGCCGGCATCCTGTCGGCGGGCGTGGACGCGCTGGTCGGCGGCGTCCTGCCGACGCCCGCCGCCGCCTACCTGATTCCCGCCACGGGCGCCGCGGGGGGCGCGGTGCTGTCGGCGTCCCACAACCCGTTCGAGGACAACGGGGTGAAGCTCTTCTCGAGCGACGGCGACAAGCTCCCGGACGCCTGGGAGGACGAGATCGAGGCGCGACTCCGCGTCGACTCCGGAGAGCCGCGGCCGACCGGCACGAGGATCGGGCGGGTGCGCGCGGTCCCCGGAGCCGAGCGCCGCTACCTGGAGGGCCTCCGGGCGACCCTGCCGGCGGGCTTCGATCTCGCGGGGCTCAAGGTCGTCCTCGACTGCGCGCACGGCGCGACCTACCGTGTCGCTCCGCGCCTGTTCCGGTCGCTCGGGGCCGAGGTGGACACGCTCGGCGTGCGGCCGACCGGGACGAACATCAACCGCGGCGTGGGAGCGCTCCATCCGGAAGGGCTCCAGGCGCGCGTCCGCGCGACGCCGGGGTCGATCGGCCTCGCGTTCGACGGTGACGGCGACCGCCTCATCGTGGTCGATGAGTCCGGCGCCGCCCGGGACGGCGACCACGTCCTGGCGGCCTGCGCCGGGGCGCTCGTGGCGCGTGGCGCGCTCAGGGGCGGGGTCGTTGTCTCGACCGTGATGGCGAACCTTGGCCTCGAGCGGGCGCTGACGGCGCTGGGCATCAAGATGGCGCGGACCAGCGTGGGGGACCGCTACGTGCTCGAGGAGATGCGGCGCCTCGGGGCCAACCTCGGCGGCGAGCAGTCGGGCCACCTCATCTTCCTGGACCACGCGCGGACCGGGGACGGGCTCCTGAGCGCCCTCCAGCTCCTCCGGGCGGTGCGCGAGGGAGGGCAGCGGTTCGCCGACCTCGCCGCCCAGGTGCAGAAGTGCCCGCAGGTGCTGCTGAACATCCGGGTCCGGGCCAGGCCGCCCCTCGCCGAGCTCCGGAAGGCGGCGGAAACCCTGGCTCGATGGGAGGAAAAGCTCGGCGGTCGCGCCAGGTTCGTGGTTCGCTACTCGGGGACCGAGCCCCTCGCCCGCGTGATGGTCGAAGGGGACGACGGCAGGGCAATCGACGCGGCTGCCCGGGAGATTGCCGCCGCGATCCACGACGAGATCGGAGCGACGACGTGACCCGAGGACCCATCTGGCGAGCGGTCGGCCTGGCGGCGCTGTTCCTTTCCGTGCTGGGGTGCGGCGACGACAACACCGGCTCGACCAAGAACGCGCCGCTGTTCGAGTTCAACGCCCAGCAGAACGGCGGGCGGACCGTGCGGTGGGCCAACCTCCCGATCCGAGTGTTCCTCGGCGACGGAGTGGCGAGGGCCGACGAGGTGAACCTCTGGTCGCCGGTCACCGGAGGGGCGGTGACGTTCGCGTTCCTTCCGACCGCGGCGGGCGCCAACGTGACCTTTCGATTCCGCAGCGGGTCGGACATCTGCGGCGTGACCTTCGTCGAGTTCACGGACGACGGGGAAATGACGTCGGCGGACGTCCAGGTCAGCCAGTCCATCTACCGGGGCCCCCAGTGCGTGCGCACCGTGACGCACGAGACCGCGCACGCGATCGGGTTTCTCGGCCATACCGACGATGGCGGGCTGATGGACCCGGACGGCGGCAACGGGGACATCACCTCGCTGGTCTCGGGCGTGCTGCGGGACCTCTACCACTTCTCCCCGGGCACGGTCGTCACCGCGCAGGCGAAGCGGCTCGGCCTCCAGCGCTCGGGAGGCAAGAACGTGATGACGTTCGTCTACTATCCGGTGCGCCGGTGAAGGGACAGGTGGGCCGGGGCGGTCTGGCCGCCCTGGCGCTGGCCGGCTGTCTCCTGGCGGCGGCCGGAGCGACGGCCCAGGCGTCGGCGCCCCGGCTCGTCGTGATGGACATGCCGTACGCGCGGGTCTGGGACGGCGCCGTCCAGGCGCTCGGGACCTACGGAGTCGAGCGCGCGGCGGACGGCCTCATCGAGACCGCGCGCGCGGAGCGGGCCCCGCGGCCCGCGGAGAAGGGCATCGAGCGGATCGCGGAGCGGGTGACCGTCCGCGTCGAGGCCGTCGGCGAGAAGGTGACGAGGGTGACGGTGACCATTGCGACGGAAGCGCTGAAGGACGGGCGCTGGCAGGCCGTCGGCGCCTCGCCCGACACGGCCCGGGCGGTCCTCGACCGCATCCGCGCCAGTCTCGGCTGACGCGGGGCTGCAGACCGGCAACGGAGGACCAGCGTGGTCGTCGGCATCGGCATCGACGTCGTGGAGATCGAGCGGATCCGCCGCCTGATGGACCGCTGGCAGGACCGGTTCCTCCAGCGCGTCTTCACGGAGGCGGAGATCGCCTATGCCCTCCGCCGGCACGATCCCGCCCAGCACCTGGCCGCGCGCTTCGCCGCGAAGGAAGCCACGCTGAAAGCGCTCGGCACCGGCCTCTCGATGGGCGTGCGGTGGCGCGAGATGGAGGTTCGCCGAGGGCGAGGCGAGCCGCCCCAGCTCGCCCTCTCGGGCCGCACCGCCGAGCTCGGGGAGGCCCGAGGGATCCGGCGTCTCCACGTATCCCTCAGCCACGATGCCGGGCTGGCAGTGGCGCAGGTCCTCGCCGAGGGCGGGAACGCGTCGTGAGGGTGAGCCTTCATCCGGCGCGACCGCCGGGGCCCGTGATCCCGATCGCGACGGCGGAGGAGATGCGGCGGGCGGACCGCCGCGCGACCGACCGCTACGGCGTGCCGAGCCTCCTGCTGATGGAGAACGCGGGCCGCGGCGCCGTGGACGCGCTCGAGCGCGTGCTCGGCCCGGTCGGGAGCCGCCGGATCGCGGTCGTCTGCGGCAAGGGCAACAACGGCGGAGACGGCTTCGTCGTGGCCCGCCACCTGATCGGACGCGGAGCCCGCGTCTCCACGTGGCTGGTGGGGCGTGCCGCCGACGTCCAGGGCGACGCGCGGGTCAACCTTGACGCCCTCCAGCGCGCCGGTGAGCGCGTGGCCGAGGCGCCCGACGCCGCCGGCGACGCGTTCGGCCGCCTGCGCGCCGAGCTCGGTGACGCCGACCTCGTCGTCGACGCCCTGCTGGGCACGGGCGTTCGCGGCTCCGCGACCGGCGCGGTCGCGGCGGCGATCGAGGCCATCAACGCCGTCGGCCGCCCCGTCGTCTCCCTCGACTTGCCCTCTGGGCTCCCCTCCGACGGGGAGGCGCCAGCGGGCCCCGTGGTCCGGGCGCGCGCGACGGTCACCTTCGGGCTCCCGAAGCTCGGGCTCGTCCAGCCGGACGGCGTCGCGCATGCGGGGCGCGTGGAGATCGCCGACCTCGGCATCCCCCGCGCATGGCTCGAGGAGGGCATTCCGACCGCTCTACTCGAGGCGGCAGACGTCCGGGCGGCCCTCCCGCGTCGGCCGATGGGCGCCCACAAGGGGACGTACGGGCATCTCCTGGTGGTCGCGGGCTCGGTCGGCCGAACGGGCGCCGCCGTGCTCGCGTGTCTCGGCGCTCTCCGTTCGGGGACCGGTCTGGTGACCTGCGCGACCCCGGCATCGCAGCAGCCTGTGGTCGCGGCGCTCGTGCCCGAGCCGATGACGGAGCCTCTGCCGGAGACGCACGCGCGGACGCTGTCCTCGAAGGCGGTGGAGCGCATCGTGGAGCTGCTCTCGCGCATGGATGCCCTCGCGATCGGCCCGGGGATCGGTCTGGACCCGGAGACCCGGGAGGCGGTGCGGACGCTGGTACGGGACGTCGCGCGGCCGATGGTCGTGGACGCCGATGCTCTCACCGCGCTGACCGGAGGCCTCGGGCTCTGCCGGGAAGCCGCGGCGCCGAGGCTCCTGACGCCGCACCCGGGCGAGGCGGCGCGGCTCCTTGGCTGCGGGATCGCCGAGGTACAGGCAGACCGGCTCGGAAGCGCCCGGCGCCTCGCGGCCGAGAGCGGCGCCGTCGTGGCGCTCAAGGGAGCGCGGACGGTGGTCGCGCAACCGGACGGCCGGGCCACGCTGAACTCCACGGGCAATCCCGGCATGGCGACCGGCGGCACCGGCGACGTGCTGACCGGGATAGCCGGCGGCCTCCTCGCTCAGGGCGTCGCGCCGGCCGAGGCGCTCGGCGCCGCGGTGTACCTCCACGGGCTGGCCGGCGATCTCGCGGCGGAGGCGCGCGGCGAGGCCGGCCTCGTCGCAGGCGACGTCGCCGACGCCGTCCCGGCGGCGATCCGCCGCATCCTGGAAGCGGGCGGCGCGTGAGCGGATCGGCGTGACGGGTCCCGCTGCCGCGCGCAGCCAGGCCATCCTCTCCTGCGCGAGCATCGAGGCGACCCAGGGCCTGGCCGCCAGGATCGCGCGGTGCGCGACCCCCGGCACCGTGCTCGCGCTGAGCGGCGACCTCGGGGCGGGGAAGACCTGTTTCATTCAGGGCCTGGCGGCGGGGCTCGGGGTCGAAGGGCCCGTGACGAGCCCCACCTTCATCATGGTGGCGGAGCACGCGGGGCGCTTGCCGCTCTACCACGTCGACCTCTATCGGACGGAGAGCCTGGGAGAGATCCGTCGACTGGGGCTCGAGGAGATGCTGGATGGCGCCGGCGTCACCGCGATCGAGTGGGCGGAGCGAGCGGAGCCGCTCTTGCCGTCCCGGACGGTGCGCATTCACATCAGCGGCGCCGGTGACGAGCCGCGCGTCGTCGAGATCGACGGCATCCCGCCCGACTGGCCCCCGGACTGGAACGACGCCGCCTGACGGCTCGGCGCGCGGGCCGCCGGGTCCCGTGACGCCCGTGAGTCGCTTCCGTCCACCGCCCGATACACGCGCGCAGCGTTCGGACGCGCGTCTCCGCGCGTAAGATCGCGCCGATCAAGGGAGAGCGCTGGGCACTTCTCCTGGCATCGCCGTTGCTCACGGTCTTCCGGCATGAACGGTCAGCGTCCTCCGATCCGCGAGTGGCCACCCGAGGATCGCCCGCGCGAGCGATTTCTCACGAAGGGCGCCGAGGCCCTGAGCGACGCCGAGTGCCTCGCGCTTCTCCTCGGCAGCGGCGTTCCGGGACAGAGCGCGCTCGATCAGGCGCAGGCGCTGCTCGCTGCGTTCGGCTCCATCGCCGCGGTCGCCGACCGCGAGGTGCAGGAGCTCGCGTGGGTGGGCGGGCTCGGCATCGCCAAGGCCGTCCGCCTGGGCGCGGCGATCGAGCTATCGCGACGCCTTCGCGCAAGGCCGAATGGCGGCCGTGTGCGGCTGTCGAGTCCAGAGGAGGTGGCCGGATACTTCGGCCCCGGGCTCGAGGGCAAGAAGAAGGAGGTCTTCCGGGTCGCGGGGGCAGAAAGCCCCGCCGATGGCCGATTCGGGGCGGGGGTCGCCGGGGCCGGTTGCGGCAGGGTTGCGGGTGGTGGGGGTGTCCAGCCGGTCCACGGCGGCCTTGTCGCCGGGCAGGAGGTGGCCATACACATCCACGGTCATCTTGATCGAGTGGTGCCCGAGCTGGTCCCGCACGTAGGCCAGGTTCTCCCCGTTCTGGATCAGGTGGCTGGCGAACGTGTGGCGGAGCGTGTGCGCCTTGCGCGCGCGGAGGCCGGCGCGCGTCAGGAGCCGACGCCAGCGGGGCTGGAACTGGTTGCGCGTCATGGGGCCGTCCTCGGGGCCCGCGAAGAGCCAGGGCGACACCGCCCGCCCGCGGAGGATCGCCTCGGCTTCTCGCAGGCCGAGGTCCTGCTGGAGGCCCTCGCACAGCTGCCGGCTCATGTCCACGCGCCGCAGCCGGCGGCTCTTCGGCGAGCCGATCCGCGCGGCGCCATAGCTCCGCTTGCTCGGGCCCCAGGACCGTCGCACCCAGAGGTCGCGGCGGGTGAAGTCGAGATCCTCGACCCGGAGCGCGAGCGCCTCCCCGAGGCGCAGCCCGGTCCGGGCCATCACCAGCAGCAGGGGAAAGAGCCCCGGGTCGGTCCGGTGCGCGGTCGTGAGCAGGTGCTCGATCTCCGGCGGCGTGAAGACCTCGATCTCGCGCACCGGGGCGCGGGTGTCCGAGGTGTACCGGCCGAGGCGCAGGGCCGGGTTGACGGTCAGGAGCCCTTCATCGACGGCGGCGTTGAGGCACGAGGTGAGCACCCCCACCGCCAGCTGGATCCGGGCCGGGCCGAGCCCGGCCGTCACGCGGTCGGCGATGAGGTCCTTGATCTGCGCCCGCGTGAGCGCGGGCAGCGGCGTCGCCCCGAGTCGGGGCAGGAGATGGGTCCGGACGACCTGCTCGTAGGTCTCCTGGCTCGCGGGCTTCAGCCGGAGCGCCACGTCCGACTGTAGCCAGCGCTCGACGTAGCGGGCGAACGTGACCACGGCCGGCGCCGGGGGGGCCGGGGGCGGGGCGAACACCCGGAGGTTCCCCAGCGTCAGCTGCGCCTGGATCTGCTCGGCCGCCGCCTCGGCGGCGCGCTTCCCCGGCTTCCCGAGGCCGACCCGCCGGGCTTTCCGACGCCCGTGGTGATCCACGAAGACCCACCACGCGCCCTTCCACTCGCGCACCTTGACCGCCATCGAGGGCCTCCTACCGCTTCGCCGGGACGACCAGCCGGATCAGGCGCACCATCGCCGGCGTGATCCGGACCTCGTCCCGCTCCCAGCGGGCCACGGTGTTCCCGGTCACGCGGATGCGCTGCGCTAGCTCGACCTGCGTCCATCCCTGCGCGCGTCGCAGTGCCCGGAGCTGTGTGCCTGTCATGCGCACAACTATACACCATGGATAAACTGTCACGCAAGGGCTCACGCGCGACGCCGGCCGGGCCGGGCGCGGGCCACGCCCCCGAGCACGTCATGGACCACGGCGGCCACATCCGCCCGCCCGAGCTGGGCGTAGCGATCCACCCAGCGATCCCACGCGCTCCGTCGCACCAGGATCTTCTGGCCGCCCGGCAGGCGGTAGTGGGGCAGCGGGTGGCGCGGATTGCCCAGCTGGGCCCGCAACCACCGCCGGGAGCACCCGCTGTAGACGGCGAGGGCCTTCAACGAGTAGTAGGGATCCACGTTCGCCGTGATCACGAGCTCGTCCACCGTCACGAGGCGCGGCCGGTCGGCACCCAGGGCCGGTCGACGCGGGGCGGCGGCGTTCGTCACGGCGGCGGCCCTCCCACGAGCGCGAGAAGCACCTCGAGCACCCCCGGTGCCAGCACGACCTCCGCGCTCTCAGCTCGGACCAGCTCGAGGTGTTCGAACCAGACGAAGCGCGCGTCTCTGATGTCGAGGTAGTCGTTCGCCGCCAACCGGGACGGCGCAGGGGGCACGGCCTGGAGAGCAGCTTCGACCTGCCGGGCACGCGCTAGGTCGCTCATGGGGCGGGCTCGAGACGCGACGGGCCGCTGGTCCTGTTTCGAATCCTGTTAACAGGACCGGTGGCGGTCGCCCGCAGGCGCTGGACGGCGGGGCGGCCGAACAGATCGAGCTGCCCGGCGGCACGGAGCGACGTCCAGCTTCTCCTGGACCGCGGCCTGCTGCCGGACCTTCGCCCAGAAGGCGCGTTCCTGCCGCCGCGCCCACTCGGTCATGCCGAAGGGTCCCGTTCCACGGGGAACGTCCCGTCGCCGTCGAGCCGCGCCAAGGCGCGCCGTCGGGCCTCGGCCGGTGGGAGGCCGTGGAGAGCCAGGAGCTCCTCGACGCACCACACCCGACCGCGGGACACCCCGTCAGCCACCAGGCGCGCGAGGGCCGCGGCGTCTGGCACGAGCCACAAGCTGCAGGGCGCCCAGCGCATCGTGACCTCGATCGGCCGGGCGAGCGGCTCGAGTCGGAGCTCCCCGGAGGGCGGCGAAGACGAACGCGCCATCAGGCGTCTCGGGCCCGTCGCTCCGACAGGAACCACTCCTCGAAACACTCCGCGCACTGGCAGTCGTCGGGACACTCCTCGTCGAGGCGCAGCTCGTCGTCCTCGCGGGGGACCTCAAACGGATCGTCCGGCGTCCGGCGGGGTGCCTCCGTCCGTCCCACCCGGCGCGTCCCGTCGTCGGGCCCCGAGGCGTCCGCGCCCGCCCCGCCCTGCCGCGCTTGCTCCTCGAGCCACGCCTGGAGCGTCCGTTCGTCGGGGAGCGTCACGAGGTAGCTGTGCCGGGGGCGACGGGTCAGCGTGATCAGCTCGGCCGGGCGAGGTCGGCCAACCCCCGACGCGCCGTCGTCCACCGACCCGCCCATGTAGAACGCCAGGTCCGGCCCGGTCACGTAGAGCTGGCGCCGGCGGACCCGCCCGACGAGATGCCAGAGGGCGAAGCCCGACCCGCAGGGCGCGGCGCGGACAGCGGTCGCAGGCCCGCTCCGCCCAGTCGAGCGGCACGATCGCGTACCACCCGTCCTGGTGCATCGCCGGACGGGGGCGCGTCACCCGGACGCCTCCGGCGAAGGACGCAGTGCTAGGCTCTACTACGTCTCTCACCCAAAGATTCTGTTACTACTTCTTTCTCTTCTTTATTAGGATAGGTAAAAGAAGGAAGATAAGTAAGTGTGCCCCACAAGGGTGCTGCACCAGCGACCTCGCTCGCGTTTCCTGGTGCCGCACCAGCGTCGACCGTCCCGGCGTCCGAGCTGGGCGAGCACCCACGCCCAGGTGTCGCCGCCGGTACTCGGCCGGAACCGGTCCCCCGGCGGGATCACCTGGGCGTCCGACCGAAGGGTGAGGGCGCCGCGCAACACCCGCCGGCTCGCCTCGGCCATCACCTGCTGGGTGGTCGCGACGGCGTCCGCGATCCGGTCCGCCGCCGCCTCGATCAGGAAGGCGTCGTGGATCACCGCGTCGACCTGGACGCCGGCCTGCCAGAGCCCGACGAGGGCGACCCGCATCATCTCGGCCGCCGTGCTCTGGACCGGCCAGTTCCGGAGGGTGCGTTCGGACTGCGCCGTGCCGGAGGGCACCCAGAGCCGCCACCCGAACGGCGTGGACAGCTGGCGGCGGAGGCAGGCCAGATCGACCACGCGATCGCTCCACCGCCAGAACGTCGGGTGGAGCTGATGGTGGAGATCGAGGAGCCGCTGGGCCTCGCCGAGCGGGACCTGGAGCTTCGCCCGCAGCGACCGGGCGCCCATCCCGTAGCTCGTCGCGAGCGTGACCAGCTTGAACCGGTCGCGGACCTCCGGGTGCGTGGCCTTCGTCGCCCCGGCCGGCGCCATCCCGAACCGCACGGCCAGCCCGAGGTAGGGATCGCCGCTCTGGTAGTCGGCGAGCAGGCCCGCGTCCTGGGACAGGGCCGCCATCACCCCGTACTCCTGGGCCGATCCAGTCCATGTAGGCGAGGGCGCGGCCCGGCGGCGCTTGAATCAGATGCCGGAGCCACCGGGGCTGGCCGAAGATGTACCGGCTGCTCGACGGCGCATTCCGGCCCGTGATCGTGCCGAACGGGGAGAGCAGGACGCGACTCCGGCCATCGCCGTCCACCTGGAGGGACTCGAGCCGGAGCCCGTTCGTGAGATGGCGGGCCGCCGCGAAGCGCGCGACCTCGGGCAGCACGCGCCCGACCTCGTCCAGCACGTCCTTGTCGAGACACGGGTGCCCGGTCGGGCGTGAGCTTCGGCCACACCCACCCCCGGCGGGCGATCCAGGCCTCGACCCGGTCCCGTTTGAAGATCGAGCGGCCGCCGCGCTGCGCCGGCTCCCAGAACCCCCACTCCGCGTTGCGCGTCCCGGAGGGCGACGTGCCGCAGCGCCTCGCGGGCGTCCCGGATCGCGGTGAGGGTGGCGTGATCGAGCGGCACGCCCGCCGCCTCCGTGCGGGCCAGCGCCACCATGAAGGCCCCGCGGAAGAGCGCGTGCTGGAACGCGAGCGTCATCGCGAGCCGGCCCAGCCGAGCTTCCGGCCGAGCACCGGCCAGAGCGCGCAGCAGGGCGTCGACGTC
The DNA here is from genome assembly GCA_963765195.1 of uncultured Candidatus Rokubacteria bacterium. GTDB lineage: Bacteria > Methylomirabilota > Methylomirabilia > Rokubacteriales > DASRDR01 > DASRDR01. Next base: position 129,778 of record CAVXVV010000018.1, read on the forward strand.
GGTTTGGCAGTAGTCGAGCAGGGCCTCCGGCTCGCCGGGCTGCCACGGGCCGCCGCGGAGCGCGAGCGCCCGCATCGCGTCCTTCTCTTCGGCGTCGAGGCTCGGGAGCCCGAAGTACTGCAAGGCGCCGAGCAGGCCGTAGCCGCCCGTCGGCGCCCGCCGCCCGTTCATGAACAGCGCGAAACTCCGCGTACAGGTCCACGACGTGGACCGGCAGCGCCCACCCCAGCGCGAGGAAGCACGAGATCTCCGCCGAGGCGAGATAGGCGGTCATGATGCTGTCCGGCCCGACCGGGAACGGCGCGGCCGCGAGCGTCCAGAGCTCGTCCTCCCACACGCGGAGAGCACGGGTGCGGGCGAGGTCCCGCGCCACCAGACAGCGCGGCGCGGGCCCGTCCCCGAACTCGAAGTCCACCGCCCACACCTGCATGCGGCCCTAGTCGACGACCGCGGGATGGCGAGAAGCCGCGGATCCTGCGGGTCCGTCGATCGTGGCGCCGTCGAAGGCGCGTTGCACGAGCCGGAGCATCGAGCTCCTCCGGCCAGCGCGGGACGTCGGTGAGATCCGGGAACCGCCGCCAGAGCCAGCGCCCGCGCTTCCCGCCTTTCCATTGGCAGGACACCCACATCGCGGCCGCGTCGGCCAGGATCGCGCGCTGCTGCCGCGCCGACGGGAAGTCGTCGCCGTTGACGGGCATCCGGACCGGCCACAACTTCGCGGTGCCTTTCCGGGTCACGAGCAGGTGCACGCGGTAGACGGCGCGCGTCGGGATGCTCGACCGACTGCGCGAGCAAGTAGTAGTCGCCGGTGTCCTCGACGCGCAGCAGCCGGCCGGTCCAGGTCCGCGCCGGATCGGCCCGGAAGTACGCCTGACGCCCCGGCCCGCCGACCTCCGGGACCGCGGTCGCCCCGTCGACGTCCTCGACCTCGAGATCTTCGGGCGGCACGGTGTACTGCTCGTCGAAGGCGACCAGGTCCGCCGCGGGGTCGAGGGGCGCTCGGTCGTCGCGGGGGGTTGGCGGCCATTGCCGGTCGTCCGGATCGGGGGCAGCTCCTGGAGCGCGAGAGGCGTGAGGTCTGGTTGGGACGGAGTCGTCATGGGGTAGTTGCTCCTGTTACTTCCTCGCCCGACGGAAGGTGCCGAGCGAGGTCTGGGTGTGGGAAGGGAAGGTGAGCTGCACGGCGCGTGGACGAGCCAGGAGGTCGTGCTGAGCTCGGACGAGGACTGCGCTCAGACGCTGCAGATCGGACTCGAGCGGCCTGAGCTGGGCGAGCTCCCCGAGGCACGCGGCCAGATACTCCGTCACCCGAGCGAGGGCCGCGTGGTACGCCGCGGGCCTGGTGCAGACGACGTCAAACGGCGCCCGGTCGGTGGGATCGATAGCGCCCGCCGGGCCGCGGAAGGACGTACGTACCACCGGGCGTGGACGGAGCGGAGATTGTGAGAACGACGACGGGTGGCGTAGACTTCTAGTCATCACGTTCGCTCGGTTCAGCAGCACGCCGCTCGGGGATCAGCTCCCGAGCGGTGCTGCTTTCAGGGGTTCGTCAGGTGCGCGTCTAGCCGCTCGTCAGGTGCGCTTCCAGGTCGACAGGTCCGGCGACGCGGACGTCGGTCAAGTACATGAAGGCGTGCAACGCCTCGCTCGGAATCAGGACGCGGCGGCGCCCGCCCGGGTAGATGGCCTGGAGTTGGCGGGCGGCAATGGCGCGGCGCAAGGTGCGTTCCGACAGACGACTCTCCGCCGCGGCCTCTCGAAGCGTGAAGAACGTCGACCTGGACATAGTCGGCCTCCCCCGACATGATCTGCCGGGCGGCGGCCCCAATCGTGGTGCAAATGAATGCGCGGGAGGAAAAGGGCGGGGCTTACTCCAGGTCGCCGGCGCGGTCCGCCGCGTCGAAGCGCTGGATCAGGGTCCGGTGGCGGAGCTGGGCGCGCCGGACCCGCTCGGAGGAGGCCCGGACCCCAGCCAGCGTCTCAGCCACGGCCGCCGTGAGGCGGTGTTCGGCTTCAGCGCGAACATCCTCTTGGCTCACGGCCTTGAGGACCGCGACCGGGAGGATCGGCCAGGTCTTCCGCAGCTGCGCGAACCGCGCCTGCTTCTCCGGCGTGCGGCCCGTGGTGGCCCACTGCTGCCCCCGGAAGGCCGGCCGCATCACCTGGCGGACCCGATCATGGAGGACAGCCAGCCACCATTCGTATTCCTCGCCCGCGATCCGCGACCGATGCCCGCGCTTGTCCGGAAGCCTCATGGGGACCGCCGCCCGACGCGCCACGCGCACGGCCAGCGGGTCGCGAGGACGGTCCGCCCAGTCCTTCATCAATTCCACGTAGAGCCACAGCAGAGCCTGGACGATCGCGTCCAGCGTCGCCACGGCGTTGACCGTCACCGGCGCGTCCGGATCCGGCTGGGCTTCCCGCGTGAAGCGGCGCGCCAGCTTCTGGCGGACCGCCTGGGCCAGGGGGTCGACGAGGTCGAGCGCGAGCTGGTTGAGGTCCGGCTCGACGGGACCGCCGGTCGGCCAGGTGAGGGCGATGAGCCCACAGACACACACGGGCGGGCCCGGCCGTCCTCGCGCCGGCCGGAGGGTCACGCAGCACGCGCCGCCCGGCGTGACCTCGTGGAGGAAGTCCGCGGCCGTCGCCGCGAGCGTCTCCGCATACCGGGGCGCAGCATGGCGCCGCGTGGTGACCAGGCCCTGGCGGGCAATCCGCTGGTTCCACGCGCGCGCGTTCGCGTCCTGCGCGACCGGGGTCGCGGCGCGGGGGAGGCCCGGCAGGATCCACCAGCGGAGGCCACGCAGGAGCGCGACGGGGATGGCGAGGTCGAGCCGCCCCTCGAGCTTGGGCAGGCACTCGTGCTCCCACCAGCGGGAGAGCTCCGGGGCGAGCGGGAAGTACGTCGGCGGGGGCGAACCCATAGACGCTCCTGCGAGCTCCAGCTGGAGAAGCCTCGGCCCCCGGGCGGCAGGAGCGAGCGCCCGTGTGCCTACGTGGCCTACGCCAGGCGGGGCCGAGAACGGTAGTCTACCGCGAGGTACGTACTCACTCCACGTGCGAGGTCTCTGTGATCGACCACCTCGATGTCGAACATCCCGCTACCTGAAGAACGTCCCTCACACGAGGCGGGACGCTGCGTGGTGTGCGGTCATCCCGTTCAAGGGCGCCGGCAGGCGTGCTCCGGCAAGTGCCACATCGCGCTCTGGCGGCGCACCCACGAGCAGGCGCACACCGCCGAGGCGGCCCAGCTCCGAAGCGCGGTCGCCCGCGCGGCGATGGGCCGAGGGCGGTCAGCCGCCGAGGGCGACCCCTAGCGCCGGCGGCGACTCCAAGGCCACGCGTCCCCGGCGCGCGGCGGAAAGGCGCCCAACACCTGCCCGGCGTTCCACTCGATCGGCCTGGGGCTCCGACGGGCGCGTCTCCGCGTCCACGTGCGCGAGCGCGTAGGCCAGGGCGTCGGCGAGATGGCTGAACGCGTTCTTCTCGGGGACGTCATGATAGCGGCCCTGCGCACCGGGGAGCTGCTTGTAGTGGTAGCCGGAGCGCAACGCATCCTTCACCCGCGGACACCCGGGATCGATGAGCAGCTTCCCGGGCGGCTCCGACGGCGGCGCGTTCGGCACGAGCCCCAGCAACAGGCGCCGGACCGGCTCGAGCCGCTCCGTGACGGTTCGCGGGCCTGGCCTGAGATGGAGGTTACAGCT
>CAVXVV010000019.1:0-22040 GCA_963765195.1 uncultured Candidatus Rokubacteria bacterium
ATCACGAGGAGGAGGGCGTCGCCGCGGACTCGACGGTCGAGACGTATGTCGCGGTGCGGCTCGGCGTGAACACCCCGCGCTGGGAAGGTGTCCCCTTCTACATCCGGGGCTGGAAATGTCTCGCGGTGACCGCCAACGAGGTCCTCGTGGAGTTGGAGTTGCCGCCGTGGCGCTCGAGCCCGAGCCGTGCTCACTGCCGGTCGAACGTGGTGCGGTTCGGTCTGGGCCCGGACCTGTCCATCGCCATGAGCGCCAACGTGCGCAAGCCGGAGCCGGGATGGGAGCTGGAGGAGGTGGAGATGGTCGCGTGCCGCGAGTTCGCGGGGGACGATGAAGTGGAGGCGTACCACTCCCTCCTGGCCTCCGCGATGCGGGGCAACATGGTTCCGTTCACGCGGGCGGACGGGGTGGAGGCCCAGTGGCGTGTGGTGGAGCCGGTGCTCGGCAATACCGCCCCGCTGTATGCGTACGAGCCCGGCACCTGGGGTCCGAAGGAAGCCGATCGACTCGCGGCCGACCACGGCGGCTGGGTGGCCCCCAGGGGGAGGTAACGCAGTGTGGAGACCGGCCAGCTCCGCGCGCTGGCGAGCCGAAGCGCCTCGTTGCGCAGCGCCACCGCGAGTGGCCTTCAGCTGCACCGCGCCATCATGCGTCGCCGTTCCCATCGGTCGACCCGCGCGCGCTGCCACGCGGCGAGGAACAGGCAAAGCGCGCCGACCAGCTCGATCGACTCTTCGAGGAAGTACGACGGCCGGGGCATGAGACGCGCGAGGCGATGCTCGAAGAGTTGGGTGGTTGCGTATGCGCCGAGCCCGACAATCGTGAGTTGGCCCCACTGGGAATGGGGCAAGCTACGGACCACGGCGAGGAGCGAGCGGCGATGACGGGCCCCATGGCGCACCGCCACCAGGCCGACGATCAGGCTGACCGCCAGGGCCACCCAGGGCAAGACGGGCCCCGCGCTGCGCCGGAGCGTGGGATGCCAGTGTCGGATACGGAAGCCCACCCAGCTGTGGAGACTCAGCTCGACGGTGATGCCGACCGTCAGCAGGGCGGCGAGCAGAAGCACGGGGATGGCCGACCGGCCGCGTGCGAGCAGGCTGAAGGCGCGTCCGAGGGTCACCACCCAGCCGGCGAGCAGGAACGCGGCCTGGGCCCACTCCACGGGCCCGTCCTCGGCCACCACCTTGCCGGCCCTGATCGGATCTAGCCACAGGAGCGCGCCGAGTCCGGCGACCAGGAGGGCCGCCCCGACCGCCGCGATCACCCGAGGGTCCCACTGCGGGCCCCCGCGATTCTCCATGGGGGGTCATCCTCGGAGTCCCCACGGCCGCCGTCAAGCGACCCCGCGGGCGCCAGGGCGAGGACCAGGGCCCGGGTGGCCCGGGGGACGTCGGGACCTCGAGGCCGTGGTGCTGCAGTGCCAAGGACGTGTGCGGGCGCTTGCGCAACGCGGCACGTGCACGGTGCTGTACGACCATGTGTCATTGACGTGCTGTATCATGCCGGTCGTGGCCGCCGCCGGCGCCAAGATCGCGACCCTGGAAGGTCTCGGTACGGTTGAAAAATCGCATTCGCTGCGGCGAGCGTTCATCGACGAACACGCGGCTCGAGGTGGCTACTGCATCCACGGGTTGAAGAAGGCGCTCGGCGATTGACACGTCCGGGGGTGTGGCTGTGGCGCGGCCTGGTGGGGCTGGGGTGCAGCGCCATGCTCGGATGGATGGCGCTGGCCATCGCCCTCGACTTTTCGTGGCTCGGGCCCCCATGGCTCCGCGCCGGGCTCAGCGTTCTCGTCCCGGTGGGCGCGTTGGTCGCGCTCTGGCTCATGCGGCCCCGCCGGTGGGTGTTCGCCGGGATTCTGGGGGCGTTCGTCGTGGTCCTCGGCACATGACTCGCTATCCCGCCGTCCAACGAGCGCGACTGGCAGCCGGACGTGGCGACCCTGGCCTTTGCCGACATCCAGGGGGATCGCGTGATCGTGCACAACGTCCGCAACGCCGAGTACCGGACCGAGACCGACTACATCGTGCGCCTCGAGGATCGCGCTCTGGATCTATCGAAGCTCCGCTCTCTGGACCTCTTCCTCGTCCACTGGGGATCGCCCGCCATCGCCCACACGATCATGAGCTGGGGGTTCGAGGGCGACCAGTACCTGGCCATTTCGATCGAGACGCGGAAGGAGAAGGGCGAGGAGTACTCCGCGCTGCGCGGGTTCTTCCGCCAGTACGAGGCGGCGGCGGCCGTCGAGAAGGTGGATCGGAACCGCCCGGCGCGATGCGTCGCCCGGGTCACCAGAGGGGAGCCGTCGTGACGCATGCGGAGCAGCAGCGACTCGAGGACGCTCGGGACCAGGGCGTGGCGTGGCGGAAGTGGGGCCCATATCTCTCGGAGCGGCAGTGGGGGACGGTGCGCGAGGACTACAGCCATTCCGGTGACGCGTGGGACTACTTCACCCACGACCAGGCCCGCTCGCGAGCCTATCGCTGGGGCGAGGACGGCCTCGGGGGGATCTCCGACGACCAGCAGCGGCTCTGCTTCGCGCTGGCGCTGTGGAACGGGAAGGACCCGATCCTGAAGGAGCGGTTGTTCGGCCTGACGAACAGCGAGGCGAACCACGGCGAGGATGTCAAGGAGTACTACTTCTACCTCGACTCGACGCCGACCCACTCGTACATGAAGTACCTCTACAAGTACCCGCAGGCCGCCTATCCGTACGGCGGTCTCATCGAGACCAACCGGCGCCGGAGCCGGCACGAGTTCGAGTACGAGCTGCTCGACACGGGCGTGTTCGACCACGACCGCTACTTCGACGTGTTCGTCGAGTATGCCAAGGCGTCGCCCGAGGACGTCCTCATCCAGATCACGGTCCACAACCGTGGTCCGGAGCCCGCGACCCTGCACGTGCTGCCGACGCTCTGGTTCCGTAACGTGTGGTCATGGGGGAGCGAGGCGTCCCGGCCGGTCCTCCGGCAGGCGCAGAGCGGCGTGATCGCGGCCTCGCATCCGGAGCTCGGCGAGCGGTTCTTCCATGCCGACGGCGCCGCGGCGTGGCTCTTCACCGAGAACGAGACCAACAACGAGCGTCTGTTCAGCGCGCCCAACCGGACCCCGTATGTCAAGGACGGGATCGATCGCTACATCGTCCACGGCGAGCGGGATGCGGTGAATCCCGAAAGGACGGGGACGAAGGCGTCTGCCCACTATCCCCTCACGGTGGCGGCGGGGGCCTCGCAGACCCTCCGGCTGCGCCTCTCCGACGTGGCGCCGGCCGCATCGGCTTCCACGAAGCCAGGCTCGTTCGGGAGCGAGTTTGATGCCGTGATGCGAGCGCGCCGTCAGGACGCGGACGAGTTCTACGCCGCGGTCATCCCATCGTCGCTCGATGCCGATGCGACGAACGTGATGCGCCAGGCGCTGGCCGGGATGCTCTGGTCCAAGCAGTTCTACTACTACGACGTCAACACGTGGCTCGCGGAGCGCGGCGCCGACCCGTCCAAGCCGAACCGGCGGGCCGCCCCCCGCAACGACCACTGGCACCACATGTACAATGCCGAGATCCTGTCGATGCCGGACAAGTGGGAATACCCTTGGTATGCGGCCTGGGACCTGGCCTTTCACGTCCTTCCGCTGACGCTGGTGGACGAGGACTTCGGCAAGGCGCAGCTGGACCTGATGCTCCGGGAGGATTACCTGCATCCGAGCGGGCAATTGCCCGCGTACGAGTGGAATTTCGGCGACGTCAACCCGCCGGTGCATGCCTGGGCCACCATCTTCACGTACCGCCTGGAGCAGGCGCGGCGCGGCCAGGGCGACATCGAATGGCTCGAACGCGCCTTCCACAAGCTGGCCCTGAACTTCACCTGGTGGGTGAACCGCAAGGACCGCTCCGGGAACAACGTCTACGAGGGCGGCTTCCTGGGGCTGGACAACATCGGGGTCTTCGACCGCAGCGCGCCGCTGCCGACCGGCGGGTACCTGGAGCAGGCCGACGGTACCGCCTGGATGGCGCTCTTCTGCCAGAACATGCTCGAGATCGCCGTGCAGCTAACGCTCGAACGCCCCGCCTATCTGGGCATGTGCGTCAAGTTTGTCGACCATTTCCTGTGGATCGCCTCGTCGATGGTCCGTACCGGCGAGGACGGGATGTGGGACGAGGAAGACGGGTTCTTCTACGACGTGCTCCGGCGGCCGGACGGCCGGGCCGAGCGTCTGAAGGTGCGCTCCATGGTGGGCCTGCTCCCCCTGTGTGCCGCCACCGTCTTCGAAGGGGAGCTCCGAGGGAAGTACCCCGAGGTGGGCCAACGCTTCCGGCGGTTCCTCGCGGCGCGCCCGGAGCTGACGGCGTTCATCCACGACCCGGCCAAGCCCGGTCATGCGGGCCGGCAGCTCGCCTCGATCTTGAACGAGGAGAAGCTCCGCCGCGTGCTGGCGACGATGCTCGACGAGCAGGAGTTCCTGAGCCCCTACGGCCTCCGGTCCATCTCGCGCTACCACGCCGAGCATCCCTACGTGTTCCGGGTGGGCGACGAGGAGTACCGGGTGTCGTATCTGCCGGCGGAGTCCGACAGCGGCATGTTCGGCGGCAACTCCAACTGGCGCGGGCCGATCTGGATGCCCGTCAACGCGCTGATCATTCGCGCCCTCCTGCAGTACCACATCTACTACGGCAATACGTTCACGATCGAATGCCCCACGGGCTCCGGACGCATGATGAACCTCTACCAGGTCGCCGAGGAGCTCACCCGCCGCTTGGCAGCATCTTTCGGCGCGACGGCCAGGGCCGTCGGCCGGTGTACGGGGGGACGCGCAAGTTCCAGGAGGATCCGCACTGGCGCGACTACCTGCTGTTCTACGAGTACTTCCACGGTGACAACGGGGCCGGGCTCGGGGCGAGCCACCAGACCGGGTGGACCGGGGTCATCGCCCGGGCCATGCACCTGTTCGCGACCAGCACCTCCGAGCAATTCCTCGAGCTCGGCAAGGCCGCCGGGATCACGGACGTGGTGCCGACGCGGCGTGGCGAGGGCAGAGAGCCCACCCCCAGCCGCAAGCGCTGACATGCGCGACCCGCTCCAGCAGAACCACCGGTGTTTGGCTGACCGACCTGTCCCGAGGCCCGGGTGGGAAGGCTGCGGATGCCGCCGTCGCTACGCTGGGCCCGTGACAGGGCGACGCGCCACCGCCTTGCTCGCGGGCCTCACCGTGCTCGTCCTCGCCTTGTCGCTGCCCGGCGCCTTGCGCGATGCGTTCGGCCGCGAGGGGATCTATCTGTTCTCGCGCGTGTTCCTGGCCAAGGAGCTCTGATTTGCGCGCCATTGTGTTGGCGGGCACACCGCGACGAACGGCGCGCACGTGCGACCGTGTTTGCGACAGGCTCGCATCAAAGTGCGTCGCCGGCGCGTGAGGCGCCGCCCGGGGCTCGTCACGCGAGAGGGGAGGGCAGGAGGCTCGCGGCGCACTGTCTATCCACGCACGGGGCAAGGCCAGGGGTGGTCCCTGCATGGCGACGAGCGGCTCGGAGCTCAAACCCCAGTGTCGTCTACAGGACAGGGAACGGGTGCGATAGGCGGCTTGGACCAGCCGCAACCCGGACACCGACGCTCGGCAACGCGCTCGAGAACTGCCTCCATGAGGCGGCGCGCGATCATCGGTTTGGGCACCGGGATCGACGGTGATGCTCGCGACACTGGCAATGGCCGAGCGCTTGTCCTTCGTGGCAGTTCGGTACGAGGAGTACGCGCTGCTCAAGGTCTATCAGCAGGAGGTCGTACAGGGCTACATCAACCGCAATGACATCCGGATGACGCCCAACACCTTCGAGGGTCTCACCCTCGGCGGAAAGCTGGGCTCGCTCGATTACCTCGGCCGCGCCTATCTGACGGTCCCGGGACCCTAGGCGGTCGAAAGCTGTTTCCGGCCCCCCTTCCCGGCCCCGTCCTCAGCCCAAGGCCTTGCACCTCCACCGGTGTCGTCGAGGCTGGCTGCAAGGTCGCCATCGGCACGCGACTCAAGTGCGCCGGCATGCACTGGACACTGGAGGTCGAAGTCGGTCTCGTGCACTTTCCCGCGTTGCATCACCACTCCCATCCGACGCCAGTCCACCGGCGAACAGGTGGAGCTCCGACCAGTTGTAGAAGAAGTCCCCCGAGCGGTCGCGGGCGTCGAACACGTGCTCGCCCTCGATGGACAGCCAGACGCCACGTGGAGCCGGGTGACCGTGAGGCCCCGGCCCGCTCGGCCCGCTCTGGCCCTCAACGCCTGGCTCTCGGGCGCTCGGGCAACGGCAACTGCTTCAGTGTCGCTGGTCACGACATTGATCTACCGCAACGACTTGAACGCCGCGCGCATCTCCGACGCGAAGAGCAGCGGCTCTTCCCACGCCGCGAAGTGCCCGCCCTTGTCCACCTCGTGGAAGTAGGAGAGGTTCGAGTAGCCGCCCTCCGCCCAGCGCCGGGAGGGCTGGTAGATCTCGCCGGGGAAGACGGTGAACGCCGCCGGGATGGAGAAGTTCTTGGGGCCGAAGTACGGGGGCTTGTTGTCCCAGTAGCTGCGGGCCGAGGAGACCCCGGTGTTTGTCAGCCAGTAGAGGGTGATGTTGTCGAGCACGTCGTCCCGCGTCAGCCGTTCCGGGGGCTGTCCTTGGTCGGCGTGCGCATCGCCGCGAGGACCGTCGCCGCCGGCTGGTCGTCGCCGTCGCCGTGGTCGATCAGCCAGGCCGCGAGAGCGACCGGCGAATCGGAGAGTCCGTAGAGCGTCTGCGGACGCGTCGCCATCTCGATCGCGTAGGCCGCGTTTTTGGTGAAGAAGCCCTTCAGCTTGTCGAGCGCGCGTCGCTCCTGGTCGGTGAGATCGGACGGCACCGGCCCTCCGGCCTGGATCACGTTCGCCACGTCCTGCGGGAGGGCGAACAGGAAGTTGGCGTGTATGGCCACGAGGTCCGCGGGCGCCTCGACCGCCATGGCGTCCGTGATCTGTCCGCCCACGTCGCCGCCCTGCGCGACGTATCGCGTGTATCCCAGGCGCTTCATCAGCTCGATCCAGGCCCGCGCCATGCGGGCATGATCCCAGCCGGTCGCCGCCGGCTTGCCCGAGAACCCATAACCGGGGATCGACGGGATCACGACGTCGAAGGCGTCCTCCGCACGGCCTCCGAAGGCCGTGGGGTCGGTCAGCGGCCCGATGAGCTTGATCTGCTCGAGGATCGAGCCGGGCCATCCGTGCGTGACGATGACGGGCAGCGCGCCCTTGTGCTTCGAACGCACGTGGATGAAGTGGATGTCGAGCCCGTCGATCTCGGTGGTGAACTGGGGCAGGGCGTTGAGCTTCGCCTCGCACTTGCGCCAGTCGTAGTCCGTCGCCCAGTAGCGCGCGAGGTCCTGGAGCGGCGCGAGCGGCACGCCCTGCGACGTGTCCGCGACGGTCTCCTTCTCCGGCCACCGCGTGGCCTCAATGCGCCGGCGAAGATCATTCAGCTCTGCGTCGGTGGCGCGGTAGGTGAAGGGGCGGACGATGGTGGAGGAGTGCAGCGCTTTCGCGACTTGGTCCATGGTAGCGTCCTTTCCTGAAGGAGAGCAGTCGACATGATGGCCCAGGGGGCCGGCGGACGAAGGCAACCCTGACCCACTCGACCTCGATGGTGCGCGGCCGGCGCGGAGAGTGTCAGGCAGGGGCCGGGAAGACGCCGGGCGGCCCGACGCCACGCTCGAACGTCCCGGTCCGGACCTAGCGCTACAGCATCCTTCCCGGGGATCAGCCGGGTCCCGGTCAGGCGCGGCTGATCGGGAGCCGGTCCGTCCTTCCGTGCGCGACGGTCGCGTACACTGCGTGCGTGGACGACTGGCACGACAAGTGCGCTCACCGCAGCGGTGGTAGGGGCGCGCGTCGCCTCGGGTCGTACTCGTGCGCGTCGGTTGACTACCAGAGTCCCCAGCTTTGAGTTTTGAACACGTAGATGTAGAGCGCGAGGTTGGTCACCGCGTGCGCCACGATGGGGGTGAGCAGATCGCGCCGCACGATCCAGAGTCCGGCCATGATCAGCCCGTATGCGAGTGCGGCAAGCCATTGGGCAGGCGCATGCCCGACCGCGAACGCGACCACGGACACGATGACGCCGAGCAAGCTCCAGGCACCGGGCGGCAACTCGTGAATCGATCGCGAATCGATTACATCGCCGAACGATGCCTTCCCGGACCGCTTTTCCTGCTGCCACTGGGTGAACAGGCCGAGGATGTAGCCGCGGCATAACAGCTCTTCAGCGAACGGCACGATCAACGTGGCCGCCGCCAATCGCAAGGCGAATGCGCGTGCCCCGTATGCATCGCCCGTGGCCGCATCGTGAAACGGCAGCACCAGGCCCGCCCAGACGAAGGCCGCAACAACGCCGGCGGCCGCCCCGAACAATATCGATCCGATTGGCGACTTCGGGCCGATCACACTTTTGTACTGCTTCCGGAAGAACCACAGCAGTCCGCCCATCACCACAATCCGAAGGGCGTAGTCCAGCTCGCGATTCAGATCCTCGGCAAACGTCGCAATGATCACGTAGGAGGCGTAAGGCGCGAAATAGGGAAGCAGGAGGTCGCGATTGACCGTCAATCGAGGCTGGCTATTGGTCATTGAGAGGGTAGTCGACATAAGCCCTTTCTCGATCGGGTCCCATGGGGGGCGTCGCCGTGCTCAAGAAGGCGGTCGGCGAAGCCGTCACACTCGCGTGTGGCCCCCGGGCCGGGCAGTGAAGCCTGAGGCTGTACAGCGTTAGTCGCGCCTCTTCTTGTTGTCGTCCTTCTGACGCTCTCTCACGTCCTGGTTCCGCTCGTGAGCTTTTTCTACGGCCTCCTTCTTGTTGTCGTCGTCCATCTTGTTGATGGCGTCAGCCTGGCGCTCCCTTCGGTTCTGATTACTCTCCTGTTGCCGCTCCCGGGCGTCGTTGTCGGCCCTGGCCGTTCCGCTCAGAAGCATGGACCCCGTCAGCAACACCAATCCGGTGGCGAGTACCAGTTGTTTCATGAATGTTTCTCCTGCCTGTCATCGGCCGCTGCGAAAACTGCGCTCGAACTTCCTATTCACAGCCACTTTTGGTTCGTCCCCCGGCACTGTGTCAACCGGACGTTCGTGAGCCTCTCATCGAGAGCCCCGGAGTGGCACAAAGGGCGGGCGTGTCTTGGGGGGAACGTCAGCGGCGTTGACTACGCCCGCGCCGGGCGTGGTCTATAGAGGGTAGTCGACATCAAGTCCCTTCTCGGTCGGGTCCCAGGGGGGCTGGCGGACAACGCTCACCTGCGTGACGCCTCCCGCGACCCCAATCCTGCGCCGTCGGCGCGGAGAGTGTCAAGGACGGCACGGGTGGGGTCCGCGGCGTTCAGGACTTCGGCGTCGTCCGGTGAGAGCGCGGGGAAGCACGGGCGGGCCCGATCCGCCGCCGCGAGTCTAGAGATCGAGCGCCTCCGTGAGACCAGGGGTCATCAGGGCGCGATGGCGGACGCACCAGGCGGCGGGCCGGGCCCGAGCGGCGCAGGTGACGGCAGGCGCGGGGGATGCGCCCCACGATGAGCAGAGGCGCCCCCGACGCCTCCCCGCTTCGTACAGGATGGGTCGAGGACACCACCAGACCGAGGCGCCGGTCGCCGAGGCGCTCGGCACGATCCTGGCCGCGTGCAAGCGTCACAACGTGATCGCCGGCCTCCACAACGCGACGAGCGGCTACGCGCTCAAGATGGCAAGCCAGGGCTGGCAGTTCGTGACGCTCGCGAGCGACAGCCGGTTCCTCGCGGCGAAGGCCGCCGAGGAACCAGCCGCCGTGGAGCAGACAGTGGCGAGCGGAAAGCTCCCCGCGTACTAGGGCTAGAAGCCGCGCTCCCCTCGCCAGCGCTTGATCCAGCTCGCGTGCTCGGCCTCGTGCGTGCTGCGGAGGCTCGCGTCGCCGTAGAGCGACGGGTCGAGCCCGCGCGGGGTCGCGGCCGCGATCGCGTCGACGAGTCGCGCCCACGACGTTGCCAGCTCCCACCGAACCTGGACGAGGGACAGCTCCCGCCGCCCGGTATAGGCGATCGCGTTGTAGGCCTCGGCCTGCTCGTCGGTCATGCGCCACGCCGAGTCGTGGCCGGCGGAGATCCGCGTCACCTCGCTCGCGCGGACGTCGTCCCACAGCGCCAGGTGCCCCAGGTGGTCCTTGACCGACCAGCCGTCGATCGACGGATCGGTCATCTGCGCGTCGGTGAGACCGTGGATGGCCGCGAGCAGCCCCTCGCGCATCTCGCGGTAGTGCCGGAGCAATGCGTCCCGGTCTTCCATGCCTGCCTCCTGCGTGCTGCGGCGGGTTGTTTGCGGGTGCCTGGCCCCCGTCACGTATCGTCTCATGCCCACGCGAGGCCGGGCTATCCTGGGTGGGCCAGATGTCGCGACGAATCCTCGTCGGGGGCCGCCCCGAGGCGGCGCGCACGAAGATCTTCGGGCTCTGAGGGTAGATGGGATGAAGCGGCTGACCCCCAGCTCAACGTGGTGGCATAGACTGCTGGAATGGCAGTGATTCGGGTTGGCCGGCTCTACCACCCCCGCCTGCCTGTGCCGGGAGGGGTGAATTATCCCGTAATGTCACGTCGGCCCTGGGACTTTACGGCTACTGTCGAATCGCACGGGACGGGTCAAGACCGCCATGTAGCCAGCACAGGTTCGAGCAGAGCCTCCGGGACGCCGAAGTGGCGGCCGAGACCCTCGAAACGGCGCCGCCGGTCCACGGGTCGCATGGAGAGCGCCGACGCATAGCGCGGGAGGGGCACCGGGTCCACCCCGGCGAGCGCTCGTTCCCTCAGGTTCAGGGTGACTGCCTGCGCCGCCCACGCCGCCAGGTGCTCGATCCGTCCGTTGAGCCGCCCGAGCGCCTCGACGAAGCGCGCAATTGCCTTCGCATCTGGAGGAGGCTGGCCGGCGAGCGCCAGCGGCCCCTCACCGGGCACCCCGAATCTCGCCATCATCGAATGACGGCCGATCGGGACCACCGCGCCGCCACATACCTCATGAAGCCGGCGGACGCCTGCCTTGCACGGCTCGCAGAACCAGACCGACCAGCGAGAGCCGCTCGCCAGCACCTGGGCGCCGCAGCCGTAGCAGAGGGTCCACGCCTCGTTGAAATCGAACCCGGGCCAGCGTTCGGGGAAGACGCCCGTCCGGCGGCCCTTGGACGGAGGCGCGTTGGGTCGGCGTGGGCTGTCGCGTAACCGCCAAGGATGGAGTCATGACGGCGCGGTTATGTCCTGGGCGTGTTTCCGGCAACAGGTGAGTTCGCGCTGGGCCGCGAGCGCACGAACGGTGTAGTGTACCTTGTGCCACACCAAGCCTCCGAGACGATCCGCCGTGGAACCGCGCCGAATCGCGTAGAGTTGACGTGCGCGGGATCGACCATCGTCGCCCGTATCAACGGTACCGAGGTGGCCTCGGTGCAGGACGGCGCGTACGACAAGGGCCGCGTCGCGGTCTTTGTTGGTCGATCAGGATCGATATCGGTCGAGGCGCGGTTCGACAACCTGGTGGTCACCGAAGCCCTGGTCGAGCCGTTGCCTCCGCCACGACCCCGCCCACCTGGCTCGAAGCCTACGGCCCGCCGCCACAAGTCGCTCGCCTGTTGGACCTGTGGCCGTGAAGTGGCGCCGATTCGCTTCCGCGCCAACGATCTCCGCCGACAAGGCTGGACGCCGCCGCAGACATCCCGGCGGACTGGATTCGCATCTGATGCTGACCTTTAGCCTAATCATCCCGACGTTCAACCGCTCGCAGCTGATCGCAAGGAGCGTGAACTCCGTCCTTGCTGCGGCTGAATCATGGGACCCGGCAGTCGGGCGATTGACCAGTATCGGCCGTCGCCCTTCCGAACGTCACGACAAGATGCACGGTAAGCTCAATGGTGTCCGATGGCCTCACAGAACTGAAAATCCCGGTATCGGAGGTTCAACTCTCTCCCTGGGCACGATGCTTTCCTCTGCGCTGGCCCGCGGTGTCCTCCACGGCTGCATCCGCGAAACGCTTGTCCCGCGTTCATGTCGTCCGCCACTATGGTGACGCTCAAAGTGCGTTTCCGACGTGCATGTGACAAAGTGCGTCGGACCTATCGGACCCAGGGCGTGAGTGCTGTGCTCCGGAAGATCAATCGGATTGCGGTTGCCGCTCTTTATCAGCGGGACGCACAACACATCTTCGTGCGGAAGATCCCCGCCTCCGGCGCGCCGGCACCTCACAGTGAAGCGGCGGAGAGCTTGGACGTCGCATGCGTGTTCGTGGAATCAGCAGCAGCCTTCCGAGCCATCGAGAGAGAGCTTCCGCTATCGATTCGGGACTCTGCTGATCAGCTGCGACAACGGCTAGCTCAGGGTTGTAGTGTGATCGTTGTCCGGAAGCCTTCGAGGGCAGGACACGAAGTGATCGGCTACGGCATCAATGAACCAGGCGTGTTCTCGGCGCTGGGGCGCAGAGGGCAGTTGTTCCCTGACGTTCTTTTCAATCACTACATTGAGGTCCTCCCTGAGTATCGCGGACAGCGAATCGCGCATGTGATGAGAAGCGCGATGGATGAGTATTGTCGGATGCATGGGTTTACCAAGCGTTGTACCGTTGTATCGCCTTCCAATGAAGCCTCTCTACGATCAACTGGCCGCTCGGGCCTGGTTCGCGTGGGTATGGTAGCGCGAGTATCGCTCTTGGGTGGCCTGTTCGTCTGGGAGACGCCGTTGGAGACAATTCGACGCGCGGTGCAGGCGGTTGACCACCAGGAACGCCCGACAGCTGACTCCTAACCTGAGCTGTCGCGAGGATGAGTTACAAGTGCGCCGCCCGACGCCCGTGGCCGCCATTCGATCCGTTGCTGCCGCGCCAGGCCCCGTACCACGTTCACCAGCCGAGTCCGCCTCGGTACCACCTGCCGCCGCGCCACCCGGAGTCCCCGCCGCTCGCGGCTCCGGAGACTGGGCACGTGCACCGGCTCTGGGAGCCCTCCGATCCGCAACAGATGCGCGAGGCGCTGCGCATCGATCCGATCCGTCTTCGTCTTCGATTCCGCGATGCGCTTCACCGTGAGCGGTGCACCACGTGGACCTTCGCCCCGAGCTCCCGCAGCAGGTCGACACTCCACGCCGTCTGGTTGCCTGCTTCGATCGCGACTCGCACGCCTCGCGCCGTGTCGCGTTCCACGGCCTCGGCCCACCCCGTCGGGGTCGTCGCCACGATTCCCCGCGTCACCCGACGGCCCGGCGCGTCCTCGATGTACACATGCGTTGACTTCCGGGAGGCGTCCAGCCCACCGTCGCGCATGCCAACCTCCTGGTGGTGAGGGGAGTGCGATGTCGTCCCCAACTCGCTGAGGCGCGATCGCAATCCGCTCGGGGGTTGGCACCCTTCATAGCTTCTTCTCGGTCGGATCCCACGGGGGGCACGCGATGCCGTTCAAGTCGCGGGAGGAGTCCATACCATCACTTGAGCGGCCCGCTGGCTCGCGTTCGCTCGCCGCGCCCGCTCACCGCCAGTGTCATGCGTCATGAAACGGTTCGTAGCCTACTCGTCACTACCCGAGTCGCCTTCGCTGTGATCGCTTTACGCGGCGCTCCCTTTCGACCGGCGGAGTGGCCTATTCGATGCTGTGGGCGGGAGGCGATCGCGCGCCGGGACGAGGATGGGCCGCGACGACGCGAGACAGTCAGCTTACCCGAGAGGAGGCGCTGCGGCTGGCGGCGCAAAGCGGCCACCTCTTGGCGTGGACGAGGATCGATACGGATCGCTCGAGGTCGGCAAGGTAGTGGACATGGTCGTGCTCGCCGACGATCTACGGTCGTGCGATCCGAATCGACTCGAGGCATCCGTGTGATCGAATTATCCGTACCGGGCGTAAGGTCTTCGCAACCGATGACCGCTGAAGATTTCCGCGAAACTAACTGGAGACACGAGAATCGGAGCCGAAGGCGTGGGTACTGGGGCGGAGGGGCGAGTGCTGAGAATGGTTTCGTCAGCCGGAGTCTTTATCCCGTCTACGCTCGGGTACGGTCGAGGTCATGTCGCCGGCTGACGATCAGCTCGCACCGGAGTGTCTGCCCGGGTCCCAGCAGGAGATTCGCGATCGGTGCCGGCACCCGAGCGGCGCCTGGGAGCCGTTCGATGGGCTCCGCGCCGAGATGTCCGTGCCGGCGCGGCTTCACGCCGTGGCCGCGCGTCACCCCGAGCGCGTTGCCCTGCTGGAGCCAACCGGCGCGCTGACCTACGCGCAGCTCGTCGCCGGGGCCCGGCGCGTCGCCGGAGTGATCCTCGGCGACAAGGCCGGGCCAGGCGGAGGGACCGTGGCGATCCTCTCGTCGCTCGACTCGTCGGCGGTCCTGGCCGTGCTGGGTGCCCTCGAGGCCGGACGGATCTTCATCGTGCCGGATCGCTCGCTGTCGCTGGCCGCCATGCGGCGGGTTCTCGACGATGCGGGCGTCGACGTGATCTTGGCCGACGCGGGGCACCTCCCCACGGCGCGCGATGTGGCCGGCGGACGACGCCGCGTGCTCCCGCTGGAAGACGTCCGGCACGGCGGGCGTGCCGAGGCCGGCGCGTCCGACATCGGCCCGGAGACGCGGGCGACCATCATCTACACGTCGGGGACCACGGGGCCACCCCGCGGAGTGGTGCACACGCATCGCACACTGCTCGCCGAAGCGGCCCTCGCCGCGAATCCGTTTCGCCTCAGTGACGCCGACCGGGTCGCGTGCCCGACGTCGCTGGCCTGGCTCGCCAGCATCTTCTCGCTGCTTGGCCCGCTCGTGGTCGGGTCGTGCGCGTGTCCGTTCGACGTCGCCGTCCATGGCATCGAGCGGTTCGCGGCCTGGGCCCGCGCGGCGCGGCTGACCCACATCAGCATGCGCGTCGTCGTCCGCCAGCTCCTGCAGCGATCCGACCGCACGGTGTTTCCGCACCCGCGGATCGTCGTGCTCGGCGGGGACACGATCTACCGGCAGGACATCGAGGCGGCCTGCGGCCTCTTCCCGAACGCCATCATCGGGACCGGGCTCGCCTCCAGCGAGGCCGGGCGCGTGAGTTTTCTCTTCATGGACCGTGCGACCCTGCTGCCCGCCGTGGTGCCGCTCGGATACGCGGTGGCCGGCAAGCGCGTCCGGATCCTCCGCGAGGATGGGCAGGACGCCGATCCCTCCGAGGCCGGCCAGATCGCCGTGCAGAGCCGCCACGTCGCCGCGGGCTACTGGCGTCAGCCGGACCTGACCGCCGCCCGTCTCACGATCGTGGGTCCCCGCGGCGAGCGACTCAGCCTCACCGGGGACCTCGGCCGGCGCCTCGACGACGGGTGCCTCGTCCATCTGGGTCGGGTCGACTTCCAGGTGAAGATTCGCGGGTACCAGGTGCCGTTGAACGCCGTGGAGGCGGCCCTCCTCGAGCTCGACGGCGTCCGCGAGGCGGCCGTCGTCGCCCACGGGAGCGGTCCCGACGAGCGGCGGCTGGTCGCGTACGTCGCGCCCGCCGCCGGCGGACCGGAACAGCTGCGGCGCGCGCTCTCGGCTGCGCTTCCGGCGCACATGGTGCCGCAGGTCTTCGTCTGCCTCGACGCGCTACCGCGCACCGGCTCGGGCAAGGTGGACCGCAAGGCGCTCCCGCTTCCAGGGCGGGCGCGGCCGGCCGTCGCCACGCCGTTCGCGCCCCCGCGCGACGAGATCGAGCGCCTGCTCTCCGTCGTGTGGGCGACCGTGCTGGACCTGGAAGAGGTCGGGATCGACGATCAGTTCCTCGAGTTGGGCGGGGATTCCCTCGCCGCGATGCGCATCGCCGCGCGCGTGATGGAGGTCGCTCGCGTCGAGGTGCCCATGTCCACGCTGCTCGAGGCGGCTACGGTGGCCGAGATGGCCACCGTGGTGCGCGAGCAGCTACTCGCACACTGACTACCGCGTCGCGCGCCGACTGCTGAGCCGTCTTTCAGCTCATGGGCTCGAGGTCTGGGTCGACGAGCGGAATCTCAGTATTGGCACAGGGTTCACGGAGTCACTGCGGCGACCACATGAACGTCGCCCTTCGAGAAAGGTAGGGCACCGCGCTCCGCCGCTACCGCTTAGGCGCCCACCTCACCCGGCCGCGGCCAGGTGGTTCAGGCCGGCGCCCTCCAGGAAGGCCTCGATGTGCTGGGCGAGCTGCGCGACGTTGGGCTCCTGGAGCATCGAGATGTGGTCGCCCGGGACGACGTAGCTCTCGATCCCGCCCTGCACGAACTTCCCCCAGCCGAAATCGAGGGTTCCCCCGAAGCAGGCCAGCCGGTCGGCGGACCGGAAGAAGAGGACGCGGCCCGCGTAGGGTTCTGGGTGATAGGTGCTGAGCCCGAACAGGACGGCCTGGTCCCTCGACTGGAATCGCGCCGACGGGTCCACCCTCAGCTGGCGCGAGGCCCGGTAGAGACGGCGCCAGGCGGAGCCGCCGAGGGCCCGGAGAATCGTGCGGCCGCGGGCGGTGACGTACGGCAGCACCTCCGGCCAGGTCAGCTGCGCGACGCGGCCGGCGTGGAAGCGCGAGCGCCGCGTCAGCGATTCCAGCCGACTCGGCCAGGATTGGCGGGCGAACTCCGGCGCCGACGCTTCGAGCATCGCGACCATGACGACGTCCCCACCAGCGGCACGGAGCTGGCGGGCCACCTCGTAGGCGACCGTGCCCCCGGCCGACCACCCTCCGATCAGGTAGGGCCCGGTCGGCCACGCGGCCCGGATGGTAGCCACGTGATAGGCGGCGATCTCCCGTAGCGAGAACGGGTGGGACAGCAGCGCGACCGGAGGATGTGGCAGCGCGAGGAACGGCTGGTCCGGGCCCAGACGGCCGGCCAGGCTCCGGAACAGCGGGACGACGTCGATGAAGAACAGCGGGGGCCGTGAGCCGGCGGCCTGGAGGGGCACCACCCGCGCCTCCGTGATGGGGCGCTCCTCCCGCAGCAAGGCCGCCTGCTGGCGGATGGTCGGGGCCTCGAAGATGACCGACAGTGGGAGGCGGCGGTCGAAGGCCGCCTCCAGGCGGCTGAGGAGCTGGGTGGCGAGCAGGGAGTGACCCCCGACGTCGAAGAAGTCGTCGTCGACGCCGACCTCGTCGTGGTGAAGCACGCCCTGCCAGATGTCCCGGACCCTTCGCTCCTCCGGGGACAACGCGGGCGCCCCGGGGAAGGAGAGGCCTGCCGCGGCCGGCGCGGGCAGCGCGAGTCGATCGACCTTTCCGTTGGGCGTCAGCGGCAGGGTGTCGAGCGTGACGAAGCGGTCCGGGACCATGTAGTCGGGCAGCGTGCTCCGCAGGTGGCTCTGCAGCATCCCGCCGGTGACGGTGTGTCCGGGGGCCGCCACAACGTAGGCGACTAGTTGCCGACCGCCCGCGTGCTCCCGCGCCACCACCACCGCCTCGCGCACCACGGGGTTGGCCGTGAGAGCGTTCTCGATCTCGACCGGCTCCACCCGATGTCCCCGGATCTTCACCTGCTCGTCGAGGCGACCGAGGAACTCGATCGCGCCGTCGGCGCGATAGCGCGCCAGGTCGCCGGACCGGTAGAGGCGCTCGGCGGGCTGGTCGCCCATGGATCGGACGCTGAAGTGCGCCGCGGTCAGCTCCGGATCGTTCCAGTAGCCCCGGGCCAGTCCGTCGCCGGCGATGTGAAGCTCGCCGGGCACGCCCACCGGGCAGGGCTCCCCGTGTCGATCGAGGACGTAGACGCGGGTGTTCTCGAGGGGGCGGCCGATGGGGACGCGGGCCCCGAGCGAGGCGAGGTCGGTGACCCGGTGGCAGCAGGTGAAGGTGGTGCCCTCGGTGGGCCCGTAGCCGTTGATGACGACCAGGCTGGGATGGGCGGCGAGGACGCGCCGGACGTGGGCCGGCGACACCACGTCGCCGCCCGTGAGCAGTTGATGGACGCCGGCCAGGCTCGCTAGCTGATCGTCGACGAGCTGATGGAACAGGCCAGCGGTCAGCCAGAGCGTGGTCACCCCGGAGCGCACGAGGGTATCGCCCAGCGCGGCCAGGGAGAGCGGGCCGGGCGGGAACATCACGAGCCGGGCGCCGTGGAGGAGGCTGCCCCAGATCTCGAAGGTCGAGGCGTCGAAGGCGAGGGGGGCGAGCTGGAGGAACACCTCGTCGGCGCCCCACCGGACGTAGGTCGTGCTCACGACGAGGCGCACGATGGCGCGGTGGGGCACGCTCACGCCCTTGGGCCGCCCGGTCGAGCCCGAGGTGTACATCACCGCGGCCAGGCTCTCGGCGGTCGTCTCGTCGGCTGGCGGCGTGTCGGGCTCGGCGGCGATCTCGGCCCAGTCCGTGTCGAGCCGGACCAGCTTCCCCGGGACCTCCGGCACCCGGGCCGCGAGGTGAGCCTGGGTGAGGATCACCGGCGCCCCGGCGTCCCTCAGCAGGAAGCGAAGGCGGTCGGCCGGGGCCGCGCTGTCGAGCGGCACGTAGGCGCCGCCGGCTTTCAGGACGCCGAGGACGCCCACGATCATCTCCAGAGACCGCTCGACGAGGAGGGCAACCGGCGTCTCTGCGCCCACCCCGGCACGGCGCAAGAACCACGCGAGCTGGTTGGCCCGCTCATCCAGGGCCCGGTAGGTGAGCGACCGATCTCCGCAGACGACGGCGATCGCGTCGGGCGTGCGTGCGGCCTGGGCCGCGAAGAGCTCGTGGACACGCGCGTCCCGCGGGTAGTCGCGCTCGGTACGAGTGCCGTGCACCAGCAGCGCGGCGCGCTCCTCCTCACCGACCAGGGGCAGCCGCGAGCAGGGCCGGTCGGGGTCGTCGACGATTGCCTGGACCAGGGTCTCGAAGTGCGAGCCCATTCGCGCGATGGTGGCCGCTTCGAACAAGGCCGCGTCGTAGCGGAGGTGGCCGACCACCGCCCCCGCGTTGGGGGTGAGCGAGAGGAGCAAATCGAACTTGGCCAGCACCGGCTTCGTGGGTAACCGGCTGACGCGCAGGCCGTCGAAGCTGGTGACCGCCGCCTCCGGCGTGTTGTCGAATGCGAGCACGGCCTGCACCAACGGGGAATGGCTGCGATTCCGCTCCGGGTGCAGCTCCTCCACGAGCTTCTCGAACGGCAGCTCCTGGTGGGCGTAGGCCTCGACGCAGACGGAGCGGACGCGCTCCAGCAGCTCCCGCACCGTCGGATCGCCGGCCAGGCTCGTCCTCATCACGAGGGTGTTGACGAAGAAGCCGATCACCGGCTCGGTCTCCACCCGTATCCGTCCCGCGATGGGGGTGCCGATCAGGATGTCCTCCTGCCGGCTGTACCGGGCGAGGAGCACCTGCCAGGCCGCCAGCAGAGTCATGAACAGGGTGACGCGGTGCTGCCGCCCCAGGGCCTTGAGCGCTTCGGTGAGCGGCCGGGGCAGCGTCACCGGGTGCGAGGCGACCGGTCGGTCCTGGACGGGCGGGCGGGGACGGTCGAGCGGCAAGTCCAGCACGGTGGGCGCCCCGGCCAGCTTGGCCTTCCAGTAGTCGAGCTGGCGCTCGAGCACCTCCCCCTGTAGCCACGACCGCTGCCACACCGCGTAGTCCGCGTACTGGATCGGCAGCGGCGCGAGCCGAGGGGCCCGCCCGGCGTGGGCGGCATTGTGGAGCTCGGCCAGCTCGCCCATGAGGAGACCCCTCGACCACCCGTCGGTCGCGATGTGATGCAGGACGAGCAGCAGCGCGTGGAGCTCCGGGCCGAGCCGGAACAGGACCGTCCGGAGCATGAAATCCCGGGTGAGATCGAACGGGCGCGCCGCCTCCTCGGTCAGGCGTTGGGCGAGAGCCGCCTCCCGCTTGTCGGCCGCGACGTCGGTGAGGTCGATCTCGCGGACCGCCACCGGCGCCGGAGGGTGGACCACTTGCACCGGGATCCCGTCGCGAGTGACGAAGGTGGTGCGGAGCGCCTCGTGCCGGGTCACGATGGCGGTGACCGCGTCGGCGAGCGCACCGGGAACGAGCCGTCCCTCCAGGCGGAGAGCGAGCTGTTCGTTGTAGGTCGGTCGGCCGGGCTCGAGCTGATCGATGAACCAGAGGCGTTGCTGGGCGAACGACAGCGGGCAGTCCCCGCCAGGGGGCCGTCGCGGAATCGTGGCCGCCGGCCCGGGCTCAGGGGTCATCGCGCGGCTCCGGCTCGTCTCGGCGGGCGTCCCTGGCCAGCACCGCGGCCATCAGTGCCACGGTCGAGGCCTCCCACAAGAGCAGATCGAAGCGCGTGGCCTCGAACTGGTCGGTGACGCGGGCGATGATCCGGCCGGCACTCAGCGAGTCTCCGCCCAGATCGAGGAACTCGTCGTGAACGCCGATCGCGTCCAGCCCGAGGACCTCGGCCCAGATGGCGGCCAGGGCGGCCTCGAGCTCGTTCCGGGGCGCCACGAACGACACCGCCAGCTCGGGCCGCCCGGTGGAGGGCTCGGGCAGGGCCCGGCGATTGACCTTGCCGCTGGGCAGGAGGGGCAGCGCGTCCAGCGCGACGTACGTGGCGGGCACCATGTAATCGGGCAGCTGCTCGGCGAGGACACGGCGCAGCGTGCTGACGTCCGGACCCGGGGGGCTCGTGGGCACGATGTAGGCGACGAGCCCGTCGTGCTGACCGCGGCGCTGGGCGACCACCACCGCCTCGCGGACGCCGTCCACCGCGCGCAGCGCCGTCTCCACTCCCGGCGTTTCCACCCGATGCCCGCGGATCTTCACCTCGAAGTCGATCCGGCCCAGGTGGAACAGGCATCCGTCGGCGTCGAGCCGTCCCAGGTCGCCGGTGCGATAGCGACGCACGTCGGGGTCAGCGGGATCGACCGCGAACGCCGCCCGGGTACGCTCGGGTTGCCGCCAGAACCCGGGTGAGAGATACCGGCTCCGCACCACGATCTCGCCGGCCTCGCCGGGCGGCACGGGGCGGCCGTCGGCGTCGACGATCAGCACCTCCTTGTCCGGGACCGGATAGCCCACCGGGACGGGGCCGTCCGGGATCGGCGTGTCGTGGTCGATGAAGGAGCTCCGGTAGGTGAGCGTCTCGGTCGACCCGAGCCGGTTCACCAACACGCACCCGCGTCCGAAGTGGCGCCGGTAGAGCTCCACGTCGGTCCGGGAGACCGGCTCCCCGCCCAGGTACAGGAGGCGCAGGGCCGGGAACTGGTCATCCCCGGTCAAGGTCGAGGCGAAATAGCGGAACACGGTCGGCACCGACCGGTAGATGGTGATGGCCTGCTCGCGCATCCACTGCGCCAGGCGCGGGAACCCCTCGGTGTTGACGGCGAACGGATGCAGCGACGCCCCGTTGAGCAGGGCGGTGTAGATGGTGCGGACGGAGGCCGCGAAACTCACCGAGGAGATGAACAGGAAGCGGTCCTCGTGGGTCAGGCGGCCGCGGTTCGTGTAGTGCATCGTGTCGTGGAGCACGTTGCGATGGCTCTGGACGATGCCCTTGGGGGCGCCGGTGGACCCCGACGTGTAGAGGAGGAGGGCGAAGTCGCCCGGTCCGGAGCGGGCGGGCAGCGCTTGGTCGGAGCCGTCGAGGGCCTCCACATCGACGACCTGGAGGGGGCCGGCCACTGCCCGGGCGAGCTCGAGGTTCCGGCAGTCGGTGAGGACGAGGCCGACCTCCGAATCCTGGAGCGTCTGCTCCAGTCGCGGGCGCGGATAGGCGGGATCGAGGGCCACGTAGTAGGTGCCGGCCTTCAGCGCGCCGAGCAGGGCGCTGATCACCACCGCGTCGTGATCGAAGAGCAGGGCCACCCCGCCCTCGGCCTCCCCGCATCGGTCCCGGATGCCGCGGGCGATGCGATTGGCCCGCGCGTCGAGCTCGGCATAGGTGAGCGTCATCCGGGGCGAGGCGAGGGCCACCCGCCCGGGGAACCGGCGGGCCTGCGCCTCGAAACGCGCGCTCAGCGACTGCTCGACGGCGGCGGCCGGGAACGGCTCGAACGGGTGGTCTGGGGGCAAGGCCCGGTCGCGGATCAGCTGCTGAGCTTTGGGGAGGAGATCGTCGCCTAGGTCGATAGTGATCGTCACGGCCTCCTTGGTCCCGATCCTGCGGGCGACCGGGTCCTCCGCCCCGG
>CAVXVV010000020.1:0-20846 GCA_963765195.1 uncultured Candidatus Rokubacteria bacterium
TAGCGAACGAACCACCCCTCTCCTTGAACCAGGCCCCGCACGAGCCGCTCTGGCCTCGCAGAGCCCGGTGAGCGCCTGGAGGTCCGCTGCCGTCCCCAGCGATCTCGAGGGACCGGATCTCCCACCGCCCTGGCTCTCCAGGTCCGGGCCGCCGTCGACAGGGGGCGTCTTCCCGCCGCGGGTCGGCTGGCACTGCCAGGACTGGCCGGTACGGAGCCGGTTGCTGGGCTCCGTGGGCGACTGACCCGGCGAGCCTCGACGCGGCAGAGGCCGTCCTGCGCGTGGCCCGCAGGAGCCCTTGACTGTGGTCACGAGGCTGACCCATCGATCCCGGCAATCACCCCTCGGCAACACGACGTCCGGCGGACTCTCCGCATGACCTCCGGCGGCCGCCGGGACCGCAGTCATCCCCCCTCTTTCGTCCCGGGTGACTGTTAAGGATTCGGTCTACCGGACCCTTCGCGACCTCATCCTGGACGGCGCGCTCACACCCGGGGCCCGCCTTGTGGAGGCGGAGCTTGGTCGCCAACTCCGAACGAGCAGCACCCCCATCCGCGAGGCGCTCCTGACGCTCGCGGCGGAGGGCCTGGTGACGCTCTCCCCGCACCAGGGCGCTCACGTGAGCCGGCTGGCGTATGCCGAGATCGAGGAACGCCTCGTCATGCGCGATGCCCTTGAGGTGGCGGCGATGGACCGCGTGGTGCAGAACCTCGTCGACCGGGATCTGGCGATGGCCGCCGTCACCTCGACGAGATGCGACGGGCTATGAAGCGGGCGACGCCCGGACATACCGGGCCGCTCAGCGCGCCTCGCGTGAGGCCTGGTTGGCGGCGGCGCGCTATCCTCGATTGACGAAGCTGATCCTCGATCTCCAGGATCAGGACGCCCGGGTGTCGCTGTTTCTGATCACACGTCGGTCTGAGCGATGGGCCGCGGACCTCAGGCCAGCCGGCAGCGGCTCGACGCGATCGCGGCCCACGACGCACCCGCGCACCGCCATCACCCGCGCGTGGCACGAGCGCCTGCTCGGGGAGTCAGACGGGCCATACGTCGGGACGAGGATGGAGTGAGGACGCTGCTCGCCGACGGCCCGGACCTGCCGGCCGAGACGGATGGTGGGCAGTGAGGAGCGCACACCATGTTGACGGAAAGCCAGAAGGCGTTCTACCGCGACAAGGGATACCTCGTCGTCCCCAATGTCCTGTCGGCAGCGGAGTTGGCGAAGGTCCGGGAGGTCACCGACCGGCTCCTTGTCGAGGCAACGCGGGTCGGTGAGCGAACCGGGGCCTTCCTGTTCGAGAAGCATGCGCCGCCAGGGAAGGCGCTCGTGGCGGGTCTTCGACCCGGTCGCGCTCGACCCGTACTACTTCGAGATCGCCCGGCACGCCCGCGTGCTGGACGCGGTCGAGGACCTCATCGGTCCGAGCATCCAGCTCCACAACAGCAACATGCACCTGAAGCTCCCCGAGCATGGCGCCGAGGTGGACTGGCACCAGGACTTCCCCTACCTCCCGCACACGAATTTCGACCTTCTGAACACGATGATCATGCTCGACGATTCCACCTCTGAGAACGGGTGTCTGAACGTCATCCCCGGCAGCCACCGACGGGGCCCGCTCGGTCATGGGTCGTCCGGCGCCGCGGCGTCGACGAACTTCGCGCTGAGCGCGGCCCAGCGCGCCGTCGGACAGCTCGTCGATGACGTCGTGGTTCCCGCGGGTGGGATGTCGATCCATCACTGTCTGACGCTCCACAGCTCCCGCCCGAACCGCTCGCTCAAGGCCCGGCGGGCCTTGATCTTCACGTTCCGGGCGGGGGATGCCGTGCAGCTCGGGGGCCGCACGAACTACGCCGGCTTCGGGACGCAGCTCCGCGGGCGAGAACCCGTACCGAGCCCGGCTCGTGGCGGGGGTCCTCGACTTGCCGCGCGAGAGCACCGATCCCCGAGCCAAGAAGGCCGCTACCGCGTGATGCCCGAGGAGGGAGCCATGAGTCAAATCCGACAGGTCAGCGCACTCCTGGTGGGGCTGGCGCTCGTGGGGCTCGCCACCGGCGACCACGCACTCGCGCAGGCGGACAAGCAGACCATCAAGATCGGCATGCTCCAGATGCTGACCGGGGACCTGGCCCGGTACGGCATCCCGCTCCGGGACGCGGGGCTCTACGCCGTGGAGGAGCTGAACGCCGCCGGCGGCATCAACGGCCGGAAGGTCGAGGTCCTCCTGGAGGACGTCGGCTCGACGCCCCAGGGGTCCGTACAGGCCGCCCTCAAGCTGATCCAGCGGGACCGGGTGGACGTCCTCATGCAGGGCGGGACGAGCGGGCACACGCTCGCCACGATCCCGGTGGCGGACGAGCACAAGATCGTCATGGCCAACATGTCGACGGCCGAGAACATCACCCAGCAGGGCTCGAAGTGGACGTTCCGGGTGGCGCGCGTGCCGAACAGCATCCTGGACCGGAAGTTCGCCCAGTACGTGGCCAAGGAGATGAAGCTCCAGCGGGTCGCGGCCCTCTACGGGAACGACGAGATGGGCCGGGACGCCGCCACCATCTTCCTCAAGGCGCTCGAGGCCCAGGGGGTCAAGCCGGTGGCGGTCGAGCAGGTCCAGGTGGGTGACCCGGACGTGAGCGCCCAGGTCACGCGGGTCAAGGCCGCGAACCCCCAGGCCATCTTCGTCCAGGGCCACAGCAACGAGGCGACGAAGATCATCCGGACCATCCGTCAGATGATCCCGGGGAACGTCCTCATCCTGGGCTTCGACCAGATGACGACGAGCAAGTTCATCGAGGAGAGCGGCGGCGCGGCGAACCTGGAGGGCATGATCTACCGCTCCGGGATCCTGGGGGAGCAGTCGGCGGACAAGGACCTCCAGGCCTTCGTCACGAAGTGGAAGGCGCGCTACCCCAACTCCGACACGCTCCTGCCCATGATCCAGTACGCGGGGATGCAGGTGCTCTTCGAGGCGGTGCGCCAGGCGGGGAACAACCTGAGCCGCGACGGCATCCGGGACGCGTTCTACAAGGTGCAGAACTTCAAGACCATCCTCGGGCCGGTGAGCGTCCAGCCCGATGGGGAGACGATGAACGTCGTCCACATCATGAAGCTCGTCAACGGCAAGGGCCAGATCGTCCGCGAGAACTACTAGCCTTCGAGCCCGCACGCCCCCCGGGCCGCCTCCGGGCGGGCGTGCGGGTGACCGCGACCCCCGTGATGCTCGCGCAGCAGCTCATCAACGGCCTCGCGCTCGGCAGCATCTACGCGCTGGTCGCCATCGGCTTGTCCCTGATCTGGGCCACGGCGAAGCTCCTCGACTTCGCGTTCGGCGAGGTGTTCATGCTGGGGGGCATCCTCACGTGGACGTTCGCGGTGGGCGCCGGCCTCCCGCTCGTGGTCAGCATGGCGCTGGCCCTCGTCCTCTGCGCGGGGCTCGGCTGGCTCGTTGAGCGCGGCCTCTACTTCCGGCTGTTCGACGCCGATCACGTCATCGTCCTGATCGCGACCATCGGCATGTCGATGATCCTGAAGGACGGAGCCACGAAGGTCTGGGGCTCCGAGACGCGGGTGTTCCCGGTCCTGTTCGCTGGCACGTGGCATGTCGGCGACCTCGTCATCCGGACGCATTTCGTCTTCATCATCGGCGCGGCCGTGGTGCTGATCGGCGTCTTCCACGCCCTGATCGCCTACACGCGGATGGGGCTGGCGCTCCGGGCCGTCGCCGAGAATCGGCGGGTGGCGGCCATGATGGGCGTGCGGGTCGTCCGGATGCTGGCGATCGCGTTCGGGATCAGCTACCTCCTCGGCGCCGCCGCCGGGGCTCTCATCGGTCCGATCCACTACATCGCCACGACCGGCGGCACCACGATGATGATCAAGGGCGTGGCCGCCGCCGTGCTCGGCGGCTTCGGAAGCTTGCCCGGCGCTCTGGTCGGCGGGCTGGCGATCGGGCTCCTCGAGGCCCTGGCGGCGGGTTTCGTGTCCTCGGCCTTCAAGGACGTCATCGTGTTCGCGGTATTCATCGCGGTGCTGTTCCTCCGGCCGGCGGGACTGCTGGGGGCACGGGCGCAGGGCGTGTCGGAGCTGTGACGGACCTCGGGCGGCGGATCGGAGATGGTGCCGGTCACGCGTGGCGTCCCGGGAGCGTCGCTCACGGCCCTGATCGGCGTGTGCGGCCTCGCGGTGGCGGGTCCCGCGCTGATCGGCTACGAGGACTACCTGCTCTTCAACGCGAACGTGGCGATGGTCTATCTCCTCCTCGCCACCGGCTACAACATCCTCCTCGGAATGTGCGGGCAGCTCGCCATGTCCCACGTCGCGTTCTTCGGCATCGGCGCGTACGCCTCCGCCCTGGCCACCCGCGACGCGGGCCTGCCCTACCCGGTGGCCCTCGGCCTGGCGCTCCTCCTGCCGACCGCCTGCGCGTGGGTCATGGCGCGCGCCGCGGTGCGGTTCGTCGGCCCGTACCTCGCGATGATCACCTTCGCGTTCCACTCGATGGCCTTGACGGTCTTCATCAACTGGACCGAGGTGACGAACGGCTGGGGGGGTCTGTCGCGGATCCCTCCGATCCGGCTCGGCGGCTTCGTCGTAAACACGCCCGCCCGAGCCTACTACGTGCTGCTCGCCGCCTCCGCGGTCGCGCTCTACGTGGCCTACCGGCTCAAGTACTCGCGTACGGGCCGGGCCTTCTTCGCGATCCGCGAGAACCGCCTGGCCGCCAAGGGCGTCGGCATCGACACGACCCGGACGATCACGCTCGCCTTCTGCCTGAGCGGGCTCTTCGCGGGCCTGGCCGGGAGCCTCCACGCCCACCTCGTGCGCTACATCGACCCCACGTCGTTCGGGCTCCAGAAGCTCATCGACCTCCTCGTGATCCTGATCGTCGGCGGGCGGGGCAGCCTCGTCGGGGTGAGCGTCACGGCCATCGCGTTCGTCTTCGGGCTCGAGTACCTGCGCTTCCTCCAGGACTGGAAGCTCATGGTGTTCGGGGCGCTGCTCATCGTGCTGGTCAACGTGAGCCCGGATGGGATCGGCGCGCTCGCCCGCCAGCTCCGCGCCCCGCGGGTGATCGCGCGATGACCCTGGCGGCCGGCCGCCCGCTCCTCGCCGTGCGGGGCCTCACCAAGCGGTTCGGGGGACTGGTCGCGGTCGACGGGGTGGACCTCGCGATCGCGCCCGGCGAGATCGTGAGCCTGATCGGCCCCAATGGCTCGGGCAAGACGACGTTCTTCCACTGCCTGACCGGCTTCTACCGCCCCGAATCGGGCTCGATCCTCCTCGCCGACGGCGAGCGCTCCATGGAGCTCGTCGGCCGTCCCGCCCACGAGATCCGCGCCCTCGGCCTCGCGCGGACCTTCCAGACGCGCGAGCTGTTCGGGCGGATGAGCCTGCTCGACAACATGCTGGCGGCCATGCACACGCGCCTCCGCGCCCGATGGGTCGACGCGGTCGCCGGCCGCCGCGCCACGCGCGAGGAGGAGCGGCGGGCCCGCGAGCGGGCCGCGGAGATCCTCGCGATGTTCCCCGGACGGTTCCCGCCCGAGCGCTGGCCCGAGCCGGCGGCCGCGCTGTCCTTCGCGAACCGGTGCCGGCTGGAGATCGCGATGGCGCTCGCCTCCGAGCCCCGGCTCCTGCTGGTGGACGAGCCGGCCGCCGGGCTCAATCCGCACGAGCGGGTCGAGATCATGGAGACGCTCCGGGCCATCCGCGCCCGCGGGTACACGATCCTGCTCGTCGAGCACAACATGCGGGTGGTGACGGGCGTCTCCGACCGCATCGTGGTGTTCGACCGGGGCCGGAAGATCGCCGACGGGCCCCCCGCCGCGGTGATGCAGGACCCCGCCGTCACCGAGGCCTACCTCGGCACGGAGTTCGACGTTGCTTGAGGTGCGGGGCGTTCGAGCGGGGTACGGGGGCCTGGAAGTCCTTCACGGCATCGACCTCGAGGTGCGGCGCGGCGAGGTGGTCTGCCTCCTCGGCAACAACGCCGCCGGCAAGACCACGCTCGTGAACGTGATCCTGGGGCTGGTCCCGGTCACCGCCGGGACGGTCACCTTCCTCGATCAGCGCGTCGACGGCTGGCCGCCCGACCGGATCATCGGCTGCGGCATCGCGGTGGTGCCCGAGAACGGGCAGGTCTTCACGGGGCTGACGGTCCTCGAGAACCTCCGGATGGGACTCTACCTGAAGCGGGGCGACCACGACGGCGCCGCCGCCCTCCGGCGGGTGTTCGCGCTCTACCCCGTCCTGGAGGAGCGGCAGCGCCAGACCGCCGGTCTCCTCAGCGGGGGGGAGCGGCAGATGCTGGCGGTCGCCCGCGCGCTGGTGTCCGACCCGCGCATGCTCATCATGGACTCGCCCTCGATGGGTCTCGCACCGCGGTACGTCCACCAGCAGTTCCGGACCATCCGGCAGCTCAACCGGGAGCACGGCGTGACGGTGCTGCTCGTCGAGCAGAACGCCAACATGGCGCTCGCGCTCGCCGATCGGGGCTACGTCCTGCAGAACGGCGAGGTGGCGCTCGCCGGAGACGCGAAGGCGCTCCTGCGGAACGAACAGATGCGGCTCGCGTACCTCACCTGAGGGCGCCCGCCGCGGAACGGGAGGCAGATGGGTGGAGACGAAGCAGGTGATCGGCAGCCGAATTCTTGTCGGGGGTGCGCGATGACCGGGAACGCCTGGATGCAGGACATCCTCGCGCTCGAGCTGGACGCCCGGACCAAGGGGATTCCGCTCGCGACGGGTCGCGTGCGACTGGGCGACGTGGGGAAGCAAGGCTGGAACCTCCTCCGCGGTGACCTGATGTTCCCCGTGCTCGCCCTCCGAGACAGTCGCATGCGGCAGAACCTCCGGGTCCTCCGGGACTTCGCCCGGCATCACCAGGTGGACCTGGCCCCGCACGGGAAGTCGACGATGTCACCGCAGCTCTACCAGGACCAGCTCGAGGTCGGCGGCGCCTGGGGGATCACGGCCGCGACCGTCCAGCAATGCGCGGTCGTCGCGGCCAGCGGCGTGCCGAACGTGATCATCGCCAACGAGATCGTGGGGCGAGCGAACGTGGCGCAGCTCGCGGGGCTGAAGCGCGCCTACCCGCGCACGGCGATCTACAGCCTCGTCGACTCCGTCGAGGTCGTCGAGCAGCTCGTCCGCCATGGCGGGCCCGCGCTCGCCCCCGGGACCCGGTTCCAGGTGCTGCTCGAGCTGGGCTACGCGGGGGGCCGGACCGGGGCTCGGACCATGGAGCGGGCGCTGGCGGTCCTCGACGCCGTCCGAGCGCACCGGGACGTCCTGGAGCTCGCCGGGATCGAGTGCTACGAGGGCACCATCAACCTCGAGGGAGCCGACGAGACGATCCAGGCGGTGGACCGCTTCCTCGAGTTCGTGCTGGAGGTGCTCGGTCGCGCCCGACAGCTCGACGCCTTCAAGGGGCGGGGCGAGGTCCTCCTCACGGCCGGCGGATCCTCCTACTTCGATCGCGTCGCGGCCACGTTCACGCCGGCCCGTCGCGGCCCGGGGACCCGCGTCGTGCTCCGCGGGGGCTCATACCTCACGTACGACCACGGCTTCTACCGGCGGAAGATGGGGGAGCTCCGGCATCGCGGCGGCATCGCGACCGCGGCCGGCGTGCTCGACCCGACGGTCGCCCTCCAGCCCGCGCTCGAGCTCTGGGCGCTCGTCCAGGCGCTCCACGATCCGGGCACGGCCATCATGACCATGGGGATCCGCGATCTGCCCTATGATCTGGGCTACCCGTTCCCGCTCCGTCAGTACCGGGACGGGAGGCCGCTCGCGGAGGTCGCCGACACGGGGTACGCCATCGTCAACTCGAACGACCAGCACTCCTACCTGCGATATCCGGCCGGGGCCGACATCCGGATCGGAGATCTGTTCGCGTTCGGCATCTCGCATCCGTGCACGGCGTTCGACAAGTGGGACGTGCTGTACCGAGTGGATGAGGCGTTCAACGTGATCGGGGCCGTGAAGACGTTCTTCTAGGTCGTCGACGTCGGTTGGGGACCCTCCTGTCGCGCGCGGGTGGCCGAGCCCTGGTCGCCGGGGCCAGTGTCTGGCTCAACCCAGGCTCGGTCGCCGAGCAGTGTCATCGCGATGTCCCGCGCCGCGTGGGGCCGGGCGAGCCGCCGGGCATTCGCCCGCATGGCGGCGAGGCGCGTTGGGTCGCAACAACCGGTCGATCTTGCAGGCGAGCGCGGGCACGTTGTTGCAGACCGACGTCGTCGTGGTGGAGTCGGCATTCGCCGTGCCGCTCGTCGACCAGGCCACCGGCGCCGTCCTCGACCGAGACCTGGTCGGCACCCTCGACCTTGTCGAGCGGGAAGCCGACGGACGCCTGGTCGTGGTCGACCTCAAGACCGCCACGCGGAAGTACTCGGACCTCCAGGTCGAGGCCTCGCTCCAGCTCTCGATCTATAGCTATGCGACCGCCATGAACGGCCTCGCTGACGAGGCCGACCTCCGCCTCCGCTTCGACGTGCTCACGAAGACGAAGACCCCCGAGCTCCACCGCTACTGGACCATCCGCGACCGCGCGGCCAACGTGCGCCTCTACCGCCTCGCCGCGGAGATCCTCGCCGCCGTCGAGGCGGGCGTCTTCCCGCCGCGGGTCGGGTGGCACTGCCAGGACTGCCCGGTGCGGAGCCGGTGCTGGGCGTGGGGATAGCCGGAGGGCGGCCCGGCGGCCCGAGGACGTGCCGGCCCGATTCACCCTGTACCGGTTCGCGGACAACGGCCCGCGGGGCTGACCGGTGTCCCGGTTGGAAACCTCATCGGCGTGACCTTCTCGATCCTCCAAAGTGCGGTGAAGGAGCCTGGCCTTGGCCGGTGTCCTGCCGCATCCGCTCAAGATCGCTACGCACGACCTCCGGCAGGAAAGTTCGACTGTCCACCGGCTCGCGACATCGAAGTGGCGCGAGTCCTCGATCGTGGGTCTGGCGATCGACCGCGATCAGGCCGCGCGCTGATAGTGGTGGTGGAGCCCGCCGACCTGCGGGATCGCCACTACACGCCCGCGCCCCGGCGGTTGCACCGCGCGGGGCCGGGGCGCATTCTGCTCCAGCGCCTGATGGGGTCGCACCGTGTTGTAGTAGGCCAGGTAGCCGCGTAAGAGCCGGCGGAGATGCGCCTCGTTCAGAATGAGGAAGTGATCCAGGCACTCGCGGCGGATGGAGCCGATTGCCCGTTCGACGAAGGGGTTCTGCCAGGGTGCGCGGGGGGCGGTGAGGACCTCGCAAATCCCCATACCCGTGACTCGCCGCACGAACTCCTCGCCGTAGATGGCGTCTCGATCCCGGAGCAGGAACCGTGGAGCCGACTCGTCTGGGAACGCGTCGACGATCTGCTGGGTCGTCCAGGCCGCGGTGGGATGATCTGTGACGTTGACGTGGAGGAGTTCGCGGCGGTCGTGGCGGAGCACGACGAAGGCGAATAGCAAACGAAAGGTCAGGGTCGGCACGAGGAAAAAGTCCACGGCGACGATCGCTCGGGCATGCGCGGCGAGAAAGGGTCGCCAGGTCGGCGAGGGCCGAGGTGACGTCCGGTGCATGTACTTCGCGACCGTCAGCTCAGCGACCTCGTAACCCAGCAGGGCGAGCTCCGCCTGGATCCGCCGCCGGCCCCACGTGGGATTCTCGCGCGCCATTCGGTGGATCAGCTGTCGGAGCTCGGCGTCGAGCGGCGGGCGGCCGATCGAGGGCCGCCTGGAGTGCCACCGCCAGTAGAGCTGGAAGCCACGGCGGTGCCACGCCAGTACCGTCGCCGGCTGCACGATGACGAGACTCGACCGCCAGCCCGCCCAGGCCCGGGACAGCCACATCCAAAGGAATCGATCCCAGCGCGAGAGCCGGGGTCGGCGGCCAGAGCGCTGGAGGACCGCGAGTTGATGGCGCAGCGCCAGGTGCTCGAGGGCGATGGTCGCCGACCCGAAGAGCATGGCGCGTAGGAAGGTCCACAGACCGATCACGACTATCATGGGGCTCCTGGCCTCAGGCATGGCGTCTGGGCCGAGACTCTACCGGATCGGCGGTGGCGAGGGAAGTTCAGGCGAAACAAGCAGACGGAGTTTTCGACCGGGACAGCCCGCCCGAGCCACCCTCGCGAGGGAAACCACCTCCTCAATTACGAAACAGGTCCTGCGTCACGTTCGCGGCCTTGAACAGATAGTCGCGTGACGCCTCGAGCTCGCCGCGCAGCTTCGCTAAATTCGCATTCAGCAGCCGTCCCTTCCACTTGCGCACCTTGCCCGCGACGATCACCGTGTCGACGTTGGAGCGGTCCATCAGCGTGACCACGGCGCCGGGCACATGATTGAGCGGGGCCACGTTGATCGCCGTGGCGTCGAGCAGGAGAATATCCGCTTCCTTGCCCGGGGTGAGCGAGCCGACCTTGCGATCGAGCTTCAGGTCCTTCGCGCCCTGTACGGTGGCAAAGCGGATCACATCGCGCGAGGTCAGCAGATCGGGCAGCGCCTGTCTTGCTCTCGATCGCCATCTGGTTTACGAGCGCGCGCTGTAAGGTCATCGCCGAACGCATCTGCGTGAAGAAGTCTGCCGTCATCGTGCATTCCACGTCGGCGCTGAGCGATGGCTGGATGCCCATCTCAAGGGTCTTCAGGATCGGCGGCATACCGTGGCGCATTGTCATCTCGATCGGGAAGGCGATCGACACGCTCACGCCTGCGTCCTTGGTTGCCTTCCAGCCGGCGTCTGAAATGCCGGTCATGTGGATGAACAGCAGGTCGGGACCGAACTTGCCTTCGGCGGCGAGCTTGTCGAACGTCTCGCCCATGCCAAGCGTGCCGACGATGTGCGCCGCGACCGGAATCTTGAGTCCGCGTCCGATCTCCCAGGCCTTCTCATGGCCGGGCAAATAAATCTCGCCGCCCATGATCATGGTGATCAGCTGGTCGTCCGACGAAAAGTACTGCGTCTTGATGCGCACCGCGTCGCCCGGGTATTTCGTCTTGTCGCCGTGACCTTCGAAATAGCCACACGCGGCACGCCGCCCAGAATCTACGAGTCCCTTGATCGCGGCATCGGAATGCTCGGGTGAATGGTGGATCTGCGAGATGTCGTGGACGGTGGTGACGCCCGCGTCGAGCTGGCTGAGCGATCCGTACAGCTCGTTGATGTAGACGTCCTGCGGCCGATAGACCCGCGAGAACTTGCCGAGGATGTAATCGAAGTAGTTGACGGCCCCGTGCGGCGTGCCGTCATTGGTGAGCAAGCCATCGGCGAGGAAGCTGCGAAGCGCCGTCTCGAACTGGTGGTGATGCGTGTCGATGAAGCCCGGCATGACGATCCGGCCGCGCGCATCGACGACCGCCGCCCCACCTGCCTCGAGCTTCGAGCCAACGGCAACGATCTTCTTGCCTTCGACCAGGACATCGGCCTGCGGGAAATCGCCCACCGCCGGATCCATCGATAACACCGCCCCACCGCGGATTACATACCGCCGCCCTGCTTTACCGGTGTCGGCGGGGACGGCCGCGCCTTGCGCATTGACCGGCGCTGCGGCGAAGAGGCTCCATCCCACTGCGGCACTGGCGGCCGCAGTGGCTTTCAGGAAATCGCGCCTTGAGCCGAAGTGGTCCTGGGGGGGGCCCGCCTCGAAGCGCTTGCACATGGGTCCTGCTCCTGTTGGTTGCTGGTTCTTGAGCGCGTGTCCAGGTGTCCGTCGCACCGGTACGAGGCAATCTCGGCGGCGCGGCCCCGCCGCATCAACCGTCGGGCCGCGCTGTGGCAGTCTCGCCTGAAGGGCGCTGCCCAGCAAGAGTCCATCACAGCTGGGCTCGGGAGATGAGGCCCGGAACCCGACCGATAGGCCCGGCGGGCGGACGGGGGGACGGCCGCGGCTGGTGGTGGGCGCGATCGCGCGCCGGTCAGGCGGCGGGGACGGGCCGCCCCGGCGGCGGCTCCGCCGCGAGCCCCAGCGCCGCCAGCATGCGCCGCACCGCGTGGGGCTCGGTCACCGCGCCGAGGATCCGGCGCGGGCCGGCACAGCGGGGACAGACGAGAAAGCTCGATCGCGACACGCGGCGGTGTGCGCGGTCGGACAAGTGGGCATTTCGGCGGCCTGGAATTGCGCTGACCGTCGCTGGGGCTATGTGGGCCTAGGTGAGCCAGCCAGGCGCGATTGTGGCCGCCGGAACTGGCCGTTTGTCCGGCGTCCGGGAGGGTGGCCTATCCAGGGGCACCGGCTAGGGGGCGAGCGCGACGACTTCGAAAGCTGTCTCCAAAGGGCCCACAGTCTCACGGTTCCCGTTCGAGATTCGAACCCGTGGGAGCTAGTGAGATCCCATTCACAGGCAGGTGGTCCACGCGAGGGTGGCGAGGAGGAGATCTACCGACCTGACCGACCGACCCGTTTTGCAGAAGTCGGTTCGTACCCTCGAGCGTACCCCTGTTTCTGTAAATGGCGGAAAGCACGGGAAGACCTGACGGGCTTCTAAGCCGGATGCCGGGGGTTCGAGTCCCCCCAGGCGCGCCAACCCCCCAATGTTTACAATCGCTTAGCCGACGTTGTGTGGCGAGGCCCCCGCGCGGTGGATAGGCCGTTGCTCCACGCCCGCCAGGGAGCGAAGCCGGCATGGCGCGATCCTGTCCGGCTTCCGCACCGTTCTGTTCCCCGTGCAGCCAGGCCGCCGAGCCGAACTCGACGCCCCGCGTGGCCGGACGGGGTTTTGGCGAAGGACAGGTTCACGGAGATCGACACGGACGGGAACATCGTCCCGGGGCTGGCGGTCCGGTGGGAGGCCCAGCACCTGCCCCCAGTAGTCCCGGTGGGCGGCCAGGCGCACCTCCTGTCCGCGCTTCCAGTGCACGAACTTGAACGGCCCGGTCCCTGCCGAGGCCTTCGTGGACCAGTCCGCGCCGTACTGCGCCAACGATGCCGCTGTCCATGAACTGGAACGGATAGATCGGGACCAGCACGTCAGCCCGCGTGAACCGCAAATCGACCGTGTAGGGGTCGACCACCTTGACGCCCGAGAGCTGGGTCGCCTTCCCCTCCTGGATCTCCTGCGCCCCTTCCAGCATCTTGAGGTACGTGAGCGCGAGCCCGCCTTGTTCCCGGGCACGAGGATCTGCTCGAAGGTCCACTTGCAGGGCGCGGGTTCTGTCCGAGGCTGAGGCGCGCGACGAACAACCGTCAGCGGCAGTGAAGAGCGCACCGGCGGGGGCGCGCGAGCTAACCGACACCCGGGTCCCTCGGCGACATTGGCTGGCTGATCAAGGGAGAGAAGCCGTCAGTCGGAGCGGCCCTGGCACGGTCGGGACTGAGGTCTCCAGGACCACAGCCACGGCAACACTGTGCCTGACGTCGACGTGAGTGAGAGAGTGACGACTCGCCAGCGCGAGGAGCGCCTGGCGGGTTAGCGGGCGATAAGGCCCGGTTGCCGCCCAGAGGCGGCAACCGGGAGTCGCGCCTCGAGGCGGCCCAGCCGCTCGTGTCCTGATTCGCGACGCGTGGAAGGAGCGGGCGGAAGGGCACCGAGCGCCTGCGCCACAGCATCCCTCTGCCGTCGGACCGTGGTCGGACCCTCGCCCGTGAGGTGATGGGCCCACACCCGTGTCTCCTGTCGAACGGCTTTCACCGTGTTGATCATTCTCAGCAGCCGCGTCATCATGAACACTCCCCCGGTCGGTCAGTCGTCACCGCGGCGTGCAACCTCCAGCAGATCACTGAGCCGTCCGGTCGCCGCCCGCACGTCGTCGACCGCTTCGGCATCCGACCCGGCCAGGTAGCGTGCGACGCCAAGGCTCAACGCCATGTCGTCCGCGTCACCGAGCTGAGCGAAGGCCTCGGCGGCACGGAGTACCCCGTCGAGGGATTCCGCACGACGAGCGCTCTGGAACGCGGCCCGGTAGGCTTCGCGGGCCTTATGGCCTGCCGCTTCAGGTGCCCCCGTTTGGTCGGCGATGCGGTAATACGCGTCGCCGACCTCGATCAAGGCCTCCCATCGGCCCTCCCGGCTGGCCCGGCGGTGCGCCGCCTGGGTCGTGCGCAGGGCGGTCGAGTGATCCCCGCGCTCGAGTGCTGCCTCTACGGACATCCGTAGGGAGCCGGCAGAAGACGCCCCGCGTTCGGGCGTGACAGCGGGGGTCGCCCCGCTGCCGACGAGAGCGCCAGCTAGGACAGGTACGAGGATCAGGGACCCTTTCATGGCACTTTCCCCTCCCACGGAGAGGTCGCCGGACGCCAGTGAGCAGGAGCAAACGGGCTGCCATGAGGCCGGCTCATCGAGAAGCGAGACATGACGTGGACTTAGGCGGCCCGGGCGCTGGCCGGTGCCGAGACTCTGTTCGTCGGCGGCCGTCACCCGGAAACTCCGCGACGGCCCGAGGCGGTGGATTGACTCGTGAGAATGCGGGGTTACGGGACTGTCTGCACGGCCGTGACAGGATCGAAGGTGTTACCCGACGCCCGGGAATTGAACCGATCCCCCTTTTGATGGAGGTGACCGCTACCCGGTCGAGGCCGGGGGTTGGAAGCCCTTGGCATCAATCCGGTGCCGCGAGAGGAGTTGGTGGAGCCAGGTGCGGTTCATGCCCACCCGTCGTGCCGCCTCCGACACGTTCCCGGCCGTGTCCCGCAGGAGCTGAGTGAGGAAGCGCCGCTCGACCGCGTGAGCGGCCGCCGCCGCCGCGGCGGTCTTCGCGGCCTTCAACTCCGCGTTCGTCGTGGGCGTCACGTACTCGTCCCCCGCCATCACCTGAGGCGGGAGATCCGCCGGAGTGATCTCGGGGCCCACGGCGAGGGTGGCCGCGCGACGGAGGAGGTTCTCCAGCTCGCGCACGTTGCCCGGAAAGTCGTAGGCTAGGAGCGCGGCCTCGGCGTCCGCGCGCAGGTGGTGTCCACGCCCGAGCTCGGCGTCGAGCCGCCCCAGGATGTGGTGGATCAAGAGCGCCACATCTTCGCGCCGCTCGCGCAGGGGCGGCAGCTCGAGCGTGATGACGTTGATCCGCCAGTAGAAGTCCTCACGGAGCTTCCCAGCGGTCAGCAGCGCCTGCAGGTCACGGTTCGTCGCGGTGATGATTCGGATGTCCATTCGATGCGCCCGCTCACTGCCGAGGGGCTGCACCTCGCCAGACTCCAACACACGGAGGAGCTTCGCCTGCAGGGCCGGCTCGAGCTCCCCAATCTCGTCAAGGAAGAGCGTGCCCCCGTGCGCAGCCTCGAACCGTCCGCGGCGCGACGTCACCGCTCCGGTGAACGCACCGCGCTCGAAGCCGAACAACTCCGCCTCCAGCAGGGTGGCGGGGATCGCGGCGCAGTTCACCACCACAAACGGCCCCGCTGCGCGATCGCTGGCCGCGTGGATGGCGCGCGCGAGCAACTCCTTGCCCGTGCCGGTCTCGCCCAGCAGGGTGACGGTGGCGCGCGTCGGGGCAGCCTGAGCCGCCTGTTCGAGCACTCTCCGGAGCGTTGAACTCGTCCCGAGAATCCCGCGGAAGTGCTCGCCGACGGCTCGCCGTAGCTCGAGGTTCTCCCCTTGGATCCGCTCAGTCTCGCGTCTCAGGGCTTCGTGGAGCCGGGCGTTCTCGAGGGCCACC
Source organism: uncultured Candidatus Rokubacteria bacterium (assembly GCA_963765195.1). Taxonomy (GTDB): domain Bacteria; phylum Methylomirabilota; class Methylomirabilia; order Rokubacteriales; family DASRDR01; genus DASRDR01. The sequence continues at coordinate 15,568 of CAVXVV010000020.1, forward strand.
GCGATGTTCCCGGCGATGGCGTCGAGAAGATCGAGGTCGTCTGACGTGAAGACCCCGCACGTCTTGTTGATGACCTGGGTCACACCGATGGTGCCCGATCGCGTCAGGAGAGGCGCGCAAAGCAGCGAGCGGCTCGCCGTGCCCGTCTGGCGGTCGACGGCATCATAGAAGCGTGGATCGCTGGCGACGTCGGGGACCAGGACGGAGCGGCCCTCGCGGAACACCCATCCGGCGATGCCCTCGGACGCGGGAAAGCGCACTTCCCGAAGTCGCTCGGGCGGCTCGATTCGCGTGTCGCTCGACACCGGGATGTAAAGGTCGCCCCGGTCCAGATCGTACAGGATCACGGAGCACGCTTCGGCGTCGAGCAGCGTTCGAACGCGCTCGGTGATCAACGTAAGGAGCTTGTCCGGCTCGAGCAGCGCATGGAAGGACCGGCTCACCTCGAGGAAGAGAGCGAGGGCGGCCTGCGGACGGCCAGGGAGCGCCTCCATGACAAGCTCGGCTAGGGCCGACTCTATGTGGGCGGAAGGGGCCCGTCAAGGCGGCGGCCATCTCCGTGCGGCCATCTCCGTGTTGGGTCTCGTCAAGATTGACCCGGCTGACGAGACCCAACATGTCAGCGCGGACGGCCTGTCAGCGCGGACGGTCAGCGCTGACGTCAGCGCGGACGGCCTGTTGTTGACAAGTGATCTGACCGCTCGGGTTTTGACAAGTGATCTGACCGGTCCGGCCTGGATTAGGCGGAGGCCGTGGTGGGCGTGAGGGCGAGGGGACGGCCGGCGGCGTCGTACCGGCCCAGGCACCGCCGCCCCCACCAGACGCTATGTCGGCCGTCGAGATGGCGCCGCACGAGGACCGGCAGGCCGGCGCAGGTGCGGCGGCCCCGTGGCGTCGCGATCTGCAGGACGACGCGATCAAGAGTGACGGTGTTGTCGCGGGCGACGCTCCGCGCCTCTTCGTGACAGAGGATGGGCTCGAGCTGCGCCGGGGTGACGGGGACGAACGCCGCGGCGGGATCCGCCGGGGGGCGGCCGAAGGTCGCGTTGAACGCGGGGAGAAACCGCTCGACGACGTAGCGATGGGCGGCCGGAAGAGTCCGGATCCCGGCGAGCCGGAGCTCGTTCACGAGGCGGTCTTGGAGGGTGCGATTGGCCCGCTCGCGGCGGCCGCGGGCCTGCGGCGAGTGGCCCAGGATATGTTCGATGCCGAGGGCATGCCGCGCGCGGCCGACCTGGGTGCGGCGCGTGCGATCTGGGGCGCTGCCTGAGGTGGGCGTGTGGACCGCCCAGTGGGCGCGGTCCGTGTAGAGCGCCCCCGGCAGCCCGTGGCGCTCGAACACGGTCCAGAGCGCCTGCATGATCGCCCGGGTGGATTCGCCGCCCTCGACGAGGTGGGCGTAGAGGAGTTGCTTCGTCGCATCGTCGACCACGACGAGCCGCGTGTGCCAGGCGTCGGGGACGAGGGCGAGCCAGCGATGGCGGCTGCCGTCGAGATGCAGCCGTTCCCCGAAACAGGGCCGGGGTTCGCGCCGCCGCCGGTGGCGCCCTCGGGCGCGACCCTTGGCCACGAGCCCCGCCCCCTGGAGGGCGGTCTTGACCAGGGTGTAGGAGAAGGTCACGCCGTGGTCCCGCCGGGCCAGTTGGTGGAAGTGGCGCACATTGAACCCCGGATAGCGCTCGCGGTAGAGGCGGAGGACCCGTTGGAGTTCGGCCAGCGGCACGCGGCGCGGCGACGGGGTCTGGTGGCGGCGATCGAGTAAGCCCGGCACCCCGAACTGCTCAAGCCGCGCGCGCCAGCGCCGCACGCTCCGTGGGCTGAGGCCGATGACGTCGGCGACCTGGAGCCAGGTTTGGCGGCCATGCAGGGCATGCCGGAGGGCTTGGTGGATCGTCATGGCGCGCTCCACGGCCCCGACGGAATAGACCATCACCACCTCCTCGGTGGCGATCGCCTCCCCCCGGGCCGGCTGGAGCGGTCATGTCACTTGCTCTCGGGAGCGGCCACATGATGCGCTCCCAACACGTCAGCGCGGACGGCCTTGACGCTGTCCGGCTCCGCTGTTAGCATCACGCGGCCCTTGGGAAGCGCGCTATATGTCCCGACGGCAGGTCACCTTCTCCGGTGGGCAGGCCGTTCCGGCCCCGGTTACTGGACTGGGTCCGGGAGAGAGACTCCTGCGCTTCCTGCTGAGCCGCTGGCCGCTTGGCGCGCTGGTGCGCTCGGTCGCTCGTCTCCACATTTCGGTCCACACGAAGCTCCTCGGCGCATTCTTGTTGGTGGCGGGGCTCTTCATCGTCACCGGAGCGGTTACTCTCCAGATCGTGACGGGCATGTCCCGGCAGACGCGGCTTCTCGACGAGGCCCACACGCGCGTCGATGCCTCTCGCCGCATCGAGCACGCGTTGGCCATGCAGATGAACTTCACCGCGATGGCGCTCCTCCTCCGCGACGAGGCCACCATCGCGAGCATCCTGCGTGAGAACAACCGTTTCAACGACACACTCGCGCGGATCGAAGGCGCCGCCCCTGCCGAAGAGCGGGATCTCATCCAGCGAATCCGCTCCGCGCAGGATGAGGTCCTGACCACCGTGGCCGACATCGCGAACCTCATCCGGGACGGCAAGGTGGAAGAGGCGATGGCCCTGCAGCTCAACGGCGGATACCCCCTGTACCAACGCATCCAGGGCCTCGTCAGCCAGGTCGTCAAGGCCGAAGAGGATGAGATGGACCGGCTCCGGGCGAACGTTGTCGCTGCCCACCAACGTGCCGTGATCGTCGCCAGTACGTTCGCCGGCGTCTCGATCGGCCTAGCCCTGCTCCTCGGGTTCGTAATCTCGTGGTCCTTCATCCTACCCGTGCGTGACGCCCATGCCTTCCTCACCCGAGTGGCGAAGGGCGACTTCGAGACGACGATCCAGGTCACCAACCGTGACGAGTTCGGCGATCTGGCGCATCACATGAACATGATGGGCCGAGAGCTCTCGCGGCTCTACGAAGCAGAACGTCAGGCCAGCCAACAACTTCGCGCGCTCAATGCCGAGCTCGAACAAGCGAGCAAGGCGAAGTCCGACTTCCTGGCGAGCATGAGTCACGAGCTCCGAACCCCGCTCAACGCCGTCCTCGGCTTCACCGAAATGATCCTCGATGACGTCTACGGCGAACTCCCGTCTCAGCTGCGCGAGCCGGTCGCCGACATTCGGACCTGCGGCACGCAGCTCCTCCGCCTGATCAACGACGTCCTCGACCTCGCCAAGATCGAGGCGGGGCGTATGGAGCTCGCTCTGGGGGAGTACTCGGTCGAGGACGTCATAAACACGGTGAAGCTCTCGCTCCGCTCGCTGGCCGCCGAGAAGAACCTCGAGTTCGTCGCCGCGGTGCAGCCGGACATCCCGTTCGCCATCGGAGACGCCAAGCGCCTCACGCAGTGCCTCACGAACCTCGCCGGAAACGCGATCAAGTTCACCTCGCAAGGTCGGGTGGAGATCTGGGTGGAGTGCCAGGGGGAGACTCTCCTCTTCCGGGTCTCCGACAGCGGGATTGGCATTTCTCCTGACCAGATCGGACACATCTTCGAGGAGTTTCGCCAGGCGGACCCGACCATCACGCGCGAGTTCGGTGGGACGGGCCTGGGGCTGAGTATCACGAGGCGGTTCGTGGAGTTGCACGGTGGCCGCATTTGGGTCGAGAGCGAGGTGGGCAAGGGCTCCACCTTCTTCCTCTCGATCCCCCTGCGAGGCCCCCGGGGGATCGAAGGGTGAGCGGGAAGCGGATCCTCTACGTCGAGGACAACGAGTTCAATCGGAAGATCGTCCGGGACCTGCTCGCCCGCACGTCCTACCGGCTGATCGAGGCCGGAGACGGCGAGGTGGGCGTGACCACGGCACAGATGGAGTGCCCGGACCTGATCATCATGGACGTCCAGCTGCCCCGGCTGTCAGGACTAGACGCCACCCGCCGGCTCCGTGCCGACCCGCGGACGGCGAACATTCCCATCATCGTCATCACTTCGTTCGCACTCAGCGGCGACGAGCCGCGGGCAATGCAGGCCGGAGCCTCCGCCTACTTGGCCAAGCCCTACAGTCCCCGGGAACTCCTTCAGACCATTCGGAGGTTCGCGCCCGAGAGCTGACCCTACTTCGGCGCCATCTCGACCGTCACCGTCGTGACGGCCGTATCGCTCACGGTAACGGCGCGGGTGATGGTACCCAGGTTCTCCTGCCAGACGTGCAGCGTGTACTGCCCCGCGGGCACGTTCAGGAGCGCGAACTCACCCTGGTCGTTAGTGAGCGCATAGAACGGGTGCTCGGCGACCACCACCCACGCGCGCATCCACGGGTGGAGGTCACAGTCAACCCGGATGATCTCGGGTCGCTTGAACACGATCGGGATGGTCCGGCCCTTCGGCTGCGTCCGGTTGAAGGAGGGGTTTTCGCGGGAGAGCGCGCTGTGAAGATTATGCAGCAACCGGTCGTTGTTCAGGAACTCCACGGTCCCGCCGGCTGGCACGACCACGACGCGCGGCACGAACAGGCACTCCTTCTGGTCCATCTGAACGGGAGATGAGGGCCCCTCCCACTTCGTGCCGGGCGGGCCCGTCTGGAGCCACACGACGGTGTTCCGAATCCCATGATCCCGGGTCAGCACGAGGTCTTCAGCATCCTTTTCCTTGCCGCACACGTACTGGTCGACGGTCACCGGGACCTTCTTCGATTCGAGGGTCGAGCCCGTGAAGCGCACGGTGCCCTTGATCGTGCCCCCCCAGGCCAGCTCGCCCGGCAGCACACTCCACGCTGCCGCGCAAAGAAGAAGGAGGGACGAACGGAGCTGCGCACGGCCCGTCGTTGGAGTGGTTTGTCGCTCCATGGTGCTCTTTCTCGCAGCCGCCGGCGTGACGGCTACGGCGTCTAGCGTTTCGGGGGCTTCGTCCACTTCCTCACGTCGGGCCGCGGGTCGGGTATGAAGCCATCGCGGGTGGGCATCCTGACCGCGGGCAGCGTGCGGGCGTCGATGATTTCGGGCTCGCCGATGATCCCAGTGTCGACTACTCTCTCCCCCTGGGGAAACGGCCGAGAAGAGCCAGCGTGTCGACGACTCTCTCCGCCTGGACGACGCTTTCCAACCAGTTCGCCATCCTGTCCTTCTTCGGTCTTGGCCAGGTTGCTGACGAGCCCCTCGATTCGCTCGTACAGTGGGTCCCCGCTGGCGAGGTGTCGCGTCATCGCCTCACCATCATAGCTAGCGCTTCTTGGTCTGCGGCGGCTTGCCCACGTCCGGGC
>CAVXVV010000021.1:0-11495 GCA_963765195.1 uncultured Candidatus Rokubacteria bacterium
AGCGCGGAATTCCAGCGTGTGGCGGAAACAAAAGGAGATGGTGGACAGGGGGAGAATTGAACTCCCGACACCGAGATTTTCAGTCCCGTGCTCTGGTGCGGGTCTCGAGCCGGACCGCTGGTACTGGTGCCGCTGCCGGGCCGCGGGTCGGTCAGCCCGGTCGGGCGGGACCCGCCACCTCGCTCCCAGGCGCGCCCTTCGCTCGTCTCCGCTTCGCTTCGCCTCATACCAGTACTGGGAGCAGGGCTACTTCACCGCTTACCGGCCCATGCTGGAGGTCAAGTCCGAGCCTTGCTGGATAACCTGACAGGGGACGCACTCGAGGTGGCCTTGACGGCCGGGGCGGTCCGCTCAGTGTGAGCGCGGTCGAGCTCGGCGCGGATGGCCTTCAGCTGGCGGCGCTCGAATTCGCCGACGGTCAGGCCGCGCCAGCGGTCGGCCGCCCGGATCACGGCCGCGTACATGAGCTTCAGGACAGGCCGTTCGCCGAAGGCGTGCGGGACGATCTTCGTTCGACGCCGCTCTTCGAGGAACAGTCGCTCCAAGAGATTCGTGGTCCGGACCACCTTGCGATGCCGCAGCGGGAAGCGCAGGTGCGCGATGCACGCCTCGAAGTCGTCGAGGAAGCACCGGACCGCGGCGGGGAGGTCACGCTCATAGACCTGGACGAAGTCGTCGCGCAGGACGGTGGCCAGGGCCGGCGAGGCCGCCTCGTAGCAGGCCCGGGCCCGGATCGCCACGTCGGGCCAGGTCGCCTCCGGCACCTTGCCGCGCAGATTCCGCATTCGATGGGCGAGGCATCGCTGGCGGAGAGCGCGGGGGAAGCAGGTGTCGACGGCGCGGATCAGCCCCGGCGCCCCGTCGGTCACGACGAGCAGCGGATCGGGCAGCCCCCGGCGTTTCAGGTCCTCGAAGAAGGCCGTACAGCTCGCCGTGTCCTCCTTCGTGCCCGGGGCCAGGTGGAGCAGAACCTTGCGGCCGTCCTCTGTGATCCCCCAGGCACAGAGCACTGCTTCGCGCGGCATCCCGGCATGCAGCCGCTCGGCGACCCCATCGACGAAGAGATACGCGACCGCGAACTCGCTCAGGTCCCGGGTGGCGAAGGCTTCGTACTCCTGCCACAGCCGTTCGGTGACCTGGCTCACCGCCGTCCGACTCAGGAGGCTCTGCCCCTCGCCATCCCGGAAGGCCGCCTCGATATCCCGCGTGCTCAGCCCCCGCGCATACATCTCGACGGCCAGCCGCTCCAGTTCAGCCGTTCGGCCGGCCAAACGCGCCCGGATCCGCGACTCGAAGGGCTCCGGTCGATCGGCCACTTGCGGGACCCCGTACTCGATCGAGCCCTCGGCGGTCTGCAGCCGCCCGCGCCGATAGCCGTTCCGGTACCCCGCCCCCGGGGTGGCCCCGCTCGCGTAGTAGCCACGGCCCACGGCCTCACTCACCTCGGCCTCCAGCGCCTCCTCCACGATCTTCCGCACGGCCAGCTTGATCAGTTCGGCACGCGCGTCGCCGTCGCCGATCCCCTGCTGCAGGAGCTGCTCAAGCCGCTGGTGGGTTCGCTCGGACGCGGGTATCCTCTGGCCCATCGGGGATGCTCCTCTTGCCGCCGGCGCCAACCGGCGTCTCGGGTTTCGAGTCCGAAGCAAGAGTGCATCCCCGATCCGTTTTCCAGCAAGTGTAGGACTTCACCATGGCTGGACGACGGTGAACCCCGTCCACCTGGAGACGACATCCACGAGTCCGCGTCCTGGGCCGACGAGGTACGGCGCCACGAGGGACCGGAGCCCATGACGCTCGAGAAAGTACCCGACGCCGGCATGCTCTTCTACAAGATCGACCCCGACCTCCAGCGGTGTCGGCATCCCTTCCTCACGTGCCCGGTCGCTTGGGCTGCGGGCCCGACCCATATGCGGCGCGCGTCTTAGAGTGAAGGTCGGCCTGGCTGCAAACGGGGGTACGAACGCGATACGGTTCCCCCTCATACCCCATGACAACCCATCACAAGCCATCCCAAGGTCCCCGGGTCATCGGAGGCACGAATGAGCGCCAGATATGAGCATTTCGGCGTTTGGCGGAGCTTGTGGATGGCGCGCCTGGAGGGAATCGAACCCCCGACCCACGGCTTAGAAGACGGCGGCCCTAGCCTGTTCCGGCGAGGACTTAGCGGATCGTCGCTACGATCTTCACTACGAAACGGCCCCCGGAGAACGGGGCTTCTTCGGCTGCAAACTCCCGATCGAGCTCCGCCCTCCCATCCCCGTTACGGGGTCTCAGGTTCTTGCCCCGGCAGGACTGGCTCCCGCTGAACACGTCACCCTGTACTGGGCACGCAGATCGAACCCGTGTTTCCGTGCCCTATTCGCTGCCCGCTTCAAAATCAGCCAGTTGGGACACGGCACCCGTCGGGACACGGCACGGCATGGAAATTCGGGCCGCGTTTCCAGACTGCTCCCTGAATGCAGGCGGAAGCCGTCGACGCCCGAGACCCGCGCAGCCGAACCTGGGAGCGGGCGACCGGAATCGAACTGGCGACGTCCAGCTTGGGAATTTCCTTCCAGTGGTCTCACGGAATGTCACTTGCTGTCAGAATTCAAATTCACTTGCGGCAACAACCCGGCCCCAAGTCTCTCACGATCCGTCACTCCTTCTGACGCAATTTGGGCAGCATCCTGGGCAGCACCCACTGGCTTCGCCTCGCAAGGTCACGGGCGTCCGACCAGGTTTGCCTCCGCTTGGCCGAGGCTCCCACCGGGCGCGGGACGGCCCCTTCGCCCCCGGGGCCACTGTTGCCCCACTGATGCATCGGATCTCCGCCGGCCGCTTGACACAGGTGGGCGAAGTTGAGAGCGTAGTATTGTTGAATATCTCAATAACGGAGGACCGCCGTGGCGACCGTTAACTTCAGCGTGCCTGAGGACGTGAAGAGCACCTTTAACAAAGCCTTTGCCGGGGCGAACAAGAGTGCCGTTGTCGCGCAGCTCATGCGTCAGGCGGTCGAGGAACGCCGCCGCCAGAATCGGCGACGGCGAGCAATCGAGCGTTTGCTCCGGCTCCGCCGAACGATCAGGCCGGTGGCCGAGGTCGCCATCCGGGCGGCACGAGTGAAGGGACGCCCGTGACGGAGGTCGTCCTCGACGCGAGTGTCATCGTGAAGTGGGCCTTCCCAGATCGAGCCCGGGAGGCTCACGCGGAGCGCGCCCTCAACCTGCTTCACGCGGTCCACGCCGGCCGGCTGTCCGTCGTGGAACCCCCACACTGGCTGGCCGAGGTGGCAGCCGTGGTCACGCGCCTCGCCCCTGACCGCGCCCCCGACGTCGTGGCGCTGATGCATGCAATGGAGTTCCCGGTCCTGGACGAGTTGGAAGTCTACCTCGAGGCCACCCGTTTATCCGCCGAGTCCGGTCAACACGTGTTCGACACCTTGTATCACGCCGTGGCCCTCCGCCGGCGGGGCGCCTCGCTCGTGACCGCGGACGAGCGCTACTACCGGAACGCGCGGCGCGCTGGGAGGCTAATGCTCCTCCAGGACTTTGTCGTACCGACGGCATGAGTTATTGGCTCGGTTCGAGCTCGGTGCCGTCCCGTACGTCGATCTCCGCTGAGCTCGTCGCGCCAGCGGTGGCTGTCCTTCGCCAAAAACCCGCCCGACTCGCTGGGTGGCTTTCTGTGCTCTCGGGACCGAGAACTCGGCAGGAGACCGGTGGGCGCTTGGTCCGACGCGGGGCAGTTGATCCCCGTCCCTTCCACTTAGCCCATCCAGGTGCTCGGAGGACCGGCGGCGGCCGTTCGTCTGACGCAGTGGACCTTTGCTACGAAGGACACCTGTCCCGGTTACAAACTCCATCTCCCTGTGCCACCTGAACTTCCCTCACCGGTAGGGTCGAGGGCTGGCGCGGTACGCAAAGCGCCCGTCTCCAGCCCCCGCCCGTTCGAACGGCGCATACAGATTTCCCGTACGCCGCTCTCCTGCCGGCTTCGTGCCAAGAGTTATGCGACCTATCGGGCTGGGCGCGCGTTCAGACACGGACCTGGTATTGCACCCGGTAGTCATTGAAGACCCCAAGGGCCGTATAGATCCACGCCGTACTCCACCGCTTCCAGCCGAAGCCCCGGCGGCCTCTCGCCCGCATCATGTGGCGCCGCACCTTCTTCTCGACCCAGGCCCGTACGAACTCGAAGCACCGCGCCGCGTTCCCAATCCGGAAGTAGTTCACCCAGCCCCGCAGGATCGGGTTGATCACCGCGACGACCTGCCCGACAGGCCGAGAGTCCCAGCGCCGAAACACCTCCTTGAGCTTCCGCACCAACGCCGTCCGCTGCTTGATGCCCGGCGTCTTCTGCACCCACCACCGACCCCGCGGCGAGCGGAGCCGGAGGAAGGTAAAGCCCAAGAATCCGAACGCCTCTCCCTGCGTCAGGTCCGCGACCCGGCTCTTCGCCTCGTTCACGCGCAGGTCAAGTTTCGCGAACTCCTCCCGCAGCCGCCGGCCCACCGCCCTCAGCAGCCAGCCATTCCGCCACTGGCCATTCACGAGAATCACCAGGTCATCGGCATAACGCGCGTACTCGACGTACGTGTTCTGGCCGTCGCCCGTGATCGCCTTGGCCCGCTCCAGCATCGCATCGACCTCGGTGAGGTAGATGTTGCTGAGGAGGGGGGAGATCACGCCGCCCTGAGGAACCCCGCGCTTTCCGGATGCCTTCAGCATCAACGTGAGCAAGTGCAGGATCTCCGCATCCTGAACACGGTGCGCCACCTTCTGAACCAGCCGATCGTGCCGGACCGTGTCGAAGTAGGCGGCCAGATCCAGATCGATCACCTGCGTCTTGCCCTCGAGGATGGCCGTCGTCACCCGCGCCACCGCGTCATGCGCGTTCCGCTTCGGTCGGTAGCCGTACGAGCCGTCGTGAAAGTCCGCTTCAAAGATCGGTTCCAAGATGAGCTTGAGCGCCCCTTGAACCACGCGATCCCGGATGGCCGGTATCCCTAACACGCGGACCTGCTTCCCGTTGTCTTTCGGAATCTCCGCCCTCCGGTTTCGCAGCGGCCGGTAGGTGCGTGCGACCAGTTCGTCCCGCAGTTGGGCGAGAAACGCCTCGACCCCGGCGGCCTCGATCGCCCCAAACGTGACGCCGTCGATACCCGGCGCCCCGTTGTTGCGCTTCGCGAGGTCGTACGCGGCGCGCAGCGTCTCCGGCTTGGCCACGTGAACGTACAGGCCCCAAAACTGCCAGTCCTTGTCAGCCTTCGCCTTGACGTAGAGCCTCCGCCTCAGGTCTTGCAGACTAACGGACGCCATTGTCAGACGCCCCTGCCTTCCATGTTGCCGGAGGCATTGCCGAACAGCAGGGCCCCGTCGCTCCGCGGGCATTACCCCGCCTCCTCGCTACCTCGGGCCCGTCCGCCACCCTCTCGTCGTCAGCCGATTTCCCGGGGGCACCGGTTATACGGCCTACCCTGCTCCGCCGATTTCGCGGCGGGACGAGGAGGGCTTCTCCAGTGGCTGCTCCACGTGTCCTGGTCACCGTGCCGTCGCTCCCACCCCGCCGGAGGGGAGTCGCCGCGTCAGCCAGACTGCGACGCTCCCTGCTGCCTTCGCGCGGACAAGACACGCTCGGCCTCCGGAGCTTGGCGTTTTCGAGGCTACCTCTGCGTTCACTCATGTTACGGCCCGGCAACTCGCTCACCATCCTTCCGATGGCTTCGTCGATGGGCTCCAGGGGTTCGGTTTCCCTCCGCCCTGCCATCCAAGCTACGGGACGTCTGGCTCTTGTCCCCGTGGGACTATCGCCCACTGAACACGTCTGCCTTTGGATCGCACCCTGTCCTTCGCCAAAACCCCGTCCGGCAACGCGGGGCTTCGAGTTCGGCTCGGCGGCCTGGCTGCACGGGGAAGAGAACGTTGCGGAAGCCGGAAAGGATCGCGCCATGCCAGCTTCGCTCCCTGCGTGAGACCCTTACGCGCCCAGGCGGGCGTGGAGCAACGGCCTATCCACCGCGCGGGGGGCTCGCCACACAACGTCGGCTAAGCGATTGTAAACATTGGGGTGTTGGCGCGCCTGGGGGGACTCGAACCCCCGCCATCCGGCTTAGAAGCCCGTCAGCTTTCGCCGTGGTTTCCGCCAGTTGCAGGACCGGGAGTACGATCGAGGGTACGAATCGCTTCACGGGTCAGCGCCACCGACAACGCTGTCTCCTCCGCCTCCGGGGCACGTGCAGTCGTCCCCATGCCCGCCGCGAGCCACCATCACGGGCTCCCCGATCGGCACCGTGTGGACTCCGCGATACACCAAGAGGAAGCGCGCACGCTGCTCGATCCCGTGCTCGAACGCACACCTTTCCCTCGACAAGGACGCCCCGGAGCCCAGACCTGTGGAGCGCCGCGATCAGGGCAGGGTCGTCGAGACGCCCCTGGTCGGCGGCCTTCATCATCGCTACAGCCGGCTGGCGGCGTAAGCTCCGGCCTGGGGTGTGCCCGCCACGCGGAACTCGCCGGTCGGCCGGTCAGTACGGTCCGCCTGGGTCTTCCTCGGCCTTGCGTCTGAAACTCCACACGGTCCACGGTAGTGCACGCTGGGTCTCCCTCGGAACCAAGGCCCGGTGCTCCTGACGAACGGCCGCAGCCGGTCCTCCGAACACCTGGATGGGTTAAACGGAAGGGACAAGGTGCGTCGAGCGGACCCCCTGGCCACTCGGCCCAGGATCGGCTATGTTGCCGACGGCCCCCCGCGCGCGAGCTCGTGCCACGGAGAGGGCGTACGGACCGCTCAGCCTCACCAGAGGGGAGGAATCAGAAATGAGCAGCATGTTCGGGAACGGAAGTGCCCCAAGCGCTAATCGGCCCAGCCTGTCCCGCCGGAACGTCCTGAAGCTTGGTGCCGCCGCCGGCCTGGGCGCAGCCGGCCTTCCGGCCTCCTGCTGGGCGGCCGCCGCGGACAGCAAGGACCAGATCATCATCAGTCGGCCCGAAGAGATCCAGAAGATGGATGCGTATGACCAGTTCAACCTGGTCAACTACAGCCTGTTCCTGCACGTGTTCGACTTCCTGGTCGAGATGGACGAGAGCGGCAAGATCGTGCCGTCCCTGGCCGAATCGTGGGAGTCCTCCCGGGACGGGCTGTCCTGGACGTTCAAGCTCCGGAAGGGCGTCAAGTTCCACAACGGCGAGACCTTCACCTCCCGAGCGGTGCAGTTCAGCCTCGAGCGCCTGAAAGACAAGAAGCTCGCCCGGTCGGGCTGGTGGTCCGAGCTGGACCGCGTGGACACGCCCGACGACTACACGGCCATCCTCCGCACGACGGCTCCGGTGGGCATGATGCTGTCCAACCTCATGACGCCCACAGTGATCTATTCTCCGAAGGCGGCCCAGGACGGCGGGCCCACCTTCTACGAGAAGCCGATCGGTACGGGCCCGTACAAGTTCGTCGAGTGGAAGAAGAACGAACGCTTCGTCATGGAGCTGAACGCGGACTACTGGAGGCAGCCGCTGCCGAAGATCAAGCGCATCGTCTATCGCCCGATCATGGAGGACTTCACCCGGGTGGCGGGGCTACGCTCGGGCGAGCTCGACATCGCGGACACCATCCCGCCTGACCAGGTCGCGGTGCTACAACGCGACGAGAAGCTGATGGTGCACCGCACCATGGCGTGGGATCAGCTCTATCTCGGCTTGAAGTGCGACCAGCCGCCGTTCGACAGGATGGAGGGTCGGCAGGCAATCAACTACGCGATCGACCGCAAGACGCTCGTGGACAAGATCTTGGAGGGGGGCCGGCCGGCGGCCGCCATCGTCCCCCAGGGCGTGCTCGGATACCACGCGGGCCTGAAGCCGTACCCATATGATCCCGACAAGGCCAAGAGTCTCCTGGGGAAACCAGCCTCGAAGATCCGCTTCATCGCCCCCGAGGGCTGGTATCCCAAGATGAAAGAGGTGACGGAGACCATCGTCAGCCAGCTCAAGGCGGTCGGGCTGGAGTGTGACCTGACCATCATGGAGGGAGCCGCCTTCACGCAGGCCCGCGCGGCCGGGAGCTACAACATCTATGTCACGGGTGGGGCGACGTGGGATCCCGACCAGATGATGTACCAGCGCATCCGCAACGATGTGTTCAAGAGCGGCTACAAGAACGACAAGGTCTTCGACCTGATCCATCAGGGCCGCACGACGGTCGACCAGAACAAGCGCGCCGAGCTGTACCGGGCCGCCCAGGAGATCCTCTACCAGGAGGGGTCGATGGTCTGGCTCTACCAGATGGAGCACATCTACGGCATGAGGAAGGCGGTCAAGGGCTTCATCGGGTACCCGTTCAAGGTGTTCGATCTGCGCAAGACCGACAAGGTCTAGCCGCACGTCGCGGGCTCCGACCGTCGTGCGCCGCGCGCCTCGCGGTAGCGCGAACGCTAGCCCGGCCGGGCGTTGGATCCGCGTGAGGGATGCGCGGATCGGCGCCCCGGCCGGCGCGGTACCCGGCCTGCTCGAGAAGACAGATGACCCGCTACGTCGCCCGGCGTCTCACCCTCTCGCTGCTCATTCTGTTTGGCGTCACCGTGGTCGTCTTCGCCCTGATCCACCTGGCTCCCGGCGATCCAGCCCGGCTCATGCTCTACGACACCGCCCCGGAAGAGGAAGTGCGGACGATGCGGAAGACCCTGGGCCTGGACCGGCCCCTGCCGCTCCAGTACTGGCTCTTCCTCTCCAATGCCCTCCGCGGCGACCTCGGACGGTCGCTCTACTACAAGCAGCCCGCCCTCGGCATCATCCTGGAGCACCTGCCGGCCACGGTCGAGCTGACCTTCGCGGCCCTGCTCGTGTCGCTGGTCGTGGCGGTGCCGATGGGCATTCTCTCCGCGGTGCGACGCGACTCCATCTGGGACTACGCGGGCATGCTCCTGGCCACGGTCGGCCAGGCCACGCCGGTCTACTGGCTCGGCCTGATGTTCATTCTCCTGTTCTCCGTCCAGTGGACCCTGTTGCCGTCCTCCGGTCGCGGCGGACTCGAGAACCTCGTCATGCCCGCGGTGACGCTCGGCGCCCCGCTGATGGCGCTCGTGACGCGACTGGTGCGCTCCGGCACGCTGGACATTCTCGGCGAGGACTACATCCGGACCGCCCGGGCCAAGGGCGTCAGCGAGCGCCGGGTGATCTATCGCCACGCCCTGAGGAACATGCTCATCCCGCTCGTCACGGTCGTCGGCCTCCAGCTGGGAGCGCTCCTGGGCGGGGCGGTGATCACGGAAACGATCTTCGCCTGGCCGGGTGTCGGGCGGCTGATCGTCACCGCGATCACCGCGCGCGACTACCCGCTCGTCCAGGCGGCCACCCTGCTGGTGTCCGTCTACTTCGTGGCGATCAATCTCCTGCTCGACGTGCTGTATGTCTGTATCGATCCCCGGATCCGCCTGGCGTAGGGGCCACCTTTGACCGCGACGTCGGCCAACACGCCCGACGAGAAGGCCTCCGCGCGAAGGGGTCGATTCGCCGAGCGCTTCCTGCGAAGCCGGCGGGCGTCGCTCGGCAGCCTGTTCCTGTTGGCGATCGCGCTGGGGGCGGTGTTCGCCGGGACCATCGCCCCCGCGGATCCGGCGGCCGTCGACATGAATTACCGGTTGCGTCCCCCCGCCCCAGGAGGCACGCACGGCAAGTTCCTCCTGGGTGGCGACCAGCTCGGGCGTGACATCCTCAGCCGGATCATCTTTGGCGCCCGCATATCGCTCACCGTGGGCGTGACGGCCGTGCTGCTGTCCGGGACCCTGGGTGTGCTGCTCGGGCTCCTCGCCGGATACTACCGCGGCCGAACCGATGAGGTCGTCATGCGGCTGGCGGACATCCAACTCGCCATCCCCACCATCCTGTTGGCGATCGCCCTCGTGGGGGTCCTCGGCCCGAGCCTCCGCAACCTGATCCTCGTGCTAGGGATCACCGGCTGGGTCATCTATGCGCGGACCATCCGCGGGGTGGTGCTGTCCCTGCGGGAACAGCAGTTCATCGAGGCCGCCCGCGCGCTCGGCTCGGGCGACGGCCGCACGCTCTTCCGGTATGTCCTGCCGAATGTCTGGACCCCGGCCATCGTCGTGGCCAGCCAACAGATGGGCTTCATGATCATCATGGAGTCCGCCCTCTCGTTCCTGGGCCTGGGCGTGCCGTCGCCCACCCCCACCTGGGGGGGGATGATCGCCGATGGTCGTGGCTATCTGGCGACGGCCTGGCACGTCACGACCTTCCCGGGGCTCGTCCTCATGGCGACGGTGCTGGCCGTCAATTTCTTCGGCGATGGCCTGCGGGACGTTCTGGATCCACGGCTGAGGCTGTAGCTCTCGATCCCGGTCGCGCCGTGGATGACGCCTTTCTCCTCTGGCCACCGGCTGTCCTTCGCCAAAACCCTGTCCGGTGGACCGGATTGCCCTTTGCGCTCTGATCCGGAGACAATTCCCTTCTATGATCGGCACGCTGCTCCTGCTTCGAGTCTTCCCGTTCCTCTGCGGCGGCCACCGGCAGCTCGCCTGTCCTCGTCAGAAACCCCATCGGTCCGACCTTCTCGTGCCTCCGACGGACGGTGAGGGAGCGTGACTTGCGCTGGCGTCTCGGGCGGCTGTGATCATGATCGCCGTGGGGAAGGAGCGCAACAACCCGAGCCCGGACCACCATATGACACGGCCGGCCGCATGCTGGATCACGCGAACGAGCGGAGGCTGACCCGGCGCCCGACGACGATCAGGCGACCCGCCGATAGCAATGATGGAGCCCGCCAACCTGCGGAATCGCGACGATCCGGCCACATGGCGGGGGGTTCCACGACTCGTGGCTGGGGACTGTTGTTGTCGAGCGATTGGTGTGGCCGCACAGTGTTGTAGTAGCCGATGTAATCGCGTAAGAGCCGGCGGAGATGAGCCTCGTTCAGAATGAGGAAATGATCCAGACACTCGCGGCGGATGGAGCCGATCACCCGCTCCACGAAGGGGTTCTGCCAGGGTGCGCGTGGGGCGGTGAGGACCTCTTGAATCCCCATCCGCTCTACTCGTCGCGCGAACGGCTCGCCGTAGACGCCGTCTCGATCGCGGAGCAGGTAGGTCGGAGCCGTGTCATCTGGGAACGCCTCGACGATCTGCTGGGCCGTCCAAACAGCCGTGGGATGAGCCGTCACGTTCAGCTCAAGGAGTTCGCGACGCTCATGCCGGAGCACGACGAAGACGAAGAGCAGACGGAACGTGAGAGTTGGGACGAGGAAGAAATCGACACCGACAATGTCTCGGGCATGAGCGCTCAGAAACGCGCGCCAGGTTGGGGAAGGCCGAGGTGAAGCTCGGCGCATGTACTTGGCGACCGTGAGTTCGGCGACGCCGTAGCCGAGCAGGGCCAGTTCCGCCCGGATGCGCCGGCGGCCCCACGTCGGATTCTCCCGTGCCATCTGGCGGATCAGGTGGCGAATCTCGGCGTCAAGCGTCGGGCGACCGACCAGGTGTGGCTTGGACTTCCACCGCCAGTAGAGCCGGAAGC
>CAVXVV010000022.1:0-11645 GCA_963765195.1 uncultured Candidatus Rokubacteria bacterium
ACGACTAGGCCGGTCTGATCCGCCGCTCGCCGACGACGCCCTCGGCCCCTAGCCGCAGCGGCGGGAGCGGTCCGGCGAGGATCGCGCCCGGTGGGCTCGGCCCGATTTGACAGGCCCTCCCGCCGGGGCCTAGAATTCGAGCCAGATGCGGGCGTAATTCAGCGGCAGAATGCCAGCTTCCCAAGCTGGACGTCGCCGGTTCGATTCCGGTCGCCCGCTCCATCCTGACGGGGGGTTACGGGACAGCCCGTAACCCCCTTCGTCCGTCGGGTAACCAATGGTACCGCCGCCTCGCGTCATCGCGGCCTCAGCCGCTTGTTCAGCGCCCGGACGAGCGCGTCCCCATCCCGGCGGGTGAGGTTCGGGACGTACTTGTGGTAGTGGCGGATGACCATCTGGGTCGTGCGATGTCCCAGCATTTTCGCGACCCAATCGAGGGAGCGTCGATCATCGTGTTCTCGCGGTCGACCGACGGGGGACGACAACCACACCCGCGATCCCAGAAGAGACGCGACGGCTTCAGCCAGGGTGCGAACATCGGCACAGGGCTGGACGGCCGAGTCTATGTCTCCTGGCGGTGGAACGAACCTCACACCGCTTGGCAGCGAGGTCAGGCAGATCCGGGTGACCCTGTCCCTTCTGTTTAACCCATCCAGGCGTTTGGAAAAAGCTGCGGCCGTTCGTCAAGCGCCTGGGCCATGGTTTCGAACAACATCCCGCGTGGACCAACGTGTTCTGTGTGGAGTGTCAGACGCAAGGCGCGGGAAGACCGAGGTGAATCGCCCTGACCGGCCGGCCGACAGGCAGCTATCGCCTGGCGGCACCTCCCGCAGGCCCGAAGGATTCTACGCCGCCTGGCGGTATAGCGATGATGGAGCCCGCCGACCATGGGCGTCTCGACGATTGAACCTTGCTCGAGGCGCTCGACCAGTCTGGGCTTCGGCGCGTCCTTGTCCAGCGAGAGGTGAGGCGCCGTCTTGACTTCGCAGATCTCCATGCCTTTCACTCGACTCGAGAACTCGATGCCGTAGACCGCGTCGCGATCGCGCAGGAGGTATCGAGCACCAGGGCGCGGCGTCTCCTGAGGACGCGGAGGAGGCCTGTGAGGATGAGGGGGACATGCCGGTCATCATCGATCAGGCCGGTTGAAAGTCAACGTTGACCCAAGGTGGACGGAGTAAACAGAAGGCACAGGACCCGAGGCCGGGCGGCTGACGTGGATGAATTCAGCGATACCGGTGGCGGCGCGGCTGGCCACCTCCCTGGGCGCTGACCGGTCCTCACCGCGCCCGGTCGCCAAGGACTCGGGCGAGCACCTCGTGCAGGTCCCGCCTCCGAAATGGCTTGGCGAGAAGGAAGTCGACTCCGCGGCGCGCCGCATCGGTGGCGTCGATCGAATCGCCCCATCCGGTGATGAGGCCGACGGGCATGCGCGGATGACGCTGCCGCACGGCGCGGGCGACCCCCCATCCTCCGAGCCCTGGCATGCCGAGGTCGGTGAGGACGAGGTCGAAGGATTCCCGTTCCAGCGCTCGCAGCGCCGCCATGCCGTCGGGGCACTCCACCGGAACGTGTCCCTCCAGCTCCAGCATGTCGGCGAGCGCCCGGCGCACTTCGAGCTCGTCGTCCACCACGAGGATTCGGGCGCCCCGGGCCGCCCGCGGACCGGACGGATCCGCCGCCGTGGCCGGGGAGACCTCGTCGGCGATCGGCAGCCAGATCCGGAACGCGGACCCGACCCCCGGCGTGCTCTCCACCGTGATATCGCCGCCGAGCCGGGTGACGATGCCGTAGACGATGCTGAGTCCGAGCCCGCTGCCCTTCTCCGTCTTCGTCGAGAAGAAGGGCTCGAAAACGCGCGCGCGGAGGTCAGGAGTCATTCCCACGCCCGTGTCCAGGACGTCGCACCGAACCCGCGGCCCGTCCACGACGGTGCGGAGAGTCAGGCGCCCGCCCTGCGGCATCGCATCGAGCGCATTGAAGACGAGATTGGTGAGCGCTTCCCGGAGGTCGGCCGCGTCGCCCAGCGCGGGTGGGACGGCGCCGCCCTCGACGGACACGTCGTAGCGGAGGCCCCTGGCCTCCGCCTGATCGTGCCAGCGGGCCCGGGTCATCTCGACCACGTCGCGCGCCAGGGTGTAGAGGTCCACCGGCTCGCGGCGCGCACCGGAGCTCTGGCGCGTGAACTCCTTGATGCGCCGAACGGTGCGCGCCCCATCCTGGGCCGCCTTCACGATGATGTCGAGAGGCCGCCGAACCTCCGGCACCGAGGTCGTCTCCAGCAAGATCTCGGCCCGGCCCATGATGATGGCGAGGATGTTGTTGAAGTCGTGCGCCACCCCGGCGGCCATCTCGCCCACCGCCCGTAGGCGTTCCGCCTGGACGGACCGCTGGCGGCTCTCGTCGAGCTGCTCGTAGAGCTGCGCGTTCTGAATGAACGTGCCAACCTGCTCGCCGATGGCCTGGGCCAGCGTGAGCTCCGCGCGGTCGAACGCGTGGCGGCGCGTCCACCAGACGAGGTAGAAGACCGCGGAGACCCGGCCGCCGACGATCGAGGGGATGGCGAGGGCCGATCGGTGGGGGAACTGGTCGCTCCAGGGCCGGAGGCGGGAGTCCTCCGGGACGTTGTCGGTCCAGAGCAGATCGCCTTTCTCGAGGACCGGGGCGAAGCGGGCGTCCGCGAGCCCCACCCGCATGGCCGCTAGGCCCTCGAGCATGTTCTTGGGGACGCGATATCCGGCGGTCGGCCGCAGCTCGGCGCGCTCCCGGTCCACCAAATACGCTGCCACCGTCTCCGCGCCGGTGAGGCGGGCGAGCTCGCGGCAGATGCGGCGGAGCGCCTCGTTGACCTCAGTCACGCCACCGAGAGTCTGGGCGATGCCGAGCAGGCCCATGGTCTCGCGCAGCCGGTCCTCGGCCCGCCGGCTGGCTGCTTCGAGCTGGGCGGCCGTCTCGACCCGTCCGGCCAGGCCGACGAGGCGATCGCGGGCGTAGGAGCACGCCAGCGTCGCCAGCCCGAGCAGGAGGACCGTCGAGATCATCGCGCCCAGGCTGACTCCGGCCAGGTGCTGCAGGAGGACCTCGAAGGCGGCGCCGGTCGCCGCGGCCAGCAGGATGTACCGGGTCTCGAGCGACAGGGTGGCCAGCATGACGAACAGCACGTAGACGCCCACGGTGAAGCCCGCCACGCCGCTCGCGCTCGGGCTGGTCGGGAACGTCGACCACTGCAGGAGGAACACGAACGGCGTGTCCACGAGCGCGATGGCGAGGCAGGAGAGCGGGGCCAGGCGCGCGAAGCGGCGACTCGCCCAGAACACCGCCGCGGTGATCGCCCAGTAGACGGCGAACAGCTCGAGATTGCCCGTCCAGGCGGGCAGCTGCAGCAGACCGCCGAGCACGAGGAAGAGCGCGAAGAACGCAGATACCCCCCAGAGGCGCAGCAGGTTGATCCGGTGCATGCCACGGACACGCTCGTGCGCCAGCTCGTCGTGCAGAGCGGTCGAGGCGTCCGGCTGCGGGGGGACTGGTGTCGGGTCCGGCATCGTCACGAGTTCCTGGTCGCTTGCAATCCCTCCTCAGTCCACTCTACCCGGCGCCGGGCCGTCGATCGAGGGCTAAAGGCGGCCGCGATCCGTCAGCGATGTAGGCCCGCGGATGCTAGACGGACGGCCGCATGTCCTCCGTATCCGCCGGTCCCGTGTCGCCGCCCCCCGCCCGGAGGAATAAGGGGCGGCGCGATGATGCCGCGCGGCTGTCGTGGCCGACCTGGGCGGTCATGTTCTGCGGGTTCGAGAACCCGCAGGATGGGCAAGCCACGGCAGAGGCGCCGCGCACTTAGCGCAGAACCGACGCCCTTCGCGGTTCTCGGCGTGGCACCGGGGGCACGTCATGGCCGGGGGGGTCCGCGCTGATCGCTCGCACTCCGATCGTCCAGGCGAACGGGCAGCGTGAAGGTGAACGTCGACCCCTGGCCCACCGGGCTCTCGACCCGGATTCGGCCACCGTGCAGCTCCACGAACTTTCTCGCCAACGCCAGGCCTAGCCCCGTGCCCTCCTGCTTACGCGCGTCGTCGCAGCCGACCTGACGGAACTCCTCGAAGATCGCGGCCTGGTCCTCAGGCGCGATTCCGACTCCCGTGTCGCTGACCGCGATGGTAACGGCGCCGTCGTCGGCGGTGGCGGTCAGGCTGACCCGGCCGCTGTCCGGGGTGAACTTCACGGCATTCGAAAGGAGGTTCAGCAGAATCTGCTTCACCTTCCGCTCGTCCGCCACGATGTCGGCGAGCCGCTCGTCCACGGACTGGGCGAGCGTGATCCCGTGGCGGGTCGCCCGTTCCCGGACGAGAGTCCAGGGCGTTGTCGAGGGCCGCGGGCAGGTGGAACTGGCCCAGTTCCAGCTCGAGCCGCCCCGCCTCGATCTTGGCGAGATCGAGGCTATCGTTGATCAACCAGAGGAGATGCCGCCCCGAGGACAGGATGTCCTGCAGGTACTCGGCCTGCTTTGCGTTCACCTCCCCGAACATCCGCTCGGCGAGGACCTCCGAGAAGCCGAGGATCGCGTTCAGGGGTGTCCGGAGCTCGTGGGACATGTTCGCGAGGAACTCGGACTTGTGGTGGCTGGCCGCGTGATCTCCAGTGTTCGGACCCAACGACCCAGATCCACCACAACCTCGTGACGGCTGGTGGGAACGGCACACTCGAACGGCACCGAATCCAATGACCGTTGCTGGTGATCACCCGGGTACCGACCTGGTCGCCAATCATCGCCTCGTGCACCCGCCGGGGCGACCTAAAGGTGACGGCCTGTCGTCATTCAGACAGAAGGGCGCCCTCGCCACATTTCGGCTTGAGGGTGGGATCTTGAAATCTGGTTACAAGGGATACCTGCCTGGCGCGAAGAGCCGGTGAGTGTCGCACAGTTCTTGTCATCGATGACAACGAGAACGGCGGCATGAGCAAGATCAATGCCAGCGCGGTGGCAACTCTCTTGCCTCTCAACTATCGACATGGACAACGAGGTCTCCCGCATTCAGGCGCGGATCGCCACCGGCCAGTTGCCCAACGTCAATTGCCTCGCCACCTGGTATCACACCGGGCAAGGGCAGCCGTGTGGTGCCTGTCACCATCGCATCCTCAGCTTCGAACTGGGCGCCCGGTGTGTGCTCCCTGACGGCACCACGCTGTGGTTTCACAACTCGTGTTATGCCAGGTGGCAAGAAATCGTAGGACGCCAGAGTACAGACACGCGCGCCGACTAGGCACCGGGCGACGATTCGATCGTAGCCGAGCCCGCCGAACGGAGGCGCCCCGCCTCGCGGTCGCCGAACTCGGCCGTCAGCCGAGCCTTCTCCTCCTCGAACAGGGCCTCAGCATAGGCGTCCAGCCGATTCCCCTCCTCGCACAGCCGCTCCTCGAGGATGATGCGCCCTGGGGCCGGTCCATAAGTAGGAGATGGCCGGGAAAATGGTCTAGATCCTCGGCGACCTCGAGCGGGATGCGGCGTTCAGGGGTCGGTGCCGGTGCTACACTGAGCTTGCTCATCGGTCTCGCTCCTCTCGGTGTGTGGTTGATGGGCCAGCCCCGGCGCTGTTCGCGCACCGTGCGGGGGCGTCTCATGATGCCGTGTCCGCTACTTCGTCGCCGCGCCGACCAGTACCTCGCCCGGAAACGCCACACCCGAGGGCGTCTCGAACCGGCGATACGCGCGCTCGATCTCCGTCCACGCGTCGGCGCGTGCCGCGTCGTCTAGGTGCGCCATGGCACGGGCGAGCGCGAGTCGTGCTGCGCGGCGATCGCCTCGGCCACCGACGGATGCCGCCGCGGTGCGGGGGCGGGTTCGACGACGACGTCGCGGAGCCTGGCGGCCGCGAGGGCTTGCGCCAGCACACCGGGCACGGAGAGCGAGAAGGCGCGCACGAACTCGGCGTCGGGCGGTGCCGGGCGCCCCAGCGCGCGCATCACTCCCAGCGGGGTTGCGTGGAACGGTTCCGCTCGGGCGTCGACCACACGATCACGGCGAGGCGCCCGTCGGCGCGCAGCACATGGCGCGCGCCGGTAAGGGCGGCCCCGAGGTCGGGCGCGAAGATCAGTCCGAGGCGCGAAATGACAGCGTCCCACCAATCGGGCTCGAGGTCGATCGCCGCGACGTCGAGGACGCGCGTGGCGACGTTGCCGAACCCAGCGCGCGCGGCGACCGCGGCCGTCGCGGCACCATCTCGGCCGAGATGTCCGTCGCGAGGACGTTTCCCCGCGGCCCGACACGCGCCGCGCGGCGAATGCCTGCTCGCCGGTGCCGGTGCCGAGGTCCATCACGCGCGCGCCCGAGCACAGCGCGGCCAGATCAAGCATGCGTTTGGTTGCCGCCGCGAGCGTTGCGTTACGTGCGGTGCTCGACTCCGGAAGTCAAGGTGTATCGCGTCAGGGGGACTCAGGTCACCCTCCTCGCGCGGGACCTGACCTATGAGCCGTCCTTCACCGGGGGGGTTCGCGTGACCACCGCCGACATCGACGGGGATGGGCTGGCCGAGATCATCACGGCCCCCGGTGCGGGACGCGAGTCCTGGGTGCGTGTTCTGAAGATCTCCGGTAACGGTCTGGCGGAGCTCACGTCCTTCGAGGCTGAAGAGCCCGGCTTTGCCGCGGGGCTCTTCATCGCGGGCGGCAAGCGCGACGACCTGGGAGGGGCGGTAGTGGCGACGTCACCCGGGCCTGGCGGTCCCGGTCACATACGGATTTTTTCCGTCTCCCCGGCCGCCGTCGTCGAGTCGGTGAAGGCGACGACGGGACCTTCGGGAGTGACACTCGGCGCCAGCCCATAGGTCATCTGCGCCGTCGTCCCCGCAGCCCTCCGTCCTGCCCCCACCGTCTCATCCGGAAGTTTTCCTGTTCAATGCGCTGAACCCGGTCAGCCAATGGCCCAAGCTCACCGGGCTGAGTCATGACCATCCCCCTTGTGTCGTGTCTACGGTTCCTTGGTGAGCAGCCCGGCGGCGTTCGCGCACCGCGCGGGTACTGCCTTTCTCTTTAGAGGCGTATGTTCTTTCTCGCTTTAATGTTCACGAGGCTTGTTCCTCACTTCTGCGACGACGCGCTACGGGAACACAGTGGTGGAGGCCGAGGCGGTGGAGCCATCGCTGAAGGTGGCGGTCAGGGTAAAGGTCGACCCGGAGGCGAACAGGCTCACGGAATCGGCGGCGAAGAGGACGGCGCTGCCGCCCGGGGCCAGGGTGAAGTTGACAGAATCGCTCGAGGTGTTCAGGAGAGAGCCGTCGAGAGAGGTGGCGACACCCAGGGTCCACCCGCTGCCGCTCCCCACCGTATCCCAGACGCCGCCCCCCGTGCGCCGGAGTTCCAGCCGGGTGACCGTGCGGGCGCTGGTGCCGCCGAGGGTCACCCGAAACGTGCCATCCAGGGCGCCGTCAGGCGCACGGGCACCATTGCTCTTGCCGACCCGATCGCGGATTTGGCCAGTGAAGGCCAGGGTCAGCGGGGAGGTGGCGGTGGCCGTAATGGTGGTGGAGGCCGAGGCGGTGGAGCCATCGCTGAAGGTGGCGGTCAGGGTAAAGGTCGACCCGGAGGCGAACAGGCTCACGGAATCGGCGGCGAAGAGGACAGCGCTGCCGCCCGGGGCCAGGGTGAAGTTGACAGAATCGCTCGAGGTGTTCAGGAGAGAGCCGTCGAGAGAGGTGGCGACACCCAGGGTCCACCCGCTGCCGCTCCCCACCGTATCCCAGACGCCGCCCCCCGTGCGCCGGAGTTCCAGCCGGGTGACCGTGCGGGCGCTGGTGCCGCCGAGGGTCACCCGAAACGTGCCATCCAGGGCGCCGTCAGGCGCACGGGCACCATTGCTCTTGCCGACCCGATCGCGGATTTGGCCAGTGAAGGCCAGGGTCAGCGGGGAGGTGGCGGTGGCCGTAATGGTGGTGGAGGCCGAGGCGGTGGAGCCATCGCTGAAGGTGGCGGTCAGGGTAAAGGTCGACCCGGAGGCGAACAGGCTCACGGAATCGGCGGCGAAGAGGACGGCGCTGCCGCCCGGGGCCAGGGTGAAGTTGACAGAATCGCTCGAGGTGTTCAGGAGAGAGCCGTCGAGAGAGGTGGCGACACCCAGGGTCCACCCGCTGCCGCTCCCCACCGTATCCCAGACGCCGCCCCCCGTGCGCCGGAGTTCCAGCCGGGTGACCGTGCGGGCGCTGGTGCCGCCGAGGGTCACCCGAAACGTGCCATCCAGGGCGCCGTCAGGCGCACGGGCACCATTGCTCTTGCCGACCCGATCGCGGATTTGGCCAGTGAAGGCCAGGGTCAGAGCTCCGGGGACGACTTGGCCGTTGTTCACCGTCACGCTGATCGACGCGGAAGAGCGGACGTTGCCGGCAGCGTCGTAGGCCTTGGCGAGCAGGGAATGGGCGCCGTTGGGCTTGGCCGTGCTGTTCCAAGCGAACGACCAGGGGGCGGCGGTATCGGTGGCGACGAGGGCGCCATCCACCCATAGCTCGACGCGGGCGACGGCCGCGTTGTCAGCAGCACTAACGGCCACGCTGACGGAGCCAGAGACCGAGGATCCGCTGGCCGGATTGGTGATGCTGACCGTGGGAAGCGTGTTGTCCAGCGAGAAGGTCGCGGTCACGGTCACTTTCGCGTTGCCAGCCATGACACAAGGACCGGTGCCCGCGCAACCGCCACCGCTCCATCCGCTGAAGAACGAGCCGCCGACGGGGGTTGCGGTCAAGGTGACAGTCCCGCTTGGGACATAGCTCCCGACGCAATCGCTACCGCAGTTGATCCCAGCGGGGGCGCTGACCACTGTGCCGGAGCCGGTGCCGGCCTTGGCAACGGTTACGTCGAAGCTGGCGGCGACGGACCCGCAGGCCTCGTTCGAGTAGCCCGAGTCTCCAAAGGCATTCGAGGCTTTGACACGGTAGCAGTAGATGGTGCCGACGCTCACAGTCGAGTCCGCATAGCTCTCGATGCCGGTGCCGGTCGTCCCGATGAGAGTGTACGTGCCGGTGGTCCCTGTCTTGCGCTCGACCTTGAACATGGCGGTGCCAGCCGCGTTGTCCACCCAGTTCAGCGTTAGTGTAGCTGCGCTCGCAGCAGTCGCGGCGACGATGGCACTGCAGACTATCATCGCGGCGATGACAGTCCAGTTGGACAAGCTTCGGCAGAACAGTCTTCGTAGCACCAGTCGTCTCCTAGACCATGAAAAGACCTGTGTTTCGGCGAACCCGTTATGGCTCATCGAAACCAGGGGTTCACGGACGAGTGACGCGCGCTAAGTACACCGAATCATGAATTCGTTCCGGGTTTTAGCCGGTCGCCGCCAGCCTCCGCTGACGGCGAACTTTGGCCAGAAGCTTCTGGGTGGTGTAGGTCCACCGGATCGGTTGAGCCCGTCGGTTGCGCTCGGCGAAGAAAGCCAGGATGCGCTGACGCACGTGATCGGTGCTCGCAAAGTCGTTGGGCGTGAGTGCCTTGCGTTGCAGGTCGCTGAACACGATCTCGATCTGGTCGAGCCAGGAGGCATTCACCGGCAGCCAATGGAGGTGGACGGGAAACGGCAGACCGAGGCTCGTGAGCCAGGCTGGCAGGCGCTTGGGGGCATGCGTGGAGCCGTTGTCCAGGATCAGGTGGAGGCTGCGAATCCGCCGGCACCAGACACTCCCGAAGAGCATCCGCAGGAAGCTCTGGAACTCGACAAAGCGCTTGCGCTCAAAGCAGCGCGTCAGGGTCTCGCCGGTGTGCACCGCCAGACCGCCGTACAGCTGCACCGCGCCCTGGCGCTGATAGCGATCGGGCAGGTGCAGTGGCCGACCAGGCCGCGCTGGTGTCAGGGGCCCGCAGGCCCGCCGGGCCTGGATCGACGTCTTCTCATCCGCGCAGACGAGGAGGTGGCCCCTTCGGGTGAGCCGCTGGGCGCGTTCGTACAGGCTCAGAATCGGAATGGCCCGTTCGAGGAAGCGCGGGTCGGTGGGGCGTTGCCAGCTGTGGTATTGCCACGGCTTGATGCGGTCGGCCTGGAGCCAGCGCTGGACGGTGGCGCCTGAGATGCGCCGGACGATGCGCGCTGGACGACCGCGCGGGTGAGTTCGGCGGTCGACCAGCGAGAGAGCGGTTTACCGGAATCCCGCGGCAGCGTGCAGGCCAACGCGGTGACCTGCGCCCGGACCGCTGGAGGGGGAAAAAACGTGGTCCACCGGGCCGGGGCGCGTCCTGCAGAACCGGCCCCGCCCGGCTGCGCCCCCGCCATTTGCGTACCGTCCGATCCGTGCAGCCCACCGCTCGGGCAATGGCCGCGTTGCTCCAGTCCGGGTGCTCATAGGCCCGGAGCAGAATCTTCGCCGGCACCACTTCCGCATAGGGGGCGGTGCGACGCCGGGTGAGTCGTTGGAGCTCCCGATGTTCCGGCGCCGTCAGCGCCACCTTGTGCTGCGGCTTCGGGCCACGGCGTTCCGCCATGCGCCGACCCCTCGCACGCATCGAATCCACGATAGCGCGAGGGCATCCGGAACCCCAAGGAAACCCGGAACGAATTCATGATTCGGTGTACTAAGGATGAAGAATGCGTGAGTCCGGTCACGGCGGAGCCATTGGGTGACGATGATCTGTGCCGCCTGGAGGGTGGCCCGATCGAGCGTCCACGCGACAGCCCACAACGGAGACTTCCCGGCGCGGGGCGAATCCTCCTGTAATCCGGACGTTCTGGTTGCCAGGTCCATCCGGGGGAAGTGCGCCGTGAGGTTCGCGCCCGCCTGGCTCACCGAGGGCCCCGGTCAGTGGGAACCGGGCGCAGGGGCTCATACCCGCACCAGACCAGCTCCTAGCGCTGCTGCGCACCTCGACCCCGCACAGCCACCGCTCGCGCCGGCGCATCATCACCGGACACGACCCGAGTTCTTGTCGAACAATGGTGGGTCTGGTTCTTCGTGGCCAGCGACCACGATATTGACGAGATCCTCGACTATCGTCTTCGGCATCGTTCGGAAGGGTGTCATGCGTGCCCGGGCGGTCCGTGTGAAGGAACCGCAGCATGTTGTCGACGCTTGGATCCCGGACGGGAGGTTGCTAGGCCTGACGCCATCGATGAGCTCATGCGGACGCTCAATGAGGCACGCCTACCTCCATCGTTCGTTTCAGACACTGGAACGGACCTGAAGTCTGATCGCCGAGGGCATCGGCCGGTACCAGAGCGAGGGGCTCATCAGCGCGTCCAATAACGGAGGCGCACATCGGCCCGCGCGGGGAGCCGGAGAGTCGAAACCAGCGTCGTTCCAGGCAGGATCTCGTCCCATCTCGTTCCCGCCAGCCGTTTCCGGTTTCGTTGATTCCGAATGCCAGAGAATCATGTCCTTGCATCGTGGCTCTGCGGACATCATCCTTCCTGGTCGAGCTTTCTCAGATTTGACACAGTCCGGAATGGACGCACCGGTTCGCGGACAAGCAAGGACGGTGCCTATGCCGTTCTATGGATGCGAATCTACGCAAGCGCTAGAGAACACGAAGGATCGTATGGATTCGATCGAGCTACTTGCTGACCCGTGCTCGCTTGAACTAGGATGATTTTTCAAGGGCAGTGTCAAAATGACCGCCGGACCTCCTGACGCCGCTCCTCAGCGCGATCCCGCGACACCCTCGCGTACCACCTGGCGCCG
>CAVXVV010000023.1:0-195833 GCA_963765195.1 uncultured Candidatus Rokubacteria bacterium
TCCTCGTGGGAAGGGATTCGCGACTGGCAGGTCGCGAACATCCAGCAGACCGATTCCGTCCAGCAGTTCCTCGCTTACGAGAAGTGCTACAAGATCACGGGCGGCTACCAGAACTGTGTGGCGGCCCACGAGCCTCTCTCGTACTCCGACGGGTATCCCCTCACCAAGAACTGGTGGGCGGGCCCGAACGACTCCCGCCTGGCCGAGGTCACGCTCGCCCCGGGGGAGCGGTCCCGCAAGCCCTAGGCTCGTACGGCTCTGCGTGCGGCCTCGCGGAGGACCCGGCTTGGACGGGTCCTCCGCACGACTCTGGTCCGGTCGATGATCCGGTCGCGGCGTGTCGTCATCGGCGGCCTGTGCGGGCTGATCCTCGGTTTGGCCCTCGGGCCGCCGCCAGCCGTCGGCCACGATCCGAGCGCGTACGGCGGCCTCTTCCGGTCTCGGGACGACGGCGCCACCTGGCTGCCGGCCAATCCGGGCCGGGTGGTGAGTGGAGCCATCGCTCTGGCGGTAAGCCCCGCCGATCCCGCCCACCTTCTGATGGCGACGGACAGCGGTCTCCTCCGGTCGCGCAACGGGCGGGCTGGAGTGGAGCTTGGAGAGCCCAGCCGTCCTCGTAGGTCCGGTGTTCGCCGTCGCGTTCGCCGCCGACGGCCGGCGGGCTCTGGCCGCCACGGCGGCCGCGCTCTTCCGGACCGACGACGGTGAGACGTGGCGCCCGAGCCGTCTGCCGATCGGGGCGGCGCCGGCGCGGGCGCTCGCGGCCGGGCCGTCGGGCCACGTCTACTTGGCCGGCTGGACCGGGCTCTACCGCAGCCGGGACTGGGCCGGAACATGGGAGGCGCTGCACCCACCAGGCAGCCCGGACGAGTCCGTCACCACGGTCCTGCCCGGACCGGGGCGAGTCGACGCCGTCGTGGGGGGGCGCCTGGTCACGCACAGAGGATGGGGCGGACGCCTGGCACGTTCAGGACCGCGGCCTGCCCGTCTCCGGCGTAGAGGCGCTCGGCGCTGACCCTGGCAACCCGACCCGGCTGTGGGCCGTGGGCGCGGGCCAGCTTCAGCGCAGCGACGACGACGGCGCCTCTTCGGCAGACCGTCGGGCGGCCCCTGCCGGACACGACCGTCCGGACCCGGGCCATCGCCGTCGCGTCGACGGGTCCCGCGGTGACGCTGGCCACCGATCGTGGCCTCTATCGCAGCCCCGACGCCGGGGAGCACTGGGAGCTCCTGGGCGACACGCTGCCCGCTCACCTCGAGGCCTGGCCCCTGGTTCGCGATCCGAAGGACCCGGCCACGCTCTATGCCGGGTTCGCGCTCACCCCGTATCTCGAGCTGTGGCGCCTCGCCGTCGAAGGGCGCACGGTGCTGTCGCGTCTTGAGGCCACCAGCGTGGCCGGCGGGCTCGCCTTCCTGGTCCTCCTCGGCCTGGGCGCGGCGTTCGCCCTCCGGCAACTCGCCCGGCGGGGCGGGCGGGCCCGCGCGTGACGATCCTGAACGGACGTCCCTGGCGCCGGGGGGTCCTCGGCGCGACGGCAGTCCTGCTCGCCGTCGCCGTCGCCTACTGGGGCCTCCAGGCCTTGCGGTGTCGCGGCTTCACCGAGTACGATGCCAAGCCCACCGACATCCCGGCCGCGGTGGCGGTCGCTCCGGACGGCACGGCGTGGGTCACGATCGAGTTCTCGGACGCGATCGGCGTTGTACGCAACGGACGCGTGGAGAAGATCCGGAAGGGCCGGGCCAACTTCGAGCCTCTCGGACTGGCGGTCGACGCCGAGGGCCATGCGTGGTACACGGACGGCCCCGCCCGCGTGGTCTCGCGCGTGTCCCCCGACGGCGCCGTGACGTCGTTCGCCCTGGCGGGCTCCCTCGCAAAGCTGGGGCGTCTCGCCGTTGCGCCCGATGGCGCCGTGTGGTTCCGGAGGAAACCGCGCTCGCCTTCACGCGTCTCAAGGACGGCGCCTTCACGCGCTACGAGGTGCCCTCCGCCCTCGGCGCCCCGCCCTTCGGCGTGGCCGTGGACGGGGACGGCACCGTGTGGGGCAGCCTGCCGCGGGCGAACAAGCTCGTGCGGATCGCTAAGGCCGGCCCGCCGGTCGAGCTGGACGTGCCGACGCGCGGGAGCCAGATCGGCGACGTGGCCGTGGACCGCGTGGGCACCGTCTGGTTCGTCGAGATGCGGACCAACCGGATCGGCCGGTACGCGAACGGCGTGTTCTCGAACTACCCGGTCCCCACGCCCTCCGCGGGTCTGACGGCGCTGGCCACGGCCCCGGACGGAGCCGTGTGGTTCACCGAACTGCGTGGCCATCAGCTCGGGCGACTTCGGGACGGCGTCGTGACCGAGTTTCCTCTTCCCCGGCGCGACGCGCGCCCGTTCGGGATCGCCGTCGATCGCGCCGGCAACGTCTGGTACACGGATCTATCGGGCTGGCTCGGCCGGCTCTCGGCCGCGCGAGCGACGGCCCGATAGCGGGCCAGACGCCACCGGGCCGCGTCCATGGTCCTCCCCGGCCTGCTGAACGCCTTCGCGGTGGTCTTCGTCAGCATCGTGCTCCAGTCGCTCCCCTTCGTCCTGCTCGGCGTGCTCGCCTCCGCCCTGGTCCAGCGCCACCTCTCCCCGGAAACCGTGGCGCGCTGGCTCCCGCGTCGGCGCGCCGGGGTCGTCCTGGCGGCGAGCCTGTTCGGCCTGGTGGCCCCCGTCTGCGATTGCGGCGTCATCCCGCTCGCCCGCCGCCTGGCGGCCAAGGGAGTTCCCGGTTATGCGGCGACGACGTTTCTCCTGGCGGCGCCGGTCGTGAACCCGATCGTGCTCGTGTCAACCGCCGTCGCCTTTCAGGGACGCTGGGAAATTGTCGTGCTCAGGATGGCCATGACCCTCAGCGTGGCGATCGCGGTCGGCCTGCTGGCCGATCGCCTGCTCCCCGGCGCCGACGGCCCGAGCGCCCTCCCGGCAACGATCCGCGGTGGCAGCGGCGCCGCGCCGACCGCCGGGTGGGCGCGGGCCGGGTCAGGTCCCGTCGAGGTGATCGCCCAGGCCACTCACGAGTTCTTCGACGTGATCTTCTTCATCGTGCTCGGCGCTCTCTTCACCGCGGCCACCCAGACGCTCGTGCCGCGGGGGAACCTGGCCGCGCTCGGCGGGACCACGGTCGGCTCGGTGGCCGTGCTGATGCCGGTGGCCACGCTGCTCTCGATCTGCTCCGAGGCCGACGCCTTCGTGGCCCGGGCCTTCGCGGGCACGTTCGCCCCGGGCGCCGTGCTCGCCTTCATGACGATCGGCCAGATCGTCGACCTGCGAAACGGCGTGCTCCTGGTCCGGACCGTCGACGGGCGCCTGGCCGTTCTGATCGTGGCCGTGTCCTACGGGCTGGTCTTCGTGGAGGGCGTCCTCCTGAACGGTGTGCTCCAGTGAGGCTCGATCGCGCCGGGCGCGGGCTGCTCCTGCTCGGGATCGCCCTCTTGATCGGAAAGCTTCTCGCCACCGGCCAGATGGTGAAGTACATGGCGCCCGCGCTGGATCCTCTGAGCGCGTTGACGGCCGTGATGCTCGCCGTGATGGCCGGCGTGGAGCTCTGGGGCGGCCTGGCGGCGAATCGTGGCCAGCCACCCGGCGCCGAGCTGCCGGCGGCCCACGCCGTCGACGAGAGCCTCACGGCCGTGCTCCTGCTCATCGTCCTCGCCGTCGGCTTCGTGGTCACGCCCCGCGCGCTCGGCACGTCGGGCCTGGGGGGCGAGCGCGTGACGAACCTGCTCCTTGCCTTCGCGCCCGGCTCCGGCGCTGGCGATCCACCCGCCGTCCCGTCGAGGACGCCGCTCGACGGGCACCCCGCGGTGCTGGGCCAGCTGCGGCGTGTCGGCTTGGCCGCCTTGGGCCAGAGCGTCCGCCTCACCGGCACCATGGCGCGAAGCGACGACCTCGGGGAGGACGAGGCGGTGCTGCTCCGCTACGCCATCGTCCACTGCGTGGCCGACGCGCGGCCGGTCGCGTTCGTCCTCGTGACGCCGCCGGGCGCGGCGCTGCCTGCCGATCAGTGGGTCGAGGTGGATGGCATTTTGGCCGCCCGCGAGCGCGGCGGCGTCCGCCTCGTGGCCGTCGAGGCCCGTCGGATCACGCCGATCGAGGAGCCGGCGAATCCTTACCTGTCGGGCTACGACTAGCCCGCATGATCGACGAGGGCTCGCAGGCCCGGCCGCGCCGCGGGCGTCGGAACCACGGTGAGGCGGGACGGCGCCTGCCGGTCAGGTCAGACGGGCCAGCGTCCGCCACGCGGTCGCCGTCAGGACCAGGCCGACGGCCAGGATCAGAAGCGCGGTACCGAGTTGGAGCCAGAGGAGCCACCGCGCCTCCAGCCACGTCAGCACGAGCTGCCCGAGGCGCGCAGCGACCAGCCCGACGACGACCAGCACGGCGGCGAAGCCCAGGCTGAACACGACGACGGTGAAGAGTCCGAGGATCACCTTCCCGCTGGCGAGGGCCGCCAGCAGGATCGCCAGAGCGCCGGGGTCGGGCAGGAGGCCGCCCGCGACCCCCAGCCCGGCCAGGATCGCCCAGTTCGGCCGCATCTCCGCCACGGCGTCCAGCTGATGGGTGTGGGCCGGTCCCCAGCCGTGGCGGTGGTAGCCCATGGTCTCGGCGCGGACGTGGTGGCCCGCGGCCGGATGGGCGTGTGCGTGATCGTGGGCGTGCGCGGCGCCGGGCCCGTGATCGTGCTCGTGTGGGTGATCGTGGCCGGGCGCGAGGGGGAAGAGCACGGCCCACTGGTTCCGGACCATCCAGAGCCCGATGCCGACGACCACGAGGCCGGTCGCCACCGCGAGGTACGCCTCGACGCGGGCCGGCACCGCCCAGGCCGCGCCGAGCGAGGCCAGGACCGCCACCAGCACGATACCCGCCGTGTGAGAGAGCGTGACGAAGATCCCGAGGACGACGGCATCGGCGGGCCGGCCGCGCGCACCCACGATGTACGCGGCCGCGATCGTTTTCCCGTGACCCGGCGTCGCGGCGTGAAGGGCGCCGAGCCAGAAGCTCGAGACCAGGTA
Source organism: uncultured Candidatus Rokubacteria bacterium (assembly GCA_963765195.1). Classification (GTDB taxonomy): domain Bacteria; phylum Methylomirabilota; class Methylomirabilia; order Rokubacteriales; family DASRDR01; genus DASRDR01. The sequence goes on from CAVXVV010000023.1 coordinate 5,044, forward strand.
GACGATCGCCTCGGTCATCGTTCGACCCGGACGGGCCCGGATCGAACGCCACACTAGCGAGGCGGGGTCCGCACTGTCAAGCCGCGTGGCCCCCGTCTCGCCGCGGACGGGCGCGGCCCGGCGCCGGCGCGGCCTCGAGGCTCGGTCGCGGATCGGGGGCCGACGGGGCGCCGACGACACTCTCCGGCGCGCGACGGACCGCCGGCCGGACCGCGGGGTCCGGCCGGCGGGTGCGCACCGTCTCCTTCGGGTGTCAGTTCCCGGTATACGTCACCTTCCAAATCACGCTCGACTTCGGGGTCTGGAAGAACGGCGACGGCATCGAGAAGTCCACGTACAGCTCTCCGTAGTCCACGACGTATAGGGTCTTCCCGTCGTTGGCGAAGACCACGTCGTTCGTCCGCTCGAGGCCCCCGCGGTTCTCGGGCTTCTGGTAGGCGTTCGGCCCCATCTCGATGTTCCGCAGGAAGTACGACCAGCGGACGCCCGTCGGCTGGAGAAACTCGATCTTGAGCACCGCGGGCCAGGTCGGGACGATGCTCTCCGGGCCGTTGTCGATGACCCCGAAGACGGCGGCGAACAGCGTGTCCTTGACCCCGAAGCGCTCGTCGCCCCAGGCGATGCCGTCCATAGGGTTGTTGGTGTCCCACTCGAGCACCGGGTTGATGTAGCCGTTCGGGTTCGGGTTGGCGACGATCAGCGGCACGCCGCGGACGCCCTCGACGTGGGGCGGCAAGCGGTACGGCGGCAGTGTCGGCACCCATGGCTTGTCTCCGATGTAAAGCTGCGGATGCGGCCGGTCCACAGCGGCGCCGTTGTACGCCCGGAGCGAGAAGCGCTTGTTGGTCACGAAGTTGAAGCCTTCCTTGTCCGGGTAGCCCGCGTCCTGTCCCTTCTCGGTCACGATGAAGAGCTTCTCGGCCCCGTTGGCAACCCGCCGGTGCCCGAGATCGTTCGCTCCGTTGTCGCTGACGGCGAGCGCGGTCTCGAAGCGGCTGCTCTTCGGGCCGAAGGCCACGCCGGACTGGTTCCGGAACCCGAAGGCGTAGACCTCCATGTCCTCGTGCTTGAACATGCCGTCCGCCCCCTGCTTGGCGAGGGCCACGCGCATGACGGAACCGCCGCACGGCACGGTGGGCTTGATGACCATGCCGGGCTTGGCCGGCACTCCCACCGGCAAGAGCGCGCCGGTCATCCGGCCGTCGGCCGATCGGATGTTCAGACCCGTGTGCACGATCTCCCGGCACACCGGGTCCCGCTTCGTCTTCGGTAGAGCCGGGTCCCCGTGCTTCTGCCAGAACGGGTCGATCTCCTCCGTCCACCCGTGATTGTCGGGGTCGGCGAAGCCCGTGTTGCTCGGGAATCCCTGCCCCCAGTAGAGGAAGCCGTCCCGACAGGTGATGCCGCCGATCTCGTGGTCACCCCCGGGCAGGTCCGTGATGATCTTCCGGAGCTGACCGTTGAGTCCGTCGATTTCCCAGATGTGGGTCCGATACTCCGGGATGTAGATCTTCTTGTTCTCCGCGCAGTAGCCGATCTCGTTCATGACGGTGGTGAACACGCCGAGTCCGATATCCTTCAGGTGCTGACCGCTCTTGTCGAAGACCTTCACGTGAGGGCCCGGGATCGGGTTCTTGATCCGCTGGCCACCGTACTCGTACTCGAATGGGCCGAAGAGGTTGCCGGAGATCGCGACCCAGACGTTGTCCTCGCCGTCCACGGTCGCGGCGCTGGCCGAGTCCAGCTCGGCGAGGAAGACCTCGACCTTGTATCCCTTGGGCACCACGATCTTGCTGGGGTCCGGCTTCAGGGCGGTCCGGGGCACCCAGCCGCCCGAGGACGGCACCCCCTGGTTCTGGGCCCACAGGCCCGGCGCGGCTCCGAGGCTCACCACGAGTGCGAGTGCGACAATTCGAAGGCTACGCATATCTGCTCCCTCCTCGTTGAGGCTGTCCGGGCCCGGGATCGAGACCGGCCCGGCTCACGCGGGGATGACCCGGCGATGGGGCGACGGCGCTCTCGGGGTCCGGGATCCGGCCCACGGCTCAGCGGCGGCCGAGAGTCCGCACGAAGGCGACGACGTCCCAGATCTGCGTGTCGTCGAGCTGATTGCCCCAGGCCGGCATGGTCGCGTTCTTCCCGACCGCCGCGCCGCCCCGCTTGATGGCCGTGAAGAGATACTCGTCGGAGACCTGATCCAGGTAGGACTGCACAGCGAGATTGCCGACGTTCGGGCGGAACGTCTTGGCCTCCCCGCGCCCGTCGACGCCGTGGCAGCCCGTGCAGTAGCGGGCGTACAGCTCCTTCCCGCGGACGGCGTCCCGGCTCGGGTCGGACTGAGCACGCGCGAACTCCGCGAATGGCGCGAGCCCAAACGCAAGAAGCCATGCCACGGCCGTCTTTCGAACCCTCGTCAACACTGTACAACCACCCGAGGTATCGGCAGTATAGCGCCATCGCGAACTCACGGGAACCGAGGTCGTTGAATGTTTTCGTCGCGGCGGCCAGGGCGCGCGCGGTGCCACGCAACGACACCGGTTGGGCGAAGCCAGCCGCCGATGGCCAACGACCCCGTTGTCAGAGGGATCAAGCTTGGACGGAATCCACGACCGCCGACGACCGTGAACAAAGAAGTAGCGCTCCTCAAGGCAATGCTCAATCGTGCGATCGCCTGGGGCTACTCGACACGAACCCCATCCTGCGGGTGAAGAAGTTGCCGGAGCCAGAGGGCCGAGGCGTTGGTCACGCTGCTTCGCGCGTTCAACATCTCCGGGTTGGCGGACATCCGGACCACGCCCCTGTCACGGTCAAGAACTCCATCTCCTTGTCCAGCCTGAGCTTCCCTCACCGCCTCCGCCGCTGATCCGGTAGAGTCTCGGCTCAGACGCCATGCCCTGAGACCGGGGAGCCCCGATGATCTTCGTGATTGGTCTCTGGACCTTTCTCCGCGCCCTGTTCCTCGAGCCGGCGGCCGTCGCTCGGTCGAGCGGGAACACCTCTTGCGGGTGCTCGAACGCTACGGTTGGAGAATCGAAGGGGCGGGACACGCGGCGGAGGCGCTGGGCCTGCACCCGAGCACTCTGCGCGGCCGGATGCAGAAGCTGGGGATCCGACGCCCGTCAGATCCGTCCTGAGCGCGGCCGGCTTCCCGGCAGCTTGCCGGGCGGTGCCCTCGTGGTACCGGAGGTCCTCCGGAGAGCGGCCGCATAACGATCGCCAAACTCGCCCGCCGAGTGGGACCGGAACGGACCACGGTCCTGAAGGCGCCGTGGCGTGGGTTTGGCCGGGTACGCGTGAATTCGTCGTGCACACCCGCTCCGGCCACGGGTCCGGATCGCGGCCTAACGCTGTGCGCTAGGCAGCACCTGGGCAGCAACAAGCGAGAGGTTCATCCACACCCGCGGTCAACGCCCGCGAGTCGGCAGAAAGATCCTCTGATGACATCGATACCGGACGTGTGAGGCGCGTGCTCCAGGCGGCCGAGGATGAGAGGCCCGTCGAGCGTTGCTGAATGCCAGTCGGATAATCTGGCAATCACACCGGGGGCTACGGCCTGCGCCGTAACCCCCGGTGTTCGTTGGAGCGGGCGACCGGAATCGAACCGGCGACGTCCAGCTTGGGAAGCTGGCATTCTGCCGCTGAATTACGCCCGCATCTGGCTCGAATTCTAGGCCCCGGCGGGAGGGCCTGTCAAATCGGGCCGAGCCCACCGGGCGCGATCCTCGCCGGACCGCTCCCGCCGCTGCGGCTAGGGGCCGAGGGCGTCGTCGGCGAGCGGCGGATCAGACCGGCCTAGTCGTCTCTTCCTCGAGCCCGCCGCGCCGCCAGTCCTGGATGGCGAGGGGCACCGGATACACGCGATCCACGAAGCGCGACACCGCGGCCGGAGCGAGTCGTCCCAGCGCGCCGTGCTCCCGGTAGACGGTCGCGACGACACGGGTCGCGTGGCGGCGCAGACTGCGGAGGACGCAGTAGGCCTGCCCGTTCCACGGGTTGGTGACGAGGAGACGCATCGCGTGGGGCGGCGGCTCGCCCGGAGACTCGGCGCTGGCCGGCGTCGACGCGCCCATCGGCCTCATCATGCGTTTCACGTCTTGAGACCCGCAACCCCAGAGAGATCGAGAGCTCATCGTCGGCCCGGAGCACCGTGCCACGTGGGGTCGACGCCGACGCGAATCATAGCACGCGGTCGCGGCCAGGCTCGCGGAACTCGGCCGCAGCTGTCAGGATTTCTCCCGGTCCCCACCGTCGTCGTCACGCGGGCTGGCATCTCTGAGCCACGCGAGGGCCTCGTCGCGGGTCCGGATGGCGCCGAGCGCCTGGGCCTCGCGGGCCCGGCGTAGGACCTCGCCGACTCGCGGCCCGGACACGAGCCCCAGCGCGTCCATGACGTCCTCTCCGCGAAGCAGGGGCGGCTCGGCTGCTTCACGCGCCGCGGGCGCCTCCCCGGCCAGGAGCGAGTCCAGGAGCGTCCGGGTCGCACCGCGGTACACGCCCTCCGGCGCGCGGCCGTCCGTCCCCGCCGCATCGGCGATGGTGAGGCAGACGAGCGCGGGGACTTCCTCGGCCACGTCGCGATGGAAGCGGTAGCGCGCGCGCCGGGTGATCTCGTCCAGCATCCCGAGGTGCATCGGCCGCAGATGGTGGCGGACGAGCCGCCCCAGGACGTCGGTCGCCCGTCCCGGCCAGCGAAGCCGCGCGCCGATGCGGGCGACACGCTCGGCGCCGATCCGGTCGTGGCCGATGAACCGCGTGCGGCCGTCGGGGTCGACGCTCCGCGTTTCCGGCTTGGCGACGTCGTGGAGGAGCACCGCCAGCTTCCAGACCTCCCGTCGCGTGAGGCCGCCGCCCATCGGCTCCGCGAAGGCCGCCGCGACCCGCGCGTCGTGCGGCGCCAGCAGGCCGAGATCGGCGAGCAACGCGTCGGCGGCCTCGAGCGCGCGAAGCGAATGCTCCCAGACGGTGAACCGATGGGGCGGCGACTGGCCGGCCGCGCGCATCGCCGCGATCTCGGGCAGGACCAGGCCAAGGACCGACCACGCGTCGGCCTGGCGGATGGCGGGGGCGCTCCGCGGCAGTTCCAGGACGTGGGTGAGCTCGTCTCGCACCCGCTCGGCCGAGACCGACGTGAGCGCCGGGGCCGCCAACCGCGCCATCCGCTCCGTATCCGGCTCGATGCCGAAGTCGAGCTGGTGCGCGAGTCGGAGCAGTCGCAGCACGCGGAGCGGATCGTCGGTGAACGCCGTGCTCCGGCACGCCCGGAGTCGGCGGGCGGCGAGATCGCCGAGCCCTCCGGTCGGATCGTGGACCTCGGTCGGCCCGCGGAGGAGCGCGCCGAGCTCGACGGCCAGGGCGTCGATGGTGACGTCGCGTCCGCCGAGGTCGGCGTCGAGATTCGCGCCCCGGAAGTCGGTGAGATCGAAGTGGAGCGACGCCGGCGCGGCCAGGACGACCCGCGCCATCCCGTGGGGCTCACCGAGCGGGACGAACGTGCCCCCGAGGCGATCCGCCAGTCGACGGGCCACCGTGGCGCTATCGCGCGGCAGGACGAGGTCGACGTCGTGAAGCGGCCGCCCGAGCAGGAGATCGCGGACCGTGCCGCCCACCAGCCACACCGGGCCGCCGGCGAGCTCGGCGGCCGCCTCGAGTAACGGCCGCAACGGCTCCAGCGGGCCGAGCGTCAGCGAGACCGAAGGCGCCACCGATGGAGGCTCCGCTGGCCCCGGCAACGTCGCGCGGCGCCCCGGCCGGCGCCTGCGACGGCGCCCGCTAGCGGGCGGCCTTGAAGTCCTTCACGAGCGCCGCGTCGAACTCGACGTCGACCTTGGGCCCGCTCGCCCCGGAGTGGTCGAAGCTGAGCTTCCCGGCGAGGCGCTTCGGATCGTCGGCGGAAGCCCTGAGCGAGGCCGGCGGCTGCGTGCCCGAGTGCTGGACCTTTTGGTCGTTCAGCGCCATCCAGTAGTTGAGGCGCGGGCCGGCGCCGATGTCGACGACCAGTCCCTCCGTCACCTCGCCATCGGAGCAGCTCATGGCCTGGCACCCGCCGGTGACCAGGTACGCGTGGGCGAGCGTCACCGACTTGCCCTTGTGGGAGAGCGTCCCCTTGGCCTGGCCCGCGGCGCCCTGGCTGCCGGAGGGGAGGGCGACCGACACGGCGAGAGCCAGCACTCCTGCGGCGACGCACTCTCCAATTCGCGGGCTCCGAGGCATGCGCGATCCTCCGTGAGCAAGGCAGGCGGCGCGATCGATTCCGGGCGTCATGCTAGCAAACCGCCACGGGAGTGGCAAAGGTCGGCGACTGCCCGGCGCGGGCGATCGCGCTCGCGCTTCTCCGGCCGCGGAAGCGCAGCTATGTCGGCTCGGGCTTCGAGGCCGGGCGCTCGAGATCGAGGAGCTGCGCCTGCACGAGCGCCCGGTACGGCGCGCTCCGCCCGAGGAGCTCGGCGTGCCGCCCCTGGTCCACGATGCGGCCGTGGTCCAGCAGGACGATCAGGTCGGCGTGCGCCACCGTGCTGAGCCGGTGGGCGATCACGAAGACGGTGCGCCCCCGCATGAGCGTCGCGAGGCTCCGATGGACCAGCCGCTCGCTCGCCGCGTCGAGCTCGCTCGTCGCCTCGTCGAGGATCAGGATTCGCGGATCGGTCAAGAGGGCCCGCGCGATGGCGAGCCGCTTCCGCTGCCCGCCGCTCAGGCGGACCCCGCGCTCGCCGATGAGCGTCTCGTAGCCGTCGTCCATCTCCTCGATGAACGGCGCGGCGAGCGCCGCCTCGGCGGCCCGCGCGACCGACGCCGGCGAGGCGTCGCGAGCGCCGTACGCGATGTTCTCGCGGATCGTCCCCTCGAACAGGAAGATGTCCTGCTCGACCACCGCGATGAGCCGCCGGTAGCACTGGAGATCGATCTTGCGAATGTCGATCCCGTCGAGCTCGACGAGGCCCTCGGTCGGGTCGTGGAAGCGGGCGATGACGTCGCAGAGGGTGGACTTCCCCGCTCCGCTCGGGCCGACCAGCGCGACGACATGGCCGGCCGGAATCTCCAGCGTCACGTCCCGCAGGGTCGGCGCGCGGCGACCGGGATACTGGAAGCTCACCTGCCGCAGCGTGAATCTGCCCGCCACCTCCTCGGGACGCAGGGCGAGCGTCCCGGCCGCGCCCTGGAGCTCGGTCTCCTCGTCGAGGACGTCGAGCACGCGATCGAGCGCGGCGAGACCGCTCTGGGCGCTGCCGGCCGCTCCCGCCAGCACCCCGAGCGGCTCGAGCAGCATGGCGAGGTAAAAAAGAAACATCACCAGGTTGCCGGTCGTGAAGGCCTTCGCCGGGTCCAGGGCGCCCGTCGCGACCGCAGCAGCGTCGGCGAGGATCCGGCTGCCCCCGTACCAGACCACGCCCGCCACGGCCAGGGGAAGCAGCAGCGACCAGCCGACTTCGACCGCCGTGCCCAGCCACCAGGCGAGCATCTCCTGCCTGAGGTTCACGTGGCGATCGCGGGCGTCTCGCACCGCCTCCGTGCGCTGGCGACCGAATCCCCGGATCACGCGGATGCCGGCGAATACCTCGGTGACGTGCGCGTCGATGCGACGCCGCAACAGGCGGACGTCCCGCCAGACGGGACGCATTCGCCGGATCCACAGGCGCTGCGGGATGTACGCCAGGGGCAGCAGGATCACGGCGACGACGGCCACCGCCCGCCACTCGATGAATCCGAGGGCCACCACCGTGCCGAGGAGCTGGATGAAGGCCCGCCAGGGCTGGAAGACCATGACGCTGAGCAGGCCGGCCGCACCGCCCACGTCGTCGCGCAGGAGACTGACAAGTCCGCCCGACTGATAGGCGCGCAGGCGGTGGAGCGGCAGCCGGACCGCCTGGGCGAAGACCTGCCGGCGCAGTCGTGACTGGAGCCGGCGGCTCGCGAGCGCGGTGAGATAGCGACCCCAGGTGCCGATGGTCGCCGAGAGCAGCGCCACCGAAACGAGCACGACCCCGACGGCCGCGAGGAGCTCACCGGGACCGGTCGGCAATCCCAGCCGGCCGAAGAGGTCGGGCATGCGGCGATGGCCCAGCACGTGGTCCAGAGCGAACCCCGTCGCGGCGGGAGGAACCAGTCGGAGCGCGGCCGAGATCGTGATGGCCCCCAGCGCCACGGCGATCGTCCATCGGACGTCGCCGAGAAGCGTCCAGAAGACGCGGATCAGCTCCTGGATCGAGCGGTGACGGGGTTGACCGCGCCTCGAGCTGGAGGGATGCGCCCCCTCCGTCTGGCCGGCCAGGAACGCCCGGCGGTAGTCTCGGTAGCGGACGCCGCTCCCCCGCCGCGGGCTGCTCACGACGAGCCTCGTCGGCTCGTACTGGGCGCCGGTAGCGGCGGCAGAGCGCCGTCGAGCTCGAGGAAGTCCAGGAAGCAGAATCTGGCTTGCATGCGGTGCATCGACGATTGTACGACATGGCCCTCCGTCGGACGGAGGATCGGGAGGCCCGTCGCGCCGGCGCGCGCTTGCCGCGCGCGCGTGGACGCTCGATAATCGCCGTCGTGAAGCGGATCGAAACGGCTCAGGGAGGTATGTGATGGCGCGTGGATTCGCCCTCCATGCGGGGGTGCCGGCGGACGTGATCCGTCAGACGGCGCGAACCGCGGAGTCGCTCGGTTACGGGTCCTTCTGGGTGAACTATCCGGGCCCGGTCGACGGGCTGGCCGCCCTCGCCGCGGCGGTCCCCGAGACCACCCGCATCGCGCTCGGCGTCGGCGTGGTGCCCCTCCACACCTGCCCGCCGGACGCCATCGTCGGGGCCGCCCGTGCGAACGCGCTGCCCCTGGATCGCCTTCTGCTGGGCGTGGGGAGCCCGAACCCGTCGGCGCTGGCCCGCGTCCGGGACGGCATCGGCGCCATTCGTCAGCATCTCCGAACGCGGCTCTACGTCGCCGCCCTCGGGCCCCGGATGTGCCGGCTCGCCGGCGAGGTGGCCGACGGCGTGCTGCTCAACTGGCTCACGCCCGAGCACGCGCGGCAGTCGGCCGAGTGGGTCCGCGACGGCGCCCGCGCCGCGGGCCGGCCCGTCCCGCGGCTGGCCGCGTACGTCCGGGTCGCGCTGGGACCGGGAGGCGCCGACCGGCTGGCGACGGAGGGGCGCCGCTACGCCGCGATTCCCGCCTACGCGGACCACTTCGAGCGCATGGGTGTCGCGCCGGAAGCGACGGGGATCGCTGCCACGAGCGCGGCGGAGCTCCCCGCGGCCCTCGCCCGCTGGGAGGACGCGCTCGACGACGTCGTGGTCCGGGCCATCACGGCGCACGACACGGTCGACGAGGCGCTCGCGCTGGTCCGCGCCGCGCGCCCAGGCTGACCCGTGTCGCGCGCCTGCGCGAAGATGCCTCTCCGGGAGGAGCGCTCATGACGGACGATCAGCGGCTTGCCTTCGGCTCCGACGACCTGCGCCTGCCCGATAGTCTCCGCGGCCCGCTGCGGGCCCACCTGGACGCGCTGCGCGACCGGTATCACCGGCGCGGATGGGGCGGGCCCGTGGGCTTCGGCGAGCGCCCCGCCCTGATCGTCATCGACCTCGCCCTGGCCTGGACCGACGCGCGCCGGCCCGAGATGGGCAGCGTCGTCGACTCGGTCGTGGAAGCGACAGCGCGCGTCCTCGCGGCGGCCCGCAAGGCCGGGATCTTCACGGTGTTCACGACGTGGGCCTACGATCCGGCGGCGCCTCCCTCGCCGCACGACGCGAAGAACGCCCTCCATCTCGGCCCCGGCGACGAGAAGCTCCTCGAGCTCGATCCGCGCATCGAGCGCCGGCCCACCGAGCTCCTCCTCCGGAAGCGGTACGCGTCGGCCTTCAAGGGCACGAACCTCCACGAGATGCTGGCCGGTCAGGGCATCGACACGCTCATCGTCACCGGGGTGAGCACGAGCCACTGCGTCTACGCCACGTGCCGCGACGCCACGGACAGCTTCCGGGTCATCGTGCCGCGCGAGGCCGTTGGGGAGCGCTGCGAGATCTTCCACGAGGTCAACCTGCTCGACATCGAGCTGGATCTCGGCGACGTGCTGCCGGTCGACGAGGTGATCGGGTACCTGGCGGGTCTCCCGCCCCGGCCGCGCCGCGCGTCCTGAGGCGCCGCACCGACAGGCCCCGCGCGGTCAGGTGCTCAGCCGGAAGAAGGCGCGCGCGTTCTCGTAGAAGATCCGCCGGTAGACGTCCAGCGGCAGGTTCCGGGCCCAGAGCCCCGTCCGCTCGGCCTCGTAGGGGTACGGCAGGTTCGGGAAATCGCTTCCGAAGAGGATGCGGTCCGCGTAGCGGATGAGGTCGCCGTCCCGCACCACCGCCGGGTCGATCCCGGTGTACGCCAGCGTCGCCGGGCTCATCGCCATCGTCGTGTCGAGATGAAGATGCGGGTAGCGGTCGAGCAGCTGGAAGGCCAGGCGCGTCTCGAAGGCGCCCATGTGGCAGATCGACGCCCGGAGCCGCGGGAACCGCTCCAGCACGCGCTCGAAGCGCGCGAGGCCCGTGAACTCGTTGGTGTGCGGCGCCGTCCCGACGTGGATGATCAGGACGCGGTCCAGCGCGACGAGCCGCTCGTAGACCGGCAGCATCCCCGGGTCGTCCGGATAGAAGCGCTGGACCTGCACGTGGACCTTGAGGCCCGCGAGCCCCCACGTCCCGCACGCCTCGTCCACGACCGCGCCAGGGTCCTCGTCCCCGGCGTGCACGGTGCCGAGCGGGATCCCGTCGGGGTATCGGGTCGCCGTGTCGCGAATCCACCGGTTCAGGTACCGGGACATCCCGGGGCGGTGCGCGTACGAGAAGAACGCGAACCGATCGACCGCGGCCGCCCGGAGAGCGGCCACCACCTCGTCGGGCTCGCTCGGGCCCCGGAGGCTCCAGTCCGTATGCTCGTCGAACCACCGGCGGATCGCCGCGAAGAGCCGCGGCGGGTGGAGATGCGTGTGCGCGTCGATGTAGCGGAAGCCAGCCGGCGGCTCCATCCGTCAGGGCCGCCGCGACTCGGCGGCGCGGCGGAGCACCCAGTCCTCCGGGAGCCCGGGAACGCGGGCGCTCACCGCACCGGACCGGGCCAGCGCCGCCACCGCGCGATGCACCTCGTCCGCCGGCACGCCGAAGAGGCGGGCCATCCCCTTCACCGAGCCCCAGGCGGCGCCGTCCAGGTACCGGCCGACCAGCCGGCGCACGGCCGCCGGGCGCGCGAGCTTCCGGCCCTCGCGGACGCCGTCGGGGAGCCAGGCCTCCACGAGGTCCCAGCGATACGAGAACGACGGGTCGTAGCGCTCCTCCGTCTTCACGGCGAAGAGCGCCTGCTGGAGCTCTGCCACCGCGCGCTCGAAGCCGCGGGTCGAGCTCGGATCCAGCATGAGCGCCTCCGCGCGCCACTCGCGCGTGTACAGGGGGTGCCGGCGGATCAGGACGTCCATGAGGCGCTTGGCGGCGTGCGAGAGCCGGCCCTCCTCGTACTCCTGCCGGTAGTCGCGGGCGCGCTGCCGGCCTCGGACCAGGGCGTAGAAGGCGGGAAAGAGGTCGAGGGCGACCAGCACGGGACGGCCCTTGAGGAGCTTGCCGTAGTAGACGGTCCGGCGAGCCGGAAGCCGGTCCTTCAGCTCCCAGGTGAGCCCGACCCCGGCGTCGTGATGCGACCGGCGCGGCCACCGCGGGTCCCGGCGCCCCACGACCGCCTCCCAGAGACAGGCGAGCCCCTCCGGAAACCGGTAGAACGTGGAGCAGATCCCGACCTCGTTCACGAAAGCGAGGGCGTCGCGCTCGCTCCGGACTCGGCGGGCGGGCACGCGACGGAACGCCCGGTCTCGGGCGCGCTCGAGATCGTCGCGGGCACGGGCCTGCGGACGGGCGGCGCGCACGGTCATGTCCCGCCGAGGGTCAGTCGAAGACGAGCCCCTGCTCGCCGACCCGGTACTCCACGATCTCGTCGCTCATGGCGCTGCCCCGGTGCTTGGCGACCGCGACGAAGCGCCCGACGCGGAGCCCGACCTTCTCGCGGCCGAACAGGAGCACCGTGTTGGCGACCGCGCCGATGTCGCCCGCCGTCACCTTGCGCGAGATGAGGTCCTCGAGCCGCGTCTCCTCGGTCGTGACCAGGAGCAGGGTCGTGATCGCGGTGTGGTCGTAGCGGTGGCCGTCGATGAACGCGCGGTGCTGCCACACCGGCAGGCAGATCTCCATCCCGAGCGTCTCGGCGTCGCGGTGGATGATCTTCCGGTACAGATCGTCCACGATGAACGCCTGGATGGAATCGTCGCTGTCGCGCGGCTCGATCCCGTCCACCGCCACCCGCCGCGAGCCGTTCGCGAACTGGAAGTAGAAGAAGGGACGCGCCGTGTAGAGGGCGCGGGCGTAGGCCGCCTTCCACCCCCAGTCGAACTCGCGGCCCTCGGGCGTCGCCACCTCGTAGTCGCTGCGCCGGCCGACCCAGGGGAAGACGTCGAGGTACTGCGCCTCGAGCTCGCCGGCTGGGGGATACGGGTCGGCCATCGGCATGACGGTGTGGGTCCAGCGGCGGAGGGGCCAGCCGTAGAGGCGCTCGGCATACGGCGCGTGCTGCTGGGAGTCGCCTCGCGCGTTCATGTCGACGACGAGCCCTGGCGCGCCGTCGGCTGTCCGTCCGTGATGGGCGAACGTGAGCCCGAGGTGGGTCTTCCCTATCCCGGTCGCCCCGTAGATCACCGTCAGCGTCCCGGGCACGAGCCCGCCACCCAGCATCGCGTCCAGGCGATCGATTCCCGTGGAGACACGTCCCGGCGAGGTCACGAGGTCGAAGGATACGGACGCGTCCCGTACCCGTCAACCGCACGTGGCCTCGCCGTGCGCGCATCGCGCGGCGCCGGCGACCTGGAGGCGCCGCGTCTCGCTAGACGGCGAGGAGCGAGAGCGCCAGCGCCCACAGGGCGACCGCGCCCGCGCACGCCGCCGCGGCGCTCACGTCGCCGAACGGAATCGTCTCGATTGCCCTTGTCACCTGTTGAGTCACGTTGGGCCAAAAAAAAGACCGCCGGACCCGGACGGCCAACGACACGGAGTCGGACGCCGAGTTCACTCGGCCTCGGCCCATGCCCGTCCGCACGCGCGAAGGAGATGGGACCGGCGCGCCGGCCCGCCCGCGACCCGCCTGTCCAGAAGCGGTCCACGTCTTGGCCACCGTCGCGTTCGACGCTCCCGCAGAGCCGCCGCCCGCGCCGCGCGATCGCCGCGGAGACGCGGCGGACCCGCGCCGACAACTCCTCCCGGCGCGCCGCTCCGCGCCGGCCGCTGTCCCGACCCCTTCAGATGCCACGGACGAGCCCCACAACCTTGCCGAGGATCCTCAAGTCCTTCTCTCCTTCGCGAATGATGATGGGTCCCATCGTCGGATGCTCGGGCCGGAGGAGGACGGCGTTCGCGTCCCGGGCGAACCGCTTGACGGTCGCCTCGCCGTCGACCAGGGCGACGACGATGTCGCCGGGCTGGGCGTGGTCCTGCCGTCGCACGAGGACGAGGTCCCCCTCGACGATGTGCGCGTTGATCATGCTCTCGCCGCGAACCCGGAGCCCGAAGACGTCGGCGCCGCGCCCGCCCACGAACGCGGGATCGAGCGGCAGCGTGCCCTCCCGGTTCTCCTCCGCGAGCAGGGGCGTGCCGGCCGCGATGCGTCCGAGTATGGGCACCTCGTAGGGCTTCGAGGGCGGCACCGCCAGCGTGAGCGCCCGCGACGTGCGGCCCTCCGTGTGGCGCCGCCGGAGGAAGCCCTTCCGCTCGAGCGCCCGGAGGTGGTCGAAGGCAGCTCTCGGCGTGACGTGGAACCGCCCGCCGATCTCGCGCACGGTCGGCGGCACTCCATGCGCCTGGGTGAACGTCTGGATGAACTCGAGTACCTCTCGCTGGCGGTCCGTCAGCCGTGGCTCCATGGATGTCCTCCCGCCAGGAGTCTAGTCAACACCCGTTGAGGCAGTCAACCAAAAAAAGAGGGTCAGGAGGCGACGGCGACCTCCTTGGGATCGCACGCCGGGCAGGGCTGGAGGCCCTGGTCCCAGCCCTCGCCCGGCGTCTTGATCGGGATTCGCTCGGACGCGGCGACCCGTCGGCGCCAGGCGCAGTCCCGGCGATGGAGGAGCCGCCCTCCCCGACTGGTCCAGTAGGGCTCCAGGAGGTCCTCGTCGGGCTGCTCCCCGGGCGTACCGATCCCGGACGCCGCGCCATCCTGACTCGGCGTCCCGGCGCCCGCGCCGTCAACTCCTGGGTCACTCGCCGGCACCGCGCTGGCCACCGCGCTCGTCTGGGGCTCGAGGGGAGACGGGGTCGGGGGGGAGATGTCCTGGTCCGCGTTGATCTGGAGGTTCTGCTCGACCGTCGAGCGAAACTCGTCGCTCGCGCGGCGGAACTCGCGCATCGCCCGGCCAAGACGACGCCCCAGATCGGGCAGCTTGTCCGGCCCGAAGATGAGCAGGGCCAGGACCATGACGACGAGGAGCTCCTGGATGCCGATGTCCAGCATGGACTGGGCGAATCCTACACGATGGGGCGGGCCCGTGCACCCGCCTTTCGCCCCTCGCTGTCCATCGCCCGGTGGAGGAGCACGAGCACCGCGAGCAGGAACATGTGGCTCCCGGACCACATGACGCCGCCGCCGAACGCCTGGTCGTCCAGAGGGCTCCAGTCGCCGAGGAGCCGCGGCGCCGCGGCGTAGGAGGGATAGAACACCCGCTCCGAGAGCCCCAGCACGGCGCCCAGCATCGTGTTCTGGGCGGTCGCCAGGATCAGATAGCCGATGCGCGCCCCGTACATCAGCCCGCTGCTGAGGCGGCGGAACCGCGGGGCCGGGTTGACGATCGGCCACCAGAAGAGCACGGCCGTCCCGAAGAAGGTCAGGTGCTCGATGTCGTGCAGCACCGGGTACCGGAGGGCCGCCTCGTACGCCACGGGGTGATGCCAGCCCCAGAGCGTCACCGTGTAAAGGACACCGGCCACGGGCATCCGCGTGAGCCAGCTCAGGACGCGCCGCGCCGGACCGGGGCGAGCCACGAGTGCGCCGATGCGTCGACGGAGCGGAGGCGGCAGGGCCCACAGAATCATGGGAAACGGCGCCGCGAGGAGGAGCAAGGGGGGCGCGGCCATCATCAGCAGCTGGTGCTGCACCATGTGGGCCGTGAACGACAGCTCCGCCAGAAGCTCGAGCGGCGAGCAGAGGGCGAGGAACACGCACCCGAGGCCGATCAGGTAGGCCGCGAGGCGCCAGCCCGGAGCGGCGCCGTGGCGCCGCGTCCGGCGGAGGCGCGCCCAGCCTCGGAGATAGAGCGCAGCCAGCGCCCCGATCACGAGGAGCACGGCCGGGCGCCAGTCCCAGGCGTCTCCCACCTGGAGGAGCAGATTCCCCAGCCCGGTCGCGGGCGCTGCCGCCGCCGGCATCGTGATCACGCCTTGGGCCGGGTCAGGAGCCGGTCGAGATAGGCTCGCGCGTCCGGCGCCACCCAGTCGCGGCTGCCGAGCGCCGTCCCCGCGACCATGCCCTGGCGGTCCACCAGCACGGTCACCGGCAGGGCAAAGACCTGATAGCGCCTCGCCACCTGCCCTGCCTCGTCCAGCAGGACCGGAAAGCCGAGCTTCTGCTCGTGGACGAACGCCTGGACCTCGCTCTTCGACTCCTTGTAGTTCACGCCCACGACGGCGAGGCCCCGCGGACCGAGCTCGCGCGCCAGGGTCTCGAGCGCCGGCATCTCGTCCCGGCACGGGCCGCACCAGGTCGCCCAGAAGTTGAGCAGTACCACCTGGCCGCGAAGATCGCGAATCCGCACGGTCCGGCCGGTCAGGTCGGAGAGCTCCAGGTCCCAGGCCTCGATCGCCTCGGCGGGGCGGCTCACCGGAAACGTGTCCGGTCGAGGGGCAGAAGCGGCCCGCTGCCAGTAGGCCGCCCCTCCCACCGCGGCGCCCAGCAGGACCACCGCGGCCGAGAGCTCCAGCATCTGGGCACGGGTCATCGGACGAGAACTCCCGGGGGCATGCCCGGATGATAGACCCGCCCTCCCTGCCTCACAACGAACGCGGGACACGACAGCGGAACTCGCGGCTCGGCCGAGCGCCCCGGCGGCGCGAAACGGGCGGAAGTACGGGGCGGGCCGGCTCGGGCCGATGGTAGGCTGCCCATCAGTGACCTCCCGCAGGCCGTGGCTCCTCCCTGCCGCTCTGTGCGGCCTCGGCGCCCTCCTCCGGCTGTGGCAGTACTGGCCGGGCGCGTCCTTGTGGGCCGACGAGGCCAACCTGGCCCTGAACATCATCGAGCGCCCCCTCGGGCATCTCCTCGGGCCGCTCGACTATCGGCAGGTCGCCCCGCCCGGCTGGCTCATCCTCGAGAAGGCCGCCGTCACGCTCTTCGGCGAGGGCGAGCGCGCGCTCCGGCTGGTCCCCTTCCTCGGAGGCCTCCTCGCCCTGCCGCTCTGCTGGCAAGCCGCGCGACGCGCCCTCCCGCCCGGGCTCGGGCCGCCGCTTGCCCTGGGCCTCGTCGCGACAGGGCTCCCGTTCATCTTCTACGCGTCCCAGGTGAAGCCGTACTCGACCGACGTGGCGATCGCGCTCCTGCTCCTCGCCCTGGCCCTCGCGGTGCGCCAGGATGGGCCCGGTCAGGGGCGGGCGCTCCGGCTAGGCCTCGCCGGGCTGATCGCGCCGTGGCTCTCCTATCCGGCCACCCTCGTCGCGGGAGGCATCCTCGCCGCCCTCGTCCTGACGGCGCTCCGCGAGCGTGACCGGCCCCGCTGGCTCGTGCCCCTCACGGTGGCGTGGGCGGTGAGCACCGTCGCCGTGACGCTCTGGGCGCGCGGGACGGTGACCGCCGACGACGCGCTCTACATGCGGCAGTTCTGGGCCCGCGACTTCGCACCGTGGCCGCCCCGCGAGCTCCGGGATCTCGGCTGGCCGATCGCGCGCCTGACGACCGTGTACGGAGGCGGCGGGCTCCGCTACCCGGCTCCCGGGATCTTTCTGCTGCTGGCGGCGATCGGGGGCTGCTGGCTCTGGCGGCGCCACACGGATCGCGCGTGGCTGCTTCTCGGGCCGATCGCCGCGACCTTCGCGGCGGCCGTGCTTCACGTCTTCCCCTTCGAGCCCCGCCTGGTGCTCTTTCTCTTCCCGACGTTCCTCATCCTGACCGCGGCGGGCCCGCTGGCGGTCGCGGACCTCTCCGGCGCGCAGCGCCGTCGGATCGCCGCGGCGGTCGCGACCGTGGCGTGCGGAGGCCTCGCCCTGCTCGGGCTCTGGCGGAACCCGCCCCCGTCCGCGCCGGAGCCGCTCAAGCCCGTGCTCCACGAGATGCGCCAGGCCTGGCAGCCGGGCGACCGGGCCTACGTCTACTACGGCGGCGAGAAGGCCTTCCTCTACTACGCGCGGCGCTACGGCTTCGCGCCCGGCGACTACGTGCTCGGGCGCTGCGCCCGCGAGGACCCGCGAGTCTATCTGCGCGAGCTCGACGCGCTCCGGGGCCGCTCTCGCGTGTGGCTGGTCGTGACTCACGGGGTCCCGGAGGAGATGGCCGCCATCGACGGCTATCTCGAGCGGATCGGCACGCGAAAGGCGTCGTTCGAGGCCGGGCGCGTCCCCGGCGGGCGCCGGAGCGACCGCGCGCGCGTCGATCTCTACGACCTCTCCGACGCGGCACGCCTGGCGACGGTCACGGCGGACGCCTTTCCCATGCCGACCCCGGCCGGCGGCGGCATGGCCGCCGCCTGGACCTGCCATCCGGGCGCCTGAACGCGGCGCCAACCCCGCCGCCGAACCTCCCGCCCGAAAACCAAAGTACGGGGTCAGGCCCAGACTTTGATATCGGTGCCGCGGGGACGTCGGAAAACCAAAGTGCGGGCCTGGCCCCGACTTTGATATCGCGGTCAGCTGCCGGGCGGGCCCTTGTGGCGCTCCGTCAGGCTGAACCAGTTCCCGACGCCGTCACCGCCTACCAGTTCCGCATCGAGCTCCGGACGATGGCGTCGAGGTCGCGCGCGCCCACGCTCCGGGGCGTGTTCGCGAGGAGGCGGGGCTGCTGGAGCGTCCCGTCGACGAGCGCGCCGGCGTCGCCCTCGGTGTATCCGACCGCCGCGAGGCCGTTCGGGATGCCCACGTCCCGCATGAGCGCGACGAGCGCCCGCGGCAGCGCCTCGGGCCGCGTCGACTCGTCGAGGTCGCGCACCGGCACGCCCAGGAGCTCCGCGGCCCGGAGGTGACGCTCCGGCGCCGTCGGGTAGGTGAACCGGAACGCCGCGGGCGCGGTGAGGATCACCGACATCCCGTGCGGGACGAGCGGGTGGCCGGCCGGATAGCCGGCGGGCTGGTAGTCGCGGACCAGGCCGGCGACCGGATACGCGACGGCGTGCGGGAGGTGCACCCCGGCGTTGCCGAACCCGATGCCGGCGTAGTTGGCGGCCAGCGCCAGGTGGGTCCGGGCCTCCACGTCCATTCCGTTCAGCACCGCGCGGCGGAGATACCGCCCCACCATCTCGATCGCCTTCTCGCACCAGACGTCGCTCGCCGGGTTGGCTCCGATGTAGGCGGGACGGTCCGGCGGATGGTGCTTGGGCCGCGCGTCGTACGGCCGCGTCGTGTAGGACTCGATCGCGTGGGTCAGGATGTCGGCCCCCGCGGCCGCCGTGACCTCCGGGGGCACCGTCAGCGTGTTCAGCGGATCGACGACGCCGAGGGTCGGGCGCAGGAGGCGGCTCGAGATGCCCGCCTTCACGTGCTGGGCCACGACGTGGGTCACCGCCACCGCGGTCGTCTCGCTGCCGGTCCCCGCCGTCGTCGGCATCGCGATCAGCGGCTTGAGCGGGCCCGGCACGGGCGCGCCCCGCCCCACCGGCTTGTTCACGTAGTCGAGCAGCGGGGCCGGGTAGCAGCTCAGGAGGTTCACTGCCTTGCCGGTGTCGATCGCGCTCCCGCCGCCCACCGCGACGAAGCCGTCGACCTCCTTGGTGCGCGCGTACTCGGCGGCCTCCTCCATGGAGCGGTCGGTCGGCTCGACGGCGACGCCGTCGAAGACATCGGCCTTGACGCCCTGCTCGTCGAGCAGCGCGCGGACGCGCTCCGGCAGTCCCAGCGCGGCCAGCCCCGGATCGGTGACGATCAGGACCTTGCGGAGGCCGAGGCGGCGCGCGTCGAAGCCGATCTCCTCGGTTGCCCCGAGGCCGAACTTGATCGGCGACATCTCCATGACGAAGACGGTCTCGGTCGGCAGCGTGACGCCCTTCATGGCGCTCCCTCCGGCGCGGTATCCTGCTGCAGTTGGCCGCAGGCGGATTATAGCGCCGCGACCGCACGCGGCGCGGGGAGGGCCGGATGGGCATCCGATCGGAGGGGCACGAGGCGCTGCTCGAGATCGCGCGGCACGGCTTGTCGCGCCGCGAGGGCCCCGCGCAGCGCGTGGTGATCGTCGGCGCGGGCATGGCGGGGCTGGTCGCCGCCTGGGAGCTCCTCCGGGCGGGGCACGACCCCGTCGTGCTGGAGGCGCGGGCGCGCGTGGGCGGACGCATCCACACGCTCCGCGAGCCCTTCACCGACGGGCTCTACGCCGAGGCCGGCGCCATGCGGATCCCGCGCACCCACGACCTCACGGTCACCTACTGCGAGCGCTTCGGGCTCCGGCTGACGCCCTTCACGATGGGCAACCCGCAGGCGTACGTCCACATCGGCGGCCGGCAGTGGCGTCTCGGCGACGTGCAGACGAATCCGGCCTGCCTCCCGTTCGCCCTGAGCGACGGCGAGTGCGGCCGCTCGGTCGACGCGCTCTGGGCCGACGCGATCGCCGGCTTCACCGACCGGATCGCCCGCGAGGGCGATGGCGCGTGGACGGCCATCGTGAAGGAGTGGGACCACTGCTCGACCCGCGAGTTTCTCGAGCAGTGCCGCTGGTCGGAGGGCGCCATCGAGGCCTTCGGCCTCCTCCAGTTCCAGGAGGCGCTCATGAACTCCTCCTTCCTGGAGCTCCTGCGGGAGGAGGTCACGCGCTGCTACGTCGACGTGGCCGAGATCGAGGGTGGCATGGATCGGCTGCCCGGCGCGTTCGTCCCCGGGCTCCGGCCGCGCATCCGGTTCGGCGCCCGGATGATCGCCCTCGACCAGGACGAGCGCTCGGCGACCGTGCACTACCAGACCCCGGCGGGCCGGTTCAAGGAGACCGGCGACCACGTCCTCGTCACGGTGCCCTTCGCCGTCCTGCGGCACGTCGAGATCCTGAAGCCGTTCTCGCCCGCGAAGCAGCGGGCGATCCGGCAGCTCCACTACGACGCCTCGGCGAAGATCCTGTTCCAGTGCCACCGCCGCTTCTGGGAGGAGGACGACGGCATCCACGGCGGAGGGACGGCGACCGACCTCCCGATCCGCGCCCTCTACTACCCCGACCACGGCCGCGAGACCGGGCGGGGCGTGCTGCTGGCGAGCTACACGTGGTCGGAGGACGCGCAGCGGTGGGGGTCGCTCTCGCCGGGGGACCGGATCGATCAGGCGCTCGAGAACGTCGCCCTCATCCACCCGCAGGTGCTGCAGGAGTTCGAGGTGGGTGCGTCGTACATGTGGCACCACGACGAGTTCGCCGGCGGGGCGTTCGCCCTCTTCGACCCGGGCCAGCAGACGCGCCTCTACGAGGCGATCGTGGCGCCGGAGGGGCGGATCCACTTCGCGGGCGAGCACGCCTCCCTCGCCCACGCCTGGATCCAGGGCGCGATCGAGTCAGGCCTCCGCGCCGCCCAGGCCATCCACGGGGTCAGACCTTGACCCGGAACATCAAAGGCGGGGCCTGACCCCCGACTTTGGCGTTCACGTCAGCCTCGGAAATCAAAGTCCGGGGTCAGGCCCTGGCTTTGACGGCCTGACCCCGATTTTACGTTAGAACCAGCGGCGCTTGTCGACGACGGTGGCGAGAGGCTCGCCGCGCGCGAAGCGCCGCACGTTGTCGAGCAGGACGGCGAGGTGGCGCTCGGCGATCCGGGGCGAGTTGCCGGCCACGTGCGGCGTCAGGATGACGTTCGGCATCGCCCAGAGCGGGTGGTCCGGCGGCAAGGGCTCGGTCTCGTAGACGTCGAGCCCGGCGCCGGCGATCTCGGCCGCCCTCAGCGCGGCGACGAGATCCCCGAGATCCACGATCGCCCCCCGCCCGATGTTGACGAGGTAGGCGGTCGGCTTCATCTGCCGGAACAGGGCCCGCCGGAAGAGCTTCACCGTCTCGGGCGTGTGCGGCGCGGCGATCACCACGAAGTCGCTCTCGCGGAGGAGGTCCGGAACCGATCGAGGCGCCAGAGCGCCGCCACGCCGGGCGGCGCCGTCGCCTGCACCGGATCCACGGCGATGACCCGCATCCCGAACGCGAGCCCGCGCCGGGCGATCTCGGACCCGATCTGGCCGAGCCCCACCACCCCCAGCGTCGCGTCCGCGAGGTGCATGTGCGAGCGGTCGACGGCGCTGACGTGGGCCGGGCCCGTGACGAACCCCTGCTGCTCCGCCTGGCCGGCCGCCTCCGCCCTCCGGCCCGAGCGGCCCGCGGACGGCGCGGCGTCCGCGGGCTTGCCGCCGACCGGCGCCCACCGGGCCTCGAGCTGGTTCCGGATGTAGACGTGGAAGTTCCGGGCGAAGCAGAGGATGTACCCGAACACGTGGTCGGCGATGACGTCCGAGTAGAGCCCGCGCATGTTGGTGAGCACGCACGCGTGCTCCACGAGCGCCGGGAACATGTAGTGCTCGAGGCTCGCCGTGGGCGCCTGCACCCACCGGAGGCGCCGCGCCGACGCGAGGAGGTCGGGCGTCAGCTTGCCGAAGAAGGCCTCGGCGTCGGCGATCGCCGCGCGCGCCTCGCTCTCGTCCTGGGCGTTGACGACGGTCATGGCGCCGCCGGCCGCCTCCACGATCTTCGCGAGGCGCTCCGGCTCGACGGGAGGATGGATGACGAGCTTCACGTGCAGGGCTCCTCCGAGGAATCGGCAGGCGAGGCAGCGCCGGCCGGCCGCGCCGATCCGGCCGGGTCGACGTCGAAGGCGAGCCGCTCGTGGGCGGCTGCGCAGCGCGGCCTCGACCGCGTCGGGCGATTCCGCGCGGGCGAGGATGAAGCCGAGGTACCGCGAGCCTTCGGGTAGCGGGACCAGCTCCTGGCCGGCGTGCGCGCTGATCGTCACGTCCTCGATCCCCGGCACGGCAAGGGCATCCTCGCGGCCCCGGACCGCCCGGAGCACCCCGCCGCGCGGGATCGGGATCATCATGACGCCGGCGGGCCTGCGCTCCCGCTCGAGCGAGTCGAGCTTGATGCCGAGCGCGTGGCGGATCACCAGCTCCTCCAGCGAGACGCCGGCCCCGAAGCGGAGCGTCCGCGCGCAGAGGCCGCCGATCGTGCGGGCGGCCACCTCGACCATCCAGGGTCCCTGCTCGTTGACCCGCAGCTCGGCGTGGATCGGGCCCTCGACGAGCCCGAGCGCCCGGGCCGCCCAGCGCGCCTCGGCGGCGATCGCCGCCTGGACGTCCTCCGGCAGCCGCGAGGGCGTCACGTAGATCGTCTCCTCGAAGTACGGTCCGTCGAGCGGATCGGGCTTGTCGAACAGCGCCAGGACATGCAGCTCGCCGGCAACCAGCAGCCCCTCCAGGGCGACCTCGCGTCCCGGAATGAAGTCCTCGACCAGCACTTCCTCGCGCCCGCCACCGAGCCCCGCCGAGTCCGACTCCGCGAGGATCGCCGCGATCCGCCGGAACGCCGCGACGAACGCGGGCGGATCGTCGGCCCGGATCACGCCGCGGCTGCCGGCGAGGATGGTCGGCTTGAGGACGCAGGGGTACGTCGCGCGCTCCGCCGCGGCCTCGGGATCGTCGGCGACGTTGAGCAGCGTGAACCGCGGGGATCGCACGCCGGCCCGGGCGAACGCCTCTCGCATCCGGTGCTTGTTCCGCGTCGTGGAGACGGCCTCGACGGAGCTCGACCGGAGACCGAGCCGCTCCGCGATGGCGGCCCCCACGACCGTGGTGCGATCGTCGACGGGGACCACCGCGTCGACCGGGTGGCGCCGCGCGAACTCCGCCACGGACCGCGCCGCCTTGCCGGGCTCGGCGAAGTCCAGCGTGAGGAGGTTGTCCGGCAGCGCGGCTTCGAGCACGTTCGGGCGCTCCGAGGCCACCACCATCTCGACGTCCAGCTTCGCCGCCGCGGCGACGAAGTCCTCCGTCCGGTAGGTGGTGGTCGGGATCAGGAGCAGCACGCGCAGCATGCGGACTCCGTCAGGAAAGGTGTCGCCCGCGCCCGCCCACCGCCGCCCGGGCGAGAGTCCCGGGCGGTCGGGGTGGCAGGATCAGGCCTTCGAGGGGGCGTAGTAGGGGTTCGAGCCCGAGGCGTGGTCCGTCGTGTCCAGGACTTCGGTGACCTCGGGAATCTCCTCGAAGATCATGCGCTCGATGCCGGCCTTCAGCGTCACGTCCGCCGCGCCGCAGCCCTGGCAGCCGCCGGACATCCGGATGTAGACCGTCGAGTCCTTGACGTCGATCAGCTCGATGAACCCGCCGTGGCCCGAGACAGCCGGGTTGATGGCGGTGTCGAGCAGCTCCTGCACCTTGTCCTTCAGGGCGACGCCTTCTTCCGCCATCGCTTCTCCTCCCTCGTGAGCATGGCCCGACGATCGGAACGACCGGGGCCTGGCTTCAAGCCATTCTACCCCACCCCAAGACCGGTGACCCGGTCAGAGCGCGCTGCCCACCGGCCGTCCGCGGAGGGCCAACTGGCCCTCGGTGGGCTCCGCTCAGCAGAACCAGGGCTCGGTCAGCCGCGGGGGGCGCGGACGGTCCGGCGCCAGGCGCTCCACCGGCCGGCGGCCCGCGGTCCCGATCCCGGCGGCACGCCACACCTGGTCGAACGTCGCGGCATCGTCCGCGTGCGCCTCCGCCGCCGCCTCCACGATCCGGGCGACCTCCGCCTGGAGGGCGTCCATCCGCGGATCCGGGTGCGTCCACGCGTAGGAGAACGCCCGCTCGACCAGGGGGCCGAGGTGGGGGCGCATCGCCGGGTGATCGACCAGGAGCGAGCCCGGCGGCACCAGGAGCCGCAGCGAGTACTGGATGGGATCGACCGAGTCCACCAGGCCTTCCGCGTCGACGAACTCCAGCATTGCCCGGTAGTCCTCGAGGGTCGTCCACGGCGTGAACGCCACCCAGGTGGGCCGGAGCGGAATGCCGACCTCGCGCATCAGCCGGACCAGCTCGACGACGTCCGCCCGCGTGTGGCCCTTGTCGAGGTGGAGGAGCACCGTATCGCTGAGAGACTCCACCGCCGACACCACGAACGCGCACCCGAGCGTCCGGAGCTCCGGCAGCATGGCGCGGTGCCGCAAGAGGTGCTCGACCTTCGCCGTGACGTCGAAGGTCACCTGCGGGAACTCGGCGTGGAGGGCGCGGGCCACGGCCAGCGCGTGCCGAGGGCCGTTCAGAAAATCCGGGTCGCCCATCGTGACGTGGGTCGCTCCGGCCTCGACGCACTGGCGGACGTCGGCCATGACCACGTCCGGCGGCACGACGAAGAAGCGCCCGCCGTACACCGGCGGGATCGGACAGTGGCGGCACACGTGCTTGCAGCCGCGGCTCGCCTCGACGTACCCCACCAGCTCGTGCCGCCCGTCCCGCTCGAGCCGGGCGTACTGCTTGAGCGAGGGGAGAGCCGCCCGGCTCGGGACGGGGAAGCCGAGGCGCGACAGGACGGGCGCGGCCGGGCGCGCCGTCGTCCGCACCCCGGGGACGGGGGCGCCCGTGTCGGCCTCGAGCGCCTCGGCAAGAGCGACGAGGGCTCCTTCGGCCTCTCCGCCGATGATCGAATCGACGCCGTGGGCGAGCAGGTAGTCGGCGTTGAGCTGCGCATAGAGTCCCCACGCCGCCACGTGGCATCCCGGGTTCGCGGCGCGCACCCGCTCGATCACCGCGGTCCCGACCCGGAGCGCCGTGTGCATGGGCACGGACACGGCGACGAGCCGCGCGCGGGTCGCCTTCTCCGGATCGAACGGCTCGACGGACACGTCCATGACGGCGGGCGCGTAGCCCCGCGCGCGCAGGAACGCCGCCGCCCAGGCGACCGTGAGCGGCTGGTGGCCGAGCTCGTAGCACGCGACCAGGAGGATCGCCCCGGGCTCCCTCATCTCTCCTACTCTACTCTGGTCGCTTACGTCCCGCGGGACCGGTCGCCGCGACACCCTGGGGGAGCGACCCTGGGCCGGCGACCGTGGGGCGGCGACCGTTGACACTCAGAGGCGGCATCGGTAGATTCCCTGGCATACTCGCCGGGCCTCGTGGAAGATTGCTCGAACGCGCAGGGCTCGGGAGGCCCGAGGAGGGAGAGTCGACCATGCCCCTCTATCTGGACGTCCACAACAAGATCGACGGTCTCACTCTAGAGATGGCGGCCGAGGCCCACAAGAAAGACCTCGCCGTGCAGGCCAAGTACGGGGTCAACTACATGCGGTACTGGTACGACGAGGGGACCGGCAAGGTGTTCTGTCTCTGCACGGCCCCCAGCAAGGAAGCGGCAGCGGCAGTGCACCGAGAGGCCCACGGCGCCATGGCCGACCAGATCGTCGAGGTGAAGGAAGGTTCGTAGGGAGCACCGTCGCTTGCGCCGGGGGCGGCCACAACCCGGACGGGAGCACCAAGGGCCGACGTGAGCTGTCCCCGGTGCCGGCAAGATAACCCTCCAGGCGCCAAGTTCTGCAGCGGCTGCGGCGAACGACTCGAGGCGGTCTGCCCGGACTGTGGGCACGCCAACCTGCCGGGCAGTCGCTTCTGCAACGAGTGCGGCAAGCCGCTTGCGACCCCGTCCGTCGCTGCGCCGAGCCTTGCGTCTCCTCAGAGCTATACGCCTCCCTATCTGGCCGAGAAGATCCTCACCTCCCGCCCCGCTCTCGAGGGCGAGCGGAAGCAGGTGACCGTGCTGTTCGCCGACATGAAAGGTTCGCTCGAGCTCCTCACCGACCGCGACCCGGAGGAGGCGCGCAAGCTCCTGGACCCCGTTCTTGAGCGCATGATGGAGGCGGTGCACCGCTACGAGGGCACCGTCAACCAGGTCATGGGGGATGGCATCATGGCGCTCTTCGGCGCCCCCCTGGCGCACGAAGACCATGCCGTGCGCGCCTGCTACGCCGCACTGGCCATGCAGCAGGCGATTCGACGGTACACCGTCGAGGTCCGGCGAGAGCACGGGATCGAGGTCCAGGTTCGCGTGGGCCTCAATTCCGGTGAGGTAGTCGTGCGGGCGATCGGAAGCGATCTCCGCATGGACTACTCGGCGGTGGGCCAGACCACGCATCTCGCCGCGCGCATGGAGCAGCTCGCACCGCCGGGCTCGACGCGGATAACCGCCGAGACGCTCCGGCTGGCCGAGGGTTTCGTCGAGGTCGTCCCGATCGGCCCCGTCCCGGTCAAGGGAATGGCGAGCCCAGTCGAGGTGTTCGAGCTGGCCGGACCGTCAGCGACGCGCACGCGGCTCCAGGCGGCGGCGGCGCGGGGACTCACCCGGTTCGTGGGGCGCACCCATGAGCTCGACCATCTCCGCCACGCTCTCGAAAAGGCGCGTGGGGCTCAGGGACAAGTCGTCGCCGCGGTGGGCGAGCCGGGGGTGGGGAAGTCGCGCCTGCTCTGGGAGTTCATCCACTCGCACCGAACCCAAGGGTGGCTCGTCCTCGAATCGAGCTCCGTCTCCTACGGCAAGGCCAGCTCGTACCTGCCCGTCATCGACCTCTGCAAGAGCTACTTCCGCATCGAGGCGCGCGACGACGCCCGCAGCATCCGGGAGAAGGTGACGGGCAAGCTCCTGACGCTCGACGAGTCGCTGCGTGCCATGGTGCCGGGCTTCCTCTCACTTCTGGACGTGCCGACGGAGGATGCCTCGTGGGACGCTCTCGACCCCGGGCAGCGCAGGCGGCGGACGATCGACGGCCTGCGTCGGATGCTCCTCCGCGAGAGCTCAGGTCCAACCGCTCTGCCTGGTCTTCGAGGACCTCCACTGGGTGGATTCCGAGACCCAGGGACTCCTCGACGCCCTGGTCGAGAGCCTCCCGACGGCGCGGCTGCTCCTCCTGGTCAACTACCGGCCGGAGTACCGCCACGGCTGGGGGAGCAAAACCTACTACAGCCAGCTCCGGCTCGACCCTCTGCCAGCAGAGAGCGCGGACGAGTTGCTCCGCACGCTGCTCGGGGAGGACGAGACGCTCGAGCCGCTCAAGCGCCTGTTAGTCGAGCGGACGGAGGGGGTGCCCCTGTTCCTCGAGGAGAGCGTGCGGACGCTCGTGGAAGCGGGAGCGCTGGCCGGGGCGCGTGGCGGCTATCACCTGGCGCGCCCCTTCGACACCATCCAGGTGCCGGCTACGGTGCAGGCCATCCTCGCCGCTCGGATCGATCGCCTCCCGCTAGAGGACAAGACCCTGCTCCAGACCGCGGCCGTCATCGGCAAGGACGTGCCGTTCGCCCTCTGGCAGGCCATCGCCGACACTCCTGAGGAGACTCTCCGCCAGTGTCTCGGACGTCTCCAGGCGGCCGAGTTCCTGTACGAGACCGCGCTCTTCCCCGAGCTGGAGTACACGTTCAAGCACGCCCTGACCCAGGAGGTGGCCTATGGGGGCCTGCTTCAGGAGCGGCGGCGCGACCTGCACGCCCGGATCGTCCGGGCCTTCGAGACCTTGTACCCAGGGCGGGCAGGCGAGCGGTCGAGCTGGCTCACGCTTCATGCCTTCCGCGGCGAGGTCTGGGACCGCGCCGTGGCCTACTTGCGGGACAGCGACCTGCCGAGCCTGGACGGCTTCCCGAGCGGGCTCGCTGGCATCGACAACCCCGGCGCGGCCTGGTGGATGGGTGATCACGAGCATGCCATCAGGGCGGCCCAGAGGCTGCTGGGGGCGGTCCCGCTCATGGCCTCTGCCTGGCAGATGCCCTTGCTCGCAGCGACGAACCTCTGGCTCGGCCAGGCGCACCATTCGCTCGGCCAGCACGCCCGGGCCATCTACGCCCTCCGCAAGAACCTCGACCTGATCACCGGCGACCTCCTGCACGATCGCTGCTACACATCGGGGTTGCCCTCCGTCTTCTCCCGAGCCTGGCTGGGGTACTGTCTGGCCGAGCGCGGGGAGTTTGGCGAGGCACAGGCGATCGGTGAGGAGGCGCTCCGGATCGCCGAGGCCTCAGACCCGGGCTTCAGCCTGATCGTCGGGTGCGCCGGCCTCGGGAACGTGTACGTGGCCAAGGGGGACTTTGCGCGCGCCGTCGCCGTCCTAGAACCCGGTCTACCTCGCGAGATGGATGAGGTCACCGGCCGGGTCTGGCCCTTCCTCGCGTCCGCCCTGGGCGCAGCGTACACACATCTCGGGCGCGTCAGCGAGGCGCTGCCGCTCCTCGAGGAGGCGGTCGAACGGGCGGTGGCCATCAAGCTCAAGGCCAACCATTCGCTCCGGCTGGCCCGCCTCGCCGAGGCGCACGTGCGGGCAGGTCGGACCGAAGCGGCATTCCCGCTCGCCGCCCAGGCCCTCGACCTCGCGCAGGAGCACCGCGAGCGCGGCTACGAGGCGCACGCTCTCCGGCTCCTCGCGGCGATCGAGGTTGCGCGCGAGACGCCCGCCCTCGACCGGGCCGAGGAAAACTACCGGAAGGCCCTCGCTCTGGCCGAGGAGCTCGGCATGCGACCACTCCAGGCGCACTGCCACCGAGGCCTCGGCCGCCTGTATGCGCGACGGGTCGACCGAGAAGCAGCCGCGACGGCGGCCGCCGCGGCCCGCGAGCTCTACCGTGCGATGGACATGACCTTCTGGCTAAGCGAACCCGAGTAGGAGGGGACGAGCATGGCTGCGCCCACCGCGTCCACGATCCTGTCCGACGGGATGCTCGAACGGTTCGGGGCGCGCGCGCCCGGCTACGACCGGGAGAACCGCTTCTTCCAGGAGGACTTCGACGAGCTCCGCGAGGCAGGTTATCTCGCCATCGCCGTGCCGCGGGAACTGGGGGGCCGGGGGTTCACTTTCGCGGAGTGCATGCGCGAGCAGCGCCGCCTCGCCTCCTACGCGCACGCCACCGCCCTGGCCATGAACATGCACCTCTACTGGGTCGGGGTGGCCGCCGACCTCTGGCGCGCCGGCGACCGGTCCCTCGAGTGGATCCTCCGTGGGGCGGTAGGCGGCGAGGTCTTCGCGGCGGGACATGCCGAGCGGGGCAACGACATTCCGCTGTTCCTCTCCACCACGAAGGCCGAGCGGGTCGCGGGCGGCTACCGCTTCACCGGCCACAAGTCCTTCGGGAGCTTGACGCCGGTCTGGACGTACCTCGGGATGCACGGAATGGATTCGAGCGATCCAGCGAAGCCCAAGATCGTGCACGCCTTCATGCCCAGGGCGACGGAGGGGTACTCGATCAAGGAGACCTGGAACGTCCTCGGGATGCGGGCGACCGCCAGCCAGGACACCGTGCTCCAGGGGGCCTTCGTACCCGACCGATACATCGCCCGCGTGGTCCCGACCGGGTTCGCCGGCGCCGACCTCTTCATCCTGGCCATCTTCGCCTGGGCGCTCACCGGTTTCGCCAACGTCTACTACGGGCTCGCCCGCCACGTGCTGGACCTGACGGTGAACAACCTCAAGACCAAAACGTCGATCGGCATCTCCCGCGGCTCGCTGATCCACCACCCCGAGGTGCAGCACAGCGTCGCGGACATGGTGATCGAGCTGGAGGGGATCGGGCCCCAGCTCGACCGGCTTGCCGATGACTGGACCCAGGGAGTTGACCACGGCGGCGCGTGGCCAGTGAAGATCGTCGCCGCGAAGTACCGGACGGTGGAGGCGGCCTGGAAGGTGGTGGACACCGCCCTCGACCTCGCCGGGGGTTACGGAATCTTCGCCGCCTCCGGCATCGAGCGACTGTTCCGGGACGCCCGACTCAGCCGGATTCATCCGGCCAACGCCGCCCTGAGCCACGAGGTCGTGGCCAAGCTGACGCTCGGGATCGATCCGGACGCTCAGCCGCGCTGGGGCTGAGCGCAGGTCCCTGCCGACGACACGGCCGCCGGCAGGGCACTCCGCTCTTACGCTTCGTATGTCCTGGATATGCGGACCGATGGGTGGAGAGACAGCACTGCGTCTGTCCGGCCATCTGAGACCGCGTTGCTGAGTGAGGTGCGCCAGACTATCTTGAACACGAGACACTGCACGATAACCTGCGCTCCATAGGAGGCCGCATGCCGACGACCGACGCGCCAGGTCCGGTCCTCCGCGACGAGATGCTCCCCGCCCGGGGCCGCACGGCCTTCACCGTCGACCGCGGACAGACGGTCCGCGTGGTCGACGTGGACGGCCAGCAGGTCGCCGATTTCGTCTGCTTCCGGCGGCCCGACACGAGCGAGAAGCTCTCGGTGCACAACACGGCTCTCATCCAGGGGACGATCCACATCAGCACCGGGCACCTCCTCCTGTCCGACCGGTGCGGCACCCTGATGACGATCACCGCCGATACGTGCGGTCTCCACGATCTCCTGGCCGGCTCCTGCAGCGAGGGCACGAACCGCTGGCGCTACGGCGTGGCGGACACGCCCAACTGCCGCTCCAACTTCGAGGCGGCCCTCCGCCCGTTCGGGATCCCGCTCAAGGAGGTCCCCTACAGCTTCAACATCTTCATGAACGTGCCGATCGGCGACGGCAAGATCGGCATCGCGGAGCCCGTCTCCAAGGCCGGCGACTACGTCGACCTCCGCGCGGAGACGGATCTCCTCGTCGCCATCTCGAACTGCCCGCAGGAGCGGAACCCGTGCAACGCGTACACGCCGACCCGGCTGCGCGCCGTCGTCTTCGGGCCGCCGGTCGCGTGAGGGCGGAGAGGCGGGCGGCGGCTCCGGATCCCGCGTGAGCGCGTCGCCCCCGCCGTCGGCCGAGCCGCCCGTCTCGTACCTCGACGCCCCGAGCGGCGCCCGCCTCGCCTACGTCGCCCACCCCGGCCTCGGCCCGACCATCGTCTTCCTGGGCGGGTACGCGTCCGACATGACGGGAACGAAGGCGCGCTACCTCGAGGACTGGTGCCGCGCCCGCGACCGCGCCTTCGTCCGCTTCGACTATCAGGGACACGGGCGCTCGTCGGGCCGGCTCGTCGACGGGACGATCGGCGCGTGGCGCGACGATGCCCTCGCGATCCTCACGTCGCGCACGCGGGGACCGCTGCTCCTCGTCGGGTCGAGCATGGGCGCCTGGGTCATGCTGCTCGCCGCGCTCGCGATGCGGGCGCGCATCCACGCGCTGGTGGGCGTCGCCGCGGCGCCCGATTTCACCGAGGACCTTCTCTGGGCTCGCCTCGGCGAGGAGCAGCGCGCGACGCTCCAGCAGGACGGCGTCATCCACCTCCCGTCCGCCTACGGGGAGCCCATGCCCTTCAGCTGGGCCCTGGTCGAGGACGGCCGCCAGCGCCTGCTCCTCCGCTCGCCCCTCGACGTGCCCGGCCCGGTCCGCCTGCTCCACGGGACGCAGGATGCCGACGTGCCGTGGGCGACCTCGATGCGGCTCGCCGAGGCCATCCGGGACCGCGACGTGGCGGTGACGCTGGTGAAGGACGGCGGCCATCGCCTGTCGGAGCCCCACGAGCTCTCGCTGCTCGGCGCGACCATCGCGAGCCTGCTCTGACGTCGCCGCACCCCCTCCAGAACCGGGTGACCCCGTTCGGCGAGCTCATCGCCACGCCCGCGCGCGGGACGCTCATGGGCAATCGCGGGCGCCTCCACGACGCCGCGCGCCGGATCGTGCGCCGCGTGGTGCCGAGCTACCGGGCGTGGGTGACGTGCTGGCTCGAGTTCCGGGGCCGGCACCGCCCGGTGATGGCGCCGAATCGCTACACCGAGCTCTTCTTCCTCGACGAGGCGACCGCGCTGGCCGCCGGCCATCGCCCCTGCGGGGAATGCCGCCGGCCCGATCTCCGGCGCTTCCGGGCGGCGTGGCTCCGTGGCAACCCGGAGCGGGGCGTCGCGAGCGATGCGCTCACGGAGGCGATCGACCGGGAGCTCCATCGCGACCGGCTCGCCGCCGACCGTCGGCCGGTCACCTACCCCGCGGATCTCTCCGCGCTTCCGGACGGCGTGTTCGTGGTGGCGGATGCCGGCGAAGCGCTGCTGCTCTGGCGTGGCACCCTCCTCCCATGGTCGCCCGCAGGGTATGGCGCGCCCCGCCCTCGTCCCGGGCGCCAGCGGGTCACCGTGCTGACCCCCCGCTCCACGGTCGCGGCCATCGCCGCGGGCTACACGCCGGCCGTGCACCCGACGGCGGACGCCACCATCGCGTAGCTCGCCCGGAGAGATCGGGCCGCTCATGGCGGCCGGCTCGACGGCGGGATTCAAGGCCGAAAGGCGACCGGCCGGGAAGATCCATGCGCCCGCACTCATCGAGGCGGGCGGAGCGGGTCTACGGGGACTGGGCCTCGAGCTTTCCCGGAACGGGAGGCGCGACTTCGCGGCCGTCGATCGATGGGATCGTCTCTTGGGGCCGAACTCCGCCGTTTCGGCTCTCGCTCGCGTGGGCTCGCGACCGCGATCCCGGTCGCGGGCGCCTCCGCCGCGTGGTGATGCGCGGGCGCCACTGAAGCCGCGGGCGCACGGCGGCGACGGCTCAGCATCCGGACCAGATCGTGGAGCAGGAGGTACGCGACCGGCGTGACCAGGAGCGTCAGGAGGAGGGAGAGTGTCTGCCCGCCGATGACCACGACCGCGATCGCGCGCCGCTCCTCCGACCCCGGGCCCGTGCCGACCCAGAGCGGCAGCATGCCGCCGACGAGTGCCAGCGTCGTCATCAGGATGGGCCGCAGGCGGTCCCGGTTGCCCTGCAGGACGGCGGTGCGGAGATCGTGTCCCTCGTGGCGGAGAGCGTTCATGTGGTCGACCTGCAGGATGGCGTTCTTCTTGACCACGCCGAAGAGGACGAGGATGCCGAGCGCGGAGTAGAGGTTCAGCGTGTTGCCGGTGTACCAGAGCGAGAAGAGCGCGAACGGGACGGCGAGCGGGAGGGAGAGGAGAATGTTCAGAGGGTGGACCAGGCTCTCGAACTGGGACGCCAGGATCATGTACATGAAGATCACGGCCAGCAGGAAGACCCAGAGGAACTCGACGAACGTCCTTTCGAACTCTCGGGCCCGGCCCGAGATGGACGTGACGTAGCCGGCGGGCAGGTTCATCTCGGCGGTCGCCTGCTTGAGCGCGTCCATCCGGTCGGCCTGGCCGTAGCCGGGCGCGATGACTCCGCGGAGCCGGTTCTCGCGCTGGCGCTCCGACCGGTCGATGCGGGACGCCGTCTGGGCGGGGGCGATCTTGACGACGCTGTCCAGGCGGACGAGCCCGCCGCCGGGCGCCAGGCCAACCTGAGGCGCCGCGCCGAGGGCAGTCGCGGAGCCCGCCGAGGCGCGCGAGACGTACAGTCGCGAGATCGTTCCGGGGTCGCTCCGGTCCGCCGCGCTCAGGCGGAGCTGGACGTCGTAGTCCTGGTCGAGGAAGGGATCATGGAAGCGCGAGACCTCCTGGTCCCCGCCGACCATCAGCCGGAGGGCGGTGGCGATCTGCTCGACGTCGACCCGGAGGTCCGCCGCCCGCTCCCGGTCCACCTGGACCCGCAGCTCGGGCCGGTCGAGACGGAGCGTCGTGGTGAGGTCGAGCATGCCGCCCATCTGGACGGCGCGCTGGCGCAGCTGCTCGCCGAGGGTCGCCAGCGTCGTGAGCTCGGGCCCGCGGATGACGTAGTCGATGTCGAAGTTGCCGCCGCCGATGTTGAACCCCGGGATGTTCCGGATGGTGATGCGCATGTCGCGGAACTTGCGGAGGCGCTGCCGGACCTCCTGCATCACCTCGCGCTGCGTGTAGTTGCCGCGGAAGGCCGCGCCGGGATCGCCGCGCCGGAGCCCGTCCCAGAGCCGCGCGCAGCGTGACGGTGCGCTCGGCGTGCGGCGCGATCCGCACGTACCCGCCGCCCTGGTTCACCCGGCCGAGGAAGTTGCTGCCCGCGGTCAGCAGGACCAGCCGGATTCCGCGGACCGTGCGGATCTCGCGGTCCATCGCCTGCACCACCTCGTCCATGGCGGTGAGGCTCATGCCCTCGGGCCCCTCGTAGCAGATCTCGAACTCGGCCTCGTCCACGTCCGTCGGCACGTACTCGCGCTTCACCCAGCCGAACAGCGGGACGGACGAGGCGATCACCGCGAGCGCCAGGACCACCACCACCACGCGCCCGGCGGGGTGGATCGCCAGGCGAAGGAGCCATCCGTAGGTACCATCGATGAAGCGGTAGAAGCCGCGCCTCGAGCGCGCCGCGTCGTGCTCGCCGCCAGCGTCCGCCGCGCGGAGCATCCGGGCGCTCATCATCGGGGTCAGGGTGAACGAGACCAGGAGGCTCACGAGCACGGAGACCGCCGCGGTGAGGCCGAACTGGTAGAGGAAGCGCCCCGAGACCGAAGACATGAAGGACACCGGCACGAAGATGACCACGAGCGAGAGGGTGGTGGCCATGACCGCGAGCCCGATGTCGGCGGTCGCCGCCCGGGCGGCCTCGAAGGGGCCCATCCGCTTCTCCTCGACGAAGCGGAAGATGTTCTCCAGCACGACGATGGCGTCGTCGATCACGATGCCGACCATCAGCACCAGGGCCAGCATGGTCACGCTGTTGAGCGTGAAGCCGAGGGCCGCCATCATGCCGAACGCCGAGATCACCGACGCCGGGATGGCGACCGCCGCGATGATCGTCGAGCGCCAGCTCCGCATGAAGGCCATGACCACCAGCGAGGCCAGGATGCTGCCCAGCACGAGGTGGATATTGATCTCGTGGAGCGCCGCGTAGATGTACCGGGACTGGTCGCGAATGATCTCCAGCTTCACGTCGCTGGGGAGCGTCGGCGTGAGCCGCGCCAGGTTCCCCTTGACTGCCTCGATCACGGCCACGGTGTTGGTGCCCGACTGCCGCCGCACGTCGAGGATGACCGTCGGGACCCCGTTGACCCGAACGGCCGAGCGTTGCTCCTTCGTGCCGTCCTCGGCCCGGCCGATGTCGCGCACGCGCACCGGCGCCCCGTTGATCGTGGCCACCACGAGGTCGTTGAACGACCGGGGATCGACCACCCGGCCCATGGTGCGGAGAGACTGCTCCTGGCTGCCGGCGGTGACGTTGCCTCCGGGGAGATCGGCGTTCTGGCGGATGATAGCGTCGCGGACGGCGGTGATCGGGATCTGGTAGGCCGCCAGTCGGTCCGCCTCGACCCAGATGTTCACGGCCCGCAGGAGGCCGCCGACCAGCCGCACCTCGCCGACGCCCAGCGCGCGCTCGAGGTCGACCTTGACCGTCTTGTCGGCGATCTCGGTCAGCTCGCGGAGACTCCGGTTCCCCGAGACCGCCAGCGTCATCACGGGGGCCTGGTCGTTGTCGAGCTTGGAGACCGTCGGCGGCAGGATGTCGTCGGGCAGGAGGCGGACCGCGTTCGCCACCTTGTCGCGGACGTCCTGGGCGGCGACGTCGACGGAGCGGCTGAGCGAGAACGTGACCGTCACGTTGCTCGTGCCGGGCCCGGTCAGGGAGCGAAGCTCCGTGATGCCCTGGATGGTGTTGACCGCTTCCTCGATTTTCTGCGTGACCTGCGTCTCCATCTCCTCGACGGAGGCGCCGGGCAGCTCGGTGCGGACGCTGACCGTGGGCAGCTCGACGGAGGGGAAGCGATCGACGCCCAGCCGGAAGTAGCTCGCGCTGCCCACCACGACGAGGGCGAGCACGATCATCGTGGCGAACACTGGCCGGCGGATGCAGACTTCGGCGAGCTTCTGCACCTGGAAGTCCCCTACTTCTCGACCGTGACGGCCTGGCCGCCGGTGAGGTTGCCCGGGGGATCGACGACCGGCTGCCCCGCCTTCAGGCCCGCGACGACCTCGATCCGGTCGCCCAGCCGGCGGCCGGTGGTCACGCGCAGCTCCTCGCTCTTGCCGTCGCGGACCGTGAGCACCTTCTCCACGCCGGCGAACGTGACCAGCGCCGTCGCCGGCACCGTCACGATGCGGTCGTCCGCCTGCACGACCACCTCGGCCTTGGCGAACGAGCCCGGACGGAGGCGGCCGTTCGTGTTCGGGACCTCCGCCTCGATGAGCAGCGTCCGGTTCTGCTCGGCGACCGCCGGGGACAAGCGCGCCACGATGCCCGAATATGCCGTGGGGTCACCGTCCACGGACACGCGGACGGGCTGTCCCCGGCGAACGCTCGCGGCCTCGCGCTCCGGCACCGACAGCCGAAGTCGCAGCGGGTGCACGCGCACGATGGTCACCACCGCCGCCCCGGCCGCGAGGTACTGCCCCACGGACGCCTGACGCTCGACCACGGCGCCTTCGATCGGCGAGGCGATCACGGTGTCGGCGATCTGCTGGCGCGCGAGCTCCACCTCCGAGCGCCGCTGCAGCAGCATTCCCTGGCGATTCTGGACCTCCTCGAGCGCGTCCTGGTACCGGCCCTCGGCCACCTGAAAGGCCGAGACCGCGGCGTCGAGCTCCGCCCGGGCGACGAGCTGCCGCTCCCAGAGCTGCGCCAGCCGGTCGCGCTGGAGCTGGGCCTGGTCGAGCAGTGCCTTCGCCTGGCGTACCACAGCGGTCTGGGCGAGGTCCACGCGGTCGTCGTCGCCGTCGGCCGGAAGACCGAGGCGGACGCGGGCCTGCTTCAGCGCCGCGACCGCCTGATCCAGGCGGTACTGGTAGTCCTTCGTGTCGATGCGCGCGACGGGCTGGCCCTGCTTGACCAGGCTGCCGAGGTCGACGGTGATCTCGGCCAGCCGGCCCACGATCTTCGTGCCCAGGACCACCTGCTCGTCGGCGGCCAGCGGTCCCGGTGGCGCTCACGGTGCGCGCGACGGTCGCCTCCGCGGCCGGAACGACCCGCACCGCTCGAGGGCTGGCACCGGCGCGTTCCGGAGTCCGTCTTCTTCGGCGACGCCGTCGCCGGGACCTCCTGCTGACAGCCGGCGAGCGCGACAGAGACAGCCAGGAGCGCGACCGCCACGCCCCAGCGGGGCGGATGGTGGGCTCGTCGGGATTCGGGACGGATACCGGCCCGATGTGCTCGCGCGGGGGGATATACCACCTTAACCCGAAGGATAGGCCATCCGGCCCGGCTTGGCCAGCGTTCTGGCATTACAGAATCAATACTAGCGGCCACCGCGCGCCGGGAGTCGGAGCCGGCCTGGGGAAACAGCCGGCCTCATGAGGGCACGATCCGGGATCAGCTGCGACCAGCCCGGAAACGGGCGATGACTTCGTGGGCGGCGTTGTGGCCGGGCGCCCCCATCACGCAGCCGCCGGGCCACGCCCCGGAGCCGCAGAGGTAGAGCCCGCGGATCGGCCCTTCGTACGAGCTCGATCCCGGCACCGGGCGCAGGTCGAACGCCTGCTCCGGCACCAGCTCGCCGTGGAAGATGTGGCCCCCGGTCAGACCGAACCGGGCTTCGAGATCCGGGGGCGCGAGGACCTGTCTCGCGAGCACCGAGCCGGGCACGTTCGGGGCGTAGCTCCCGAGCTCCGCCAGCACCTGGTCGGCGATCGCGTCGCGACGCTGGTCCCAGGTCCCCTCCGCGAGCCGGTACGGGAAGTACTGGGTGAAGATCGACAGGGTGTGGCGGCCAGGAGGCGCGACCGAGTCGTCCACCGCCGACTGGAGGTGGACGTTCAGGAACGGGTGCGCGGCGGGCCGGCCGGCCCGGGCTTCGTCACACGCCCGCTGCATGTAGTCGATGGAGGGCGCGATGAACATGCCGCCGGAGTAGCCTTCGCGGACACGGTCCGGCGGCAGCATGCTGAACCGCGGCGGCTCCGTGATGGCCATGTTGATCTTCATCACGGGGCTCTCGATCTTGATGGCCTCCACCGCGCGCCGGTAGTCCTCCGGCAGCTCCCGTCCGGGCACGAGGCGCAGGTAGGTGCGCACGGGATCCGCGTTCGACAGCACGACGCGCCCGCGGACCTCCTCGCCGTCCGCGAGGACGGCGCCGGTCGCGCGCCCGTCGCGGATCAGGATCTGGCGCACCTCCGCGCCCGTCCGGATCACGGCGCCGCGGGCGGTCGCCACCCGCGCCAGCGCCTGGGTCACCGCGCCCATGGCTCCTTTGACGTACGTCCACGCCCCGCGATTTCCGGTGGCCATCCCCATGGAGTGATAGAGCTTCACGTACCCCGTCCCCGCGTCCCGCGGGCCGCGGAACGTGCCGATGATGCCGGTGGCCGCGACGACGGCCTGAAGCTTCTCGCTCTCGAAGAAGTGCTCGGCGATGTCGGCGGCGGATCCGAGGAAGCACTTCTGGAAGATCGTGAGGTCCGCAGGGGTGCGGAACTCGGCGGCGACCTCCGCCCACGACGGAGGGTTGCGGAGGATGAACCGGTCCATCACGGACGCGGCTCGCTCGATGAACGCCTCGTAGTCCGCGAAGCGCTTGGCGTCGCGCGGGGAGATCTTGGCCAGCTCGGCGTGCAGCCGGTCGGGATCGCCCCACCAGGTGAGCGAGGTGCCGTCGGGGAACGGCACGAAGATCCGCGGGTCCCGCGCGAGGTACTGGAGACCGGCCGACCACAGATCCAGCTCGTCGAGGATGCGCCGCGGCATGAGCGAGAGCACGTAGGAGCCGGTGGAGACGCAGAACCCGGGGATGAGCTCGTCGGTGACGGCGGCGCCCCCGACGACGCTCCCGCGCTCGAGAACGGCGACGGACAGGCCGGCGCCCGCCAGATAGCAGGCGGCGGTCAGGCCGTTGTGGCCGCCCCCCACGATGACCGCGTCGTACTGCGGGCCGCCTCCGGTCATTCCGCTCCTCCTCGGGCGTGCTCGTGCTCACAGGGTCGTCAGGAACTCGACCAGGTCCCGCAGGTCGTCGTCGCTCAGCTTCTCGGTCGTTGAAGAGCTCGCGGCCGCGCGCCGCCAGCTCGGCGGATGCGGGGCCCGCCGCTTGCGCGATCCGGGTCTCCTCGGCGGGAGCAACGGCGCGGAGGAAGAGGCCGAGGGTCACCGCACCGCCGAGCAGCAGGGCAATTCGGGTCCTCATGTCCGCCCTCCGGGCGCGAAGTGGGCGCTATCCTAGCACGCGCTCCGGGAGGGCCCCCGCGCGCCCTTTCAGTGCCTCCTGGCGGGCGGGAAGGGATCAGAACTTCAGCCCGATGTCGGCTCCGACGGACCAGCCCGAGAAGTCGTCCGTCCAGAAGTACGAGCCGCCGGCGCCTCCTCCGGTTGGGGTGCGCAACGACAGTATCCTGCTGACCCCCGCCATTCGGATGGCGACCTTCGGGCGGATCGCGGCTGCGATCAGCCGGCGACGGGCGAGCTCGCCGCTGTCAGCGCTTCGTCAGCTCGAACGCGCTCCGACCATCGAAGCCGACCCAGGTGCCTTCGCCCTTGAGGACGCGGCGGCCGTCGCCTTCGTGGTACGTGGCGACGCCGCGCGTCGCCGAGCCCTCGAAGACGACCTTCCCGTCCTCGATCCTTCCCTTGCCGGCGCCCGGCTGGCCGCTGATGTTCGACGTGTACGACCCGTCCGGCGCCACGGTGACGCGGACCAGCGAGGTCCGGCGCCCGGTGAACGGCCCGCTGCCACCCTCGAGCGTGCCCTCCCATTCCCCGGCCAGGCTGGCGAGGTCGGTCGGCTGGAGCGCCTTGGCCGGAGGCAGAGGTTTCGCCGCCTGCGTCCCGGTGCCGGCGCACCCGCCGACGAGAAGGACGGCCAGCGCCACGAGGAGGGCTCGGGAGATCTGCGTTCTCATCCTTCTTCTCCGGTGTGCCCCGCGTCGTCGCGCCGAGCGCGGGGCCGTTCGCGTTCGCTCACGCCGCGGCCGGGGCCGCGAGGGTGAGCTCGTTGCGGCAGCGGACGCACTGCACCGCGCGCGGAAGCCGGAAACGGCCGCCCGGCGACAGGTCCAGTATCGCCTTGCACCGCGGGCAGACACCCCGCACGCGCGCCAGGGCGCGCGTCTCCGCGAGGCGCATCGCCGCCAGGACCACTCCGCCGACGATCAGACCGGGCACGAGGACGAAGTGCGCCACGGGAAGG
This sequence comes from uncultured Candidatus Rokubacteria bacterium, assembly GCA_963765195.1. Taxonomy (GTDB): domain Bacteria; phylum Methylomirabilota; class Methylomirabilia; order Rokubacteriales; family DASRDR01; genus DASRDR01. Next base: position 45,066 of record CAVXVV010000023.1, read on the forward strand.
AATATCGCCGGAAAGGCGAGGAGCCACGCAATGCCCAGCGCCACACCGGCCCGCCTGGCTCGGGAGGCGAGGCTCCGGTGCAGGACGACGGCGACGCCTGACGTGGCCGGCGCGCCGAAGGCCGACAGCGTGACCGGAACCTCGGTCGTATCGCCGCCGGCTTCCATGACTCCGGACTGGCCCGTAGCGTGATCGAATCGGTTCATCCCGCGAGACCCGCTTTTCTCATTGTGCGCCCGTCCGGCGGAAATGCCACAGCGAGCCGCCAGGTCCAAGCGCGTCCGAACGGAGCTCCCCGCGGGGCCGCGGGTGGCTACAGGAGCGGCAAGGGCCAGTTCAGGATCAGCCGGATGTCGGGCAGGATGCCGGAGGTGCCCTCGATGTCGATCAGCGCGGCGCGTGTCTTGATCTGGAGTCCAACGCGACCGCGACGACTCCGAGCCACCTCGAGGCCGGCGGCCTGATCGCGTACTCACCCGCACGTCGTCAACCGCTCAGGCGGAAGCCGCCCCGCGCGGGAAGCCGACCCGGCGGTCAGCGATCCGACGGTCCGACCCGGTCGAACTGGTACTGCCGCTCCACCTGCTCTTGCTCCTGCCGGTAGAGCCGGTTCCGGTCGCTGAGGAGTCTGCGAGGACTGGTCGGGGGAGTCCGATCCCTGCCCGAACTGAAAGGAGCAGGCACCCAGGACGAGGCCTGCGGCCAGGACCGATCCCGTCGCGAGCCGGCGCCGCCACATCGTCCGCCGGGAATGAGCGCTTGCGGCGGTCCGTGCCGGACGGGCTTCGCTCGGTCCTGCCAACGGATCGCCCTCGCTTCCGCGCGGGCTCGGGGTCTCCGCGCACGGGCATGATTGCATGGGAGCGGGCGGCGAAGCTAGCCCGCTCTGCTTGCCCCGGCGCCACCACGGGTCAAAGCTCTTGGAGCCTTCGGGCCGGAAGTGTACTTTCGGAGGAACGCTGGAAGGAGGATGAGTGCTGCAGCCGAGCTTCACCGGCCGCCGCCCGTACGGAATTCTGGCCGCGGCCGGACTGGTCCTCTTCCTCACCGCTCAGGCAGCGGCCGCCCCGATCGGGCCGGCCGACCGCGATCGGGACCGCCACGGACCGTCCCGGTACGTCCTGCTGCTGCACGCCTACCCGAGACTGTCGCCGCCGGTGATCCGGCTCGACGAGGCGTTCCGCGACACGCTCGAGGCGGAAGCCCCGTTTCCCGTCTACTTCTACACCGAGTATCTGGACCTCACGCTCTTCGACGGCGACGTGCCCCAGCAGCGAGCTCCACGCGCTCCTCCGCCGGAAGTACGGATCGCACGACATCGACCTCATCGTCGCCGCCGGAAGCCGCGCGCTCCGCGTCGCGCTGCAGAACCGGGCGGATCTGTTCTCGGGGGCTCCCGTCGTCTTCCTCAGCGTGGACCGGTCGAGCGTCACCGATCTCCGGCTGAGCGTCGACGTCACCGGCACCTGGCAGCGCCAGAACTGGACCGAGACCCTGGATCTCGCGCGACGGCTCCAGCCGGGGATCCGTCGCGCCGTCGTCATCTCGGGATCGGCGCCCTCGGACCTGGTGTGGCAGACAGCGGCTCGCCAGCAGCTCGCGGCCATCCCCGGCGGGCTCGAGGTCAGCTACATGACGCGGGGCGTCGATCCAGCAGATCACCACGCAGGTCGCGTCGCTGACGGAGGACACGGTCGTCCTGATGGGCGCGTTCGTCCGGGACGCGACCGGCCAGACCTTCAACACGCGGGACGCCATCGCCCGCATCGCCCGCGCCTCCAGCGTGCCCGTCTACGTGCTCCAGGATCACGCCGTGGGCGCGGGCAGCGTGGGCGGCGACGTCGTCGACTACGAGGCCCACGGGCGAACCGGTGCGCGGCTCGCCTTCCGCGTGCTGTCGGGCGAGCGGCCGGATCCGACCGACGCCGAAACGACGCGGCCGATCGTCGATTGGCGCGAGATCCAGCGCTGGGAGCTCGACGAGCGGCGCCTGCCGCCCGGCACCGACGTCCTGTTCCGCGAGCCGTCCCTGTGGGAGCGCCATCGTGGGCTCATCATCGGCGCGGCCGCGCTCCTGCTGCTGCAGAGCGCGCTGATCACGGCGCTCCTCGTGCATCGCGTCCAGCGCCGACGCGTCCGGCGCGCTCTCGCCGAGCGCCTGCGCTTCGAGACCCTGCTGTCCGACCTGTCGGCCATGTTCGCGGCAGGCCCGGTGACCGAGGTGGACCAGCAAATCGGGATCGGCCTGCGACGCATCGTGGAAGACCTGGGAGCGGACCGGGCCACCGTGGGAACGCTGTCCGCCTCGTCGGACCTGGTCCTGGCCACGCATTCCTGGACGCGGGAAGGCGTGACGCCGCTCCGCGAGTCGATCCGGGGCGTGGCCGTGCCCTGGATCGTGTCCCAGGTCCGCCGGGGCCAGGTCGTGGCGCTCAGACGGCTCGCGGATCTCCCGCCCGAGGCGACGGCGGACCGAGAGTGCCTGACACGGCTCGGCACCCGTTCCACGGTCGTGGTCCCGCTCGTCGTCGGCGGCGCGGTCACCGCCACGCTCTCAGTGGGCATGCTCCGCGAGGAGCGCCCCTGGCCCGATGAGCTGATCCCACGGCTCCGGCTGCTGGCGGCCGTGTTCGCCAGCGCGCTCGCGCGCCAGCAGGCCGAGCGGGCGGTGCGGGAGAGCGAGGAGCGCTTCCGCCGGATGGCGGACAGCGCGCCGATGATGGTGTGGTTCTCCGGTGTCGACGGCCGGCGGACGTACGTGAACCAGCGGTGGCTGGACTTCACGGGCCGCAGCCTGGGCCTCGAGCTGGGCGAGACGTGGATGGAGTCGGTCCACCCCGATGACTGGTCCGGATCTCGAGCGGACGCTGGCGAGCGCGCTTGCCACGGAGCGGCCGTTCACCATGGAGTACCGGCTGCGGCGGCGGGACCTGGAGTACCGGTGGGTGCTGGACCACGGAGCGCCCCGACGCTCCGACAGCGGCGCGGTCCTGGGCTACGTCGGCTCGATCGTCGACGTCACCCAGCTCCGCGCCGCCCAGCGGGCGCTGCTCGAGACCGACCTCCTGCGGAGCGCGATCTTCGGGGCGCTCTACGGCCACGTGGCGGCCCTGGACAAGCGCGGGCGGATCATCGCGGTGAATCGCGCCTGGGGCCGGTTCGCCCTGGAGAACGGCGGCAACCCGGTCCGGGTCTCGGTCGGCGCCAACTACCTCGACGTGTGCCGGGATGCGGCCGAGTCGGGCGACCAGGAGGCCGGCCGCATCCTGGACGCCTCCGCAAGGTCCTCGCCGGCGCAACGCCTCTCCAGCTCGAGTACGTGTTGCGCACGCCCACCGGTGAGCGCTGGTTCGAGATGACGGCGGAACCGCTTCGGCGCCCGGAGGGCGGCGCGCTCGTCACTCACGTCGACGTCACGCGCCGGCGCCAGGCCGAGGGGGAAGCGGAGCGCCAGCGCGAGGAGCTCGCGCACGTGCTGCGGACCACGACGCTCGGCGAGCTCGCCGCCTCGCTGGCCCACGAGATCAACCAGCCGCTCGCCGCGATCGTGGCGAACGCGCAGGCGACGCGCCGCCTGCTGGACGCGGGCCGGGCCTCTCGCCCGGGCGTGATCGAGGCGCTGTCGGACATCGTGGCCGATGCCAAGCGCGCCTCGCAGGTCATCCGGCGTCTCCGCGCCCTGTTCCGGAGGGAGCACATCGATCGGCACCCCGTGGACGTGAACGAGCTGGTCGAGGAGGTCGTGCGTCTCCTGCACCACGACACGGGGCGCCAGCGCATCAACGTCCACTGCGCGCTCACGCCGGGGCTGCCGAAGGTCCCCGGTGATCCGGTCCAGATCCAGCAGGTCCTGCTGAACCTGTTGCTCAACGCGCGCGAGGCCATCGCGGCGGCGGGCGAGGGCCCGCGGGAGATCCGGATCGAAACGGGAGAATGCGCGCCCGGCGGCGTGTCCATCTCGATCCGGGACACCGGGATCGGCGCCAAGGAAACGGAGCTCGAGCGGATGTTCGAGCACTTCGTGACCAGCAAGCCGGATGGGCTCGGCATGGGCCTCGCGATCAGCCGCTCGATCATCCAGGCGCACGGGGGGCGGATCTGGGCGACCGTCAACCAGGACCGGGGCCTCACGCTTCACGTGGACCTCCCCGGCGAGACGGAGCTGGGCGCGGCATGACGTCGGACGGGATCGTGTACGTGGTCGACGACGATCCCTCGCTGCGCCGGGCGCTGGCGCGTCTGATCGCGGCGGCCGGCTTCGACGTCGAGACCTTCCCGTCCGCCGAGGCTTTCCGCGGCCAGCCGGTCACGGACCGGCCCGCGTGCCTCGTGCTCGACGTCCGTCTCCCGGGCGAGAGCGGGCTCGACCTCCAGGCCACTCTCGGAAGCGCGTGGCGTTTCCTCCCGATCATCTTCGTCACCGGCCACGGCACGGTGTCGGCGGGCATCCGCGCGATGAAGGGGGGCGCGGTGGACTTCCTGGAGAAGCCGGTCGACGAGGAGGAGCTGCTCGGCGGCATCCGGCAGGCGCTCCGGCAGAGTCGCGAGACGCGCGCCGCCTTGACGGAGCAGGTCGAGCTGGAGCGCCGGCTCGGCGCCCTGACCGCCCGCGAGCGCGAGGTGCTCGACCTCGTGGTGACCGGGATGCTCAACAAGCAGATCGGCGAGCGGCTGGGAGTGGCCGAGAAGACGATCAAGGTCCACCGCGGCCGGGTCATGCAGAAGATGGCCGCGGCCTCCGTGGCGGACCTGGTCCGGATGCTCCACAAGCTCGGCCGGGAGACCGCCGGGCCCCTGCCCCCGGGGCGGGCGTGGGACCAAAGGCCAATAGCGGACGATCGGCGGGTGCCCGCAGAGTGACCTTTGGGATGATGAGCCGGGAGGCCGTGCACCCCGAAGTCCGGCAGGTGCCGATGGTCTGCGTCATCGACGACGACGCTTCCCTCCTGCGCGCGCTGCGTCGGCTCCTGGACGCCACCGGGTTCCGCGTGGAGACTTTCTCGTCGGCGGAGCAGTTCCTCGAATCGGACCACCGCGGGAAGGCGGATTGCCTGATCCTGGACGTACATCTCGGCGGCCTGAGTGGACTGGATCTGCAGGAGCGGCTCGCCAAGTCGGGGGTGAACACGCCGGTCGTGATCATCACCGCCCACGACGAGCCCTCGACACGGGAGCTAGCCCAGCGGGCCGGCGCCGTCGCGTATCTGAGGAAACCGTTCGACGACGACACGCTGATCGACGCCATCCTGAGGTCGATCGGCCACTGATGCTCGGCTCGGGGCCGCGTCGGGTAAACCCCGTCTCGGGTGCCGGCCGGTCGCCGCGGAGCCCGGCTCGCACGATCGTCCTGGCTGTGAGCCTCCTCCTCGCGGGCTGCAGCTTCGTGAACACGCGAATCCAGCCGTACCTTGGTGGCCCGACCTTCCCCCCGTCCGACCCGACCAAGGTCGAGATCCTCCGGGCCCAGCCGACGCGGCCCCACGAGCGCCTCGGCGAGGTGTTCGCGGAGCCCTCGGGCGATCCGACGGCGGCCCAGTACGAGCAGGCGCTACGAGAAGGCGCCGCCAAGATGGGCGCCGACGCCGTCGTCGTCGTGTACGACCGCATGCAGGTCGTTGGCACCATGGTGACCGGACCGTGGTGGGCCCCCGAGGCGAGTCCGATCGTCGGCCGCCTGGTGGTGGGCCTGGCCATCCGCTACACCGGCCCCTGACGCGACCTGGTCGGTGCCCCGGCCGGGCTGACGCGAGGGGGCCTGGGCGGTCATGAGCGAGCCATCCGTCGTCGACGCGGCGGGACGCCGCGCCACGAGGCACCCGCCCGTCCCGCTCGCCTGGCGGGGCGACGGCGCCGCGCCGACCCGCTTCCATCGGGGCGCGCATCCGCCGTACGCCATCCGGTGGTTCGGCAGCACTGCGCTCCTCGGCCACCTCCGCCGCGTGGCAGCCTCGATCGTCGCCAGCCAGGCGGTGGACACGCGGGACTGGATGCGCCCCGAGCGCCCGCACGAGCTCCTGGGCCACGCCGGACGCATCCTGAAGGCGCCCGGGCTCGACGCGCCCACTCTGGTGGAGCGCCTGGAACGGCCGCTCTGGATCGACTTCGTCGCCGATACGGGGGACGACCGCGACGTGAGCGCGGCGGTGGCGCGCCTCGTGTTCGCGGAGTACGCGCCTCCCGAGAGCGCCGACGGCGAGGTCCTGCCGCGTGGCGACATCCTGCTCTTCGGGGGCGACACCGCCTACCCCGTGGCCACCGGCCGCGAGATCCTGCGGCGCGTGGTCCAGCCGTGGAACGAGGTGCTCCAGGAGGTCGGAACGGGCGGCCGACGCCGCGTCCTTCTGGGCATCCCGGGCAACCACGACTGGTACGACGGCCTCGACGGGTTTGCCCGGCTGTTCCGCCGGGATGCGCTGGTCGGCATGCTCGCGGAGTGGGAGGCGGGGCGCGCGCACCGCGCCCAGAAAGGGGCGCCCGGCGATCGAAGCCGCGCCGCTCTCGTGCGGCAGCTTCACCTCGACGAGATCGCCGGATCCTTGGACCTCGTCCGATCGGCCTATCAATCGCTTCGCGCGATCGTCCGGGGCGGCACCGTCCATCGTGTCGCGCGGCTTGCGCTGCGCGGCTACATGCCGATCCAGGAGGCCTCGCACTGGGCGTTGCCCCTCGCCCCCGGGCTCGAGCTCTGGGGCGTCGACCGCCAGCTCCGGCGTCTAGACTTCCGGCAGCGGACGTTCTTCATCGAGCGTCGGGCGGAACGGCCCACCGATCGACTGGTGTTCCTGGCGCCTGACCCGGCCCTGTCCTTCGGTGAGCGGAACCCGGCGGGACAGGGCATGCTGGCCGCGTGTCACCTCACGCTCGAGAGGGACCGCGTGCTCTATCTGAGCGGCGACCTCCACCACTACGAGCGGCGCCCGCTCGGGGAATCGCTCCACGTGATCGCCGGCGGCGGCGGCGCCTTCCTTCACGGGACTCGCATTCCGCCTTCGCCGCTCGGCCCGGCCGCCCGCGCCTATCCGGACGCGGCCGTCAGCCGCCGGCTCGCGGTCGAGCTCCCCTGGAAGCTCCTGGCCGGCACGCCGGGTTTCCTGCCGCACATGCTCTTCGGGCTTCTCGGGGCCATCCAGCTCTGGGCCCTCGGGCGCAGCTCCGTGAGGGGAGCCCTGACCACAGCGCTCGTCGCCTTCATCTATGTCGTCGGGTTCACGCTCGCGGCCCGCGGCCGCCGCGCCCGCCCGCTCCTGACCCTCGCGGTCACGATGTCGTTTGGCGCAGCCGTGGCGTGCTCTCCCCTGCTCCTCCGGCTACTCGTGCTCCTGCTCGGGCACGGCGCGTACCACAACGGGCTGGTCGTGCTCGCGCACGCGGCGCTCGGCGCCTTCCTCTTCGGTGTCTTCCTGATGGTGCTGGCCCTCACGGGGCTCGAGCACGAGGATGCGTCCGCCGCGCTCGGGCATCCCGGCTTCCGCCACTTCGTGCGGATGCGCATCGACGCGAGCGGCGGGCTCGAGGCGTGGGTGATCGGCAAGGACGACCCGCTCGGGCCGGAGCCGCCCGTCCTCATCGACCGGTTCCGCTGGCCGTGACTCCGTGACGGACCCGCTCGGTCTCCCGGAGGAGCCCGATCTGGAGGACCTCCTCGTCCGCGTGCCGCTCTTCGCCGAGGTCGACCGCCTCGCGCTCGCCCAGCTGGCCGCGCACCTCGATCCGATCGTGCTCGAGGAGGGGGAGACCGTCTGCCGCCAGGGCGAGCCGGGCGACTGCCTGTTCGTGCTCACCGCCGGGCGGCTGGCCGTCCACGTCCAGGACGCGACCGGTGAGGTCTCCCGACGGATCGACGGCCTCGGCCCCGGGGACTTCTTTGGCGAGATGGCGCTCCTGACCGGGGAGCCGCGATCCGCCACGGTCCGCGCGGAGGCTCGGAGCCGCGTGCTTCGCCTCGACCGGGACCGCTTCGAGGCCCTGGTGCGCTCGCAGCCGTCGAGCTTCCTGGCGATCGCGCGCGTGCTGAGCCGCCGTCTCGCCTCGGCCAATCGCATCCGGCTCGTCGAGGAGCAAGCGCTGGCGGCGAGCGTGGAGGCGGCCCTCGACCGGCTTCCCTCCGCGCGCCGCGAGGCGGTGCTCGACGCGAGCCTCCTCGAGACGCCGGCGGCGCCCGCGCTCCTCTTCGGGGACCTCGCGGCAACCGTCGGCGCCGACCTCGTCGCGCTCGGCATCGGGCGCGAGGGGGGCGTGATCGTGCGCGACGTCCTCCGGGAGCGCCTCCGCCGGGACGAAGGGCCCGGGCGAGTGCGGAGCCGCGCCGAGGCCCTGGCGGCGAAGCTCGCCGCCGGCCAGGAGTGGGAAACCGCGCTCGGCGTCCTGGCCACGCACTCCGACGCCCAGGCGCTTGGCCGGACGCTCGCACGGGCGCTCCGCGCGTCGCCGCCCCTGGCGCCCGACCGCGCGCGCCGGTGGATCGAGCGCCTCGGCGACGACGCCGTCCTGGGTGACGCCGATCTCGCCCTGGCCCGGGCCGCCTCGTACGAGGGCCGGGGGGAGCCCGCCCGCGCGCTGGAGCTCCTGCGGCGCGCGCTCGGCGGCGCGCTCCGCGCCTCGGATCGCGATCACGGCTGGCGGCTTGCCGCCGAGATCTCGCGGCTTGCCTTGGCCGTGGGCGAGCATCCGGTCGCCGGTGCGGTACAGCGCCCGCGCGCGACCGGGGAAGCCTCGATTCCCCATCGCAGCCGGCTGGCCGAGCCACGCGTGCCTCGTCGCGGGCGCCGCCCTCACCCTGATCGCCGCCTGGCCGGGAGCGAGCCCGCCGCGGCGGTTCGTGGCGCTGCTCCTGGCCGCCATCATGGCGATGCTCAGCCGGCGAGTGCCGGACTTCGTGGTGGGCCTGGGCCTCGTTGCCGCATGGATCCTCCTCGGGGTGGCTCGGGCCCCCGAGGCGCTCGCCGGGTTTGCCTCCAAGGAATGGCTGTTCGTGGTCGCGGTGTACGGCCTGGCGGCGGCGACGGCCCGCTCGGGCCTGCTCTATCGGATCGGCCTCATGCTCGTCCGGCGAGTGCCGCACGGCACGCTCCAGCAGGCGGGGACGCTGCTGCTGAGCGGGCTCGCGCTCACCCCGCTGATCCCTTCGGCGACGGGTCGCGCCTCCCTGGTGCTTCCGCTCGCGCGGGCGCTGACGGAGGCCCTCCGGATCCCGGACCGGTCAGGCGCCGCGGCCGTGCTGGGGCTGGCGGCCTGGACGGGAGCCGGCCCTCTCATGTTCGTGTCGCTGAGCGGCTCGGGGACCTGTCTCCTCGCATGGGGCCTCCTGCCGGAGGCGAGCCGCGTGCGGATGGGGTGGATCCAGTGGATCGTCGCCGCCCTGCCGCTCGGGGCCTTCCTTGCCGTGGGGGCGCTCGTCCTCCTCTTCCTGCTGCTCCGGCCCGCCGCGGTCGCCGCCCCGCCCCGCGAGCGGATCGGTCTCCAGGTCGCGCTCCTCGGGCCGCCGTCCAGGCGCGAGGTCGCCGTGGCGCTCATCGTCGCGCTGACGGTCGCAGGCTGGATCGTCGCGCCCTGGCTCGGCCTCGACCTCGCCTCGGTGGCCTTGCTCGGCCTGCTCGGCGCCGCGGCCGTCGGCAGCTTCGACAGCCCGGCGCTCCAGGCGCTCGACTGGGGCATGCTTCTCTTCTTCGGGGTCGTGCTGGGACTCGGCCGTCTCGCCGCCTCGCTCGGAGTCGACGCGCAGGCGGGGGCGCTGATCCAGACGTATCTCGGTGACAGCCGGCCCGGCCCGCTCGGCATGGTGTTAGCCGTCGCGGTAGCGAGCTTCCTGCTCCGCCTCGTCCTGGAGCAGGATCTGACGGTGCTCCTGGTCAGCCTGGCGCTGATCCCGGTGGCCACGGCCGCCGGCGTCGAGCCCTGGGCGGTGACGATCGGGCTGCTCTCCACGTCTGTCGTCTGGTTCCTGCCGTTCCAGACCTCGAGCTACATGGTGGCCCGCTCCGCATCCGAGGATCGCCTCTTCTCTCACGCGCAGGCTCGACGCTTCGCCGTCGCCTACGCGGGCCTCACTCTCCTGGGTCTCGCGCTCTCCGTGCCCTATTGGCGCCTCCTCGGCGTGCTGTGACCGGCGCTTCAGTATCTGATCAGCCGGCGCCCGAGCAACCGCGCCGCCCCTCGCCTTGACACGGGGGGACCCCCTTCCTAGTATTGGCAGCAGGTAGCAGTGGGCCGACGATGTCGCCTAGATTTCGGCTCTTAGCGACCATCCCACCTCCCGGGCACTCCCGCGACTCGGCAAGGATCGTCTGGATCGATCCATCAAGGGCTCATCGATGAACATCGTCCATCGCGAGGAGACAGGCCTCGCCATCCCGGCCAATCCGGTTCGCGCCGTCCGCGAGATCGGCTCGGCCTGGACACGGTTCGTCGAGTCGGGCGAGCTGAGCGGCTCCGCCCCGCGTCCCGCGATAGCCCATCGTTGGCGGCAGAGCCGGGCCCTCGACATCAACCCTCTCATGGAGCGCGCACCCGAAGGCATCACCCACGACGAGATCCAGGAGATCCTCGGCCGCGAGGACCTGGGCCGCGCCGGGCGCAAGGTGCTGGACGACTCCGCGCGCGCCGTCGCGGGCACGGGCCACGTCATCCTGCTGGCCGACGACCTGGGCCGCATCGTCTACTCGGCGGCTACAACGCAGCAGTGCCGGCGACGGAACGAGCAGTGGGCTGAAGGGAGGTGAGGCGCATGGCATGGGAGACCCCGGAGTTCGTGGAAGTCCGCATGGACGCGGAGGTCACAGCATATCAGGGCGACCTCGGGGACTAGCATTCCCCCGTGAGGTCGGGCCCGTGACAGGGACCCGCGACGTCGAGCCGGAAGGCCCGATGATCAAGAAGGAGTTGCGCAATGAAGCGCGGTCTAGTGTTCGCCACGTTGGCCGTGCTGCTGTTGCCGTTCGCGGCCGCGGCCAACCAGGAGTTGATGTCGCTCCAGAACGACGATGGCCAGTGGGCCATCCCCGGCAAGAACTACTCGTCCACACGCTACAGCTCCCTCGGGCAGATCACCACCACGAACGCCGCCAAGCTCAAGCAGGTCTGGAGCTTCTCCACCGGCGCGCTCCGCGGGCACGAGGGACAGCCGCTGGTCGTCGGCAACACGATGTACCTGCACTCGGCGTTCCCCAACCACGTCTACGCCCTCGACCTGAGCAAGGAAGGGGCCCCGATCAAGTGGGCGTACACGCCGAAGCAGGACGAGCGGGCGGTGCCCGTCGCGTGCTGTGACCTCGTCCATCGCGGCGTGAACTACGCCGAGGGCAAGATCCTGTTCGTCACGCTGGACGGCCAGGTCATCGCGCTCGACGCCAACACGGGCAAGGAAGTCTGGAAGATCAAGAACGCGGATCCCGCCAAGGGCGAGACGATGACCATGGCGGGGCTCGTGGTGAAGGACAAGTACATCGTCGGCGTGTCCGGCGGTGAGTTCGGCGTGAGGGGCTGGATCGCCGCGTACGGCATCGCCGACGGCAAGCTCGCCTGGAAGGCCTTCAGCATGGGGCCGGACGACGACATCAAGCTCGCCGCCGACTTCAACTCGGCGAATCCGCACTACGGCCAGAAGGGCATGGGCACCAGCACCTGGCCGGGCGATCAGTGGAAGATCGGCGGAGGGACGACCTGGGGCTGGTACTCCTACGACCCCAGCCTGAACCTCCTCTACTACTCCACCGGGAACCCGGGCACCTGGAATCCCACGCCGCGCAAGGGTGACAACAAGTGGTCGATGACCATCTTCGCCCGCAATCCGGACACCGGCGAGGCGAAGTGGGGCTACCAGATGACGCCGTGGGACGCGTGGGACTACGACGGCATCAACGAGCACATCCTCGCCGACATCAACGTCGACGGGCAGATGAAGAAGGTCCTGGTCCACTTCGATCGCAACGGCTTCGCCTACACGATCGATCGGACCAACGGGACCCTCCTCGTGGCCGAGCCGTTCGTGTTCGTGAACTGGGCCACGGGCATCGACAAGAAGACGGGCCGTCCGATCGAGGTGGAGGCCAAGCGCACCAAGGCTGGCGCCGACACCAAGGACATCTGCCCGTGCGCGATGGGCGGCAAGGACCAGCAGCCCGGGGCGTTCTCGCCGCGGACCAACCTGGTCTACGTCGGCACCAACAACATGTGCATGAACTACGAGGGCGTGGAGGTGAAGTACACGGCCGGCGCGCCCTACGTGGGAGCCAACGTGCTGATGTTCCCGGGCCGCGGCGGCCACCTGGGCGAGTTCATGGCCTGGGATCCGGCCACCGGCAAGAAGGTCTGGGGGATCAAGGAACCGCAGCCGGCATGGAGCGGCGCCCTGGCGACGGCCGGGGACGTCGTCTTCTACGGTACGATGGATGGGTGGTTCAAGGCCGTGAACGCGAAGACCGGTGAGCTCCTGTGGAAGCACAAGCTTCCCTCGGGCACCATCGGCAACCCGATGACGTATACGGGTCCCGACGGCAAGCAGTACGTCGCGATCTACTCCGGAGTCGGCGGCTGGTTCGGGCTTCCCGTGGCAGCCGGCCTCCCGTCCAACGACCCGTACGGGGCGCTGGGCGCGGTGGGCGTCGCTTATGGGTCGGGCCTCGACAAGGCCACGACTCTCGGTGGCTCGCTTCACGTGTTCGCGATCGAGTAGTCTCCGCTGAGCTACCGGCGCCGGGCTCGTCTCGGCCGGCGCCGGCAGCTTCCCGCCGGGTCCCGGTGAAAGAGGAGAGGTAGGCATGCGCTGGACCATCACCGTTCTCGCCGGAAGCATCGCCCTGCTCGCGGGCACCGCCGGCGCGGACCCGGCGGAGCTCAAGGTCTGCAGCGACCCCGATAACCTCCCGTACTCGAACGAGCGGCAGGAGGGCTTCGAGAACAAGATCGCGGAGATCGTCGCGCGCGATCTCGGCGCGTCCCTGACGCACTTCTGGTGGCCGCACCAGCGCGGCCTCGTGCGGAACACCCTGCGCGCGGGCACCTGCGAGGTGCTGATCGACATCCCCAAGGGATACGACCTGGTGACGTGGACGAAGCCCTACTACCGGTCGGCCTACGTCATCGTCACCAAGACCGACGGGGGACCGAAGATCACCTCGCTGGATGACCCCGCTCTCCGTCAGGTCAAGCGCATCGGCGTGCACATGAACACGCCGCCTTCCGACGTGCTGGGCGACCGGGGTCTCCAGGACAACATGCGCACCTACATCACCTTGAACGATCCGCGCGACCCCGACCCGGAGCGGCGGCCATTGAAGATGCTGGAGGACGTGGCGGCGGGACGAGATCGACGCGGCCATCGCCTGGGGGCCGCTCGCCGGCTACTTCGCCAAGCTGACGCAGAAGAACGGCGGCCCGGCCCTGACGCTGGTGCCCCTCGCCGACGACCGCGTGATCCCCTTGACGTTCGAGATGTCGATGGGCGTCAAGAAGGGCGACCAGGCGCTCAAGGCGAAGCTCGAGCAGGCGATCGACCACCACCAGCCCGAGATCCGGCAGGTGCTGGAGGACTACGGGGTCCCGCTCCTGCCGCTCAAGCCGCCCCGCGTGGGGTCCCCGCCGGGCGCCGGTGGCGCGACCGCGCCGGCCCCAGCGGAGCAACCCAAACCTTGAAGCAAACGCGCCCGAGGAGGGCCGAACGAGGATGAGGCGCACCTTGCGGCTGGCGGCCTGCGTCACCGCGCTGGGCCTCTTGTTGACGGCCGGGGCGTTCGGCCAGGAGGCGAAGAAGCTCAACCCCTACACCGGGAAGCCGGACGCGATCCAGCAGGGCCGCACCCTCTGGCTCCAGAACGGCTGCTCCGCCTGTCACGGCGTGATGGGGGGCGGCGGTATGGGCTCGCCGGTCATCGACGACGTCTGGAAGTTCGGCAGCGACGACGAGACCATGTTCAAGCTGATCAAGGGCCAGATCGACGCGCAGACGATGCCGAAGATCTTCAACGGGCTGTCCGACGACGACGTGTGGAAGATCATCGCGTACGTCCGGTCCCTGTACGCGGGAGACAAGAGCAAGATCAACTGGTAGTATTCCCGGTTGCTGCGGGCGGGCGACACGCGCCGCGGGTCCTTCGCCATCGCACGGCAGGAAGGGGGTGCACGGGTCAACGAGTCGCCTTGCCGGAGTCGACGTCCCACGCAAACGATCTCACTCTACGACGGAGGATCTCATGGCTGACAACTTCATGGTGGGTGAGTCCCTGGTCGGCGACGGCAACGAAGTCGCCCACATCGATCTGATCATCGGGTCGAAGAGTGGCCCGGCCGGCGCTGCCTTCGTGCAGCGGCTCGCCGACCAGACGGCCGGCCACAACGGGCTCCTCGCGGTGCTGGCCCCGAACGTGCCCGCCAAGCCGGACACGGTCATGTTCAACAAGGTCACGATCAAGGGCGCCGGGCAGGCGGTCCAGATGTTCGGACCCGCCCAGGCCGCCGTGGCCAAGGCGGTCGTGGACAGCGTCGCCGATGGGACCATTCCCAAGGCGAGCGCCAACGACCTCTGCGTGATCGTCGGGGTGTTCATCCACTGGGAGGCGTCGGACAACAAGAAGATCTACGACTACAACTACCGGGCGACCAAGGAGTCGATCACGCGGGCGATGAAGAACCAGCCCTCGATGGACGAGGTCCTCTCCAAGAAGGATACGGCCAAGCACCCGTTCGCGTAAGCGCGGCGCATCGTCCCCGCGCCTGGACGCCCGCGGCTCCCACCCAGGAGCTCGCGGGCGTCCAGGCCGCTTTCGGCGGAGGACCTCCGGGGCCTCCCGCCCGTCGCCGGCCCGTCTGCGCCCTCCGGTGACGTGCCCGTCAGGTATCCTGGGCATCGCGCAGCGGGCGCGGTCGTCGCGGACCACCCGAGGAGGGGCCAATTGAAGGCAGCCGGGCGCCATTCCCACCCGATCGACCCTACGTCGACCGCGCCGGCGGCGAGCTGAAGGTCCGCCATGCTCCGCGTCAACGGGGTGGAGATCGAGGACACCTTCGCCGAGGCCTTCAAGATGCGCGCGGCCCGGGCGATCGTGACGGCAGAGACCGCCGGCTGGGCGCGAACGGCGGCGACGCTCGCGAGCGGTTACGCGACGTCGGTGATCGGGTGCGACGCGGAGGCGGGCATCGAGGCGGAGATTCCCGCCGCGGACACCCCGGACGGCCGCCCGGGCGTGAGCCTCCTCGTCTTCGGCTTCAACACCGCGGCGCTCGGCAAGGCCCTGGTCAACCGCATCGGGCAGTGCGTGATGACGTGCCCCACAACGGCCTGCTTCAACGGGCTCAGCCCCGGAGAGGAGACCGTCAAGGTCGGCGCCCTGCTCCGCTTCTTCGGCGACGGGCACCAGGCCAGCAAGAAGCTCGAGGGGCGCCGCTACTGGCGCGTCCCGGTGATGGACGGCGAGTTCCTCTGCGAGGACACGTTCGGCGTGCAGCGGGCGGTGGCCGGCGGCAACTTCCTGATCCTGGCGAAGGACCAGGCGATCGCGCTCCATGCCGCGGAGGCGGCGGTCGCCGCGATCCGCGCGGTCCCCGGAGTCATCCTCCCATTCCCGGGCGGCGTCGTCCGGAGCGGCAGCAAGGTCGGCTCGCGCTACAAGGCGCTCAAGGCGTCGACGAACGACGAGTACTGCCCCACCCTCCGGGGGCTGGGCCGGAGCCGGCTGCCGGACGAAGTCCAGGCGGTCTACGAGATCGTGATCGACGGCCTGGACGTGGGCGCGGTGGAGGCGGCGATGCGCGTGGGCGTCCGCGCCGCCTGCGCGCCGGGCGTCGTCCAGATCAGCGCGGGGAACTACGGCGGCAAGCTCGGGCAGTACCCGCTCCATCTCCACAAGATCGTCGAGGCGTGACGGGGTCAGACTTTGACTTCTGAGCAATTCGGCGCCGCCGGCCCGGACGATCCCGGGAAATGCTTGGAAGTCAAAGTCTGACCCCATGATCGTCGAGACGGTGGTGACGACGCTGGACGAGGATGGCCAGGCGAACTTCGCGGCCATGGGCGTGGTCTGGGGCGAGGACCGGCTCGTCATCCGCCCCTACGCGGGCACCCGCACGTTCCGGAACCTGGTCCGCGCCCGCGAAGCGGTCGTGAACGTCACCGACGACGTGCTCCTCTTCGCGAAGAGCGCGCTGTCGCGCGAGCGCTTCCCGAGCCGCCCCGCGACGCGCGTCCGGGGGGTCATCCTCGCCGACGCGTGCCACTGGCGGGAGGTCGCCGTCGAGGAGGTGGTCCCGCCCGAGCCCGCGGTCTCGGCGGGCGGCCGCGCCGATGTCTCGACGCGCGTCGTGGCGGCGGGAGTGGGACGCCCGTTCGCGGGGCTCTGCCGCGCGAAGCACGCGGTGGTCGAGGCGAGCATCCTGGCCTCGCGGGTCCGGCGACTCCCGCGTGCGGAGATCCTCGCGGAACTGGGTCGCCTCGACCCCCTGGTGGACAAGACGGGGGGCCCGGCGGAGCGCGAGGCGATGGCATACATCCGCGCCCACGTGGCGCGCGCCGGCGCCTGACGGCACGTCGCATGCGCGCGATCGTGGAGACGGGGGCGCGGCTTCACCTGGGGTTCCTCGACCTGAACGGCGAGAGCGGCCGCCGGTACGGCTCGATCGGCGTGACCCTGGAGCATCCGCGCTGCGTGGTCGAGGCGGGTCCGGCGGCCCTCGGGACGCCGCCGCTCGAGCCCGAGGTCGCGGCCATCCTGGCCCGCCTCGACCTCGGCCGCGGGCCCGGGGCGATTGCCGTGCGCGTGGCGGAAGCGATTCCGCCGCACGCGGGCTTCGGCTCGGGCACGCAGCTGGCGCTGAGCGTGGCGCTGGCCGCTTCTCGCGCCGCCGGCCGCTCGGCCTCGATCCGCGATCTGGCCCAGGAGCTCGGACGCGGCCGCCGCTCCGGGATCGGCATCGCGGCATTCGAGCGAGGCGGCCTCGTGATCGACGCGGGGCACCGCGTCGACGACGCGGATCCCGCCGGCATCGACGCCGAGGAGCCGCCGCCGGTCATCTTCCAGCACCCCCTGCCCGACGACTGGCATTTCGTCCTGGCCACGCCGCGCGCCGCGCCGGGGCTGTCGGGAACCGCCGAGCGGCAGGCGTTTCGCGACCTCCCGCCGATGGCCGCCGAGCGGGTCGGGCGCATTTGCCGGCTGGCGTTGATCCAGGTCGCGCCCGCCGCGCTGACCGGCGACATCCGGACGTTCGGCGCCGCGGTCACCGAGATCCAGGCGATCGTCGGCGAGTACTTCGCCCCGCATCAGGGTGGCCGCTTCGCGACCCAGGCGGGCTGCGAGGTGACCGAGCACGCGCTCGCCCGGGGAGCGCACGGCGTGGGGCAGAGCTCCTGGGGTCCCACCGTGTTCGCGCTCACCGAGGACGAGAAGGCCGCCCTCGCCCTGGCGGCCTCCATCCGGACGACCTTCGGCCACCGCCTGGCCCGGGTCGAGCTGAGCCGCGCGCGCAATCGCGGCGCGTCGTGCGACCTGGCGCCGTGACCTCGCCCTCGGCGTCGCCCCCCGCGGTCGCGCGCAGAAAGGATCCCTCCGCATGGATCTCGGTCTGAACCGCCGCGCGACGCGCCTGGCCGATGCGCTGGCCGGGGACGCGGCGCTCCTCGGCGTCTCCGCGACCGAGCTGCCCGGGGGCGCGCGCCTCCTCGACTGCGGTGTCGCCGCGCAAGGCGGCCTGGAGGCGGGTCGCCGGCTCGCGGAGATCTGTCTCGCCGGGCTGGGCACGGTCTCCCTCACGACGGTGGACCTCGGCGGGCTCTGGCTTCCGGCGGTGGCGGTGACGACGGACCACCCGGTGGCGGCGTGCCTCGCCAGTCAGTACGCCGGGTGGGCCATCGATCCTCCGGGCTACTTCGCCATGGGGTCGGGCCCGGCCCGGAGCGCGGCGCGGGTCGAGCGCGCGCTCTACGAGCGGATCGGCCACGCGGAGACCCCCGACACCGCCGTGCTGGTGCTGGAGGGCCGCACGCTCCCCGACGAGGGCGTCGCGCGCTTCGTCGCCGACAAGTGCCGCGTCCGGCCGGACGGGCTCCGGATTCTGATCGCCCCCACCGCCAGCATCGCGGGCTGCGTGCAGGTGGCGGCGCGCTCGGTCGAGACCGGGCTCCACAAGATGCTGGAGCTCGGGTTCGACGTGGGAACGGTGCGGAGCGGCACCGGCGTCTGCCCGCTCGCGCCGGTGGCGAAGAACGACCTCCGCGCCATCGGATGGACGAACGACTGCATCCTCTACGGCACCCGGGCGTACTTCGCCGTCCACGCCGATGACGCGGCGGTGCAGGCCATGGTCGAGCGGCTGCCGGCCGCCACCTCGTCGGACTACGGCACGCCCTTCTACGAGATCTTCAAGCGGGCGGGCAACGACTTCTACAAGATCGACCGCATGCTGTTCAGCCCCGCGGAGGTCGTCGTGAACAATCTGGCGTCCGGACGGGTCTTCACCGCGGGGCGCCTCGACCCCGACGTCCTCCGGGCGTCCTTCGGAGTGGCGTCCGCATGAAGGTCGCCATCCTCGGGTCGCGGTCGGGCTGGCACGAGGCGCGCCTCGGACGCGCGCTGAGCGAGCGGGGCGCGGAGCCGGTGGTCGCGCCGGTCACCGGGCTCGCGGCGAGCGTCGGAGCCGGGGCGCGCCTCACCGCCGCCGGCCTCCCGCTCGACGACTGCGGCGCGGTCGTCGTGCGGGCGATTCCGAGCGGCTCGCTCGAGCAGGTCATCTTCCGGATCGACGCGCTCCACCGCCTCGCCCGGCTCGGCGTGCCCGTCATCAACTCGCCGCGCTGCGTCGAGCGCTCCGTGGACAAGTACTTCACGTCGACGCTCCTCGAGGACGCGGGCATCCCCACGCCGCGAACCCGCGTGTGCGAGCGCGTCGACGACGCCCTCGCGGCGTTCGACGCCCTCGGAGGCGACGTGGTCATCAAGCCGCTCTTCGGCTCGGAGGGCCGGGGGATCGTGCGGGTCTCCGACCCCGACCTCGCCTATCGGACGTGCCGAGCTCTCGAGGTCGACGCGCTCGGTGTTCTATCTCCAGGAGTTCGTCCCCCACGGGGGGCGGGACATCCGCGCGTTCGTGGTCGGCGGCCGGCTGGTGGCGGCCATGGTCCGGCGCGCGGCCGGCTGGAAGACCAACGTGTCGCAGGGCGCGCGGACCGAGCCGATCACGCTGTCCCCGGAGCTGGAGCGCCTGAGCGTCCGGGCCGCGAGCCTGCTCGAGGCGGACTACGCGGGGATCGATCTCCTGAGCACGGAAGGCGGACGGATGCTGGTGATCGAGGTCAACGGGATCCCCGGATGGCGCGGGCTCCAGCAGACCACCGACATCGACATCGCGGGCGTGATCGCGGACCACGCGATCGCGACCGTCGAGCGCGGCGTCCCGGTCGCCACCGCGCCGTGAGGGCGGCCGCCGCCGGCCCGCGGCGGCGCTCGGAGGCCCGCATCGCGGCGGCCGCGACGCTGGCCTGTGCGCTCGAGGTCAGCGCCGAGAAGGTCGGCAACGTGACGCCGACCCGGAGGTTCGCCGACGTGCGCTACGACGACTTCGCCCTCAGCGCGCAGGCGCTCGGGACGGCCGTCTCCCGGGCCGCGCCGGGCCGGGTGGGCCGCGCGGTCTACGACGCGGTCGCCGCCACCGCGCGCGTGGCGCCCTCCAACACGAACTTGGGCATGGCGCTCCTCTTCGCGCCGATCGCGGCCGCCGCGCGCGAGACCGGCGCCGGCGGCCTCCGGCGCCGCCTCGCGGCGGTGCTTCGCGGGCTCACCGTCGACGACGCTCGCTGGGCGTATCGCGCCATCCGCCTCGCCCGGCCGGGCGGGCTCGGCGACAGCCCCGAGGCCCCGGTCGCCCGGCGCCCGTCGATCACGCTCGGCGACGCCATGCGGCTGGCGGCCGGGCGCGACACGGTCGCCGCGGAGTACACGCGCGGCTTCGGCGTCACCTTCGACCTGGCGCTGGTCCGGCTCCAGCGGGCGCTCGCCAGCGGGCTCTCGCTGCTCGAGGCCATCGCCCAGGCGCATCTCGAGCTGATGGCGCGGGTGCCGGACACGCTCATCGGGCGAAAGGCGGGCGCGGCAGCGGCCGCGGCGGTCGCGGAGCGCGCGCGCGCCGTATTGCGGGCGGGCGGCGTGAGGACCCGGAAGGGGCTCGCCGCGGCGCGGCGGCTCGACCAGCAGCTCCGGCGGGGCGGGAACCGCCTCAATCCCGGGACATCCGCGGACCTGGTCGCCGCCGCGCTGTTCATCTGGCTTCTCGAGGCGCCCGGGAGGGACCGATCATGAGCCAGCCGGACGAGCGGTCGAAGCAGTATCGCGTGCGGATCGAGAAGGACTACACGGTCTTCTGCTCCGGGCACTTCATCACCTACGACGGCCACGAGTGCGAGCCGCTCCACGGCCACAACTACCGCGCCGCGGCGGCGCTCGAGGGCCCGCTCGACGAGAACGCCTACGTGTTCGACTTCACGCGGCTCAAGCGCGCGCTCCGGACCGTGGTCGACCGGCTCGATCATCGGATGCTGCTGCCGACGAAGAGCCCGCTGATACAGGTGACCCAGACGGGCGCGGAGGTTCAGGCGACGTACCGGGACAAGCGATACGTGTTCCCGGCCAGCGACGTCGTGTTCCTGCCGATTCCGAATACCACGGCGGAGATGCTCGCCTGGTGGATCAGCCAGGAGCTCCGGCAGGGACTCGGCGCGCTCCCGCCCGGCGTGACCGCCATCGAGGTGGAGGTGGACGAGTCCTCGGGCCAGCGCGCCTTCTACCGCGAGCTGCTCCATTCGCCCGGGCCTCCGGGGCGGACCGGCGCGTGACCACGCCACCGGCGGTCGTCTACCTGGGCCTCGGATCGAACCTGGGAGACCGCCAGGCCAACCTGGCGGAATCGCTCCAGAGCCTCCGCGCGCACGTGCGGATCGAGCGGGTCTCGCCGGTCTACGAGACCGAGCCGCAGCTGGTGACCGATCAGCCTCGCTTCCTGAACCTCGTCGTCAAGGGCACCACCGCGCTGGAGCCGGCCGAGCTGCTCGCCGTCGCCAAGCGGATCGAGTCGCGGATGGGGCGGCGCCCCGGAGAGCGGTTCGGTCCGCGTCCCATCGACATCGACATCCTCTTCTACGACGACCGCATCGTCCACACCGAGACGCTCGAGGTGCCGCATCCGCGGATCGCCGAGCGGGGCTTCGTGCTGGTGCCGCTCTCGGACATCGCGCCGGATCTCCGGCACCCCGGGCTCGGGCGCACCGTCGCCGAGCTCCTGGCGGCGCTCGGGGAGACGCGCGGCATCGTGCGGGTCGCGCGGGGCCTGACCGCGCGCCTCGAGCGCGACGTGCAGGAGGAGTCCCCATCGGCGCGGCTCCGGCTCGATCAGACGGGCGTGACCGGGCTCCACCGCATCATCCGGCTCGCCGACGGCGGCGGCCTCTTCTACGCGACCCTCGACCTCTTCGTCGAGCTCCCGCCCGATCAGAAGGGCGCGCACATGTCGCGCTTCAGCGACACGGTGGAGGAGGTGCTGGAGGACCTGGGCGCGTTCGAGGCGCCGGTGATCGAGACCCTCGCCGAGCGCATCGCCGGGGCCCTCACGGTCGGGCACCGGGCGCAGCGGGCGGACGTCGAGATCCGCGCGGAGTTCCCGCTCGAGCGCCGCGCGCCCATCTCGGGCAAGCCGTCCCAGGAGCTCTACACGCTGATCGGCATCGCGGCGGCCACTCCGCGGCGCGCGGTGCAGCTGATCGGCGTGGAAGCGGAGGGCATGATGGCGTGCCCCTGCGCGCAGGAGATGGTGCGGGCCCAGGCGGAGGCGCGTCTCCGCGAGCACGGCCTGACACCCGAGGCCACCGCGGAGGTGCTCTCCCTGGTGCCGGTGGCCACGCACAACCAGCGCGGGCGCGGCCGGCTCCTGGTGGGCGCGAACCGGTCCCTCCGCGCCGAGGACCTGGTCGAGATCGTCGAGGGCGCGATGAGCTCGGAGAACTACGACCTCCTGAAGCGGCCCGACGAGCTGTTCGTGGTGGAGAAGGCGCATCGCCATCCCCGGTTCGTCGAGGACACGGTCCGCGAGATGCTCCGGACGTTCGTCAACACGTACCCGGACCTTCCCGGCGACGCGTACGTGCACGCCCGGCAGACGAACATGGAGACCATCCACAAGCACGACGTCTTCGCGCAGCGGGGCGGCCGGCTGGACGAGATCCGCGGAGAGCTGCTGGACGGACAGCCGCGGGGCCGCACGACCCTCGCGGCGTGGCTGACGGCCCGGCTCGAAGCCTAGCCGCGAAGCGAGAGATCGGCGGGCCCGAGGACTCCCGTATGGAGGGCCGTGCCGACCAGCGCCGCCTGGTAGCCCCCGGCCGCGAGCGCGAGCAGATCGTCGCGCCCCCGGACGCCGCCGCCCAGCACGATCTCGGCGTCCGGGAGACGCGCGCGGAGCCGGCGGGCCGGCTCGGTCTCGGGGCCGGCGCGCGCGCCGACGCGGGCCAGATCGAGAACGATGAACGACCGGATCCCCGCGGCCCACGCGCGGGCCGCCAGGTCGGTCCCCTCTGCGCCGGCCACCGCGGGCGAGCCGCCGAGGAGCTGGCCGCCTCGATGATCGAGGCTCAGGATGCAATCGGCGCCGGCCGCGCTTCGCGCCGCCCCCACCATGGCCGGGAGATCCTCCGGGGCTCTGAGCGTCTCGGTGCCGATGATCACTCGCCGAGCGCCGCGCGTAGCCGCGCGGCCGGCGTCGTCGGCCGTGGCGACGCCGGCGTCGAGCCAGACGGAGAGCCCGAGCTGGGCGATCGCCCGGATGACCGCGGCGTGGTCGCCCGTGCCCGCGATCGCGTCGAGATCCGCGACGTAGCACGCGTCGCAGCCGAGACGCTCCTGGAAGGCGCGCGCGAGAGCGACGGGCTCCGACGACGGGCTCAGCACGCTCTGGACGGGCGCGTAGGCATGGCGCTCGCCGCGAATCGCGTGGACGGCCACGCCGCCCTTGAGATCGAGCACCGGCACGACGCGCATCGCGGACGCGAGGATAGCACGCCCACGGACCGAAGGGCGTCCGATCGGACCGGCGTCATCGCGGAAACCGGCGGGACGCGATGACCCGCGCGCACCGGGCGCTCGGCTGGGACATCGGCGGCGCGTACGTGAAGGCGGCCGTCGTGGAGGCCGCCGACGGCGAGCGCAGCGTGCGCACGGCGAGCCGCCCCTTCGAGATCTGGCGGGACAAGCACGCGCTGCCCGACGTCCTCCGCGCGCTGGCCGCGGAGCTCCCGCCGCCCGATCTGGTGGCGGTGACGATGACCGCGGAGCTGTCGGATGTCTTCCGGACCAAGCGCGAGGGCGTGAGCTTCGTGCTCGACGCCGTCCTGGCCGTGACCCGGGCGCCGGTGCGCGTCTTCACGACGCGCGGCGAGCTCGTCGCGCCGGACGTCGCGCGCGCCGCGCCGCTGGACGCGGCCGCCTCCAACTGGGTGGCCACCGCCCAGCTCGTCGGGCGATTCGTGCCCGAGGTGATCCTGGTGGACATCGGGTCCACCACGACCGACGTCATCCCGGTGATGGACGGCCGCGTGACCGCCATCGGACGCACCGACCCGGAGCGGCTCGTCGCCGGCGAGCTTGTCTACACGGGCGCGCTCCGCACCAACGTCGCGGCGATCGTGCGCCGGGTGCCGCTGTGGGGCCAGGAGTGTCCCGTCGCCTCCGAGCTCTTCGCGATCAGCGGCGACGCGCACGTGCTCCTGGGCTCGATCACGCCCGACGACTACACGTGCCCCACGCCCGACGGGCGGCCGCCGACGCCGGAGTTCGCCGCGGAGCGCCTCGCGCGGGTCGTCTGCGCGGACGGGGACATGCTCGCCGCGGCCGAGATCCGCGCCATCGCGGAGACGGTCGCGGACGCGCAGGTCGAGGAGATCGCCGCGGCGCTTCGCGTCGTGGCCCGCCGGCTGCCCCGGCCCGCGCCGGTGATCGCGACGGGGCTCGGCAGCTTCCTGGCGCGGCGCGCGGCCGACCGGCTCGGGATGCCCGTCGAGGACCTGGCCGAGGTGCTCGAGGTCGACGTGGGCGCCGTCGCCCCCGCCGTCGCCGTCGCCTGGCTCGCCCTCGACGGGGTCAGACTTTGACTTCTAAACATTTCCGGTCGGCGCCCGCTCGAATTGTTAAGAAGTCAAAGTCTGACCCCGGGCCCGACTGGGTGATCAAGGTCGGGGGGAGCCTCGGGGCCGGGCCGGCGGCGCTCAGGCGGCTCATGGAGACGCTCGGGCGCGCGGCGCGCCGGCAGCGGCTCCTCGTGGTGCCCGGCGGCGGGAGCTTCGCGGACGAGGTCCGGCGGGCCGACCGCCGCTTCGGGCTCGGCGACTCGGCGGCCCACTGGATGGCCATCCTGGCGATGGACCAGTACGGGCATCTCCTGGCGCGGCTCGCCCCCGGCGCCCTGCTCGTCCGCCACGCGCGCCGCCTGAAGCCCGGCCGGCTCCACGTCCTCCTCCCCTCGGCCTGGCTCCTCGACGCCGATCCCCTGCCCCACTCCTGGGACGTCACCTCGGACTCGATCGCCGCCTGGGTGGCGCGCGCGGTCGGAGTCCCCCGCCTCATGCTCGTGAAGGACGTGGACGGCTTCCTCGCGCCGCGGCGTGGATCGGGACGCGGGAAGCGCCTCGTGCGTCAGGTGGCCTTGAAGGAGCTTTCCGGCGTGGTGGATCCGTACTTCGCGCGGGCGCTCGATCCGGCCATCGCGTGCTGGGTCGTCCGGGGCACGCGGCCCGAGCGCGTGGCGGCTCTCCTCGCCACGGGCCGAACGCTCGGCACCGAGGTGGTGACCCGGGGAGGAGAGAAACGCCGCCGCGACTAGGCGACCGTCGCGGCGAGATCGCGCGCCTGGACGAGCCCGCGCACGCGCGCGGCGTCGACGCGCCCGCCGACCCGGTCGCCGGCGCAGGCGGCGCCACGCACGCCGACGAGATCGGGGCCGATCGGGCCAAGGCGGGCGAGATCCTCGACGCGCAGCGACCCGGCGAGCGCGGAGAACAGCTCGCGCGCGCGGCACGCCTGGACGAACTCCCGCAGCTCGGTCTCGTCGAGCCAGTGGAAGAGTCCCCGGCCGTCCTTGACCGCGGTGTCCAGGAGGCACCCCTCGGCGCCGACGGCGGCGGCCAGCTCCGGAAGGTCGGCGGGAGCCGGAGAGCCCGCCCGCGCGGAGTCGGCGAAGCCCGCCACCACGAGCCGCACGCCCGGCGGCAGGCCCGCGCGGGCGGCGCGAAGGGTCGCCGCGGCCTCGGCGAGCGACGTGTGCCGCAGCCCGAGCTTCACGAAGGCCGCCCCGCTGCCGGCGGCCCCCTCGGCGAGCCCCGCCGCGACCGCCGGCGTGAACGGGCCGTCCCCGAGCGCGGCGCTGACGGGCAGGTGGAGCGGCGTGACCTCGCGAACGGCGCGCACGACGTGCGGCGCGGCCTCACCGAGGGCGCCCAGCGAGGGGTCCTTGACGTCGATGACGTCGGCGCCCGCCGCGGCCGCCACGCGAGCCTCCGCCGCATCGACGACGCTGACGAGAAGGCGCATGGGCGAGCATTATAGTAGTCGGGTGACGGGGCCACAATCGGCCGGCGTGAGATCGGAAGCCGCGTCGGACACAGGGCACGACGCGGTCGGGCGACGGCGCGCCCGGCGCCAGCCTCACGCATGGCTCCTTCTGGTGGCCCTGGGTCTGATCGTCGGCATCCGCCCGATGCGCACCGCCGGAGCAAGCGCCTCCGGGATGGACGACGTCGAAATGGTAGAGATCCCGGCCGGCTGGTTCGTGATGGGCTCCGCGGACGCCGAGGCCGACCGGGACGAGCAGCCGGTCGCCCGGATCTTCGTGGACCGGTTCTGGATCGACAAGCTCGAGGTCACCAACCGGCGCTACCAGCGGTGCGTGGAGGCCGGTCAGTGCACGGTCCCGATCGGCGGCAGCCTCGGCAACCCGGGCCGCGTCGAGTATCCGGTGACGATCCTCAGCTGGCGTCAGGCCACCGCCTACTGCCGCTGGGCGGGCAAGAGGCTCCCGACCGAGGCCGAGTGGGAGAAGGCCGCGCGCGGCCCGGACGGCCGTCGCTATCCCTGGGGCGAGGCGTTCGAGCCCGAGCGCGCCAACGCCGGGTACACCCTCGGGCTCGGAGCGGTGGGCGAGCATCCGGCGGGCGCCTCGCCATACGGCGTCCTCGACATGGCGGGCAGCGTCTGGGAGTGGACCTCGTCTCTCTACCGGCCCTATCCCTACGACGCGGCCGACGGCCGGGAGGACCCCGCGGCGCGTGGAGCCCGCGTGAACCGCGGCGGAAGCTGGTACTACCGGGCGTGGTACGTTCGAACCACGTACCGGGCCACCGCCGACCAGGGCTACCGGCGCGTCCCGGACCTCGGCGCGCGCTGCGCGCGCTCGTGACCGGGATGGAGGCGCTCGTGGAGGAAGGCCGTCGACGCGGGAGGACGCGCGCCCGGCGCGCCGCGCTCGGCGCGGCGCTCGCGCTCGCGTGCCTCGGGCTCGGGAGCGCCGCCTGGACCGCGGACGCCCCCGACATCCCCGCGCTCATGCGCGACTTCGGCGTCGGCTCCTTGTCGGGCGAGCCCACGCCGGTGATCCTGCCAGACCTCGGCGGCGAGCGCGTCGCTCTGGAGAGCCATCGGGGCCGCCTCGTCATGCTCTACTTCTGGGCGACCTGGTGCCCCTACTGCACGCGCGAGATGCCCTCGACGATCGAGACGATCCACCGCGAGCTCCACGACCAGGGGCTCACGATCCTGGCGATCAATCTCGGCGAGTCCCGCGCCGTGGTGGCGCCGTGGGTCGAGCAGCGTCATCTCACCTTTCCGATCCTGCTCGACGAGAGCGGCGCCGTCGCGGGAGCGTACCGCGTGCGAGGGACCCCGACCGTGGTGCTCGTCGACCGCCAGGGGCGGCTCCTCGGCCGCACGGTCGGCTCGCGCGAGTGGGACACCGAGGGCCGCCCCCTCCTCGCGGCGCTGCTGGCCGCTCGGCCACAGGTCGCTCCGTGAGGGGCCACGCAAGGCGGTCGCCGGGCTGGAACGGTGCTTCGTGGCGAGCCTGACGAAGCAGGTCGCCGTGGTCACCGGGTCCAGCAGCGGGATCGGCCGCGCGATCGCGCTTCGCCTCGCCCGGGACGGCGCCCGCGTGGTCGTCAACTACGCGCGCTCGCGCGACCTCGCGGAGGCCGTCGTGAACGAGATCCGGGCGGCGGGCGGCGAGGGCCTCCCCGTCCGGGCCGACGTCTCGCGAGCCGAGGACGTGAGCCACCTGCTCGGGGCGGCGATCGAGGCGTTCGGTCGCGTTCACGCCTGGGTCAACAACGCGGGCGCCGACATCCTGACGGGCGACGCGCGGGCGTGGCCGGCAGAGCGCCAGTGGGACCAGGTGATGGCCGTCGATCTGAAGGGCACCTGGCTGTGCTCGCGGGCGGCGGCCGACGCGATGCGCCGGGACGGCGGCGGGGCCATCGTGAACCTCGCCTGGGATCACGTGACTCACGGCATGGGAAACCCCACGGCGGCCATCTACGCGGCCGCCAAGGGCGGCGTCGCCGCGATGAGCCGGTCGCTGGCCCGGGAGTTCGCGCCGGCCGTGCGGCTCAACGTGGTGGCGCCCGGCTGGATCCGGACCCAGTGGCTCGACGGCGCCGGCGCCGAGGTCCAGCAGCGCGTGGCCGACGCCACGCCGCTCGGGCGAGCCGGCGCGCCCGACGACGTCGCCGGGGCCGTGGCCTTCCTCGTCTCCGCCGAGGCCGCGTTCATCACGGGCCAGACGCTCCTGGTGAACGGCGGAGTGGTGATGTCCTGAGCGTCGGCGCCCTGCTCTCCCGCGGGCCCGCGGCCGCGGGCGACCGAGGGTCCCGGCAGTCGCTGGTCGACACGGTGCGACATTCGCAGGAGGCACGCGATGGCTGAGGAGAAGAAGCTCCCCGTCCTTCCGGACGACGAGATCGAGCGCAGGCTCAAGGACGACCTGCCGGGCTGGTGGTACGAGGGCCGCTGGATCCGCCGGAAGTACAACACCGACGGCTGGCTGACCACCCTCGCGCTGGTGAACACCATCGGCTACCTGGCCGAGGCCGCGTGGCACCATCCCGACCTCGAGGTGACCTGGGGCAAGGTGTGGGTGAAGCTCCGCACCCACTCGAGCAACGGGGTCACCGAGCGCGATTTCGCCCTCGCCCGGCGGATCGAGGACACGGTGCTCTGGAAGCCGGCGGCCGATTCCCACATGGAGGGCACGCCCAACAAGTGGGTGAAGGGCGGGAGCCCTGACCGGCCCGCCTGACGGAGCGTCGTCCGCCCCGCACCCCGGCGTGGGCAAGACCCTGTTCGTCACGGGGAAGCTCGCGGAGCCCGCGCTCCGCGCGACGCTCGAGCGCATGGCGCCGGACTTCCCGTACGAGGTGGCGGTCCTGCGCATCACGGTGGCCGCGCTCATGACCACCGCGTGGATCGCGAAGCACCTGACCGACGTCGCCGGCGCCGACCGCATCGTCATCCCGGGGCTGTGCGAGGGGGACGTGCGGGAGATCGAGGACCACTGGCCGGTGAAGGCGGAGAAGGGGCCCGCCGATCTCCGCGACCTCCCGGAGCACTTCGGCCAGAAGGCGCTCCGGGAGGAGTACGGCGCGCACGACATCCGGATCTTCGCCGAGATCAACAACGTGCCGTATCTCCCGCGCGAGGAGGTCGTGCGCCTCGCGGAGTACTACCGCGCGAGCGGCGCCGACGTCATCGACCTCGGGTGCTCGCTCGACCGGAAGTTCGGCGACGTGGGCGAGGTCGTGAGCCTCCTCAGGGCGCGAGGGTTCAGCCTCAGCATCGACACGCTCGATCCCGTCGAGATCCTCGCCGCCGACCGGGCCGGGGTGGACTACGTGCTGAGCCTCAACGGCCAGAACCTCGACGTGGCGCGGGAGCTCCGGGCGACGCCGGTGCTGATCCCGGACTCCCCGCAGGAGCTCGGCACCCTGGACCGGGCCGTCGACCGGCTCGAGACGCTCGGCCGGCCCTACATCCTGGATCCCGGTCATCGAGCCGGTCGGGTTCGGATTCGCCGCGGGGCTCGACCGCTACGTCCAGGTGCGGGCGCGATACCCGGCCGCCGAGATGCTGATGGGAATCGGCAACATCACGGAGCTGACCGACGCGGACACGACGGGCATGAACGCGCTCCTCATCGGGTTCTGCCAGGAGCTCGGCATCCGCCAGGTGCTCACGACGGAGGTCATCCCGTGGGCGCGCGGCGCGGTGCGCGAGGTCGACGTGGCCCGCCAGCTCATGTACGCGGCGCGCCGGCGCGGCGTCCTCCCGAAGCGGATCGACGACCGCCTCCTCACGGTCAAGGACAGCCGGCCCAAGAGCTACACCGAGCCGGAGCTCCGCGCGCTCCACCAGGCGATCACGGACCCGAACTTCCGGATCGCCACGACGCGTGACGCCATCTACGTGTTCAACAACCGTCTGTTCGTGAGCGGCACGGACATCCAGGCCCTCTTCGATCAGCTCGGCGTCGAGGACCCCGGTCACGCCTTCTATCTGGGCCGGGAGCTGATGAAGGCGCGCCTTGCCCTGCTGCTCGGCAAGACCTACGTGCAGGAGCAGCCACTGCGCTGGGGTTACCTGACGCCCGAGCGCGAGGACACGCCGCACCGCCGGGTGCGCATCGAGGGCCGGCGCCAGACTCCCGCCGCCGCGGATCCGCCCGCCTAGCGTCGAGGCGGCGCGAGCCGGGCGCGCGCGGCGCGCCGGCGCTGGCGGAACCGGCCGACCTTCGCGCGGTTTCCGCAGAACGCCATCGAGCACCACCGGCGCGTGCCGCTCCGCGTGCCGTCGTGGAACACCCACCGGCACCGCGGGTTCGCGCAGGTGCGGAGCCGCGAGAGGTTCATCGAGGTCAGGAACACCGCGGCGTCCCGCGCGACCGGCCACAGCAGCCGATCCAGCGCCTCCCGCTCGCCCTCCCACCGCCACGCGAAACCGTCCTGTCCCATCGACACCTGGAGCGGGGTGAGCGCGCTCGGCAGCGAGGCGTTCAGCGTCGCGAGATCGGCCGCGAGCGGGCGCCGTCTGCTCGCCAGGCCGGCGAAGATCCGGTAGAGCGCCTCGCGGAGCGTGGCCGCCTTCCGCAGCGCGCGACCGGCCGCCGCGGGGCGGCGGGCCGCCTCACGCCGGAGCCGTCGGGCGTCCTCCTCGGGGATCAGCTTCGACTGCAGCCCGAACCGGATCAGCTCCTCGTAGTCGGGGAGGTGGTCGACGGGCGCCTCACTCCCCCGCCAGCTGGTGGTGTTGGCGAAGTCGAGACAGAGCGAGCCGTACCCGAGGTGGAAGGTCCACAGCTCACGACGGCCGGCGTGGTCCGGATGCCGGCGCTCTCTCGCGTGTGCGCGTCGCCCGCGCGGCGGCGGACGCGGATCGGCTGGGGGTCGGACTCGGCCGGGCGGCACTTGACCTTTATATCACCCTGAGTCAGTGTAACCATCAAATAAGCAATAGACGGTGTCATCATGCTCTGCGACGACATCGTCGAGCAAGGAGGCTCTATGCTCACGACACGCATCCTGCCGATCCTCACCGCGGTGGCGCTCGCTCTCGCCGCCGGGCCCGCCGCCGCCCAGGTGTCCGGGCAGACCGTGGTCATCGCCGTCGCCGGCCCGCTGTCCGGCGGGGCGTCGGCCCTCGGCATCGAGCAGAAGCAGGGCGTCCAGGTGGCCGTCGACGAGCGCAACGCCGCGGGCGGGATCCTCGGCGCGTCCGTCGTCCTGGCGGAGGCCGACGATCGCGCGGACGCGGCCGAGGGCAAGGCGGTCGCCCAGCGCTTCTGCGACGACCCGCGCGTCCTCGGCGTGGTGGGCCACGTGAACAGCGGAGTCAGCATCGAGGCCTCGACGGTGTACAACACATGCCGGCTCCCGATGCTCACCGCGATGTCGTCGAGCCCCGCGGTGACCGACCGCGGCCTCGACAACGTCTTCCGCCTGACGAACCGCGACGACAACAAGGGGCCGGCCATCGCCGGCTACCTCTACCGCGCCCTCGGCAAGCGCAGGGCGGTCGTCGTGGATGACCAGACGACGTACGGCCGCGGCCTGTCCGATCTCTTCGCCCAGGCGTTCGTCCGGGCCGGCGGCGAGGTCGTTAAGCGTCTCACGGTCACGGTCGGCCAGAAGGAGTTCCAGTCGTCGGTCGCCGACTTCCCGGCCGTCTTCGACACGGTCTTCTTCGCGGGGATCGGCGAGGCCGCCCCGCTCCTCAAGGAGATCCGGGCTCGCGGCCTCCAGCAGCGCTTCGCGTGCGGCGACGGCTGCTGGGACGTCAAGGGCTTCATCGGCCGCGCGGAGGGCGCGGCCACCCAGGGCGAGGGTGTGCTCGTGCTCTCGGCAACCCCCTCGATCGGGCGCGTCCCCGGCTCGGCGGAGTTCGCTGCCCGATACCAGGCGAAGTACGGCCCGATCGCGAACTACGCGGTGAACTCGTACGACTCCGCGCGCCTGGTCCTGCTCGCCGTCGAGACCGCGGCCAAGACGAAAGGGGCGATGCCAACTCGGGACGAGGTCGTGGCCGCCCTCCGCGCGTCCCATTTCCAAGGTATCGCCTACGTCCGGCCGGTCACATGGGACGCGAAGGGCGACAACACGGCCGCGGTAATCATGCTCAACGTCGTGGAGGGCGACCACTTCAAGGAGATCGGAGAGGTCACGCGGGACGAGCTGGGCCGCTAGCTCGACCGCGCCGAGCCGGGGCGATCGCCTCCGTTCCCGGGAATGCCCCCTGGTGGGCCGACGTCCAACCTGGCAGGAGGGACGTCATGGAACGGAGCGGGAAGCGGATCCGAGAGGGCTCGATCGCCGCGTCGGGCGAGATGCGTCACCTCCACGCGGCGCTCTTTCTGTTGGCGGGCGCGCTGGCACTCGGCGGATGCTACGTGGTCCCGGCGCAGACGGCCTACGTCGCACCCCCACCCGTGGTCGTGGCGCCCGCGCCGGTGGTCGTGGCGCCGGTCCCCGTGTACCGATGGGGCTATGGCTACGGTTACGGCTACGGATGGAGGCGAGGGCGCTGGTAGTCGGCGAAGCTACGGCGCGACGTTGAGGGACCGCGCCCGAGCCTGAGCGGCGTCGGCCTCGGTCGACCGGCCCTGGTCGCGGTACACGAGGGCCAGCGTCGTCAGTAGCTGCGCCTGCTGCGCGCGCGCCTGGACGGTCAGCGTGTCCGGGCTCTGATCCATGACGCCGATGGCGCGCGTCAGGAGCCGCTCGGCCTCGGCTGGATCGCCGCGCTCCCGGCGCACCTCGGCGAGCCCGCCGAGAGCCTTCAGCACCAGCGGGTGATTCCACCCGGCCGCGTGCTCGAAGATCGCGAGCGAGCGCCGATACAGCGGCTCGGCCTTGTCGAGCCGTCCCTGCGCGCGATAGCCATCGGCGAGGTCGGTGATCAGGATGCCCACGCCCGGATGCTCGGGCCCCGCCTGGGCCTCGATGATCGCGACCGCCCGGAGGCTCGCCGTCTCCGCCTCCGTGTAGCGGCCTCGCGCGCGCTCGATCCCGGCCAGGGATCCGAGCGCCAGCGCCACGTCGAGGTGGTCGGGACCGTTGACCGCCTCGCGGATCGCGAGGGAGCGCTGCATGAGCGCCGCGGCCTCGTCGAGCTTCTTCTGATCCCGGTACGCCACCGCGAGGTTGTTCGCGACCATGCCGACCCGGACGTGATTCGCCCCGAGCGCCTGCTCCCAGATCGCGAGGGCGCGCCGGTAGAGCGCCTCCGCCTCGCCGGGATGGCCCTGGGCGTGGCGCGCGAGCGCGAGGGTGTTGAGGCTGTCGGCGACGGAAGCGTCGCTCGGGCCGAAGGCGGCCTCGCGCATCGCCAGCCCCTCGCGCGCGGACTGCTCGGCGTCGGCGAACCGCCCCTCCATCCGGTACACCTCGGCGAGGTTGTTCAGGCTGATGCCGAGGCGGCGGTCCGTCGGAGGGAATGACCGCGCTTCCTTCAGCGCGGACTTGTAGGTCTTCTCGGCCTCGCCGTAGAGGCCGTTCTGGTACGCGATGTTGCCGAGGTCGGTGTACATCGACCACATCATCTCGGCGGAGGACTCGCCGCCGCCGTGCTGCATGCCCTCGTGCGGGGCGGCGCCGCCGGAGCCGGATGCGCCGGAGTGGTCGTGGGACGGCGCTGGCGCGCCGGCCGGCGGGTGCGCATCGTGGGTCTGGGCGCCGCTTCCGAGGGGCGTCGTGAGCAGGAGAAGCGCGCAGGTCGCGCCGAGGAACACGAGCCGCATGGTAGGTGTCACGGACCTCTGGCGTGGAATTGTGAGGTACGATTGGAATGCATGTCAAGGCGAGCGGCGCCGCGAGGCCCAAGCCGTCGTCCTCTTCTACTCCGGCAGCCGCGGCCTCGGGCTGTCCACCGGAGATGCGCATGAAGAA
This sequence comes from uncultured Candidatus Rokubacteria bacterium, assembly GCA_963765195.1. Classification (GTDB taxonomy): domain Bacteria; phylum Methylomirabilota; class Methylomirabilia; order Rokubacteriales; family DASRDR01; genus DASRDR01. The sequence goes on from CAVXVV010000023.1 coordinate 78,508, forward strand.
ACTGCTCCTGCAGCTCGACCCGGACCGGCACCCCAGCGCGTTCGATCGGATCGTGGCGCACGACGCGGGCGCGGACGAGGTGTTGAGCTACGGCGGCGTGACCGCGGCGGACGTCACCCCGCTGGTTCACGGCGCGATCTTCACGCGCGGCCCCGCCGACCTCCGCAACACCGCGGTGTGGGTGGGAGGCACGGACGTCGCCACGGCGGAGGCGCTGTTCGCGGCGGTCCAGAAGGCTTTCTTCGGACCGTTCCGCGTGAGCGCGATGATGGACGCGAACGGCTGCAACACGACCGCCGCGGCGGCCGTCGCGCGCCTGGCGAGCGTCGTCACGCTGTCCGGCGCGCGGGCCGTGATCCTGGGCGGCACCGGGCCGGTTGGGATCCGGGCGGCCACGCTCCTCGCGCGCGAGGGGGCGACCGTGCTCCTGGGCTCACGGTCGCTCGACCGGGCGAAGGCTGCCGCGGCGGGCGCGGCGGCGAGCGCCCGAGGGACCGTCACGCCGGTCGAGGTCGCCGACGAGGCCGGCACCACCCGCGCGCTCGAAGGCGCCGATGTCTGCCTGACCGCCGGAGCCGCCGGCGTCACCCTCGTGCCGGAGGCGCTGTGGGTCAAGCATCCTCGTCTGAAGGCGCTGGCCGACGTCAATGCGGTGCCGCCGCTCGGGATCGCGGGCATCGAGGCCGGCGACAAGGGCGCCGAGCGCCACGGCAAGCGCGTGTTCGGGGCGCTCGGGATCGGCGGACTCAAGATGAAGGTGCACCGGGCGTGCGTGGCGCAGCTCTTCGAGCGGAACGACGCCGTCATCGATCTCGACGCCATCTACGGCGTCGCGCGCGCCAGCTGACGCCGGGGCTCCGCGCGCGAGCGGCGCGGCCCGAGCCCTGATGCCGCGCGTCGTCGGCGTCGATCCCGGCACGCAGAGCTTCGACCTCTGCGGTCTTGCCGACGGCCGCGTCTTCCTCGAAGCGTCGATTCCCGCCGATGACGCGCGCCGGGCCCCGGCCGCCCTTGTGGACCGGCTGGAGGCGGCGCTCCCCCTCGACCTCGTGGCCGCGCCCTCGGGCTACGGGCTCCCCCTCGTCCCCGTGGCCGATCTTCAGCCGGCGCAGCTCGACCTCCTGGCCCTGGTCCGGCCCGAGGACCGGCATCAGCCCGAGCGGGTCGGCGGGCTCCGCGCCGTGGTCGAGCTGATGCGGGCACGGGGCTTGCCGGCCGTGCTCCTGCCGGGCGTCGTCCACCTCGCCACCGTGCCGCCCCATCGCAAGGTGAACCGCGTGGACATGGGCACCGCCGACAAGCTGTGCGTCGCCGCTCTCGGGATCTGGGACCAGGGCCGCCGGCTGGGAGTCGGGCCCGAGGGCACCGCGTTCGTGCTGCTCGAGCTGGGCGGGTTCTTCACCGCCGCGTTGGCGGTGGAGGGGGGTCGGGTGGTCGACGGGATCGGCGGCAGCTCGGGAGGGCTGGGCTACCGGGCCCTTGGCACGCTCGACGGCGAGGTGGCGTACGCGTTGGGTCACGTGAGGAAGTCGGCGCTCTTCACCGGAGGCGCGGCCGCCATCGCGGGCGATCCGGATCTGCCGCCGGACGAGCTCGCCGCGCGCGCGGCTCACGATCCCCGCGCCCGGATCGCGTGGGACGCCCTGATCGAGACGGCCGTCAAGCTGGTGGCAGCGATGCGGGTGGCGGCGCCGGGCGCCCGCGAGGTGCTGGTCTCGGGTCGCGTCGGCCGGATGCCGGCGGTGCTCGAGGCCGTCGCCCGGGCCATCGGCGAGGGCTTGCCCACGCGTCCCCTCACCGGCTTCGCCACCGCGGTGAAGGAAGCCGCGCAGGGGGCCGCGCTGATCGCCGACGGGCTCGCCGGAGGCTCCCATCGCGGCGTGGTCGAGACGATGCGGCTCCGGGAGAGCCGCGGATCCGTGCTCGATCACCTCTACGTGGCGGGCGCGGACGCCGTGCGGCGCGACTTCGGGCTCGCGTGCGAATCCTGATCGCCGGGCTCACGACCCGCGCCATCGCCGAGTCCGCCGTTCGCGCCGGCGCGACGATCGTCACCGTCGACTACTTCGGCGACCTGGATCAGCAGCGCCTTTGCGAGACTCACTCCCTGCGGGAGCGCGGGCTCGGCTACTCGCCGGCGGCGATCCTCGAGGCCGCGCGGACGCTCTCGTACGACGCGGTGGTCTACTGCGGCGGGCTCGAGAACCATCCGGACGTGGTGGCCGAGCTGGCCCGGGACCGCGTCCTGCTCGGCAACGCGCCGGAGACGCTGCGCCGCGTGCGGGAGCCGGTCGAGCTCTTCCGGTTCCTCGCCGGACGGGGATTCGCCGTGCCCGAGACGCGGGTCGCCACCGATCCCCTGCCCCGCGAGGGCCGGTGGCTCCTGAAGCCGGTCCGTGGCGGCGGCGGACAGGGCGTGCGGCCGTGGGCGGGGCGGCCGCCCTCGCCGAGTCAGCTCCTCCAGGAGCGCGTCGCCGGCGTGAGCGGCTCGGCGTCGTTCGTGAGCGATGGCCGGCAGAGCGTCGTCCTCGGGTGGACCCAGCAGCTCCGCGCGCGACGGAGCTTCCGGTACGCCGGCAACCTCATGCCACTGCGGGGCAGCGCGGCGGCGCGGAAGGAGGTCGGCGCCATCGCGGACGCGCTCACGCGCGAGTACGGGCTCCGCGGTCTGAACGGCTTCGACTTCGTCCTGCGCCGAGGCCGTCCCGTCGTCCTGGAGGTCAACCCGCGCTACTGCGCCTCCATGGAGCTGATGGACCGCGCCTCCGGCGCGTCGCTGTTCGGCCTCCACCTCGCGGCCTGCCGGGGCGAGCTGCTGCCCCCCGTCGCGCTGGGACGGGGTGTCTGGGGCAAGGCGATCGTCTACGCCACGCGAACGGTGGCGGCCCCCGACACGACGGCATGGCTCGATGAGGGCATCCGGGACGTCCCGCATCCGGGCGAGGTCATCCGGGCGGAGCATCCGATCTGCACCGTGCTCGCCTCCGGATCCACTCGCGCCCGGTGTCGGGCGGCGCTGGACGGGGAGACGAGGCGCATCCTGGCCGCGTGCGCGCCGGTCCCCGGCCGGGATGCCGACGCCGGCGACGACGACTAGGTCGTCGCGACCAGCAGCTCCTCCGAGCTCGACGGTCGAAGGCCATCCGGCCGGCCGTCGAAGTAACGCTCCGTCAGCGCGGCCGCCGACACGTGCCGGGCTTCCACGTGCGGCGGGGGATCGATCTGGACGTGCAGGGCGCGCCACAGGGCGACCCGCGCCGCCGTGCTGTCCGGGCCCGGGTCGGTCAGCGCGAGCGCATCCCGGGCTTCCACTCGGTCACGACGTGACGCTGGACGCCCAGGTGATCGATGCCCATCTCGACGACGTCGCCGGGCTGGAGGTACCGCGGCGGCCGGGCGCCGTGCCCCACGCCGGCCGGCGTCCCCGTGGAGATGAGGTCGCCCGGCTGGAGCGACATGAAGCGGCTCACGTAGGCGACCAGCTCGCGAACCGGGAACACCATGTGCCGGGTGTTGCCGTCCTGCCGGCGCTCGCCGTTCACGGTGGTCCAGAGCCGGAGCCCCTGGGGATCCGCGATCTCGTCGGCCGTCACGAGCCACGGACCGACCGGTCCGAACGTGTCCGCGCTCTTGCCCTTGGTGGTGGTGCCGCCGTGCTCCATCTGGAACGCGCGCTCCGAGACGTCGTTGACGATGCAGTAGCCGACCACGTGCGGGAGGGCCCGCGCCTCGTCGACGTAGCGCGCCTCGCGGCCGATCACCGCCGCCAGCTCCACCTCGTAGTCGAGCTTGGTCGCGCCGCGAGGCCGCACGATGGGATCGCTCGGTCCGGACAGCGCGCTTGGCGCCTTGATGAAGACCGTGGGCTCCGTGGGCAGCGGGAGCTGCACCTCCTCGGCGTGGTCCGTGTAGTTGAGGCCGATGCACACCATCTTCCCGATGCCGGCGAGCGGGCAGCCGAGGCGCGGACGTCCCTTCACCGCCGGCAGGCGCGTCACCTTCAAGGCACGGAGCCGGCGGAGCCCGGTGGGCGTGAGCACCGCCGGGGTGATGTCCCGCACGACCCGGGAGAGGTCGCGAAGGACCCCGTCGGGGTCGACGAGCCCCGGCCTCTCCGAGCCGGCGCGACCGAAGCGGACGAGCCTCATGGGAACCGAGAGTAGCCCGGTCGATCGACAGCGGCAATGGCGGCCGCCGACGGGCGCCCGAGACGCGGCCGGTAGTTGACACACGGCGTCGCGCCGCCGGACAATCCTCACAGATCGTGAGCGTCGGCCGCGAGGCCGGCGGCCAGAGACGGTGGGAGGCGAAGCATGAGACAGGCGGGCGCACGGGTGTTCCTGGGCATGGCGGCCATGGTTGCCGCCCTCGTCGTCGCATCCCACGCGTGGGCGCAGTCGGAGCTCGACACCCCGCAGTGGAAGGAGTGGCGGGCGAAGCTGTTCGCCGACCGGCCCATCCAGGAGGACGCCACCGGCGTCTTCGAGTTCGACGTGCCGATGCGCCCGGAGAGCGGCGCGAACGTGCCCATGGCGATCAAGGTCTCCGGCACGCAGTCGCCCGAGCGCTTCGTCAAGCGCGTGACCGTCATCATCGACCGGAATCCCGAGCCGCTGGCCGCCGTGTTCGAGCTGACCCCCGACACCGGGCTCGCGGTCATCGAGACCGAAATGCGGGTGGAAACGCACAGCCCCGTGCGCGCGATCGTCGAGACGAGCGACGGCAAGCTGGTGATGTCGGCCAAGCTCGTGAAGGCCGCCGGAGGTTGCTCGACCGCGCCGGTCCTGGACGCGGACGCCGCGGCCGCCGCCGCGCGCCTCGGCCAGATGCAGATCCGGCTTCCGGACGCGATCACCCGGAACGAGCCCAACCGGATCCAGCTCATCGTGAACCATCCGAACTACACGGGCTTCCAGAAGCACCCGCTGAAGCACTACACGATCTCCGCCCACTACATCACCGACATCGTGGTGTCGTACGGCGACCGGCCGGTCCTGACCGCGAGGACCACCATCGCCGAGAGCGAGGATCCGAACCTCCGCTTCTACTTCACCCCGCGTGAGCCGGGCCAGCTCAAGGTCGAGGTGAAGGACTCGCGGGGACAGCAGTTCGCCAAGGCCGTCGACGTCACGCCGCGCTGAGCGCGGCATTCCGCGCCGCGCCGGCCCGATCTTCGGCCGCCGGCAGTTCCTCGGGCTGACGGGAGCTGCGCTCGCCTCCTGGCCGCGCGGCCTCCGCGCCCAGTCCCGGCCGGCGCTCTCCGATCTCACGACCTCGCCCCGCGGCCGCCGGCTCGTCATCCTGGGCGCCTCGTTCGGGGGCATCACCGCCGGTCTGGCCGTTCGGCGCCTGGTCCCCGACGCCGAGATCGTCCTGATCGAGCGGGCGCCGCTCTTCGTCTTCGCGCCCGGCGCGCTCCGGTACGCGTTCGGCCTGAGCCCGTTCGACGGCATCTCGCGGTCCTACGCCACGCTCGGCCGCCAGGGGCTGGATGTCGTCCACGCGACCGTGACGGCGCTCGACCGGGATCGCCGCGAGGTGGTGACCGTCCAGGGCCGGGTCGCGTACGACTGGCTCCTGATCACCACCGGGCTCCGTCTCGCCACCGAGGAGATCCCCGGGCTCCCCGACGCCCCCGGCGTCAACCTGTGCCCCTACGACGTGGACGCGTCGCTGCTCGAGCTCCGCCGACGGGTCGCGGCGTTCCGCGGCGGGCACGTGGTGATCGGCACGCCCGAAGGGCCCTACAAGTGCCCGCCGGCCCCCTACGAGTACGCCCTCCTCTGGGCGCGGCACCTGAAGGCCCACCGGCTTCGCGGGCGCGTGACCCTGATCGACTCGCGCTCCCGCCCGACGCCGCCCTCGCTCGCGCCCGGGCTCCTCCAGGCCATGGCGGCGCATCGCGACATCCTCACCTACGAGCCCTTCACCCGCGTGCTGTCGGTGAACCCGGCCGGCGGCACCGTGGACACCGAGATTGGCCGGCTCCGCTTCGACTTCCTGAGCCTGGTGCCGCCCAACCGCGCGCCCCGGTTCCTCGCGGACGCCGGGCTCGGCGATCCCTATGTCGAGATCGACGCCCAGACGTTCCGGAGCCTCGCCGACGAGCGCATCTACGCGGTCGGCGACGTCGCCGACACGCCGTACGCGCGGACCGCGTACACCGCCGTCAGCTCGGGACGCATCGCGGCCCAGTTCGTCGCGCGGGCCCTCGGAGGTCCCGCCACCGCGGCGCGGCCCCCGCAGAACGTCTGCTTCCCCCAGGTATCCGCGACCGGAGCGCTCCGCATCGAGACCACCTGGATCCACGAGAGCGGCGCGGACGGAGCGCCCCACGTGAAGGCGACCGGCACCGTCGACAACCGGGCCACCCCCGACAGCCTCCGGCGCCGGCATGACTGGGAAGCTATCGTCTTGAATGATCTTTTCCCGAGGCCCTGAGGGCCGGTCTGTACATTCGCGCCTTGACAGTGGCTCGCGGGCGTGGGTACGATCAGACAATAGGTTCGCAACGTCTAGCAGGAGGAACCGCACAATGACGTGGGAAACCCCGGGTTTCGTCGAGGTCAGGATGGACGCGGAGATGACCGCCTACGCGGACGACCTCGCGTAGAGTCGAGATCCTGACAGCCTTCTGAATCCTTCCGCAGCCCTTCACTCGAGGCGAGCCCCCGAGGCGAAGGGCTGCGGTGTCTCAGGGCACTGATGCTGGTCCGGGTGCTCGGCTCGGCGGCCGGGGGCGGCTTCCCCCAGTGGAACTGCGGGTGTCCCAATTGCCGCGGCGTGCGCACCGGCGCGATCCGAGCCACCTCCCGAACCCAGGAGTCGGTCGCGGTCAGCGCGGACGGCGACGACTGGTTCCTCGTCAACGCCTCGCCGGAGATCCGGGCCCAGATCGAGAGCTTCCCGCCGATCCACCCGCGCCGGCCGCGCCACTCGCCGGTCCAGGGCATCTTCCTCACCAACGGTGACCTCGACCACTGCCTCGGGCTGCTCTCGCTCCGGGAGTCCCATCCCCTCGTCGTGTACGCGACCGAGCCGGTTTACCGGGGCTTCAGCGAGGACAACGTGCTGTTCCGGACCCTCCAGCGGTTCCCGGAGCAGGTGACCTGGCGGCCCCTCAAAGCGGGACGCGAGGACGAGGTCGTCGGCGCGGGCGGCCGGCCGAGCGGCTTGCTCGTCCAGCCAGTCCCCGTGCCCGGCAAGCCGCCGATCCATCTCGAGGGCCGGCACGCCCCCGATCCGGAGGAGGGCATCGGGCTCCGGTTCCGCGAGGCGGCGACCGGCCGCGTGCTGGCCTACTTCTCGGGCGTGGCGGCGCTCACGCCCGCCGTGCGCCAGGCCCTCGGAGACGCGGACGCCGTGTTCCTCGACGGCACGTTCTGGTCGAGCGACGAACTGATCACGCTCGGCGTCGGTGAGAAGCGCGCCGAGCAGATGGCGCACCTCCCGGTGGGCGGCCCCGGCGGGAGCCTGGCCGCCCTGCGGGACCTCCGAGCGACGCGCCGCGTCTACATCCACCTCAACAACACGAACCCGCTCCTGCGCGACGACTCGCCCGAGCGCGCGGCGGTCACCGCCGCGGGCTGGGAGGTGGCGTGGGACGGGATGACGGTCGAGCTCCGCTGAGACCCCGGAGCGCGACGGAGAGCCCGGCATGAGCGACGGCGCACCTCTTTCCCGCGACGAGTTCGTGGAGCGGTTGAGGCGCGAGGGCGAGGCCCGCTATCACGATCACCACCGCTACCACGCCCTCATGCACGACGGGAAGCTGACGCGCCTCCAGCTCCAGCAGTGGGTGCTGAACCGCTACTACTACCAGACGCGCATCCCGATCAAGGACGCGATCATCCTGTCGAAATCGGAGGATCCCGTGTTCCGCCGAGCGTGGATCCGGCGGATCCAGGACCACGACGGCCAGCAGGAGGGCGAGGGCGGTCTCGCGCTCTGGCTCCGCCTGGCCGAGGGCGTCGGGCTCGACCGGGAGGAGGTGGCGAGCTGCCGCTCCGTCCTGCCGGGCGTGCGCTTCGCATGCGACGGCTACGTGGAGCTCGTCCGCGAGCGCAGCCTGGTCGAGGCGGTCGCCTCGTCGCTGACCGAATTCTTCGCGCCGGACCTCATGTCGAAGCGGATCCAGGCCTGGGAGCGTCACTACCCCTGGGTGAGCCCCGAGATGCTGGCGTACTTCCGGTCCCGGGTGCCGCGAGCCCGCCAAGACTCGCTCGAGGCGGTCGACTTCGTCGTGCGGCACGCGACGACGCGGGAGCTCCAGGAGCGGTGCGTGGCGGCGCTCATCCGCAAGACCGAGATCCTCTGGCATCTCCTCGACTGCGTCTACGCCGCCTACATCGAGCCCGGCTGGGGGCCGGGAGGCCCGCGCGCGTGATCGACGCCGCGAGCCGTCCGCGCCTGGCCTCGAAGGCCCGGCTCCGCTACGACCGGCAGGGAGAGCGCTATCTCCTCCTCTACCCGGAGCGCGGGCTCGCCCTGAACGGCACGGCCCTGGACGTCGTCCGCCTCTGCACGGGCGAGCACACGGTCGCGGGCATCGTGGAGCAGCTCACCGGCAAGTACACGGATCAGCCGCGGGAAGTCGTGGAGCGCGAGGTGCTGACGTTCCTCGCGACCCTGGCCGACCGCGGGCTGGTGCAGGCCGAGCCGTGAGCCGCCACGGGGCCGCGGGACCCGCGCCGTCCGGCCCCACGCCGGGCGCGACGCCCGAGCACCGCCCGTACACGCTCATCGCCGAGCTGACGTACAAGTGCCCGCTGCGCTGCCCGTACTGCTCGAACCCGCTCGACTACGCGCGGCACGACGCGGAGCTCGACACGGCAGCCTGGCTCCGCGTGCTGAAGGAGGCGGAGGAGCTCGGCGTCGTCCAGGTGAACCTGACCGGCGGGGAGCCGCTCGTGCGCGACGATCTCGAAGAGCTCGTCGAGGGCGCGCGGGCGCTCGACCTCTACACGAACCTGATCACCAGCGGCATCCCGCTGCGCCGCGAGCGGCTGGCGCGTCTCCGCGAGCTCGGGCTCGACAACGTGCAGCTCTCGATCCAGGACACGACGGCGCCGGCGTCCGACCGCATCGCCGGGCTCCGGTCGTACGACCGGAAGCGCGAGGTCGCGGGTTGGGTCAAGGCGCTCGGGATGCCGATGACGCTGAACGTCGTGCTCCACCGGGAGAACCTCGATCACGTCGCCGATCTGATCGCGCTCGCCGAGTCGATGGGCGCGGATCGCCTGGAGCTCGCCAACACGCAGTATCTCGGCTGGGCCCTCGCGAACCGGAAGGCGCTCTTGCCCTCGCGCGACCAGCTCGAGCGCGCGCGCGAGGTCGCCCTGGCGGCCCGGCAGCGCCTCCGGGGCCGGATGGAGGTGCTGTTCGTCACCCCCGACTACTACGCCGAGTTCCCGAAGGCGTGCATGGACGGCTGGGCGCGGCGGTTCTTGCTGATCACGCCCGACGGCGTCGCCCTCCCCTGTCACGCCGCGCACCGGATCCCGGGTCTCGAGTGGGAGCGGGTCACCGAGCGGCCGCTCCGGGAGATCTGGCGGGAGTCGCCGGGCTTCAACGCGTTCCGCGGGGAGGCGTGGATGCCCGAGCCGTGCCGGAGCTGCGACCGCCGCCACGTCGACTTCGGCGGCTGCCGCTGCCAGGCGTATTTCCTCACGGGCGACGCGGCCAACACCGACCCCGTCTGCTCGCTGGCCCCGCGCCACGATCTCATCGAGACCGCGCGGGGCGAGCAGGGCCAGCCGGCCGAGCTCATCTACCGCGGACCCCGCGCGGCGCCGCCGCCGGGCGGCTGAGCGCCAGCGCGGCCGCGCCGGCTACGCCGGACGCTGGACGCGGCCGATCATCCCTCGCTGCGGGTCGTAACCCAGCACCGCGAGGGCGAAGCAGACCACGAAGCACCCCGCCACCACCGCCGCCGCCGTCGGGTTGAACTGGCCGTAGAGGGCGAACCGGATCAGCTCCACCGCGTGCGTGAAGGGATTGACCCGCGCCACGTGGTAGACGACCTCCGCCCCGGACTCCTGCACCTTCCAGAGCGGATAGAGCGCCGAGGACACGAAGAACATCGGGAAGATCACGAAGTTCATCGTGCCCGCGAAGTTCTCGAGCTGCCGGATGTGCACGGAGAGGAGCAGCCCCACCGCCCCCAGCATGAAACCGGCGAGGAGCACGGCGGGCAGCGCGGACAGCCAGCCGCGCCAGGGCAGATCCACCTGGAACGCGGCGCACACCAGGAGGAACGCGTAGGCCTGGAGCACGGACAGGAGCGTGCCGGCCGCCAGCTTGCACAGGAGCAGGTACCAGCGCGGGAGCGGGGCCGTCAGCAGGAGCCGCATCACCCCCATCTCGCGGTCGTAGACCATCGACAGCGAGGACTGCATCCCGTTGAAGAGGAGCACCATGCCGAGGAGACCCGGGACGACGTAGACCTCGTAGCGGATGTAGGTCTCGTAGGGCGGGATGATCGAGACGCCGAAGACGTTCTGGAAGCCGGCCGCGAACACGAGGAGCCAGAGGCTCGGCCGGACGAGCGCGGAGATCAGCCGTCCCGTCTGGTGCGCGAACTTCACCACCTCGCGACTCGAGACGGCCAGGAGACCGCGGAGGGCGTGGGCGGCGGTCATCGCGCCGGCCGGATCACGGGCGGCAGCGGCTGTCCCGCTCGTCGAAGCCGAGCGTATCGAGGATGTTCTTCGCGTGGAGGAAGCCCTCGAGCGGCGCGCGCTCCACGACCCAGTTCTCGGTGGTGAGGAAGAGCGCCTGGCGGAGCTGTCGGTCCCAGGGGCGGAACGCCTGCCGGGCGCCCTTGAAGCCGTCGAGCGCGGTCTGATCGCCGGTCAGGTAGGCGCTCATCGCCTTCACGTCGGTGCTCTTGGCTCGCAGCGCGGTCTCCACGATCGCCTTGACGCCCATCCAGGCCGACCAGTCGTACCCGGTCATGGGCCGCCGGGTGAGCTTGAGGAAGCGATTGTTGAGCTGGGGCGCCCCCTGACGCTCCCAGGCCCAGTGCCACCAGTCCGGCACGAGACCGGCCGCGCCGACCACCGGCCGCGGGCGCTGCGTCTGATAGGGCACGTCCCGCGCGAACTCCCCGTCGGCGTCGGCGACCACGACCACGTCGTAGTCGCTCCCCGCCGTGAGAAGCGCCACGTTGTTCTGCGCCCGCTCCCGCGGGTCCTTGCCGAGCACGTAGGGCCTCGTGTCGACGATCTTGATCCCGAACCGCTTCGCGGCGCGCTCGAACGCGGCATGGAGGGCCGCGTCCTCCGGCCGGGGGCCCTTCAGCACGAGCGCCTGGCGCCACTTCTTCGCGACCAGGAACTGGCCGAGCGCGTCCATCAGCATCGCGTGGCTCGGCGCGACGTGGAACAGGTGCGGCTGGCACCGCTCCTGGCGGAGGCTGTCGTCCAGCGCCGTCAGGTTGAACAGGAGCAGGTCCTTGCCCCGCGTGCGCTGGGCGACGGTCGCGACGACGTCACCCGGAGCGTCGAGCAGGAAGAGATGCGTGCCGGCGCCCTGGAGCTTCTGGATCGCCGCCACCAGCGCGTCGGCGTGCTCGCCCGCCTGGCGCCGCAGGTCGAGCTTCACCCCGGCCGCCTGGCTGGTGAAGTCGGACTCCTCGATGGCCACCCGCGCCCCGTCGAAGGGCCGTCCCCAGGCCTGCCCCTGGTAGCGGGACGCCGCGCGCCGCTCCTCGTAGCGCGCGTCGTCCTCCACCTCGAGGTAGCCGATGGGAAGGGGGCGCTCCGCTGCGCGTGCCGGCACGAGCCCCGCGGTGACAGCCAGCGCGGCGGCCGCGAATCCCAGGCGGACGAGCCGCGTCATCGTCTCGGCCTCAGTCGTCGACGACGGCCATGTAGGGCACGCGCCCCACGGGCACCGATCGCGGCACCTTGAGGGTCGCGGTGTCGACCACCGACAGGTCGTCGCTGAGCCCGTTGCACACGTAGAGGGTCTTCTCGTCGCGGGTCAGCATGACGTTCCAGGGGCGCTTCCCGACGAGCGCGAAGCCCGTGACCTTCCGGTCCGGCACGCTGACCACCGCGATGTGGTTCGCCCGGCCGAGGCCGACGTAGGCGACCTTGCCGTCGCGCGTCATGGCGATGCCCACCGGCGTGATCTCGTCGGGCCGGAAGCCCTTCGGCTCGAACTTGATCTCGCCGATGATCTTGTTCGCCGCGGTGTCGATGATGCTCACCGTACCGCCGATCTCGCTGGTGACCCAGAGCTCCTTGAGATCGGGGGTCAGCGCGAGGCGGCGCGGCCGGTCCCCCACGAGGATGTTCGCCGTCAGCTTGCGCGTCCCGGTGTCGATCACGTGCACCATGTGCGCCACCTCGGAGGTGACGTAGACGATCTTGCCGTTCGGATGCGCCAGCACGCCCTCGGGCTCCGCGCCGACCTTCACGCTGCCGACCTTCTTCCGGGTCGCCATGTCGAAGAACGACAGCTCCGCGTCGTCCTCGTTGCCCACGTACATCGTCTTGCCGTCCGGCGAGAGGTCGAACACCTCGGGATCCGGGCCGACGTCCACGCGGTCGACGACCTTCAAGGTCGCCACGTCGATGATGTCGACCCGGTTGGAGTCGCTCGCCGCCACGTAGAGCAGCTTCCTGTCCGCGCTGAAGCGCAGGTGGCGGGCCCGGTTGCCGGTCTTCACGACGGCGACCTTCTCGAGCGTCTTCCCGTCCAGCACGGTGACGCTGTGGTCGCGCTCGCTGCTGACGAAGATACGCCCCGTGCCGGCCGCGGATGCGGGTCGAGCCGGAGCCAGCGTGCCGAGCGCCAGCAGCGCCACCGCCGCCCGGGCGATTGTCATGGTGCGTCCCATCACGCTCCTCCTCACTGCTCCTCACTCAGAGTCTATCGCCCCAGAACTCCCAGCTGAAGCTGGCGATGGCGCGGTAGTCGAATTCCCAGCGGGCGGGAGCGCAGGATCGGCCTCTACTCCGCGATCATCATGCCGTGAAGCTCGGGCGTCGAGTCGTCATCCACCAGCTCGTACTTCCCCGGCTTGAGCGCCGGGATCTGGAGCTTCAGGACCTGCCCGGCCCGCACCTTCTTCTCGATCCGGAGCTTCGGGATGTCGATCTCGTGGGTGATGTCGTCCTTGTTCGTGATGACCAGGATGAACCGGGCGCCGGCCTTCACCTTGAGCTCGGCCGGGTCGAACGAGTCCTTCGTCACCGTCAGCGGCACCTCGACCTGCGCCTGGCCGACTGCCGGGCGGGTCCACGCGCCGAGCACGCTCAGGCCCACCGCCAGGGTCAGGGTCGAACCGGCCACCCATCGCTTCATGCCCATCTCCATTCCATCGTCACTCGCTCCTCGCCGGGCCCTTGCCGGTCAGGTCGATGAACGCGCTCGCCAGAGTCGCCTGCCCGGTCTTGCGGACGAGGTCGGCCGGCGCGCCCTCGGCGACGAGCCGGCCCCGGTGCAGCACCAGCACGCGGGTCGCGGCCTCGGCCTCGTCGACCAGGTGGGTCGCCCAGAGCACGCCCAGCTGGCGGCTCCGGCAGAGGGTCAGCACGTGATCGAGCAGCGACCGCCGCGAAGCGGGATCCAGGCCCACGGTCGGCTCGTCCATGAGCAGCACCCTCGGCTCGTGCACGAGCGCCCGCGCCAGCTCGACCTTGCGGCGGTTGCCGCCGCTCAGCGTGCGGCACAGATGGCCGGCCTCGCCGGCCAGGCCCACGCGCGTGAGCTCCTCGCCGATCCGCGCCGCGGCACGCCGGCGGTCGAGCCCGTGGAGTCGCGCGTGGAACCGGAGGTTCGCCTCGACGCTGAGGTCGAGGTCCAGGGTCGACTGCTGGAACACGACGCCCAGGCGCGCCAGCGCGCCCACGAGGTGCCGGCGGATGTCGAGCCCGTCGATCGCGATGCGGCCGCCGTCGGGCACGAACAGCCCCGTGAGCAACTGGAAGAGCGTCGTCTTGCCGGCCCCGTTCGGACCGAGCAAGGCCACGAGCTCGCCGGGACCGAGCGCGAGCGTCACGCCGTCCAGCGCCTTGACGGACCCGTACGACTTCCGCGCGTCCTCGACCTGGAGCAGCGGCGCGCTCATGGCGTGCTCCGGTCGGCGTCGGTCTCCGGGGTCCACGCGTCGTCGCCGGCGCGGTCGGCCGCGCCCGCCAGGATCTCGGGATGGAGCCGCAGGATCCGATCGTGGAGCTCGCCGACCTGAGGGTCGCCGGGCTCGCGGGGGCGTCGGAGGTCCACCGGCAGCTCGAGCACCACGCGCCCCGGCCCCGGCGAGAGGAACAGCACGCGGTCCGCGACGGCCAGCGCCTCGCGGAGCTCGTGAGTCACGTAGAGCACGGCCGGGCGTGTTCCCTGCCACAGCTCGACCAGCTGCCGGCGCAGGCGGCTCGCCGTCGGCGCGTCGAGCGAGACCAGCGGCTCATCCAGGAGGAGGAGCTCGGGCTCCACGGCGAAGGCGCGGGCCAGGGCGACCCGCCGCTGCATGCCCCCCGAGAGACGGCCGGGGTAGGTGTCAGCCGCCTCCTCGAGCCCCACGTCGTGAACGAGACGGCGGGCGCGCGCGGTGGCCGTGGGATCACGGCCCAGCACGAGCCTCAGGTTGTCGAGGACCGTCAGCCACGGCATGAGACGTGAGGCCTGGAACATCATGCCTAGCCGCACCGGCGCGGTCTGGCCGTCCGCCGCGCCGTGGATCGCTCGGCCGTCGACCTCGACCGAGCCCTCGAAGGCGCGATCCAGCCCGGCGACGATGCCGAGGAGCGTGCTCTTGCCGCAGCCCGAGGGACCGACGATGCCGACGATCTCCCCCGCCGCGGCCGACATCTCGAGCGCCTCGAGCGCCGGTCGGGTGGCGCCCGGATAGCGCTTCTGCCTGACGCGGACGACCAGCCGCGTCACGCGCGCCACCGCGTGAGCCGCCGCTCGAGCGGCCTGAGACCCACGCCCTCGATGACGAGGACGGCCGCCGCGAACGCGAGCGTGTAGGCGAGGATGCTCGTGATGTCGAAGAACTGGAAGTACGTCCCCAGCTGGAACCCGATGCCGTTGCTGCGGCCGAGCAGCTCCACCACCAGGACGATCTTCCAGATCAGCGCCAGCCCCGAGCGCGCGGAGGCCATCAGATACGGGTAGAGCTGCGGAAGGTAGACCCGCGTGAAGCGCCGGCCCCGCGGCACCCGGAAGACCGTGGCCACGTCGAGCAGGCCCTGGTCGACCGCGCGCGCCCCTTCGCGGACCATCACGACCACCGTGGGAATCTTGTTGAGAGCCACGGCGGTGATGGCCGCCACCTCGGTGAGCCCGAGCCAGATGTAGCAGAGGATGGCCGTCACCAGCGCCGGGATGTTGAGCGCCAGCACCAGCAGCCCGTCCAGCCCCGCGTCGACCCACCGGCGCCGCCCCATGAGGATGCCGAGCCCGGCGCCGATCCCCATCGCGACGACGAAGGCGGCGGCGACCCGCTCGAGCGTGATGGCGAGATGGCGCAGGAGCTCCCCGGTCGTGAGATGCCGCCAGAGGCTCGCGAGCACGACCGCGGGGGTCGGGAGCAGCGACAGCTGGCCCGTCTGCGCGATCAGCTGCCACGCCACGAGGCAGCCGAGCAGCGACAGCACGCGCAGCCATGCGTCGGCAGGCCGGCGAGCCGCCGTCATTCACGTCGGGAGGAGCCCGGCCTGGCTTTCTCGGTTCGGCGTCGCGCTCCGGATCTCGAGGCCGGAAGGCGGGCGGGACGGAAGGGCACGACCGCGAGACCCCGTCACTCCAGGCGAAAGCCGTCCCAGAACGTCCCGGGGCTCAGCTGGCGGCTCGAGCCCACGAGCTCTTCCCCGCCCTCGCGGGCGAGGACCGCGAAGGCCGCGGTCGCCGAGTCGATCTCGGCCTGGCCGAAACGGCGTGGCGTGCCCTCGCGGAACGCGTCCCGCAGGGCGCGGAGCACGGCGGGTTCTGTGGCGCCCGTGAGAGGCTGGATCCGCTCCCACTCCGCATCCGAGGTCGTGAGGATTTGCTTGGCCGCGTACGCGGCGCGGAGGAACGCGCTCACCGTGGCCCGGTTCGCGTTCGCCCAGCGCTCGTCGAAGGCCCACCCGAGGAGCGGCACCGGCCCTGGGACCCCCAGCGCGCGGAGCACGTCCGCCACGCTCACGAGCTCCCGCATCCCGGCCGCCTTGAGTCGCGCGCCGTACTGCCAGTAGTTGAGCACCGCCGGCAGCTCGCCGCGCAGGACGAGCTCGTTGAGGAGGGGCGGCCCGCCGAAGCTCGGCTCCACCAGCTTCCCGAGATCCTCTCCGAGCACGCGGCGGCCGTAGGCCCGGAAGAAGAGCCAGCTCTTGTCGACGGGCCCGCCGGCGACGCCGAGGCGCTTGCCGCGCAGATCGGCGAGCTCGCGGATCCCCGAGTCCGGCCGGACGATGAGGCCGCCGACCGTCAGCGAGTAGGGCACGAACGTGTACGGGCGCCCTTCAGCCCGCTGGCGGGACACCCACGTCCAGTCGGTGACGATCATGTCGACCGCGCCGCCTTGCAGCGCGACGGTCGTCGCGTTCGTCGACGCGAGCGTCACGACCTGGAGATCGACTCCCTCGCGCGCGGCCAGGCCGTGCGTCTGCATCACGTCGAGCTCCCAGCTGACCGTGCCGAACTTGAGCACTCCCACCCGGACCCGCGCCGGCGCGGCGTGACGTCGGGGGCGGTCACGACGAGCGTGAGGAGGGTGGCGAACGCGAGGGTGACCAGCCCGGCGAGGGCCGTGGTCGCGTTGCGCCGGGTCGCCGAACCCCGCTCGATCACCGAGGCACCGGCGCGGCCGTGGCGGACATGCTCCATTGGATTTCGAGCGTAGCGCGCCCCGGCGAGGCCTGCAACGGGAGGCTCGGCCACTCGGAGCGGCCGCGGCGCCTCGCGATCCCGGCCGCCTCAGGTCAACCCGCGGTCAGCGACGACGGGCTGCCGCGATGGCCAGCGCGAGGCGCTCCATGCCTCGCCTCGCCGCATCGGGACGGACCGCCGCGAACCCGAGGACCAGGCCCTCGCCGTGGCGCGGTCGTTCCGCGAAGTAGGCGGACAGCGGCGCCACTTCCACTCCCCGCGCGGCGGCCTCCCGCGAGACCCGGGTCGCGTCGAGGCCGTCAAGATCGGCGAGCGCGTGAAGCCCGGTCTGCACCGGCCGCACGCGCAGCGCGCCGCCGAGATGCCGCTCCGCCGCCGCGATCATCGCGTGGAGCCGCTCCCGATACGCCACGCGCATCCGACGCAGGTGGCGGGCGAAGTGCCCCCCGACGATGAAGTCGGCCAGGACCGCCTGGTCGATCGTCGGCGGGTGCTGGTCCGCCGCGGCCCGCGCCGCGACCAGACGCTCCCGAAGGTCCGTCGGCACGATGAGGAAGCCCAGGCGCAGCGCCGGAAAGAGCGTCTTGCTGAAGCTGCCGACGTAGATCACGCGCCCGTCGGCGTCGAGACCGTGAAGGCACGGGATCGGCCGCGCGCCGTACCGGAACTCGCTGTCGTAGTCGTCCTCGATGACCCAGGCGCGCGACGCCCGAGCCCAGCGGAGGAGAGCCAGGCGCCGCGGCAGGCTCATGGGAACGCCGAGCGGGTACTGATGGGAGGGCGTCACGTAGACGAGCCGCGCGTCGGGCGCGCGGCGGGCGCCCTGCTCCACGTCCAGACCTTCGGCGTCGACCCGCACCGGAACGATCCGCGCGCCTGCCGTCCTGAGCGCGCTCCGCGCGCCGGGATAGCCGGGCTCCTCGATCCACGCGCGGTCGCCGGGATCCAGCAGCAGCCGGCACACGAGCTCGAACCCCTGCTGGGCGCCGGCCACCACCACGACCTGATCGGCCTCGCAGCGCGTGCCCCGGGCAGCCTGCACGTGGTTCGCGATGGCCTCGCGCAGCGCGGGGAGACCCGCGGGATCGCCGTAGTCGAGCTGGGCCGCCGTGACGGCGCGGAGCCTCCTGCTTGCGAGCCTCAGCCAGAGATCGACGGGAAAGAGATCCACTCCTGGTGTGCCGAGCCGGAAGGCGCGGGGCGGGCCCTCGAGGCGGCGAGCCCCCTCGCGCACCGACGCGACGGCCATGCCGCGGCGGGAGAGCGCGGGGTGCCGGAGCCGCGACGCCTGCTGAACGGCGTTCCGGGGGACGAGGTCGTCGGGCAGCTCCTCGGCCACGGAGGTGCCCGAGCCCCGGCGCGCGGTGAGATATCCCTCCGCCTGGAGCTGCTGGATCGCGAGGAGCGTCGTCGTGCGCGACACGCCGAGGTCCAGCGCCAGCGCGCGTGACGATGGGAGCCGGGTGCCGGGGCCAACCACTCCGTCGAGGATCGCCCGCCGAATGCTGCCGTAGATCTGCTGCTGGAGGCCCTCCCGGGCCCGGGAATCGATCCGGACGAGGAGGCTCGGGACGACGCGTGAGGTGGCCATATCCGGATCCCCCGATCGGGATCACCCGATCATACCAGTCGGCCGGGACGCCAAGTGGCCGTATCGGAACCGGGAGAACTGGCTCTCTCCCCGACGCGCCAGCCCGGTGACAATCGCCGCATGACGGACGCGCCGGAGCTCTACATCTTCGCGCGATTCCACGCCCGTCCGGGCCTCGAGTCCGAGGTGGCCGAGGCGCTGCTGGAGGTCATCGGCCCCACGCGACAGGAGCCGGGATGTCTCGGCGTGCACGCCTTTCGGTCGCTCCGCGATCCGCGGCTCTTCTACATCCACTCGCGCTGGAGGGACGAGGCGGCCTTCGAGCTCCATGCCGCCCTGCCCCACACGGTGCGCTTCCTCGAGCGCGTGGAGCCGCTCATCGACCATGCGCTCGACATCGCCAGGACCCGGCGGATCGGCTAGATGACTCAGCCCCTCGGACAAACCGACCTTCGACCCACGGGAGGCATGACCGACATGACCAGCAAGGCGCCGGAGCGCGACGGTTCCCACGACTTCGACTTCCAGACCGGCCGGTGGCGCATTCGGAACGAGCGCCTCGTGAAGCGTCTCGCAGAGTGCACGGAGTGGGAGACGTTCGAGTCCACCAATCGCGCCTGGCTCCTGCCGGGCGGCCTCGGCAACATGGACGAGTACGTCACCGACCACTGGCCGGGCTTCGTGGGCCTGTCGCTCCGGCTCTACGACCCGCGCACGCGGCAGTGGAGCATCTACTGGGCCAGCAACCAGAAGGGGACGCTCGACCCGCCAGTCGTTGGGCTCCTTCGCGAACGGCGTCGGCGTGTTCGAGGGCCGGGACGAGCTGGATGGGCGGCCCATCGTCATGCGCTTCGTCTGGTCCGGCATCACGGACACGGCCGCGCGCTGGGAGCAGGCGTTCTCGCCGGACGAGGGCCGAACGTGGGAGACGAACTGGATCATGACCATGACGCGCCTCTCGCACCAGAGCTAGGAGAGCGACCATGCAGGTCATCGAGCTGCGGAACTACCTCCTGGCGCCGGGGAAGACGCGCGACTTCATCCGCTACTTCGAGGAGCACTTCCTCCAGTCCCAGCGCGACCAGGGCATGGATCCCCTGGGACAGTTCGAGCTGGTCGGCGAGCCCGACCGCTTCGTCTGGATCCGCGCGTTTCAGGACATGCCGGCGCGACTCCGCGGGCTGACCGGCTTCTACGGCGGGCCCTTCTGGCTGGCGCGGCGCGACGAGGCCAACGCGATGATCCGGGAGCATCACGATGTCCATCTGCTGCGCCCGCTCGCACCCGTCTCCGCGCTGACCGGCGGGGCGCGCCCGGAGGACGTCGCCGCGGCGGCGCCGGGATCGGTCCCCGCCGAGACCGGGCTGGTGGTGGCGGACTTCTACCGTGTGCCGCCCTCGGCGCTCGGGGGCGCGGTCGAGCTCTTCGAACGTGATGTGCGGCCGGCGCTGGTCGACGGAGGGCACCTCGTCCTCGGCCACTTCGTCGCGGAGCTCGCGCCGAACGACTACCCGCGGCTTCCCGTCGTCCAGGATCCGGGGCTGCTCGCCGTGATGACCGCGTACCGCGATGCCGAGCACTGCCGAGCGGCGCGCCGCGACTGGGACGGCCGCGGCCCGGCTGGCCTGGAAGGCTGGCGGTCCGGCATGACGGCGGACATGGTGAGCCTCCGACTCCGACCCACAGCCCGGTCGCTGATCCGCTACCGCCGCATGGCGGCGACGCCGCGGGCGCCCGGGGCCGCGAGCGCGAGTCGAGCGACGGCCGGCTAGCGGACGACGCGAAGCGCGCCGCCGTCGGGAAGGAAGCCCGACCCGACGACGAGGCGCCGGCCGCCGGCCCGCTCCGCCTCGAGATGGCCGGTCACGAGGATCCGCTCCCCTCCCTCGGCGGCGTTGCAGTAGAGGCCCTCGAACGCCACCACCTCGTCCAGCGGCCCGGGCTCACCCTCGAGCCACCGCACGTCGGCGACCCGGTACACGGCCGGCAGGAACATGGCCTCGCTGGCGTCGACGACGCGCGCCTCCACGACCGCCCGGCCGAGCGAGGTCCAGCGCCGGTCGCCGTAGGCCTCGCGGATCTCGTGGTCCGCCCGCGTGGGGTGGAGCGAGACGTAGCGCCCGCGGAAGAGTCGGTAGTGCCAGCGCCGCGCCTCGAGATCCGCCACCGTCTCCGCCTCGAGCCCGAAGCGCGCCGCCGTGTCGGTGCGCCACTGCGCGCGCCGCTCCTCCGGCAGCGGGGTCAGCCCTTCGCGCGCGAGGTCGTCGACCACCGCCCGGAGCCGCCGGGCGTTGTCGGCGCCGTAGACCAGGAGGTCGATGTCCGAGAACGCGGGGTTGTGGAGGCCGAGGAGGATGGACCCCGAGACGCCGAAGGCGTCGAGGGACAGGCCGGCCACGCCTGCGAGGAGCGTCGCCAGGTCCCGGGTCTCGCGCTCGAGCGCGTCCGCGGGGCTGGCCACGAGCTCCGCCAGCCGGCGCTCGGGGACGTAGTAGCGGGCGACCGACTCGGCGGGGACGTGGGAGAACCGGAGCTCCGTCGTCGGATCGGTCCACACGTACGACGGGTGCGCGACTTCCAGCCACTCGAGCGTCCGGCGCACGTGGCGGACGTGGTAGTACGGCAGCTCGCGACGGTACGCGACCTCGCCCCGGGCCCACTTCCCCACGCTGGCCGGCGTGTACTTGAGATAGGCAGTGTAGCGACCCGGAGGGTGGACGTAGCCCACCACGCAGAAGAAGAGCCCGTCGACCGTCTCGATGAAGTCGCGGTCCTTGGGACGCCTCATTTCGGCGATGCTATCGCCCGCCCGAAGCCCTGTCACGCGCTCGTCACGACGGAGGGATGCCGACGCCGCAGGGCAAGACGGGACGGTTCCCGCGCGCTGTGCACACGGCGCACCGACAGGTTTGCGCTACACTCAGCCCGGTGCGCTCGACTCCGTCCCGCCAATGCTCTCCGTGGGCCCTGACCGGTTCCGGCTTCGCGATGACTGAGCGCCCTTCCGCCGCCCCCGACCGGCCCTGGGATGCGGGCCGGGCGAGCCACCTCCGGGGCCTCGCGTTCGCTCTCAGCGCGACGGTCTTCTGGAGCCTCGCCGGCATCCTGATCCGGCTCATCACGGACGCGACCAGCTGGCACGTCATCCTCTATCGCTCGCTCGGGGCCACGGCCATGGTCGGCGCCATGATCGCGATCGTGCATCGCGGGGCCGTCTCCCGGGTGATCCGCCTCGCCGGCTGGCCTGCGGTCGTGGCAGGGATCTGCTCGAGCGCGTCGTCCGTGCTGTTCATCCTGGCGCTTGGGCGCGTCACCGTCGCGAACGCGACCTTCATGGGCGGCATCACGCCCTTCGTCACCGCGATCGGGGCCCAGGCCATCCTGGGCGAGCGGGTGCCCCGCCGCGCATGGGGCTCGATGGCCCTGGCGGCTCTGGGCGTCGCCTTGATGCTGGGCGGCGGGCTCGCGCTCGGGCGCCTGTCCGGCAACCTCCTGGCGCTCGGCTCGTCCGTGGCCTTCGCGGGCCACGCGCTGTCGCTCCGGTTCAACCGGCAGACGGACATGCTGCCGGCCGTCCTGTACGCCGGGATCTTCGGCACGGTCTTCGGTCTCCTGGCGCTCGGCGTCGAGGGTCTGTCGCCGCGCGTGCCGCCCCGCGACCTCATGCTGGCGCTCGCGATGGGCGTGGTCCAGCTCGGCGGCGGCCTCGTGCTCTACACGCGCGCGTCGCGCTACCTGCCGGCCGCGGAGCTCCAGCTGGTCGCCACCGCCGAGCTGGTCCTCGCGCCCCTCTGGGTCTGGATCGGCGTGGGCGAGGCGCCGGGCGCGGCCACGCTCGTCGGGGGCTCGCTCGTCATCCTCGCGATCCTGATCCAAGCGGCCGGCGCCCGGGAATACTTCACCGTCCCCTGATCGCGGCGGGACCGGCGCGACGCGCGCCCGGCAAGACCCCGCGCCCTTGACAGGGTCCGCGCGGGCCGCGCACCATCCTCGAGAGCGTCGGCGTTCGGTCGCCGGCGCCGCCGAACCCTTGGCGCGATCCCATTGCCGGGGGTGTCCCCCGGATTCGCTCTGCTGGAGGACCGCCGCATGTCGACGACCAGACCCGATCACGCGCGGCACGAGGCGCTGCGCTCGAGCATCGGCGCCATGCTGACGGCGCCCGCGCGATTCAACTTCGTGACCGACACGTTCGAGAAGTGGTCCTCGGACCGGCTCTGCATGCGCTGGATCGACGACACCGGCGCCGATCGGGCGATCTCCTGGAACGAGATGTCCGAGAACGCCAACCGCGTCGTCAACGTCCTGCGGGCCCACGGCGTGAAGAAGGGGGATCGGGTCTTCATCCAGGTCGGCCGTCTGCCCGAGTGGTGGGAGACGATGCTCGCGTGCCTCAAGATGGGCGCGATCGCGATGCCCGGCACGGTCATGCTCACGCCGAAGGACATCGGCTACCGGATGGAGCTCTCGGAGCCCGTGGCCGTGGTCACCGAGGCGTCGATGGCGCCGCGCTTCGACGCGGCGCGGGACAGGTCGAGCTCGGTCCGGGCCTATCTCGCCATCGGCGGCCGGCCGGCCGGCTGGCTGGACTTCCGCGCCGAGCGCGGCGCGGCGTCGGCGGCGGCGCAACCGGAGCCGACGCTCGCGACCGATCCGGCGATCCTCTACTTCACTTCGGGTACCACCGGCTTCGCCAAGATGGTGCTCCACACCCAGGCGTCGTACGGCATCGGTCACGTGACGACCGCGCGGTACTGGCTCGACCTCGCGCCCGAGGACCTCCACTGGAACATCTCCGACACCGGCTGGGCCAAGGCCGCGTGGAGCTCCTTCTTCAGCCCCTTCATCGCGGGAGCCGCACAGCTCGTCCACAATCCGACCGGCGGCTTCAGCGGCCGGCGGGTGCTCGACATCCTGGCCCGCCACCCGATCACCAGCATGTGCGGCGCGCCGACCATCTTCCGTGCGCTCGTGCTCGAGGATCTCCGGCAGTGGTCCTTCCCCAGCCTCGAGAGCTGCGTGGCGGCCGGCGAGCCGCTCAACCCCGAAGTCATCGCGACCTGGAAGGCCGCCACCGGCCTCGAGATCCGCGACGGGTACGGCCAGACCGAAACCTGCTGCCTGGTCGGCAACTACAAGGGGCTCGAGGTCCGGCCGGGCTCGATGGGCAAGCCGTCGCCCGGCTACGACATCGCCATCATCGGTGACGACGCGGAGCCCGTGCCCGCCGGCAAGGAAGGCGACATCGGCGTGCGGATCACGCCCACGCGGCCGGTCGGCCTCTTCCGCGAGTACTGGAAGAACGACCAGGCGAACCGCGCCTCGGTGCGTGGCGACTACTACATCACCGGCGACCGCGGGGTGATGGACGAGGACGGCTACATCTGGTTCGTCGGGCGCGCGGACGACGTCATCCTCAGCGCGGGATACCGCATCGGGCCGTTCGAGGTCGAGAGCGCGCTCCTCGAGCATGCCGCGGTCGCCGAGTCCGCGGTCGTCTCGAGCCCGGATGACATCCGCGGCGAGATCGTGAAGGCCTTCGTCATCCTGAAGCCCGGCTTCGCCCCCTCGGAGACGCTCGCGGCCGAACTGCAGGAGCACTGCAAGAAGATCACGGCCGCGTACAAGTACCCGCGGAAGATCGACTTCGTGACCGCGCTCCCCAAGACGGTCAGCGGCAAGATCCGCCGCGTCGAGCTCCGGAACAAGGAGTGGGGGCGGCCGATTCCGGCGAGCAACGAGCGCGAGTAGCGCCGGCCGCCAGCGGCAGCCACGGCATGAGACGTGCGGCCCGGTTCGTGTCCCTGAAGGGGACACGTTAGGCGCGAGCCGGGGCCCTGTCGAGCAGTCGGGCACGCGTGCGCGGAGACGCGGGGGGTGCTGCCCGGGGCGCCTGACGACGTCCCTACCGGCGGGGCGGGCTCCCCGGCGAGGACTTCCCCCAGTACCCTCGGGCCGCCGGAAAGACCGGCTGGCACCGGATGGCCTCGGTGGGCCCGTCCAGCGTGTCGGCCGCGGCGCGCCACACCGCGTAGTGCGGCGCGGCCCGGTGGGCCTCCAGGGCCTCGGGGCTCGTGTAGACCTCGTAGAAGTAGTAGACGTTCTGGTCGGTGTCGTCCTGGAGCACGTTGAACCGGAGGCAGCCCGGCTCATCGCGCTCCGAGCCCAGCGCGTCCGTCTCGATGGCGTCGAGGAACCGCTGCCGGAGCTCGGGCTTGATCCGTACCTTCACCCAGATGGCAAGCATGCGCTCCCTCACATGATAGGGTTCACGGCGGTGCAGGCCGGGGCGCGCCGGCCGAGGCCCCGGAGCCTCCCGGCGGCATCGCCCTCGCAGGGGCGTCGAGCACGTTCACACGATGCCGCGGCTGCACTATTATGCATAGGACGGCTCTCGAGGTCAGGCGGTACCCCGCCACGACAGATCGAGGCAGCCCAGGCTGAGAGGGGTTCTCATCCGGTCGGCGTCCCGAACATTCGGAGGGCAAAGGAGATCGTCATGTCGCTACGGATCAACAGCGAGGCTCCCAACTTCACCGCGGAGACCACCCAGGGGCCCATCAACTTCCACGAGTGGCTCGGCTCGGGCTGGGCCATCCTCTTCTCCCACCCGAAGGACTTCACCCCGGTCTGCACGACGGAGCTCGGCTACATGGCCGGCCTGAAGCCCGAGTTCGACAAGCGGAACTGCAAGATCGTCGGGCTCAGCGTCGACCCCGTCGCCGACCACACGCGGTGGTCCAAGGACATCGAGGAGACCCAGGGGCACCGGGTCACGTATCCCATGATCGGCGACCCTGAGCTCAAGATCGCGAAGGCCTACGACATGCTGCCCGCCGAGTCGGGGACCACGTCGCAGGGGCGGACGGCGGCGGACAACGCGACGGTGCGGTCGGTCTTCGTCATCGGCCCGGACAAGAAGATCAAGGCGATGCTCACCTACCCGATGAGCACGGGCCGGAACTTCGACGAGGTGCTCCGCCTGCTGGACTCCTGCCAGCTGACCGCGAAGCACAAGGTCGCGACGCCGGTCAACTGGAAGCACGGCGACGACGTGATCATCGTCCCCGCGGTCTCCGACGCCGAGGCCAAGGAGAAGTACCCGCAGGGCTGGAAGTCGCCGAAGCCGTACATCCGGATCGTCGCGCAGCCCCGGTAGCCCCGCCGCGCCCGGCCCGCCTCCCGGCGGGCCGGGCACCACGGCGCGCGGACGCTAGCGGGACGCGGGGGCCGCCGGCCCCGCGCAGACCCGCGCGAGGAACAGCTCCAGGAACCGCGCCGCATCGACCTTCATCGCCACACGGCAGTTCGGCGGGAGCTTCTCGGCGGCCGGCATGGGCCGGCGGTCGGCCACCGACGCGCCCCGCGTCACGCGCCCCGCGTCTTCCACGTCGACGTGGACCGCTTCGAAGCCGACGAGCGAGGGATCCAGCGCGACTCCCACCGCGAGCGGATCGTGGAGCGCGAAGGCCTCCTCCCCGCTCCGGTGCTCTCCGAACGTGAACAGGTGGTTGGTGAAGTCGTCGATGAACCGCGCGATCGGCGCGCGGCCGCGCGCCAGCGTCGCGGCGAGATCCGCGCGGCGGAGCATCACCTGGAGGGTGGCGTCGAGCGGGACCAGCTCGAGCGGCAGGCCCGAGCGGAAGACGGCGGCCGCGGCCTCGGGGTCGACATGGAAGTTGAACTCGGCCGCCGGGGTCACGTTGCCCGCCGCGGCGACCGCCCCGCCCATGATCACGACGCGCCTCACGCGGGCCAGGCGCCGGCGGTCCCGCTCGAGGGCGACGGCGAGGTTCGTCAGGGGCCCGAGCGCGACGACGACCAGCTCGCCGGGGAACCGCTCGGCCATCTCGAGGATCAGCCCCGGCCCGTCGGGCTCCTCCGGCGAGTCCGAGGGCGGCGGCTCCGGATAGCGCGGCCGGCCGGCCACGTCCTTCAGCCGGCTGATGCCCCCGAGCCCGTCGTCCCCGTGGAACTCGGGCGCGGTGACGAGCGGCCCCCGGAGCGGTGCGGCCGCGCCCCGCGCGACCCGGGGGCGCCGCGCCGGGGCCCCGACCGCGAGGATACGGTGGACGTTGGCGGTCGTGAAGTCGATCGGGACGTTGCCGGCCACCGAGGTGATGGCCTCGACCGACACCTCGGGTGAAGCGAACGCGAGGAGCAGCGCCAGCGCGTCGTCGATCCCCGGGTCGGTGTCGATGAGCCACGGCACGGTCACGGGAGCTCCCTCACGGGACTCTCGGGTGCCGTCACGCGAACACGAACGCGCGGCGAGGGTTGTCCACCAGGAGGGTCTCGATGGTCGCGTCATCGGACACCCTCTGCCGGAGCCGGGGGATCACGCTGACCAGGAGATGGTGGTAGCCGAACCCGCCCCACCGCGTGAGGCAGTGCTTGTAGGCGATGTCGTGGGACATGAGGATGCGGGGAAGGTGCCCGTGCTCGATCAGGAAGAGGATCTGCCGCATCCGCTCGCCGTCGTTGGGCATTTCGAAGGTCGGGTTGTACGGGTAGTAGGACGTCTCCAGGCCGAAGAGGTCGTACTCGAGGTACACGCCGGTCGCGGCCAGCTCGAGCAGGACGGCGGGATCGACGATCGTGCGCTCGATGTGGCACATGATGGTCCGCTCGAGGTCCGCGCCCTCTCGCCGGATGAAGTCGACGATCTCGAGCGGCAGGCGCTCGTGCCGCCCCGGATGGATCATGAGCGGCGCGCCGGTCTCCCGCTGCGCCTGCACCGCCGCCCGCACCACCTTCCGCTCGTTGGCGGTCCACGGCCAGGTCGTGCCGATCTCGCCGATGAAGCCCGCGCGGATCCCGGTCTCGCCCACGCCGCGGGTGACCTCGTCGACGGTCTCCCGCGCGAGGTCATCCACCGTGCGGCCGTCCATGTCCGGCGGATGCGAGGCCGCCACGTAGTAGCCGGAGCCCATGATGATGTTGAGCCCCGAGGCGCGCGCCACGCGCGCGAGCGCGACGGGGTCACGGGCGATCCCGCGATTGGTGGGGTCGACGACCGTCCGGCCGCCGGCCGCGCGGTAGAGGAGGAGCTCGTCGTGAGCCACCTGCTCGTCGAGGAGCCGGAGGTTGTCGAGGTTCGAGCTGAAGTTCCGCCGGACCCAGCTCAGATTGTCGAGGCGCACCGGCTGACGGGCGAGCGCCCGCTCCGGCTCGCTCTCGGGCTCCTTGAACATGACCGCGAAGTCGATGAGGACGTGCTCGTGCGGCAGGGTGATGCCCATGTCCTCCGCGCGGATCGGACCGAGGACGGTCTGGGCCTGTCCGGCGATCGGCGAGTGCGTCATCTCTCTTCTCCCGCCTCGCGGCGTCGTCCGGCGGAGATCCGCCGACGGAGCGCGCGACCGGGAGGACTATGGGCGACGCTCCGACCCCCGTCAAGGCTGCCGGCCGTCGCGAGCGCCGCCGCCCGCGGCCGTCAGGTTCGCGGGGCCACCCCGAAGACGTGGCAGCCCCAGGCCGGCACGTCCAGGCAAGTCCGTGTCCCCCGAGATCGTCGCCGGCGTGCGCGTACCGCGTCATCGGGTTCACGAGGCCGGTCAGGACCCACTCGCGGCCGCGGAGATCGCTCCACGGGAGCCACACGATCGGCGCGAGCTCGGAGGCCTGGCGACGCTCGACCGTGCCGAGGCGCGCTCGAGAAAGAGCGCGAGCCTGGGTGGTGCGGCCTCCTCAGCTCTGGCGCTTCAGATAGGGCAGCCAGCGCACCAGGACGTCGGACAGGGTGCCGTCCCGCTTCCAGCCGCCCAGGATGTCGTTGATCTGGGCCAGGAGCTGCGGGTCGTCGCGCCGCACGGCCCAGGCCAGGTTCTCCCGGTTCAGAGGCACCCAGATGCCGGCCAGATCGGCCTCGTTGGCGGACACGAGCCACGCGATGGACGGCCCGTCGTGGACGAACACGTCGATCGTGCGGCGCCGGAGCGCGAGCGCCCCGTCGCTCGCGATGACGAGCGCCACCCGGCGCGCGTTCGGAAAGCTCCGCTGGACGAACACGTCGCCCGTCGTCGCCTCGATCACACCGACGGTCGCCGTGCTC
Source organism: uncultured Candidatus Rokubacteria bacterium (assembly GCA_963765195.1). GTDB lineage: Bacteria > Methylomirabilota > Methylomirabilia > Rokubacteriales > DASRDR01 > DASRDR01. The sequence goes on from CAVXVV010000023.1 coordinate 106,977, forward strand.
TGCAGCAGCGCGTCGCGCGAGCCGTACCGACTCTTGTCCTCGACCCGCACCGCGGCCATCAGGCCGCCTTCCAGGTACGGCTCGGTGAAGGCGATCCGGACAGCACGCGCCTCGGTCACCGACATGCCCGACATGATGATGTCGGTCTTGCCCGCGATCAGCGCGTCGATCTGCTGGTCCCAGGGGACCTCGACGAAGTAGGCCGGCCTCCCGAGCTTCGACCCGAGGAGCCGCGCGAGATCCGCCTCGGCTCCGGTGATCTGGGGTCCCTGCTTGAAGATCAGGGGCGGGTAGGTTGGTGTGATGCCCACCCGCAACGCGTTGGGCGGCATCTCGGCCCGTTCTGGCGCGGGGCGATAGTAGTCGTCGACGCATCCGGCTCCGAGCGTGACCGCGAGGAGCAGGACGGCGAGACGAAGGGGCAAACCGGTCATTGAGGCCCCTCTCCCGGCCGGATCCCGGCCAGATGGAATGACGTGGATCATAGCATCATGCAGACTATGATGCGTCTCGCCGATGCGTCTCGCCATGCTGCATGACCGCCGTACCGGCTTCTCCCTGACGCTCCCCGCCTCGCCAAAGTCCGGGGTCAGGCCCTGACTTTGATTCTCGAGGGCCGCTCGACCCGCGCGGGGCCAGACGGCCGGAAAGCCAAAGTCCTGGGCCTGACCCCGAGTTTGATGTTGCCGCTGCTGCTGCTGCTCGCCGTCTCGGCCGGGGCTCAGAGCGCGGCGCAGTGCCGCGAGGCCAACGAGCAAGCCATCGCGGCGTTCAAGGCCACGCTGCCGGAGATGTCCGAGCACGACCGGGCCGGCGCGGAGGCGCTGATCGACGAGCTCGAGCGCCTGATCAAGGAGAGCCGGGCGCAAGGCGTGGACGAGTGCGTCATCTGGCAGGAGATCAACCGGCGCGTGTGGCGCTCGTAGCGCCGGGCGAGGCCGAGGGCGCGCGCCGCCCCCGACCGGCGTCGTGGAGCCGTTGCGGACCTCTCCGTCCCCCCGTACCATGTCCTCGCCGCGACACGATCGTCCGAGCGAGGTCATCCCGCCGACGCTAGCTCCGGATCGCGCCTGAAGGCGCCGCGTTGCCGCAAGGGGGCGGTGCCCGGGGGCGCGCGAGCCGCGCCGCCCGGCTCGGTTCCGGAAGGAGCGCTCGAGGGATGGTGGCGAGCAGAGGGGCCGTCGCGTCCGAGCTGCTGGTGGAGACCGCCTACGCGTGGCGGCGCCTCGCGGTGTCGCTCGCGCTCAGCACGATCGGCGGCGTCGGCCTGTGGTCCGTCGTCGTCGTCCTGCCGGCAGTGCAGGCCGAGTTCGGCGTCGCGCGCGGCAGCGCCTCCCTGCCCTACACGGCGACGATGCTCGGCTTCGCGCTGGGCGGGATCCTGATGGGCCGCCTGGCCGACCGCTTCGGCGTCATGGTGCCGCTCTTCGTGTCGTCGATCTCGCTCGGACTCGGCTACCTCCTGGCGGCGCAGTCGGCGAGCCTCGGCGCCTTCGCTCTGACCCAGGGCCTCCTGATCGGCCTCCTCGGCAGCTCGGTCACGTTCGGCCCGCTGGTGGCCGACGTCTCCCACTGGTTCACGCGCCGCCGCGGCATCGCGGTCTCGATCTGCGCCAGCGGCAACTACCTCGCCGGCACCGTCTGGCCCCCGATCCTCCAGCACTTCACCGCGACGCTGGGCTGGCGGCGAACGATGGTCGGCGTCGGGATCTTCTGCATCTCCAGCATGCTGCCGCTGACCTTCCTGCTCCGCAGGCGAGCGCCGGTCGGCCACGGGCCGGCCGCGGTCCCGACCGCGACGACAGGCGAGCGAGCGCATCTTTCGCCGGGCCGCCTGCAGGCGCTCCTCATGGTGGCCGGCCTCGGGTGCTGCGTCGCCATGTCGATGCCGCAGGTGCATATCGTGGCCTACGCGAACGATCTCGGTTACGGCGCCGCGCACGGGGCCCGGATGCTCTCGATGATGCTGGGATTCGGCGTGGTGAGCCGGCTCGCCTCCGGCCTGATCGCCGACCGCATCGGCGGGGTGCGCACACTCCTCCTGGGCTCGGCGCTCCAGTGCCTGACCCTGGCGCTCTACCTGCCGTTCGACAGCCTCGCCGCCCTCTACGTCGTGGCCGCGCTCTTCGGCCTGTCCCAGGGCGGCATCGTGCCGAGCTACGCCATCATCATTCGTGAGTACTTCGCACCGGAGGAGGCCGGCATGCGCATCGGCACGGTCGTCATGGCGACGATCGTCGGGATGGCGCTCGGCGGGTGGATATCGGGCGCGATCTATGACGTGACCGGGTCCTACACCGCGGCCTTCGTGAACGGCATCATCTGGAACGTGCTCAATCTCGCGATCGCGCTCTGGCTCCTCGGCCAGCCCCGGCGCATCGCCGCGTTCGCCTAGCCGGCGCGTTCCCGGAGTGACCATGTCGCGCTCGCGTGTGGTCTACGTGCACATGCACATCTACGAGACCAAGCGCTCGATCCTCGTGGCGAACGCAGCGCGGCTGCTCGGCCTCGAGACGCCCCCCGGCCCCCGCGCCGCGCGCTGATCCGGCCCGTGAGCGCGGACGGCGGTCCCCGCACGCAGGCAGTCGTCGGAGCGACGGTGATCGACGGCCTCGGTGGGCCGCCGATCTCCCGAGGCGTGGTTCTGATCGAGGACGGTGCGATCGCGAGGGTAGGCGCCGAGTCCGTCACGACGGTCCCGCGGGGCGCCGCGGTGATCGACCTCGACGGTCTGTTCCTCCTCCCCGGCCTGATCGACTGCCACGTCCATCTGTCCGGCCGCCGCACCATGGATCCACAGCTCGAAATCTTCACCGGCTCCGGCCTGATGACGGCGCGCGCGGTGGCCGACGCCCGCGCCCTCCTCGAGGCGGGGTTCACAACGGTGCGCGACGCGGGTGGCCGCATCGCGCTCGCGATCCGCGACGCCGTCCGCGAGGGAAGCATCCCCGGCCCGCGCGTCCTCTGCGCCGGCCCGTTCATCGAGCCCACGTGCGGCGCCGACGACATGTCCTTCGTCCCCGAAGAATGGACGCAGGCGCCCGGCTTCGGCGGACCCATTCTCGCCAACGGCGTGGACGAGTGCCGCCGCGCCGTCCGGCGCGTGATCCGCCTCGGCGCCGACTTCGTGAAGACCTGTCAGAGCGGCGGCAGCTTCATCCACGAGCGGGCTCTGATCGAGCGGCCCGAGTGGTCCGTGGAGGAGATCCGCGCGATCGGCGACGAGGCGCGGCGAAAGGGCGTCCGGCTCGCTGTCCACGCGCACCTGCCCGCGCACATCCGGGAGGCGGTCGAGGCCGGGGCCGACACGATCGAGCACGGCACGCTGGTCGACGAGCCGACCGCCCGGCTGATGGCCGAGCGGGGCGTCTACCTGGTGCCGACCTTCCTCGCCCTTCACCGCATGGCAAGAGAGGGCGACCGGCTGGGCCAGCCGGCCTGGAGCGTGGCGCAGGCGCGCACGCTCGCCGCGGGCCACCACGAGGCGGTGCGCATTGCGCTGGCCGCGGGCACGCCCATTGTCATGGGCACGGACTGCTCGGGCTTCCCGGCCGGCCGCATGGGGGAGAACGCCCGCGAGCTCGCCCACATGGTCGAGGCGGGCATGACCCCGATGGGGGCGATCGTGGCGACCACCGCCACCGCCGCGCGCGCGATCGGCCTCGCCGACGAGGTAGGAACCGTCGAGCCCGGGAAGCACGCCGACCTCGTCGCCGTCGCCGCCGATCCCACAGCTGACGTGCGGGCGCTCGAACGCGTGGCCGTCGTGATCCGACGCGGGCGGGTCGTGAAGGGCCTACGCTAGACGCGTCCGGGTGGACGTGCCCGCTGTGCCCGGGTCACGCCATGGCGGCCCCGCCGTTCACGCCGAGGCAGTGGCCGGTGACGAAGGTGGCGCCCGGGCCGACAAGATAGACGACTGCGGCGGCGATCTCCTCCACCCGGCCGATGCGGCCGAGGGGATTGTCGAGCTCCAGCGCGCGCTGCGCCTCGGTCATTGCGCCAAAGCCGAGGAGCGAGGTGTCCGTTGGGCCCGGCGCCACGGCGTTCACGAGGATATCCGGCGCGAGCTCCCGCGCCCACGAGCGGGTCAAGCCCAGCAGGGCCGCCTTCGTGGCCACATAGACCGCCGCGTTCTGCCGCCCAAGGTACGCGAGCTCGGACGCCACGTTGACGATCCGACTCCCCGGCCCCATAACCTTCAGCGCCTCGCGCGCGGCGAGGATCGCGCCCCGCACGTTGACGGCGAAGTGGTGGTCGATGTCGGCGGCCGTCGTGTCCCGGAGGGCGGCCTCGCGCATGATCCCGGCGTTGTTGACCAGGATGTCGAGGCCACCGAGGTGCGCCGCCGCCGCGGCGACGCCGCGGATCACCTGGGCCTCATCCACGAGGTCGGCGACGACGGCGTGGCACGCCGAGTCCACGGGCCGCACGCGGTCGAGCCCCACTACCCGGACGCCGGCGGCGTCGAGCGCGTCGGCCGTCGCGCGGCCGATCCCGCTGGCCGCGCCGGTGACGAGGGCCCGGCGGCCCTCCAGCGGCCTCACCACGGCAGCTCGCCGCGGTCGATGCCCAGCGACTGCCCGGTGATGTTGCGGGCCAGGTCCGAGGCCAGGAACAGGTAGGGACCCGCCACGTCGTCGGGCTCCATCAGCCCGCCGAGGCTCTGGCCGGCCAGCACCTGGTCGAGGATCGCCTCCTCGGAGCGCCCGGTGCGCTCGGACATCCGCCGGAGCGACAGCATGGAGGCGGCCGTGCGCACCCAGCCCGGGCACACCGCGTTCACCCGGATCCCCCGGGTCCGAGCTCCTTCGCCCAGGTCTTGGTGAGGCCGATGGTCGCGTGCTTCGAGGCCACGTAGGCGGCGAATCCGGCCTCGCTCGAGCGACTCCAAACGGACGCGGTATTCACGATCGCCCCGCCGTCCGGCATCCGCCGCACCGCGACGCGCGTCGCAAGGTAGGTGCCCACGACGTTGATCTCCACGACGCGCCGGAACACCGCCTCGGTCTCGTCGGTGGCCTCGTCGAGCGGCGTCATCCGCTCGAGCCCCGCGTTGTTCACGAGGACGTGGATCGGGCCGACCGCCTCGAGCGCGCGCTCGACGGCCCGCGCACTCGTGATGTCCGCCACGTGGCCGTGAGCGCCCAGCCCCGACGCCACCTCGACGACCGCCGGATCGTCGGCAATCAGGTGGAGGCGCGCGCCTTCCCGGGCGAACCCGCGGGCAATCCCCAGGCCGATCCCTCGGCTGGCCCCGGTCACGACGACCGCCCGGCCCGCGATGCCGGGAAGGGACGTCACCGGGCCGCTCCCGCGGGATGGGCGGTCACGGCACCAGCACGATCTTGCCGAACACCTGGCGATCCTCCATGAGCCGCTCGGCCTCGTGGACCTCGTCGAGCGCCATGACGCGGTCGATGACGGGCTTGAGGCTCCCCCGCGCGGCGTGGTCGATCAGCGCGGTGATGTCGCTCCGGCGCCAGCCGTTCGACCCGAGGATCGTGTGCTCGAACGTCCAGATGTACCGGATGTCGATCTGCTCCTCGAACCCCGCGGTCGCGCCGCAGGTCACGAGGCGCGCGCCGAGCTTCATGCACCGGGTCGAGTCGATCCACGTGCCGCGGCCGGTGCAGTTCACCACCAGGTCCACGCCGCCCGCTCCCGTGATCCGCGGCTTCCCCACGATCTCCCACACCGCCTCGCGCATGTCTCGCCCGGCGTAGTTGATCAGGTGGTCCGCTCCCAGCTCATCCAAGCGGCGGAGCTTGTCGGGGCTGTTCGCGCACGCGATCACGGTCGCGCCCACCAGCTTGGCCAGGAGCACACAGGCGGTGCCGACGCCTCCGCTGGCGCCCAGGATCAGCACGACGTCCTCCGGCCGCACCTGGGCGCGCGTCACCATCATGCGGTGGGCCGTCGCGTACGCGAGAGGGATCGACGCCGCCGCCTCGAAGGATAGCTCGTCCGGGATCGGCACGAGCTGGGACGAGTGCGCCGCGCAGAGCTCGGCGCGGCCGCCATCGTACCGCTCGCCGATCATGCCCAGCGGCGGGAACACCGGATCGAGAAGCACCCGGTCTCCCACCGCGGCGCCCCGCACCTCGGGCCCGAGCTCCACCACCTCGCCGGCGATGTCCGACCCGATGATCAGGGGGAGCGGCAGCTTGATGCCCGGCATGCCGCGCCGGCTGAAGATGTCGTGGTAGTTCACCGAGCAGGCGCGGACCCGGAGGCGCACCCACTCCGGCTGGAGCGCGGGCTCCCGGTAGTTCGCCTCGAGGACGATGTTGCTGCGGGAACCGTGCTGGTAGACGACCGCTGCGCGCACGAGGCTATCCTGCCGCGAGTCGTGTGACGAGCGCCAGCCGGTGAGGGCGGCGGTCTCTCACGTCCGCGAGTTGTACCGCGTGTAGGGATCGAGGGCCGGGATCTCCCAACCCCGATAGAAGGCCTCGGCGTGCTCGCGGAGGGCCGCGATCCGCCCGGCGAGCTCGGCCGGAAAGGGCGTGGCCGCCAGCCGGTCCGCGAGCTCCCGGCCCGCCGCCTCGAGGTCGAAGCCCGCGGGGCGACCGTCCTCCATCACGATTCGCCCGCCGACGAAGACCGTCCGCACGTCACGGGCCTGGGCGCGCAGGACGAGGAAGTCGCGCGGGTCAACCTCCGGCGCGGTCCACGGCCAGGTCATGCGGGCGAGATCGACGAGCAGGAGGTCGGCCGCGTAACCCGGCGCCAGCCGGCCCAGGCGGTCGGCGTGACCCATCAGCCGGGCGCCGCCCGACGTCGCGAGCTGGAGCGCCTGCCGCGGCTCGAGCGCCGGCGAGCCGATGACGGGCCCACGGTGGAGCTGGAGCGCCACGCGCATCTCGCGGAACATGTCGTCGTCGTCGTCGAGGCCGCGGCCGTCGAGGCCAAGCCCCACGGTGACGCCGGCCCGCACCAGCGCGTTCACCGGCGCGATCCCCGCCCGCAGCCGGAGGTTCGAGCTCGGGTTGTGGCTGAGCGCCGCCCCCGTCCGAGCGAGGACGGCGATCTCCGCCTCGCTGAGCCAGACCGCGTGCGCCATCGTGAACCGGGGGCCGAGGACGCCAAGCGCGTCGAGGTGGAGGATGGTCGACCGGCCATAGGTCCGCCCGCCGTAGAGCTTCTCGTAGAGCGACTCCGAGAGGTGCGTCTGGAGGCCGGTCCCTCGCGCGGCGGCGCGCTCCGCGATCCGCTGCATGAAGTCGTCCGAGACCCAGTTCGGCCCCGGCGGCCCGAACCAGATGTCGATCCTCGGGTGCGACGCGTGCCTCTCCCAGAGGGAGTCCATGAGGCCGAGATACTCGTCCGGCTGCATGTGGCCCGGGCCGGGCAGGATCCCTTCGGCGGCGCGGCGCGCCTCCGCGGGCAGGCCCTCCAGGAAGCGGCGGACCTCCGCCTCGCTGGCGCCGCTCACCACCTGGTTCTGGTTGGCGACGCCGGGCGCGAAGGCCACGCGGATCCCGGCCTGGGCGTACCCGCGGAGGACGTGGCCGATCCGCTCGGCCGAGGCGTCCGCAGGCCCCCGGCACTGGTGCATGTCGACGAGCGTCGTGACGCCGGAGCGAAGGAGGCGCGCCGAGGCCAGCAGGGTGTCGAGGTACGGATCGCCGGGTCGGACGCGCCGCATCTCGAGGATCCAGAGCTCGAGGACGTCATCGACGATCCCCTGCTGCGTCGAGGTGACACCCGTGCTGTGGTGGTGAGCGCTGATGAGCCCCGGCACCACCGCGACTCGGTCGGAACCCGAGACCGTCGCCCCCGGATGCCGGGCCCGGAGCGCGGCCCACGGTCCGACCTCCTCGATCCGGTCCCCGCGCACGAGGACCGCGCCGTCCGTCAGCGTCGAGTCGTCCGGCTCCCCTCCGGTCACGACCCACCGGCCTCGCACGAGGTGAAGCGCGGCCGCGTCCGACATGTGCCCCGGCCCGGCAGTCAGACCGTGGACCCGGTCGTGATGAGGACGATGGCCGCCGCCGCGGCCGCGATCCCGAGGGCGTGGACCACGGTGATCCGCTCGCGGAGGAAGGCGGCCGCCAGGAGCACGGTCGTGACCGGGTACAGCGAGGAGAGGGCGGCGGCCGTCGCCAGCTGGCCGGCCTGCCTGGCGAGAATGAAGAAGGCGTTGCCGGACATGTCGAGCACGCCGACGAGCAGGGCCAGCGGCAGGATCCGGTCCGAGAGGCGCCAGGGCGTCCGCGTCGCGGCGATGATCACGACCACGAAGAGCGCCTCGACGCCGCGCACGATCACCAGCGGGCCGAACACCAGCCCCTCCGTGAGCCGGGCAATCGTGATGTTGAAGGTCCCGAGAGCGACCCCGGCGGTGAGGGCGAGCCCGAGCCCCTCGCGTCCGCCCTCTCCGGCGGCGACGTGTGACACAAGCAGGACGGCCACGATCGCCAGCCCGATTCCCAGGAGCACGATCGGGCTCGGCAGGCCCTCCAGGAGGACCCCGGCCAGCACCGGCAGGGCGGCCGCGAGCACGGCTGTGACCGGCGCCACGGTGCCCATCCGCCCCACGGCCAGCCCACGGTAGAGGCAGCTGATGCCGACGACGCCCGCGACGCCCGAGACAACCGACCAGCCCACGTCGGGCGCCCCGGGCCACGGCTCCGTCCTCAGGACGGCGATGAGCGCGGAGATGACCATCCCGACGACCTGGCTCACCAGGACGATGCCCAGGCCGGAGGCCCGCCGGCTCAGCAGGCCGCCGCCGTAATCGCCGGCGCCCCAGGCCAAGGCCGACGCCAGGCCGAACGAGGCCGCGCCAAACGGGTCGAGGCTAGTCATGTCGCGCGGTCGCGTCTGGGCGCTGCCCCTCGGCTAGCAGCAGAGGCCGATGCTCTCGGCACGCCGCTTGTCATCCGGATCGCGCACCCATGGCTGCCCCATGATCCACCGGGCAATGTAGTCGGGCGGCAGATCGTGCTGCCACGCCCCCTCCAGGACCCGGCGGAGATACCAGTCGACGGGCGGAGGTTCGGGTCGAGGTCGCGAGGCTCGGACATGAACACGAGCGCGGAGACGGCCTCGCCGGACCCGCGAAGGTACACGGTCTTGGGCGTCGGCACGTAACCGTACCGGCCGTCCTCGAGCCGGACGAGCGCCTGAAGGTCCGCCTCCGACATGCGGAAGAGGACGCCCCACACGACGCTCTCCTCGCGCCCTGTCTCGAACGGGTTCGACCCCGCGCCGTCCTCCGGGCTGCTGCGCTTCCGGAACTGGAGCTCGTGCCGGGGCAGGCGCGCCACGCCGATCGGCGCGGCGGACGGCGCGACCTGCCGCAGGTTGCCGGTGCACATGTTGGAGCCGTAGGCGAAGTAGAGGGCTGTTCCCGCGGCCGCTGCGCTCATCTCTCGTCCTCGCCTAGCGAATGGCGCCGCCCGACCGGAACTTGGCGATCTCCTCCGTCCGGTAGCCGAGCGACGCCAGGATCTCGTCGTTGTGCTGCCCGAGCAGGGGTGGCGCGTGGCGCACGGTCGCTGGGGTCTCGCCCAGCTTGACCGGGTTCCCGACCACCTTGATCTTCCCCTGCGGGTGGTCGATCTCGATCACCATCTTGTTGTGCCGGACCTGGGGATCGTCGAGCGCCTCCTTGAGGGACAGCACCCGCGTGCACAGGAAGTCGATCCTCTCCAGCCGCTCGAGCCACTCGGCGGTGGTCCGCTTCTTGAAGTTCTCGGCGAGGATCGCCTCCAGCTCGGCGGCGTGCGCGAAGTTGTCGCCCTCGCTCGGGCCGAAGCGCGGGTCCGTGGAGGACAGGTCCTCGATCTCGAAGACCTGGCAGAGGTCCCGCAGCGGGTTCGGCCGGAACGCGCCGATGATGCCGATGGTCCCATCCTTCGTCTGGTAGGGCCCGCCCATCGGGAGGTGCCCCCAGTTCAGCGTGATGCCCGTGTTCAGCCACTGCGCGGCCTCCTGCAGCTGGCTGAAGATCATGCCGTCGAGCAAGGATGCCGTCACCGTCTGCCCGCGGCCCGTCTTCTGGCGCGCGAGGAGCGCGAGCAGGATGCCCTGGACGAGGAGCATCCCGCAGGTGAAGTCCGCGATGGGATTGTTCACCTTGGTCGGCACGCCGCCCGGCCGGGCCTGGAGGTCCATCATCCCGCTGAGGGCCTGCGCCAGAAGGTCCTGGCCGCCCTTGTAGGCGTACGGGCCGGTGGGGCCCCACCCGCTGCCGCTCGCGTAGACGATCCCGGGATTCCGCTTCGAGATCTCCTCGTAGCCCAGTCCGAGCTTCCCCATGACGTCCGGGCGGAAGTTGTTGAGGACGACGTCCGCGGTGTCGATGAGCTGCCACACGATTCGCATGGCCTCGGGCTTCTTGAGGTCGAGGGCCAGGCTCCGCTTGTTCCGGTTGAGGCTCAGGAACGGAGGACTCTCGCCGGGCGCCTCGAAGATCTTGCCCCGGGCGATCTCGCCGACGTCCCGTCGCTCGATCTTGATCACATCCGCGCCGAAGTCCCCTAGCATCTGCGAGCAGATCGGGCCCATCTCGACCTGCGTGAAATCGATGACCCGGATGCCCTCGAGAGGAAGTCTCGCCTGTGTCACCGTGCCCTCCACTTAGGCTTGCGCTTCTCCCGGAACGCGAGCGGCCCCTCCCGGGTGTCCTCCGACGCCTCCAGGCGCAGAATGTACTCGTAGCGCTTGTTGATCGCATCGTTCAGCGAGAGATGCAGGCCCGCCAGGGCCGACTCCTTGCTCGCCCACACGGACAACGGGGCGCACTCCAGGATGGCGTCGGCCCAGCGCCGGGCGGCGGCCATCAGCTCCGCGGCCGGGACGACCTCGTTGACCACGCCCCACCGGTGGGCCTCCGCGGCTGGCATGTGTCGCCCCGTCAGGATGAGTCCCATCGCCACCTTCTGGGGGATCTGGCGGATGAGCCGGTGGATGCCCCCGTCGGACGCGAACACGCCTACCCGCACCTCGGGCAGGCCGAAGCGGGCGTGCTCCGCGGCCACGATGACGTCGCAGGCCAGCGCCAGCTCGAAGCCGCCGCCCAGCGCGTACCCGTTCACGGCGGCGATGACTGGCTTCACGAGTCCGAAGCGCTCGGTGAGACCGCCGAAGCCCCCCGGCTTGAACGTCATCCAGTAGGGCTGCGGCAGCTTCGACTCGTCGACCTTGAGGTCGGCGCCTGCGCAGAACGCCCGCTCCCCCTGCCCGGTGAGAATGGCGACCCATGCCTCCGTGTCGCTCTCGTACATCCGCCACGCGGCGTCGAGCTCCAGGTGCGCCTCGTGGTGGAGGGCGTTCATCACCTCGGGCCGGCGAATGGTGACGGTGGCCACGTGGCCGTCGGTCTCGTATGAGACATAGCGGAAGTCTGGCATCACTTGAACCCCGTGGTGGCGACCCCCTGCACGTAGTAGCGCTGCAGGAATGCCACAATCATGACGACCGGCAAGCTGGCGATCACCGCCGCGGCGAAGATCAGGTTCCACTTGATCTCCACGTCCGAGTCGAAGGTGGCGATCGCCACCTGGATCACGCGCACCTCGGGGGACGACGCCGCGATCAGCGGCCAGAGGAAGGAGTCCCACGAGAGCTGAAACCGGATGATCGCAAAGGCGATGAGAGCCGGCAGCGAGTTCGGGATGATGATTCGGACGAACGCCCCGAACCTCGAGCACCCGTCGATTCGCGCCGCCTCCTCCAGCTCGTAGGGGATGCCCCGGAAGAACTGGCGGAGCAGGAACATGCCGAACGGGGAGGCCGCGAATGGAATGATAAGAGCGCGGTAGCTGTTCACCCAGTCGAAGAGTCGCATCTCCAGGTAGAGCGGGACCACGATGACCTCGAACGGGATGATCGTCGTGGTGATGAACAGGGCAAAGAGCTGATCGCGGCCCCGGAAGGGAATGCGCGCGAAGACATACGCGGCGCAGGCGTTGACGACGATCGAGAGGGCGGTGACGGTGACCGCCACGAACAGACTGTTGGCCACGTAGCGCGTGAAGGGAAACGGCTGGAGATCGAGCAGCGCTCGAAAGTTGTCGAGCGTCCACTTCTTCGGGACCAGCGTCCAGATCGTCAGCGGATACAGGTTGGCGAAGATCTCGGGCTGCGACCGGAGCGATCCTGAGAGCATCCACACGTAAGGGAACAGCATCACCACCGCGATCGCGCTCAGGACCACGTAGAGGAGCGCGCGCCCGGCAAGCCGCGCGAGCCGCGCGATCGGGCGGCTTCGCGCCTGACCGGCGGCGGCGACGCGGATGGCCGCCCGCGCGTCAGTACTCAACGTCGGTCCGGAGCAGGCGGAACTGGATGGCGACCAGCCCGCCGACGAACGCCACGAGCGCGAACGAGACCGCCGTCGCGTATCCCAGGTCGTAGTAGCGAAAGCCGTTGATGAACACGTGGTACACGATCGTGTGGGTGGTCTCCTGCGGACCACCCTTGGTCATCTGGTACACGGGCGTGAACACATTGAAGCCCTCTATCGTGGTGATCACGACCACGAAGAGCAGCACCCGCTTCAGCAGCGGGAGCGTGATGTAGAAGAAGCGTTGGATCGGGCCGGCCCCGTCGATGTCCGCCACCTGATACACCTCCCGCGGAATCGCCTGAAGCCCGCCCAGGAACACCAGCATGTCGAAGCCGACGAACTTCCACACCCCGAGGATCGCCAGGCTCGGGAGCGCCTCGCGCACGCTCGTGAGGAACGGATGCGGCCCGAGCCCCAGCGTGATGAGCAGGGTGTTGAAGATCCCCGACTGGGCGTACATCGACTTCCAGACCGACGCCATCACCACGTACGACGCCACGACGGGAAGGAAGTAGGCGGTCCGGAAGAAGGCGAGCCCGCGGATGCGCTGGTTCACCAGGATCGCCAGGGCCAGCCCCAGGGTCACCTGGGCCACCAGGGTCATGGCAGTGTACAGGGTGGTGGTAACGACAGCCTTCAGAAACAGCGGGTCCTCGAGCAGGTGCTGGTAGTTCGCCAGTCCCACCCAGCCCGCGGGCCCGGCCAGGAGCTCGAACTCCTGGAAGCTCACCAGAAGCGCGTAGCCGATGGGCGCGAACGTGAAGACGACCAGGCCCAGCGTCGCCGGCAGGAGAAGCCAGAAGGCGGTCCACCGGCGATCGGAGTGCGCCGACCCGCGCATCAGCGCGGGCCGGCGCCGGATTCCCATACGACTCGTGCCCTCGGTCACCGGACAGGGAGCGCGGTGAGAGCTAGCCTCTCTTCAGCCGAGCATCGATCAGAGCGGCGGCCTTGTCGAGCGTCGCCTGCACTGGCGCGCCCTTCGCGATGTCCTCCGTCGCCTTGTCCCACTGGTCCTCGCAGTACCCGTACTCCGGGGTGGGCGGACGCACAACGGCGGACTTCTCCATCTGCTCGAGGAAGAGCGTCCAGGGGAAGGTGGAGTACCGCTGCTCCTTCGCCACCGACTTGAGGCACGGCAGGTAGCCGCTGTCGGTGATCCACTGGCTGTGCTTCTCGCGCGTGATGTAGTCGATCAGATCCCAGGCGAGCGCCGGGTCCTTGGTCTTCTTGTACATGCCGACGTTCCAGCCGCCCGTCATCACGGCCTGCTTCTTGCGCCGGGAGGCCGGGGCGACGTCGTACTCGAAGGCCGGGAACTTCGCCAGCGCCTTCGTGTACGTGCTGACGGCGTCGATCATCGCCATCTTCCCCGTCGGGAACGCGTCCGGCGGCGGACTCACCGAAGCGACCTTCCACTCCTGGTGGAGCTTCTGGAAGAACGTGTAGGCCTCCACCGCGGCGGGCCCGTTGAGGTAGCCACTGGCCTTCTTCAGATCGGGGCTCAGGGGCGCGCCGCCGTTCGCCATGATGTACGGCATGATGATCCAGTCGTTGAAGCCCCGCTCGAACCCGATGCCCCACCGCGTGGTGACGTCCCCGGACCGCTCGGTCAGGCTGACGGCGAGGTCTTTCAGCTGCTCCCACGTCCAGGCCTGGTTCAGCTCGTGAGGGACCGTGATCTTCTTCTCGGCGAAGAGCTTCTTGTTCACGTAGATCCCGCTGGCGATCTCGTGCATCGGCACCGACCAGCGCGCGCCGTTCCACGTGCCCTCCTGGAGGGCGATCGGGAAGGCGTCCTCGATGTACCCCTTGCTCACGAACTTGTCGAGCTGCATCAGGAGACCGCGCTTCGCGAAGCCGGCGGTGTTGATGTCGATCCAGAAGACATCGGGCGCCCCGCCGCCGGCCGCCGCCGTGGTGATCTTCGTGAAGTACTGCTCGTAGGGGGCCGACTCGTGGATGATCTTCACGTTCGGGCGCGCCTTCATGTAGTCGCCCACGAGCTTGTCGAAGGCGACCTCGACCTCCGGGGAGCCGCTCGTCCAGACGCGCAGCTCGCCCTTCATGTTCGCGGTGTGCGCCGTCCGCGCGCCGGCGGCGGACGCGGCAACTGCGGCGCCCGCGGCGGCGCCCTTCAGGAACGTCCGCCGGGTAATGCCCTTTCGCGGTATAGTCATCGCTTCTCCCTCCTGACTGGCGTCGAGCGTGGGCGGATGTCGGTCGCGACGGCGTCGCCGTCACACCGTGCGCGGCCGATGTGAGACCTCGGTCTGCGAGGAGCGTCGTCCGGGCAGATGGCCACTAGCTCAGCCGGCGTTGTGGCCACCCGATCGATCGACGAGCGCGGCGCGCGCGTGCTCCGGCAGCTCTTCTTCGATGCTGCCCACCGGCATGGACTGCCCCGGACGGTGGTGCGCCGAGCCGATCAGGAAGTCGCCGGCGGGGTTGCTCTTGGTCTCGAGGACGGCGCCCTGGCTGACCAGCGTCTCCTGAAGCTTTCGCACTGACAGATTCCGGGGGCTGATCTTTCCCTGCAGCGCGAGGGCGGCGGCGGTGCCAGCGGCCTGCCCCATGACTTGGCATGGCGGGATCTCGCGGCTTGCCCGCTGGGCTTCCGGCGTGGCGGAGTAGTGGCGCCCCGCAACCAGAAGGTTCTCGACGCCCACCGGCAGGAGCGACCGGTACGGCATGTAGTAGTCTCGCCCGCGGCCGATGCAGTCGTCGAACCGCTTCCGGCCGAAGATGTCTTCCTTCGTGAGCACGTGCTCGCCCTGCAGCAGCCGCGTCTGCCGAATGCCGATCTGGGGGCCAGTGTCGAGCAGGTACGCCTTTTCGAAGCCGGGGATGTGCGCCCGCGCGTACGCGAGCGCCTCGCGGATTCGCCGCCGCGCCTCGATCTCGACGAACGTCAGGTCCTCGACCTTGAGCCCATCCAGACCGTGGAAGTGAGGGCAGTTGCACCAGACGACTCCGTTCCGGACCGTCTTCAGCCACCATTCGTCCCAGGAGCCGCCGTAGATCTTCCGCATGTCCGCGTTGAAGCGCTTCGCTTCCTGCGGGCTCTCGGCCTCGAAACGCTCCCAGCGGTCCGTGTCCACTTCCGCCATGCGGTGGACAACCGTGAGCATGTAGCCATCGTGAACAAACTTGGCGCCCGCGCTGGCGTAGACGTCACCGTCCCCGGACGCATCGATCACGACCTTCCCGCGGATCGCGTGACGCCCGGCCTTGCTCTCCACGATGACGCCCCGAATGGTGCCGTCCTCCACGATCGATCCGACGACCCAGGAGTGGAGGCGGATCTTCACTCCGGCCTCCTGGAGCATGTCGATGCACACCAGCTTGAGCGCGTCCGGATCGAAGGTGACCGAGTACACGATGGGTTTGGGCGGCTTCACCCGGGAATAGAGATCCATGAAGCCCCAGTTCTTCCACTTGGCCCAAGCATGCGCGCTCGGGACATAGCGGTCCTCCTCGGGCGGGTACATGGCGGCGCCCATGGCGTCGAGGCGGTCGATCGTCTCCTGCACCAGTCCCCCGACCGTGATCTGCTTTCCGTCCGTCATGTCGTCGAGCACGATCACCATGGAGCCGGTCGCGTCGCCGCCGAAATATCCGTAGCGCTCGAGGAGGAGGGTATCCGAGCCGTTCCGGGCGGCGGCCACCGCCGCGCACACGCCGGCGGATCCGCCGCCGACGACCAGGACCTCGGCCTCGGCGACGACGGGAATGTCTCGGGCAGGCTCTCGGATGGTGTCCATGTGACCCCCTTCAGGCTGCCGGCTCGCCGGCGTTCGTCATCCGGGCGATGACGCCCCGCGAGTCGCAATGGCGAATACGTTGCTGCGGAATCATGCAGGTGGCGCCGACGTTAGTGGGACGGTATGAACTTTGTCAATATGGAAATGCTCTGGGGGCATTTGTGACCGCAGGTAGACACGTCGCCGGATCAGATGACCCCACTCGACCTGATAGCGGTCATTCGGTGACGCATCTCGATCACAGGGCGGCGGCGATGGTCGATGCGCTATAATCCCGGCACCAGCGATGTTCGGCGACGACCTGGATCGGGCGCTCCTTGAAGCCCTGCAGGAAGACGGGACCCTCTCCTGCCGCGCGCTCGCACTCCGCTGCAAGTCGTCGGAACCGACAGTGCGACGCCGGCTCCGCCGGCTCCGCCAGCGGGACGTGTTCCGGATCGCCGCGGTCATCGACCCTTTCAAGCAGGGATACCCGGTGGTGGCGATCATCAACATGAAGGTGGACCAGCGGGAGATGCGAGCGGTCAAGTCCGCGCTGGCCGAGATGCGGGAGCTCCGCTTCGTAGGCGTCACGGTCGGCACCTTCGACATGGTTGCCGAGGCGTGGTTCCGCTCCGCGGACGAGATGCTGTCGTTCACCAGCGAGGTGCTCGCGCAGATCCCCGGCATCCTTCGCGTCGAACCCCTCCAGATCCACGAGATGGTCACGTATGCATATGACTGGGGAAAGAGACGATGATGGGTCGTGACGCCGGCGAGCGCCGGGGAGGGTGAAGACAATGCCCCTGTCCATCCGTCCCATCCGTTCACAGCACGCGGACTTCGCGGGAGAAGTGTCGGGCGTCGACATCAGCAAGCCGCTCAGCCGCGGGGAGGCTGCGGCGATCGATGCCGGGATGGACAAGTACGCCGTGCTCCTGCTGCGCGGTCAGCGCCTCACCGACGAGCAGCAGATGGCGTTCAGCCTGAACTTTGGGGACCTGGAGAGCTACAAGACCGCCGCGTACGTGAAGAGAGCCGACGGCCCGCGTCTCGCCAAGGGAATGGCGGACCTGTCCAACCTGAACAAGGACGGCACGGTCCTGTCCGCGGACGACCGGGCCTGGTTCTTCAAGCTGGGTGACCGGCTGTGGCATTCGGACAGCTCGTTCAGGCCTGCGCCCGCCAAGTACTCGTTGCTCTCGGCGCGAGCAATCCCATCGTGGGGCGGGAACACCGAGTACGCCGACATGCGCGCCGCCTATGATGCGCTCGACTCGCGCACGAAGGCGGAGGTCGAAGACCTGGTCTGCGAGCACTCTCTCATCTACTCGCGCCAGGCGATCGGCTTCACGGATTTGACCCCGGAGGAGCGCGAGGCGTTCGCCCCGGTGCTCCAGCCGCTCGTCCGCCGGCACCCCGTCACTGGCCGCAAGTCGCTGTTTCTCTCGTCGCATGCGGGCGCGATCGTCGGCTGGACGGTGCCCGAGGCGCGCATCTTCTTGCGGGACCTGATCGAGCACGCGACCCAACCGGAGTTCGTGTACTCTCACGCCTGGACGCGCGACGATCTGGTCATGTGGGACAACCGTCAGACGATGCACCGCGGGCGCCGGTTCGACCGGACCGAGGTCCGCGACGTGAGACGGACCACACTCGCAGGTCACGCGCTCATCCCAGAGCAGGTTCCGACCGTCTAACCCAAGCTCGCCGCCACAGCCGAGGCAGCGGGCTCGCATCTCCCGCTTTCGGCGCGCAGACGTGGACTTTGCCCGCGCCGCTGCTATCCGGGCCAGGTAGCGACCCGCCGTGTCCCTGTCCGATCCCCAGCTCTACGACTACGCGCCGATCACCGATCGGCCGCGACTGACCTGGCCCGGCGACGCGCGCGTCGCCGTCTGGGTGGCGCCGAACGTGGAGTTCTACGAGCTCCTGCCCCCGGAGAACGCGGCCCGGCGCGCGTGGCCCCGGGGCCAGCCCGACGTGACGGCCTACTCCTATCGCGACTACGGCAACCGCGTCGGCATCTGGCGGATCCTCGACGTGCTGGGCGCGCACGGGATCCGCGGCAGCGTCGCCCTCAACGCCGCGCTCTGCGAGCACCATCCGGAGATCATCGAGGCGTGTCGCGCGGCGGGCTGGGAGTTCTTCTCCCACGGCGTCTACAACACGCGCTATCTCTTCGGCCTGAGCGAGGCCGAGGAGCGGGCGGTGATCGAGGACGTGATCGCCACCGTGCTCCGGCACACCGGCCAGCGCCTGGCCGGGTGGCTCTCGCCGGCCCTGTCCAACACCGAGCGCACCATCGGCCTCCTCGCCGAGCACGGCGTGCGCTACGTGTGCGACCTGTTCCACGACGACCAGCCGTTCCCGGTCAACGTGCCGCGCGGCCGGCTGATCAGCCTGCCGTACGCGCTCGAGACCAACGACGGCTCGGTCTACGGGCGGCGCCTCGCCTCTCCGCGCGAGTACGGCGACATCATCCGCGCCCAGTTCGACCAGCTCTACCTGGAGGGGGCCGAATCGGGACGGGTGATGTGCATCCCGCTCCATCCGTTCCAGTCCGGGCGTCCTCATCGGGTCGACCCCCTCGACCGGGCGCTCGCGCACATCAAGGCCCACTCGGGCGTCTGGCTCGCCACCGGCAGGGAGATCGCCGACTGGTACTACGCCTCCCACTACGAGGGCGTCGTCGCGCACCTCGCCGCGCGGCGCGTCCGGGGCGAGCGGGAGTCCCGATCGTGACGCCAGCGTCCGACCCCCGCCTATCCCCACCGCGGCCTCGGGATGGATCACGACCGATACGCGTGGTCGCCGTTGCCCGCGCGGCCGCCGGTGTCCTGGCCGGGCGGCAAGCGCGTGGCGCTGGTCGTCATGCCGACGATCCAGTGGTTCCCGCTCGACATGACCGCGACGCCGTTCCCGCCGGTCGGGACGCCGGACGAGCCCTACCCCGACTACCGGACCTACACGCATCGCGACTACGGGAACCGCGTCGGCATCTTCCGGATCATGGCCGCGCTGGACCGCCTGGGGCTGCCTGCGACCTGCCGCGTGAACGGCATCATCGCCAAGCGCTACCCGGAGCTCGTGGCGGAGGTGGTGCGCCGGCGCTGGGAGGTGGCGGCCTACGGCTGGCACATGGGGCGGACGCATCACGCGGGGCTTCGCCCGGAGGACGAGGCCGGACTCATCCAGCAGAGCCTCGGCGTCCTGCGGCGCGCGACCGGCCAGCCGATCACGGGCTGGCTCTCGCCGGGTGGCACCGAGTCCGCGGCGACGCTCGATCTCCTCGCCCGGAACGGCGTCGCCTACGTGCTCGACTGGGCGCACGACGAGCTGCCGTCGCCGCTCCGCACCGCGTCCGGCGTCATCCACGCGATGCCCCCGGCGCCCGACCTGGACGACTCGATCACCATCTGGCAGAGCCGCCACTCGACGGACGAGTTCGCCGAGGCCATCCTGGACGCCCACCGGCTGCTCGACCGCGAGGCGCGGGACCGGGGCGGGCGTGTCCTGCCGATCGCGCTCCACTCCTGGATCGCGGGTCAGCCGCATCGCATCGGACGGCTCGAGCGCGTGCTCGCGGACCTCGCCGGGCATCCCGGCGTCTGGCCCGCGACCGCCTCCGAGGTCCTCGCCGCCTTCACCGCCCAGCAGGAGCAGACCGCATGAGCCTTCGCATCGGCATCGTCGGCGCCGGCCTCTGGACCGAGCGCGCCCATCTCCCGGCGTTCACGCATCTGCCGGACGCCACCGTCGTCGGCATCGCCGACCCCGACGTCGAGCGCGCCCGCGCCCTCGCGCATCGGTTCGGCGTCGCTCACGTCGTCGAGGACCACCGCGCCCTGATCGACCTCGGGCTCGACGCCGTCTCGATCGTCGCGCCCGACGACGTCCACCACGCCGTGGCGACCGCGGCCCTCGACGCCAGGCTCCACGTCCTCTGCGAGAAGCCCCTGGCGCGGACCGTCCCGGAAGCCGCCGACCTGGTGGCCCGCGCCGCGGCGGCGGGCGTCGTCACCAAGCTCGGCTTCGTGTTCCGCTACAGCCCGGCGCTCCGCCAGCTCCGCGCGCTGGTCCGGGACGGCTACGTCGGCCGCATCCACAGTCTCGTCATCTACAGCCAGAACCCCCAGTTCATGGACCCGGAGGCGCCCTTTCACTGGAAGATGGACGGGGCGCGGACGGGCGGCGGGGTCTTCGTCGAGTACGGCTCGCACAGCCTCGATCTCGCCCGGTGGATCGCCGGCGAGATCGAGGAGGTGTGCGCCAACGCGCGGACGGTGGTGCCGGAGCGCGCGGATCCCGCGAGCGCGAGCCGCCGCCGCGTCGAGGTGGACGACGTGTGCTCCTGGCTCGGAACCCAGGAGGGCGGCGTCGAGAGCCTGTTCCACTCGAGCTGGGCCTCGATCGGCCAGCCCTGGGGCGACCTGGCGGTGTTCGGCGACCGCGGGGCCCTGGTCTGGCGGCGCCGCGACGATCTCTGGCCCTTCGCCGAGCTCCTGGGCGCGACCCTCGGCGCGCCGACGCTCACGCCCCTCGCCCTGCCCGGGCCGCTCACCGCGGGGCTCGAGTGGGCCACGACCTGGCGCGAGTGCTTCATGGGCAACCTCGCACGCGCCTTCGTGGCCGAGGTAGGGGGCGCGCGGGTGGAGGGGCCGACCTTCCTGGACGGCTACCGCGCCCAGCTGGGGCTGGCCGCGATCGCGGCGTCGCTCGTCGAGCGGCGATGGGTCCGCGTGCCGCCCGCGGCTCCTTCGGTCGGGTAGAAAGAGCGGCGGGAGCCCGGTCGGGCCCCCGCCGCGTCGTGGAGACTCTCGCCTAGCGGTCCATCCAGACGTCGTAGAGCACGAAGTAGTTGTTCGCGTCGAACGCCAGGCCCTTGACCGCCGCCGCCGCGACGTCCGGCTGGACCTGGTTGAACAGCGGGAACGTCGCGGCCTGCTCCATGATGTACTTCTGGGCGTCCTCGTACATCTTCTGCCGCTTCGCGCGGTTCATCTCCTCGCGCGCGTCGTCGAGCAGCTTGTCCATGGCGGGATCCTTGAACCACCCCATGTTCCACCCGCCGATGTTCTTCGAGTGGTAGTGGAGCGTCAGGATGTCGGGATCCGTGCCCCGCCAGTCCATGAACGTCATCCCGTTCTCGCCCTTGCGCGCGAGATCCTCCGACGCCGCGAGCGCCATCGGCCGGATCTCGAGCTCCATGCCGACCTGCTTCAGGCTCGCTTGCATGACCTGGAGCATGTCGAGGGCCTGCGGATCGTCCTTCACGGCGACGACCGTCTTGAGCCGCACGCCGTCCTTCGCGCGGATCCCGTCAGCCCCCGGCTTCCACCCGGCCTGATCGAGCATCTGGCGGGCCTTGGCGGGGTCGTTCCGGTACATCTCCTCGACGCCCTTCCAGTAGGGCCAGATGGAGGGCTTGAGCGGCCCGTAGGCGACCGTCGAGACCCCGAAGGTGACGGCCTTCACCACCGCCTCGCGGTTGATCGCGTACAGCATCGCCTGGCGCACCACCAGGTCGTTCGTCGGCGGCTTGGCGGCGTTGACCAGGAACATCGTCGGCGCGCCCTTGAACATGTTGAGGTACACGACGAAGCGCTTGTCCTCGCGGAGACGCCCGATGTCCGGGCCGGGCGCGCGCCCGATCACGTCCACCTCGCCCTTCTCCAGCGTGGCGAGACGGGTCTGATGCTCGGGGATGAACCGGTAGACGACCTGGTCGACGTAGCCCGGCCCCTGGTGCTTCATCGTGGCCGGCGCCCAGGCGTACGCGGGGTTCTTCTTCAGGATGACCTGCTGCCCGCGCGTCCAGCTCTCGAACACGTAGGGCCCGGTGCCGACCGGATGCTGGCCGAACTCCTTGCCGTGCTGCTTGACGGCGGCCGGCGAGACGATGGCGAGGTAGCCGGTCTCGAGCCCGTCGAGGAGCGCCGGGTACGGCTTCTTGAAGTGCATGCGGATCGTGAGCCGGTCGACGACCTCGGAGCGGTCGAAGGGCCCGAGGAAGGCCTGGGCCGACGACCCGCCGGCCGAGCCGTCGACGGACCGGTCGAGCGTGAACTTCACCGCCTGGGCGTCGAAGGCCGTCCCGTCGTGGAACTTCACGCCGTCGCGCAGCTTGAACGTCCAGGCCTTGCCGTCCGGCGAGGTTTCCCAGGCGGTGGCGAGGAGGGGCTTCGCCACCCCCGCCGCGTCGAGCTGGATCAGGCTCTCGAAGATGACCTTGTTGATCTGCACGCCCGTCGCGTGGATCGGGCCCTGCGGGTCCAACGTCGTCGGCTCGAGGTGCATGGCGACGCGCACCGTGCCGCCCTGCTTGGGCGCCTGGCCGCGCGCCTCGCGAAGGGGCAGCCCGGTCGCGAGCAGGATGCCCAGGAGCGCCGTCACGGCCACCATCGCCGGCCGGCCGAGTTGCCTCGTCAGTCTCATCGGAGACCTCCTTTCAGGGTTGCCGGGGTTGAGGAGCACAACGCATCGGGTCACTCCACTCTGAGCCGCGGATCGAGCAGGTCCCGGAGCCGATCGCCGATGACGTTGATGGCGATCACCGCCGTCATGATAGCGAGGCCCGGGAAGATGGACATCCAGGGGGCGTGACGCAGGTACTCACGCCCCGTGCTGAGCATGGCGCCCCATTCGGGCGCCGGGGGACGCACGCCGAGACCGAGGAAGCTCAGCGCCGCGCCCGTGATGATGGCGCCGGCCGCGCTGGTGGTCGCGAGCACGAGCGCCGGAGCCACGACGTTCGGCAGGATGTGCCGCCAGAGGATCAACCGGTCCTGGCAGCCGATCGCGCGCGCGGCCTCCACGAACGGCAGCGCCCGGAGCGCCAGGACCGCCGCGCGCACGAGGCGCGTGAACTGGGGGATGCCGGCGATGCCGACCGCGATCATGACGTTCGGCAGGCTGCCGCCCAGGATCGCCACGACGCCCAGCGCCAGGAGGATGCTCGGGAAGGCCAGCAGGAGATCGATGAGGCGCATGATGACGGCGTCGGGCCAGCGGCCGTAGAAGCCCGCGGTGAGCCCGAGCAGGACGCCGGCGGTCGCCGAGATCCCGACGGCGATGGCCCCGACCTGGAGCGTCAGCCGCCCGCCCCAGACGACGCGCGAGAGGATGTCGCGCCCGAACTGGTCCGTGCCGAACCAGTGGCTCCGGCTCGGCGCCACCAGGAAGTCCGCCATGTTCTGGTCGAGGGGGTCGTACGGGCTCACGAGGGGCGCGGCGGCCGCCGCGCCGGTCAGCACGCCCAGGAGCGAGAGCGCGAGCACCGCCGAGGGCGACCGGAGGAAGCGACGGAGGGCCTCCGCGCCCGGCCCGCGACCCGTAGCGCGCTCGGCGAGCGCGACGGCCGTCACGTGTAGCGGATCCGCGGGTCGACCCAGAGGTACAGGAGGTCGACCGCCAGGTTGATGACGGCGTAGGTCAAGGCGATGAACAGCACCACGCCCTGCACCAGCAGGTAGTCCTTGAACAGGATGGCGTCGATCACGAGCCGCCCGACACCCGGGCGCGCGAAGACCGCCTCGGCGACCACGGCGCCGCCGAGGAGGCGGCCGAACTGGAGACCGGCCAGCGTCAGCACCGGCAGCATCGCGTTGCGGAAGGCGTGCTGCAGGATGACGGTCGCCGCGCGGAGCCCCTTGGCGCGGGCGGTCATGATGTAGTCCTGCCGCATGACCTCGAGCATGCTCGAGCGCGTGAGCCGCGCCACGAACGCGGCGCCGTCGTAGCCGAGCGCCGCCGCCGGCAGGATCAGCCGCTGCCACTCCGAGCCTCCGGTGATCGGGAGCCAGCGGAGGGTGACGGCGAAGAGCAGGATCAGGAGGAGCCCCGACCAGAAGATCGGGATGGACAGCCCGCCCAGCGACAGGAGCATGGCCACGCGGTCCACCCACGTGTCGTGGTACACCGCGGCCAGGAGGCCCAGGCCCACGCCGACCACGACGGTGATGACCATCGCCGCGAGCGCGAGCCGCACGGTGTACGGGAGCATCTCGAGCACGGACACGAGGACCGGACGGTTCGTGTAGTAGGAGCGCCCGAGGTCGCCCGTGAGCGCGCGCCCCGCGAAGCGGAAGTACTGCTCGTGGAACGGGACGTCCAGGCCCAGCTCGTGCCGCACGCGCGCCACGGCCTCCGGGCCGCCGCCGGCCTGGCTGCGGGCGGCCATGATCTCCGCCACGTCTCCCGGGATGAGATGGAGCATCAGGAAGACGAGGAACGACACGCCGATCATGATCGGCGCGATGGACAGGACGCGCCGGACGACGTAGCCGGTCATCGGATGCCGCTCGGTCACTCCCGGCGGGCGCCCCGTCCCGTCATCGGGCGGCCTCGTGACGTGGCGTCGTCGCGCGGGGCGTCGCGGGATCGAGCGGTGTCACGACACCGGTCGCGCGCATCGCCGCCCGGGCGATGTCGCCGATGCACTGCTCGCCCACGTGGAGGTCGGCCATGCCCTCGCAGAACACCGCGAGGATCAGCCGGCCCCCGGGGCCCGTCACGAAGCCCACGTCGTTCGTCACGCCCTTCAGGCCGCCCGTCTTCGATCCCCAGCGCACGCCCGGAGCCTCGGGCACGTACCGGCCGATGCGCCGGCCGTTCTGCTGGCGCTCCAGCATCGTGATCATGGCGGCGGTGCCGGCGGGGCCGGCCGCGCGGCCGTCGAGGAGCAGGCGGATCACCCGCGCGTAGTCGTCGGGCGTGGCCCAGTTCTCCTCCTCGGCGGACTCGGCGGGGCGCCCTCGCATCTCCCGGCCGAGCGTCGAGCCCGTCATGCCGAGCGAGCGCATGGTGGCATTCACCGCCGCCATGCCCACCGTCCGGATCAGGAGGTTCGTCGCGGTGTTGTCGCTGATGCTCATCGTGAGGTAGACGAGGTCCTCGATGGACGGGGCCAGCCCGGCGTGGAGGTGCAGGAGCACGCCGCTCCCCGCGGCGCGCTCCGCGTCGGCCAGGACGTGCGCCTCGTCCAGGCGGAGCGTCCCCGCCTCCACGCGGCGATAGACCTCGATCATCAGCGGGACCTTCACCACGCTCGCCGCCCGGAAACGGCGGTCGCCATGGCGGGACCAGCGCCGCCCGTCCGGTCCCTCGATCGTGACGCCGACGGTTCCGAACGCCTCCGCGCGGCCCACCGCCTCCGCCACCTCGTGCCAGTCCGGCTCCATCTCGTACTCTCCTCCGGCGTGACTTCGCGATCCGAAGCGATACTGCGTCGGCCACGGTGCCCCGTCAAGGCGCGCCGGCGCGCGCTTGACACCTCTCGATCCCCAATGCTACCCGTATTGTCTAGACAACTAGACCGATGGCGACGAACGCGACGGCCGTGATGGAAGCGCGACTCGGAGGGCGGGTACCCCGCTACCTCCAGATCGCGGAAGCGCTCCGGCGGCGCCTGACCGGCGGCGCGCCGGACCGGCCGGCGCGGCTCCCGTCGGAGCCCACCCTCGCGAGCGAGTTCCGCGTCAGCCGGGAGACGCTGCGCGAGGCGCTGGCCCTCCTCCGGGACGAGGGGCTGATCTACTCGCGGGTCGGCCTGGGAACCTTCGCGAGCCCGGGCCACCGCGCGGTCGGCGTGCGCATCACCCAGCCGATCAACGAGCCGTACGTGGGCGGCCGCCCCAGCGTCCTGAAGGTCCTCGAGCAGGGCCTGGTGGAGGCGCCGGCCGAGACGAGCCGGGCGCTCGAGCTGCCCGCGCGAAGCCAGGTCTTCTGCTACCGCTCGCTGCGCGACGATCCGGGGCCGCCCGTTCCGCTACGGGCGCGTCTACCTCCCGCGGGAGATCGCCGAGCGCCTGGACCTGAGCCGGCCTCCGGTCCTCACGGTGTCCGATCGGGTCGAGCGGGAGGCGGGCATCCGCCTGATCCGCGCCCATCAGGTCGTGCGGGCGGTGGCGGCGCCGGCGGAGGTCGCGCGGCGCTTCGGGATCGGCACCGGTCGCCCCGTGCTCATGTTCCGGCGGACCTACTACCAGGAGAGCGGGCGGCCGGCGGAGTTCGTGCTCGAGTACCAGAATTCGGACCGCTTTCCCTATGAGGAGGCGCTCGTCCGGACAGCGCGCTGACCCGGGGCGCCGCGGAGGCCCCGGGCGGCGCGCCCCGGCGAGGCGCGGACCGACCAACGGCGGTCGAATCGAAGAACCAGATGGCCCTGTGATCGCAAGACGGGAGGCGCCCATGAACCGACGAATCTCGCGATGGCAGCTCGCGCTCGTGGCGAGCCTGGCGTGCATCCTCGTGGCGGGCGGACCGCGCGGGCGCCCAGGAGCCGCGCAAGGGCGGCACGCTGACGGTGATCACGCCGTCGGACGTCTCGACGTTCGACCCGCATCCGGCCGTCGGCTTCTCGGTCCGCGTGTTCGCGAACATCTACGAGCCGCTCTTCCGGAAGGACGAGAAGGGCGTGCTGCACGGGCATCTCGCCCAGTCGTGGAAGTTCCTCGATCCGACCAAGCTCCAGGTCACGCTCCGGAAGGGCGTGAAGTTCCACAGCGGGAACGAGCTCACCGCCGAGGACGTGAAGTTCACGTACGAGCGCCAGCTCAATCCGAACGACCTGGCCCGGGACGCGGCGGTCATCAAGATGCTCAAGACGCCCATCCAGGTCGTGGACCGCTACACGCTCATCCTCGAGACGCGGGAGCCCAACGCCGCGATGGTCGACACCCTCGCCCAGTCGCTGGCGACCCTGATCCCGGACTCCGCCGAGATCAAGAAGTGGGGGAAGGACTACGGGCTGCACCCCTCGGGGACCGGCCCGTTCAAGCTCGTGGAGTGGGTGCGCGGCCAGCACGTGAAGCTCGCCCGGAATCCCGACTACTGGAACGGCCCGCCCTACGTCGACTTCCTCGTGTTCAAGGTGGTGCCCGAGGAGGCGACCCGCGTGCTGGCGCTGGAGAGCGGTGAGGCGGACGTCCTCTACGAGACGCCGCCGAGCGCGATCGCGTCGCTGAAGAAGAACCCGAAGGTCAAGGTGAACCGGGTCGCGACGTACCGGGACGTCAACGTGCACTGGAACGCCATGAAGGCGCCGACCAACGACGCGCGGCTCCGGCGCGCGCTCTCCCAGGCCGTCGACGTCAAGAGCATCGTCGAGGAGGTCATCACGGCCGACATCGGCCAGGTGGCCACCGGGATCTTCAACCCGAGCGTGTTCGGCGCCTGCGACGTCGGGTTCCCCGTGTACAACCTCGCCAAGGCGAAGCAGGGCCTGGCCGAGCTGGGGTACAAGCCCGGCAAGGACGGGATCCTCGAGAAGGACGGGAAGCCGCTCACGCTGAACCTGGTGGTGAACCCGCAGCGCGACCCCCGGAACGGCGAGGTGGCCGAGGCGATCCAGGCCCAGCTCCGCGCCGTCGGCGTCGACATGAAGGTCAACGCCAACGAGTTCGCGACGTACATGAAGATCCTGCAGAGCCCCGAGGGCGACTACAACATGATCTTCCACGGGTACGGCGTGGCCACGGCCGACGCCGACCTGAAGGCGACCTTCTTCCTGAGCACGAACCTCCCGCCGGCCGGCCAGAACAGCCCCCGCTTCGCCAGCCCGGAGCTCGACGGCCTGATCCTGGCCGCCCAGAAGGAGTCGAGCAAGGACAAGCGCAAGGAGCTCTACTGCAAGATGGGCCAGCTCTACCGGGACCAGGCGCTCGGCCTGCCGCTCTACGCGTCGTTCCGCAACACGACGACGCAGGCAAACGTGCAAGGCATGGTGCTCCACCCGGACGAGTGGTACACGCAGACGTACACGCGCGCCTGGCTCGGGCCGAAGCCGTAGGACAGGGTCGGCATGGGCGCCTCCGGCGCCACGGGCCTGGCCGGCTACCTCGTCAAGCGGCTGCTGGGGATGCTGCTGCTCCTGGCGGGGGTGACGTTCGTCGTGTTCGGCATGATGTACCTCGCCCCGGGCGACGTCACGGTCATGCTGGCGGCGAGCAGCCCCTCGCCGGAGCAGGTTGCCGCGATCCGGCGGGAGTTCGGCCTGGACCGGCCGCCCTGGGTCCAGTACGGCATGTTCCTCCGCCGGGCCGCGCACGGCGATCTCGGCGACTCGTGGATCGACCGGCGGCCGGTGATGCCTCAGGTCCTGGACGCCTTCGGCTACACCCTCCGGCTGGCCGCGGTGGCTCTGGGGCTGTCGATCGTGCTCGGCACCGCAGGCGGAATCGTATCCGCCGTGCGATACCGCTCGGCGACCGACGAGTCGATCCTGTCCGCGACGCTCCTCGGAATCTCGGTGCCCGTCTTCGTCACCGGGCTGCTGCTCATCTACCTGTTCGCCTTCCGGCTGGGGTGGTTCCCCACCTCCGGCGCGGGGACGTGGCGTCATCTCGTCCTCCCCGCCTGCACGCTGGCGAGCTTCCTCACCGCCTACAACGTCCGGATGACGCGCGCGTGCATGCTCGACGTGCTGGGGCAGGACTACGTGCGGACGGCCCGCGCCAAGGGCGTGCGGGAGCTCGGTGTCCTCGGGCGCCACGCCTTCCGGAACGCGCTGGTGCCGATGGTGACCGTGGTCGGCCTCCAGGTCGGGCTGCTGCTCGGCGGCTCGGTGATCACCGAGACCGTCTTCGGCTATCCCGGCGTGGGCCAGCTGGTGGTCTCGGCGATCTCGGCCCGCGACACGCCGCTGGTCCAGGCGTGCGTGCTGATCACCGCGAGCGGGTTCATCCTGGTCAACCTGCTGGTCGACATGAGCTACGTGCTGATCGATCCCCGGATCCGGCTGTCGTGACGGGGCGCGCGCCGGATCGCGGACTCAGGGATGACGGAGGGGCAGCCGCCCGGGCCGCGCAGCATCTGGCGCGCCCTCCGCCGGCCGCGTGCGGCCGCCGGAACCCTCGTGCTCGCCGCGCTCCTGATGGGCGCTCTCGGCGCGAGCTGGCTGGCGCCGCACGACCCGGCCAAGTCCGACCTCAGGCTCCGCCTCAAGCCGCCCAGCCGCGAGTATCCGCTCGGCACCGACTGGATCGGCCGCTGCCTCCTCAGCCGGCTCCTGTTCGGCGTCCGGCTCACCCTCGCGGTCGGCGTCGTGACGGTCGCCGCCGGCGTGGCGGTGGGCGTGGTGCTCGGCCTCCTCGCCGGCTTCTACGGCGGCCTGCTCGAGAGCTTCATCATGCGCGCCACCGACCTCCTCCTCGCCTTCCCGTACTTCCTGCTCACGATCGTCTTCGTGGCCGTCCTCGGCCCGAGCCTCCTGAACGCCATGATCGCGATCGCCGCGTGGACGGCGCCGCACTACATCCGGCTCGTCCGCTCGGTGGTCCTGTCGGTGCGGGGGCGGGAGTTCGTCGAGGCCGCCCGCGCGATCGGCCGTCCGGAGCTCGGCATCCTGACCCGCCACATCCTCCCCGCCTGCGTGCCGACCCTGACGGTGCAGGCGGCCATCTTCTGCGCCCAGAACATGCTCATGGGCGCGAGCCTGAGCTTCCTCGGGCTCGGCGCCCAGCCGCCGTCGCCCGAACTGGGGGCGATGCTCGGCGCCGGGCGCCAGTACCTGAGGGTCGCGCCCCAGGTGGTGGCGGTGCCCGCGGTGGGCATCTTCCTCGGCGTGCTGGCGTTCAACTTCCTCGGTGACGCGCTCCGTGACCATCTCGATCCGACGGGAGGGCGAACCGCGTGAGCGCACGCCGCCTCACATCGTGCGACCGGCACCGGCGCGGCCGCCGGCTCATCCCCTGACCGTACAGGAGGCTCCATGTCTCCATTGCCGACCATCTACACCGCCCGCTCCGACGTCGAGAGCGCGAATCTCGCGCGGGTCGAGGACTGGTACGCGCGGCGGCACGCCCCGGACCTGATCCGGGCGGGCTTCTACACCGCGCAGGTCTACTACTCGGAGGTCGGAGCGCCCCGGATCTGCAACCTCTACGAGATCCCCGGCCCCGAGCTGTTCGTCACGCAGGCGTACCGGGACGTGGCGGCCAAGGACACGGAGGGGCCCGCCGTGATCGCGCTCCTCACCAGCCGCTCGAACACGATCTACGACCAGGTGCTGACGGTGAACGTCCCGACGGCGGGCGCGAGCTGGGCGTCGGGCGACCGGACCGGCGGCGTGACGGCCTCGGCCCTCTCCACTGCGCGCTTCGACCTGCCCGAGTCGGAGGAGGGCGCGCTTCTCGACTGGTACCGCTCGCACGAGTTCCCGCGCCTCCAGGGCCGGCAGGGATTCCGGGCGGGACGGGTCTGCCGTCAGGGCCCGCCTCACCCGGTGGCGCCCTCGCGCGATCCGCGGTGGTTCGTGATCAACGAGTGGGAAGGCGTCATGGCCGCGATGGCCGACGGGACGCCGAAGGAGGCGCTGGCGCGTCACGAGATGGCGCTCCCGGGTCGCGTGAGCCGCTTCCTCTACAACGTGGGTCGCCGCCAGCTGCAGCTCGCGCGGGGGACCGTTTAGGTGGCCAGGAAGACCGGCCGGCGGACGACCCGCGCCTCCTGGGCGTGAAGGACTCCGGGCAACTGGACCGGGCTCATCGCCCGCTTTCAGCAGGACGGCTACCGAGGCCCCGTGTCGCTCGAGCCGCACTTGCTGCCCCAAGAGATGGCGCCCGCCATGGAGGCCGACGCCACATTCCTGAGACGCGCGGGCTGGGTCCGCTGAGGCCCCGCCCCGTGTCCGAGATCCCCCGTCCGGCGGGTGCCGGGCGTTCCGCGACGCCGGGCCGGCGAGGCCGGCGACGCGTCCCGAGAGAGGCGAGAGGATGACTCCAAAGAGCCGGATGAAGCTGGGCATGACGCTGCCGATCGGCGTGGGCGCGCTGGGGGACGGGAAGCCGGTGCCGTGGACGGTGCTGCGCGAGATCGCGAAGCGGGGCGAGGAGGTCGGGTTCGACTCGGTCATGCTGCCGGATCACCTGCTCTTCCGCCGGTCGCCGCCGGGGAACAATCCGATGGTCGACATGCCGGAGGGCAAGAGCCGCGGCATCTGGGAGGCGTGGTCCATCCTGAGCGCGGTGGCCGAGGCGACCCGGCGCGTCCAGCTCGGGACCCTCGTCGCCTGCACCGGGTTCCGCAACCCGGCGCTGCTGGCGAAGATGGCCGAGACCCTCGACGAGATCAGCGGGGGCCGCGTCATGCTGGGCCTGGGCGCCGGCTGGCACCAGCCGGAATACGAGGCCTTCGGCTATCCCTTCGATCACCGGGTGAGCCGATTCGAGGAGGCGCTCCAGATCATCGTGCCCCTGCTCCGCCAGGGTCGAGTCGACTTCCAGGGCCAGTACTACCAGGCGCGGGACTGCGAGCTCCTCCCGCGCGGACCTCGACCCAACGGGCTGCCGATCTTCATCGGCGCCTCGGGGCCGCGGATGCTGCGGCTGGTGGCCCGCTACGCCGACAACTTCGACGCCGACTACCAGACTGGCCCGCCACCGGTCCTGGAGCGGCTGGCCGGCCTGGAGGCCGCCTGCCGGGACGTCGGGCGCGATCCGCGCACGATCGGGCGCATGGCGGCCACGCGGGTGGCGCTGGCCGGCGGTAGCACGTCCGGCTTCCAGGTCGGTCCCGCGAAGGACGGCATCGCTCATTTCGATTTCGCCGGCGTCCGCTTTCCCGCGCGGCTCGGCTCCGTCGAGGAGGTCGCCGCGCACCTGCGGGCGTTCGAGGAGATCGGAATCGAGCACCTGACGGTCAACGTCGTCGACCCGCCCGGCGTGCGCGGTCTCGAGCGCTTCGCGGCCGTGATCGAGGCGCTCCGCCGGTAACCGGATCCTTCGCGGCCGGAGCGCTACGCGAGGCCGAGGATTCCACGAAGCTCACGAGGCACCGCTCCGGCACATGGAAACAGAGAGAAGCCTCCCCGGGTCCCCCAGGGAGGCTCGCTGTGACCGCGCAGGATCCGCCGGCGCGGCTACTGCACGGAGAAGCTCGTGGTCGACGTCGACCGGCGGTCGCCTGACGCGACGGTGGTCGTCACCTCGTACTTCCCCGCGCGCGCATTCGCCGGCAGGGTTATCGGCAGAGCGGAGCTGTACGTGCCCGTCTGGCGCGTCACGTCGACCGCCGGATTCGCGACCAGCTCACCGTCGAGGCGCACTTCACGCGTCTCTCGGACTGGAACCACCTGCTCCGATGAGCTCAGGACGGTGTAGGTCGCGTCGAGGTTTACCGTGTCGCCCGGGCGGAGCTGCGACGGCTGTGCCCGGACCCGATCGATCCGGACCAGCGACGCACCGTTGGTGCTGGTCGGCGAGGTCGTGGTGCTCGGCACGCCGACTGTCGACCCGCTTGTCGACGGCGTCGTGGTCGGCGACGTCGTTGTGGACGATGACTGCGGGGAAGAAGCTTCCCGTCGCTCGATGTAGTTCCCGATCGCGCCACCCGCAAGAGCCCCCAGGAGGCCGCCCACGACGGCGCCCTTCGTGCCGCCGGCCAGGCCGCCCACGACGGCGCCGCCCGCCGCCCCGACGCCCGCGCCCGCGGCTGTTTGCGGATGATCGCGAATCGTGTCGCTCGCGGTCTCGCCGAGCCCGCCACCGCTGCTCTGGCCCGTCGTGCTGCACGCGGCGACGATCCCCGCCAGGCCTAAGGATTCCCAACGTTCGCACCAGCTGTCGCATACAGTTTTCCTCACCGATTCGAGGTATAGTCCGGCGCGCTGCGTTCCTCGACGCCCGGCATCACTCTGTCGGAGAGCAAGGCGCGTGCCGGCCCGGCGTCGCGTGCCTGGCCCGTTGGGGGCGGGAAAGCGGCCGGCATCCATGCAATGCTCCGGCCCGGTGGAGCCCGAGCGAGCGGACACGGCGTCGCCAATGTGACGGCGTGACGGCTCGTCGCTCGGACGGCGCTCCGCAATCGTCTCCTGAAGGCCGCGTGCGGATCACATCGCCGTCGGGCATCGGCTCCCGACCCAGTCGCGGGGGACCACGGGCGCCGTGTGTCCGTTTCCTGGACATTGGAAGCGTGTTGACGTGGTCAGGCTCGCCGCGCTATACGAGTTACGTCTAAGTCCGATGCGAGCTGTCGCCGTCCTCTTGACCGCCGCGCTCTTCTGGGGATGCGCCTCCGCCCCGGCGCCACCACCGCCCACCCCGCCCGTGCTCGAGCGAGTGGGCCGGCTCGTCGTCGTCGCGTCCGGGCCCTCCCGCTTCATGATCGTCGAGCACAGCGTGGAGCCCGGCCGGACGCTGGACCAGATCGTGAAGTGGACGCCGTACTTCTGGCTGCGCTCGCTGGTCCCGCTGTTTCACGAAGGAATCAACCAGCTCGTCGCGCTGGACGACAAGGCCGTGGCCGGGAAAGATCTCGAGCGGATCAACCCCCGGTCGGTCGTGGGCGATACGCTCACGCGGCGGCTTCAGGCGAGCGGGCAGTTCGCGGAGATCCGTGCCCTGCCCCGGGAGCCGGTCGGCGAGGACCGCCGCCGGGCCGACGCCTTCGTACGCGTTTCGGTGGCGAGGTGGGGCATGGTGCGCGTGCGGGAGGGTGATCCGCCGCTGGTCTCGGCGTTCACCGACGTGCATGCCCAGATGGTGATGCGCGAAACGGGAATGGTCGTGTGGGAGCTCCGTGAGGACGTCACTCATCCTGAGCGGCTCCCGCTCAAGACGTTGATCAGCGATCGCGAGCTCGCTCGAACCATGCTCCTCGAGGTGCTGGAACGGGCTGGTCACCGCCTCGGCAGCGAGCTGCTGTATGCCAAGGGCGCCGGCTCATGACGACAGGTCGTTCCGCCGCTCTCATGTTGTGGACGATCGTGGCGCTCCTCGGAACCGGCGGCTGCGCCAGCGGCGTTCTCGATGTCGGCTACCCCACGGCGACGGCGCCGAGCCCGCCCTCGCGCGCCGGCGCGCAGGCTCGACGTGTCGTGATCCGGCCGGTGGTGGACCGGCGGCTGGACGATACCCGGATCGGACCAGCCTCGAAGAACGGTGAGGCGATGGTGAGCCGCCGCCCCGTGGTGGACATCGTCCGGGATGCGCTGGCCGCCGAGCTGACCAGGGCGGGTTATTCGATGGTGGCGGAGGGCGGGGACGTCGTCCTCGCTCCGGAAGTCGAGGAGTTCTGGATCGACGTCGTGAGCGGATACAAGACGACGCTCTACGTCGGGCGCGTCGTCATCGCGCTCGCCGTGGTCGATGGCGCCAGCGGCGAGCGTGTGCTGGCCCGCCGGTACGTGGCCATCAGTCGGCGAGAGGGCGACGAGGACCCCAAGCGTGCGGCGCGAGACGCGCTGGAGGTCGCGCTGGCGCGCGCGCTCCACGACCTCGCCACGGATCCGACGATCCCCGCAGCGTTTGGGTCTCGATCGGATCCGCCGGCCCGCTCCTAGCACCACCCCGTCCGGTCGATTCGTAGACCTCGCGGCCGTCCGTCGAGCGACTCAAGGAATTCCTTGCCGGTCATCGGGCGTGGTGTCGGCGCCATGCACCTCCTTCGATCCGGGGGTCGCGGCGGCGCCAAGGCGCTACAAGAACTGTCGTGAGCGCTCCGGATGCCGTACGCTGGCTCGAGACCGTGTCCACGCCCGCTCGTGAGGTCGACCCCCAGGAGGAGTACCGCCGCCGCCTCGGCGAGCGGCACGCACGGTGTCACTGCGGCCGCCGCCCGCGCGGAGACCATCTCGCGTGCGCGCCTGGGAACCGCGCTGGCCGCCGCGGTCATCCTCGTTCTCGCGTACGGTGGGGGATGGCTGGCGCCCTGGTGGCTGCTGGCGCCGGCGGCCGCGTTCGCGGTACTCGTGGTGGTGCACGGCCGCGTGCGACGGCGCCGACGGCGGGCAGAGCGCGGACTGGCGTTCTACGAGCGCGGACTGGCGCGCCTTGATGGCCGGGCAACCGGCAGCGGGCGCAACGGCGCGGGCTTCCTCGATCCGCACCATCCCTACGCCGCCGACCTGGATCTCTTCGGCCCGGGCTCGCTCTTCGAGCTGCTGTGCGGCGCCCGCACCGTCATGGGGGAGGAGACGCTGGCCGCCTGGCTGCTGGCGCCGGCCGACGTGCCCGTGGTGCTCCGGCGGCAGGCAGCGGTGCAGGAGCTGACGCCTCGGCTGGATCTGCGCGAGGATCTCGCGATGCTGGGTGAGGACGCTGCCGCCAGCGTCCGGCCCGCCGCGCTCGCGAGCCTCACCGCCGTCGCCGCGCCGAACACCCGGCTCCGGGTCGGCATGCTCCTGCTGACCGCCGCGGTGCTGGCCACCGTCGCGCTGTGGGCAGTCGGCTGGCTTCCGCTGCCCGTCATGGCCGCGGCCGTCGCTGTGCAGGTGCTGACCCGCTGGCGCGCGCGGGGGCGCGTGCTGGAGGCCGAGCGCGCGGTGGCGGGGCACGGCCCCGACCTCGAGATGCTGGCGGCGGTGCTGGACCGGTTCGAGCGGGAACCGGTGACGAGCCCACTGCTCGCCGGGCTCCACAAGGAGCTCGTGACCGGGGGCCGGCGCCCCTCGCAGGTAGTCCGCCGGTTGCGCGTCCTCGTGGATCTGTTCGACTCCCGGCGCAACCAGTTCTTCGCACCCGTGGCCCTGCTCACGATGTGGGAGGTCCACTGCGCGCTGGCGATCGAGGCGTGGCGTGCGCGGCACGGCCGCTCCGTCGACGCCTGGCTGGCGGCCGTGGGACAGCTGGAGGCCCTGTGCTCGCTGGCCGGCTTTGCCTGGGAGCACCCGGCCGACGTCTACCCCGAGCTGGACGCACCCGGGACGCAGTTCGAGGCATGGGCGCTCGGCCACCCGCTCATCCCGGAAGTCCGCTGCATCCGCAACGACGTGGCGATCGGCGGGGCCACGCGCGTGCTGATCGTCAGCGGCTCGAACATGTCGGGCAAGAGCACGCTGCTGCGCTCGGTAGGGACCAACGTCGTGCTGGCGCTGGCGGGTGCGCCTGTGCGGGCGAGAGCGCTCCGGCTGTCGCGCCTGTCCGTGGGCGCCACGCTGCGCATCCGCGACTCGCTGCAGGAGGGGACGTCGCGCTTCTACGCCGAGCTGGTGCGGCTCCGTGACCTCGTCCGCATCGCGGACGGACCGGTGCCGCTGCTGTTTCTGCTCGACGAGATCCTGCACGGGACGAACTCACACGACCGGCGGCTGGGGGCGGCCGCGGTGGTGAGCGGCCTCGTGGAGCGCGGGGCCATCGGCCTCGTCACCACGCATGACCTCGCGCTGTCCGAGGTGACCGGCGATCCCGCCGTCCGCGCCGCCAACGTCCACTTCGAGGACCGGCTGGAGGACGGCCAGATGATCTTCGACTACCGCGTGCGACCGGGCGTGGTGCGCACCTCGAACGCACTGGCGCTGATGCGCACACTCGGGTTGTGGAAGGACGGATCGTCCACGCGATCCTGATGGCGGCGGCCTTCTCCAGGCCTAGCAGGTTCACGCTCTCCTCGCATATCACGAACGTCCGGACGGTAACCGGCAATGCCACCTCCAGTCAGGTTGACCAAGCGAACGGCCCGAGACCACGCGGAATTGGAGCCCCGGCGAGATTTCGCGCCAAGATGTCCATGCCGGCAAGCGCTCGCGGGCGGCCGCGACGCCGACGGGGGCACGGAACGGATCGAGCGCCGGAAGGACGCGGAAGGAGACGGCGTCCTTCGGCACGCGAAGTGGCGCTCGAGCTAGGCGCGCTCGGCCGACAGCGAGGCGACGTAGCGGGCGGCCCCGACCCGCTCGACGACGGCGCGGAAGACCACGCGCACATCGCCGAGGTCGCAGTGCGCCTCGTGACGCGCGGGGGCGGCGGCCGAGGGCGCCGGCTCGGTCGTCTCGCGAAGCCCTTCGGTCAGGGGCCGGCCGTCGAGCGGCGCGTCGGTGGTGACGCCGAGGAGCCGGAGCACCGTCGGCGCAACGTCGACGTTTCCGGACGGCAGCTCGGAGACGAGCCCCTGCCCGAAGCTCGGCCCGCTCCCGACCAGCGTGCACCGGAGCTCCTGCGGGCTGCCCGAGCCGTGGGTGCCGAGCCCCGGCGCGCCCTCGCTGCTGTCCGCCGATCCGGCGGCGCCGCCCGCCCGCACCGAGTCCCAGCGAAACGACAGGACGACATCGGGGGCCCGCGGCCCGGCCAGCCCCACGGCGTCGGCCGGCAGGAGCCCCAGCTCGACGCCCGCCGCGCGCCCCGCCACCAGCGCGCCCGCCCACGGCTGCGCGACGAGCCAGCGCGTGAAGCGCTCGAGCGCGCGCGGCTCCGAGTCACGGACGTAGAAGAGCCCGGCGCCGCCGTTCGCGGCGACGGTCACGCCGCCCGGCCGGTCTCCCGCCGGAAAGCCGGCCTCCCGCACGACCTCCTCGAGCTGGATCCGGCGAGCGATGGTCGAGTACCCGTGGTCCGAGACCACGAGCACGTCCGGGGTGGCCCCGCGCGCGGCCAGCTCCCCGAGGATGCGCCCGAGCTCGGCATCGGCGGCGGCGAGCGCCTGGATCGCCGGGCCGGCGCCGACGCCGGCGGCGTGCTGCGAGGTATCCGGCTCGGGGAACCACAGGAGCGCGACGTCGGGGTCCACCTCGGGCACGAGGTAGTCGAGGAAAACGTCGGCCGCGCGGCGGATCCGGCCGAGCTCGGGCGAGCGCTTGGGCGGCCACACGCCGAAGCGCGCCACCACGCGCTCGTGATGCTCGCCGGGCAGCGAGAACTCGGGATGGAGGATCGCGCCGCCGACGCGGTCCGCCAGGGGATGCTGGACGTACGCATTCCCGCTCGTCCCGCCCACGACGGTCCCGAAGGTGAGGCCGTGCGGGGCCAGCATCTCGCCGAGCGTCGGCGCGAGGAGCACGCGACCCGTCGACGCGGCCACCCGGCTGAGCTCGGGAAGGAGCGCCGGGATCGCCTGGTGCGCGTCCCACTCCGGAATGACCAGCGTGTTGCCGGCGAGCCCGTGGCCGCCGGGATGGCGTCCCGTCACCATGCTGGCCGCGTTCACCCGGGTGACGGTGGGAAACACGGCGTGGTGACGGGCGAACGTGACGCCTTCGCGCGCCAGCCGGTGGACCGTCGGCGTGCGATCGGGGTCGATCTGGGACGGCTGGAGGCCGTCGAAGGCGACGACGAGAACGCGGAGCCGAGGGCCACGACGGCTCGCGGGGCGGGCCGTCACGTGCGTCTCACGCCGGATCTCGCGCGCCGGTCAGAACCGGATCGAGCACCGGACGGCGACGGGCGGCGGGGCTGAGGCCTTCGCCTTTGCGCCGCAGCCGTCCGGGCTCATCGATGCGCACCCGCCGATGAACCCCGCGATGACGACCGCACCCAGCGTCGCGAGTAGACGGCGCCGGGCCCTCGCGGTCCTGTCCCGCGCGACGAGCCGCGCTGCCAGGCGGGTCGCCCGAGGGCTGACGGACCCGTCGCTCGATACCGGCGTGCCCACGGCCCGAGTATACCGGTACCGCCCGTCAGCCGATCGCGAGCCGTGAGACGGGGCCGGTCAGCGTCTCGCCGCCGGTCGACAGGTAGAGCTCGCGCTCGCTCACCGACAGGCTCCACGTCATCCGGCGCTCCAGACGCGCCGCCAGCCCGGTAACCAGGCCGCGGTCCAGCGCGTAGAGCTCGAGCGCGTCGACCCGGTGGATCCGCTCGCCGGCGAGGCTCGACACGAGGCGCGCCGGGTCCTTGTGCGTGTACACGGCCACTCGCGGCGCGGCCTTGGACGCCCGGTGGAGCCGCACCGCATCGGGGGTCCCGATGTCGATCCACGACCGGACCGCGCCCGTCAGGTCGCGGACCAGGATCGCCGGCTCATCCGGATCCGCGAGCCCTCGCGAGAACTCGATGCCCTCGGTGAACTCGAGCGCGTAGGCGAGGACCCGGGCCACGAGATACTCCTCGGTCTCCGACGGATGCCGGGCGACGCGCAGGGCGAGGGACTCGAAGACAGCGCGGTCCGCGTCCGCCAGATCCACGTCGAAGGTATAGATCGTCGCGCCGAGTGCCACGCTCGTCCTCGAGAGTTCGGGAGGATCCGTGCCGGGGCCGGGCCCGCCGGGCCCAGCCACGCGACGTGCATTCTACTGCAGGCGGCTCACGAAGAT
Organism: uncultured Candidatus Rokubacteria bacterium; assembly: GCA_963765195.1. Lineage (GTDB taxonomy): Bacteria > Methylomirabilota > Methylomirabilia > Rokubacteriales > DASRDR01 > DASRDR01. Next base: position 145,984 of record CAVXVV010000023.1, read on the forward strand.
CGTTCCCGCCGGGCTCGACCGGACGGGCCGCCGGCGGCTCTCGAGGGCGGGGCGGTCAGCGAGGCGCCGGAAGGCTACTCGCTCTCGTTCCCGAGCGCGGATCGGGCGGCTTCCAGACGACGCTCCTCGACCCGGTCGTACTGCGTCTCCGCGCGCGTGGCGAGCCAGCCGAAGTCGACGCCGACCAGCCGCGGATCGGACGGCGCCACCAGCACCAGGGCGCGCCAGAGCGCCAGCTTCCCGAGGATTCCGAGTGCCAGCGTCTCGAGCGCCTCGAAGGTGCCGAGGTCCCCGGCGACGTGACGGCCGAGCTTCAGGCGAGCGACCTTGGCGCCGATCCACGCCGTCGCGTCCTTCAGGACTCCGGGCTCTCCGCCCACGCGCTGTGCGACGGCCGCCAGGGCCGCGCGGTCCGCCTCGACGTCGGCGAGGATCTCTGCCGCGAACTCGCCCAGGGGCTCGCCGGCGTGCTGATCGCGGAGCAGCTCCAGGAGGTCGACCGCCGCCGCCGCGCCCGCCAGGTGATCGCGAAGATACGTGGCCAAGGCATCGCCGCTCATTCGTCCGTCCTTTCGCTCGGTCGGCGGGCGCCTGGGTCCGATCGGCGCCTGCAGGAACGCGATCGCTCCGAGACCGACACCATGACGCGGCCTCGCCGCCCTGTCGCCGTGACGTGGCGGCAAGCGGGCCGAGGTAGAAATTTCTACCCAGGTGCTTCGGCGGAGCCAAGCTCGGACCCGCGGAGCCAATGCGCCGAACCGGCGTGAAGTCTCGCCGGTTTGGCGCCGGGCACGCGGAGCGCGCCGCCCTCACGCTCCCTCGCCCGCGAGCCGATGCCGACGTGGGTGCAACGGCAGTGCCACCGAGTACTTCCTGGCATGCGGCTCGCACGCTGTCTACCCGTATCGCGAAACTTTGGTCGAGCGGCGCTCGGACGACGAGGCCGCGAGGCTGGGAGGAAGAGCATGCAGGCGATCCAGCTACTCAAGCAGGAGCACGGCAAGGCCAAGGCAGCGTTCCAGGAGATCGAGACGGCGCCCGCGTCGGGGCGGTCCGCGCTGTGGGGCAAGCTCCGTCCGGAGCTCGAGCTCCACGAGCAGATGGAAGAGAAGTGCCTCTACGGCCCCGTCGCGCGCGAGGTCCAGGGCGATCCGGCGCTGGCGTCCTGGGAGACCACCCATCTTCACGAGGTCCAGGAAGCCGAAGGCCTGATCAAGGAGATCGACCGCCTCGATCCGGCGAAGGACGCGTGGCTCGCCGCCGTCAAGAAGCTCCGAGGGGCGCTCGAGCAGCACATCCGCAAGGAGGAGCAGGACATCTGGCCGAAGATCGAGCGCGCATGGGATCCGGCGCGGCTCGAGGAGGCCGGGCGTCAGATGGAGGCAATGAAGCAGCGGGAGACCGCGCACGCCCGCTGATCCGCGCCGACTCGCTCGATCCGGTCACCGCGCGCCCGGGGGACGACACGCGCCCCCGGGCGCGTTCTCTTTGCGAGCCTGACGCACGGCCGTGGCGCTCGCCATGCCCCCCGAACCCGCTGCCGGCGAGAGTAGCGCCAGCGTATAGTTGGGTGATGGGGCGTCCAGGCGCGCCCCGGCACCGTGAGATCTCTTCGGCGACGGTCCCCCTCATCGGCGCGCGCGGCGCCCGTGACCGACGTGCGCCCGCTCCGCTCGGCCCCGGCGCGCAGCCCGCGAATCCGGCTGCTCAGGACCGGGCTCCTCGGACTCACCGTCGCCGCCCTGCTCGCCACGGCCTACCTCGCTGACACGCTCGCAGCCACCCGGGCGCGCGCCGTGGACTTCTTGCTGCTCGCCCGACCGGCCCGGCCAGCGACCGCCACGGTGATCGTGGGCGTCGACGAGCGGAGCACGGAGCGTCTCAAGCCGCGCTACGGACCGGTGGCGGCGTGGCCACGGTCCCTCTACGCGCGGGCCATCGAGACGCTCCGGCCCGCCTCCCCGCGGCTGATCGGCCTCGCGGTGCTCTTCGACACGCCACGCGACGATGACGAGGACCTGGCGAGGGCGCTCCGGGCCGCGGGCAACGTGATCACGCCCGTCGTCGCGCAGGGCGCGCTGGCGTTCGACCCGCGCCCGGGCGTGGCCCAGGAGTTCGAGCGGTTCACCCGTCCCGCCGCCGCCATCCGGGACGCGCGCCTCGGCGAGGGCATCGTGAACGTGACCGCGGCCCGCGATGGCGTGGTCCGCGGGCTACCGCTCGTGCTGCAAGCCGGCGAGGAGCAGATCCCCAGTTTCCCGCTGGTTGCCGTGGCCCGCTTCACCCGGCGCGAGCGGGTCGTCGACGGCGCGCCGCCCGGCGGCGTGCTCTATGCCGCGGGCCGCGCGATCCCCGTCGCCGAGCGGGACTCGATGCTCATCAACTTCCTCGGTCCCCCGTCCGCACCCGGCGGCGGCGGGCCGTTCCGCATCATCCCCCTGGCCGACGTTCTCGACGGCGCGTTCGCGCCCGACTGGGTGCAGGACAAGATCGTCCTCGTGGGGTTCACGATGCCGGGGGTCGATGAGCACCCCACCCCGACGACGGGCGATCGCCGGATGTGGGGGGTCGAGATCCTCGGGAACGCGATCGAGACCATCCTGCACCAGCGCTTCCTCGTGCCCGCGCCGCGGCCGGTCGTCGTCATCCTGATCGTCGCGCTGGCGCTCATCGCCGGGCTCCTCGCCGCGGGGCGACGGCCGCTGGCGATGGGGCTGCTCGTCCTCGTCGTGCTCGGCGTGTACCTGATCGCGGCGAGCACGCTGCTCGAAACCGGTCTCATCCTGGACCTGGTGCTCCCGCCGGCCGCGCTTCTCCTGACCTTCGCGGTGGGACTCGTGGACCGCGTCGTGTTCGAGCAGGGCGAGCAGCGCCGGCTCCGCGAAGCGATGGCGCGCTACCTTTCGCCGTCCGTCAGCCGGTGGGTGCTGGCCGATCCCCGTCGGCTGCGCCTCGGGGGCGAACTGCGCGAGCTGACCGTCCTCTTCAGCGATCTGCGCAACTTCACGACGCACGCTCACGCGCTGCCCCCCCAAACCCTCGTGGCGCTCCTGAACGACCACATGAGCGAGATGACCGCGATCGTGTTCCGGCACGACGGCGTCCTGGCCCACTACGCCGGGGACGGGCTGGAGGCGTTCTGGAACGCGCCCATCTCTCAGCCCGACCATGCCCGCCGCGCGTGCGAGAGCGCGCTGGAGATGGTCGCGGCGCTCGGCGCGCTCCGGGTCGAGTTCGCGGCGCACGGGTGGAAAGGCCTCGACATGGGGGTCGGCATCAACACCGGGACCATGATCGTGGGCAACCTGGGGTCCCGCGACCGTCTCGCCTACACGGCCGTCGGCGACCCGGTGAACGTCGCGTCCCGCCTCGAGGGGCTCAGCAAGGAATACGGCGTCCACGTCGTGATCGGCGAGGCCACGCGCCAGGCCGCCGGCGACGCCTTCGAGTACCGCTTCCTGGACCTGGTCGCCGTCAAGGGACGGGCCGAGCCGGTGCGGGTCTACGAGCTCCTGGGCCGCGCCGGCGACGTTCCTCCCGAGCGGCGGGAGCTCCTCGCGCGATACGACCGCGGCGTCGGACTCTACCACGCGCGCCGGTGGGAGGAAGCCATGGCGCTCTTCGACGAGCTCGCCGCGGCGGCGCCGGACGATGGCCCCATCGGGCTGTACCGCCGCCGGGCCCAGGAGCTCCTCGAAGAGCCGCCCGGGAGCGACTGGGACGGGGTGTGGATCGCGAAGACGAAGTAGCCGGCTACGGGCGCGGCGCCGCTTCCAGCTCGAGGGGGGAGAGCAGCACGAACCCGGGCGCCGGACCGCGAGCCGGCCGCATGGGCGAGATGTTCCCGTACAGAGTCTCCGCCTCGTTGGCCGGAGGCGTCTGGCGCGGGTCGAAGTCCTGGACGACGCCGCCCTCCAGGCGCTGCCCGCGCGAGATGGTCCCCGTCCACTTCCGCTCGTAGATCGCGCGCCCCCGGACCCGGCCGGTGACGGTGACCATGTAGTCCCCGTCGGCGATGCCGGTCAGCAGGACCCGATAGGGCCCCGGAGCTCCTCCCGGAACCTCCACGATCCGCACGTCGTCACGCCGCGCCGTGAGCGACCCGAACACCTGGTTCACCTCGATCCCGGGATCGACGAAGCCCGCGAGGCGAACGCCATCCGGCATGACGACGAGCGGCCACACGGGGCCGCGCGCGACGATCTCGACGGTGCTGCGGTGCACCGAGAACGTCTCCGTCATCGAGCGGCCCCGCGAAGGAATGGTCGCCTTTTGTCCCGGCTCGAGGAGACCCAGGCTCGCCCCGCTCGCGTCGACGAGCTGGACGGTCCCCGCGCGGGTCCAGCACACGAAGGTCCCGTCTGTACGCTGCTCGGCCCCGATCAGCCCGTCGTGCGCGATGGCGGCGTGCGTGTTGGACGCGAGCGAGACCGTCCCCCGGCCCCCGAGCAGGTTCGCGATCCGCGCCCACACCGTCCCGGCCGTGATGAGGACCTGGAGGTTCGAGCGCTGGCGGTCGCCAACCTCCAGCTCTCGCACCGTGACCTCGGAGCGCGGCTCGACGGTCACGGTGGTGCCGTCGAGGAAGGTGATCAGACCCCGGCCGGCGGGCCCGGTCTGGATCCGGTCTCCCACCGCCAGGCTCGTCCCGCTGACGGCAGCACTCCGCTCGCCGGCCGACCGCACCGAGCTCCACCTCGCCGCCGAGCACGGTCAGGGTGGCAGCGGTCGAGGTGGTCGGGAACTGGGTCTGGGCGAAACCCGAGGAAGAAGCAATCAACAGCAGGCAAGCCAGGCCGAGCGACCCGGCACGCCGGACCGCGGAGACGCCGACGGCCGAGGCGCCTGTCGACCGATCCCGCATCGGAGACGGAGCGCTCATGCGCTGCCCGGCGTGACCACTGGTGCGGAAACGCGCGGAAGTATGGGCTGTGCCAGTTCTTCCCACGACCACGTCATCGTCGCCAATGGCGTCTGCCCCGTCAAGCGTCCACGTCGAGGTCACGGCTGCTTCGGCGACTGCGACCGGATCCGCGGCTGTTCTCCGGCGACCGATCTTGCTATTCCCTTCAGCCCCGGCGGTGCCTCGGCGGCGTGACCGACGGGCTCTCCCGGGCTTCGGAAGCTGGGCCCCGCGCGGGCGGGCTCCGAGAGCGCCTCGGCGCCGAGGAAGACATGGCGCATCTCGGGGTGAGCTGCGCGGATCCGCCGCTCGACCCGGTCGATGGCGGCGGCGACCTCCGACATCGACTGGTCCGGACGGAAGAACAGCTCCAGGTTGAGGGCGGCCTCCTCCGGGCCGAAATGGACCGCCATCGCCTGCCCCACCCGCGCGACGGCCGGTTCGGCGAGGGCCATCTTCCGGAGGCTCGCCATCGTCTCGGGGGGCGGGCTCTCCCCCACCAGGAGGCTCAGCGCGAGCTCCCCGTGACCCCGGCCGCGACGAACTTGACGCACGCGATGGCGAGGTTCCCCGAGAGGGCGGCGAGCGCCGCGGGCGTCGACTCGGTGTGCGCTCGCCGGTGCTCATGCGGCTGGCCTTCTAGCGCGACAGGGCCGGGGAGCGCGTCATCCTCCGATCCGGAGTTCCGGTCGCCGTCACGTCCGGCGCGTCCCATCCGGCCCCGAGGACCCCCGCTGCGCTCCGCGGCCCTGTGCTGTCCTCACATCGTGCAGGACCGGTGCCACGGGGTCAGGCGGACGAGCGCCGAGATAGAGAGCGCAGAAAACTCGGGAAAGCCCTCCGGAAGCCAGCCGACGGAATGGCCACCATGTCGTCAGAGCGCCACTTCGGCGCCCCGATCCAGGCCCAGTCGGTCAACGCCATCACGACCTGATGAGCCGCGGGCCCTCTGCGTACCGGTCGACGAATCGATCGGAGGGGCGTGGCACGCGTCGCGCGGAGAGCAGCAGCGGTCCCCGCGACTCGTCGACCGCAGGATCGAGATCGACCGGCCCGCTGCTCTAGGATTCCCGCTTGGCGGGAGCCGCGGCGGGGTCGGAGGCCGGGGGCCGGGACAGGGCGACCGCTGCGGCGCCGGCTGCCGCATCGGTCGGCACGGGATTCCCGTTCGCCGGGGTCGGAGCCGGCGCGTCCGGAGCCCGCGACGGCTGCGCGACGTGAACCAGGACCTGGCGCGGCGCAAAGCGGATGCCCTTCTCCTCCAAAGCGCGCTTGATCCGGCTCAGCACCTCCCGGCGGACGACGAACTGCTGGTCGTCGGGACGCACCATGAACTTCGCGCGCAGGATGAGGGCCCCGTCCTCCACCTGCATCAGGCCCTGGGACTTCAGCGGCTGGAGGATGTGTGGCCCGAGCTCCGGGTCGGCGACAAGCTCCTCCCCGATGCGCTTCAACATCTTGCGGATGACGTCCAGGTCCGTCTCCGGCGGGAGCGGCAGCTCCACCTTGTGGATGACCCATTCGCGGCTGTGATTCGTCAGGCGCTTGACCTCGCCGAACGGGATCGTGTGAAGGGCGCCGCGATGATGGCGGATCTGCATCGAGCGGAGAGAGATCCGCTCCACGGTGCCCTTGACCGGACCGACGTCGACGTACTCGCCCAGCCGGAAGGAGTCGTCGACCAGGAAGAAGACCCCCGAGACGATGTCGCGGACGAGCGTCTGCGTGCCGAACCCGATGGCGATCCCGGCGATGCCCGCCCCCGCCATCAGCGGACCGATGTTCACGCCGAGTCCGGCGAGGCCGATCATCACGGCCATGACCGCGACCACGATCTGGACGAAGGTCCGCAGGAGCGGCAGCAGGGTGCGCACCCGGGTCGCTCCCGTTCCCCCCTCCTCGCCCGGCTCGGGCGCCTCCGCGCGGCCCGGCTCCTGCGCGAGACGATGGTCGATGAACGTCCGGATCACGGTCCACACGAGGTACGCGGCCAGTGCCGTGACCGCGATGTCGACCACGGCCCCGGCGAGGCGGCCCCCCAGGCTCTGCTCGGTGAAGGCCGCGATGTCGAGCTCCCAGAGCCAGGCCAGCGCCTTCAGCGAGCCGACGGCGACCAGGATGTGGACCACGCGGCGCACGACGGGGCCGTAGGGATCGCTCGCCTGGGTACCGGGTGGCGGGGCGGCCTCTCCGCTTCCGGTCGAGCGGGGCGTCAGGATGCGGCAGAGCGCCATGTCGGCCAGCGGCGCCACGACGACGAGCAAGAGGCTCCCGGTGACCGCCCCCGGCGTCAGCCCGCCGGCCTGGACGATCTCGACGATGCCGACCAGCAGGATGGCCAGGACGTAGACGGTCGCCAGGTACGGGCCCAGCTCCCGCACCGCGTGCGAGAGGCGCTGGTGGTCGTCCCCCAGATCGATCGCCGCGGCCATCTCCCGGCGCATGAGCCAGATCACGCAGAGCAGGAGCGTCGCGAAGAGGATCCGCACGAGCGTCAGGAAGATGACCACGTCGGGCTCGGGCACGCCGAGAAGCCCGAGGACCCGCGCGCCCATCGTGCCGACCACCGCGAGGGTGGCCAGTCCCATGAGGGCGGCGTAGAGCCGCCAGGCCGCACGGTCGTCGAACGGCACGAGCCGGAGCGCCTGCTGGGACGGGGCGAGCACGACCCGCGCGCCGACCGCCGCGAGGCGCACGAGGACCACCGCGCCGAGCGCGGCCAGGAGCACGTGGCGGGTGGGCACGTGCGTCGGATACCGCGCGAGAAACACGCCCAGGGCGCCGAGACCGAAGAGCGCCACACGCAGCACGCCCAGGACGACGAGGAGCAGCGTGCGCAGGGCCGCTGCCAGGGGCCCGGTGACCAGGCTCTCCCGGAGCCGACGGCTCACGTCCCGGACAGCCCAGACGCCCAGCAGCTCGAGGCCGCATCCGACAGCGGCCATGACGAGGAACAGGCCGAGCGTCCGGAGCGGCCGTCCCGGGTCCCCCTCTCGGAGCTTCGCGGCCACCATCGCCGGCACGTCGGGAAGGTTGCCCGCCGCGGTCACGAGGTCGTTGAAGCGGCTCCGGAACTCGTCCAGCGCGCTCGCGGCCGAGGCGAGGTCCCGACCGCGGTCGGTCGACGGCGCCTCGTCGACCCGCCCCCGCACCAGGGCTCCGACCTCGGCGTCGCTCAGGTCCGACAGGTAGCTCCGGATCACTTCGCGGGACGGATATGGCGGCGACGCCGGGCCGCCGGCCGCCAGGGCAGCCCCGGGAGCCGACCACGCGAGCCCAACGAGGAGGCCTACCAGCAGCGAGACCTGGCGAATCACGCGGCCATCCTACTCTGCCGGGCTGGCCCGCGTCACCACGCGGTCGGAACCAGCAAGACCACCGGTGGCCAACGAAGTTGCAAGCTGCCGGGCGAGTCTATCGAAGCAAGCGGGCCGTCGCGCTAGCCGGCGACCATCGCGCCTCGCTCAGAATGTATGAGCTTCACGAGGAGCGCGGCACATCGCCGCGGGGAAAGTCGAGACGCCCCGGGATCAGACGCCGTGCTCCTCCTCCACAGCTTCGGGAGCATGCCGGCCGCGAGCGATCAGCTCGGCCAGATGCTGGAGTGTCACCGGCTTCGTCACGTGGGCATCGTACCCGGCTTCGACGGCGCGCACCCGGTCGGCGGCCTGCCCGTAGCCGGTGACGGCGATCAGCAGCGGGGTCGCTCCATCCGTTCTGGCGCGAATCTCACGGGCCACCCCGTACCCATCGAGACCCGGCAGGCCGATGTCGACCAGGACGACGTCCGGCGCCGAGGTCGTCGCAAGCGCGACACCGGTCTCGCCGTCCGCCGCGACCTGGACCTCGTGGCCTTCGAGCAACAACTGGACGCGAAGCACCTCCCGCATGTCGGCGTTGTCCTCGATGATCAGGATCCGCCTGGACTCTGGTCGAGCGGCCGAACGGGAGTCCACGACGCGCCGGCGATGGGACCCGTCGGGTAGCCGAGGCATCCAGATGGTGAACACCGCCCCCTTGCCAGCTCCGTCGCTCCGTGCCCCCACCCGGCCGCCGTGCATCTCGACCAGCACCTTCACGACCGTGAGGCCAATGCCCAGTCCTCCCTGGGCTCGGTCCAGTGTGCGATCGCCCTGGACGAACAGGTCGAAGATCCTCTCGAGAAGGCTCGGCGGAATGCCGACTCCGGTATCGGCCACCTCGAGCACGGCCGAGTCTCCTTCGAACGCTCACACGAATCGACACGTCGCCGCGCGCCGGCGTGTACTTCAACGCGTTTCCGACCAGGTTGGACAGGATCTGCTCGAGGCGGGTCTCGTCGCCGTCCACCCACACCGATTCCGTCTCGAGGGAGAGCTGATGCTCATCGAACCGGCCGGCCGAGCGCCACATCCCGACGGCGCGCGTGACGACCTCGCCGAGGTCGACCGGCTGGCGGACGAGGGCCACCCTGCCGGACGTGACGCGGCTCACCTCGAGGAGGTCGTCGACGAGACGGGCGAGATGCTGGCTCTGTCGGCGGATCACGCCGTGCGCCTGCTCGGTCATCGGCTGATCGGCCTTCGCGACGTCCAGCAGGGTGACAGCGCCCGCGATGGCGCCCAGCGGGTTTCGGAGCTCGTGTCCCAGCATCGCCAGGAACTCGTCCTTCGCCCGGTTCGCCCGCTCGGCCTGCGTCTGGGCGGCTCGCGCCGCCTCCGATCGCTCCTGGATGGTGTCGGCGGCGGTGATCAGGGCGGTGTTGACGCTCCGGACCTCGCTGAGATGCGATCGGGTCGCCTCGGGCCGCTGTCCCTGACCCAGCTGCGTCGCGCCTCTCGCCAGGTCCGTCACGTCGCCTTGAATGCTGAGTCCCGCGACGGCCGCGATTGCCACGCTGACCGCGATCAGCGCCAAGCCGACGATACCCACGGTCCAGAGGACGCGACGCGGCCCAGCCTCGATCGCCACTGCCGGCACCCCGACGGCCACGCCCCAGTTGCTCACACCAGACCGGCGGAACGCGGTGTAGACCGCGACGCCCTCCCGATTCGTGCCCCGGACCAGCTGCTCCATGGCGTGCCGCTCGAGCATGCTCCGCATCAACGGGCCGACCGGTTGTCCAGTTCCCTGTTCGGCGACCCCGTGGCGCGCCACGAGTCTCGCGGAGCCGTCGAAGACACCCATCATTGGAATATTCTCGAAGCGCTGCGCCGTCAGCATGCGCTCGATCGTCAATGGCCGGACGACCGCCACGAGCACATACCGGCCGGGCGAATCCGCCGAGACTGGCACAGCGATCGGGAAACCGTACTCCTGGGACCGTGGATCCCGTCTCACGTCGCCGATCACGGGCCCGCGAGTCTCGCCGGGGTGGAGATCAATCCACTGGTCCGGGCCGCCCTCGCTCGACATGGGCCCGCGCGCGTCGATGATGATCCGGCCCGACGGGTCGACGACCAGGAGAGTCACCCAATCGGGCTGCTGACTCTCGAAGACCCGGACCGCTTCGTCGCGGAAGACGCGCACATCTCCGCGCTCGGACGCCACGGATGCCGCGACGGCCCTGAGCGTGGCGGTCGTGTTGACAAGCTCCCGGTCGAGCGCCAGGCTGAGCGCCCTGACAGTGTCTCTCAGTCCGCTCTCAACGGCGGCCCGCTCCCGCTGGATGAGAACGGCCGTGACGATGGTCGCGAGCACGATGAGGGGCACCGCCACGCCACCGACCAGGAGCGCGATCTGGCTTCGGATCTTCACGGAGCGCTCCGGACAACCCCGGCCTGAAGAACCGAGGCAGACATCTGAACGGGAGCGCCAAGCGATCCGGAGGACCAGCTGGCGGCGCCGGTTCTCTGCATGGCATCAGCCTGACGAGCGGTGGGAATATGGGTCGGAGGAGTGCTACGGCAGACGGGCACGAGGGAACAACGCAGGCCCTGTAACGGTCCCGGCGTCCTGCGCGATCTGGGCGACCTCCTTGCACTCGCCGTCATGCGGTGAACTGTCTGTTCGACGCGAGCTTGATCCGTGCCATTCCCATGCAGGCGCCGGCGGCAGAGCGGGCGTGGACGCTTCGGGGCCAGCTGGCCCGTGAGGATGATCAACATGGCGACGAGATGCCAGGCGAGGTGGCAGCGCGGGGTCACTGCGTCCGGCCGACGCGATGACTGGGGCGCCGACATCGGAATCTTGACTGGGATGCGCGGGATCCGCCGCAGACGCCGACTCTCGGCGATCAACCCGGAGGTCTGCTGGCGCAGCGCCCGAGCCCGAGCGATGGCTCTCGAGGCGCGGGCCCTCAGCTCGATGGCCCGGCCCCATAACTCGGCCGTCGCACGCATTGGCCTCGTGCCCGCCGCGAGCTCTGCGAGCGGCGCGGAAGCCTGATGGGCGCGACCTGAGTCAGCCCTGCCGGCCATTGTGGGTCGTCATCACTATGGTCTCCTGAGCCGAACACAGTCAAGCGGCCGAGCAAAATCAGGGTTAGACGGTGCTCGTCACGAGACCCCGTGACCCCTCGGTGCCATCAGGCATGGGCCGACCGTGTGAGGCTTCGTCCGCCATCAGCCGGGCCACTTCCAGTCGCGGATCTCCGGCGGGTCCTCGCCGTGCTCGACGATGTAGGCGCGGTGCGCCGCGCGGCGGTCGACCATCGCCTGGCGAACGGGCGCGGCCCGCGACCGAAGCCCCGGCACCCGGTCGATCACGTCCATCACGAGGTGATACCGGTCCAGGTCGTTCAGGACGACCATGTCGAACGGCGTCGTCGTCGTCCCCTCCTCCTTGTAGCCGCGGACGTGGAGGTTGTCGTGATTCGTCCGGCGGTAAGTCAGCCGGTGAATCAGCATGGGATAGCCGTGGTAGGCGAAGATGATCTGCCGATCCCGCGTGAAGAGCTCGTCGAACGCGTCGTGCGAGAGGCCGTGCGGGTGCTCCTCGCTTGGCTGGAGCCGCATGAGGTCGACCACGTTGACCACCCGGACGCGGACGTCGGGCAGGTGCTCCCGGAGAAGCGCGGCGGCGGCCAGGGTCTCGAGCGTCGGCACGTCCCCCGCGCACCCGAGGACCACGTCGGGCTCGCCGCCCCTGTCGTTGCTCGCCCACTCCCAGATCCCGGCGCCGGCGGCGCAGTGGGCGGACGCCGCCTCCATGTCGAGGTACTGGAGGGCCGGCTGCTTGCCAGCCACGATCACGTTGACGTAGTTGCGGCTCCGGAGGCAGTGGCGCGCGACCGAGAGCAGCGTGTTGGCGTCCGGCGGGAGATAGACGCGGATCACCTCGGCCTTCTTGTTGACGACATGGTCGATGAATCCCGGATCCTGGTGCGAGAAGCCGTTATGGTCCTGGCGCCAGACGTGGGAGGTCAGGAGGTAGTTGAGGGAGGCGATCGGCGCGCGCCAGAGGAGCGTCCGGGATACCTTCAGCCACTTCGCGTGCTGGTTGAACATCGAATCGACGACGTGGATGAAAGCTTCGTAGCTCGAGAAGAGGCCGTGCCGTCCCGTGAGGAGATATCCCTCGAGCCATCCCTGGCAGGTGTGCTCGCTGAGGATCTCCATCACCCGGCCGCTCGGGTCCAGGTGCTCGTCCTCCGGCTTCCGCTCGGCCATCCAGGTCCGCTCGGTCGTCTCGAAGAGGGCATCCAGCCGGTTCGAGGCCGCCTCGTCGGGACTCATGACCCGGAAGTTCCGCTGCTGCTGGTTCGCCGCCATGACGTCGCGCAGGAAGCGCCCCAGGACCCGAGTGGCCTCGCCGACCACGACGCCCGGCGAGGGGACGTCCACGGCGTAGCGCTGGACGTCCGGCAGGCGGAGATCCTCGAGCAGGCGGCCGCCGTTGGCGTAGGGCGTGGCGCCCATGCGCCGGGCGCCGCCCGGCGCCAGCGCCGCGAGCTCAGGCCGGAAGCGGCCGGCGCCGTCGAACAGCTCCTCCGGGCGGTAGCTCCGCATCCATCGCTCGAGCTGGCGCAGATGCTCGGGCTTCTCGGCCAGGCCGGCGAGCGGGACCTGGTGGGACCGCCAGAACCCCTCGGTCTTCTTGTCGTCCACCTCGGCGGGACCGGTCCACCCCTTCGGCGTCACGAGGACCAGCGCCGGCCAGCGCGGGCGCTCCGTCCGGCCGCCGGTCCGGGCGGCCGTCTGGATCGCCCGGATCTCCTCGACGATGCCGTCGAGCGCCGCCGCCATCGCCTGGTGCATCGGGCCCGGCTCGTCGCCCTCCACGATGCACGGCCGGTAGCCGTACCCGGTGAGCAGGCTCTCGAGCTCCGACCGGCTGATCCGCGCCAGGACCGTCGGGTTCGCGATCTTGTAGCCGTTCAGGTGGAGGATCGGGAGGACCGCGCCATCGGTCTTCGGGTTGAGGAACTTGTTCGAGTGCCACGCCGTGGCCAGCGGCCCCGTCTCCGCCTCGCCGTCGCCGATCACGCACGCCACCAGGAGGTCCGGGTTGTCGAACGCCGCGCCGTAGGCGTGGGCGAGCGCGTAGCCGAGCTCGCCCCCCTCGTGGATCGACCCGGGTGTCTCGGGCGCCACATGGCTCGGAATGCCGCCGGGAAAGGAGAACTGCCGGAACAGCCGCCGCAGGCCGTCCGCGTCCTGGGTGACGTGCGGATACACCTCGGTGTAGGTCCCTTCGAGGTACGTGTTGGCGACCATGGCCGGGCCGCCGTGGCCGGGGCCGCAGACATAGAGGGTGTCCAGCTCGAACTTCCGGATCACGCGATTGAGGTGCACGTACACGAAGTTGAGACCCGGCGTCGTGCCCCAGTGGCCGAGCAGCCGCGGCTTCACGTGGCGGAGCTCGAGCGGCTCCCGGAGCAGCGGGTTGTCGAGCAGATAGATCTGCCCGACGGACACGTAGTTCGCGGCTCGCCAGTAGGCGTCCACGAGCGCCAGCTCTCGGTCCGATAGCACGTCCGCCATCCCAGCCTCCATCGGGCGGTCTGCCTCGTTGGGGAAGCGGGCGCCCCGCTCCACCTGTGCACCGCCCTCCTCTCCATTGTTCCACGCTGCGCCGGGATCGCTCGTTACGGTCGCGCGGCGCCGTCGACCGGTGGGCGATGCGGTCGCGAAGGCGACGCCTACCCGCTCGAGAGGAAGGCCAGCACGGCCTGGACCGCCGTGTCCCGCGGCCCCGTCGTGCCGACGCGGACGTGCTCGCCCGGGTCGAGCTCGGTGACGGGCTCGAACTCCGCGCGGACCCGCTCGAGCAGCGATTCCCCGGCGTCCGAGATCGAGGGGCCCGCGGCCCGGGCCCGGAGTCGCGCCCGCAGGGTGGCCTCGTCGGCGAACGCTTCGACGAACACGAAGCGCCGTCCGTGGCGCCGCGCGAGGTCCCGCGCGCGCAGCCGGTGCATCCCCGCGCGGAACGTCGCGTCGAGGATCACCCCCCGGCCCGAGCGCAGCACGACGGTGGCCCGGCGGAACACCTCGTCGAAGGTCCGCTCGGAAAACGCCGCCGAATACGCCTCCTCCGGCGCCCGCTCGGTCGGACTGATACCGGCCAGGGACTTGCGGATCCGGTCCGACGAGATGACCGCGACGCCGGTCGCGCGGCCCAGTCCCTCCGCGAGCGTGGTCTTCCCGCTGCCGATCACCCCACCGACCGCGATCACGGGCCCGTCGGCGGCTCGCTCGGCCGCGTACGCGCGAGCCATCCTGAAGAGCGCTCGCGCCTCCTCGGCCTTCCGCGCCGCCTTCTCCGGGGGCGTCGAGGGATCCGTCGCCAGGAGCGCGGCCACCTTGCCCCGCACCCACGCGCGATAGCTCGCGTAGAAGTCGATGACGCCGTAGAGGTCGTGGTCGTCGGACTCGCGCGCGAACTCGGCGAGGAAGCTCTCGCCGAGGTCCCGGCGCGACCGCGCCGCCAGCTCCATCGCGAGGAAGGCCACGTCCCCGGCCGCGTCCCCGCTCCGGAGGCGCGAGCTGAACTCGACGCAGTCGATGGCGATCGGCTCGCCGTCCTCGAAGTAGACGTGCTCGAGCCGGAGGTCGCCGTGGCCGTCCCGGATGCGGCCCTGCCGGACTCGCTCCTCGAAGCGTGCCGCCTCGCGCTCCAGGGTCCCGAGCTGCCAGTCCCGCACGGCATCGAGCACCTCGCGCGAGACGAACCGGCCGACGAACGGCTCGACCTCGACGAAATTCTCCGTGACGGGACCCCGGATCGCCTCGATCGCGCCGGCCTCCGGCACCGGTGCGGCGGCCGTGAAGAAGCGGGCGAGCCGGGAGGCGAGACGCTGGAGGTGCTCGCCGGTCAGGGCGCCGCGGCGGAGAAGGGCCTCCATGCTCCGATCGTCCGGGAGCCGGCGCATGCGGACCGCGTAGTCGATGATCTCTCCGTCGGGACCGAACCAGTGGCCCGCGGGACCGAGCCGGACCGGGACGACGCCGAGGTAGACGTCCGGCGCCAGCCGCCGGTTCAGGCGGACCTCGTCCTCGCAGAACTGTCGACGCCGCTCGACGGTCGTGTAGTCCACGAATCCGTAGTCGACGGGACGCTTGAGCTTCCAGACCTCTCGGTCCGTGAGGAAGACCCACGAGATGTGAGTCGTGACCAGCGTCACCGCCGACGGGCGCGGACCGGGATACGCCTCGGGGCGGCGCAGGTCGTCGAGGAGCGACCGCCCAGGCTCCGGCTGCTCCGACTGAGTCCCGGAGGTCGTCATGTCATTCCACGGGGACAGCTCCCGGCCCTGCCGGCCTTGGGCGCCGCGCGTCACTCGAATCATCTCACGCATGCGTGACTCTCTCCGTCGATCGAGCACGCACGATGCCAGCGAGCGCGGCTCGAATCACCCAGCGCCCTGCATTCCAGGATACCTGGCGACAGTGACCGCCGGTGTCCCGGAGCGCCCTGCTCCACCAAGGTGGCGAGTGCCGTGGCAGCGCAGACCACGGTCTGGCACGGTCCGGCCTCGTGTGCCATCGTGGAAGACGCACCCATCACTGGATCGGCGAGCTCCTCATGACATCGCTGCGACGGACGCTCGGTCTCTGGCAGGTGTCAATCTCCGGGATCGGGATCATCCTGGGTGCCGGGGTCTACGCGCTCGTCGGCCCGGCGGCGGGGCTCGCGGGTAACGCTCTCTGGGCCGCCTTCCTGCTCGCCGCCGTAGCCGCGGGGCTCACCGCCTACTCGTACGCGCGCCTCGGTGCGATGCGGCCGAAGGACTCGCCCGAGTTCCAGTACACGGCGCTCGCGTTCGGGCCGCGGATCGGCTTCGTGGCGGGCTGGCTGATGCTGATCGCCGATCTTCTCGCCGTCTCGGCGGTCGCGCTCGGCTTCGGCGGCTACTTTGCGCATCTCGTCGGGACGGCAATCGTGGCGAACGCCGCCGGGCTCCTCGCGGTCACCCTCCTCGTCCTCCTCGCTGGCATCGGTCAGTCGGTCAAGCTCGCGATCGTCCTGACCCTCGTGGAAGCGGCCGGACTCCTCTTCGTCGTCGTCATCGGAGTGCCGGCCTGGGGCCGGGGCACGTACCTGGAGATGCCTCATGGCGTGACGGGCCTGTCCGGCGCGGCGGCCCTCATCTTCTTCGCCTACCTCGGTTTCGACGAGATCGGAAACTTCGCCGAGGAAATGCACGACCCGACGCGAAACCTTCCGCGCGCGCTGTTCATCTCCATGGCTGGGGCCACCGCGGTCTACCTTCTCGTCGCGGTGTCGGCCACCGCGGCCGTCGGCTGGCAGGCCCTCAGCGAGTCCACCGCGCCCCTCGCGCTGGTGGCGCGGCAGGCGCTCGGCCCCGCGGCGGACACGGGGCTGAGCCTCATCGCCTTGGCTGCTACGGCGAACACCGTCCTGCTGCTCCTGGTCGCGGCCGCGCGCTCGGTCTACGGGATGGCCACGGCCGGCGTCCTCCCGTGGTGGCTCGGCGTCGTCGATCGGCGCGGTGTCCCCACTCGAGCCACGCTCGTTGTCACCGCCATCACCGGAGCGCTCGTCCTGCTGGGCGATCTGACTCGGGTGGCCGCTCTGACCGACGCGGCGGTTCTGATGAGCTTCCTCCTGGTGAACCTGAGCCTCCCCTGGGTGATCCGCCGGGGCCTGGCGGGTCCCGGAGTCGCCGGCCGCGGGCTCGATTTCGTGCTGCCCGTCCTGGCGCTGCTGATGTGCGGCTGGCTGCTCGTCCATACGGGGTGGCCCAGCCTGGCGACGGCAACCGCGCTCGCGCTCGTCGGGCTTCTGGTCGGGCGCCAACGACCGAACCAGGACGCGGCTGCCCTGGCGCAGGCACCAGCGCCGACCGGACCCAAGGACTCCTGAGGGACAGGCGACGGCTTCGCCTGCGGAGCCGCGGTAGCCCCGGTTGCGCCGTCGGACCCGGCTGGAGTCGCGCGAACTCCGCGCCAAGGGCGGAAAGGGGACCCATGTAACACCATCGGGCTGGCCCGGTCCGACCACGTATATCATCGTGAAAGGAGAGCACTGCACGACTGATCGCCTCGTGATGACCACCCGCAACCGGCCGGCGTCAGGATGGCCGGCCCGATCGCTCGGCGAAAGGAGACCAGCATGCCTCGCCAGGGAAGCCCACGCGGAGCCACTCGCTCGAAGAAGGCCGGGCGGCCGCCCGAGTCCACCGCGACGCCCGCGCGGGTGAAACGCCGGCTCAAGACGGCGACAACAGCCGTCCGCAAGGACACGATGCTGCTCCAGTCCGCTCAGGACCCCCGGGCACGCTGGCCGGCCGCGAGGCCAAAGTACCGGAAGGGGTAGCACCCTCGGGACCTCGGTGATCGTCCTCGCCCTCAACTGCGGGAGCTCGTCGCTCAAGTTCCGTCTGTTCGAGGCGAAGCCCGGCGCATCCGCGGGCATTCGCCGATTGGCGGGCGGTCACGTCGAGCGGCTGGGCGACCAGGCGACGCTCACCTTCGACGCGGAAGGCGGGGCGAAGCTCAGCGCACGCGAGCCGGTCTCCGACCAGGACACCGCCGTCCGCCGCGTGACCGCGTGGCTCGCCACCACCGACCTGGGCGGCCGCCGGATCGACGCGGTCGGCCACCGCGTGGTCCATGGCGGCGAGCGATTCACGGAGCCGGCCCTGATCGACGCGGAGGTCCTGGGGGCGATCGAGGGGCTGGAAACGCTGGCCCCGCTGCACAACGCCCCGAGCCTCGCCGGCATCCGCGCCGCCCAGGCGGCGCTCGGTTCGAGCGTCCCGATGGTCGCCGTCTTCGATACGGCCTTCCATGCGACGATCCCCGAGCACGCCTCCCGCTACGCCATCCCCCACGAGCTGGCCGCGAAGCACGGGATCCGGCGCTACGGCTTCCACGGCCTCGCGTATCGCTCCGTGCTCGACGAGTACGCCCGCATGTCCGGGACCCCGGCGGAGCGGGCGAACCTCGTGGCCTTCCATCTCGGGAACGGCTGCTCCGCGGCCGCGATCCGGCGCGGGCGCTCGGTGGACACGTCGATGGGCCTGACCCCGCTCGAGGGTCTCGTGATGGGCACCCGCTCCGGAGACGTCGATCCCGCCCTCGTCGGACACCTCGTCCGCACCGAAGGCGTGGCGGTCGGCGGAGGCCGAGCGGTGGCTCAACGAGCGGTCCGGACTGCGCGGACTCTCGGGGCGCAGCTCCGACATGCGGGACCTGCTCGCGCGCCAGCGCGAGGATCCGCGGGCGCGCCTGGCCGTCGAGGTGTTCTGTCACCGCGCCCGGAAGTACCTCGGCGCGTACCTGGCGGTCCTGGGCGGCGCCGACGCCGTCGTGTTCAGCGGCGGCATCGGGGAGCACGCGCACGAGGTGCGGGCTCGCATTTGTGCTGGGATGGAATGGGTCGGTCTCGTCGTCGATCCCGAGCTGAACGCGGCCACGGTCGGCCGGGCGGGCCGGCTGAGCCCCGACGACGCACGCCTCCCGGCCTACGCCATTCCGGCCGACGAGGAGCGCGTCATCGCCCAGGACACGCTCGCCCGCGTGGCCGTCGGCGATTCCCCGCCCGCGCCGCGGCCGATCCCACCGAAGCACTGACGCCCCGGCGCGAATGCGGGTCCTGAAGGCGGGCGCGCTCTACTTCGCAGTCGTGTTCGGCGCCGGCTTCGTGCTGGTCGGCCAGGGCCGCACCGCCCGGGACCGCGTGAGCGCGGGCCCTCGTCCCGGGCCGCGTTCGCGCCCGGCGAGGGAGAGGTAGCCCCCACTGCTCCGCTACGTCCCTCTATCTTCCCAGTCCACCCATTCCACCCGATTGGCCTCGAGGTAGGTCTTCACGGCTTCGCCCAGCGTCGCGAAGAACCCATCCTCGAACCGCGTGAAGAGTCCGAAGCGCCTCAGCTTGTCCTTGACCGGATCCTTCATCTCGGCGAAGCACAGCTTGATGCGGGCTCCCCGCAGGGTGTCGTCGAGCTCGCCGATCATGTCGGCCGCCGTCACGTCGACGCTGGTGACCGGCTCGGCCGCCACGACCAGCCAGCGCACGGGCGTCGGAGAGCTCGCGATCGCATCGAGGACGCGGTCGTGGAACAGCTCGGCATTGGCGAAGAACAGCGGCGCATCCCAGCGGAGCATGACGAGCCCCGGGATCAAGCGCGCCTGAGGATAGCGGGTGATGTCGTGATAGCCCTTGACGCCGTCGACTCGTCCGAGCACCGCGGAGTGCGGGCGCCAGCCGTCCCAGAGGAACTCGACCACCGCGATGACGATCGCGAACGCGATGCCGGGAATCGCCCCGAGGACGGCGACTCCGACGAAACAGACCATCGAGAGCCAGAACTCCCATCGCTGGATGCGATAGATGCGGCGCAGGTCCGAGATCTCGAACAGGCCGATGGCCGCGGCGATGACCACGGCCGCCAGCGCCGTGCTGGGCAGATGCTGGAGCAGCTGCGGCGCGAGCACCAGCAGCGCGGCGATCGCGATTGCGCCGACGACACCCGTCAGCTGGGTCCGCGAGCCCGCGGCCTCGGCTACCGGCGTTCGCGACGAGCTGCTGCTGATCGGGAAGCCCTGGAAGAAGCCGGCGGCGAGGTTGGCCAGGCCCAGACCCACCATCTCCTGGTTCGGATCGACCGGCGTCCGCAGGCGGGCCGCGTAGGTGCGCGAGAGCACGCTCGTGTCGGCAAACGACACGAGCGCCACCGCGGCACCGCCCACGAGGACCTGCGCCAGGTCAGCAAGCTGTAGGTCGGCGAGCTGGAGGAAGGGAACGGTCGCCTTGGGCAGCCCCTGGGGCAGAGGACCAAGAACCGACACTCCCGCTCGGGTCCCGAGATCCAGGACACCGACGACGGCGGTCGCGGCCACCACGGCGATGAGCACACCCGGCACGCGCGGGTAGCGCTTGAGCAGCAGGATCAGCGCGAGCGTGCCCGCGCCGATGGCGAGCGCCACGGCGTTCGTGCGTCCCGCCAGCACCTGCGTGATGATGGCCGCGGCCTGACGCAGCGGCCCCGTCGCCTCGACGGAGAAGCCGAAGAGCTTGGGGATCTGGCTGAGCAGCACCGTCAGCGCGATCCCGTTCATGTATCCGTAGCGAATGGGCTTGGAGAGCAGCTCGGTGATGAAACCGAGCCGCGCGAGGCCGAATGCGACGCAGATCACGCCCGAGACGATCGCCATGGTGCCGGCGATCGCGACCGCGCGCTCCGCATCGCCGGCCGAGAGCGGGAGCACTATGGCCAGGATCACGGGCGCGAGCGAGGAGTCCGGCCCCAGCACCAGGATCCGGCTCGGACCGAACAGAGCATAGACGAGCAGCGGCACGATGGTCGCATAGAGACCGCAGATGCCCGGCACGCCGGACGCCTCGGCATAGGCGATGCCGACCGGCACCAGCATGGTCGTGAGAACGAGGCCGGCGACGATATCGTGCGGCCCCCAGGACGGGTCGTATCGACGCAGGACGTACAGCCCGGGAACCCAGCGCAGCCAGCCGACATTCCCCTGCGTGGTGTGACGCAGAATTCGACCGGGCTCGGGCGGAACCGTCTCCATACGATGGATGTGGCGGGTCAGCTCGCGCATCCCGATTCGACACGCGTGCCGTCCGAGTATACGACGGGCTTCGCGGGCAAGGACCGCCAGGCTGCAGGTCCTCCGGACGCCGCTAGGCTGCCGAGCGAGCCTGGTCGAGGGCGATGACCCGAGCGGTCGCCGTCGCGGTGGCGATGAGAGCCCCCTGGCGGTCGAACAGGGGCGCCTCGAGGAACGCCAGGTCGCCGTTCCGGTGAACGACACGGCCCTTGGCGACGACCCGCCCGGGTCGCACCGGGCGCAGGAAGTTCACGTGGAGCTGGAGCGTCGACTGAAACTGGTCGGGCTCGAGCGTGGCCAGCAGGGCTGGACCAACCGTGTCGTAGAGCGTGGCGGCCACGAAGGCCCCCAGCACGTTGCCGGTCGGGTTCGTGGAGGCCTCGGTGGGCGAGAACGCGACCTCAATGGTGCCCTTCTCCACGTCAGCGCCGATGACTTCGAAACCCAGGGTGACCGCGGCGCGAGGTATCGGTGCCCTCCCCTCGACTCCGTCCCACCTCGGGATCGGGCTTCGGCCCCGCGCGCTCGAGCGTGTCGATGGCCCGGTCGAGGAGAGTCGGTAGCGACTCGCGGACCGGCCGGCCGAGCGTCCGTTCCGCCACCTGGGCTACGGTCAGGGTGACTCCCTCCTCGAGGCAGAGCCGGTGGCTCGCCGCGTGGTGGTGCGGCTCGCTGTCGACCAAGATGCCGTCCATGTCGAAGATCGCCGCGTGACGTGCTACCACGCCCGTCACCGCGCCTGCCGGTGCGGGCCTCCTCCCGCCCTCGCAACGACTCACGTCCGCGTCGTGGCGGACCATCGATCCGCCGAACAGCCCGCTTCCTCGGGGGAATTTTTCCGTATTGACGGAATCAGTGTGGCGCGCCTTTATCGTGCTAGCGAGGTGCGGCCTCAGCGTTCGGCACAACTCGCCGGATGGGCGCGTTGATCGGTGGGACCGCCTCTCTCGAGGTCGACGCGTGGAGAGAAGGCAGGCCCATTCACGGTCCGACCCGGATCCGGGTGGCCCGCCGCAGGCGGACCGTTTCCCGTGGGGCGAGTCCGACCGCCCGTGGCGTGTCCTCGTCAGCGATCCCGATCCCTCACGCCGTCTGCTGGCCGGCCGGGTGATCGCCGAATGCGGCGTCGAGCCCCGCTGGATCGAACCGGCGGCGATCCTCTCGGGCGTGGACGGCCTGCCCTCGAGTGGCCTCGCCGTCGTCGCCCCCGGCGGCCGTCCATCTCCAGGCAACCCCGGCCTCGATGCCATCGGCGCCCTGACGCGATCGGGGCTCACTGTCATCTGCTACGAGGACGGCGCCCAGGCGTGGCCGCTCGGCGTCCAGTGCCGGGCACTGTTGGCCGGGGCGTCGGCGTTGCTGGATTCCGGGAAGCCCGAGTTCGGTCAGGAGCTGCGTCGTCTGCTCATCCGATTCCTGCGGGCCGCGGCCACGCGGTCGGCGGAAGAGGAGCGCGTCACGCGTACGATGGACGCTCTCGGCATCGTGGGTCGGAGCCCGGCGATGCTGTCGGCCTTTCGCTGGGTCCTGCGCGTCAGCAGGCTCAGCGACCTGCCGGCCCTGATCACCGGCGAGACGGGGACAGGGAAGCAGCTCCTGGCGCACGCGATCCACCGGCTCGACGCCAAGCGGCGGATGGGCCCGTTCGTGGCCGTGAACTGCGGGGCCATCAATCCGGGCGTCGCGGAGAGCGAGCTCTTCGGCTCGCGCCGGGGCGCGTACACCGGCGCGCACCAGGACCGGGCCGGCCTGATCCGCGCCGCGGAGGGCGGAGTCCTCTTTCTCGACGAGATCGGCGAGCTTCCCGGCCCGCTCCAGGCCAAGCTGCTGCGGGTCGTGCAGGAGAGTCGCGTCCTCGCCGTCGGCGAAGACCGGGAGGTGCCGGTCAGCGTGCGGATCATCGCCGCCACTAACCGCGACCTTCTGGCGATGGTGAGAGAGGGCCTGTTCCGCGAGGACCTCTTCCACCGGCTCAACGTTCTGTCGATCCACATCCCGCCCCTCCGCGAGCGGCCGACCGACATCGGGCCCATGATCGACCACTTCTTGAAGAAGTACCGGTCGCTCGATCCGGCCGGGTCGCCGTCCGTGGGGCCGGCCTTCGTCGAGGCCCTCACGCGAGTCGCCCTCCCCGGGAACATCCGCCAGCTCGAGAACCTGGTACGGCACGCGCTCGTGAACAAGGAGGACGACCAGCCCCTGACGCTGAGCGACCTGCCCCCCGAGGTCTGGCGTCAGCTGGCCGACGAGGCTCACCCCGCATCCGGGCCGACGGACGGCGCCGACGGATCGAGCGGCCCGCCGGCCCCACCCACGGTCGCAGGGCGAGGGCTCCCCTTCCCTCTCGTCGGTGTGCTGGAGGCCCACGAGTGGAACCTCTCGCGGTCCCTGCGGTTCTGCGAGCGCATGCTGCTGGAGGCGACACTCCAGGCGGCGCGCGGCAATCAGACCCACGCGGCCCGTCTACTCGGAATCACCCCGCGCAGCGTCTACAACAAGATCCGCAAGCACAACCTGCACGCTTAGCCCGGACCGACCGGGCCGGATTCTCCCCCTCTCACCGCAGCGCGACCGTCCCCGGTCTCCGGAAAGCGCCTTCCGGCAGTCCCGCTCAGGACCCGGAAGCGCGTTTCCGCCTCGCCCGGACGCTCCTGCCGGCCTGGCCCGGGGCTCGCGGGTGGGCGCCTCTTTGGAATCGGCCGCTTGCACGCGACTCGTGAGTCGATCCCTCGCCTGGCAGGCCCGTTGCGTACGAGATGACTCGGCCGCACATGAGACTCCGGGCGAACGAGGGCGAAAGCGGCACGCGGATGGAGCTGAAGAACCGGTGGGTCCATTTCAAGATCTGCGATGTCTACCTGCCGGATCCCCGCCAGCTGCTGGTCGAGCTTCATGGCAACGACGTCCTGGAGGGGCGCGTCATCGATCTCTCCGACAGCGGCCGGGAAACCGAGGTATTCGCCGTGGTCGAGGTGGCCGGGATCGGGCAGCGGGTCATCGTACCCGTGCAGCGGATCTTGGATGCCGTGTAGCTGATCGTCCATGAAACGCTACGCCCCGCCCCCGCTGAGCCGGCCGCGCATCTACCTGGGTCAGATCCCCAAGGGGTACCCGGGCACCAGGCGCACCGTCGAGCACATGCGGGCGCTGATCCGGGCCGGCGTGAAGGACTTCTACGTCCGCCAGAAGGCCATCGACGTCCTGCTGGAGAAGCGGGTCCAGGCCAAGGACTACCTGGGGGAAATTCGGGCGTTGTTCGAGTGGGTGCAGGCGAACATCCGCTACACCAAGGACCCGTTCCGCCTGGAGGTGCTCCACTCGCCGCGCCGGATGCTCGAGCTGCGGGCCGGCGACTGCGACGACGTGGCGATCCTGCTGGGCGCGATGCTGGAAGCCATCGGCCATCCCGTCCGGCTGGTCCTCACCGGGCCGGATCCACTTCGGCCCCGGCTCTTCAGCCACGTCTACGTGGAGGCCCATCACCGGGGCCGCTGGATACCCCTGGACGCGACGATGTCGCATCCGATGGGCTGGGCGCCCCCGGCCCTCGTGAAACAGGTGATTCCTTTCTAGAGGAGCCCGCGCATGACTCAGGACATCGACCGGCAAGGCATCGTGGGCGTGGCCGAGGCGGACGACTGGCTGAAGGGTCTCGTCCGGGCGGTCTGGAAGGAAGCCGTCCCGCCGAAAGACGCGCGCGTGAAGTCTCTGTGGGACCTCTTGCGGCAACGACAGCTCCTCGGTCGAAGCCCTTGGCTCAGGAGTGTGCTCCGCCGCATCTGGGACCAGGGCCTGGCCGCGCGGGTCCGGCCGCGTACCGCGCGCCGGCTGGTGCGCCGGCTTCGTCACTTGGGCATCCTCCCGCCCCGCGTCGGGGCGCCGGGCATCGGTCCGATCTCGGTCTCGGTCCAGACGGGTGGCCCGGCGCGTCTGGTCCCACTGCGCCCGGTCGTCGCGCCGCCGCCGGGGCCCCGACGGCCGATCGCCGTGCGCCCGGTTCAGGCGGTGTCGGTGCGGCCGGTCGCGCGGCCCGTCGGGCGGCGCTGAATGACGCACGGCCAGCCCACCCGGTCCGGGGCGGCGCCGATCGATCGCGCGAGCCAGCGCGTCGCGCTGGGCGAGCTCCTCGGTGTGATCTACCGCTCGGCCCGGCTCGGGGCGGGGCGGCGGCCGCGCGCGTACATCCACCTCATGCGGATCCCGCCGCGCCTGGTGAGCAACCTGAAAGGCACGCAGCTCTACATCGTCGGGGGCCGCTACCGGGTGACCCCGCGCGGCATCGTGGGCTGAAGGGACCGTCTGTCGCAGGACTGGGAGACACGCATGACAACCGGTCAACCACTCGGGCGGCCACTCGGACGGCCGCTGGGGCTCGATGAGCTGATGATCGTGAACCCCGGACCGACGGGCGTGGGAGCGGTGCTTCTCGGCGTCCGCGCTGGAGCACCCAGGGTGCAGGGTCTCGGCCGGTTCTTCCTGGGCGGGGACGGCACCCTCTACCAGCTGCAGGGCCGCTTCCTGCTCGGACACGACGGCACGCTGTACGAGGTCGTCCGGTAGTCATTCGATCGACCGAACCTGGAAGGAGGCCTCCATGGCACGAGTCAAGGGCGTCAAGGAAAAGCTGCACATGCCTCTCTACGACGCGTTCGTCGTCCCGGAGGGACGGACGTTCGAGATGGCCATGAAGGAGCGGGATCCGCGGATGCTCCGCTTCTTCGTCGACGTGCAGAACAAGACGAAGCTGGAGACCAACGTCCAGGCCTCCGGCATGCTGCCGAGCCAGAACACGTTCGAGGCCCGGACCATGCGAGTGGTGGTCTCGCACATCCTGAAGGATGCAAGGACGCTCATCCCGAACTCGTTCTTCCTCGCGGAGCTCATCTACAACTCGGTCACCACGCTGCTCGTGGGCGAGAAGATCATGATGGAGGTCCCCACGTTCTACTTCCCGTCCGGCGCCGGGATAAGCCCGGGGGACGGCACGGCCAACCACGGCGAGCCTGACCCGATGGCGACATTCCGTTTCGGCGAGCCGGTCCCGATCGAGCCGCACCAGAACTTCCGGGTGGAGATGCTGTTCCCTCATGACGCGCCGAACATCGTCAAGGCCGCCCTCGGCCCGATGCGTATCTGGGTCGTGCTCGACGGCTATCTGACGCGCGATGCGCAGTAGCCGGCGACCGGCGCGGACCGCGCGCATCCCCGACTGAAGGAGGAGCACATGCGTTATCTCGGCCAGGACGATCTCACTGGGGTCATGGGCATCGGCCATCTCGGCGAGGTGCGCCAGGGCCCGGACGGCAATCTCTACCAGTGGACACAGGGCGTGGACGGTCTCGGCAATCCCGTGGGCTTCTGGCGGAAGGCCCTGAAGCGGCTGGGCCGGCGGGTCCTGCGTCGCGCTCTCCCGCTCTTCCAGCAGGTCGCACCGCTGATCCCGGGCGTCGGTCCCGCGGCGGCGGCCTTGAGGGTGGCGGCCCCGCTCCTGCGCCAGGCTGCCCCGATCCTCCAGCAGGTGGCGCCCTACGTGCCCGCCGTCGCTCCGGCGGCCGCGGCGGTGACGGCGGCGGCACCGGCTGCTGAGGCGGCGGCAACCGTAGCGCCTCCGCCGGCAGCGCCCGCCCCGGAGGCCGGCACGGCGGGCTGGGGGCTGGGTGCCTTGTACCAGGCGCCGAACGGCGCGCTGTACCAGGTCCAGGGGTTCGCGCAAGACCCGGAGCTCCAGGGCCTGGGCGCTCTCTACCAGGCACCCGACGGCACCTTGTACCAGGTCCAGGGTGTGGGGCAGGACGACGACCTCCGCGGTCTCGGTGAGGACGACGAGCTGCGCGGCTTCGCGGAGACCGACGAGCTCCAGGGCTTCGGCGAGGACGACGAGCTGCGCGGCTTCGCGGAGACCGACGAGCTCCAGGGCTTCGGAGAGGACGACGAGCTGCGCGGCTTCGCGGAGGCCGACGAGCTCCAGGGCTTCGGCGAGGACGACGAGCTGCGCGGCTTCGCGGAGGCCGACGAGCTCCAGGGCCTGACCGAGGCCGACGACATCCAGGGTCTCGAGCAGGGCTACGTGCGTGAGGACGGGGTGAGCGGCCTGGGCGCCTACGTGCCGGACCGCTCGGAGGGCACCCGCTGGTTCGTCCCGCCGATCCAGCAACCGGAGCTCTGGAAGCCGTTGTGGTGATCACGCAGGTCGCGCGCCGCAGGCGCCTGACGCCGGGCCGCCTCACCCTCTAAACCCGACGAGCGAGGTCAGCCGAATGCCACTCCAGCAGCCTCCGACCCAGACGCGATTCGAGGTCCGTCCCCTGCCCGAGAGCATGGTCCCGCAGAGCGCGGCGGCGACGATCAAGGAGATCCCTTACGACTACGCGGCGAAGTTCACCCTGAAGGGCATCCGGGGCAATCGCGAGCAGGACGTCATCAACATCAGCATCGAAGGCGCCTTCGTCGCGGTCGCCGTCGGCTACAGCTTCATCCCGCCCCCCTGGGACAATCTCAAGTCGACGCTGCCTCCCGGCACGATCACCAGGCTCAACCGCCTCGCCTTCCTCGACTCCATCGAGGATCCCCTGATGCTCGCCAAGTGCCTCCTGATGCGTACGTGCGGGATCGACTTCAAGTACAGCATCGTCGACAGCGGGACCGGCCGCGAGCTGCAGAACCAGCCCCTCCACAACATCGCGGGACTCGGCGAGTCGACCGGGAACCGGCCCTTCCGCCCGCTCGCCAAGCCGATGCTGTTCATGCCTCGCTCCACGATCCGCATCGAGGTCGAGGAGATCTCCGACGGCCCGCTCTACGGGTACGAGTTCCCGCCCGGATCCGGGCGGCGGCTCGGCGCCGAGCTCTTCATCGTGCTCCACGGCTACAAGATCCTCGGCTACGGGACCGCGACCCCATGATCGTGGGCCACGCGCACCACGCCCCGCGCGACGCGGGTTACCTGAACGCCTGCCAGGTCTGCGGCGTTCCGGCTGATGCCAACTACTTCGACGTCGCCGGCATCAAGCCCGCGCCGCACCCCGGCGAGCAGGTGGAGCTCGCGCGGTACGAGCTCCATCCCCAGTACTGCGGCGCCTTGCTCTTCTTCGCCCAGCTCGCGGAGCCGGCCCGGGCCCAGAACGCGGAATCGTTCAGGACTCCGGGCTACCAGTGGATGATCCTCTGCAACGACCAGCCCCGGGATCCGTATCTGCCGACCGACCTGATCCTGAATCCATGGGGACAGAATGCGTTTCCCGTCCACCTCCGGCTGGAGGAAGGGTGCGTCGTGCGCTTCGTGGTCCGAGGGGTGTCGCCCCAGCCCAACGCGCTCCGGAACGTGGGCGGGCGTCTGGTGGGGCGCTACTGGTACAACGTGGCCTACGGCGGGACGCCCAACCGCTTGTAGCGGGACACCAGTCGATGGGTGTTGGTCGCTAGCCTGGGTCATGTATCTCCATGTGCCGGACGCCCTGGGGCAGCCGCAGAAGGAGCCCTCCCGCGAGGAGCTCCAAGAGGAACTGCTCCTCTGCCGACGAGACGCGCTATTGGCCGAACGCCCGCACCGGAGTGCGAACAGACCCTGGAGCGCACCGAGCGCGTGCTGCAGGAGGCGATGGCCGACCTGGCCAAGTGCCGAACGCGCCTCGATGCGGCGCAGGCCGCCCTGAAGGCCGCAAGGAAGCGCGCACGGGCGGGAACGAGACGGCGGTCGTCGAAATGAAGTCGTCGCGGCCATGAGTGGGACGCCCATGCTTCTCCGGACGGCATACGCGCCGGCACCGCGCATACAACCAGAGATCGTAGAGCTCCCCGGGCCACAGGCGGCCGGGCCGGTACTGGTAGAAGGGGCAGCTCATGTACGTCTGTGACGATGGCAGATTGGCGCAACCGGTGACCACGCCGAAGGCGCCGGACGTCGTGCGCATCTGCCTCATCGATCCCGCGGGCATCCTCAGGAGCCAGAGCACGCTCCGCGAGGACTTCCGGTCCAGGCTGGAGGAGAAGTTCAACAAGCTGGATGAGAACTGGCTGAAACAGGCCTCCCTCACGTTCCGCGTCATCTACGTCGCGGGTGAACCGTCCGACGCGGCGAAGGCGACGCTGCGCGAGCTCGACTTCCCCGTCTACCTGCTCGGCAAGCAGCACGGCTCGAAGTACGTGCTCGAGCTGATGGCCAAGCACAGGATCCCGAAGGAGATCGGCAAGCAGGATCTCTACGAGCTGGCGAAGGACTGCTGGGAGTCGAAGGACGTGCGCGGGTGCGGCCTTCCATCCGGGTCAGGGTCCAGGAAGATCGGATTCATGAAAACCGAGAAGGTGATCGCCGAAGCGCCCGCCGACATCTGGCAAGCGCTCGTGAACTCGACGGCGCACGAGATCGGGCACATGGGCAACCGGAGGCAGCACAGTCAGAAGGGATTGATGAAGTATCCGGTGCCGCAGGATCGCTTCATCGATTTCGACAACGACGACAAACGCCTGTTTTTGAGCGATCTGGCGCGCCTGCGCACGCTGCGCGACCGGCGTGCGCCGAAGTCGCTGCACTGGGTGTTTCGGTAGCGCGTGAACCTGGCCTGCGCCGGGGTCCCGAGCCAGAACGGGGCCAGAACGGGGATGGAGGGCCTCCCGAGGCCGGCCGGGCTGGATGGGCTCCAGGAGGACAGCATGCGTGAGGACCTGGCCGGGTACGTCCGGGAACACCCCGCCCTCCGGCCGGCGGGCCCGACCGGGATGTGGGTGTGTGTCGTCCTCAGGCCCGGTCCGATCGGCGCCTTGGCGACGAGGACGGCACGCACCGTGTCACTGATGCCTGGAATACGGATGTCCCGATTGCGGCTTCGCCTGGTGGGCCGGCTGATGTCGCCACGACAACAGACGCCAGAGGCGCCGCCCGTCCTTCCCCTCCTGCGCTCCGTGCGGAGCGGCCGAGTTCTACCGCGTGAGCTCACGACCCGCGCGGTGCTTGGTCGCGCCGGGGCTGGCGGCGGCCCTCGAGGCAGTCTTCGAGGGATTCGCGCACGTTCGCGGCTTCACTCCGGAGAAACCTCTCGAGATCCAGTTCTCGCGAGGATTCAAGGCGAGCTCCCCCGGCCACCGTGAGGGCCGAGCGGCCGACATCGCCGCGGTGGCCGGGAAGAGCCTGCTCGATTGGAAGCGGGCCTGGGACGGCGCCATGGCCGCCGCCGAGGCGCTCGCCGATCCCGCCCGCCGCGCGGAGGCGATCTCGGCGGAGCAGAAGCGAAATCTCGGATACGGCCTCTACAAGGCGCTCCAGGAGCACAGCGGCTGGCTGGTCGATCCCGCGGGCTGGCGCCCGTACCGGAGTGTCATGCAGCTCTTCGGCCCGTGGACCGCCGCCGAGGGGCCGTGGAAGACCATGCGGATCAACCAGCCCACATCCTATCAGCGCCAGCGTCTCGCCGACCAGCAGTGGGTCTTCGAGGCCCACCACGACCACATCCACGTGGCGAGGTAGGCGTCCGTGTACACCCGAACTCCCGAGGCTCCGTGGATCCCCCGATCCTCCTTCGGCGGGGTGGCGGTTTCGAACCTGCCGCGGCCCATGCCCCTGTCCGGTACCGTTGGAGACCCCGCAATTCCTCTGGTCGTTGGGATACGCTTCCACAGTAGCGACGCCACGCACAAGGACAACGGTTGCTACCACTGCCCTCTCAACCTGGGCTTCAGTACGGACTGGCGGGTAACGATCGAATGGGAGATCGAGCTCGACGGTCACCTTCCAGGATTCGAGTACGCTGTCGGTGGCTTCCGGAGTTCTTCATCATGGGAGCGCGTCGTGGTTCGGCGGAAGGTGGGGCTTCTGCGACTCGAGGAAGTCTGGCGGCGGCGCGCGCTGCACAGTCGTGTCCCGGAAGAGGCTTGGAGTCCTCTCGCGTCTCTGACACCTGTGAGGAATCGCATCTTCGTAGTGCACTACAGCGTTTTCCCGAAGGATCTTCTTTCCCGTTATACGAAGGACCTGGTGCATCGGCAGAGTATCTTCTGGATGGTAAAAGCACGCAATCCATCCCAGGGCACGGATTGGCAGAACATCACTCCGGCCACCAATATCCTCGTCTGGCACTCCATCGCTTGGATTGTGCGGGGCGGAAAAGGGAAGTGGGTGCTCGAAACACCCTGGAGCAGGATCGCGAAAGGTCCTCTTTCGCTGAATGTCCTGGATTCACCGCCGAAGGCGGGACAGTAGCCTCGGCAGGAGCAACGAAATGCGCGGAGAGCGCTTCGAGATCAGCTTCGCACGCGGATCTCTAGGGCCGACTGTCACGATTACGCCGAGGGTCGCGCAACGGAGGGCGCCGTAGGCGGCCGGGAGGACCACCATGTACATGTATGCGCCAACCGGGATCGCGGACGCGCTGGGACAGCCCACCAAGCCCACGCTCTCACCCGAGCTGCGGACGTGGCTGAAGCGAGTTCGCGCTCGGCCCGGGGACTTCGAGATGCTCCTGGCGACTGCCACCCTTCACCCGAAGCCCCCGGGGAGCAGAGTCTGGGGGAGGCACAACTTCACCATCGGCACGAGGAAGCGTTACCTGTTCGACGAGATCCTGTTCTCGGGAATATCGCAACAAGACATCGTGGACAGACTGCAGCGCATCAGCACCGACTTCCAGCAGCGAAATCCGGGTTGGCGACGCACGATCGAGGACGCGGTCAAGCTCCGGGGCGAGTACATGGACGCCCTATCGGTCATGGGGCGACTCCCCAAAGCACTGGGGTACTACCCCCTTTTGACGTTGTACCCGCCCAACAAGGACGAGATAGAAGAATGGAAGCTGGCTCGGCTGGGGCACAGCTTCGCGAAGGAGAAGTTCCCGCCCAAGCTCGCCGAGCGGATGCTCAAGACCCCCGCGAACGACGCCCACTACTACATGGTGGGCCGCTGGCTCCAGCGGTACGCCGAGGTGCTGCAGACCAAGGATCCCGTCTTCAAGCGGGAGGTGGACGAAAAGATGGCCCTCATCAAGCAGATAGAGAAGGAAAAGCAGCAGAAGCAGAGGCAGAAGCCGTAGCCGCCGCGAGAGGCCGGCGCCGGGGAGGGACGGGGCATGTACACGCTTACAGGGCTAGAGCAGGGACAGACAGGTGGGGATTGCTCGGGCTGGGAGAAGGACCCGGAAAGCTTCAGCAAGCGGGTCGCGGACCATTACGTGCGGACCGTGCTGAAGCTGGGCATCACGGTCAAGCGCATCTATCCTCACTACTCGACGGGCAAGGACATCATGGACGTGGACTTCACCGATGAGCTGACGGTGGCCGTCAGCTTCCGAGGGATCCCGAACTGGGTCATGGCGATGCGCCTCCGCCACCAGCCGCCCGGGCCGCCTCGCTGGTACAGCTACTCGTGCACGGCAAAAGGAGACCTGGTCCTCGCCGAGATCCCGAAGCCCTACTAGTCCGACGTCACCGGATCGTCGCGAGAGGTCAGGAACAACCACACGGCCATGTATGTCGACACCTGCGGGAGCCCCGTTCGCGAACGGGTCCGTATCGGCTCGTGGACGACGCCCGGCGCCGCGCCGGCCCCGACGGCCAAGCGACTTCCCACGAGGCGGGGCCAGCGGAGTGGCCTGGTCTTCACGATCCACTCCGGACTGCCAGGCCCCTCTCCGCATGGGTCGCGCTCGACGTCGTCCTGCGGCTATCCGCCAAGAGCATGCGCTGCGCCGCCGACCTCGAGTGGCCCCCGAAGCATGGCAGTCGTAACGCCGAGGGCCGCACCGCGTGTATCTGCCGGCCGCAAGGCATCGTAGGCCTCGCGCCGCGCCGCCGTGCGAGGGAAGACACCATGGCGAGCTATCTGTGGCCGCTGAACGGAAGCACCACGCCCGACGAGATGAACACCTCTTTCGGGCCGCGAATCGACGCGGACCGGTGGGACTTCCACGATGGCATCGACCTGCCCGCGCCACAGGGCACGCCGGTTCGCGCGATGCGGAAGGGCACGGTCCATCACGCCGGTGACGGGGGCACTGGTGGCTTCTCCTCGCGGCACGTCGATCGTCAGGGTGACCGATCCCGCCCATGGCCGGATGTTCCACCTCTACCTGCACCTCGACAGCATCGACCCGCCGTCGTGACAGGCGCCAGCATTGCCCAGGGACAGGTGATCGGCGCCGTCGGGGACGACGACGCCACCTACTTCCACCTCCACATGGAGATGCGCAAGCGCACCCCCCGGCAGATCGGCAGCGTCCACCCGCTGGGCTTCCTGCCCTATCCCGATACGACGAACTTCTCCGCGCCGGTCGTCGACCGCTTCAACCGCCTGGACGCGTTCATGGCCGCGCGGCTTCTGTTCGGCGCGCCGAGCAAGCGGCAGGGGGATCTCCAGCGGGTGGAGGTCGATCTCCGAGATGGCCCGCGAGTGCTCACCACGCGCGTGGTGGACTTCAACGACAAGGACACGGTCGTCGAGGGCAAGGGAGACGAGCATCGCTTCGTCGACGGCATCGCCGTCGAGGGCTACCAGAAGTCGAACATGATCGAGGCGGGTCGCTCGGATCTCGCCTACGGCATCCTCGTGCGCGAGATCCCTCGGCGGTGCGACACTCTGGTCGCGCGGGTCATTGACGTGCGCGGACATACGGTGACCAGCGCGCCGATCGAGGTCCCGGCCCGGGCGGCGATCGACGAGTTCGTCGATTTCGAGGATGGACAGCTGCCACCGGCCGGGTGGGCCACGGTCACCAGCGCGAGCGGGAGCGGGACCAGCGTATCGCTCGACCCTTCCGCCGCCCACTCGGGCTCGCTGGGTCTGAGGTGTGTGGATGATTCGATCGCCGAGGCCAGCACGCAGCGCGCAGGCGTCGAGCACAGCCTGCCGCCGGGCCGCTTCGAGTGGCGGGCGCAGGGCTGGTTCAACCCGAAAGAAGTGACCCTGGACCCCGGCCACTCGGTGTATCTCCTGTACTTTCTGAGCGGCGCGAGCCTCAGCGTGGCCGCGCGCATCCACAACATCGACGGTGAGCTTCGGGCCGGGCTCGTCGCCAGAGGGCCTGATGGCGGGCTCGAGAGCCGGGACGCCGCCGCCGTCGTCGCCATCGACGGCTGGCGAAAGTGGAGGCTGGAGCTGCTCCGGGTCGGGACCCGCGAGACGACCGCCGTCCTTCACCTCGACGAGGACGGGCGAATGGTCGAGCAGACCCGCCTGAACTGGGATTCCAGCGGGCACGAGCCGCAGCGTCTGCGCGTTGGCATCGGCTTCTCGTCGACAGGCGCCGCCGCGACGATCCTCGCCGATGAGCTCTGGCTGACCGAGGCCGAGCTGTCGGCATAGTCATCGCTGGTCGCGGCGGCTCCATGTCGACCATGGCGGCCGCCGGGGCTCTCGACCTAGGTCACCGCGCGTCCGCCGCCGACCGAACGGGATCGACCGCCGCCCACTCGCGGGTGCCAGCCGAGCGATAGAGCGCGTCCACCACGGCGAGCGCCTTGCGGGCTTCCACACCGTCGACGACGGGCGGCCGCCCGTGCCGAACGGCGGCCACGAAGTCCGCGATCTGCGCCGCGTACGGCTCGATGGCCGGCTCGGTCGGATCGCTCTCGGCGGGGATGTCCTGGTCGGACGCGGGCCCGCCGGTGCTGAGCTGGAACCCGAGATGGCCCCAGCTGCCGCTCACCCTGGCCGTGCCCCGGTCCCCCCGGATCTCGACCGACGGCGGCTCGGCCGGCACCGCCGCCGTCGTGGCCTGGAGCACCGCGGTCACGCCTCCTTCGAACTCGAGCAGGCCGACGGCGAGGTCCTCCACCTCGACGTCGTGGACGACCGTGTGCGTCTCCGCCAGGACCCGCCGCGGCATGCCCAGCACCCAGTGGAGCAGGTCGATCATGTGGATCGCCTGGATCATGAGCACGCCGCCGCCAGCCTCGGCTTTCCGGCCGCGCCAGGGGGAAGTGAGGAAGTAGCTCGGCGCCCGGTACTCGTTGACGGTGACCGCGGCGAGGAACACGCGGCCCAGCCCTCCGTTCGCGACCGTGTCCCGGAGCCGGCGCGCCGCCGGCGTGAACCGGTTCTGGAAGATTCCGGCCAGGGTGACGCCGTGGGCACGGCACGCCTCGATCAGCTCGTCGGCGGCGGCCACCGTGTGCGCGATGGCCTTTTCGACGAGGACGTGGCGGCCCGCGCGCGCGGCGGCCCGGACGTACGGCAGGTGGAGATGGTGCGGGGTCAGCACCGCGACCGCATCCACCGCCGCGCGCTCCGCCAGCGCGTCGCCGCTCTCGTACACCTCGGGGATCCCGTGGCGGCTGGCGAGCGCGCGGGCCCGCTCCGGCGCCGCGTCGGCGATGGCGTGGACCTCGACGCCCGCGATCGTCCGCATCGCCGCGACGTGGATCTCCGCCGCGACGCCGGCGCCGATCAGGCCGAACCGGAAGGGCCGCCGGGCCTCGCTCACCGCGGGCTATCGCGCCTCGGCGCCGCGCCGGCCTCGGCCTCCCAGCGCGCCCGGAGCCCCAGCGGTCCGGGCGCGAAGATCGCGGGATCCATCGGCCGGAGATCGGCCGCGATGGCGGGCCGGAACTCCATCTCGGCGAGCACGTCCTTCTCCAGATCGCAGCCGGGCGCGAGCTCGAGGACCTCGACCCCGCGCGGGCCGAGGCCGAAGACGGCCCGCTCGGTGACGTAGCGCACCGGCTTCCCGATAGCCGCGGCCCTCGCCCCGCTGAAGGTCACGTGCTCGACCCGGTTCTTGAACTTCGCGACGCGACCGCGGCCGACGACCTGGACGCGGCCGTTCTCGATCCGCGTGTCGCCGGCCTTCCCGAACAGCCCGCAGAAGACGACGCTCTTCGCGTTCTGCGAGATGTCGATGAACCCGCCGCAGCCCGGGAGCCGCGACCCGAACTTGCTCACGTTGACGTTCCCGGCCGCGTCGACCTCGGCGAAGGACAGGAACGCGAGATCCAGCCCCCCGCCCTGGTAGAAGTTGAACTGGGAGATCTGGTCGACGATCGCCTCGACGTTGGTCTGGGCCGCGAGGGCGCGACCGCGCATCGGGAGGCCTCCGATCGTCCCCTGCTCGATCGTGATCGTGAGGTCGTCGAGGAGCCCCTCCTGGGCGGCCACCACCGGCACCCCGTCCGAGATCCCGAAGCCGATGTTGATCACGGCGCCCGGCCGGAGCGCCATCGCCGCGCGGCGCGCGACGAGCATGCGCTCGTCCACCGTGACCGGCGCGGCCTGGCCGCGGGGGGCGCGGAGCTCGCCCGAGACCGTCGGGTTGTAGCGCTCGACTCCGTGGATCTGCCACGCGTCGGGGTTCACCACGACCGCGTCGACCAGGATGCCCGGCACGCGCACGAGCTGCGGGTTGAGGCTCCCGCGGCGGGCCACGCGCTTGACCTCGGCGATCACGAGGCCCCCGTTCGCGCGGGCGGCCTGGGCCAGGGTCAACGGCTCCAGGATCGCCGGCTCGTGCTCCATGCTCATGTTCCCGAACTCGTCGGCGGTCGTGCCGCGGATGATCGCCACGTCGATCGGCACCACCGTGAACGAGAGCCAGTCGCTCCCGTCGATCTCCACCCGCTCGACCATGGGCGCCGTCGTCACGTCGTTCAGGCGCCCCCCGCCCTGGGACGGGTCCACGAACGTGTCGAGGCCCACGTGAGACAGGATCCGCGGCTTCCGGCTCGCGGCTGCCCAGACCATCTGACACACCACGCCCTGCGGGAAGCAGTAGGCCTCGACCTTGTTCGCGAGCGCGAGCGCTGCCATCCGCGGGGAGTCCCCGTAGCCCGGCGAGACGACGCGGCGCACCAGCCCTTCGTGGGCGAAGTGGCTGGCGCCGGCATCCCCGTCGTCCCCGAACCCGCACGGCTGGAGGAGCGTCAGGCCGCGCGGGTGGCCGGTCGCGAGGAACCGCCGCTCGATCGCCGACATCACCGCCTCGGCGAGGAGGAGGCGCCCGGCGCCCTCCACGCCGACCGTGGCGCCGTCCCGCACCAGCTCGGCGGCCGCCTCGGCCGTGACGATCTTCCCGTCCGTGGCCCGCGTGCGCATGGCGTCCGGCCCCGCTCACTCCGCGTACGCCGACTTGGCCACCTTCCGGGTCTCGACCATGAGCCGGTGCTCGCCCTCGTGCACCACCTCCCCGTGCTGGTTCACGAGCTCCAGCGCGAGGAAGAAGATGCCCCGCCCGGGATCCTTCGTCGCGCGCTTGTCTCTGAGCCGGCACCGGACGTGCACGGTGTCGCCGAGGAACACCGGCTTCCGGAAGTCCCAGGTCCAGCCGAGCGAGGCGATCCCCGCGAACTGATCCGCGCCCCCCCGGAGCTTCAGGCCCTCGGTGATCGCGAGGCCCAGCAGGCCGTGCGCGATCCGGCGGCCGTAGGCCGTGCCCTTGGCGAACTGCTCGCTGATGTGCACCTCGCTCCAGTCGTCGGACAGGCTGGCGAAGCTGACCACGTCCGTCTCGGTGATCGTCCGCGTCCGCGACCGGAACTCCTCGCCGATCGCCACGTCCTCGTAGTACCGGATCTTCCCCATCGAGCCCTCTCCTCCCCGTCAGCGAGCGCTCCGCGCGCCGCGGACACCCGCACCCTTGCCGTGCAGCACTCCCATCTCCTCGAAGAGCCCGTAGATCGCCTGCACGTGCTCCTCGAGCTGCGGCGTCTCGCCGAGCGCCAGCGGGCGCGGCCGCGCCAGGTCGATCGTCATCTCGCGCACGATCCGTCCCGGCGAGGGGGACATGACCACGACACGATCCGAGAGGCCGACGGCCTCCTCGATGCTGTGCGTGATGAAGAGCACCGTCTGCCGCTCCGACAGCCAGAGCCGCTCCAGGTCCGCGCGGACCTGGAGCCGGGTCAGCGCATCGAGCGCCCCGAAGGGCTCGTCCATCAGGAGGACGGACGGGCCGTGCACCAGCGCGCGGGCCAGCGAGACGCGCTGGCGCATGCCGCCGGAGAGCTGCCGAGGGTACCGATCGGCCGCCTGCGCCACCCCGAGCTGCTCCAGGAGCTCGACCGCGCGGGCCCGCACGTCGCGCATGTCGAGCCGCCGGATGCGTCCCTGCAGCAGCACGTTGTCGAGGGCGCTCCGGAACTCGAGCAGGAGGTCGTCCTGGAACACGATGCCCACGTCCGTCAGCGGCGCGGTGAGCGCCCGGCCGGCCACGCGGATCGATGCCCGCGGTCGGCGCGAGCAGTCCGGCGGTCATGAGCATCAGGGTGCTCTTGCCGCAGCCGCTCGGGCCGACCACGCTCACGAACTCGCCGGGCCGGATGGGGAGCGTGATCTCCGTGAGGGCCTGGACGGCCCGCTTCCCGTCGATCGGGAACACCTTCGTGACGCGATCGATGTCGATCGCGGCGCCCCGCTCACCCGCCATTCGGGAATCCGTCCGGTTCCTGCGCGGCGCTCAGCCGAGCGGACACTTCGTCGGCAGCGTCGCCGGCAGGAACTCGTACGTATAGTACGCCGACGCCGGAACCGTCGTGGCCAGGCCCAGGACCTGCTGGGCGACGCTGACCGTCCGGGTCCACGCTTCGGGCTCCGCCTTGCCGACGACCTTCGCGCCGTTCTTGCACATCAGCGCGATGGCGGCCTTGAGCTCCCCGAGGTTCCGGGGCGGCTCGGTGTCGGTGGGGAAGGTCTGGACCAGGGCCTTGATGGCGTCGTCGGGGCGCTTGATCGCCGCGTCCCAGCCCTCCAGGCTCGCCTGGATGAACTTCCGAACGACATCGCCCTTCTGGGCGAGCGCCGCGTCCGACGCGATGATCGAGGTGCTCACCGTGGCCACGCCGTGGTCGGCGAAGGGCAGGCTCACGATGTCCACGCCCCGCTGGCGGAAGATCAGGTCGTAGTTGTCGAGGGACCCCAGCATCGCGTCCACCTGCTTCTGGAGCAGGCTCGCGATCATGGCGTTCCCGGGCATGTTGACCAGGTTCACGTCGCTCTCCGACAGCCCGTTGGCCTTGAACAGGATCGGGATCATCGCGGTCTGGGACTGGCCGGTCGGCACCGCGACCGACTTCCCCTTCAGCTCCGCGATGGACTTGATGCCCGACGTGGTCAGCACCGTCACGGCGTTCGGGTTCGACTGGTAGATCGTCGAGACCACCTTCATCGGGGCGCCCTTCGCGATCAGCTGCATCACGGCCAGGGCGTCGGCATACGCGATGTCGGCCTTCCCGGTCGCGACCAGCTGCGCCGTGACGCCCGAGCCCTGCCCCTTGATGATCGTCACGTCGAGGCCGGCCTTCTTGTAGATCCCCTCCTGGAGAGCCAGCGCGAAGCCGGCATTGTAGCCGCCGGCCGTGAAGTTCAGCTGGAAGGCCACCGGCGTGAGCGCCTGCGCCGCGGCCGGGGACACCCGGTGGATACCGGCGCCCACCCCCACGACGAGGGCCACCGCACACACGGCCAGAACGGCGATCCGGGTTCTGCGCGCGAGGAGCATGGGACGACCTCCTTGTCGGGACGCTATTGACGCGTCCGTTGCCACGGCATGGCGAAGTAGGCTATCGCCTCGATGAGGTAGTTCAGCCCGATTCCGATCACGGTCAGGATCAGCAGGATCGCGAAGATCAGCGGCGTGTCCAGCACGCCGGTCGCGACGAGCAGCTGGTAGCCGAGGCCGATGTTCGAGCCCACGAACTCCGCGACGATGGCCGCGGTGGCCGCGATCGTCGCCGTCGTCTTCAGGCCCGCGAAGATCACGTGCAGCGCGCTGGGGAACCGCACCTGCCAGAACGTCTGCCAGGCCGACGCCCCCATCGAGCGCGTGAGATAGAGGAGTCGCGTGTCGAGGGCCTGGAACCCCGCGATGCTCGCCAGCAGCAGGGGGAAGAAGGACAGGAGGACCGTCAGGAGCACCTTCGACGGCATCCCGAAGCCGAACCAGACGAGGAACAGGGGGGCGACCG
Source organism: uncultured Candidatus Rokubacteria bacterium (assembly GCA_963765195.1). Taxonomy (GTDB): domain Bacteria; phylum Methylomirabilota; class Methylomirabilia; order Rokubacteriales; family DASRDR01; genus DASRDR01. The sequence goes on from CAVXVV010000023.1 coordinate 185,719, forward strand.
CGATCTTCGGGACGAGCTGGATGAAGACCAGGACGGGATAGGCGACGCGGCGCGCGACCAGCGACAGCGCGATGACGAGCCCGAGCGGGATGCTCAGAACCACCGTGATGACGAAGCCGATGACGATCTCTTTCATCGTGGCGACGGTGTTCAGCCACAGCGCCTGCCGCGCCTGGTAGAGCTTCGGGACGACCGCCTGCGGCGCGGGCACGAGGTAGTCGGGCACGCGGAAGACGGCCACCAGCACGCCCCACAGGACGATGAGCACGACGAACGTCAGGACCGGGGCGGAGGCCCAGGCGATGCGCCGGAGCCGGGAGTGTCCGCGGTCGGCGACCTCGATCGCGGTGTCGCCGCGCGCGAGGTCCTGCACGTCGGTCTCCATGGCGACCGATCGGTCGAGGTTTCGCCCCGCCGGGCGGCCGGGCTCCTCGCTCCCCCTGCCGGGCGCGGGCGAGGTCATTCGGCGAGGAACAGGTCCGCGGGCATGGGGCGGAGGCCCGGGCTCACCCGCACCGGAAACTCGACGTGCGCGAGGACATCCTTCCGGACGTCGAGCCCCGGGGCCACCTCCGTGAGCACCAGGCCGTCCCGCTCCCGGCGGAAGACCGCGCGCTCGGTCACGTAGATCGCCTCCTGGCCCTTCTTCACGGCGGCTTCGCCGTTGAACGTGATCAGCTCGACGTCGGCCACGAACCGGCGGATCGTCCCTTCCTGCTCGATCCGGAGCCCGCCCGCGCTCACCGTCGTCCGGAGGCCCTTGGCCGTGAGCGTCCCGCAGAAGACGACCTTGCGGGCGGCGTGGACGATGTTGATGAAGCCGCCCGAGCCGGGCATCATGCCGCCGAACCGCGCGACGTTGACGTTCCCGAGGCGGTCCACCTCGCCGAACGACAGGCACGCCACGTCGATGCCGCCGCCGTCGTACCAGTCGAAGACCTGGAGCGAGTCGAGGATCGCCGACGGGCCCACCGCGATTCCGCCCACTCCCGGGAGGCCGCCGATGGGCCCCTGCTCGATGGTGAAGTGGATCTGCTGCGCGACACCGCGCTGCGCGGCCACGTGGGGGACGACGTACATCGGGATGCCCGCGCCCAGGTTCACGACGTTGCCCGGCGCGAGCTCCCGGACCGCCCGGCGGGCGATGACGACCCGCTCGTCGAGCGGCAGGCGCGCCGGCCGGAGCGGCGCTCGGACCTCGCCGCTCATCGCCGGGTCGTGCTCGTCCTCGAACTCCTCGGCCGACACCACCACGTAGTCGACGAGGGGCGCCGGGATCACGACCGCCCTCGGATGGAGCGACCCGGCGGCCGCCTTCCGCGTGACCTCGACGATGACGATCCCGCCCGAGTTTCGCGCGGCCATCGCCATGTAGAGCACGCCCAGCGTGAACGGATCGCGCTCGAGCGCGATGTTGCCGTGCTCGTCCGCGGTCGTGCCCTTGACCACGGCCACGTCGATGGACTGCCGCGGATAGAAGAGCGCCTCCTCGCCGCCGAGGGTGACGAGCTCGGCGAGCGGCGTCCGCGTGGCCGCGTTCATGCGGCCGCCCTGCCGGCGGGGGTCGACGAAGGTATCGATGCCGACCGGCGTCACGAGGCCGGGGCTTCCGGACGCCGTCGCGCGGACCCACGCGAAGATGGTGCCCATCGGCAGGTTGTAGGCCTCGACGGCGTCCTGCGTGACGAGCTGGTTCAGCTCCTTGTCGGCGTCCCGGCTGAACGAGCCGGCGACCACGCGCCGCATGAGGCCGGGCTTGGCCAGCCGGTTCACGCCGGTGCCGCGCCCGCCGCTTCCGGCGCGCGCCCGCTCCGCCATGATCGGATAGATGACCTGAAGCCGCTTGGGTCGACCCGCCTCGACGAAGCGCGCCTCGATCGCCGTCAGGACGGACTCGGCCACCAGGCGATACGTGTTGCCCGACAGGACCACGGTCGCCTGGTCGCGGACCTCGGCCGCGGCCTCGGCGGCACTCACGAAGGCAGCCATCCCGGCTCCTCTACGTCTCCCGGCCTCGAGGCTTGCGCTCGCGGAACGCGCGGATCCGCGCCTCTCGATCCGGGAAGGAGTAACAGAGAGAGATCAGCTCGCGCTCGTAGTCGACGCCGACGTCGGCGCTCGCCCGATCCGCCATGCGGAGGGCCGCCTTGAGGAACACGAGCGCCTCCAGCCGGTTCCGGGCGATCAGGCCCGCGACCCGCGCCGTCTCGGCCTCCAGCGCGTCGTCCGGGACCAGGACGTCCACGAGCCCGACTGCCTTCGCCTGCGTCGCGTCGATGCGCTCGCCGGTGTACAGGAGGTACGCCGCCATGCCGCGGCCGATGAGGCGCGGGAGGTACTGCGTGCCGCCCGCGCCCGGAATCCAGCCGAGGGTCACCTCGGGCAGCCCGAACTGGGCGTTCTCCGACGCGAGGCGGAGATCGCACGCCAGCGCGAGCTCCAGGCCGCCGCCGAGGGCGTACCCGCGGATCATCCCGACGACGGGCTTGAGGCAGCGCCGGAGGACGTGGGGCGCCTCCATCTCGACGGTGTCCCGCTTCTCGACCGGCGTGCGCCCCGTCGTCTCGTAGATGTCGCTCCCCGCGGAGAACGCGCGACTCCCGGCACCGCGCACGACGGCCACCCGCACGGCGGGATCGCGGTTGATCTCCTGGACGCGCTGCGCCAGCGCCTCGCGCATGGCGTCGGTCACCGCGTTCAGCTTCTCGGGGCGGTTCAGCGTCAGCGTGGCCACCCCGTCCTTCACCTCGTAGAGCAGGTCCATCTGGTGTCTCGCTCCCCTGGCCGCCGGACGCCGTCGCGGGTCACCCCGCGATCGAGGCGCCTCCATCGACGACGAGATTCTGGCCCGTGATGAACTCGGACTCCGGCGAGGCGAGGAACACCGCGCAGCCCGCCACGTCCTCGGGCGTCCCGAGCCGCCGGTACGGCGTTCGGCGGCGCACCTCCTCGAGCTTGCCGGCGGCCGCCAGCTCGCGCGTTGCGTTGGTCACGATGAACCCGGGACAGATGGCGTTGACCGTGATCCCGTGCGGCCCCGCCTCGACCGCCAGCTGCCGCGTCAGGCTCGAGACGCCGCCCTTCGCCGCGCAGTAATCCGCCCGCCCGGGCGCGACGCCCTGGAGGGCCAGCCGCGAGGAGATGTTGATGATCCGCCCTCCCCGGTCCTGCCGGATCAGCTCGCGCAGCGCCGCCTGGCATCCGAACCAGACGCCGGTCAGGTCCACGCCGATCACGCGGGCCCACTCCGCCTCCGTCTTGTCGACGGCCGGCGTCAGGACGGACAGCACGCCCGCGCTGTTGACCATGACGTCGAGCGCGCCGAACTCCGTCACGGCGCGGAGCACGAGCGCCTCGACCGCCGCCCGGCTCGTGACGTCCGTCGCCTCGTACGCCGCGCGGCCGCCCGCGCTCCGGATCGCCTCGGCGGTCGAGGGCGCCCCATCCGCCGGTCGCTCCCGCACGTCGCCGATCGTGACCGCCGCGCCCTCGCGCGCGAAGGCGAGCGCGATCGCCCGGCCGAGCCCCGACGTCCCGCCGGTCACCACGGCGACCCGCCCGGCCAGCCGTCCGTTCCCCGATCCGTCCGACGCCATCCGCGCTCTAGAGCAGCCCCGCGTGAATCAGCGCGCGGCGGATGCTGGCCCGCTCGTCCTCCGACGCGGCCGGCAGCGGCGCCCGCACGACCGCGTTCTTCAGGATTCCCTGGCACACCAGGGCCTCCTTCATGCGGACGCGGTAGTTCCGCAGAGGCGCCGCGTAGATCGCCTGGCAAAGCGGGTCGAGCCGGTCCCGGAGAGCGGCCCCGGTCGCGAGGTCGCCGCGGCGGGCGGCCTCGAGCATCGCGATCTGGGGCGCCGTCGCCGTGGCGCCCATGCCGAGGAGCGCGCCGTCCGCCCCCAGGAGGTACGACTCGTAGATGAAGGTGTCGTTGCCCGTCAGGATCTTCAGCGGTCGAGGGAACGTCCGGTTCACCCGGACGATCTGGATGAAGCGCGTCGCGTCGAAGCTCGCCTCCTTCAGCCCGACCACGCCCTCCAGGTCGGCCAGCTGGCGCAACGTCTCGGCCGGGTACACGACACCGCCGAACTGCGCCGGGCGGTGGAACAGGATCACCGGCAGCCCGCTCGCCTGGATGACTGCGCGGTGATACTCGACCACCGTCGCGGCGGGCAGCCCCTCACCGCCGAAGGCCCGAGGCGGAAAGACGAGCAGCCCCGACGCCCCGGCCCGGCTGGCCGCGCGCGCCTGCGCGACCGCGTCGGCGGTGAACTCGCTGATGATCCCCGCCAGGACGGGCAGCCGGTTCCCGACCGCGGCCACGACGCGCTCGAGCACCTGCGCGCGCTCCTCCGGATAGAGGAGCTCGCCCTCCCCCGCGCTCGAGTTGACGACGAGCGCCTTCGGGCTGTCGTCGGCGATCCACCGGACGTACCGGTCCATCCCGTCGAGATCGATCGCCCCGTCGTCCCGCAGCGGCAGCACCGGGGCGGCGATGTATCCCTCGACGTCGAGCGTCCGCACCGTTCCCATGCCTCTCACCCCTTCACGGCGCCTGCGGCGAGGCCCGTCGCCAGGTAGCGCTGCACCGCGACGCCGAGGATCGCGGTCGGCAGCATCACGAGCATCCCCGCCGCGGCGACCCGGTCCCAGTACACCGCGCGCTCGGTGATGAATCCCGAGATCATGACCGGAAGCGTGCGCGCACCCCGGCCGGTCAGGATCACCGCGTAGATGAAGTCGTTCCACGAGTAGAGGAACGTGAGGACGGCGGTGGCGGCGATCCCCGGCGCCATGATCGGGATCACCACCCGCCACAGGGCGCCGAGCCGGCCGCACCCGTCGACCTGGGCCGCCTCCTCCAGCTCCACGGGCACCCGCAGCACGAACCCGCGCAGCAGCCACACGGACAGTGGAAGCGTCAACGAGATGTGCGTCACGATCAGGCCGACCCGCGTGTCGAGGAGACCGAGCCGCGAGTAGATCACGAACAGCGGGATGATCATCGCGATCGGCGGCATGACGTGGACGCACAGCACGGCGAGCGACAGGGGCTCCCGGCCGTGGTACCGGAAGCGCACGAAGCTGTAGGCCGCCGGCAGCCCGATGGCGATCGCCCCGGCGCTGCTGCACACGGCGACCACCAGGCTGTTCTGGAGATAGCGCGCGAAGGGATGGAGCGTCAGCACCTCCCGGTACCCGGACCAGGACGGCTTGAACAGCCACACCGGCGGCAGCTCGATGAGGAGCGTCTCCGGCAGGATCGACAGCCGCGCCAGCCAGAGGATCGGGAAGGCCACGTACCCGACGAGCAGCACGCTTCCCGCCAGCAGGGCGATCCGGCGGACTCTTGGCCACGCGGCGCCGGACATCCCTCACTCCCCTCGCACGCCGCTCGAGGCGCGGTAGTAGACGACGGCGACCGTCGCCATGAACAGGACCATCCCGACCGCGACGGTCGCGGAGTACCCGAGCTGCCCGTAGCTGAAGGCGAGCTTGTTGACCAGGATGCTGAGGGTCTCCGTGGACTCGGCGGGCCCGCCGCCCGTCATGACGAAGACGATGTCGAACACGCGGAACGTCGCCACGAAGCGCCAGAAGACCGCCACGAACACGACCGGCGCGAGGAGCGGCAGCGTGACGTGGAGGAACCGGAGCACGGCGCTGGCGCCGTCGACTCGGGCCGCCTCGTAGTACTCCTCGGGGATCGACTGGAGGCCCGCCAGAAGAAGCAGCGTCACGAAGGGCGTCTGGTTCCACACGTCGGCGGCGATCACCGCGATCGTGGCCCAGGGCGTCGCGGCCAGCCAGACCACCGGCGCAATCCCCACCCGGTCGAGCGCGTAGTTGACGATGCCGTAGGAGTAGTTGAAGAGGATCCGGAACGTGATGCCGAGCACCACGGGGGTCAGCATCAGCGGGAACAGCGCGATGGCGCGGAGAAGGCGCCGCCCCGGCAGGCGCTGGTTCAGGAAGAGGGCGATCAGGAGGCCCAGGGTCAGCTCGAGCGCCACCGCGCCCACCACGAACACGCTGGTGCGCGTCACGGCGTTCCAGACCAGGGGATCGCGCGCCGCCGCCAGGTAGTTCGCCACCCCGGCGAACTTGCCACCCGTCCCGAACTCGAAGAGCTGCATCTGCCGGGTGCTCAGATAGAGGGAGTACAGCACCGGGTAGAGAAAGACGGTCACGAGGAAAAGGAATGTCGGCGCGACGAGCAGATAGGGATAGAGGCGCGCCAGCCGGAGCCGACGCGTCGGCCGCGCGACGGTCGCCTCCGCGGCCGCCCGCACGGCGACGGGCTTCGTCCGCTCAGCGCCCGTCACGGTCCCTCGCTCCGGCCAGGATCGTGCACCCGACCTCTCCCCCGGCCTCACGACCGGCTACATGTTGATGGACATGCCGCCGTTGACGTTCAGCGCCACGCCGGTGATCTCACGGGCGTCGTCGGACGCCAGGAACGCGATCGCCGCCGCGATATCCTCGGGCTGCTGGAGCCGCTTGAACGGCGCGCCCTGGATCTGCTGCTCGATGCGCTGCTCCTTGCTGATCCCGAAGTGCTTCATGTAGCCGCGGCCGATGTCCTCGGCCATGAGCGTCGGGACAAAGCCGGGGCAGACCGCGTTGACGTTGACGTTGTACGGGGCGAGCGCGATCGCGGCCGACTGCGTCAGGCTGATGACGCCCATCTTCGCGGCGCCGTAGGCCATGCAGTTCGGGACCGGCACCCGGGCGGCCGTCGACGACAGGTTGACGATCTTCCCGGCGCGCTGCTTCATCATCACGCGCGCGGCGGCCTGGATTCCGAAGAACACGGACTTCAGGTTGAGCGCCAGGATTCGGTCGTAGTCCGTCTCGGTGACCTCGAGGAGCGGCGCGATGTGCTGGACGCCCACGTTGTTGACGAGTGCGTCGAGCTGGCCAAAGTCCGTCACCGCCCGGTCGACCATCGCCCCGATCTGGGAGGGCCGGGTCACGTCGACGACGGACTCTGTCACCCGTCGGCCCGTCTTGTGGCGCACGAGCGTCGCCGTCTCCGCCATGAGGGCCGGATTGATGTCCGCCAGCGCGAGGTCGCTCCCCTCCTCCGCCAGCCGCAGGGCGGTGGCGCGCCCGATGCCTCCGCCGGCTCCCGTGATCAGCGACACCCTGCCTTCAAGACGCATGCCGCGCTCCTTCTGATGGTAGGGATCGGGCCCGGCCGGCTCCGCGAACGACCGGCCGGGCGCCGCGGTCGACGGGCTACTTGAGGTAGCCGCCTTCCTTCAGAATGCGGGTCCACTCGGCCGCGCAGTCGTTCAGCGCCTGCTCGGGACTCTTCTTCTGATTCGCGGCCAGGTTGATCTCCCGCGCCCACACCTGACGCAGCTGCTCGGTGTGCGGGATACGCGGGAACAGCGTGGCAAAGGTCATGGTCTCGGCCATCAGCGGGAAGTCCTTCCGGACCTTCAGGACCTCCGCGTCCGCGTAGACGGCCTTGTTCACGGGGTCGCCCCCGTTGATCGCCCAGACGCTCGCGCCCTCCCTGGAGGCGAGGAACGCGAGGAAGGTCTTCGCGGCGTCCTTCCTGGTGGAGCTCGTCGGCACGATCCAGCTCTCCGCGCTCATGAAGGCGCCCCGCTTGACCGCATTGCCCTCACGCCGCCCCGGCACCACGGTGGCCGCGATGTCCTTGCAGATCTTCGGGCTCTTCTCGCAGGAAGTCAGGAGGTCGAAGGCGGCCGACCACTGGACGGCCATCGCCGCCCGCTCCGCCTGCAGGTACTGGTTCTTCTCGAGATACCCGATCGCATCCGAGTCGGGCGGCGCCAGCTTCTCGGTGCGCAGGATATCGACGAAGTACTTGAGCGCGGCAATCCCCTGCGGGCTGTTCATCACCGGGCGGTTGTTCGCATCGAGCCACGCGCCGCCGAAGCCCAGGAAGAACGTGGCGAACTCGATGCCGCCGCTCACTCCCGGCACCCCCGTCCGCAGAACGGTCCCGTACCGCTCGACCTTCCCCGACGCGTCGACCTTCTGGAGCTTCCGGAGCGCGGCGAGGTACTCGTCCCAGGTCTGCGGCACCTCGACGCCCGCCGCCTTCAGGAGGCTCGGGCGATACCAGAGGTAGACCGGGTGATACTCGGTCGGGAGTCCCCACAGCTTCCCCTCGAACGTGCTGGTGTCGAGGCCCCGGAGCTCCGCGAGCTGCTCCTTCGTGAGCATCGTGTCCACCGGGGTCATGGCGCCGGCCTTCGCGAACTCCGGCACCCACTCGCCGGGCAGCCAGACCACATCCCACGCCGGCGCCTTCGACAGCAGCGTCGTGCTCACCTTGGACCGATACGCGTCGCGGGCGATCTCGTCGATCTCGACGCGGAGGCCCGTCTTCTGCGCGATGACAGGCGCAGCCCGCTTCAGGTTCTCGGCCTCGGGGCTCGTCCACACGGCGATCACGATCTCGTTCGCCGCGGCCGGAGCCCACCACGCGAGCGACAGCGCGGAGGCCACCGCCAGGATGAACAGCACGCCCGGGATCTGGTGCGACATGCGACGCTGCATATCCGCTCCTTTCATGCCGGCCGGCGCGCATCGGCCGGCCCGGCGACCCGTCTCAGGGCACCTGGTGGTCCGTCCAGAAACGCGGCGTCTACGCGGCCGCGAGCACCTTCATGGCCCCGGCGTGGCACCGCGGGGCGACCGCCAGGGGATCCTCGCGCCAGCGCGTTTGGCTCAGGACCTCGAGGACGAAGTAGCCAGCGTAGCCTTTGCCCAGCACGCGCGACACGATCTCGCGGAGCGGTCCCGCGCCCTCGCCGGGCGGACGCTGGAACGCGTTGAGGAGCGGCACGCCGCCGGTGAACTGCCACTGCATCAGCGAGCCCGATTCCGAGACCGTGAGTCCATGCGCCTCGTTGAGGCGCGGCACGTCGTCGATCGTCCAGCCCTCGGCGAGGTACGCCTCGAGCTCCACGCTGCGGAGTGCCCACGCGCCGAAGCCGGCGCGCACCGCCAGCTCGGCCTTCTGCTCGAATCGCTGCACGGAGCGGAGCGTCCCCGCGTGGCGGCTCAGGCGCTTCGGATCGATGCGGCTGCTCACGATCCTCACCGGTTCGGGTGCCAGGCGCGGTCTCGAACTCAGATGCCAAACTGATATCTCAGTTTCGAGGACGGTGTCAAGTCCGCATCCGGAGATGATTCCCTCCAGTGCTCGATCGGGCGCGGACCGCACGCCGATCCGCACGTGGCGGGGCCGCGTCCCTTTTGACAGCCTTCGCGGCGCTGTGATATCAGACTCGCGTGCGCCCCGTGAACCGCCGAGGGCCGGCCCCCGTCCCTGCCCCTTCCCTGGAGAGCCGCCCGCAGAGCCTGAACGAGGTCGTCTACGCCGAGCTGCGCCGGCAGATCCTGTGGGGCGAGATCGTCGCCGGGAGCACGCTGTCGGTCCGCCGGCTCTCCGAGCAGTTCCGCGTGAGCCCCATGCCCGTCCGCGACGCGATCCGGCGGCTCGAGGCCGAGGAGCTCGTCGAGGTGACGCCGCGCAGCTCGACGCGGGTCAGCCTCGTGTCACCGGAAGCGGTGCGCGAGATCGCCGAGGTCCGGAGCCGCCTCGAAGCCCTGGCGGCCCGCCTGGCCGTGCCGAACCTCAGAGCCGCCGACATCCGGCGTCTGCGCGAGCTCCTCCGGACGATGCAGGGGGCGGCGACCCGGAACGATCCCGAGGCCTGGCATCAGGCGAACGCGGAGTTCCACCGCGTCGTCATCCACCAGTCGGGGAACCGGCTCCTGATCCGCATGACCGACGGGCTGTGGGACCGGAGCATCCGACACTTCAGCGCCCGCGTGCTGAGTCAGGCGCACTTCCGGCGGCTCCGCCACCGTGAGCACCAGCGCATCGTGCAGGCGATCGTGAACCGCGACGCCGACGAGGTCGAGCGCGTCTGGCGCGACCACGTCTACCAGTCCGGTCTCGAGACGGTCGACTACCTCCGGTCCGTGGCCATGAACGCGACGTCGCTGGCCCCACGGCGGCCGGTCCCGCACGGGCCAGCCCCCGGACCACTGGGCGTCAGCCGGCTGAAACCCCCTCCTGTGACCGGCCGACGTCAGGTTCCCCGAAAAGAGGGTCTGTCTCC